>JBAWWD010000020.1:0-81456 GCA_037146935.1 Burkholderiales bacterium
GCCGCGCTGCTCGCCGCCGCGGCCCCGGCCGGCGCGCCCGGCGCCAGCGTGTACGACAGCGCCGCCGCCACCGCCGCCTGCCTGCGGGTGCTGGGCGTGGCCTCGCGCGCCGAGCGGGCCGCCGCCGATGACGACGACGCCGACACGCCGGCCGCCGAGGGCCCGCCGCGCAAGGGCAGCGGAGGGGGCGACGATGCCGGCGACGAGGGCGATACCCTGCCCGACCCTGACGCCTTCTTCGAGGGCGACGCGGTGGATTTCCGCGGCGATGTGCGGCCCGAGCTCGTGCAGCGTCAGCTGCGTGGCGGCCACACCGGCCTGCTGCCCGATGCGCAGGCGCCCGAGACCGCCGCCGACGCCGACACACCCCCCGAGACGCCCGCGCAGGCCGAGCGCCGACGGCAGTCCGACGAGTCGGCGCTGCGGCGCGCCTTCGGGCTGTCCAAGGACGCCACCCGCAGCTGGCTCTACGAC
Organism: Burkholderiales bacterium; assembly: GCA_037146935.1. GTDB lineage: Bacteria > Pseudomonadota > Gammaproteobacteria > Burkholderiales > Burkholderiaceae_E > Quisquiliibacterium. The sequence continues at coordinate 475 of JBAWWD010000020.1, forward strand.
GAGTGGGACTACCACCGCCAGGGCTACCTCAAGGGCTGGTGCCGGCTGCATGAATACCGCCTGCGCGGCGACGATGCCAGCCTGCCCGAGCAGCTGCGTCGCCGCCACGGGCCGCTGCTCAGCGAGGTGCAGCGGCAGTTCCGGCACATCCGGCCCGATGCCTTCGTGCGCGTGCGCCGGGTGAGCGACGGCGAGGAGATCGAGCTCGACGGCCTGATCGAGGCGGCGGTCGACCGGCGGGCCGGACACGCCACCGACGAGCACGTCTATCGCCGGCGCGATCGCGCGCTGCGCGAGGTCTCGGCGGCGTTTCTGCTCGACATGAGCGCCTCCACCGACTTCCCGGTGCCCGACCCCGACGCGCCCCCGCCCCCACCCGAACCGCCGCCACCGCCTGACGGCGAGTACGTGTGGGGCAACTGGAGCGCGCGCGATCCGCTGCTGCCTGATCCGCCCAAGCGGCGCGTGATCGACGTGGCGCGCGAGGCACTCGCCCTGATGGCGCAGGCCCTCGAGACCCTGGGCGATCGCTACGCCATCTGGGGCTTCTCGGGCTACGGCCGCGACGACGTGGAGTTCCATGTGGCCAAGGACTTCGATGACCGGCTGCGCGCGCCGCAATGGGCGGCGCTGGCGGCGATGCAGCCGCGCCGCTCCACCCGCATGGGCCCGGCGATCCGCCACGCGGTGGCTCGGCTGCGCGGACAGCCCACGCGCCTGAAGCTGCTGGTGATGATCTCCGACGGCTACCCCCAGGACCGCGACTACGGCCCCGACCGCGACGACGACGAGTACGGCATCCAGGACACCGCCCAGGCGCTGCGCGAGGCGCAGCAGGCCGGCGTGCTCAGCTTCTGCATCACGGTGGACCCCGCCGGCCACGACTACCTGCGCCGCATGTGCCCGGACGATCGCTATCTGGTCATCGACGAGGTGGCGGCGCTGCCGCGCGAACTCGCCAAGGTCTACCGAGCACTGACGCCATGACCCTGCCCACCGCCCACGATCTGCTCGCCCGCCTCGACCGCGGCGAGACCACCGCCCTCGCCCTGTGCGAGGCCGCCATCACCGCCATCGAGGCTGCCGACGGCGCGATCAACGCGGTGGTGGTGCGCGACTTCGACCGCGCCCGCGAGCAGGCGCGGGCGGCCGACGCGGCCCGGGCGCGGGGCGAGCGCCGCCCCTTGCTCGGGCTGCCGATCACGGTGAAAGAGGCCTTCGATGTCGCCGGGCTGGCCACCACCTGGGGCATCAGCGCCTTTGCCGATCACCGCGCCCGGCATGACGCGGTCGCGGTGGCGCGACTCAAGGACGCCGGTGCGGTGCTGCTGGGCAAGACCAACGTGGCCACCGCGCTGGCCGACTGGCAAAGCGTCAACCCGCTGTTCGGGCGCACCCGCCATCCGCTCGACCCCGCCCGCACGCCGGGCGGCTCCTCGGGCGGCTCGGCCGCCGCGCTGGCGGCCGGCTTCGTCGCGCTCGAACTCGGCTCCGACATCGGCGGCTCCATCCGGGTGCCCTCGGCCTTCTGCGGGCTCTATGGACACAAGCCCAGCCTCGGGGTGATCCCCAGCCGGGGCCACGCGTTTCCGGGCAGCCACGACCGACCCAATCTGTTCAACGTGGTCGGGCCCATGGCCCGCGACGCCGACGATCTGGCGCTCGCCTTCGGGCTGCTCGCAGGCGCCGACGCGCCGCACGCCACCGGCTGGCAGCTCGCGCTGCCGGCGCCCCGCCAGCAGGATCTGTCGGGGCTGCGGGTGCTGGTGCTCGAGCGCCATCCCGGCTGCGCCACCGATGCCGTCATTCGCGCCGGGGTGGCGCGCGTGGCCGACGCGCTCGCCGAGGGCGGCGCCCAGGTGCTGCATCGGCACCCGCAGCTGCCCGACCTCCTCGCCGGACAGGCCACCTACGAGACCCTGCTCATGGCGATCACCACCCGGGGCATGCCCGATGCCCAGGCGCTGTCAGCGGCGCAGTGGCTCGACGGTCTCGATGCCCGCGACCGCGCGCGCGCGCAGTGGCAGCAGCTCTTCGAAGCGGTGGACCTGGTGGTGGCGCCCGCCTTCGGCTGCGCGGCCTTCGCGCACGTGACCGATCGCGACTGGTCGGCGCGCCGGCTGCTCATCGACGGCCGGCCCACCCGCTACGACGAGCAGCTCGCCTGGCCGGGCGTGGCCACGTTTGCCGGGCTGCCGGCCACCGTCGTGCCGGCCGGCCAGACACCCGAGGGGTTGCCGGTGGGCGTGCAGCTCATCGGCCCCTTCCTGGAGGACCGCACGCCGCTGCAGGTGGCCCGACTGCTCGCGCGGGCGGACGCGGGCGCGGCGCCGCGCGACTGAGGGCCTGTGCGCGGCCGGGCTACTCCGGCTGATTCTGCAGCTTGAGGATGCGCTCGATGCGGTCCTCGACGGTGGCGTCGCTGCCGCCCTTCCACTGCAGCACCTGCAGCACCACGCCGTTGGCATCGCGCGGCCTGAGCACCACCTCGCTGCGATTGCTGAACTCGTCGCGCAGCGGGATGCGATAGCCGTTGGCCTCGACCTGCTCGACGAAGCCGGCGAGGTCATCGACCTCGAGGCCGAGGTGATGCAGCCCCTCGCCATGCTTGTCGATGTGCTGGTTGATGAAGCCGTCGGGTTCCAGCGACTGCACCAGCGAGAGCACGTTCTCGCCGATCTGCATGTAGGCTACCTTGACCATGCCGGCCTTCTCGCGCAGCACCTCGGTGCGGATGTGCCGGGCGTTGAGCAGCTTGCGGTACTGCTCGGTGGCCTGATCGCAGTCGCGCACCGCGATGGCCACGTGGTCGATTCGTCGGATGCTGGCCATGCCCATCTCCCTGTGTGCCTGAAGTCCCCGGAGTGTAGCCCGCCATGTTCACCCAGCCCGCCGACTTCCGTGCCGAATCCGACGCCCTGCACGCGCTGCTCGCGCCGCTGCCAGACAGCGAATTCACGCGCGGCACCCGCTTCAAGCAATGGACCATCGACGAGGTGCTCACGCACCTGCATCACTGGAACCACGCGGTCATGCTCTCGCTGAGCGACGAACCCGCCTTCGTCGCCTTCATGGCCGACCTGCAGGCGCGGCGCCGGCACACCCCCATGCGCGCGCTCGAGCGCGCCTGGAGCGGCGGGCTGAGCGGCCAGGCGCTGCTGTCGGCCTGGCATGCGCTGTGCGGGCAGGTGGCCGAGCGATTCCAGGCCGATGACCCGAAGCGGCGCGTGAAGTGGGGCGGGCCCGACATGAGCGTGCGCTCGAGCATCACCGCGCGCCTGATGGAGACCTGGGCCCATGGTCAGGCTGTCTACGACCAGCTTGGCGTGGCGCGGGTGGACACCGATCGCATCCACAACATCGCGGTGCTGGGCATCAACACCTTCGGCTGGACCTTCTCGGTGCACCGGCAGACCCCGCCGGCCGAGGCGCCGCAGGTGCGGCTCACCGCGCCCTCCGGGGCGATCTGGCGCTGGCACGAGCACAGCACCAGCGGCCTCATCGAGGGCAGCGCCACCGAGTTCTGCCAGGTGGTCACGCAGGTGCGCAACGTGGCCGACACCGGCCTCGCGGTGTCGGGCGAGGCCGCGCAGCGCTGGATGGCGATCGCGCAGTGCTTTGCCGGCGGCCCCGAGCAGCCGCCCGCGCCCGGCACCCGGTTCCGGGAACCGGCGGCCGCCTGAGCGGCCACGCCCGCGCATCCGCGATACTCGGGGCCTGCCGCCCCGGGGCGTGCCGCCGCTGCCCGGCCGCGGCCCGGTCGCTCCCCATCATCGTCCCATCCCCCAGAGGACCATCCCCATGGACCTGAGCTATTCCACCGAAGAACTCGCCTTTCGCGACGAGGTGCGCGACTGGCTGGCCGGCAACCTGCCCGCAGACATCCGCGAGAAGGTGGTGGGCTACCGCCATCTCTCCAAGGAAGACTTCACCCGCTGGCACAAGATCCTGGCCGCCAAGGGCTGGGCCGTGCCGCACTGGCCGGTGGAATGGGGCGGCACCGGCTGGGACGTGACCCAGCGCTACATCTTCGACGAGGAATTCGGCCTGGCCGGCGCGCCGGTGCTGCCCAGCTTCGGCCCGAACATGTGCGCCGCGGTGCTGCAGCGCTTCGGCACCGAGGCGCAGAAAGCCCACTACCTGCCGCGCATCCGCAATGGCGATGACTTCTGGGTGCAGGGCTATTCCGAGCCGGGCTCGGGTTCGGACCTCGCCTCGCTCAAGACCCGCGCCGAGCGCCAGGGCGACCACTACCTGGTCAACGGCCAGAAGATCTGGACCACCCTGGGCCACTACGGCGACTGGATCTTCTGCCTGGTGCGCACCGACCCCTCGGCGGCCAAGCGCCAGGAGGGCATCAGCTTCCTGCTCATCGACATGAAGACCCCGGGCATCACGGTGCGCCCGCTCATCCTCATGGACGGTGGCCACGAGGTGAACGAGGTGTTCTTCGAGAACGTGAAGGTGCCGCTTGCCAACCTCGTGCACGAGGAGAACAAGGGCTGGACCGTAGCCAAGTACCTGCTCGGGCACGAGCGCATGGGCTCGGCCCGGGTCGGCGCCTCGCGCCGCGAACTCGGCGCGCTGCGGGCGCTGGCCTCGCGCGAACTCAAGAACGGCCGCCCGCTGATCGAGGACCCGCGCTTTCGCGACCGGCTCTCGCGCGTGGAGATCGAGCTGATGTCGCTCGAGCTCACCGCCATGCGCTTCCTCGACCGCATGCGCCGCAGCGGCCAGCCCCCGGGGGCCGATGTCTCCATGCTCAAGATCCGCGGCACCGAGGTGCAGCAGGCGATCACCGAACTCATGATGCAGGCCGCCGGCCCCGAGGCCCAGCCCTTCGTGGCGGTGGAAGGCGGCGAGGTAGACCCGCTCCACTCGCGCCTTGCGCCGCGCTACTTCAACTTCCGCAAGGCGAGCATCTACGCCGGCTCCAACGAGATCCAGCGCAACATCATCGCCAAGGCCACCCTGGGCCTGTGAGCCGCACGGAGACACCCTCATGAACTTCGAATACACCGAAGAGCAGCAGCAGCTCGCCGACTCCCTGCGCCGCTACCTCGCCAACGAATACGCCTTTGACCGCCGCAAGGCGATCATCGCCTCGCCCGAGGGGGTGAGCGACACCGCCTGGGCGGCCTTCGCCGAACTGGGCCTCACCGCCATCACGCTGCCGGAGTCCGACGGCGGCTTCGGTGGCGGCGCCATCGACCTGATGGCTCCCATGGAGGCCTGCGGCGAGGCGCTGGTGGTCGAGCCCCTGATCGAGACCATCGGCCTGGGCGCCCGCCTGGTGGCGCGCGCCGGCAGCCCCGCCCAGCGCGAGCGGCTGCTGCGCGGCGTGGCCGAGGGCAGCGTGCGCCTGGCCTTCGCCAGCCTGGAGCCGGGCCGGCGCTACCAGCTCGACCCGCAGAGCACCACCGCGCGGGTGCAGAACGGCGCCTGGCTGCTCGATGGCGAGAAGACCGTGGTCATCGGCGCGCCCTCGGCGCACTGCCTGATCGTCTCGGCGCGCACCGCCGCCGGCGTCAGCCTGTTCCTGGTGCCCGCGGGCACGCCCGGCCTGAGCCTGTCGCCCTGCCGCACCGTCGACGGCCAGCGCGCCGCCGACGTGCGCCTGAGCGGCGTGCGCCTGCCGGCCGACGCGCTGCTCGGCGCCGATGGCGCGGCCCTCACGCACATCGAGGAAGCGGTGGACTTCGCCACCGCGCTGCTGTGCGCCGATGCGGTGGGCGCCATGAAGCAGGCCACCGACGCCACGCTCGAATACACCCGCAACCGCAAGCAGTTCGGTGTGCCGATCTCGTCCTTCCAGGTGCTGCAGCACCGCATGGTCGAGATGTACATCGGCTGCGAGCAGGCCCGCTCCATGGCCATCCTGGCTGCGGCACGGGTCGACAGCGCCAGCGACGCCACCGAGCGCAAGCGGGCCGTCTCCATGGCCAAGGTGAAGATCGCCGACGCGGCCCGCCAGATCAGCCAGGAATCGGTGCAGCTGCACGGCGGCATGGGCATGACCGAGGAGATGAAGGTGTCGCACACCTTCCGGCGGCTGACCATGATCGCGCAGCGCTTCGGTGATGCTGACCATCACCTGGAGCGCTACGCGGCGCTCGGCTGAGCGCCGCCGCCCGCTACCAGGTATCCACCCAGGCGCGGCGCTTGCCGGTGCGCGGCTGCTTCGGCGGCAGCGCCTTCAGGCCGGCCATGATCCAGCGCCGGGTCTCGGCCGGGTCGATCACGTCGTCGAGCTCGAAGAGCGAGGCGGCGCTGAGCGCCTTGCCCTGCTCGTACATGCCGGCCACCCGCTTGTCGTAGGCGGCCTTGCGTTCCACCGGGTCTTCGATGGCGGCGAGCTCGTTGCGGTAGCCCAGCTTGACCGCGCCCTCCAGCCCCATGCCGCCGAACTCGCCGGTGGGCCATGACACCGCGAAGAAGGGCGCATGGAAGCCGCCGCCCGCCATGCCCTGCGCGCCCAGTCCGTAGCCCTTGCGCAGCACCACGGTGAACACCGGGATCTCGAGATTGGCGCCGATCACGAAGGGTCGGCAGCAGTGGCGCACCAGCGCGGTCTTCTCGTAGTCGGGCCCCACCATGTTGCCGGGGGTGTCGCACAGCGACAGCAGCGGGATCTCGAAGGCATCGCACAGCTGCATGAAGCGCGCCGCCTTGTCGGCGGCATCACTGTCGATCGCGCCGCCGAGGTGGGCGGGGTTGTTGGCGATCAGACCCATTGGCCGGCCCTCGATGCGCACGAAGGCGGTGATCATCGACGGCCCGAAGCGCGGCCGCAGCTCGAGCATGCTGTCGGTGTCGGCCAGCAGCCGGATCACGGTGCGCACGTCATAGACCCGCAGCCGGTTCTCGGGGATCACCGCGCGCAGCTCGCGCTGGTCGGCGCAGGACCAGTCGGTCACCGCGCCCTGGAAGTAGGACAGGTACTGGCGCGCCACGCGCACCGCCTCGGCCTCGTCCTTGACGGCGATGTCGACCACGCCGTTGCGGGTCTGCACGTCGATCGGGCCGACCTCCTCGGGCCGGTACACGCCCAGGCCGCCGCCCTCGATCATGGCCGGCCCGCCCATGCCGATGGTGGCGTTCTCGGTGGCGATCACCACGTCGCAGCAGCCGAGCAGCACCGCGTTGCCGGCGAAGCAGCGCCCCGAGGCGATGCCCACCAGGGGCACCAGGCCGCTGAGGCGCCCGAAGCGCTGGAAGGCCTCGGTGATCAGGTTGGCCGCGAAGACCTGGTCCGTGTCGCCGGGGCGTCCGCCGCCGCCTTCGGCAAAGAGCACCAGCGGCAGGCGCCACTGATGCGCGATCTCGAACATGCGGTCCTTCTTGGCGTGGTTCTTCTTGCCCTGCGTGCCGGCGAGCACGGTGTAGTCGTAACTCATGGCCACGCAGCGCGACTCGGTCTCGGGGAACAGCGCGCCGTTGACATGGCCCAGGCCCATCACCATGCCGTCGGCGGGCGTGGTGCGGATCAGCTCGTCCATGGGCATGCGCAGCCGGCGCGCGGCGATCACCAGCGATCCGTACTCGGTGAAGCTGCCCGGATCGCAGAGGTCCTCGATGTTCTCGCGCGCGGTGCGCTGGCCGGTCTTGCGCCGGCGCGCCACGGCATCGGGCCGCGCGGCGTCGCGGGTGAGGGCCTGGCGGGCGAGCACCTCGGCCAGGTCAGGCCGGATGTGGTCCAGGTCGACCGCCGCCTCGGCCTGGCGGGCCTGTCCGGCTGCCGCCACCGGCTCGAGAAAGAGCAGCGGCTGGCCCTCGAGCAGCGGATCGCCCGGGCCGGCCAGCAGCTCGCGCACGATGCCGCCGCCGACGGCCTCGATCACATGCTCCATCTTCATCGATTCCATCACCAGCAGCGGCTGGCCGGCGAGCACGGTGTCGCCCACCGCCACCGACACGCTGACCACCGTGCCCTGGATCGGCGCGGGCAGGGCCACGCAGCCCTCGGGCGCGTCGCCGGCGTCGGCACCGGCATGCATCACCGGATCAGCCGCCGCGGGCTCGAGCGCGGGCGCGGCCTGCGCGTCTTCGCGACCGTGGCGCAGCACCGCCAGCGGATCGCTGCGATCGACCTGGGCGCCGGCCCGGCGCGCGCCTGACGCGGCCCGCGCGCCGCCGTCGTGGAAGAGCTTCTGGTGGACCGAATCGGCCGCGCTCAGCACCGCGGCATGACGCTCGATGAAGCGGGTGTCGATCGCGCCTTCGAGGAAGGCCGGCAGGCGCAGCAGGTTCTGCAGCATGGGCAGGTTGGTGGCCACGCCCTCCAGGCGGAACTCGCACAGCGCCCGGTAGGCGCGCGCCGCCACCTCGGGCAGACCGCCCGCGCGGGCGTGCACCACCAGCTTGGCCAGCAGCGAGTCATAGCGCGGGCTGGTGCGGTAACCGGCGTAGCCGAAGGTGTCCACGCGCACCCCGGGCCCCAGCGGCGGCTCGAACACCGAGAGCGTGCCGCCCGCCGGCTTGACCGTGCCCTGCGCGGTGAGCGTCTCCATGTTGATGCGCAGCTGCATGGCCATGCCCAGCGGCGCGGGCGATTGCCCGGGCGCCAGGCCCAGCTCCACCAGGCTGGCGCCGGCAGCCAGCCGCAGCTGGGTCTGCACCAGGTCGACTCCGGTGACCTCCTCGGTGACGGTGTGCTCGACCTGCAGCCGCGGGTTGGCCTCGATGAAGGCGAAGCCGGCCTGCGCGCGGCCGGCGGCATCAATCAGGAACTCGAAGGTGCCCACGTTGCGGTAGGCGACATCGGCGGCCATGGCGAGCGCCGCGCTCAGCAGCCGATCGCGCAGCGCCGCGTCGAGCCCGGGCGCGGGCGCGATCTCGACCACCTTCTGGCGCTCGCGCTGCAGGCTGCACTCGCGCTCCCAGAGGTGGGTGACGGCGCCCGATCCGTCGCCGAGCACCTGCACCTCGATGTGCCGCGCCGACTCGAACAGCCGCTCGACATAGACCTCGGCATTGCCGAACGAGGCCAGGGCCTCGGAGCGGCAGCGCTCCCAGGCCGCCGGCATCTCGGCGGCCGAGCGCACGATGCGCATGCCGCGCCCGCCGCCACCGGCGACCGCCTTGACCATCACGGCGGCCTCGCCGCCCGGCCCGCCCTGCTGGCTCTCGAAGAAGGCCTGCGCCTGCGCGAGGCTGGTAGGGCCGGCGGTGCCCGGCATCACCGGCACGCCCAGGCGCGCGGCCAGGGCCCGCGCCTTGGCCTTGTCGCCGAACAGGTCGAGGGTCTGGGGCGAGGGCCCGACGAACACCAGCCCGGCCTGCGCGCAGCGCTCGGCGAAGGCCGCGTTCTCGCTCAGAAAGCCGTAGCCGGGATGCACGGCATCGCAGCCGGTGGCCAGCGCCGCGGCGATCACCGCCTCGATGTCGAGGTAGGCCGGCACGCCGGTGCCCGGCAGGGCGTGGCTCTCGTCGGCCTTGCGGGCATGCAGCGAGGCGGCATCGTCCTGGGCATGGATGGCCACGGTGCGGATGCCCAGGCCGGCGGCGGCACGGGCGATGCGGATGGCGATCTCGCCGCGGTTGGCGATCAGCAGCTTGTTCAGGCTCATGGCAGGCGGGCGGCCGGCGGGCCGCGCAGGGCGGAAGTGGATGAGGGGAGCGGCGCCGCGGGTCAGCGCCGCTTCATGGTGGGGTCGAGGGCGATGCGCACCGACTCGCCCAGCGCGTTGAAGCTGAGCGCGGTGAGCAGGATGGCGATGCCCGGGGCGTACATCTGCTCGGGCGCGATCTCCATGTACTGGTAGGCGCGGGCCAGCATCGCGCCCCAGCTCGGCGTGGGCGGCTGCACCCCCAGGCCCAGGAAGCTCAGGCTGGCCTCGGCCAGCAGGGCCACCGCCAGCAGCAGCGTCACCTGCACGATCACCGGCTGCACCGCATTGGGCAGGATGTGGCGGGCCAGCAGCCGCGGCAGGCTGGCGCCGAACACCCGCGCCGCATCGACATAGAGCTCCTGCTTGACGATGAGCGTCTGGGCGCGCGCCAGCCGCGCGAGCTGCGGCGAGAACACGATGCCCACCGCGATCATGCTGTTGGTGAGGCCGATGCCCAGCGCGCCGGTGACCGCGATCGCCAGCACGATCGCCGGGAACGACAGCAGCGTGTCGATCAGCCGCCCGATGATGTCGTCGACCCAGCCGCCCAGAAAGCCGGCGAGCAGGCCCACCGGCAGGCCGATCAGCAAGCCCACCGACACCGCCAGGAAGCTCGCGTACAGCGTGGCCGGCGCGCCATGGATGAGCCGGCTGAAGACATCGCGGCCGAGATCATCGGTGCCCAGCAGGTGCGCCGCGCTGGGCGCGAGCAGGGTGTTGTTCACGTCCTGCTGGGTGGGCGGATAGGGCGCGATCTGGGCCGCGAAGACCGCCACCACCAGCAGCACGAGCAGGAACGACAGGCTGAGCGCGGCGCGCAGGTCGCGGCGCAGCCAGCGCGCGAACCGCGTGAGCCGGCCGGCCGGGCCGGGCGTGTCGGGCCGGTCTGCCGGGCCGCTGACCGGCGCGGCGCCCTGGGCGTGCGGCGCGCTCATCGCCGGCCCACCCGCGGATCGACCACCGTGTAGAGCAGGTCGATCACCAGATTGAGCGTGATCACGATCAGCACCATGGCCAGCACCACCCCCTGGATCACCGGAAAGTCCTTCTGGATGGCCGAGGCCACCACCATGCTGCCCACCCCCGGAATGGCGAACACCGCCTCGATGACCACCGTGGCGCCGAGCAGCCGGTTGAACATCAGGCCGATCACGGTGAGCAGGTTGACGCTGACGTTCTTGAGCCCGTGCCGCCACAGGATGGCCGACGGCGGCAGGCCCTTGGCATGCAGGGTGCGCACGAACTGCGAGGACAGCACCTCGACCAGCGAGCCGCGCAACTGGCGGGCCACCTCGGCCACGCCGCCGGCCGCCAGCGCGAACGCCGGCAGCGTGGCGGCCTTGAGCGAGGCGACCGGATCCTTGGCGAAGGCGACCGCGCCGGTGGCCGGGAACCAGCCGAGGTTCAGCGCGAACACCGACACCAGCAGCATGGCCAGCCAGAAGTTGGGCAGTGCCACGCCCAGCGAGGCCAGGCTGGTGACGAAGGCATCGATGCGGCTGTTGGGCCGCAGCGCGGCCAGGATGCCCATCGGCACGCCGATCAGCAGCGACACCAGGAGCGCCATCAGCACGATCTGCAGGGTGGTGGGAAAGCGGGTGAGGATCGAGCGCAGCACCGGCTCGCCCGAGAGCATCGACTTGCCGAGATCACCCTGCACCGCGCCCCACAGCCACTGGCCGTACTGCACCAGCAGCGGCCGGTCCAGGCCGTAGAGCCGGCGCAGCTCGGCGATGCGCGCCTCGCTCGCGCTCTCGCCGGCCAGCGTGACCGCGATGTCGCCCGGCACGAGCTGCATCAGCCCGAACACGATGAAGGTGGCGAGCACGATCACCGGCACGAACTGCAGCAGACGCCAGCCGATCAGCTTCCAGCGGTCGCGGGCGAGCATGGCTCAGCGGCTCCGGGGCAATGCGGCGGGGGCCGAGGCCCTACTCGGAGAGCCAGACATTCTCGAACTTCGGCTTGCCCAGCAGGTTGGGCTTGTAGCCCTGCACCTTGCGCGCCGCGGCATCGAGCTCGAGCTGGAAGCACAGCGGCGCCACCAGCGAGAGATCGCTGATGATCTTCATGACCCGGCCAAGCTCGCGCTTGCGCACCTCCTGGTCGGTGGAGGCGCGGCTTGCCAGCAGCGCCGCCGACAGCTCGAACGAGGGCTCGGCCTTGCCGGCGTTGAAGTAGGCGTTCTTGGCGTACATGAGCGAGAAGGTGAGCGAGGGGTCGGGCCGCCCGGTCCAGGCCGACAGCAGGCCGTCGCCCTCCTGGCGGAAGAAGCGCGCGCTCATGTCGGCGATGCTGCCGTTGTTCCACTTGACCCGGATGCCGGCCTTGCGCAGCTGCTCCATGAACACCTCCTGGCGCTGCACCGAGCGCTGGTCGGTGTAGCCCAGGAAGGTCAGATCGATGCCGTCCTTGTGGCCGGCCTCGGCCAGCAGCTTGCGGGCCGCGTCGATGTCATGCGGCCAGGCGTTGACCAGCGACTTGTCGTAGGCCCAGTGGGCGATGGGCAGCTGGGTCCAGGCCACCTCGGCCAGACCGCCCATGGTGGCCTTGACGAAGGCCTCGCGGTCGATGGCATGGTTGATCGCGCGGCGCACCTTGGCATCGTTGAGCGGGGCGCGACCGTAGTTCATGTAGAGCTGGATGCAGTACAGCGTGGGCCCGCTGTTGGACTGCAGCTTGGTGCGGTCGACCACCGCGCGCTGCTGCGGCGACAGGAAGTAGACATAGTCGTTCTGGCCCGCCACCACCGAGCGCAACCCGGTGTTGACCTCGATGATGATCTGCATCTCGATGCCGTCCAGATACGGCATGCCCGGCTTCCAGTACTTGTCGTTGCGGGTGACGGAGACCTTCTCGCCGTCGGCCCAGTTCACCAGCCGCCACGGGCCGGTGCCCACCGGCTTGCGGTCGTGGTCGTTGCCCAGGGCCTGCACCGCCTTGGGCGAGGACATCATGCCGGCGCGGTCGGACAGGATGAGCGGCAGCGCGGCGTCGGGCTGGTTCAGCCGCAGGGTGACCACATGGCTGCCGGTGACCTCCACCGCATCGACGGTGGCGAGGTCGGCCTTGATGTTGGAGCGCTGGCCGGTGCGGGCGCGGTCGAGGTTGAACTTGACCGCGGCGGCATCGAAGGGCGTGCCGTCGTGGAAGACCACGCCCTTGCGCAGGGTCAGCACCATGGTGCGCGGATCGGTGAAGCTCCACGACTCGGCCAGGCCCGGCTTGGCGCGCAGGGTCTCGTAATCCCACTCGATCAGGGTGTCGAAGATCGTGTAGAGGAAGACATGGTCGGTGCCGGCGCCGCCGGTGGCGGGATCCAGGCTGGAGGGGTTGGCGGGCGCGGCCACCTTGAGCACCCCGCCGCGGCGCGGCGCGCCCTGGGCCAGGGCCACGGCCGACGGGCCGGCGGTGAACGCACCAGTGATCAGGCCGATCATCTCGCGGCGGGTCACGCGCACCGGCTGCTCGGCGCTGTCGTCGGCGGGCGGGAAGGACATCGGGTTCATCAGCACTCTCCGTCAGGGGCTGGCCAAGGGGCCGGATACGAAATGACAGGCCACCCAGTGGCCGGGGGACACCTCGCGCCACTCGGGCTCGCGCGCGGCGCATTCAGGCGCGGCCTTCGGGCAGCGGGTGCGGAACCGGCAGCCGGAGGGCGGATCGATCGGGCTGGGAATCTCGCCGACCAGGATCTGCTTTTCGGTGGTGCGCATGGCCGCGGGCAGCGGCACCGGCTCCGAGGACAGCAGCGCCTGGGTGTAGGGATGGCGCGGCGCGTCGGCGAGCGCCTGGGCATCGGCCAGCTCGACGAAGCGTCCCAGGTACATCACCGCGATGCGGTCGCTGACATGCGACACCACGCCCAGGTCATGGGTGATGAAGACATAGGTCAGGCCGAACTCGCGCTGCAGGTCGGCGAAGAGGTTGAGGACATCGGCCTGGATCGACACATCGAGCGCGGCCACCACCTCGTCGCAGACGATCAGCCTGGGGCGCAGCATGAGCACGCGGGCGATGTTGACCCGCTGCTTCTGGCCGCCGGAGAGCTCGTGCGGATAGCGCTCGGCATACTCGGCGCCCAGACCCACCCGCTCGAGCGCGGCACGGGCGCGCGCCCGGCGCTCGGCCAGCGGCACGCCACCGGCGATGTCGAGCGGCTCGCGCACCGAGTCGCCGATGGTCATGCGCGGGTTGAGGGCGGCGTTGGGATCCTGGAACACCACCTGGTAGTCGCGACGCAGACGGCGCAGCGCCGCCGCGCCGAGCTGGTGGGGGTCGGTGCCGCCCAGGCGCAGCCCGCCGGCGGTGGGCTTGAGCAGCATCACCAGCGCGCGCCCCAGGGTGGACTTGCCCGAGCCCGATTCACCGATCACCCCGAAGGTCTCGCCGGCGCGCACCGCGAAGCTCACGCCATCGACCGCCTTCACGCTTTCGCCCCCCTTGCCGGTGGCGAAGTGCACCTTGAGGTCCTCGACCGTGATCAGCGGCTCGGACGGCGGCCGACCGGCGCCGATCATGCGAGCGCTCCGGGCAGGGCCAGTTCGGCCTGGCGGATGCAGCGGGCACGGCGGCCCGAGTCGTCGACGGGCTGCAGGGCCTGCGGCTGCCCGCAGTCCGGCCCGGCATGGGCGCAGCGCGGCTGGAAGCGGCAGCCGACGGGCATGGCGGTGAGCGCGGGCACCCGGCCCGGCACCGAGGGCAGCACCGACTTGCGCGGACTCAGGCGCGGGATGGAGCGCAGCAGCCCGGAGGTGTAGGGATGGCGCGGGCGCACCAGCGCGTCATCGACGCGCGCGTCCTCGACCACCTCGCCGGCGTACATGGTGAGCAGGCGGTCGCAGGTCTCGGCCACCACGCCGAGGTCGTGGGTGATGAAGAGCAGCGCGGTGCCGGATCGGCGGCTGAGATCGACCAGCAGCCGGATGATCTGCGCCTGGATGGTCACGTCGAGCGCGGTGGTGGGCTCGTCGGCGATCAGCAGCCGCGGCTCGCAGGCCAGCGCGATGGCGATCATCGCGCGCTGGCGCATGCCGCCGGAGAGCTGGTGCGGGTATTCGTCGACCCGACGCTGCGGCAGCGGGATGCCCACCGCGTCCAGCGCCTGGATGGCCTGCTCGCGGGCCTGCCGGCGGCTGAAGCCGCGATGGGTGCGCAGGCTCTCGGCGATCTGCTCGCCCACCGTGAACACCGGATCGAGCGCGCTCATGGGCTCCTGGAAGATCATGCCGATGCGCGCGCCGCGGATCGCGCGCATCTCGCGCGGCGACAGCGTGAGCAGGTCGCGGCCCTCGAAGGCGATGCGCCCGGTGACCCGGCTGGAGCGCGCCGGCAGCAGGCCCAGGATGGACAGACCGGTGACGGTCTTGCCGCAGCCGCTCTCGCCCACGATGCCCACCCGCTCGCCGGGCTGCAGGCTGAAGTCGATGCCGCGGGTGGCCTGCACCTCGCCCTGCGGGCCACGGAAGGCGATGGACAGGTCGCGCACCGCGAGCAGCGGCGCCGCAGTGGCGACAGCGGTATCGGCGGCGTTCATGGGCGCGGGGCGGCCGGGCCTCAGGCAGCGCGCGCGTTGCGCTTGCGCTGGGCCGGCGGCAGCGGCATCTCGCCGATCACGCCGGCCTCGGTGAGCCGCGCGAGATCGGCCTCGGTCAGGCCGAGCACCCCGGTGAGCACCTCGTGGTTGAACTGGCCCATGGTGGGCGCCGGCCAGCGCACCGGCGGCGGCACGCCGGCCTGCCGATAGGGCGGGCTCACCAGCGGATGCAGGCCCACCACCGCGCGCTCGACCCGGCGGATGACGCCGCGCGCCACCAGGTGCGGATCGGTGTAGAGCGCCACCGGGGGCAGCACCTCGCCGGCGGCCACGCCGGCCTGCTGCAGCGCGCGCATGGCCTCGCCGGCCGGCCGGGCCGCGCACCAGGCGGCCAGGGCCCGGTCGATGCGATCGGCCTGCGCGCGCCGGCCGGCGGCCTCGGCGAGCGCCGGATCGGCGGCGAGGTCCGGCGCGCCAATGGCGGCGCACAGCGCGCGCCAGGCCGCGTCGTCGGTGACGGCCACCAGCAGCCAGGCATCAGTCCCCTGGCAACGGTAGATGCCCTGCGGCGCGTGGTCGGGATGGCGGTTGCCGGCGCGAGGCGCCACCCGGCCGTTGGCCGACTGCTCGACCACCCAGGGCGCCACGAAGGGCAGCATGCACTCGACCTGGGCGAGGTCCACATGCTGCCCCTCGCCGGTGAGTTCGCGGTGGCGCAGCGCGACCAGCAGCGCGCAGGCGGCATTGAGGCCGCCCACCGCATCGCCGTGGGCGATGTGGTTCATCACCGGCGGATCATCGGCGCGCCCCGACACCGAGGGCAGGCCGCTGCCCTGCTCGAGCGTGGAGCCGTAGGCGCGGCAGTCTGACCAGCTGCCGCTCGCGCCGTAGGCGGCCATCGAGACCATGACCAGGCGCGGGTTCACCTGGCGCAGGTCGGCATAGCCCAGGCCGAGCTTGGGCAGCACCTGGCTGGAGTAGTTCTCGACCACCGCGTCGGCATCACGCACCAGCTCGCGCAGCAGCGCCGCGCCCTCGGGATGGGTGAGGTCGAGGGTGATGCCGCGCTTGTTGCGGTTCATGGCGAGAAAGCGCGGCAGCTTCTCGTAGGTGCGCGCCTCGAACTCCGTCTGGCTCTGACTGGTGCCGCGCCACCAGTCGGGATAACCGCAGGCCTCGACCTTGATCACGTCGGCGCCCAGATCGGCCATGTGCCGGGTGCACAGCGGCCCGGCCCAGCCCATGGACAGGTCGATGATGCGCAGGCCCGAGAGCGGCCCGTGGTCGGCGCCAGGGCGGCGCCCCGGCCCGGTGAACACCGGCACGGCCGGCGTGCCTTGCCAGAGCAGAGCGGGATCGCTGCTGCCCGGCGCCGGCACCTCGCCACCCGATGCCGGCGGGGTGAGGGTGAGATGCAGCGGCGAGCGCGGCGCCTCGAGCTCGCGGCCGGCGACCCGCAGCCGGGCGATCGCGCCGCGCTCGCGAAAGGGCGGCACCGTCAGCACCCCGGCCATGTCGGGCACCACCGCGAAGGGCAGCTTCTCTTCCAGGCCGCGCGCGAACCAGTGCTCGGCGCTTCGGGCGGCCAGCGCGGCCTCGATCCGCGGCTCGAGCGTGTCGGCAAAGCGCAGCCGGTCGGGGCCCATGTGGTAGTCGGGGTGATGCGCGAGGTCATCCAGCCCGAGCAGATGGCAGAACGCGAACCACTGCAGCGGCGTGACCACGGTGATGCCCAGCCAGCCCTCGCTGCAGCGGTAGACGCCCATGGGGTAGGTGGGCGTGAAGCGGTTGATGCCCAGCCGCGGCTGACCGCGACCGGTGGGTTCGGCCTCGCAGCCCTGGTACTCCGAGAGCGCCACCACCGCCTCGAGCACGCTGACCTCCCAGGCGCCGCCGCCCGCCCGGTCGCGACCCGGCAGGCTGGCCGCCAGCGCGATGAACGCGGACAGCGCCGCCACCACCGACGACTGGTGATCAGGCAGCACCAGCGGCGGCCCCTCGGCGGGCCCGATCAGCTGCACCTGACCGCCCAGCGCGCGGCATACCGAGTCGGTGCCGCGCCAGCCGGCATAGGGACCGCTGCGGCCGAACCAGCTCAGGTCGGCCAGTGACAGGCCGGGGCGCGCCCGGCGTAGGGCCTCGTGATCGATGCCGGCGGCGGCCCGCTCGGCCGGGTCGAGGCTGTCGATGATCACGTCGGCGGCGGCCAGCAGTCGCGCGAGCGAGGACCGGTCGGCCGCGACCTGGGGCGAGAGCACCACCGAGCGCTTGCCGAAGTTCATGGCCGCGAAGGCGGCGCCGGCCATCTCGGGGGCGAGGCCCTGGATGCGCGGCGAGGCGAGCCGGGCGGGATCGCCGCCCGGCGGCTCGACCTTGACCACCTCGGCGCCGAAGTCGGCGAACAGGCGGGCGCACAGCGCGCCGGCCGGCAGGGTGCCGATCTCGAGCACCCGCAGACCGGACATGGGGGGACGGGGGGATCCGGCGCTCATGCGCGGCCCCGGGGATGAGCGGCCAGGCGCCATGCGCAGGCAAGGGCGGGCAATGCGGTCACGAGCGTGTCTCCCCGGGGAAGGATCCGCGCGCCTGCGCGATCCTCGGCCAGCCGGCGATCGGCGCGACACGCTGTCTTTGTGTGCCGATCGAGGAGACCACGCGCCGGAATCGCCTGTCAACGCGCCCGCCGGCGCGTTGTTCCGAGGCGTGGCCCGCCACCGCGGCGGGCGATCCGCTTATGGCCGGACGCGCACCGCGGGCCGGCGCCCGCCGAAGGGGTAGGACGGATCGTGATAGCCCGGGGTGGAGGCATGCCCCGGGGTGACCAGCGCATCGACCGCCTGCTCGTCGGCGTCGGTCCAGTCGACGTCCTCGGCGCCGAAGTAGTCGAGCCACTGCGCCAGGGTGCGCGGGCCGGCGATCACCGAGCTCACCAGCGGGTTGGCCAGCACCCAGGCCACCGCGAAGCGCGCCAGCGGCATGCCGCGGCCGGCGGCGTGCACCGACAGGTGCTGCGCCACGCGCAGCGACTCCTCGCGCCACTCGGTCTCCATCATGCGGCGATCGCCCCGACCGGCACGCGTGTCCTGCGCCGGCGGCTGGCCCGGCAGGTACTTGCCGGTGAGCACGCCGCGGGCCACCGGGCTGTAGGGCACCACGCCCAGCCGGTAGTGCGCGCAGGCCGGCAGCAGTTCGACCTCGGGCATGCGGTTGAGCAGGTTGTAGTAGGGCTGGCACACCGCCGGCCGCGGCATGCCGATCTGGTCGGCCAGACGCACCGCCTCGGCGATCCGCCAGCCGCGGAAGTTGGACAGCGCCCAGCTGCGGATGTGGCCGGCGCGGATCAGGTCATCGAGACCGCGCAGCGCCTCCTCGAGGTTGTCGTCCTCGAAGTCGCGGTGCAGGTAGTAGATGTCGATGTGGTCGGTGCCCAGCCGCCGCAGGCTGTCCTGGCAGGCGCGCATGAGCCACTTGCGCGACCAGCGCCCGGCATTGGGGTCGGACGACATCCGGTTGCCGACCTTGGTGGCCAGCACCCAGCGGTGCCGGTCGGCCGCGATCAGCCGGCCGGTGATCTCCTCGGAGATGCCGCGGCTGTAGACATCGGCGGTATCGATGAAGTTGATGCCGCGATCGCGGGCGACGGCCACGATCTCGGCGCTGGCGGCTTCGTCGGCCTGATCGCCGAACATCATGGTGCCCAGGCACAGCACCGACACATCGAGGTTGGTGGCGCCGAGTCGGCGGTATTTCATGGCGGGCTCCGGGTCGGTCAAACCCGCGATGGTAGGCCCGTCGGCGCGCGCCGCCTACACCCGGTGATCGCGCATGCGCTCGGCCAGACGCTTGCGGGCCCGGTGCAGCCGCACCCAGCAATTGGCCTCGCTGATCTCCAGCCGCCGGCAGACCTCCTCGGTGGACAGGCCCTCGATCACCTGCATCACGAACACCTCGCGCAGGGTGGGCGGCAGGGCATCGATCTCGCGCGCCAGCCGGGCGCGCATGCGCCGGCGGGCCACCTCGATCACCGGGTCCTGGGCCTCGGCCTGGGCCAGGGCCTCGAGCCCGCCGGGCAGGCCCTCGGCCGGGGCCTCGTCAGTGGCATCCTCGTCGGTGGTCTGCCGCACATAGCGCGACTCGCGGCGGAACACGTCCTGGATCTTGTGGTTGAGGATGCCGATCAGCCAGGTGCGCAGCGCGGAGCGACCCTGGAAGCCCTCGCGGCTGGCCAGCGCCGCGGCGAGCGCATCCTGGACCGCGTCCTCGGCGAGGTCCTCGTCGCGGATGCGCCGGCGGGCAAAGCGCAGCATCGCGCCGCGGTGGGTGGCGAGTTCCAGCGCGGCGGCCGCGGTGGCGCGGGCCGAGGCGGCAAGGCCGGTGGATTCGGGAAACAGGGCCGGTGAAAGGGTGGCAGCACTCATGGGGACGAAGCCTCCGTTGAATGGGGCAAGTAATGCAGCCAGTCTGCCCACCCGATCTGTCAGCCAGATCACCCGAAGATCACGATTCGATAACGAATGCGCCGGCCAGCCGCGGGTCGATGCCGCACGCGCCGCTTTCGCCCGGTGCCGGCTGGGACTATCCTGCCGCCTCGCCCCCGCCGGGCAATCCCCCTGACACCGCGCCCATGAACCGCCGCATCCTCGTCATCGAAGACCAGCGCGACATCGCCGAACTGATCGCGCTGCACCTGCGCGACCTCGGCCATGAGGTCGAGTGCGTGCATGACGGCGTGCAGGGCCTGGAGGCGGCCCGCGGCGGCCACCACGACCTGATCGTGCTCGACGGCATGCTGCCCGGGCGCGACGGGCTCGACGTGCTGCGCGCCCTGCGCCTCGACCGCATCGACACCCCGGTGCTGATGCTCACCGCGCGCTCCGGCGAGATCGACCGGGTGCTGGGCCTGGAGCTGGGCGCCGACGACTACCTGACCAAGCCCTTCTCCATCCCCGAGCTGCAGGCGCGGGTCAAGGCGATCCTGCGCCGCATCGAACGCCGGCCGGCGCCGGCCGCCAACCCCGACGAGCGGCTGGAATTCGGCGAGCTGAGCATCGACACCGCCAGCCGCGAGGTGCGGCTGCGGGACCGGCCGGTGCCGCTCACCGCGCGCGAATTCGACCTGCTGCTGCACTTCGCGCGCAACCCGGGGCGCGCCTTCACCCGGATGCAGCTGCTCGACGCGGTCTGGGGCACCACCTTCGAAGGCTACGAGCACAACGTCAACACCCACATCAACCGGCTGCGCGGCAAGATCGAGACCGATCCGGCCGATCCGCGCTATGTGCTCACGGTGCGCGGCGTGGGCTACCGCTTCACCGATCCGCGCTCGGCAGGCCCGCGGTGAAATCGCTGCGCTTCCGGGTGCTGGCGCTGGTGGCGGCCTTCGGGCTGCTCACCGCGGTGCTGCTGGCCGGCATCCTCTTCACCTCGGTGCGCGGCTACTACATGGACCTCACGTCCGACAAGTCGGCGCGCTTCATCGAGCGGGTGCTCGAGATGCACCCCGATCTCTGGTCCACCTACGAGAAGGACCCCTCGGCGTTCTCCAATCAGCTACGCGAGTACGTGCTGTATTCGCCCAACACCGGGCTGTACCTGCTCGACGCGAAGGGCGACATCCTGGCGAGCGCGGGCGACCCCGGTCCGCGCCAGGGCGCCCTCCCGATCGACCTCGCCCCGGTGCGCGAGGCCTTCGAGACCGGCTCGGACGAGCCGGTGATCGCCCACGATCCCGACGAACCCCGCCGGCGCTGCTTGGTGGCGGCCCGGCCGGTGATGCGCGGCGGCCAGGTCATGGGCTGGCTCTACGTGGCCGCGCGCTCCACTGATCTGGCTTCCCACACCCCGGAGCTGCTGCGCAGCTATGCAGTGCGCACCGCGGTCACGGTGGCGCTGATGACGTTGTCGCTCGGGGTGCTGCTCACCCTGGCCATGATGGCCCTGCTCACCCGCCCGCTGATCCAGCTCACGCGGGTGGTGGAGGGCGTGCGCGACGCCGACTTCGCCGCCGGCGTCGAGCAGCTGCTGCTGCCCAACTGCGGCCGTGATGACGAGGTCGGCCGGCTCTCGCGCACCTTCCGCGAGACCTTCGATCGCCTCAACCTCGAGGCCTCGCGGGCGCGCGAGACCGACACCCGGCGCCGCGAGATGGTGGCCAGCGTCTCCCACGACCTGCGCACGCCGCTCACCGCGCTGATCGGCCTGCTCGACACGGTGCGCCTGAAGGGCGGCACCATGAGCGCGGCCGAGCAGGCCGACTACCTGGCGCGGGCCTCGCACAACGCCCAGCACCTCAAGCGCCTGACCGATGCGCTGAACGAGCTCTCGCGCCTGGACAGCCCCGAGTTCCGCACCCACCCCGAACCGATCGCCATCGGCGAGCTGGCCGACGACGTGGTGCAGCGCTTCATGGCGCGCGCCCGCGAGGCCGGCCTGAGTCTGGCGCTCGACTACCCCGACGGGCTGCCGCTCACCGCGGTGGACGCCGGCCTGATCGAGCGGGCGCTGGCCAATCTGATCGACAACGCGCTGCGGGTCACGCCCACCGGCGGCCAGGTGCGGGTGCGGGTGATGCGCGAGGCCGGCGGCCTGCGGCTGGAGGTCTCCGACACCGGACCGGGCGTGGCCGAGGAAGACCAGCCGCGGGTCTTCGACCGCTTCTACCAGACCGCCCGACACCGCGACCTGCGCGGCAGCTCCGGGCTGGGCCTGGCGATCGTCAAGCGCGTGGCCGAGCTGCACGGCGGCCACGCGGGCCTGCGCAGCCGGCCTGGCCAGGGCGCCACCTTCTTCATCGCGCTGCCGGCGGCGGGCTGAACCGGCGCTGCGCCATCAGCAGCGCGGCGCCCACGACCATGAGCGCGGCGCTGCCCAGGGCCAGACCGACCAGCGAGCTCCACAGCAGCGGCACCAGCAGGGCCGCGGCCAGGCTGTTGGCCAGGCTCTGCACGAAGCCATGGCAGGACGAGACCATGCCGCGCCGCTCGGGGGAGAGATCGCTCAGCATCACCTGCAGCGGCGGCGTGGCAATCGCCAGCCCGAAGGTGTAGACGCACAGCGGCAGCGCCGCCCAGGGCAGCGCGCCAGGCAGCAGCCAGCTCGCCAGCAGATTGGCCAGCACCGCTGCCGCCATCAGGGCCTGACCAAGCCGGATGCTGACATCGGGGGCGAAGCGGTCGGCCAGACGCGAGGCCAGCATGGCGCCCGCCATGGTGCCGATCGTGAAGGGCAGGAAGAGCCAGTAGAACTGCGTGGTCTGCAGCCCGAGCAGGGTGATCAGGAAGGCCGGCGCGGCCATCACGTAGAGGAAGAAGCCCTGGAAGCTGGTGCACATCGCCAGCGACAGCCGCCAGAACTGGCCCTGCCGGAACACCGAGACATAGCCGCGCGCGAGCGAGGCCGGGCGCAGGCTCTGGCGCCGCTCGGGCGGCAGGGTCTCGGGCAGCAGCAGCAGCACCGCGAGCCACAGCGCCGAGGCCATCAGCACCAGGAACCAGAACACCGCGCGCCAGCCGAGCCAGGCCTGCAGCGCCCCGCCGATCATCGGCGCGATCGCCGGCGCGAGCGCGAACACCATGGTCGACTGGGCCATCAGGCGGTGCGCGTCGGCACCGTGGGCCAGATCGCGGATGACCGCCCGGCTGATCGCCAGACCGGCACCGCCCACCAGGCCCTGCACCGCCCGCCAGAACCACAGCGCCTCGATGCTGCCGGCCAGGGCCGCCCCCACGCTGGCCGCCGCGAACACCGCGTACGAGAACAGCAGCACCCGCCGACGGCCCAGGGCATCGGAGACCGAGCCATGCCACAGGATGGCCATCGCGAAGGCGAACAGGTAGGCCGACAGGGTCTGCTGGACCTCCACCGGCGAGGCGCCGAGGTCGCGGCCGATGGCCGGCAGCGAGGGCAGATAGGTGTCGATGGCGAAGGGTCCGATGGACCCGAGCGCGGCGAGCAGCACCACGAAGCCGCGCGAGGCACGAAACCGCGGCGGATCGGGCGCTGCGGCGGAATCGGGGGCAGGGCTCACCCCGACACTGTACCGCGCCGGGCAATGACGGCCGGCGCGGCCCGCGCGGCCTATATACTCGAGGGTTTCCATCCTCTCGGCGCCCGCCCCGGCCCACGCCCATGACCAAGCCCATGACCCAGCCCGACAGGCGCATCGACAAGGTGGTTCTCGCCTACTCGGGCGGCCTGGACACCTCGGTGATCCTGAAGTGGCTCCAGGACGAGTACCACTGCGAGGTGATCACCTTCACCGCCGACATCGGCCAGGGCGAGGAGCTCGAGCCGGCACGCCTGAAGGCCGAGAAGTTCGGCGTGAAGAAGATCTACATCGAAGACCTGCGCGAGGAGTTCGTGCGCGACTTCGTCTTCCCGATGTTCCGCGCCAACACCCTCTACGAGGGCGAATACCTGCTGGGCACCTCGATCGCGCGGCCGCTGATCGCCAAGCGGCTGGTGGAGATCGCGCGCGCCGAGCGCGCCGACGCGATCTCGCACGGAGCCACCGGCAAGGGCAATGACCAGGTGCGCTTCGAGCTCGGCGCCTACGCGCTCATGCCCAACGTGCGCATCATCGCGCCCTGGCGCGAGTGGGATCTTCTCTCGCGCGACAAGCTCCTGGCCTACGCCGACGCCAATGGCATCCCGGTGGACTACAAGAAGCGCAAGGGCGAGGCCCCCTTCTCCATGGACGCCAACCTGCTGCACATCTCCTACGAGGGTGGCGTGCTCGAGGACCCCGCCCGCGAACCGCCGGCCAAGGGCATGTGGCGTCTCACCGTGCCGGTGGAAAAGGCGCCGGGCAAGCCCGAGGATGTCGAGCTCGAATTCCGTCGCGGCGATCTGGTGGCCATCAACGGCAAGGCCATGCGGGCGCACGAGCTGCTCGCCGAGCTCAACCGGCTCGGCGGCCGTCACGGCGTGGGCCGTCTGGACCTCGTCGAGAACCGCTACGTGGGCATGAAATCGCGCGGCTGCTACGAGACCCCGGGCGGCACCGTGCTCTGGAAGGCGCATCGCGCCATCGAGTCGCTGACGCTCGACCGCGAGGTGGCGCACCTCAAGGACGACCTCATGCCGCGCTACGCCAGTCTGGTCTACAACGGCTACTGGTGGTCGCCCGAGCGGCGCGCGCTGCAGGTGCTCATCGATCACACCCAGCAGAACGTCAACGGCTTCGTCACGGTGCGGCTCTACAAGGGCAACGTGACGGTGGTGGGGCGGCGCTCCGAAGACTCGCTCTTCGATGCCCGCATCTCCACCTTCGACGATGACGGCGGCGCCTACAACCAGGCCGACGCCGGCGGCTTCATCAAGCTCAACGCGCTGCGCATGCGCATCGCCGCGAACAAGGCCGCCTCGCGCCCGCGCACCACGCGCGCGCCCAAGGCAGCCGCGGCACCGGCCGTGGCGGCTGCGCCGGCGCCGGCCGCGGCCAAGCCGGCGCGCCGGCGCAAGGCCGGCGCCTGAGCGCGGGCCGGGCGAGCGCCCCCGCCCGATGGCCCTGCTGACCGTCCAGGGCGCCGAGCTCGCCTTCGGCCACCACGCCCTGCTCGCCGGCGTCGATCTGGCCATCGAGCCGGGCGAGCGCATCGGCCTCATCGGCCGCAACGGCACCGGCAAGTCCTCGCTGCTCAAGGCGATCGCCGGTGAGCTGCGGCTCGACGCCGGCGAGGTCCGCCACAGCGGCGGCGTGCGGGTGGTCTTCCTGGCGCAGGAGCCGGCCTTCGAGCCCGGCCTGAACGTGTCGCAGGCGGTGGCCGCCGCGCTCGCCGGCGACCTCGACGAGCACGAGGCCTGGCAGAGCGAGCACCGCGTGCAGACCACGCTGTCGCGTTTCGGGCTCGACGGCTCGGCCGCGGTCGACACCCTCTCGGGCGGTCAGCGCAAGCGCGTGGCGCTCGCCCAGGCCATGGTGCGCGAGCCCGACCTGCTGCTGCTCGACGAGCCCACCAACCATCTCGACATCGACGCGATCATCTGGCTGGAAGGCGTGCTGCGCACCACCCGCGCGGCGGTGCTCATGATCACCCACGACCGACGCTTCCTCGACGCGGTGGTCACCCGCATCGTCGAGCTCGACCGCGGCATCCTGCGCAGCTACCCGGGCGACTTCGCCACCTACCTGCGGCGCAAGGCCGACGAGCTCTCGGCCGAGGCGCTGGAGCGCGCGCGCTTCGACAAGCTGCTCTCGCAGGAGGAGGTCTGGATCCGCAAGGGCGTGGAAGCGCGCCGCACCCGCAACGAGGGGCGGGTGCGACGGCTGCAGGCGCTGCGCACGCAGCGCGAGGCCCGTCGCGAGCGCATCGGCCGGGCCCGCCTTGAGGTCGACGCCGGCGAGAAGTCCGGCAAGCTGGTGGCAGAGCTGATCGACGCGAGCGTGCGTTTCGACGGGCGCGCGGTGCTCCACGGGGTGAACTGCCTCATCCAGCGCGGCGACCGGGTGGGCATCGTCGGCCCCAACGGCGCGGGCAAGACCACCCTGCTGCGCACCCTGCTCGGCCAGCAGCGCCCCGACGAGGGCCGCGTGCGGCTGGGCACCCAGATCCAGCTCGCCTATTTCGACCAGCTGCGCGAGCAGCTCGAGCCCGAGGCCACGGTGGTCGACACCATCTCGCCGGGCTCCGAGTGGGTGGAGATCGCCGGCCAGCGCATCCATGCGATGAGCTATCTGGAGCGGTTCCTGTTCGAGCCGGCGCGCGCCCGTTCGCCGGTGCGCACCCTGTCGGGCGGCGAGCGCAACCGCCTGCTGCTGGCGCGCCTGTTCGCCCGGCCGGCCAACCTGCTGGTGCTCGACGAACCCACCAACGACCTGGACATCGACACGCTGGAGCTGCTCGAGGAACTGCTGGTCGAGTACCCGGGCACGCTGCTGCTGGTCAGCCATGACCGCGCCTTCCTCGACGCAGTGGTCACGCAGACCCTGGCCAGCGAGGGTCAGGGCCACTGGCAGGAATACGCCGGCGGCTGGAGCGATGTCGAGGCGGCCCGCCAGCGGCAGGCGGCCACGCAGTCGGCCGGCGCGGCGCGAGCCGGCGCGACCGCTGATGAGCGCGGCCGCCCGCCGGGAGGAGCCCCCGCGGCCCTCGCCCCGGCCCCCGAGGCCCCGGCCGCCGCGCCAGCGGCCCGCCGCGATCCGGCGCGGGCCAAGCTCAGCTACCGGGAGCAGCGCGAACTCGAGGCGCTGCCCGATCGCATCGCCGCCCTCGAGGCCGAGCAGCAGCAGCTCGCCGAGCGCCTGGCCGACCCTGCCACCTACCGCAGCGGCGAGGGCGAAGGTGCCAGCCTGCGGGCCATGAACGAGCGGGTCTCGGCGATCGAGACCGAGCTGATGACCTGCCTGGAGCGCTGGGAGGCGCTCGAGTCGCGGCGCGGCTGAGCGGGCCGGCCCGCCTCGCCAGCGTCTCGGGCCTTCGCGGAACGCCACCGATCGGCATGACCGCCAAAGGCGCAAGGTTAAGATGGCGGTGATGTCTTCACCCCCCGCTGACCCGTTCACCATCCACCGCACCCGGCTGGATGCGCCAGACCACCGCGAGGCCCTGCTGCGCCTGCTCGACGAGTACGCCAGCGGGCCCACCGGCCGAGGCTATCCGCTCGATCCGCAGGCCCGCGCGGCCCTGCCCGATCTGCTGGCCTCGCGGCCGCACTTCCTGGGCTGGCTGGCCTTCGTCGGCGCCGAGCCGGCCGGCCTGATCAACTGTTTCGAGGGCGTGTCTACCTTCCGGGCCAGACCGCTGCTCAACATCCATGACATCGCGGTGAGCCCGCGCTTCCAGCGCCGCGGCATCGCGCGGGCGCTGCTGGCGGCGGCGCAGGCCGAGGCCCTGGCGCGCGGCTGCTGCAAGCTGACCCTCGAGGTGCTCGAGGGCAACACCGGCGCGCTGCGCGCCTACCAGCAGGCCGGGTTCCAGGGCTATGTGCTCGACCCGGCCCTGGGCCGCGCGGTGTTTCTCGAGAAACCGCTGGGCTGAGCACGCCCGGCCGCCCCGAAAGGAAAGCCATGCCTTCATTCGACATCGTGTCCGAGGCCAGTCTGGTGGAGGTGCGCAACGCGCTCGACCAGGCCAACAAGGAGATCGCCAACCGCTTCGACTTCAAGGGTTCCGATGCCCGCATCGAGCAGAAGGAACGCGAGCTCACCGCCTATGCCGACGACGCCTTCAAGCTCGGCCAGGTGCGCGACGTGCTGCTGGCCAAGTTCGCCAAGCGGGGGGTCGATGTGCGATTCCTGGAGCACGAAGACCCGCAGAAGATCTCCGGCGACAAGCTCAAGCAGTTGATCACCATCCGCCACGGCGTGAGCGGCGATCTCGCCAAGCGGATCGTCCGGCTGGTCAAGGACAGCAAGCTGAAGGTGCAGGCGAGCATCCAGGGCGATACCGTGCGGGTCACCGGCGCCAAGCGGGATGACCTGCAGGCCGCGATCGCGCTGCTGCGCAAGGAGATCACCGATGTGCCGCTGGGCTACGAGAACTTCCGCGACTGAACCCGCGCCAACCGGAGCCCTCGCATGAACCCGCGAGCAGCGGCTTCGCGCCGGCGACTGCTCGGTGCCGGCCTCGGGCTGATCGGCGCCGCCGGCCTGTCACGCCAGGCAGGCGCCCAGGAAGCGGGGGTGTATCGCTTCTCGCCGGTCAACCAGTACGGCATCGAGCTCACCGCCCGGTACTGGAACCCCATCATCGAGCACGTGTCGGCACGCAGCGGGGTGAAGCTGCAGCTCAAGATCGGTCGCACCTCGGCCGACACCACCGCCTACGTGCTGGCCAACGAGGTGGAGTTCCTGTTCTCCAACCACATGTTCAGCCCCGAGCGCGAGCAGATGGGCTGGCGCGTGTTCGGCCGTCGGCAGACACCGCCCATCCACAGCCAGATCGTGGTGCTGGCATCGTCCCCCATCCAGCGCCTCGAGGAGCTCGAGGGTCAGCAGGTGGCCTTCCCCGGGCCCGAGGCCACGGTCGCCTACAAGTTCTCCTATGCGCAGCTGCTCAAGCGCAACATCAACGTGCAGGTGGTGTTCGGCGGCAATATGGATGGCGCCTTCGCGCAGCTGCTCAGCGGCAAGGTGAAGGCCGCCGGCACCCACAGCCAGCTCGCCGAGGGCTGGTCGCGCCGCGAGAACCAGGCCCTGCGCGCGCTGTGGCAGTCGGAGCCGCTGCATGACCTTGCCCTGATGGCCGCGCGCAAGGTGCCCGAGAAGGACCTGCAGGCGGTGGCGCGGGCCTTCCTCGACATGAAGACCGACCCCGCCGGCCAGCGGGTGCTGGCCCAGGTCTCGGAGCTGGTGAAGCTGCCGCCGGGCACCCACTTCGTGGCCTCCAACGGCTCGGAGTACGGCGCCTACCGCGCCTTCTACCAGTCGGCGCCGCCCAGCCTGCGCTGACACCCGGCTCCCGCCATGCGCCCCCTGCTCGGTCACCTCGAACGGCTGCTGCCCAGCTCGCTGGTCAACCGGGTGTTCGCGCTGTACGGCGCAAGCCTGCTCATCCTGCTGGGCGGGGGCCTCGCCCTGTTCATGCGTCACCAGTTCACGCACCAGGTGGAGAACACCCAGCAGGCCTCGGTGATGCTGGTCGAGGTGGTGGCCCAGGCCGTGCAGGACAGCGTGGTGATCGGCGACTACGACACCGTGCGCAAGATCCTCGACAAGGCGGTCCAGGAGTCGGTCTTCGAGTCGGCCTCGTTCATCGAGCGTGGCGGCGGACGCATCCAGGCGACCAGCCGCGCCCCCGCGCGCGGCACACCGCCAGCGCCGCTGGTCGACTGGGTGGAACGCCAGCTCTATGACGTGAACCGGGCGGTGTCGGTCGGCGGCAAGGACTACGGCGTGCTGCGCCTGCACTTCGACGCCCGCTCGGTGGCCGGCGATCTCTGGGACCTGTCGGTGCTGGCCCTGGCCATGGGCCTGGCAGCGCTCGCGGTCGGCCTCACCCTGGTGCGCATCCTGGTGAGCCGCTGGCTGGGCGGGCTGGGCCGCCTGCGCGAATTCGAGCGCGCGCTGGCCTCGGGCAGCGCGCAGGCCAGCGCCCCGGTGGAGGTGGGCGCGCCAATGGAGATCCGCCAGGTGGTGGAACTCTTCAACCGCACCGCCACCCTGATGCGCGAGCGCGAGGCAAGCCGGCGGGCGCTGGACAACCAGAAGTTCGCGCTCGACCAGCATGCCATCGTCAGCATCACCGACCCCGATGGCGCGATCACCTACGCCAACGACCGCTTCTGCCAGATCAGCGGGTATGCGCGCGAGGAGCTGATCGGCATCAATCACCGCCTGATCAGCTCGGGCGAGCATCCGCCGGCCTTCTTCGAGAACCTCTGGCACACCATCGGGCAGGGCCAGGTCTGGCGTGGCGAGATCTGCAACCGCGCGCGCGACGGCCGGCGCTACTGGGTTGACGCCACCATCGTGCCCCTGCTCGGCGAGGACGGCCGGCCCGAGCAGTACATCGCCATCCGCACCGACATCTCCGATCGCAAGGCGATCGAGGCCTCGCTGCGCGCGGCCAAGGAGGTGGCCGAGCGCAGCGACCAGGCCAAGAGCGAATTCGTGGCCAACATGAGCCACGAGATCCGCACGCCGCTCAACGCCGTGCTGGGCATGCTGACCCTGCTGCGCAACACGCCGCTCAGCCAGCGCCAGCTCGACTACGCCGGCAAGGCCGACAGCTCGGCGCGCTCGCTGCTGGGCCTGCTCAACGACATCCTGGACTTCTCCAAGGCCGAGGCCGGCATGATGCGCCTCGACCCCAAGCCGTTCCGCCTCGACCGGCTGCTGCGCGACCTCTCGGTGATCCTGTCGGCGAGCATCGGCGACAAGGACGTCGAGGTGCTCTTCGACATCGACCCGGCGCTGCCGCGGGGACTGGTCGGTGACGACATGCGCCTGCAGCAGGTGCTCATCAACCTCGGCGGCAATGCCGTGAAGTTCACCGAGCACGGCGAGGTCCGCCTGTCGGTGAAGGTGCTCGAGAACGACGGGCATGATGCGCTGATGGAATTCGCCATGAGCGACACCGGCATCGGCATCGCGCCCGAGCACCAGGCCCGGATCTTCCGCGGCTTCTCGCAGGCCGAGGCCTCCACCACGCGGCGCTACGGCGGCACCGGCCTGGGCCTGGCCATCTCGCAGCGGCTGCTCTCGCTCATGGACAGCGGCATCGCGCTGGAGAGCGTCGAGGGTCAGGGCAGCACCTTCCGCTTCCGGCTGCGCCTGCCGGTGGTCGACTGCCCCGCGCCCGATCCGCGCGCGCTGCTCGATCCCGCGCTCACGCGGCTGCGCGTGCTGGTGGTCGACGACAACCCGGCCGCGCGCGAGGTGCTGGCCACCATGATCGGCACGCTCGGCTGGCAGGTCGATCTGGCCGACGGCGGCGAGCAGGCGCTGGCCCTGGCCGAGGCCTCGTCGGCCGAGGGCAGGCCCTACGACGCGATCTTCGTCGACTGGATGATGCCGGGCATGGACGGCTGGGAGACCAGCCAGCGGCTGCGCCGCTCCACCACCCTGCCCGAGGCTTGCCTGGTGATGATGGTCACCGCCCACGCCCGCGAACTGCTCGCCGGGCGAGACCCTGCCCAGCAGGCCCTGATCGGCGGGTTCCTGGTCAAGCCGGTGACCGCCTCCATGCTCTTCGACGCGGTGGCCGACGCCCGCGGCCGGCAGATCGCGGGCGCGCCGCCCGCCGACGCGGGCGCTCGTCGCGGCCGGGTGCGGCGTCTGGATGGCCTGCGGGTGCTGCTGGTGGAGGACAACCCCAACAACCAGCAGGTGGCGCGCGAGTTGCTGCGCCTGGAAGGCGCCCTGGTCGAGGTGGCCGGCAACGGACGCCTGGGCGTGGCGGCGGTGGCCGAGGCCATCCCGCCCTTCGATGCGGTGCTCATGGACCTGCAGATGCCCGAGATGGACGGCTTGAGCGCCACCGCCGAGATCCGCGGGCGGCTGGGCATGCGCGATCTGCCCATCATCGCCATGACCGCCAATGCCTCCGACAGCGACCGGCAGACCTGCCTCGCCGCCGGCATGAACGACCACGTCGGCAAGCCCTTCGAGCTGGCGGCACTGGTCAACGCGCTGCTGCGCCATGCCCGGCCGGGCGCGGCCGCGCCGATGGCCCGGGCCGACGCATCCGCAGGCCGGTCTGCGGCCATCGAGGACAGCCTGCCGGCTGCGCTGGTGGCCGAGGCCGCGCGGCATGGCATCGACCTGCCGGGCGCCCTGGCGCGCATCGAGGGCGAGACCGCCATCTACCTGCGCATGCTGCACGGCTTCGCCACCGATCTGCCGGACATAACCCGCCGCATGCAGACCGTTGCCGTGTCCACCGACCCGACCGTCATGGTGCGCGAGATGCACACCCTGCGCGGTCTGGCCGCGATGCTCGGGGCCTCGCGGCTGGCCGAGATGGCCGGTCGCATCGAGGCCGCCCTCAAGACCGGCACGAGCGCCCCGGCGCCGGATGCGATCGCCGAGCTGGTGGCCGCCGCGGAGCAGGCCCGCACCGGACTGGCGCTGATCGAGTCCTCGCTGGGCGAGCCTGTGCCGCTGGTGGGTTCGCGGGACACCAGCGGCATTCGCCAGGCCCTGGGTGAACTGATCGAGCTGCTCGGGCATGCCGACATGCGGGCGATCGATGTGTTCGAGTCACTGCGGCCCGCGCTGGGCGCGCAGGTGCAGGCCGGCACCCTCAAGACGCTGGACGAGGCCATGGCGGTGCTCGATTTCGATCTCGCCCTCACCGCCTGCCGCAGCCTGCTGGGGTCGCTGTCCGCATGACCGAGCCCGCGCCCCCGTACGGCGCCGACCAGGGCGCCACTGCCGACCCGCCGCGCGGGCTGCGGCGCACTTGCGTGCTGGTGGTCGATGACCAGCCGATCAACATCCGCATGCTCTACCAGGCGCTGTCCGACGAGCACCGGGTGCTGCAGGCCACCAGCGGCGAGCGGGCGCTGCACCTGTGTCGCGAGGAGAACCCCGATCTGGTGCTGCTGGACGTGGTCATGCCCGGCATCGACGGGCTGGAGGTCTGCCGGCGACTGAAGGCCGATCCGCAGACCCGGGCCATCCCGGTGATCTTCGTCACCGCGCATCACGATCCCGCCGACGAGACCCGCGGCCTGGACGCCGGGGCGGTCGACTTCATCGCCAAGCCGATCAGCCCGGCGGTGGTGCGCAGCCGGGTGCGCACCCACCTCGCGCTCGCCCGCTCCAACGCGGTGCTGGCCGCCACGCTCGAGGCCACCGCCGACGGCATCCTGGTCACCGACACCGACGGCCGGGTGCTCGCCGCCAATCACCTGCTCTCTCGCATGTGGGCGCTGCCTGCCCCGGCCGAAGGCGATGACGCGGCGCCGATCATCGACAGCATGAACCGCCGCCTGCGCGATGCCCGGCTGTCCACCGACGAGCCGCTCCCCGCCGACGGCCAGCCCACCTCCACGCTCGAGCTGATCGACGGCCGCATCTTCGAATGCCACCGCTCGGTGCTCGAGGCCGGCGGCCGCGGCAGCGGGCAGGTGTTCAGCTTCCGGGACGTCACCGCGCGCAGGCTCGCCGAGCGCAGCCTGGCCGAGCTCAATGCCAGCCTGGAGTCACGGATCCTGGAGCGCACCCGCGAGCTTGAGCTCGCGCGGCGCCAGGCCGACACGGCCAACCTCGCCAAGAGCGAGTTCCTGTCGAACATGAGCCACGAGATCCGCACGCCGATGAACAGCATCATCGGCCTGACCTATCTCGCCCAGCGCGCCGATCCCAACCCCCGCCTGCGCGACTACCTCGAGAAGATCGGCCAGTCGGGTCAGCACCTGCTGGGCATCATCAGCGACATCCTCGACTTCTCCAAGCTGGAGGCCGGCAAGCTCGAGATCGACCTCACCGACTTCACCATCGCCTCGCTCATGACCTCGGTGGCCAGCCAGCTCGGCGACGGCGCCGACCGCAAGGGCCTGATGCTGGTGTTCGAGACCGCCCCCGAGCTGGCCCGATCGATGCGCGGCGACCCGCTGCGCCTGGGTCAGGTGCTCCTCAACTTCGCCGGCAACGCGATCAAGTTCTCCGACCGCGGACGGGTCGTGGTGCGCGCGCGCTGCCTGCGCCGCGATGACCAGGGCGCGCAGGTCCGCTTCGAGGTGAGCGACAACGGCATCGGGATGAGCGAGGCGCAGGTGAGCACGCTGTTCCAGCCCTTCCACCAGGTCGATGCCTCGACCACGCGGCGCTACGGCGGCACCGGCCTGGGCCTGGCCATCTGCCGTCAGCTCGCAGACCTGATGGGCGGCGAGGTCGGCGTGGAGAGCCAGATCGGCGAAGGCAGCAGCTTCTGGCTGACCCTCAGGCTCGACTGGGGGGGCCAGCTCGCCGAGGGCAGCGCCGAGGAATCCGATGCCGAGGCGGCAGCCCGCTCATGGGCCGCCGAGCCCAGCGCCGAACAGCGCGCCCGCATCCGCGGCCGGCGGCTGCTGGTGGTCGATGACAACCAGTTCAACCAGCAGGTGGCCACCGAACTGCTCCAGCAGATCGGCGCGCGCGTGACCGTGGCCGCCGACGGCGAGGAGGCGGTCGCGCGGGTGCGCGACGAGACCTTCGACTGCGTGCTGATGGACATGCAGATGCCGGTCATGGACGGGCTGGAAGCCACCCGGGCAATCCGGCTCCTGCCGGCGGTATCGGGCGTGCCGATCATCGCCATGACCGCCAATGCCCGCCAGGAAGACCGCCAGCGCTGCCTGGAGGCGGGGATGAACGACTTCCTCACCAAGCCGGTGCTCGCGCAGCGGCTGTACGCGATGGTGTCGAAGTGGATGCCGAACGAGCCGGCGGCGCCCGAGGACGAGGCGCTCGCCACGCCCGGGGATCAGGGCGCAGCGCCGGGGCAGAGCGCCACGCCGGCCGTCGCATCGACCGAGGCCCCGTCCCCTGACCCGGGCCCGGCGCGCGGCGACCCGGCCGGCGATCCCGAGGTGATCGACCTCACGGTGCTGGCGGCCACCCTGGGCGGGCGCATGGAGGTGGTTCGGCGGGCCGCATCGATGTTCAGCGAGTCCATGCGCAAGACCCTGACCGAGCTCGACGAGGCCATGGCCCGTCAGGACCTCGTGGCGGTCGGGGCGCTCGGGCATCGCACCAAGTCGGCCGCGGCCGCCGTGGGCGCGATGGGCCTGGCGCGCCTGAGCCGATCGCTGGAGCAGTTCCGCCACGGCGGCGAGGCGGCCGAGGCGATCGCGCTCATCGCGCAGGTCCGCGAGCTGCAGGGCCGCATCGACCAGCGGATCGCGCGCTTCCTGGGCTGAGGCGGGGCAGCCGCGCCGCGGCCCGCCCGGGACGGCGCGTGCGCCGCCCTACTGCATGGTCGACGGACCGCTCACCGGCACGATCGGCACCGCACGCGCGGGCAGCGCGTCATCAAGGCTTTCGCGCCACAGGCCCTCGATCACCTGGGCCGAGCCCGGCCGAGCGAAAAGCAGGCCCTGCATGCGGGC
This sequence comes from Burkholderiales bacterium, assembly GCA_037146935.1. GTDB lineage: Bacteria > Pseudomonadota > Gammaproteobacteria > Burkholderiales > Burkholderiaceae_E > Quisquiliibacterium. The sequence goes on from JBAWWD010000020.1 coordinate 35,098, forward strand.
GCAGCCGTGCTCCAGCAGCAGGCGGCGCTGCCGTTCGGTCTCGACCCCGACCGCGGTGACCGCGATGCCGAACCGGCCTGCCAGGTCGATCAGGGCGCAGGCGGTGGCGGCCCCGCGCGGATGGCGGTCGATGTCGGCGATGAAGGCGCGGTCGATGGTCATGGCGTCGACCGGGTACTCGCGCAGGCAGGCGAGCGACGTGTGCCCGGTGCCGAAGCCGTCGATGGCCAACCGCACGCCGAGCGCCTTGAGGGCGCGCATCACCCGCAGCACATCGGCGATATCCACCGCCAGCGCCGGCTCGGCGATCTCCAGCTCCAGCAGCTCCGGCGCCAGCCCGGTCTCGGCCAGCAGCGCGGCCACCGAGGCGACGAAGCCCTCGTCGCGGAACTGCACCATCGACACGTTGACCGACACCGGCACGGCCGGCAGGCCGGCGAGCTGCCAGGCCCGGTTCTGCCGGCAGGCCTCGCGGATCGCCCAGTGGCCGATCGGCACGATCAGCCGGGATTGTTCGGCCACGTCGATGAAGCTGCCGGGCCGGGTCAGGCCCTGGCCGGGCTGCCGCCAGCGCAGCAGCGCCTCCAGGCCCACCACCCGGCGGGTGTCGGCATCCAGGCGCGGCTGGAAATGCAGCGTGAACCCCTCACCGCTCACCGCCTCGCGCAGATCCCCCTCCAGGGCCAGGCGGTCGGCGGCGAGGTCGTTGATCGGCTTGCTGAAGAATCGCACCGACCCCGGCTCGCGCCCGGCGCGCTCGAGCGCGGCATCCGCGCAGCGCAGCAGGCCGGCGGCCTCGGCGTCGTCCCAGGGATAGAGCGCAATGCCGGTACGCGGACGCGCGCCCACCCGGCAGCCGTCGATCATGAGCGGCTGCGACAGCAGTTCGTCGATGCGCACCGCCACGCGGATCGCATCCTGGGGTTCGGCGATGTTGCCGAGCATCACGGCGAAGCGGCCGGCGGCATCGCGCTCGCCGTCGGCCGGGTGGATCGGCGCGAGACTGATCGCCGCCAGGTCCTCGGCGCGCAGCGCGCGGCCGATGCGCAGCGACACCGCGCGCAGCAGACGCCCGGCAAAGTCCTCGACCCCGCGGGCCTGCGCCGGCGTGAGCGGCTCCTCGAGCATCACCTCGATCGACATGACCGCCAGCAGCGCCCGCTCGCGGGCGGCCCGGCGCAGGGCGTGGCCGACCTGATCCTGGAACTGCAGCCGGTTGGCCTCGCCGGTGAGGCCGTCGTAGCAGATCAGGCGCCCACCGGACAGCCCGTCCTGATCGGGCGGCAGACCGGCCGTGACCACCACGCAGACATCCCAGCTCAGGCTGGTGACATGGACCAGCGCATCGATGACCACCCGGATCCACCCGGCAGGCGCGCCCGCGCAGCGCAGGCCGAGGGCGACGGGATCGCCCCCCGGACGCACCAGCTCGCAGGCCTGCTCGATCGCTTCCCGGTCAGCCGGCTCGAAGCCCTGCCACAGCCGGCTGCGCGCCTGCATGGAATCGCCGCCGCCGATGCCCAGCAGTTCGAGCGCGCGCGAGGACACCCGCGCGATGGCATCGCCAGGCGACCAGCACACGAAGCCTGGCAGGTCGGCCAGCAGTCCGGGGACCGGCGCCAGCCCGGGAAGGGCGGCAATGAGGCCAGCACTGTCTGACGGCTCGGCCGGCGCGGCGCTCGCGGCCTTGAGGGAATCGTTCATGGGCAACCCTGCGGCAGGAGGGGAAGGCACCCGGCGATGCGGCGCAAGAGCGCCGCGATTGCCAGGATGCAACTTCGCCAGCATGCCCCACGGGCGGCACCGGCGTTGCGGGGAAGACCCGCCCGGCGCCCCGTCTATTCGGCGCTTTCGACCGGCCGGCGCCCGCGCTCAGACCGGCGCCGACTCGATCCGCGCGTAGGCGGAGTGGTTGTGGATGGACTCGAAGTTCTCGGCCTCGGCCACGAAGCCGATCACCGCGGGATGGTCGCGCAGCCGCCCGGCGACATCACGCACCAGGTCCTCGACGAACTTGGGGTTGTCGTAGGCGCGCTCGGTGATGAACTTCTCGTCGACCCGCTTGAGCAGCCCGTAGATCTCGCTGGAGGCCTCCTCCTCGGCGATGCGGATCAGCGCCTCGGGGGACATCGGCTCGCGGGTGCGCACCGACAGGGTGATGTGCGAGCGCTGGTTGTGCGCGCCGTAGTCGGAGATGGTCTTGGAGCAGGGGCACAGGCTCTTGACCGGCGCCACCACCGTGAGGGTGGCCGCCGGCGAGGCGGCATCGCCGTCGACCACCACCCGGACCTGATAGTCGAGCAGGCTCTGCACGCCCGAGACCGGCGCGGACTTGCGCACGAACAGGGCGAAACTCATCTCGATGCAGCCGCGCTCGGCCTCGAGCAGGCCGAGCATGCGCCGATGCAGCGCCACCACCGCGGCGACATCGAGCGCGGGCGCGTCGGGCTGGGCGATCTCCTCGAGCAGCCCGATGAAGCGCGACATGTGCGTGCCCTTCTGGTCTTCGGGCAGGGACACGTAGAGGGCGAACTCGCCCACCGAGGGCTGCACGCCGCCATCAGAGGTGCGCCAGCGCAGGGGATAGCGCACGCCCTTGACCCCCACCCGCTGGATCGCGAGGCGGCGCTCGTCGAGGCTGCCCTGGACATCGGGCATGGGGCCGTTCAGGGGGGCGCCCGATTCGCGTGTGTTCATGAAGACTCCGGGATGTTGGGGATCAGGCCACGCCGGCAGCGGCCGAGGCCGGCGCGGCGGCGGCCGCGCACAGGTCAGGGAAGCGCTCGCGCGCGGAGCGCTCGATGCCGGTGGCGTCGAGCCCCTCCAGGCGCAGCAGCTGGGCCTGCTCGCCGTGATCGACGAAACGGTCGGGCAGACCCAGGTGCAGCATGGGCACCGCCAGCCCGAGCGAGGCCAGGCACTCGGCCACCGCCGCGCCCGCGCCGCCCTGCACCACATGCTCCTCGAGGGTGATGAATGCGTCGTGGCTAGCCGCGAGCGCTTTCAGAAGGTCTGCATCCAGCGGCTTGACCCAGCGCATGTTCACCACGGTGGCGTCGATCGCCTCGCCAGCGACGAGCGCCGGCGCGAGCAGCGTGCCGAAGGCGAGCAGCGCGATCCGCCGCCCTTCGCGGCGCACCTCGGCCTTGCCCGGCGGCACGGCGGTGAAGGCCTGCACCACTGGCGCGCCCGGGCCGGCGCCGCGCGGGTAGCGCACCGCGCTGGGCCCGTCATGCTCGAACGCGGTCTGCAGCATCTGGCGGCACTCGTTCTCATCGGAGGGCGCCGCGATGATCATGTTGGGAATGCAGCGCAGATAGGCGAAGTCGAACGCGCCGGCATGGGTGGCGCCATCAGCGCCCACCAGACCGGCCCGGTCGAGCGCGAACATGACGGGCAGGTTCTGCAGCGCCACGTCATGGATGAGCTGGTCATAGCCCCGCTGCAGGAAGGTGCTGTAGATGGCCACCACCGGCTTGAGCCCCTCGCAGGCCAGGCCCGCGGCGAAGGTGACCGCATGCTGCTCGGCGATGCCGACATCGAAGTAGCGCGTGGGGAAGCGCTTCTCGAACTCGACCAGGCCGGAGCCCTCGCGCATGGCCGGGGTGATGGCCATCAGCCGGGCGTCGCGCTGGGCGGCGTCGCAGATCCAGTCGGAGAACACCTGGGTGAAGGTGAGCTTGGGCGGGGCCGGCGACTTCTGGATGCCCTGCGCCGGATCGAACTTGCCGGGACCGTGGTAGAGCACCGGGTCGGCCTCGGCCAGCTTGTAGCCCTGGCCCTTGCGGGTGACGATGTGCAGGAACTGCGGGCCGCGCAGCTCGCGCAGGTTGGACAGGGTGGGGATCAGCGAATCGAGGTCGTGGCCGTCGATGGGGCCCACGTAGTTGAAGCCGAACTCCTCGAACATCGTGCCGGGCACCACCATGCCCTTGGCGTGCTCCTCGAAGCGGCGGGCCAGCTCGAACATGGTGGGCACCCTGGCGAGCACCGCACGGCCGACATCACGCGCCTTGGCGTAGAACTGGCCCGACATCAGGCGCGCCAGATAGCGGTTGAGCGCACCCACCGGCGGCGAGATCGACATGTCGTTGTCGTTGAGCACCACCAGCAGGTCGACGTCGGTGGTGACCCCGGCATTGTTCATGGCCTCGAAGGCCATGCCGGCCGACATGGCGCCATCGCCGATCACCGCCACATGGCGACGCCGGCCCGGCCCCTGGTTCTCTCCCTGGTAGCGCGAGGCCACCGCCATGCCCAGCGCCGCCGAGATGGATGTGGACGAGTGGGCGGTGCCGAAGGTGTCGTACTCGGATTCGCTGCGCCGGGGAAAGCCCGAGATGCCCCCGAGCTGGCGGATGGTGGCCAGACGGTCTCGCCGGCCGGTGAGCACCTTGTGCGGGTAGCTCTGGTGGCCGACGTCCCAGACCAGGCGGTCGCGGGGGGTGTCGAACACGTAGTGCAACGCGATGGCGAGCTCGACCGTGCCCAGGTTGGAGGACAGGTGCCCGCCGGTGCGCGCGACCGACTCGAGCAGGAAGGCGCGCAGCTCATCGGCCAGCACGCTCAGCTGGGCGCGGTCGAAGGAGCGCAGGTCCCGGGGAGTGGCGACCCGCTCGAGCAGAGGGTGTTTTCCGGTGGTCAAGACTGCCTCATCACGATGAGTTCGGCGATGTCGCCGAGCCGGCCCGCGCCGGGCCCGAGAGCGGCCACCGCTTCCCGGGCCTGGGCCAGGAGTTCGGCGGCCAGGTGTCGGGAGGCTTCGAGGCCCAGGATAGAAACATAGGTGGGCTTGCCGTGGTCTGCGTCCTTGCCGGCGGTCTTGCCCAGCGAGGCGGCGTCTCCGGTGACATCGAGGATGTCATCGACCACCTGGAAGGCCAGCCCGACGGCATGGCCGTAGCGCGCCAGCCACTGCGCCTGATGGCCCGGATCATGGCCGCAGGCCGCGCCCAGACGCACCGACACCGACAGCATGGCGCCGGTCTTGCGCTGGTGCATGTCGGCCAGCGAGGCGCGATCGAGCACCTGCCCCACCGCGTCAAGGTCGATGGCCTGCCCGCCGGCCATGCCCTGCGAGCCGGCCGCGGCGGCCAGCGCCGCGGTCATGTCGACCACCGACCCGGCAGCCACGCCGTGCCCGCGGGCGGCCGCGATCGCGGCGAAGGCCAGCGCCTGCAGGGCGTCGCCGACCAGCATGGCCGTGGCTTCGCCGAAGGCCACGTGCACCGTGGGCTTGCCCCGGCGCAGGACATCGTTGTCCATGCAGGGCATGTCGTCGTGGACCAGCGAGTAGGCGTGGATGCACTCCACCGCGCAGGCCGCGGCATCGAGCGCGGCCTCGGGCGCGCCGACCAGTTCGCCGGCGGCATAGACCAGCAGCGGGCGCACCCGCTTGCCACCGCCCAGCACCGCGTAGCGCATCGCCTCGTGCAGGCGCGCCGGCACGGCATCGGCGGGCGGCAGCAGGGCATGCAGGGCCTGCTCGACCTGATCGCAGCGGCGGGCGGACCACTGGGCGAAGGATTCGGTGGCCGAGGAAGCGTGGGCGGACATGGGCTGAGGGAGGATCAGGAACCGGCGGGCAGCAGCGGACAGGGTGGGTGGCGTCAGTCGGCCAGACCGGCGTCGGGCTCGAAGGGCCGCAGCAGTTCGCCCTCGAGCACCCGCACCTGCTGGCGCACCGCCGTCAGCGACTGCCGGCAGACGCCCACCAGGGCAGCGCCCCGGCGATAGGCGGCCAGCGAGGCCTCGAGGGAGAGCTCGCCACCCTCCATCTGGCGCACCAGGTCTTCGAGCTCGCCCAGCGCGAGCTCGAAACTGGCCGGCAGGGGGACGTCGGCTGGGTCGGCAGGGGCGCCCGGCAGCGGCGCCGGCTCTTCATTGCCCATGGGCAGTCCCGCGAAATGCCGCCCCGGGGCGGCGAGAAGCCCGGAGTTTACTGCGGCCTGACCGCTCGCGCCCGCCTGCCACGCACCAATCGGCCCGCCTGACCCCACGGCGTGCCCCCCCCTCCCCTTTGGGGTATGCTTCGCGGCTTTCCGCTGCGGCGGCAGGCGTAGACACCCTCTTGCAGGCGGGTCGGCGCGCCAGCCCGCCGTCGCGTCTCGGTTCGGCTTTTCGGCTTGCTTGCCCGGGAGGTTTGGGATGTCGGATCTGGGTCGTCGCGCTTTTCTGTCGCCTGCGCGCACTCAACTGCCGGTTTCAGCGTATTTCAGCCAGTCGCTCTTCGACCAGGAGATCGCGCGCCTGTTCCGGCAGGGGCCGGGCTACGTCGGTCATCGCCTGATGGTGCCCGAGCAGGGCGACTACCGCACGCTGGCCGCCGAGGGCGAGGGCCGCGCGCTGGTGCACTCGCCGGCCGGCGTGGAACTGCTCTCCAATGTCTGCCGTCATCGCCAGGCGATCATGCTGCGCGGCAGCGGCAAGGCCGACAACATCGTGTGCCCGCTGCACCGCTGGACCTACGACCTGCAGGGCCGGCTGCTGGGCGCGCCGCACTTCGCGAAGCAGCCCTGCCTTGATCTTGGCCGCAGCCCGCTCACCGACTGGCGCGGCCTGCTCTTCGAGGGCCCGCGCAATGCCGCCGCCGACCTGGCCGGAGTGGGCCTGCCCGAGAGCCTGAACTTCGACGGCTACCTGCTCGACCATGTCGAGGTTCACGAGTGCGCCTACAACTGGAAGACCTTCATCGAGGTCTACCTCGAGGACTACCACGTCGGGCCCTTCCACCCGGGGCTCGGGCGCTTCGTGTCCTGTGACGATCTGAACTGGCACTTCGCCGAGCGCTTCTCGGTGCAGACCGTGGGCCTGCACGACGGCCTGCGCAAGCCGGGTTCGCCGGTGTACCGGCGCTGGCACGAGCAGGTGATGCGATTCGGCCGGGGCGCGCTGCCGCCGCACGGCGCCATCTGGCTCACCTACTACCCGAACGTGATGGTGGAGTGGTACCCCTACGTGCTGGTGGTGTCCACGCTGGTGCCGCGCGGGCCGCAGCACACCACCAACGTGGTGGAGTTCTACTACCCCGAGGAGATCGTGCTGTTCGAGCGCGAGTTCGTCGAGGCCGAGCGGGCCGCCTACATGGAGACCTGCCTCGAGGATGACGAGATCGCCCTGCGCATGGACGCCGGGCGACGCGCGCTGATGAACCGCGGCGCCGACGACGCCGGCCCCTACCAGAGCCCCATGGAAGACGGCATGCAGCACTTCCACGAGTTCTACCGCCGCGAGATGGGCCTGCCCCCCTCGGGCCTGCCGACCGCCTGATCCCCGACCGCGGCGCGCGCCGCGGTCCTGCCGCCCGCTGGAGCCGCCATGGCCTGGACCACCCTGATCAGCGTCGATGAACTCGCCACCCGCATCGACGGGTGCGTGCTCATCGACTGCCGACACGAGCTCACCGACCCCACCGCCGGGCCCCAGGCCTATGCCCGCGGCCACATTCCGGGCGCGCGCTTCCTGCACCAGGACCACGACCTCGCCGGCCCGAAGACCGGCCGCAACGGCCGCCACCCGCTGCCGGCCCGAGAGGCGCTCGCCGCGCGGCTGCGGGCCTGCGGGCTGCGCACCGGCCAGCAACTGGTGGCCTACGATGCCCACGGCGGCATGTATGCCGCGCGGCTGTGGTGGCTCGCCCGCTGGCTCGGCCATGCCCCGGTGGCAGTGCTCGACGGCGGGCTGCCCGCCTGGGAACGCGAGCGCATGCCGCTGAGCACCGACACCCCCGCGCCCGCCGCCGGCGACTTCCAGCCCGGCCCGGCGCTCACCCGCGATGTCGATGCGGCGCGAATCAGCGAAGGCGGGCTCACCGTGATCGATGCCCGCGCGGCCGAGCGCTACCGCGGCGAGGTCGAGCCCATGGACCCGGTTGCCGGCCACATCCCCGGCGCGCTGAACCGCCCCTTCGCGCTGAACCTGCGTCCGGATGGCCGCTTCAAGCCAGCGCCGGTGCTGGCCGCCGAGATCGGCGGACTGCTCGCCGGTCGCGATCCGGCCACGGTGGTGCATCAGTGCGGCTCGGGCGTGACCGCCTGCCACAACCTGCTGGCCGCGGCCCTTGCGGGCCTGCCCGAGGGCGCGCTCTACCCCGGCTCCTGGAGCGAGTGGTGCGCCGATCCGGCCCGGCCGGTGGCCACCGGGCCCCAGGCCTAGGCGCCGCGGACATGGCCGCCCGCCCAGGCCGGCCAGCCGGCCGCCACATGGCCGCGGGGGCGCCGTGGCGCGACTGATCTTCTTCTGCGGCCACGCCGGCACCGGCAAGACCACGCTGGCCCGGCGCCTGGTCTCGCGCCTGCACGCGGCCACCGGCGAGAACTGCTGCCTGCTCGACAAGGACACCCTCTACGGCGCCTTCTCGTCACGGGTGATGGGCCTGCTCACCGGCGACCCGAACGACCGCGACAGCCCCACCTACCTCGAGAAGCTGCGCGACCTCGAGTACACCGGCCTGCTCGAGGTGGCCGCCGAGAACCTCGCCCTGGGCGTGAACGTGCTGGTGGTGGGCCCGTTCTCGCGCGAGGTGCGCGCGCACCGGCTGCATGATGGCAGCGCGTTCCCGGTGCCCGTGGGCACCCGGGTGCGGGTGGCGTGGATCGACCTCGACGAGCAGGTGGCGCGCGAGCGCATCGCGCGCCGCGGCGATCCGCGCGACGCCTGGAAGCTGGCCCACTGGGAGCGCTACCGCAGGCGTCGCTTCACGCCCGACCCGGCCGAATACCCGGAGCTGGTGCGCTTCGACAACACCGCGCCCGGCGAGCCCGAGATGGCCGCGCTGCTGGCGGCGCTGCTGGCCGACCCGATCAGTGCGCGTGCAGGCGCTGGGTCATGAAGGCGATGATCAGGATGCCCGCCGCCATGAGCACGAACTGCCGCAGCCAGCCGGCGCGGGCGCGCCGGCTCTCGCGGTGCAGGTCGGGAACGAGGTCGGCCAGCGCGATGTAGATGAAGCTGGCCGCCGCCAGCATCAGCACATGCGGCTTGAGGCTGTCGCCGGCGCTGAGCGCGAACCAGCCCACCAGGCCACCGGCCACCGCCGCCAGGCTGGCCAGGGCGTTGAACAGCAGGGCCCGACCGCGGCTGTAGCCGGCATTGAGCAGCAGGATGAAGTCGCCGATCTCCTGCGGCACCTCGTGGGCGGCGATGGCCATGGCCGTGAGCCAGCCCAGCGCGATGTCGGTGGTGAAGGCCGCGGCGATCATCACCCCGTCGGCGAAGTTGTGGATGGCGTCGCCCACCAGGATCAGGGTGCCTCCGGGCCCGGCCTCGTGGCGGTCGTGGCCGTGCTCGTGCTCGTGGCCGTCGCCCTCGTAGTGGTGGCTGTGGCGCAGGATGGCCATCTTCTCGAGCAGGAAGAAGCCCACCAGGCCGGCCAGCAGCGTGGCGCACAGGCCATGAAGATCAGCGCCCGACTCCATGGCCTCGGGCAGCAGGTGCAGCACGGCGGTGGCCAGCAGCAGGCCGGCCGACAGGCTGACCAGCCGGTGCACCGCGCCCTTGAGCAGGGTGACCGACACCAGCGCGGCGGCGAGCACGCTCAGCAGGCCGGTGGCCAGGGTGGCCAGAAGGACATGGACCAGGGTCATGGGCGGGAGCGCAGAGGCAGTCAGGCCGCGCCGAAGCGCCGCAGCCAGGCCAGGCAGCGGTTCCAGGCGTCAGCCGCGGCGTCCGGGCGGTAGGTGGGCCGGTAGTCGGCGTGGAAGGCGTGCGGCGCCTCGGGGTAGACGACGATGTCGGAGGCCTCGGACGCGCCGCGCCCGAAGGACAACCGGGTCTTCATCTCGTCGACGCTGCTCACCGCGATGCCCTCGTCTCGGCCGCCATACAGGCCGAGCACCGGCGCGCGCAGCTGCTCGGCGATGTCCATGGGATGGCTGGGCGTGAGCGGGTTGGTCTGGCCCGAGAGCCGGCCGTACCAGGCCACGCCGGCCTTGAGCGCCGGCTGGTGCGCGGCATACAGCCAGACGATGCGCCCGCCCCAGCAGAAGCCGGTGACGCCGAGCCGGCCGCGCTGGCCGCCGTTGCCGGCCGCCCAGGACACGCAGGCATCGAGGTCAGACAGCACCTGGCTGTCGGGCACCCGCGAGATCACGCTGGCGAAGACCTCGGCCACGGTCTCGTAAAGCCGGGGATCGCCCTGCCGGAAGAAGAGCTCGGGGGCGATCGCCTGCCAGCCGGCGCGGGCGAAGCGCCGGCAGACATCGCGGATGTGCTCGTGCACGCCGAAGGCCTCGTGCACCACCAGCACCGTGGCCAGGCTGCGGGCGCCGGCCGGCTGGGCGCGCCAGGCCGGCATCAGGCGTCCGTCGGCGGTGGTGATGAGAACCTCCTCGGACACCAGGCCGGCATCGTCGGTGACGATGGTCTGGGCGCGCAGCGCGCCCACCGGCGCCACCGAGGCGGCGAACCCGCCGGCCAGCGACCCGGCCACGAAACCGCGGCGCCCCAGCGGCGCGCGGCCGACCAGGCTGTGGATGTCTTCGGGAGCGATCATGGCGGGGTCTCCTCGCGGCCCGTCAGTGGGCCTGTTCCCAGTTGGGGCCGGCGCCGACCTCGACCTCGAGGGGCACCTTCAGGCTGGCCACGCCGGTCATGAGGGCGCGCACCCGCTCGCGCACCTCGGGCAGCGCCGCCTCGGGCACCTCGAGCACGAGCTCGTCATGCACCTGCAGCACCAGCCGCGCCGGCGCGGACTCGCGCTCGATCCAGTCGTGCACGGCGATCATGGCGAGCTTGATGAGGTCGGCGGCGGTGCCCTGCATGGGCGCATTGATGGCGGCGCGCTCGGCCGCCTGACGACGCGGGCCGTTGGGGCTGTTGATCTCGGGCAGCCACAGGCGGCGGCCGAAGACGGTCTCGACATGGCCCTGCTCGTGGGCCAGCCGCCGGGTGTCTTCCATGTAGGTGCGCACGCCGGGGTAGCGGGCGAAGTAGCGCTCGATGTACTGACGGGCAGCGGCGCGCTCGATGCCCAGGTTGCTGGCCAGGCCGAACTCGCCCATGCCGTAGATGAGGCCGAAGTTGATCACCTTGGCATAGCGGCGCTGCTCGGCGCTGACCTCGTCGGCGCTCACCGAGAAGATCTCGGCCGCCGTGGCCCGGTGCACGTCGAGGCCCTGCGCGAAGGCGGCGAGCAGGCCCTCGTCGTTGGAGAGGTGGGCCATGATGCGCAGCTCGATCTGGGAGTAGTCGGCCGACACCAGGCAGTGCCCCGGCGGCGCGATGAAGGCCTCGCGGATGCGACGGCCCTCGGGCGTGCGCACCGGGATGTTCTGCAGGTTGGGCTCGCTGGAGGCGAGCCGGCCGGTGACCGCCACCGCCTGCGAGAACTGGGTATGCACCCGGCCGGTGGCCGGGTTGATCATGCGCGGCAGCTTGTCGGTGTAGGTGCTCTTGAGCTTGGCCAGGCCGCGCCACTCGAGGATGAGCCGCGGCAGCGGGTAGTCCTCGGCCAGGCGGGTGAGCACGTCCTCGTCGGTGGAGGGCGCGCCGCTGGCGGTCTTCTTGAGCACCGGCAGGCCCTGGCGCTCGAAGAGGATCTCGCCGAGCTGCTTGGGCGAACCGAGGTTGAAGGGCTGGCCGGCCGCCTGGTGCACCTGGCCCTCGAGATCGAGCAGCTTGCGGCCGAGCTCCTCGGACTGGGTGGTGAGCAGCGCCGCGTCGATCAGCACGCCGGCGCGCTCCATGCGCTGCAGCACCCGCATGGCCGGCATCTCGAGGGTCTCGTAGACCCGGGCGAGACCGGCGTCGGCCTGCAGCTGCGGATGCAGCACGCGGTGCAGGTGCAGGGTGACCTCGGCGTCTTCGGCGGCGTAGCGGGCAGCGGTGTCGAGGGCCACCTGACTGAAGGGGATGCGCGCCGCGCCCTTGCCGGTGACCTCGTCATAGGTGATGGTGCGGCGATTGAGATGGCGCGCGGCGAGGGAGTCCATGTCATGGCTGCGATGGGCCTCGAGCACATAGGACTGCAGCAGCGTGTCGTGCGCCATGCCGGCCAGGCGGATGCCGTGGTTCTCGAGCACGTGGGCGTCGTACTTGAGGTTCTGGCCGACCTTGGCCGCGGCCGGGTCCTCGAGCCAGGGGCGCAGGCGCACCAGCACCTCGGCCAGCGGGAGCTGCGCCGGCGCGCCGGCGTAGTCATGGGCGAGCGGGATGTAGCAGCCGATGCCCGGCTCCACCGACAGCGACAGGCCCACCAGGCGCGCGGCCATGGGGTCGAGCGAGGTGGTCTCGGTGTCGAAGGCGGTGAGCGGGGCGGCGGTGATGCGGTCGAGCCAGACCTGCAGCGCCGCCTCGGTGGTGACCAGCTCGTGCACCGGCTCGGGCAGGGGCGGCAGGGCGGCCGCCGACGCGGCGTCCTCGCCCGGCGCGACCGCGAAGGCCGCAACCGGACGGCCATCGCGCGCCGGGCCCGCGCCGGAGCCCGCGACCGCGCCGGCAGCGCCATCGAGCTCGCGCAGCCAGGTGCGAAAGCCGCAGCGGGTGAAGAGCTCGCGCAGGGCCTGCGGGTCTTCGTCACGCATGGCGAGCGGCGCCTCGAAGCCCTCGAGGTGGCCGGACAGATCGCAGTCGGTGAGCACCGTGACCAGTCGGCGCGCGGTGGGCAGCCAGTCGAGGGCCTCGCGCAGGTTCTGGCCGACCACCCCGCCGATCTCGGCGGCGTTCGCCATGACCGCGTCGAGCGAGCCGTACTGCTGCAGCCACTTCACCGCGGTCTTGGGCCCGACCTTGGGCACGCCGGGCACGTTGTCGACCGCGTCGCCGACCAGCGAGAGCCAGTCGATGATCTGCGCCGGGGGCACGCCGAACTTGGCGAGCACGCCATCGGGATCGAGCCGCTCGGGCAGACCGCCCTGCGCGGTCATGGTGTTGACCAGCACGGTGCGCTCGTCGACGAGCTGGGCGAGATCCTTGTCGCCGGTGGCCACCAGGGTGTTCATGCGCCGCTCGGCGGCGCGACGCGCCAGGGTGCCGATGACATCGTCGGCCTCGACCCCGGGCGGGGCCAGCAGCGGCCAGCCCAGCGCGCGCACCAGCTCATGGATGACCGGGATCTGGCGCGCGAGATCGGGCGGCATGGAGGCCCGGTTGGCCTTGTACTGCGGGTACCAGTCGTCGCGGAAGGTCTTGCCGGGGGCGTCGAAGACCACCGCCCCCAGCGCCGCGCCGCGGCCGAGTTTGCCGTCGCTGCGCAGACGCCTTAGCATCCCCACGATCCCGTAGACAGCCCCGGTGGGCTCGCCCGACGGACTGCGCATGTCGGGCAGGGCATGGAAGGCCCGATACAGGAAACTCGATCCGTCGACCAGCAGGAGCGTCTGTTCAGTCATGTCCACCGGCAAGCACGTCCCGCAGTTGCGCTCGATTCCGAGCCCCGAGCGTTCGACCTCGCTGAAGGCGCGAGAGTCCTGGCACATCCTGGGAATTATCTCAGAGTTCGTCGAGGCCACTGAGCGCCTGGCCGAGATCCGGCCTGCGGTGTCGATCTTCGGCAGCGCGCGCGTGCGTCCCGGCCATCGCTGGTACGAGACCACGGTCACGCTCTCGCGGCTGCTCTCGGAGGCCGGCTTCACGGTGATCTCGGGCGGCGGGCCCGGCATCATGGAGGCGGCCAACCGCGGCGCCTTCGAGGGGCCCTCGCCCTCGGTCGGGCTGAACATCGAGCTGCCCAACGAGCAGGCCGGCAATGCCTACCAGAACATCTCGCTGCGCTTTCGCCATTTCTTCGCGCGCAAGGTGGCCTTCGCCAAGTACGCCTCGGCCTTCGTGGCCGTGCCCGGCGGCTTCGGCACGCTCGACGAGCTCGCCGAGGTGCTCACGCTGGTGCAGACCCGGGTCGGCCGGCACATCCCGATCATCCTGGTCGACTCGGCCTTCTGGCAGGGGATGCTGCACTGGATGCGCGAATCGCTGCTCGCCAACGGCCTCATCAGCGAGGAAGACCTTGCGCTGATGAAGGTCGTCGACTCGCCCGCCGAGGTGGTCGACGCGATCTTCGACTTCTACCAGTCGCGCGGCTTCAGCCCCACGCCGCGAGAGCGCGAGCTGATGTTCTCGCTGTAGCCGGCCGCAACCGGCCCGCGGCGAGCGGGCCAGGCGGGCCTGCGCATCGCGGGCATGCCCGTCTGGCAGCGCCGGCCGCCCCGCCGCTGGCCACGCGCTTTCCTGCTATGCTCGCCGCGCTTCGCGCGTCGGCATCCTGCCATGCGCGACAGGCGATCGATCTCGCCGGCGCGCCCGCCGGCCCACCCGCCCCACCCTGCCGTCCCATGGCCGTCTTCACGCCGGTAACCCGCCCCGAGCTCGCGCAGTGGCTCGCCGGCTTCGACCTCGGTCAGCTCATCGGTCACGAGGGCATCGCCTCGGGCATCGAGAACAGCAACTTCTTCGTCGACACCGAGGGCGGGCGCTTCGTGCTCACGCTCTTCGAGCGGCTCTCGCATGCGCAGCTGCCCTTCTACCTGGGCCTGATGCGCCATCTGGCGGCGCGCGGCATCCCCTGCCCCGACCCGCTGCCCGACCGGCACGGCGCGCTGCTCGGCACCCTCGCCGGCAAGCCGGCCGCGCTGGTCAGCCGGCTGCGCGGGCGGGCGCTGGTGGCACCCGAGGCCGGCCACTGCGCGCAGATCGGCACGGTGCTGGCGCGCATGCACCTGGCCGCCCGCGACTATCCCGGTGACCTGCCCAACCTGCGCGGTCTGCCCTGGTGGGTGGAGACCGCGCCGCGGGTCGCGCCGTTTCTCGGAAGCTCGGCCCGCGCGCTGCTCGATGACGAGATGGCCGAGCAGCAGCGCTTCGCCGCCACGCCAGCCTGCCGCGCGCTGCCGCGCAGCGCCGTGCACGCCGACCTGTTCCGCGACAACGCGCTCTTCGAGGGCGACACGCTGGGCGGGGTGATCGACTTCTACTTCGCCGGCTGCGACACCTGGCTGTTCGACCTCGCGGTCACCTGCAACGACTGGTGCGTCGATGACGCCACCGGCCACTTCGACCCACCCCGCCTGGCCGCGCTGCTCGCGGCCTACCGTGCCGTGCGCGAGCCGCTGGCCGCCGAACGCGAGGCCTGGCCGCTGATGCTGCGCGCTGCCGCGCTGCGCTTCTGGCTCTCGCGACTGTTCGACCTTCACCTGCCGCGACCGGCGGAGATGGTCACCCCCAAGGATCCGGGTCACTTCGAGCGGATCCTGCTGGCCCGGCGCGAACGCCCGGGCGTGCTGAGCGGAGACAACTGATGCAGGTCCAGACGCTGCCCGCGGCCACCGGCCGGACCTGGGTGCTGGATGGCTTCCGGCTGCTGCGCCGCGCCCCCATGGCGCTGCTGGCGCTGTGCTTCCTGTACCTGCTGGTGCTGATGCTGGCCACCCTGCTGCCGCTGATCGGGCCGTTCGCGCCCATGCTGCTCACGCCGCTGCTGTCGGTGGGCGTGATGCACGCGGCGCGGGCTGCCGCGGGCGCCGGCCCCGCGGGCAGCGGCGAGCACCCGGTGCCGCAGATGCTCTTCGTGGGGCTGCGCGAGCCGGTGCGGGCGCGTTGGCGCGCGCTGCTGGTGCTGGGCGTGATCAACGCGGTGAGCACCCTGGTGGCGCTGGCGCTGGCCTCGCTGGCCGATGACGGCACGCTGCTGCGCATCGCCACCGGCCAGACGAACAGCGAAGACCCTTCTCTGCAGGAGAGCTCGCTGCTGTGGGCCTCGGTGCTGTTCCTGCTGGCCTACACCCCGGTGCAGATGGGCCTGTGGTTCGCGCCGCTCTTCTGTGCCTGGCACGGGCAGCCGCCGCTCAAGGCCATGTTCTTCAGCATTGCCGCGGTGATGCGCAACCGCTGGGCCTTCCTGCAATACGCCGGCGCCTGGTTCGCCGTGGCCCTGGTCGCATCGCTGGGCATCCAGTTGCTCAAGCTGGTGCTGGGCGGCTCGCCGCTGCTGATGTCGCTGGTGCTCTCGCCCACCTCGCTGGTGGTGCTCACCGCGCTCTACTGCTCGTTCTGGGCCACCTGGCGCGACGTGGTTCGCGACTGAGGCCGCGCGCGACGGACGCGGGCCAAGGGCATCAGGCCCGACCGGCGCTCAGAGTGGCGTGAGCCGGGCCACGGCCAGGGCGAGCCACTTCACGCCCTCGGATCCGAAGTTGATCTGCGCCCGGGCATCATCGCCGCGCCCCTCGAGGTTGACGATCACCCCTTCGCCGAAGCGCGCATGCGCCACCGACTGGCCCACGCGCCAGGCGATGCCGCGGTCGAGGGCATGGGCGGCGCGCTGCGAGACGGCATCAGGCCGGCCGGTATCGGTCAGGCGCAGCGCCGCCGCGGACAGCACCGGCGCGGCGCGGCGCGGGTTGCCCTCCCAGGCGGCCCCCCAGCCCTCCTGCCACGCGGCCTGCCGCGGCGACTGCCGCGGGGTGAGCCACTTCAGGCTCGCCTCGGGGAGCTCCTCCAGAAAGCGCGAGCGCATGTTGTAGCGGGTCTGGCCATGCAGCATGCGGGTCTGGGCCAGCGACAGGTACAGCCGCTTGCGCGCCCGGGTGATGGCCACGTACATGAGACGGCGTTCCTCCTCGAGGCCGTCGGGCTCGCTGGCCGCGTTCTCGTGCGGGAACAGGCCTTCCTCGAGGCCGGTGATGAACACCGCGTCGAACTCCAGGCCCTTGGCCGAGTGCACCGTCATGAGCTGCACGGCATCGGTGCCCTCGGCCGCCTGGTTCTCGCCGGCCTCGAGCGAGGCATGGGCAAGAAAGCCCGCCAGCGGGGTGAGGGCCACCGCCCCGGGCGCGGCCGGGCCGAGCACCGACATCGCCGGCTCGGCGTCAGCCCCCTCGCCGAAGATGCCGGACTCATCGGGCGCCGCGGCGCGGGCCGCGCCGAGATCGGCAGGCACGTTCTGGCCCAGGCCTTCCTCGGCCAGGAAGGCCGAGGCGGCGGCCACCAGCTCGCGCAGGTTCTCGAGCCGCTCGGCGCCTTCCTTCTCGGCCTGGTAATGCGCGACCAGGCCGCTGCGCTCGACCACATGGCTCACCGCCTCGGGCAGCGGCAGGGACCGGATCTCGGTGGTCAGGGCCTCGATCAGGCGGGTGAAGCCACTCAGCCGCGCCCCGGCCGCGCCGGACAGGCCGGCCACCGCCCGGATCAGGCTGGTGCCGCCGGCGCGGGCCGCGTCCTGCAACTGCTCCACCGAACGCGCGCCGATGCCGCGGGCCGGCAGGTTGACCACCCGCAGGAAGGCGCCGTCGTCATCGGGGTTGGCCACCAGGCGCAGATAGGCCAGCGCGTGCTTGACCTCGGCCCGCTCGAAGAAGCGCAAGCCGCCGTAGACCCGATAGGGCACGCCGGCCGAGAAGAGCGCGTGCTCGATCACCCGCGACTGCGCGTTGGAGCGGTAGAGCACCGCGACATCGGCGCGCGACCAGCCCTCGGCCACCAGGCCGCGCAGGGTCTCGAGCAGCCACTGCGCCTCGTGGCCATCGGAGAAGGCCTCGTGCACCCGCACCGGCTCGCCCTCGCCGGCCTCGGTCCAGAGCTCCTTGCCGAGGCGGCGGGCGTTGTTGCGGATGAGCGCGTTGGCGCAGCCCAGGATGTGGCCGTGCGAGCGGTAGTTCTGCTCGAGCTTGATCAGGTTGGTGACCCGGAACTCGCGCTCGAAGGCGGCCATGTTGCCGACGTTGGCGCCGCGAAACGCGTAGATGCTCTGGTCATCGTCGCCCACCGCGAACACCGCCGCGCCGCCGCCGGCCAGCAGCTTCAGCCAGCGGTACTGAAGGGTGTTGGTGTCCTGGAACTCGTCGACCAGGATGTGCGCGAAGCGGCGCTGGTAGTGCTCGCGCAGCAGCTCGTGACGGCTGAGCAGCTCGAAGCTGCGCAGCAGCAGCTCGGCGAAGTCGACCACGCCCTCGCGCTGGCACTGCTCGTCGTAGGCGGCGTAGAGCTCGGCGCAGCGCCGCGAGTGCTCGTCGGCGACATCGAGCTCGCCGGCGCGCAGTCCCTGCTCCTTGGCATGGTTGATGAAGCTGGCGAGGTTGCGCGGCGGGAACTTCTCGTCATCGACATTGAGGGTCTTGAGCAGGCGCTTGATGGCGGCGAGCTGGTCGGCCGAGTCGAGGATCTGGAAGGTCTGGGGCAGGCCGGCATCGCGGTGATGCGCGCGCAGCAGCCGGTTGCACAGGCCGTGGAAGGTGCCCACCCACATGCCCCGCGTGGCCACCGGCAGCATGGCCGTCAGCCGGGTGAGCATCTCGCGGGCGGCCTTGTTGGTGAACGTGACCGCGAGCACGCCCAGCGGGCTGACCTGCCCGGTCTGGATCAGCCAGGCCATGCGCGTGGTGAGCACCCGGGTCTTGCCGCTGCCGGCCCCGGCCAGGATCAGCGCGTGCTGGGCCGGCAGCGTGACCGCGGCGAGCTGGGGCGGATTGAGGTGGGCGAGCAGCGAGGACATGGCGGACGAATACTGGAATTCTACACAGCGCCGAACTGCGGGATAATCGGGGGTTGCCCGGCTGCTGCGCCTGCCCGGGCCAATCCTCCTTCGTCCGCACCGAAAGTCCGTCTTGAAACCCGCCCTCAAACCCGCCAGCCCCCATTTCTCGTCGGGCCCCTGCGCCAAGCGGCCCGGCTACAGCCTCTCGGCGCTGCCCACCGACGCGCTCGGCCGCTCGCACCGCTCGGCCCTGGGCAAGGCCCGCCTTGCCCGCAGCATCACCGAGACCCGGCGCCTCCTCGGCATCCCCGAGGGCTACCGGGTGGGCATCGTGCCCGCCTCCGACACCGGCGCCTTCGAGATGGCGATGTGGTCGATGCTCGGCGCGCGGCCCGTGGACATCTTCACCTGGGAGTCCTTCGGCGAGGGCTGGGCCACCGACATCGTCAAGCAGCTCAAGCTCGCCGACGCCCGCCTGTTCAACGCGCCCTACGGCCGGCTGCCCGATCTCGCCCAGTCCAACCCCGATCACGACATCGTGTTCACCTGGAACGGCACCACCAGCGGCGTGCGCGTGCCTGACGGCAACTGGATCAGCCCCACCCGCGGCGGCCTCACGCTGTGCGATGCCACCAGCGCGGTGTTCGCCATGGACATCCCCTGGGACCGCATCGATGTCTGCACCTTCTCGTGGCAGAAGGCGCTCGGCGGCGAGGCCGCCCACGGCATGCTGGTGCTGTCGCCGCGCGCGGTCGAGCGCCTCGAGACCTACAAGCCGGCGTGGCCGCTGCCCAAGATCTTCCGCATGACCAAGGGCGGCAAGCTGCTCGAGGAGATCTTCGAGGGCGCCACCATCAACACCCCGTCGATGCTGGCCAATGAAGATTATCTCGATGCGCTCGCCTGGGCCGACGGCATCGGCGGCCTGCCCGAGCTCATCCGCCGCTCGCAGGCCAATCTGGCGCTGTTCGAGGACTTCGTCGCTCGCCATGACTGGATCCGCTTCCTGGCCGAAGCGCCCGCCACCCGCTCGTGCACCAGCGTGTGCCTGTCGCTGGACCTCACCGCCGACCAGGTCAAGAAGCTGGTCAAGCTGCTCGAGACCGAGGGCGTGGCCCTCGACTGCGGGTCGTACAAGGACGCCCCGGCCGGTCTGCGCTTCTGGTGCGGCGCCACGGTGCAGTCCGAGGATATCCAGCGCATGCTGCCCTGGCTCGAATGGGCCTACCACCAGGTGAAGTCATGAAGCTCCACGACCTCAAGGCCGGCACCAATCCGCGCCGGCTGCGCATCTTCCTGGCCGAGAAGGGCATCAGTCTGCCCACGGTGCAGGTGGACATGAACAGCGGCGAGAACCGCCAGCCGGCCTACCTCGCGCTCAACCCGCTGGGCACCATGCCCACGCTCGAGCTCGACGACGGCACGGTGCTCACCGAGTCGATCGCCATCTGCCGCTACTTCGAGGAGCTGCAGCCCGAGCCGCCGCTGTTCGGCACCAGTGCGCTCGAGCGGGCGCAGGTCGAGATGTGGAACCGGCGCCTCGAGCTCGAGCTGCAGACGCCCATCCAGCACGCCTTCGTGCACCTGTCGCCCTTCTGGCAGGGCCGCCGCCCCCAGGTGAGCGCCTACGGCGAGGTGGCGCGGGCGCGGGCCCTCGAGGTCATGCGCCTGCTCGACGCCGAGATCGGCTCGCGGCCCTTCTTCGTGGGCCCGCGCTACACCGTGGCCGACATCACCGCGCAGTGCGCGCTGCTGCTGGGCAAGCACACAGGCACCGCCATTCCGCCCGAACTCGGCAATCTCGGCCGCTGGTTCGCCGAGGTCTCGGCGCGCCCCTCGGCGCGCGCCTGACGCCACGCTCCTTTCGCCACCCCAACAGGCCGGTCAACGCGGCCACCGGAGACACCATGACCCACAGCATCGTCGCCACCATCAAGGTCAAGCAGGGCCACGAGGCCGACTTCGAAGCGGTTGCCCTCAAGCTGGTCGCCGCGGTCAACGCCAACGAGCCGGGCTGCCTGCTCTACACCCTGAGCAAGGGTGACGACCCGCTCACCTACGTGTTCATGGAGCGCTACAAGGACGACGACGCGCTCAAGAACCACCGCGGCACCGACCACTTCCGTTCGCTGGGTCGCGAGATGGGCGCCTTCATGGATGGCCCGCCCTCGGTGCTGCGCATGCGCGAGCTGGGCTGAGATCGCCGCGCGCCGCGCCCCATCGGGGCGCGCGCCGGCAACGCCGTCAGGCCGCGGGCCGGCGGCGGATCATCCGCAGCGCGGTGTACACCTGCACGGTCTGGCCGTGCTGGTTGATCACGGCGTTGCGGGTGCGGCACAGGCCGCGGTCGGGCTTGCCGGTGGCCCGCAGCTCTTCCACCTGGCTGCGCACCTGCAGGGTGTCGCCCACGAACACCGGCGCCTTCACGTCCACCTCCGAGCGCAGGAAGGCCATGCCGTGGATGCGCACCGCGCCCAGGGTGAGCGCCTCGGCGAACGAGAACACCAGGGCGCCGGGCACGAAGCGACCGGCGATCGCCGAGCCGCTGCGGTCGGCCAGATTGGTGAAGAGCTCCTCGGTGAGCCAGGTGAGGTTCAGCCACGCCACCAGATCGGGCTCGGTGATGGTGCGCGAGCGGGTCTGCCAGTGGCTGCCGACCTGAAGGTCTTCCCACCAGACATCGGGCAGGGTGGGTACGGGCTGGGTCATCGGTCTTCTCCGGTGGGAACGGGCAGGGGTGGCGCCTCGGCGGCAGCGCCGGCGGCGATCAGCGCGTCGATCGCGTCGTCATCCATGCCCGCCTCGCGCAGCAGCTCGCGGGTGTGCTCGCCCAGGCGGGGCGGCGCACGCATGGCGGCGGTGCGGCCGTCGAGCCGGATGCCGTTGCCCGCCAGGCGCATCATCGAATGGCCGTCACCGGCGGGCAGCTCCTGGAAGAATCCGGTGGCCTGCAGATGCGGATCGCTGAACAGGCCCTCCAGGGTGTTCACCGGGCCGTGCGGGATGTCCAGGCGCGTGAGCGCCTCGGTCCATTGCGCCGTCGTGCGCTCGGCCACGAAACCGGCGGCCAGGGCGTAGAGCACCTCGATGTTCTCGGTGCGGGCGCGCATGTCGGCAAAGCGCGGATCGGTGGCGAGCTCGGGGCGACCCACCTCGCCGAAGAAGCGCGCCCAGTGGGCATCGGTGTAGGGCATGAGGCACAGGTGGCCGTCACGGGTGCGCCAGGGCCGGCGCGAGGGCGCCAGCACGCGCGAGTAGCCGGCCGGCCCGCTCGGCGGGCTGAATGCCTGGCCGCCAAGATGCTCGATGAGCGTGAAGCCGGTCATCGCCTCGAACATCGAGACCTCCACCTGCGAGCCGGTCCCGTCGCGGGCACGCGCGATCAGCGCGGCCAAGATCGCGTGCACGGCCATCAGCGCGCAGGTCTTGTCGGCCGCCACGGTGGGCAGAAAGCGCGGCTCGCCGGTCTGCCGCCGCATCAGGTCGGCGAGACCGCACATCCCCTGCACGATGTCGTCATAGGCCGGGCGCCCGGCATAGGGGCCGGCCTCCGAGAAGCCGTTGAGGCTGGCATAGATGAGGCGCGGGTTGGCCGCGCGCACCGTGGCCGGATCGAGGCCGATGGCCGCGAGCTTCTGCGGCCGGATGTTGTGCATGAGGACATCGGCGCCGGCCACCAGGCGGGCGAGCGCGGCGCGGCCGGCGGGGAGCTTGAGGTTGAGCACCACGCTGCGCTTGTTGCGGTTGACCGGGATGAAGCCCGCGGCCAGGCCGGGACTGCGGGCCTCGCCGGTGCGCCGCGGCGAGTCGCCCTGCGCGGTCTCGACCTTGATGACGTCGGCGCCATAGTCGCCGAGGAACTGGCTGGCGTAGGGGCCGAAGAGCACGGTGGTGAGGTCGATCACCCTCACGCCGTGCAGCGGCGGCAGCGGCGGGTTCAGAGCAGCACCCCGGCCGCGCGCAGCGCGGCGATCTCGTCGGCGCTGTAGCCGACCTGCGCGAGCACCTCGTCGCCGTGCTGGCCGAGTCTGGGCGCCGGCCCGGGCGCGCGCTTGTGCACGCCGCCGATCTCGAAGGGACTGTTCACGGTGAGGCCCGAGCCGTCGGCAAAGGGCAGCACCACGCCGGCGGCGCGCATCTGCTCGTCGCTGGCCATGTCGTAGATGCTGCCGACGATGCCGAAGGTGATGCCGGCGGCATCGAAGCGGGCCCGCCAGTCGGCGAGGTCGCGCTGCAGGAAGCGGGCATCGAGCACGGCGAGCAGGGCGAGGTGGTTGGCGCTGCGGCCCTCGACCGTGGCAAAGCGCGGGTCGCTCAGCAGTTCGGGGCACTCCATCGCCTCGCACAGCGGCTGGAACTGGCGCGCCGGATTCAGCAGGGTGAGGTTGAGCCAGCGGCCATCGCGGCAGCGGTACAGATTGGTGAGCGGGTTGGGCGCATGCTCGCGCGGCAGGCGCGGCGGCATCGTCAGGCCGTCGAGCGCGGCCTGCGCCATCACGCCATTGGCCCACACGCCATTGGCCAGCAGCGAGGAGGTGACCAGCCCGCCGCGGCCGGTGCGCTCGCGTCGCAGCAGCGCGGTGACGATCGCCGCGTACAGGGCCACGCCGCTGGGGTGATCGCCCATGCCGCTCACCGAGCGCGCCGGGGTGGCATCGTGGTCGGCCTTGACCAGGTCCATGAGGCCCGAGCGGGCCCAGTAGGCGGTGGAGTCGAAACCGGTCTTGCCGGCCTCGGGCCCGGTCTCGCCATAGGCGGTGAACGAGCCGTAGATGAGGCGCGGATTGAGCGGCGCGAGCGCGGCGTAGTCCACCTTCAGGCGCTCACGGGCAGGCAGCGGCAGGTTGGTGACGAACACGTCGGCATCGCGCACCAGGCGATGCAGCACGGCCAGGCCCTGCGGCTGGCGCAGGTCGAGCGCCACGCCGCGCTTGCCGCGGGCGTCGATCTCCCAGGGGAAGTTGCGCTCGGTGGGCGGCATGCCCGGCGAGCGGTAGAACTCGCGGTAGGGATCGCCCTCGGGGGGCTCGATCTTGATCACGTCGGCACCGAGATCGCCGAGGATGGTGGCGGCAGCCGGCGCCGCGATGAAGCTCGCGCAGTCGATCACCTTCAGGCCGTCGAACGGCAGCGCTTCCGAAGCCATGTCTGCTCTCCTGGTGGGCCGGCCTGCCCTTGGCTGCCGACGGTGGCGCAGGGTAGCCGATCGTTCGCGCGGCCCACGCCGCGCGCGGGCGTTCATGGAACCGTTCCGCAGACCCCGGAATCGCCGCGACGGCCGACGAGCGCGCCGCCTAGAATCGATCGACGCCGGCCGCCCGGGCGCGCCGCGTCTTCCCGCCAGGCGCCGCCCGCGCCCGGCCCATCGTCTCGTCGGCAAGCCCGCCGGTATCGGCTCAGGAGCCCGCCATGCCCAACCTCCCGCAATCCCCCCTGCCCCGCGCCGCTCGCCGGCTGCTGCCCCGCCTCGCGATGCTGGTGGCCGCGCTGGCCTGCATCCCCGCGCAGGCCCAGACACCCGCCTGGCCGACCAAGCCCATCCGGATCATCACCGGCTTTCCGGCGGGCAGCGCCACCGACTCCATCTCGCGAACCCTGGCCGAGCACCTGCGCGCGCGCCTGGGCCAGCCAGTGATCGTCGAGAACCGGGCCGGGGCCAATGGCGCGCTGGGAGTCTCCGAGGTGGCGCGGGCGCCGGCAGACGGCCACACCATCCTGGCCACCAACTCCAGCAGCATCACCGTCAACCCGCAGGTCTACCGCAAGCTCGGCTATGTGCCCGAGCGCGACTTCATCCCGCTCACCATGGTGGTCTCGGCGCCGTTCATCCTGGTGGTCAATCCCGCGGCCGAACGCACCGCCGGGGTGAATTCCGTGGCCGATCTCATGGCCCTGGCGCGCAGCAAGCCTGGGCAGATCACCTATGGCTCGGGCGGGCCCGGCAACCTCGCCCATCTCGGCTTCGAGATGATCAACAACCGGGCCAATGTGAAGACCACCCATGTGCCGTACAAGAGCGGGGTCAACGCCCAGCTCGGAGTGCTGGGCAAGGAGATCGACACCATGCTCGACACCCCGGTGACGCTGCCCAACCTGAAGGCCGGCAAGCTCAAGGCGCTGGCCGTGACCACCGCCACCCGCTGGCGCGACCTGCCCGAGGTGCCCACCATGATCGAGGCCGGTTATCCCGGCTTCGACGTGTCGTTCTGGCTGGGGCTGCTGGTGCCGGCGCAGACCCCGCCGGCGGTGGTGCAGGCGCTCTACGCGGCGCTGCGCACCGCGCGCGACGACCCGAACATCCTGCGCCAGTTGCAGACCCAGGGCCAGGTGGAGCTCAGCGACCCGCAGGCCTTCGCGGCGCGCATCCGGGCCGAGACCGCGGCCTGGGGTGAGGTGATCCGGCGCGAGAACATCACGCTCGACTGAGCGTCAGCGCCAGCCCGGCGAGCGCGCTCAGGCCGATCACCGGGATCACGCCCAGCCGGCCGCTGAAGAGCGCCAGGGCCGCGCCCAGGGCGATGCCCAGCGCGGCCAGGTCGGGCAAGGCCGCGATCCCGAGCGGCCAGAGCACCTGCCGGCCAAAGAGCAGCGCCAGGCTCAGGATCACGCCGACCACGGCCGCGCTGATCGCGGTGAGCGGGCCGGCGAGGCCGACCTGCCCGCGGGTGGACTCCACCAGCGGGCCTCCCGCCAGGATGAACAGGAACGAGGGCAGGAAGGTGAACCAGGTCACCGTCACCGCGGCGATGACCCCGGCGACCAGCGCCTGACCAGGGCCGAGCAGCGCGGCCAGATCGGCGCTGTTCCAGCCACCGACGAAGCCCACGAAGGCCACCACCATGATCAGCGGCCCGGGCGTGGTCTCGCCCAGGGCGAGTCCGTCGATCATCTGCGCGGCGCTCAGCCAGCCGTGCTGCACCACCGCGCCCTGGTGCACGTAGGGCAGCACCGCATAGGCGCCGCCGAAGGTGAGCAGCGCGGCCTTGGTGAAGAACCAGCCCATCTGCGGCAGCGTGCCCTGCGCGCCCTGCAGCGCCAGCAGCACCGCCATGGGCAGCAGCCACAGCAGCGCGCCCGCCCCGAGCACCGCCGCCAGGCGGGCGCGGCTGAAGCGGGCGTGGGCCGGCGTGGGGGTGTGGTCGTCGATCAGCGCCGGCCCGCCCGCGCCAGCCTTCGCGCCATGGCCGCCACCCGGGGCGAAGGCCGCCGGCATGAACCGCGAGGCGAGCGCGCCGATGACCGCGGCGCCCAGCACCACCAGCGGAAACGGCAGATGCAGCAGCGCGATCGCCGCGAACGCGGTTGCTGCCAGCAGCCACAGCAGAGGGTGGCGCAGGGTGCGCCTGCCGAGCCGCCAGGCAGCCTGCGCGACCACCGCGGTGACCGCCGGCTTGATGCCGAAGAACAGCCCCGCCACCACAGGATGATGACCGAGCGCGAGGTACAGCCAGGACAGGCCGATCAGGATGAGCAGCGAGGGCAGCACGAACAGGCCGCCGGCCACCAGCGCGCCCGCCGTGCGGTGCATGAGCCAGCCAAGATAGGTGGCGAGCTGCTGCGCCTCGGGACCAGGCAGGACCATGCAGTAGTTGAGCGCGTGCAGGAAGCGCTTCTCGCTGATCCAGCGCCGCCGTTCCACCAGCTCGCGATGCATGATCGCGATCTGTCCGGCCGGGCCGCCGAAGCTGATGAATCCCAGCATCAGCCAGAAGCGCAGCGCCTCGCGCAGGCTGACCGGAGCGGGCGCCACGGGGCCGGACGACGGTGGCGGTTCGGACATCCCCGGACCCTATCACGCGGCATCGGCTTGCCCTGCGCGCCGACCGAACCCACACTGCCAGCCTCGATCCCGACTGCCCCCGACCACCCCCATGACCCGCAAACCCAGCCCGCCCGATCGCTTCTTCGAGGACTACCCGGAAGGGGCCGTCTTCGAGCTCGGCAGCATCCGGATGGAACCCGACGAGCTGCTCTCGTTCGCGCGCCGCTTCGACCCGCAGCCCTTCCACACCGATGCCCGCGCCGCGGCCGAGTCGCCCTATGGCGGCCTGATCGCCAGCGGCTGGCACACCGCCAGCCTGATGATGCGGCTGCTGGCCACGCAGTTCCTGTCGCCGGCCTCCAGCCTGGGCTCGCCCGGCATCGACGAGCTGCGGTGGCTGGCGCCGGTGCGCCCGGGCGACGAGCTCTGGGTGCGGGTCACCATCCTGTCGGCGCGACGCTCGGCATCCAACCCCGAGCGGGGCGTGGCGATCTCGCTGATCGAGACCCGCAACCAGGAGGGCACGCTGGTGCTCTCGATGAAGGCGGTCAATCTGCTGCGCTGCCGCGCCCGGGCATGAGCGGCACGCGGCCTCCCGGCCTGATCGCCCGCGCACTGGCCCGCCTCACCGGCGCGGCCGCCCTCACCTCCGGCGCGCGCGGCGGTCCGCCGCTGCCGGCCACGCCGGCCGAGCTGCTGGCCGAGATGCAGTCGATCAAGGCCCGGCTCGGGGCCGGCGAGGCTGCCGCCGTGGTCGATCGCCTCGAGGCGCTCGCCGGCTCGCCGCTGGCCTCGGCCGATGTGCCGGCCCATGCCGGCATCGCCCGGGTGCTGATGGGCCAGCCTGCGCAGGCCATTGCCTGGCTCGAGCAGGCCGTCGGCGCCGATCCGCGGCACGCACTGGCGCTGAAGTTCATCACCGCCGCCCTGGCCGAGACCGGCCGTCTGCCCGAAGCCCTGGCGCGCGGCGAGCAGGCGCTCAAGCTCAACCCCAGCGATTCCCAGACCCTGGGCACCGTGGGCGTGACCCTCATGCGTCTGGGGCGCCGGGCGCAGGCCGCCCGCCACTTCGAGCGCGCCCTGCAGGCCCAGAGCGAGGACCTGACCGCGCTGACCAATCTCATGATGCTGCACGGCGGCGGGCTGGAGCGGTTCAGCGAGCTGCCGCCGCTGTCACCGCGCACCGCGCAGATCCTGGCGCGCGCCCGCAAGCGGATGATCGCGGCGCTCGATGCCGGCAGCCTGGCGCCCGCCGACGCGCCGGTGCTGATCGCGCTGCTGCATGGCAGCCGCGAGCACTTCCCGGTGCTCGAGCGCCTGATCGCTGCCCATCCCGCCAGCGACCAGACCGCGCCCGACGCCGAGTCGCTGCGCCGATACCTGCTGGTTCATGCAAGGGCCGGGCATGCCGCGCAGGCGGCCGATCTGGCGCAGCGGATGGCCGCCCGCTCGGGAAATCGAGGGGCGCCGATGCACACCGCCGGCAGCATGCGGGTGGCCGCCGGCACGGGCGACTGGCACGAGAACTGGCGCTGGATGCGCGAGGCCCACCGCGACATCGAACCCGACCACGTGGTGCGTCAGGTGCCGGAATGGGACGGCTCGCCCACCGGGGATCGGGCGGTGTTCGTCTACCAGGATCAGGGCTATGGCGACGCGCTCATCGCGCTGCGTCTGGTGGGCGCGCTGGCGCGGCGCGGCGTGCGCTTCGTGCCCTGGGTCAAGCCGACGATCGCCGGGCTGGCGCGCAGCGCGCCCGGCTGCGAGGCGCTGGTGAGCAGCGAGGCGCTGCCCGACCCGCGCGAGCATGGTTGCGCGCTGGCGATCCCGATGTTCGGGCTGGTGTCGGCGCTTCGCCTGGGCCCGGATGACATCACGCAGGCGCCGGTGCTGCGCGCCGACCCGGCCGCCACCGGGGCCTGGCGCGAGCGCCTCTCGGCGCTGCCCGGCAAACGGGTCGGTCTTGCCCTGCTCGGCAATCCCGAGCGCCACGATGACTGGGTGCGCTCGGTGATGCCGGCGGCGGCGCAGCCGCTGGCCGCGCTGCGCGACCGGATCTCCTGGGTGAACCTCTCGGTCGATCGGCGGCCCGAGCGCGACCTGCTGATCCGCCAGCTCGGCGTGAACGATCCCACCTCGGGCCTGCGCACGCTGGACGACACCGCGGCGCTGATCGCCTCGCTCGATGCGGTGGTCACCATCGACAGCGTGGTGGCGCACCTGGCAGCTGCGCTGGGCAAGCCCACCTGGGTGCTCGTGCCCACGCAGATCGACTGGCGATGGCGCATGGGTGAGCGGCTCAGCCCCTGGTGGCCTGAGGTGCGCGCGCTGCCCGCCAGCCGCCCTGGCGACTGGGCCGAGCCGATGGCCCGCCTGAGCGCGGCGCTGGCCGCAGACTGAGCCCTGCGCCGCGGGCGCGACCGGCTCAGGTCTTGCGCCGCTGGCGCTGCGATTTCTCGCGCCGATCGAGCCCCTCGGGCGCCGGAATCTCGCCGGCGGCCACCGCATCGAGCAGCCACTGGCGGATGGCATCCACGCCCGGCACCGGCCCGGGCACCGGCGGCCGCGCCACGCGCACCAGCACCCGCACCTCGTTGCTGACCTCCAGCAGGGTCAGGCCAGGCTGCTCGGCCCACAGCCGAGTGGCGTGGGTGAGGCAGGCCTTGCGCATGGGATTGGCCATGGGCGGCTCACTCCAGCTTGGCGCCCGAGTCGCGCACCGCGCGCTCCAGGTCGCGCGCGCCCTCGCGCAACTGCGCGGCGAAGGCCTCGGGCGAGGCGCTGGTGGCCACATCCATGCCCTGGCTGGCCACCCGCTCGCGCACGCCCGGGCGGGCCATGGCCCGCGCCGCCGCCTCGTGCAGACGGCGCACCACCGCGGGCGGCGAGCCGGCCGGCAGGTAGAGCCCGAAGGAGAAGCTCGCGTCATAGCCGGGCAGGCCGGCCTCGGCCGCGCCGGGAATGCCGGGAATCGCCGGCGACGCCGCCGCGGTGGTGAGCGCGAGCGCCCGCATGCGCCCGGCCTTGATCAGGTTCATGACCGTGGGCGGGGTGGCGAACATCACCTGCGTGTCGCCGGCGATGGTGGAGGTGGCCGCCGCCGCGCCGCCCTTGAACTGCACGGTGATGAACTTCACCCCCGCCGCGGCCTCGAACTGCGCGCTGGCCAGATGCGGGGTGGAGCCGTTGCCCGAGGCCGCCGAGGCGAGCCGCTCGGGATGGGCGCGGGCGTGCGCGATCAGCTCGCGCAGCGAGCGCACCGGCAGCTCGTTGTTGACGCAGATGATCATGGGCCCGACCGCGAGCTGGCTGATCGGGATGAAGTCGCGGTTGCCGTCGTAGCCCAGGCGACGGTAGAGCGCCGCGGTGAGCGCGAAGGGCCCGGCCACCAGCACGGTGTGGCCATCGGCAGGCGCGCGGGCCACGAGCTCATTGGCGATGGTGCCGCCGGCGCCCGGCCGGTTCTCGACCAGCACCTGCCCGCCGAGCTCGCGGGCCAGCTCGTCGGCCGCCACCCGCGTGATGAAGTCGCCCGAGCCGCCGGGCGGATAGCCCACCACCAGCCGCAGGGGTTTCGCCGGCCAGGCGGCAGACTGGGCGCGGGCGGTGGCCGCGGGCAAGGCCGCGACCGCGGTCAGGGCCCGAAGCAGATGTCGGCGATGAGCGCGCATGATCAGAGGATCACCCGGCCGCCGCGCAGCAGCGCGATCTCGGCCTCGGTCACGCCGATCTCGTGCAGCACCTCGTCGGTATGCTCGCCGCGCTCGGGGGTGGCGGTGGCCAGCGCCGCCGGGGTGCGTGACAGCCGCACCGCCTGGTTGAGGATGTTGAGCGTGCCCAGCCGCGGATGGTTCACCGGCGCGGCCGCGCCAAGATGCTTGACCTGCGGGTCGGCGAAGACCTCGTCCATGCGGTAGATGGGTCCGCAGGGCACGCCCGCGTCGTTCAGCCGGCTCACCCACTCGGCGCTCGGCCGAGTCTGCAGGGCGCTCTCGATCTCGGCGGCGAGCGCGGCCCGGTTAGCGGCGCGGTCATCGGCGCGCCGGAAGCGCGGGTCTTCGGCGAGCTCGGGGCGACCGATCGCCTCGCACAGCCGCATCCACATCACGCTGCCCGAGGCGGCCACGTTGATGTGGCCGTCGGCCGTGCGGTAGGCCGAGGTGGGCATGCTGGTGGGATGGTCGTTGCCCACCTGCGGCGGCACCTGGCCATCCATGGTGTAGCGCGCGGCCTGGAAGTCGAGCAGCGTGATGCCGGCCTGCAGCAGGTTGGACTGCACCCACTGGCCCTCGCCACTGACCTCGCGCTCGAGCAGCGCGGTCATGATGCCCAGCGCCGCCAGCAGCCCGGCGGTGACATCGGCCACCGCCGCCCCGGCCCGCAGCGGACCCTGGTCCGGGAAGCCGGTGACCGACATGATCCCGCACAGGCCCTGCGCGATCTGGTCGAAGCCAGGCCGGTCACGGTAGGGGCCATCCTGGCCGAAGCCCGAGATGCTGGCCAGGATGATGCGCGGATTGATCGCCCGCAGCGACGCGTAGTCGATGCCCAGGCGGTCCTTGACGTCGGGCCGGTAGTTCTCGACCACCACGTCGGCGGTGGCCACCAGGCGACGGAAGATGTCGCGGCCGGCCGGCGCCTTCAGGTCGAGGGTGATCGAGCGCTTGTTGCGATGCAGGTTCTGGAAATCGGAGCCGTCGCGCGCGCCGCCGAGGTCTTCATCACCCGGGGTCTCGACCTTGATCACGTCGGCGCCGAAGTCGGCGAACTGCCGCACGCAGGTGGGGCCGGCGCGCACGCGGGTGAGGTCGAGGATGCGCAGCCGTGAGAGCGCGGGGGAGGCCTGGATTCTTGCCATGGTCAGTTCGCCTTGCGAAGCCAGACGGCGGTGTCGTGGAAGGCCGCGCCGCCATTGGGATAGCCGGGTTCGGCCGAGGTGAGCAGGTTGACGCCCATGCCGCCCGCGAAGTGCCGGTTGGGCCAGATGCCCTCCAGGACCACCACCGAGCGCTGCTGCCCGTCCTGGGGCCGGGCATGCACGGTGATCTCGCCCTGCCGGTTGCCGATCACCACCGGATCGCCCTCGGCCAGGCCGAGCTCGGCGCAGACCTCGGGGTGGATCAGCGCGGTGGGGCGCTTCTCGCGCTGCAGCGAGCCGGGCGTCTCGGTGAAGGTGGAGTTGAGGAAGGTTCGCGCCGGCGCAGCCACCAGCCGGTAGGGGCGCTGCGCGTCGGTCTCGTCGATGACATCGAAATGGTCGGGCAGGGTGGGCATCTCGCGCCAGCGCCCGCCAAGCCGCGACCAGTCGGGCTGGAACCGGAACTTCCGGTCGGGCCAGGCGAAACCGTCGAGGAAGTGCGCGGTCTCGAAGGGCAGCGCGCAGTCCTGGCCGCCGCGCTCCCAGTTGGTCTGCGCATCCCAGAGGCCGGAGCGGCGCAGGGTCTCGTCCATGATTTCCCAGGCGCTCATGCCGAAGCCGGGGTGCTCGGCGCCCAGGCGCCGGGCGAGCTCGCAGATCACGTAATGGTTCTCGCGGCACTCGCCGGGCGCCTCGACCACCTTGCGGGCCACCTGGAAGGTGGTGTGGCCCGAGGCGGTGTAGAAGTCGTCGTGCTCCAGGAACATGGTGGCCGGCAGCACGATGTCGGCGAAGGCCGCGGTCTCGGTCATGAACTGCTCGTGCACGCAGGTGAAGAGGTCCTCGCGCGCGAGGCCTTCATGCACCTTGCCGAGCTCGGGGCAGACCACCGCCGGGTTGGTGTTCTGGATGAGCAGCGCGGTGACCGGCGGGCCGCCGGCGAGCGCGTCGGGGTCGCCGGTGAGGATCGGCCCGAGCCGCGACTGGTCGAGCGCGCGCACCGAGGGGTCGACCCGGTCGAGACCCTCGATGAGGCTGCGGTCGAGCGGATAGATGCCGGTGTGGCCATAGACCGCGCCGCCGCCGCGCCGCTGCCAGGCACCGACCACCGCCGGCAGGCAGCTCACCGCGTGCATGTTGACCGCGCCGTTGCGCTGGCGCGAGAAGCCATGGTGCGCGCGGATGAAGGGCGCCTTCGCGCGGCCGTAGAGGCGGGCAAAGGCGATGATGTCCTGCGCCGGCAGGCCGGTGATCGCCTGCGCCCACTGCGGCGTGCGATCGCGCAGGTGCGCGGCGAGCGCGTCGGGCGCGTCGGTGTGGGCGCGCAGGTAGTCCCAGTCGGCAAAGCCCTCGGCGAACAGCACGTGCATGACCGCGCAGGCCAGCGCGCCGTCGGTGCCGGGCCGCACCGGCAGGTGCAGGTCGGCGCGCTCGGCCGTGCCGGTGCGGTAGGGATCGATCACCACCAGCGTGGCCCCGCGCTTCTTCGCGGCCATGGCATGGGTCATGACATTGACCTGGGTGTTCACCGGGTTGCCACCCCAGATCACGATCAGGTCGGAATGCTCGCCGGCCTCGCGCAGGTCCACGCCGCGCTTGGCGCCGGTGCCGGCGATCCAGCCGTTGTCGGCCAGCGCCACGCAGATGGTGGAGTGCCAGCGGGAGTAGCCCATGACATGGCGCAGGCGGTTGATGCCGTCGCGCTGCACCAGCCCCATGGTGCCGGCATAGAAGTAGGGCCAGACCGTGGCTGCGCCGTGGGCCTGGGCGCGGGTGATGAAGGCCTGCGCGACCTCGTCGAGCGCCTGCTCCCAGCTGATCGGACGGAAGCGGCCGCTGCCCTTGGGTCCGTCGCGCATGAGCGGACGGTTGAGGCGATCGGGGTGGTGGATGCGCTGGGCATAGCGCGCCACCTTCTCGCAGATGACGCCGGCGGTGTAGGCGTTGCGCTGCGAGCCGCGCACGCGGCCGATGGTGTTCGGATCGAGCCGCTCGACCTCGAGGGCGCAGGTGCTGGTGCAGTCGTGCGGGCACACCGAGGGCACGATCTCGATGGCGGACCTGGCAGGGGATGGGCTCATGCTGGGCGATGGATGAGGGCGGGTGACGCGCGCCGACGCCGCGCCCGCGGGCGGCGTGCGCGCAGACCGGAGCATAACCGGCCCTTGCGGCGGCGGCAGCGGCCTCGCCGCGGGCAGCGATGCGACACAATGCGGCTCCTCCGGAGATTCCGCTTGCCCGACCCGTCCGATCCGCGCCTGCCGCCTGCGCCAAGCGCCGCGGCGCCCGCGCCCGCGCCCGACGCCGAGCCCGCGCGCGCGATCCGCCTGCTGCCGCTGCTGGCCACGGGCGCCTTCGCCAGCCAGGCCTCGATGCGGGTGGTCGACCCGATGCTGCCCGAGCTCGCCCGGGACTTCGGCACCGGCATCACCGAGCTCTCGGGGGCGATCACCGCCTTCGCGGTCGCGTATGGCCTGATGCAGCTGGTCTATGGCCCGATGGCCGACCGGCTCGGCAAGCTGCGGGTGATCACCTGGGCCACCATGGCCGCCTGCGTGCTCTCGGGCGCCTGCGCCCTGGCCACCGGCCCCACCAGCCTGGCCGTGCTGCGGCTGCTCAGCGGCGCGGCCTGCGCCGGGCTGATCCCGGTGTCGCTCGCCTGGATCGGCGACAACGTGCCCTACCAGCGGCGCCAGCTCACCCTCGCGCGCTTCATGATCGGCTCGACCCTGGGCGTGGTGGTCGGGCAGATCGCCGGCGGCGTGTTCGCCGACACGCTGGGCTGGCGGATGTCCTTCCTCGCCCAGTCGGTGGTCTTCCTGGGGGTTGCCCTGGCCCTCGCGCGCGTCCTGCGCCGGGGGCAGGCCGATGCGCCGGCGCCGGGTTCGCAGGCGGGCGGCAATCCGCTGCGCGCCTTCGGGACGGTGCTGGGCGACCCCTGGGCACGCGTCATCCTGGCGCTGGTGCTGGCCGAGGGCGCGCTCAACTTCGGCACGCTCGCGCTGCTGCCCTCCTGGCTGCACGAGGCGCACGGCCTCGCGCTGTGGCAGACCGGCATGGCCGCGGCCGGCTATGGCGCGGGCGGACTCACGGTGGCGCTGCTCGGGCGCTGGCTGGTGGCCCGACTGGGTGAGCGCGGCATGGCCCTGGTGGGCGCCGCGGTGCTCTGCGCCGGCATGCTGAGCACCGGCGGCCCGCACTGGATGCTCGAATCGCTCAAGTGCGCGATCACCGGCGCGGGCTTCTTCATGATGCACAACACCCTGCAGACCGTGGCCACCCAGATGGTGCCCAGCCAGCGCGGCACCGCCATCTCGGCCTTCGCGCTGTCGCTGTTCATCGGCCAGTCGGCCGGGGTGGCGGTGGTGGCGCGCCTGGGGCAGAGCATCGGTTTCGAGCGGGTCAAGACCGTCAACGGGCTGGGCCTGCTCGCCCTGGGCCTGGTGCTCACCGCGCTGCTGCAGCGTCGGGCCCGCGCCTGACCGCGCCGGCGCGGCCGGCTCGCGCCTGAAGGCACCGACGCGGCGGGCCCGCACGCCACTGCCGGCACCGCCCGCCGGCAAGCCCCTGCCCATGCAGCCGGCTCAGGGCCGCCCGCTGCCGCCTGCGCCTACAATGGCGCGGTGAGTTTTCGCCTGCCCGCCCGCCTGCGCCTGGGGTTCCGGGGATCGCCGCTGCGTCACGCGCCATTCCGGCATTACTACCTGGGCGGTCTCGGCGTGTCGCTGGGCTTCACCATGCAGGCCACCATGGCCGCTTGGCTGATGGCCACGCTCACCCCCTCGGCGCTCATGGTGGCGCTGGTCCAGACCGCCAGCACCGCGCCCGCGCTGCTATTCGGGCTGGTGGCCGGCGCGCTGGCCGACCTCTTCGAGCGCCGGCGCATCATCCTGATCACCCAGAGCGTGGCCCTGGCCAGCATGGCCCTGCTGGGCCTCACCACCCTGGCCGGCCTGATCGGCCCGGGCACACTGCTCGCGCTCACCTTCCTGATCGGCTCGGGCTTCATGCTGGCCACGCCGGCGCAGCAGGCCAGCGTGAACGAACTGGTCTCGCGCGACGAGCTGCCGCGCGCCGTGGCTCTGGGCGCGGTCTCGTTCAACATGGCCCGGGCGGTGGGGCCGGCGCTGGCCGGCGCGATCGCCGCCTGGCTGGGCTCGGGCAGCGCCTTCCTGGCGGCGGCGGCCTGCGCCCTGCCCTTCATTCTGGTGGTGCGCGGCTGGAAGCCGCGCGAACCCTCCTTGCCCGGCGTGCCCGAGAAGCTGCTCTCGGGCGTGCAGAGCGGCCTGCGCTTTGCGCGCCACACCCCGGCGATGCGCGCTCTGGTGATCCGCAATGTCAGCTTCTGCCTGGGGGCGAGCAGCTTCTGGGCGCTGCTGCCCGTGATCGCGCGCGATCAGCTCGAGATGGGCGCGGGCGGCTTCGGCCTGCTCTCGGCCGGATTCGGCCTGGGCGCGGTGGCTGGCGCGCTCTGGATCCCGCAGCGGCTCAAGCGCATGGATCTCGACACCGTGGTCAGCCGCGGCGTGCTGCTGTGGATCGTCGCCGCCTGCGTGGTGGCGGTGTCGCACATCGCCGTGATCGCGCTGGCCGGCGCGGTGGGCGTGGGCATCGCGTGGGTGAGCGTGCTGGCGGGCCTGTCGGCCGGCACGCAGAGCACTGCGCCGGCCTGGGTTCGGGCGCGCGCGGTCTCGGTCACGCTGGTGGCGGTGCAGGTGAGCCTGGCGCTGGGCAGCGCCTGGTGGGGCCTGGTGGCCACCCTCGCCGGCACCCAGGTGGCGCTGGCGATCTCGGCGGTGGCGATGTTCGGCCTGCATCTGCTGAACCGGCGCTTCCCGGTGGGCCTGGGCACCGAGGCCGAGGTCACCACCGGCGTGCAGCTGCCCGACATCGCGATGGCAATCGAGCCGTTGCCGCACGACGGCCCGGTGCTCGTGCAGCTCGAATACCGGATCGACCCCGAGAACGAGGCCGGCTTCCTGCGGGCGATCCACGCGGTGGAGCCCACGCGGCGGCGCAACGGCGCGGCCAGCTGGCGGGTGTACCGGGATGTCGGCGAGAGCGGGCGCTTCGTGGAGCGCTTCGTGATCGCGTCCTGGGCCGAGTATGTCCGCCTGCGCCTGCGCATGACGGTGGCCGATCGCGAGGTGCAGGAGCGGGTGGCGCTGTTCCAGCGCGAAGGGGTGCCGGTGCGGGTGTCGCGCCTGATCGGGGTGAACCCTCAGGACGCGCCACCCGACGACCGGGAATCCGCCATCAGCTGAGACCCCCCGGGCGGGGGGCCAGCCTGCGGGGCCGGCCTGAGTGGCCAGCCTGGCGAGCCAGCCCGAGGGGCCGGCTCAGGAGGCCGAACTCAGGTGCCGTAGCCGGCGATGGCCTTGACCTCGAGGTACTCCTCCAGGCCGAAGCGACCCCACTCGCGGCCGTTGCCCGACTGCTTGTAGCCGCCGAAGGGCGCGCCACGCTCATTGGGCGAACCGTTGAGGTTGACGTTGCCGGCGCGGATCTGACGGGCCACCTTGCGCGCCCGCTCCACCGAGCCCGCCGACACATAGCCGGCCAGACCGTAGGGCGTGTCGTTGGCGATGCGCACCGCCTCGTCCTCGGACTGGTAGCCCATGATCGAGATCACCGGACCGAAGATCTCCTCGCGGGCGATGGTCATGTCGTTGGTGACGTTGGCGAACACCGTGGGCCGCACGAAGTAGCCCTTGTCGTAGCCCTCGGGCCGGCCGGGGCCGCCCGACACCAGCGTGGCGCCTTCGGCGATGCCCTTCTGGATCAGGGCCTGGATCTTCTCGTACTGGATCGAGGACACCACCGGGCCGATGTTGGAGTCGGCCGCGCGCGGGTCGCCGCAGCGGGTCTTCTCGGCCACGGCACGGGCGATCGCGATCGCCTCGTCCATCTTGGACTGCGGCACCAGCATGCGGGTGGGCGCGTTGCACGACTGGCCGGAGTTGTTGAACACGTGCCCAACGCCGCCGCCCACCGCCTTCTGCAGGTCGGCATCGTCGAGGATGATGTTAGGCGACTTGCCGCCGAGCTCCTGGCTCACCCGTTTGACCGTGGTGGCCGCGCGCTGCGCGACATCGATGCCGGCGCGGGTGGAACCGGTGAAAGAGATCATGTCGATGCCGGGGTGGCCGCTCATGGCCGCGCCCACTTCCTGGCCCAGACCGTTCACCAGGTTGAACACGCCCGCGGGCACGCCCGCCTCGTGCAGCACCTCGGCGAAGATCAGCGCCGACGAGGGCGTGAACTCGGAGGGCTTGAGGATCATGGTGCAGCCCGCGGCCAGCGCCGGGGCCACCTTGCAGGTGATCTGGTTCAGCGGCCAGTTCCAGGGGGTGATCATGCCGACCACGCCGATCGGCTCGCGCACCACCATGGCCGCGCCGAGCTGCTCCTCGAAGTGGTAGTTCTTGAGCACGTCGAGCGTGGACACGATGTGGCCCAGGCCGGCGCCGGCCTGCACCTTCTCGGCAAAGCCCAGCGGGGCGCCCATCTCGTCGGAGATGGCCGCGCCGATGTCCTTCATGCGCGACTTGTAGACCTCGATGATGCGGGTGAGCAGGGCCACGCGCTCCTCGCGGCTGGTCTGCGAGAAGGTCTCGAAGGCGCGCCGCGCGGCGACCACGGCCTTGTCCACGTCGGCGGCCGAACCCAGCGCGATGTCGTACATCGCCTGCTCGGTGGCCGGATTGACGACGGGGCGGCTCTTGGGCGTGACCGGATCGACCCAGGCGCCGTCGATGTAGAACTTCATGCGTTGAACCATCGGATCCTCACTGTAGATCGGCAAAAACCGGCTGAAGGGGCGCCGCGCACCCGCGGTGGCGACGGACGCGGATTGTGGCATGAGCCTGATCCGGCGGGCGGGCGCCGGCCAGCCCCGGCGTGTCGATCAGGCGCGATCGGCGTGGCTGAGGCGCGCGCGGCCTGCCATCATGCCGCGCCAGCCCTCACCAGGAGCACCACCGCCATGGACAAGGCCTTCGCCGGAATTCGGGTCATCGACTTCACCACCACCATCGCCGGCCCGCACTGCAGCCGTCTGCTCGCCGACATGGGCGCCGAGGTGATCAAGATCGAGGCCCCGGAGGGCGACATGATGCGCACCCGCCCGCCACTGCGGGCCGGCGCGAGCACCGCCTTCGGCCAGCTCAACGCCGGCAAGAAGAGCGTGGTGCTCGACCTGAAATCGCCCGCCGCGCAGCAGGCGGCGCGCACGCTGGTGGCCGGGGCCGACATCCTGCTCGAGAACTTCCGGCCCGGCGTGATGAAGCGGCTCGGGCTCGACTGGGACAGCCTCTCCCCCCTGAACCCGCGCCTGATCTACTGCGCCATCTCGGGCTATGGCCAGACCGGCCCCTCGTCGCAGTTGCCGGCCTACGCGCCGGTGGTGCACGCCGCCGCCGGCTACGACCTCACCCACCTGCGCTACCAGGAGGGCCGCACCCGGCCCGACTACTGCGGCATCTTCGTGGCCGACGTCGCCTCGGGCGCCTATGCCTTCGGCGCCATCGCCACCGCCCTGCACCAGCGTCATGTCACCGGCCGCGGCCAGTTCGTCGACGTGTCCATGCTCGAGACCATGCTGGGCTTCACGCTCACCGAACTGCAGAGCGCGCAGTTCGAGGTGCCGCCCATGGGCCGGCCGATGTTCGGCCCGCTCGCCTGCGCCGACGGTTACCTGATGGTGGCGGTGGCCAGCGAGAAGACCTTCCAGTCGATGTGCGAGGCGGCCGGTCACCCGGAATGGGCCCGCGACGCGCGCTTCGCGGCCTACACCGACCGCCGGGTGAACTGGGGGCAGTTCATGGACCTGGCCGAGGCCTGGTCGGGCGTGCTGACCATGGCGCAGTGCCAGGCGCTGTTCGACGCCAACGGCGTCCCCTGCTCGCCCTATCGCACGGTGGCGCAGGCCCTGGCCGATCCGCAGATCGCGCACCGCGAGGCCATGGCCGAGGTGCACGACGCCGGCGGCCGATTCAAGGTGCTCAACCCGCCGTTTCGCCTCTCGGCCGCCGACACCCGCGCCGGGGCGCACTCGCCGGCCCTGGGCGAACACACCGAGCAGGTGCTGCGCGAGGCCGGGCTCGACGAGGCCAGGCTGACCGCGCTCAAGCCCGGGCGCTGAGGCGGGGATCCTGCTCCCGCCTGTCAGCGTTTCGTCAAGCGCAACCGGCATGATCCGCCCGGGGCTGCGTCATACTGGCCGCCTGCGTCCTCCTCCTGCCCGCTGCATGGTTCGCTCCAGACTTTCCCGGCCCTCTGCCCCGCCTTGCCCCGCCCCGCAGCGGCTGCCCTCCCTGCTCCTGTGCCTGGCGCTGCTGCTCGTCCCGCTGGCCGGCCGCGCGGCGCCCGACGCGGCGCTGGTCGTCGGCCCCGACGGCGGCCTGAGCCTGCGCGACGCGCTGGCGGCGCTGGAATCGGCCAACCCCACCGTGCGCGCCGCGCGGCTGGCGCAGCAGGCGGCGCGGGCCGAGATCGCGCGCGTGAACGTGCGGCCCAACCCCACCGTGCAGGCGCAGTTGTCGAACACCGAGGCGCGCCGCTATCCGTACGCCGCCTCCGACCGCCTGCTGCGGGTGGAGCAGCTGCTCGAGCGCGGCAGCAAGCGTGAGCTGCGCGCGGCCACCGCCGAGGCCGGCGAACAGGCCGCGGGTTTCGAGCTCGCCGATGCCCTGCGCCGGCAGCGGGTGGAGCTGACCGGCGCCTACCTCGAGCTCGCGGCCACCCAGCGCCTGGCCGAACTCGCCGCCGAGAACCTCGCCGGCTATCAACGGCTGCTCGAGGCCACCGAGCGCCGGGTCGCGGCGGGCGACCTCGCCCCGGTCGACGCCACCCGACTGCGGGTCGAGGCCGAACGCGCGGCCAACGAGGAACGCGCCGCGCGCAGCGCCCGGGCCCAGGCCCAGCTCGGTCTGGCGGCGCTGCTCGGGGCCGAGGCCCAGGCCGCGCGGCTGCGCGCCATCGATCCGCTCGATGACCGCGACTCGCTCGAGCGGCTGGCCGCGCTGGCCCGCACCGCGCTGGAGCGCGGCCTCGACGCCGCCATCGCGCGCCGGCCCGACCTGCTGGCCGCCGAGCGCCGCCTGGCCGCGGCCAGCCAGGCGAGGGCGCTCGCCGCCAGCCTGCGAAACCGCGATGTCACGGTGGGCGTCCAGGCCGAGCGGGCGCCAGGCTTCGGCGGCACGGTCTTCGGGGTCTCGGCCACCATTCCCCTGTTCGTCTACAACGACTTCAGCGGCGACATCGCCCGCGCGCAGGCCGATGTCGATGCGGCGCAGGCCGCGCTCGACCGCGCCCGCGCGGCCGCCCTGGCCGACACCCAGCGGGCCGGCGAGCTGCTGCAGTCGGCCGCCCAGCGCGGCCTGCGGCTGCTCGACCAGACCCTGCCGGCGGCCCAGCGGGTGGCCAACGCCCTCGAGATCGCGTACCAGCAGGGCGCCGCCAGCCTCACCGATCTCTTCGATGCGCGCCGTCAACGCGCTGCCGTGCAGGCCGAGACCGTCCGGGCGCAGGCCGACTTCGGCCAGGCCCACGCCGCCTGGCAGGCCGCCATCGGTGGCGAGGCCAACGCATCGCCCCCAGGAAAGCCATGAAGAAGAAGACACCCGTCATGCTGCTCACCGCGCTTGCGCTGGTGGGCCTGGGCTACGGACTGGCGCAGTTCGCGCGGCTGCCCGCCAGTCAGCCGGGCCCGGAGCCGCGGGTGGCGCCCGCCAAGGCCGAGGCCAACGCGAAGTCGGCTGCCCGGCCGGGCACCGTGGCTGCGGGTGGGGCTGATCCCATCTCGCCCGACACCGTGCACTTCGACCTCGGCGCGGCGCAGCTCGCTTCCATCCGGGTCGAGGAGGCGCGCCTCGCCACGGTGCCGCTGGCCGAGCCGCTCAATGCCCGGCTCGCCTACGACGAGAACCTCACCGCCCGCCTGTCGGTCCCGATCAGCGGCCGGGTGCTGGCCATCCGCCGACAGGCCGGCGACCCGGTGCGCGCTGGCGATGAACTGCTCAGCGTCGACTCCCCCGAGCTCGCCGCGGCGCTGGCCGATGTCCGCAAGGCGCGCAGCGACGACCAGCGCCGGCGGCTGGCCTTCGAGCGCTCGCAGCGCCTGGCCGAGGCCGGCGTGCTGGCGCGTCGCGAGCTCGAGAACGCGCAGGCCGAATTCGAGACCGCCCGCGCCGAGACCGAGCGCGCCGAGCGACGCCTGCGCAATCTGGCGCCGGCCGGCGCCGACAACCCCGCCTATTCGCTGCGCGCGCCGCTGTCGGGCGTGATCGCCGAACGGCGCGTCAACCCCGGCCAGGAAGTGCGGCCCGACCAGGCCGAGCCGCTCTTCGTGGTCAGCGATCTCGCCCATCTCTGGGTGCTCATCGACCTGCCCGAGCGTGACCTGCGGCTGGTCAAGCCGGGGCAGCGCGCGCTGGTCAAGGTCGATGCCTGGCCCGAGGAGCGGTTCCCGGCCACCATCGAGCGCGTGGGCTCGGTCGTGGACCCGGCCACCCGTCGGGTGCAGGTGCGGGCCACGCTCGAGAACCCCGATCGTCGTCTGCGGCCCGAGATGTACGCGCAGGTGATCCTCGCGGCGGCCGACGCCGGCCAGGCGGTGCGCCTGCCCAACAACGCGCTGGTCACCCAGGGGCTCTACAGCTATGTGTTCATCGAGAACCCTCCGGGATTCTTCACCCGCCGCAAGGTGACGCTCGGCGTGCAGGACCGCACCCACGCCTTCATCCTGGACGGCGTGGAGGCGGGCGAGATGGTGGTCACCACCGGCGCACTGCTGCTCAACTCCGAGCTCGCCACGCTGGTGAAATGAAGCGCTCGCCCGCATGCTCGACCGCCTGATCACCTTCGCGCTGCAGCAGCGCGTCTTCGTGCTGGTCCTCACCGGCGTGCTCGTGGCGGCCGGCTGGGTGGCCATGAACAACCTGCCCATCGAGGCCTTCCCCGACGTGCAGGATGTGCAGGTGCAGGTGGTCACGCAGCTGCCGGGCCTCGCGCCCGAGGAGGTCGAGCGCAGCGTCACCCTGCCCATCGAGCGCGAGATGAGCGGCGTGCCGCGTCAGACGCAGCTGCGCTCGGTCTCGATCACCGGCCTGTCCATCGTGACCCTCACCTTCGCCGAGGGAACCGACGACTACTTCGCGCGCCAGCAGGTGCTCGAGAAGCTCGGCAACGTCACGCTGCCGCCCGGCGTGCAGCCGCAGCTCGCGCCGCTGTCCACCGCTGTGGGCGAGGTCTATCGCTACGTGCTCGAGGCGCCGGCCGGCATGCCGCTCAACGAGATCCGCGCCATCCAGGACTGGGTGGTCAAGCCGGCGCTGCGCATCGTGCCCGGCATCGCCGATGTCATCAGCTTCGGCGGCACGGTCAAGGAGTACCAGGTGCGGGTGGACCCCTATGCGCTCAAGCGCTACGGGGTCACGCTCAAGCAGGTGTCCGATGCGCTGGCGCGCAACAGCGCCAACGCCGGTGGCGGACTCATGCGCCGCGGCGACGAGTCGCTGGTCATTCGGGGCATCGGCCTGTACCGCAGCGTCGATGACATCGCCCGCACCATCGTCGACTCGCCGGGCGGCCGACCGATCTTCGTGAGCGACGTGGGCACCGTGGCCGCCGGCGACCGCACCCGATCGGGCATCGTCGCCTTCAACGACCGTGATGATGTCGTGCAGGGCATCGCGGTGATGATCAAGGGCCAGAACGCCTCCAAGGTGGTGGCCAAGCTGCGCGAGCGCGTCGACGAGGTCAATGCCAAGCTGCCGCCCGGCGTGCGCATCCTGCCCACCTACCAGCGCACCGACCTGATCGAGCACACCGTGCTCACCGTGATCGAGAACCTGGCCGTGGGCGCGGCGCTGGTGATCGCCATCCTGATGGTGTTCCTGCGCAGCTGGCAGGCGGCGCTGATCGTGGCCACGGTGATCCCGCTGTCGCTGCTGTTCGCCTTCATCCTCATGGACCTGCGCGGCGTGTCGGCCAACCTGATCTCGCTGGGCGCGGTCGACTTCGGCATCATCATCGACAGCGCGGTGGTGCTGGTGGAGGCGCTCATGGTGCGCCTGGCACTGGCGCGCAAGGACCTCAATCCCGCGCACGACGGCTACGGCTGGCGCATCCACGAGCTCAAGACCACG
Organism: Burkholderiales bacterium; assembly: GCA_037146935.1. Taxonomy (GTDB): domain Bacteria; phylum Pseudomonadota; class Gammaproteobacteria; order Burkholderiales; family Burkholderiaceae_E; genus Quisquiliibacterium. The sequence continues at coordinate 78,270 of JBAWWD010000020.1, forward strand.
GCGGTCGCGCTCGCCCACCCTATTCTTTTCTCGAAGGCGATCATCATCACCGCCTTCCTGCCGATCTTCACCTTCCAGCGGGTCGAAGGAAAGATCTTCACGCCGGTCACCTACACGCTCACCTTCGCGCTGCTCGGCGCGATCCTGCTCACCCTCACCCTGGTGCCGGCGCTGCTGGCCATGGTGCTGCGCCACCACGATCTCGCCGAGCGGCACAGCCCCTGGATCGAGGCCATGCAGAACGGCTACCGGCGGGCGCTGCTGGCGGCAGGGCGCGCGCGCGTGGCCGTGCTTGGCGGCTCGCTGGCGGTGCTGGCGGTGGCGCTGGCCGCGGCCCCGATGCTGGGCAGCGAGTTCCTGCCCAAGCTCGACGAAGGCAACATCTGGCTCACCATCACCATGCCGCCGGCCACCTCGCTCACCAAGACCAAGGAGGTCGAGCGCGAGGTGCGGCGCATCCTGCGCGAATACCCCGAGGTGCGCATGGTGGTCACGCAGGTGGGCCGGCCCGACGACGGCACCGACCCCAAGGGCCCGAACAATCTCGAGATCCTGGCCGACCTCAAGCCGCGCGGCGAGTGGCGCTTTGCCAGCAAGGACGCGCTGGTGGTCGACATGTCGCGCAAGATCCAGACCATTCCCGGCGTGCCGACCAACTTCTCGCAGGTCATCCAGGACAACGTCGAGGAGGCGCTTTCGGGCGCCAAGGGCGAGATCGTGGTCAAGGTGTTCGGCCCGGACCTCGAGATCCTGCAGGGCCGGGCCGACAAGATCGTGTCGGTGCTCGAGAAGATCCGCGGCGCCACCGACGTGGCGGCGTTTCGCATCAGCGGTCAGACCGAACTCACCATCACCATCGACCGGCAACGGCTGTCGCGCCTGGGGCTCGATGTCGCTGACGTCAATCAGATGATCGAGACGGCGCTGGCCGGGCAGGCGGTGAATGTCTTCTACGAGGGCGACCGCCGCTTCGATGTCACCCTGCGTCTGCAGCGCTCGTTTCGCGACGCCTTCGACGACATCGCGCAACTGCAGATCCCGCTGCCGGCTGCCGCCAGTGGCGGCGGCAGTGGCCTGACGCCCACCGTGGCGCTGGGTGACGTGGCCCTGATCGAGGTCCGCCAGGGCGCCAATCGCATCGCCCGCGAAGCCGGCGGGCGCAGCGTGGCGGTCAAGGTCAACCTGATCGGGCGCGACCAGGGCAGCTTCGTCACCGAGGCCCAGAAGGCCGTGGCCGAGCAGGTGCCGTTGCCGCCAGGCTATCGGCTCACCTGGGGCGGACAGTTCGAGAACCAGCAGCGGGCCATGGCGCGGCTCAAGGTGGTGGTGCCGCTGTCGGTGCTCATGATCTTCTCGCTGCTCTTCTGGGCCTTCCGCTCGATGACCCACTCGCTGCTGGTGCTGGCCATGGTGCCGTTCACGCTGGTGGGCGGCATCGCGGGGCTGGGGCTCGCGGGCCTGCACCTGTCGGTGTCGGCCGCGGTGGGCTTCATCGCGGTGGCCGGCATCTCGGTGCAGAACGGCGTGATCATGGTCGAGCAGATCATGGAGTTCCTGCGCCGGGGCATGAGCAGCGCCGAGGCGATCACCGAGGGTGCGGTGATGCGCCTGCGCCCCATCGTCATGACCGCCCTCATGGCCGGCCTGGGCCTGCTGCCGGCAGCGCTCTCGCACGGCATCGGCTCCGAGACGCAGCGCCCCTTCGCCGTGGTGATCGTGGGCGGCATGGTGAGCGGCACGCTGTTCACCCTGGTGCTGCTGCCGCTGCTCTACCGCTTCATCAGCCGCGACCGCGACTGAGCGCGGTGCGGCGCGGGGGCGCGCGTTGCGGCGCGCCCTCACCGGCATCGGCGCCCGTGTCGCCAGCCGCGCCCGCGCCTCAGAGCCCGGCGAGCACCCCGCGCAGCTTGCCGGCGATCTCGTCGATGTGATGCCGCTCGGCCACGAAGGGCGGGGCGATGATCAGCGCATCGCCGGTGCTCTTCAGGTTCAGGCCGGCGTCAAAGAGGCGCTTCTGCGCCTCGTGGCCACGGGCGCCAGGCACCGCATCGGGCGCCACGTCGATGGCCGCCATCATGCCCACGCCCCGGATGTCGCTGATCACCGGCAGGTCGCGCAGCGAGAAGATCGCGTCCAGAAAGGTCGGGGTCATCGCCGCCGCGCGCTCGATGAGCTGCTCGTCGCGGAAGATGTCCATCATGGCCAGGCCAGCCGCGCAGGCCGCCGGATGCGCCGAGTAGGTGTAGCCGTGGAAGAACTCCACGCCGGTGGCCGGGCCCGCCTCGGTGATCGCGTCGTAGATCGACTGGCGGGCGGCCACCGCGCCCATCGGCTGGGCGCCATTGGTGATCGCCTTGGCCATGGTCATGATGTCGGGCGTGACACCGAAGGCCTGGGCGCCGAAGTTCGCGCCCATGCGGCCCCAGCCGGTGATCACCTCGTCGAAGACCAGCAGGATGCCGTGCGCGTCGCAGATCGCGCGCAGGCGATCGAGGTAGCCCTTGGGCGGCGGCAGGCACCCGAAGGACCCGGCCGTGGGCTCGACGAACACCGCGGCGATGTTCTCCCCGCCATAGAGCTGGCAGAAGCGCTGCAGGTCATCGGCAAGGTCGGCGCCATGCTCGGGCTGGCCCTTCACGAACCGGTTCTCGGGCAGCGCGGTGTGGCGCATGTGATAGACCCCGGCCAGCCCGGTGCCGAAGGCGCGCCGGTTGTTGGCCATGCCGGCCAGCGACACCCCGCCCATGTTCACGCCGTGGTAGGCGCGCTCGCGGCTGATGAAGAGCTGGCGCTGCGGCTGACCGCGCACCCGGTGAACCATCAGGGCCATCTTCATGGCGGTGTCCACCGCCTCGGAGCCCGAGTTCACGAAGAACACCCGGTTCAGGCCTGCCGGGGTGTACTGCGCCACCCGCTCGGCGAGCTCGAAAGACTTGGGGTGGGCGCGCAGGAAGGGCGCGACGAAATCCAGGGTGCTCATCTGCTCGTAGACCGCACGGGCGATCTCCGGACGGCAATGACCGGCGGCCACGCAGAACAGGCCCGCGGAGGCGTCGATCACCTCTTGGCCCTCGGGCGTGTAGCAGTACATGCCCTGGGCCCGCACGAACATGCGCGGTTCGCGCTTGAACTCCTTGTTGGGCGAGAAGGGCATCCAGAAGTGCTCGCGGCTGCCCGGCAAGAGGGC
>JBAWWD010000021.1:0-80350 GCA_037146935.1 Burkholderiales bacterium
CAGGCGGCGAAGCCGAGCAGCAGCACCCCGGCCGCGAGCACGGCCTGCGCGGCCGGCCACAGCGACGGCGCGGGCAGCGGCAGCGGCATCAGCGGCGCGATCGCCGCCGCCAGGCCGAGATGCACCGCCCAGCCCAGGGCGGCCCCGAGCAGTCCGCCGATCAGCCCGATCCCCGCCAGTTCCAGAAGCAGCAGGATGGCGAGATCGCGCTGGCGCACGCCGAGGGCGCGCATCACGGCGCAGCCGTCGAGGTGACGCTGCGCGAAGCGCCGCGCCGCCAGACCGATGGCCACCGCGGCAATGAGCGCCGTGAGCAGGGCGACCAGCGACAGGAAACGCTGGGCGCGATCCAGGGTGATGCGCAGTTCGGGCCGGCCGTTCTCCAGGGTCTCGATGCGACCGGCCCGCTCGCCCCGGGCGCGAAACGCCGCCTCGAAGGCAGCCACCTCGGCCGGGGCGCCCGCGACCAGCATGCGCCAGCTCACGCGGCTCGCCGGCTGCACCAGCCCGGTGGCCTCGAGGTCCTCGAGGCGGATCATGGCCCGCGGCGCGAAGTTGACAAAGTTGGCGCCGCGGTCGGGCTCGACCGTGATGAGGCGCTCCACGGTGAAGGTGGACTCACCCAGGGCCACCCGCTCGCCCACCGCGATGCCCAGCGCCTGCAGCAGCTGCGCATCGGCCCACAGCGCGCCACGGGGGGGCGCCTGCGCGGCCGGCTCGTCAGCCTGGCCCGGGCCGGCGGCCACCCGCAGCCGGCCGCGCAGGGGATAGGCCTGCGACACCGCCTTCACCGAGGCGAGTTGCGGCCGGCCCGCGGTGCTGACCATGCTCGGGAAGGTGACGGTCTGGGCCGTGGCCAGGCCGCGGCGCTCGGCATCGGCGAGCCAGGCCGGCTCGGGGGCCCGGTCGGCGACGATGACCAGGTCGGCGCCGAGCAGTTGCCGCGCCTCCAGCGAAAGCGCTTGCCGCATCCGGTCGACGAAGAAGCCCACCGAGGCCACCGCGGCCGCGGCCACCACCAGCGCCGCCAGCAGCAGGCCGAGCTCGCCGGCGCGCCAGTCGCGTCGCAGGAACTGCCAGGAGAGCGCCAGCCAGCGCGGCCGCCCCGGGGCCGCACCGGAGGGCAGGCGTGCCGTGATCGCGGGCAGGGGGATCTCGGGGGATGAAGGCAAGGCAGGGACTCGGCTGGGGGACGGCGGGCGCGCAATTATCATCCCGGCCTGCGGCCAGTCCGCCGCTGACCCGGGAAAACCCCATGAGCACCCTCCACTGGTACTACGACTTCGTCTCGCCTTACGCCTATCTGCAGAGCACCCGCCTGAACGACTTCGCCGAGCAGGTGGTGGTGCGCTGCCATCCGGTGCTCTTTGCCGGCCTGCTCGCGCATCACGGGCACAAGGGTCCGGCCGAGATCCCGGGCAAGCGCCGCTTCACCTACGAGCACGTGGCCTGGCTGGCCGAGCGCAACGGCCTCGTGCTGCGCATGCCGCGCATGCACCCGTTCAATCCGTTGCCGCTGCTGCGCCTGGCGGTGCTCTTCGACAGCCCGTCAGACCTGGTGTGCCGGCTGTTCCGCTATGTATGGGTGGAGGGCCATCTGCCCGACGAGCCCGAGCACTGGCAGGCCCTGCTTGCCGAACTCGACGTCCGACCCGAGGAACTGGAGCAGCCGGCGCTCAAGCAGGCGCTGCGCGAGGACACGCAGGCCGCGATCGAGGCCGGGGTGTTCGGCGTGCCCACCTGCGCGCTCGACGGGCAGCTGATCTGGGGCTTCGAGGCCACCCCGATGGTGCTGGCGAAGATCGCCGATGACCCCTTCTTCACGGGCGAGGCCATCCGCGCTGCGCACGCGGTGGGCGACGGCGTCAGGCGTCGAGCCCCATGACCTTGCGGCGGGCGCTCTCCGGGGTGAGGTTGAGCAGCCGGCCGATCTCGGTGAGGTCATCGGGCACCGCCGGATTGTCCCAGCCGAACTGGGTGTGACGCGCGATGTCCACCGCGAGCACCACATTGCGCACCTGCGGGTTGTCGAGGTGCTCCCGGTCGGTGATCTGGGCAAGCAGCTCGGGCAGGTGCCAGGCCTGCATCAGCGCGCGCTGCAGGTCCTGCAGGCGGATGTTGAGCACCTCGAGCTGGGCCTGCGCCGAGCGCAGCGCCGGATCGGCCGCCTGACGATCGCGGATGCGCCGCGCCAGCGCCGGCGCGCGGCACCACAGCAGCATCTCGGCGAAGTCATGGAGCATCGCCGCTTCCTGGATCACCTCGGCGTCGGTGTCCAGGCGGTGCACCGCGAAGCCCAGCGCGAAGTCCGCCGCGCGAAAGCCCCGATCGATCACCTGCTGCAGCCCCGCCAGCGCGTCGGGATCATCGGCGAGCAGATCCTCCACCACCGCGGGTGAACGGAAGTCGTCGAAGAAGCGGCCCAGACCCATCATCACCACGCCGGTGACGGCGGTCTCGGTGTCGGTGACCGCGCGCCGCGAGCGATGCCGGGCGGCCAGCGCCAGGATGCGCAGCGTGAGCAGCGGGTCGACCTGCGCGAGACGGCCGATGGCGATCGGCGAGGCGCGGTCCTCGTCGGCGATCATCCCGGCCAGTGCGACCGCGCTCTCGCGACGGATGGGCACCTCCAGCTCGAGGAAGGCCTTGCTCCAGGCCTCCAGGCCTGGCAATGCGTTGACGATCATCATGGCGGCTCCTGAACCTGGCCGGCTCTCTTCTGCCTACCCACTGTTTTCGGCCGCGACGGCCAGGACTTGAGCAGGCGGCGCGGCCACCCTCCCCCGGACCCTGCCTTCCCGCGCCAGCGCGGCGATTGCGTGGGCGCAATCCCGGCCGACTGCCGCGGGCTCACCATCGATCCGTGCCCCGCGCCGCATCCGGCAGGCGGGCACCGAACAGTCAGCCACGCCCCGGTGCCCCCGCACTCGGCGCGCATCCCATCGCCAAGGAGATCCGCATGCAGTCCGTGACCCAGTTGCCCGTCAAGCGCGAGACCGCACCCGTCCCCGCCACCGAAGCCGCCCGCCACCCCCTGGGCACCTTGCGCCGGGAGGTCGACCGCCTGTTCGACGACTTCGCCGGCAGTCTGGCGTCCTGGCCCTTCGGCCGGCGGCTGTTCGACCAGCGCCTGTTCGAACCGCGGCTGTGGGACACCCGCGGCAGCCGCGAGGACGCCATCGAGATCAACATGCCCACCGTCGACATCGAGGAGACCGAGAAGGCCTACCGGATCAGCGCCGAGATGCCGGGCGTGGACGAGAAGGACATCGAGGTCACCGTGTCCGACGAGATGCTCACCCTGCGCGGCGAGAAGAAGCAGTCCCGCGACGAGAAGCGCAAGGGCTACGAGTTCAGCGAGCGCGCGTACGGCCTGTTCGAGCGCAGTTTCTCGCTGCCCTCGGGCGTGGATGCGAACGCCATCAGCGCGAGTTTCTCGCGCGGGGTGCTGAGCGTGGAGCTGCCCAAGACGCCCGAGGCGCAGCGCCGGGAGCCGCGGCGCATCGCGGTGAAGTCGTCCTGACCCGCCCGGGAGCGCGACCATGAACCGAGCCGCCAGCGCCACGCTGGCCGGATGCCGCATCCGCGAGGTGGTGACCGTCAGCCGCGACACGCCGGTGATGCGCTGCGCCCAGCTCATGCACGACGAGCACGTGGGCAGCGTGGTGGTGGTGGACCAGCACGACGGCCGGCGCATGCCGGTGGGCATGATCACCGACCGGGACATCACCATCGAGGTGGTGGCCTTCGGCATCGATCCGCAGCGGCTGGTGGCCAGCGACATCATGTCGCCCCAGCCGGCCACCGCGCGCGAGAGCGATGATCTGCTCGAGGTGCTCGCCCGCATGCGCCAGCACGGCGTGCGCCGCCTGCCGGTGGTGGGTGGCGACGGCGGCCTGCGCGGCATCGTCACCGCCGACAACCTCTGGGAACTGCTGGCCGAGGAGATCGACGCGCTTGCGCGGGTGATCGCCGCGGCGCAGGCCCGTGAGAGCCGCACCCGCGGCGCCCTGGCGGCGGCCAGCAGCGCAAGCTGACCGGCCTGCCGTCGCGGCGGGCGGCTGTTCCGGCAGACCGCGCGCCGCAGGCGCTGGCGTGCGCCCATGCGAGTGATGCGGCGGCGTGGCGCTCATTCGCGTCTGAAAATGGACATTCGCGATGGCGAATGCCGATGGACAGCGGTTCCCCCGGGTGTCACCATCGGCGCCTCCCGGACAACGCCGCTGCCGCGGCCCGCCTGCCATGAACCACCCCGCACGGCCGGTCCCGGTCAACAGCGTCGACCGTGTCGCTTTCCGCGAGATGTGCGCGCAGTTCGCGCGGCGCGAGATCGGCCCGCGCTGGGAGCAGGCTGACCGCACCCGCGTGTTCCCGCGTGAATTCCTGGTGGCCGCGGCCCATGCCGGCCTGATCGGCATCACGGCCGACGAGTCCCTGGGCGGCGCCGGCCTCGGCTGCTACGAGGAGGCCATCGCCATGGAGGAGATGAGCCGGGTCAACCCCAACCTCGCCGTGGCGGTGCTGGTGCAGAACGTCGCCGGCAGCATCCTCTACGAGCACGGCGATGCCGGCCAGCGCGAGATCGCCCGCCGCGTGATCGCCGGCGAGTGCGTGGTGGCCATCACCGTCACCGAGCCCGAGGCCGGCAACGACGTGGCCAGCCTGAAGACCACCGCGGTGCGCGAGGGCGACCACTGGGTGCTCGACGGCATGAAGTCGTTCATCACCCTGGGCGGCGATGCCGACGTGCTGGTCACCCTGGCGCGCACCGACCCCGGCGCAGGGCGCCAGGGCATGAGCTTCTTCGCGGTCGACCGGCACAGTCCCGGTGTGCTCGCCACCCGCATCGAGACCCATGTCAACCGGCCCGCGCCCACCTACCGCATCAACTTCGACAAGGTTCGGGTGCCCGAGTCCTGCCGGGTCAACGCGGGCTTTCGCGAGATCATGGCCGGCTTCAACCGCGAGCGGGTGATGGTCGCCGCGCGCTGGCTCGGTCACATGAGCCACGCCCTCGAGTGGGCGCGTGAATACGCCACGGTGCGCCAGCAGTTCGGCCGCCCCATCGGCGCCAACCAGTCGATCGCCTTCCAGCTCGCCCAGGCCCACGTCGATGTCGAGGCCACGCGGCACCTCACCTACCACGCCGCCCAGCGCTGGGACAGCGGCGTGCCGGTGCGTGAGCTCATCCTCGATGTCTCCTCGGCCAAGCTGTTCGCCACGCAGGCGGTGGTGCGGGTCACCCAGACCGCGCTGCATGTCGGCGGCGGCTGGGGCCTCACCGAGGAGCTGCCGGCCATGCGCCTGGCCATGGACGCGCTGGTCGCGCCGGTCACCGTGGGCAGCTGGGAGATCCAGCTGCGCGCCATCGCCCGCGAACTCGGTCTGCCCTGCGACTGAACCGGGCCTGGCCGTGAAGTCCGCCGCCACCGCCCCGGCCGCCCGCCCGCCCGGGCGCGCGCGCCCGCTGCCGCAGCACGCCGCGATCGCCTCGCCCGCCCACGCCGCGCCGCCGCGCAAGCCGGTGGGCGCGCTCAGCGCCGGGCTGGCGGTGCTGCGTCATCTCGGGCGCAGCGGCGGTGGGGTGGGGGTCAACCGCATCGCGCGCGACCTCGGCCTGAACCCCAGCACCTGCTTCAACCTGCTGCGCACCCTCGCCTGGGAGGGCGTGGTCAGCTTCGACCCGGCCGCCAAGACCTACCGACTCGGGCCCGGCGTGGTGGAGCTCGCGCGGGGCGCGTTCGAGCCCGCGGCCCGGGTGCGGCAGATGCGCCCGCACCTCGAGGCCGTGGCGAGCCGCCACCGCGTCACGGTCACGCTCTGGCAGCGGGTCGGCGATGAGCGCGTGGTGCTGATCGACCGCGCCGAGGCCGATGCCGCCATGCAGGTGCACATGCCGATCGGCCAGCGCCTGCCCTTGCACGTCGGCGCGCTCGGCCGCTGCATGGCGGCGCAGGCCGGGCTGCGCAAGGCCCAGCTGCGCGAGGCCTTCCGCCCGCTGCGCTGGGAGTCGCCGCCCTCGTTCGAGCAGTACTGGCGATCGGTGCGTCTGGCCGCCGAACAGGGCTGGGCCGCCGACGAGGGCAATTTCGTGCGCGGCGCCACCACGGTGGCCGCTGTCGTGCCCGATGCCGACGGCCGGCCCGCGCTCGCCCTGAGCGCGGTCGGCTTCAGCGACCAGTTCAGCCCGGCCAGCCTGAGGGCGCTGGGCGAAGAACTGCGCGCCCGCGCGGCCGCGGCCGCACCCCTCACCTGAATTCCCCACCGGAGACCGCATGGCCCTTGACTTCAGCTTCTCGCCCGAACACGAGGCCGTGCGCGAGACCGTGCGCCGCTTCGCCCAGCAGCACATGGCCCCGCTGGTGCAGCAGGCCGAAGAGACCGAGACCTTCCCGCGCGAGCTTTTCGCCCGCTGGGGCGAGCTCGGCCTGCTCGGCGTGCGCTACCCGCAGGCCGATGGCGGCAGCGGCATGGACAAGATCGCCGACTGCATCATCCGCGAGGAGATGAGCGCGGTCTGTCAGGCCTTCGCCTCGAGCTGGTCGGCGCACACCCACCTCGGCATCTGGCCGATCTGGAAGATCGGCACCGAAGCCCAGAAGGCGCGATTCTTCCGGCCGGCGCTGGCCGGCGAACGCATCTCCGCCTTCGGCCTGAGCGAGCCCGACGGCGGCTCCAACATCCGCGCGCTCAAGACCCGCGCCGAGAAGGTCGACGGCGGCTGGCGCCTGAACGGCAGCAAGCTCTACATCACCAATGCCCCGATCGCCGACTTCATGCTGGTGGCCGCGCGCACCGGCGCCGAGCTCACCGCCGAGGCGATCAGCCTGTTCATCGTCGAACTGCCCAATCCCGGCTTCGACATCCACAAGCTGCGCAAGGAGAGCATCCGCAGCTCCGAGACCGGCCTCATCCACATCGCCGATGCCTTCGTGCCCGATGACTGCCTGCTCGGCGGGCGCACCGGCACCTACCCGGTGATCCTCGAGTCGCTCAGCGAGAACCGGGTGGGCGTGGCGGCCAACGCGCTGGGCATGGCCCGCGCCGCCTTCGAGGCGGCCAGCCGCTACGCCAGCGAACGGGTGATCGGCGGCCGCCCGATCGGCGACTACCAGTCGATCGCGCACCAGATCGCCAACATGTCGGCCGACATCGAGGCGGCGCGCTGGCTGGTCTATCACGGCGCCTGGCGGGTCGATCAGGGCACGCTCGACCCGGCCACCGCCGCCCGGGTGAAGCTCGTGGCCAGCGAGACCGCGGTCCGGGTCAGCGAGGCGGCCATCCGCGTGCTGGGCGGCGCTGGCATCATGCGCGAGTATCCGGTGGGTCGCATCCACCGCGATGCCCTGCTCTACGTCATCGGCGAGGGCACCAGCGAGATCCAGCGCAACATCATCGCCCGCTCGCTGGGCTTCAAGGCCTGAGCGGCCCGCCGTCACCGCCACCCGTTCCCCGGAGCCGATCATGCCGCTGCCCGCCGAGCCCGCCCTGCACCGCATCCCCACCCGAGACGGGCTGGTCTTCAATGCCTGGATGGAAGGCCCGGCCCACGGCCCGCTGGTGCTGCTGCTGCACGGCTATCCGCAATCACGCCACAGCTGGCGAGCCCAGCTGCCGGCGCTGGCCGCGGCGGGCTACCGCGCGGTCGCGCCCGACCAGCGCGGCTACTCGCCCGGCGCGCGGCCCGATCCCGCCGACATCCAGAACTACCGCTACGAGTTGCTCATCCAGGACGCCATCGACATCGCCGATGCCTGTGCCGGGCCGGGCGCGCGCTTCCATCTGGTGGGCCACGACTGGGGCGGGCAGGTGTCCTGGGGCGTGGCTGACCGGCATCCGCAACGGCTGGCCTCGCTCACCATCCTGTCGCGGCCGCACCCCTCGGCCTTCCTGCGCGCGCTGCAGGCCGACCCCGACCAGCAGCACCGCTCGCGGCACCACACCGCCTTCCTCGACCCCAACACCGGCCCCATGCTGCTGGCCGATGGCGCCCGTCGCCTGCGCGCGCGCATGGCCGAAGGCGGGATGCCGGCCGACGCCATCGAGGGCTATCTCTCGGTGCTCGGCGAGCCCGCGGCGCTGGAGGCGGCCCTGGCCTGGTACCGGGCCCGCGAGGGTTTGCGCACACCCATGGGCCCGATCCGGGTGCCCACGCTCTATGTCTGGGGTGACGCGGACCAGACCGTGGGCCGGGCCGCGGCCGAAGGCACTGAAGAATTCATCCAGGCACCGTACCGCTTTGCCGAGCTGCCGGGCATCGGCCACTTCTCGTCCGACGAGTCGCCCGAGGCCGTCACCCGGCTGATGCTGGCCCATCTCGGCGCCCATCCCGTCTGAGGCCCGGCGGGCCCCGCCCCCGGCGCGCTCGGACAGCGGCCGGCGCTCAGCCTTCGTCGGCCAGCTGCCGGCGCAACGCCGCCTTGTTGATCTTCTCGAGGGTGGAGCGCGGCAGCGCGTCCACCACCCGCACCTCGCGTGGCTGCTTGAAGCCGGCCAGGGTGGCTGCGCAGGCCGCCGCCACCGCGCGGGCCAGCGCGGCGCGGCCCTCGGCGTCGGGCGGTCCGCCGCGCACGAAGGCCACCGGCACCTCGTCGAGCATGGGGTGGCGCTGGCCGACCACGGCCGCCTCCACCACGCCCGGCACGGTCATGATCACCCGCTCGATCTCGGAGGCGGCGACGTTCTCGCCACCCACCTTGAGCATGTCCTTGGAGCGGTCGGCGAAGTAGAGCCAGCCGTTCTCGCCGAGCGTGACCCGGTCGCCGGTGTTGAACCAGCCCTCGGCATCGAAGGCGTCGGCCGTGGCCTGCGGGTTGTCGAGGTACTCGGCAAAGAGCGACAGGCCGCGCACGCCCTTCACCTGGAAATCACCGGTCTCGCCGGGCAGCGCTTCGCGCCCCTCGACCAGGATGCGGATGCCGTACTCCGGCGCGGGCAGGCCCATCGACAGCGGCGCATTGGGCAGGTCGATGAGCCCGAGCGTGCCATGGGTGATGGTCTCGGTCATGCCCCACCAGCCCAGGGTCTTGACCCGGTAGCGGGCATCGGTGGGCGGCTCGCACACCCCGGTGCCCCACAGCCGGTAGCGGTGTTCGGGCACCGGCTGGTCCATGAGCGCGCGCGGGATGAAACCGATCACCGAGGCCCAGGTGCAGCCCTCCTCGAGCGACACCGGCCAGAACCGGCTGGCCGAGAAGCGCGGGTTGACCACCGCGGTGGCGCCCGCCCAGAGCGTGGCCAGCATGGAATAGGCCTGCGCGTTGGTGTGGAACAGCGGCAGGGTCACCATGTGGATGTCGTCGGCGCGCAGCCCCTCGTGGGTGGCGTTGATGCGAGCCCCCCAGAGCGCGTTGGCGTGGGTCCAGAGCACGCCCTTGGGCCGCGAGGTGGTGCCCGAGGTGTACTGCACGCTGAAGGGCGCGAGCGGGTCGTGCGGGCGCGCCGGCAGCGTGGCGGGGTCGCCGTCGATCGCCTCGAAGGCATCGGCGGCCGAGGGCGCGGCCGAACCGGCGTCCTCGCCGTTGTCGGTGCGTGTGACGGCGAGCCAGCGCAGCCGCGGGCAGGCCTGCGCAACCAGCGACGCGAAGCGCGGCTGCGTGATGCCGCCCACCACCGCCGCGTGTTCGGCGAAGTAGCTCAGCTCGTCGGCGCTCGAGCGCGCGTTGGTGGTCACCGCCACCGCGCCCATCCAGGCGCAGCCGAACCAGGCGAGGATGGCCTCGGGACAGTTGTCGAGGTGGACCAGCACCCGGTCACCGGGCTTCACCCCACGGGCCTGCAGGCCGGCCGCGAAGCGGGCCAGGGCCTGGGCGAACTGCGCGTAGGTCCAGACCTGGCGCGATCCGCTGAACGGACGCCACACCAGATAGGGATGATCGGCACGCAGGCGCGCCTGGGCCTGGATGAGGGTGCGGATGTCCTGCCCCGAGAAGGGCTGGAAGTGGCGGGAGGCAAAGGCGCTCATCGGATCCTCGGTGCGGGGTCGGGCGGGCGCCGGCCGGCCCTCAGGCCGTCTGCAGCGCGGTTTCGTCGGCCAGAGCGCCCGCCTTGCGGGCCTTGCGCCGAGCCTTGTCAGCGTACATCGCCTGGTCGGCCAGCCTGAAGAGCACATCCGGATCGACGCCCGATTGCGGCCACAGGGCGCCGCCCATGCTGATCTCGATGGCGGCCCGCTCACCGGAAAGCGCGGCGGCGCCCTGCAGCGCACTGCGCAGCCGCTCCATCACCAGGGACAGCACCACCGCCGATTCGATATCGACCAGCAGCAGCGCGAACTCGTCGCCCCCCATGCGCGCGGCGAGGTCGGTCTTGCGGATGAAGCCGCCAAGGCGGCGCGACACCTCGGCGAGCAGCTGGTCTCCGGCGGCATGGCCGAAGCGATCGTTGACCTGCTTGAAGTTGTCCAGGTCGAGCGTGACCAGCGCGAACCCGGCGCCGCTGCGCCGGCAGCGCGCGATCTCGCGCTGCACCGCCTCGTCGAAGTAGCGGCGGTTGGCCAGACCCGTGAGGGCGTCCTCGCGGGCCTGCCGCGCAAGCTGGGCCTGCGACCGCGTGTAGCAGAACAGGCTGGCGAAGTAGGTCCAGCCCAGCGTGAACAGGATGCCGGCGATCATCAGCGGCATGACGATCGCGTGGCGCGAGAGATCCGCGCCCGGCTCGGCCTCGAAGGCCACCCACCAGCGGGCCATGAAGACCATCGCCATGAGCAGCGGGAACACCGCGGCCACGGTTCGCACCCCGCGCTCGCTGGCCGGTGGGCGCAGCAGCAGGGTGGCGGCGTTGGCGAGCAGCAGGCCCGCGGCGATCGGATCGTGGAACAGGTAACGCCGCGCGGCGTCGTCGCGGTTGAGGATCGAGAGGGTCAGAAACAGCAGCACGGCGAGCACGCCCCACTTCAGCCTGGCCGACGACACCCTGCCCGTGAAGCGCAGGTTGCCCTCCAGCAGCAGCAGCATGCTGGTCAGGCTCGAGGTGTTGTTCATGGCCACCGCCACCCCGGGGGGCGCGCCGAGCACCTGCAGCAGCGGCACCGCTGCATAGGTGAGCAGCGTGAGCGTGATCGCGAGCATCCAGAACAGCGGCCCCTCGAGCGCGCGGTTGATGCGCCAGATGCTGATCGCCACGCAGCACGGGACGATGGCCACCAGCATGGTGACCACATCCAGGGTGCCGCGGTCGAGTTGCGAAATCATCAGGTGGGCAGGCGTCGGTTCTCGGACCCGGGATGATCGCGCGCAGCCGCCACGCGCTGCCGCAGCCGGCCGACGCACGCACCGGCCGAGCCTCCAGCCGGTCCGTTGATCAACCGCAAGCTGCCCGCACCGGCATGCCGCAAGCTCACGCCCGGGGCGCGCGCCTGGGCATCGGGCCATGGCGAACGCCCCGCACGGACCAGGATGGGGCGACCGAATTGAGCCAAGGCGAGGTGCTGGTGCTGGACATCGGGGGCGAGGTATTCGCGAGCCTGCTCGCCAGTCGCGCCGACGAACGGATCCTTCTGCGGCATGCCCGGTCGGTGGACGAGGCGCGCCGCGCGCTGCGTCGCGCCGACGCGCTCGCCGCGCTCGCGGTGTTCCAGCCACCCGCAAGCCTGAGCCCGGCTGACTTCGAGCCCTTGCTGTCCGTTTCGCAGACCACCGAGTGGATCGCGCTGGTCGACCCGGCCACCCTCGCCTCGCGCGAGTTCCGCGCCTTCCTGCTGCGCGCCTTCCATGACTATCACACCCTGCCGGTCGATCCGCAGCGCCTCGCAGTGATCCTCGGCCACGCCCGCGGCCTCGCCTCGATGCGCCGGTCGGTGAGCGCCGGATCCGATGACGGCGAGGGCCGAACGGACGAGCAATCGCGCTTCGGCATCTGCGGCAGCAGCCCCGTGATGCAGGCCTTCACGCAACGGCTGCGCAAGGTCATCGATTCGGATGCGCCGGTGCTGCTCGGCGGTCAGACCGGCACTGGCAAGGAGCTGGTCGCGCATGCCATCCACCGCCACTCCCGGCGCGCGGCGGGCCCGATCTCGGTGGTGAACTGCGGCGCCATCCCAGCCACCCTGATCCAGTCCGAACTCTTCGGACACGAGAAGAGCGCCTTCACCGGCGCCACCCAGCGCAAGATCGGCCGCATCGAGGCGGCCAATGGCGGTGTGCTCTTCCTGGACGAGATCGGCGACCTGCCGCTCGACATGCAGGCCAGCCTGCTGCGGGTCCTGCAGGAGCGGACCATCTCGCGCGTGGGTTCCACCCAGACGCTGCCCGTGGACTTCCGGGTGATCGCGGCCACGCATGTGGACCTCGCCCAGGCCGTGCGCCAGGGCAGCTTTCGCGAGGACCTGTTCTTCCGCCTGAACGTGCTGCATCTGGTGGTGCCGGCCCTGCGCGAGCGCGGTGATGATGTCCTGGCGCTGGCCGATCTCTTCCTGCGCCGCACGCTCGCGCAGCATCCCGGCAGCCGGCCGCGAGGATTCAGCGCGCGGGCAATCGACGCGCTGCGCGCCCACGACTGGCCGGGCAACGTGCGCGAGCTGATCAACCGCGTGCAGGGCGCGGTGGTGATGGGCGAGAACCGGCTGATCGGGCCCGAGGACCTCGGCCTGGCCGTGGCCGCGCCGGCGCGCGAGAGCCTCACGCTCGATGACGCGCGCGCCTCGTTCGAGCGCAACCTGCTCGCCAGCAGCCTGCGCGCCAACGGCAACAAGGTCTCGCAGACCGCCCGCCAGCTCGGCGTGTCGCGGGTGACCCTCTACCGCCTCATCAACAAGCTGAACATCCCGCTCGATCACTGAGCCTTGCGGTCTCGCCGGGCGCCGCCGCTGTATCGGCGACGCACCCGGCGGTATCCGCGGCGATACGGTTCGACGAGGGGCGCGTGCCGCGCAAAACAGAAAACCCTAAGCAAATCAATCAGTTGCCTCACTGGCACAAAGGCTGCAACGCAATGCCTGTCCAGCCTGCCAGACAGGCCGGATCGACCGCCCCACTGGCGGTGTTCATCAGCCTTCAACGGAGTCAACCATGGCATTCACCAAAACCTATGTGCTCTCGGCCAGCAACAACATCTGGAAGGATGTGGTCGCGGGCAGCAACTCGCAGGTGCTCGCGGGCGGCGGCGACGATTCGGTCTACGGTCGCGACGGCAACGACGAGCTCAACGGCGAGAGCGGCAACGACCGCCTGTATGGCGAGACCGGCAACGACACGCTCAACGGCGGCATCGGCAACGACTACCTGAGCGGCGGCGACGACGATGACCGGCTCAATGGCGGCGATGGGGCCGATACCCTGGCCGGTGACGCTGGCAACGATGTGCTCAACGGGGACGCCGGTAACGACAACCTCGACGGCGGCGACGGCGACGACACCATGAGCGGCGGCCTGGGCACCGACTCGATGAACGGCGGCCTCGGCGACGACCAGATGGCGGGCGATGCGGGCAACGACACCATGTCGGGCGGTGACGGCGCCGATGTCATGTCGGGCGGTGACGGCGCCGATGTCATGTCGGGCGATGGCGGCAGCGACGCGATGAGCGGCGGTCTGGGCAACGACACCCTGACCGGCGGCGCTGGCAACGACACCCTGGCCGGCGACGACGGTGACGACAACCTGAACGGCAGCGACGGCGCCGACGTTCTGGCCGGCGGCACCGGTGCCGACGCGGTGACCGGCGGCACCGGTGACGACACCCTCCAGGGTGGCGACGGCGCCGATACCCTCGATGGCGGGGACGGCAACGACAGCCTGGCCGGCGGCAACGACAACGACGTCATGTACGGCAATGCCGGCAACGACTGGCAGGATGGCGGCAAGGGCAACGACCTGGTCACCGACAACGGCGGCAATGACACCCTCTTCGGCGGCTCGGGCGACGACACCATCCGCGGCGGCGACGACGCAGACTCGCTCTCGGGCGATGACGGCAACGACAAGGTCTACGGCGAGAACGGCAACGACTGGGCCGACGGCGGCACCGGCGATGACCTGATCGACGGCGGTGCCGGCACCGACGAGCTCTACGGCGACACCGGCAACGACACCCTGATCGGTGGCGAGGGCGCCGACACCCTGAGCGGCGGCGATGATGACGACTCGATCTCCGGCGGTCTGGGCAACGACACCCTGACCGGCGACGAGGGCGATGACTTCATCGACGGCGGCGCCGGCAACGACACCGCCGACGGCGGCGAGGGCAACGACTCGATGCTCGGGGGCGCGGGGCTCGACACCCTGCTGGGCGGCACTGGTGACGACACCCTGCGCGGCGGCAACCAGGATGACGTGCTCGACGGCGGCGACCAGCAGGACAAGCTCTACGGCGATGCCGGCAAGGACACCCTCTCGGGCGGCAATGGCAACGATGTGCTGGTGGGCGGCGCCGACAACGACACGCTGACCGGCGGCGAGCAGGACGACACCATGACCGGCGGTCTGGGCGCCGACAAGTTCGTGTTCTCGGTGCATGCCTCCAGCACCGGCGACATGAGCTGGACCGACAGCGCGGCGCTGGCAAGCCAGGACACGATCATGGACCCCGAACTGATCGACATCCTGCGCTTCGAGGTCGACAACCCGTCGATCACCTCGGCGGCCCAGCTCGACGCCTATGTGACGGTGGTCGATGACGGCACCGACGTGACCATCTGGTTCGACCGTGATGGCGACGGCAGCTGGACCGGCGATGCCGAGGACTCGATCGTGCTGCGCAACATGGGCATCACGCCGGGGGCCGACGGCATCGACTCGCTGGTCGAACTGCAGGGCTCCATCAACATCGAAGTGGTCTGAGGCCGCGGCCTCTCCTGCCGGGGCCTTCGGGCCCTGGTCCCGGGCGGGCCTGATCGCCCGCCCGGCCCCACCGCCCTCCCGAACCGAGGTGCCATGACTGCCCGAACCCTGCCTGATCGCGGCGCCACCGCGCAGGCTTCCCCCTCGCTCACGGCCGTGCTGAGCAGCCAGCGCGTCGCCTTCACCCAGCTGTGGCTGTTCAGCGCGGTCTTCAACCTGCTGGTGCTCACCGTGCCGCTCTACATGCTGGGCGTGTTCGCCAATGTGCTCACGAGCCGCAGCCGCGACACCCTCATCCTGCTCACGGCCGGCGCCGGCATCGCGCTGCTGCTGCAGGCGGCCATCGACCTGGTGCGCGCGCGCCTGCTGGCCCGCGCCGGCATGGCGCTCGATGCCCGCCTGTCGCCGCTGGTGCTGGCCGCCAGCATCCGTGATGCGGCCGGCCACCCCGGGCGGCCCGGCCCCGGCCTGAAGGACGCTGCCGAACTGCGCGCGTTCCTCGGCTCGCAGGCGATCTTCACCCTGTTCGACGCACCCTTCATTCCGCTGTACCTGCTCGCGCTGTTCACGCTGCACCCGGCGCTGTGCCTGCTGGCTGCCGCCGGCAGCGCCATGCTGATGACGATCGCCGCAGTCAATGAATTCGCCACCCGTCGCCCGGTCGAGCAGGCCTTGCGCGCGAACCGGCGCTCGCAGGCGCGCGCCGACGAGCTGGTCCGCCAGGCCGACACCGTGGCCACCATGGGCATGAGCACGGCGGCGCTGCGGCGCTGGCAGCGCGGCAATCACCGGGCGCTGAGCACGCTGGTCGACGCCCTCGATCGCGCGAGCCTCGCGCGCACCCTGGCCCGGCTGGTACGCGTGCTGCTGCAGGTCGGCGTGTACGCGCTGGGCGCCTGGCTCTATCTCGACAACCAGCTCATGGTGGGCGCCATCGTTGCCGCCTCGCTGCTGATGACGCGCGCGCTCGCGCCCCTGGAGACCGCGATCGGCGCCTGGCGGCAGATGCGCTCGGCGCGCACCGCCTATCAGCGGCTGGGCCTGCTGCTTGCTCGCACGCCCGCGCCCGGCACGCGCCAGCCGATCGACAGTGACGCAGCCCGCGGTCGTCTGCAGGTGGAGCAGCTGGTGGTCAACGCGCCCGACTCGCACCGGCTGCTGCTGCGTGCCGTGTCGTTCAGCCTCGTGCCCGGCGAATTCCTTGGCGTGGTGGGCCCCAGCGGCGCCGGCAAATCCACGCTCGCCGGCGCGATCACCGGCGCGATCGCGCCGCGCAGCGGTCGCATCCGGCTCGATGGCATCGAGCTGAACGCCTGGGATGCCGAGGCGCTGGGCGGCGGCATCGGCTATCTGCCCGAGGAGGCGCAGCTGCTGCACGGCACCGTGCTCGAGAACATCGCACGGCTGGGCAGCGCCGACCGGGAATCGGTGCTGCGCGCCGCCCGTCTGGCCGGCGCCCACGAGATGATCAGCAGCCTGCCGGCCGGCTATGACACCGAGGTGGGCGAGGGCGGTCTCGTGCTCTCGGCCGGCCAGCGCCAGCAGATCGGTCTGGCGCGCGCGCTGTACGGGTCGCCGCGGCTGGTGGTCCTCGATGAGCCCAATGCGCATCTCGATGCCGAGGGCGAGGCTGCGCTGGCGCGCGCCTTCGCGCAGCTTCGGCAATCGGGCGTGACGCTGGTGGTGATCACCCACCGCCCGGGTCTGCTTGCCGAGGCCGACAGTCTGCTCGTGCTCTCGCACGGTGCCGTGGGCGCATTCGGCCCGCGCTCGCAGGTGATGCGGCGGATCACGCCGATGCCGGCGCGCGCGAGCGCCGGCGAGGCTTCACCGAAGCTGCAGGTCGTCCAGGGGGAGTCCTGATGCGCAACACTGCTTTGAGCCTGGCGGTGCCGATCGACACCGAGGCCCAGGATGCCGGCATCGAGGCCTCGCGCCGACGCGTCGCCCGCTGGGGCGCCGCGGTGGTGCTGTTCGGGGTTGTCGGCCTGGGCGGCTGGGCCGCCTTCTCGCCGATCAGCAGCGCGGCGCTCGCCCCCGGCGTGGTGAAGGTGGCCGGTGAACGCAAGTCGGTCCAGCACCTGGAAGGCGGCATCGTGCGGGAGATCCGGGTGCGCGAGGATCAGCGGGTAAGCGCCGGTGAGGTGCTGCTGCAGCTCGATGATGTCGCGGCACGCAGCCGCCATGACGCGCTGGCCGCCGAGCACGACGCACTGTCCGCCGAGTTCGCGCGCTGGCAGGCCGAGCGCGAGGGCCGTGATCGGATCAGCTTTGACAGCGGCCTCGAATCGCGTCGCGCCGACCCGGTGGTCGCGCGCCTGCTCGACGGCGAGTCGCGGCTGCATGCCAGCCGCCGGGCCGCGCTCGCCGGCCAGCTCGAGGTGCTCGGACAGCGCCAGCAGCAGGCCCGCGAGAAGATCGGCGGGCGACGCACCGAGCTGGCTGCCACGCGGGTCAAGCTCGGCTACATCGCCGAGGAGATCGCCGGCGCGCAGTCCCTGCTCGATTCGGGCATGTACCTGAAGACCCGCTACTTTGCCCTGCGCCGCGCCGAGGCCGACCTGCAGGCCGACATCGGCCGCGCCGAGGCCGACATCGCCGAAGCCTCGGCGCTGATCAGCGAGACCGCGCTGCGCATGAGCGACCTCGCCAACCAGCAGCGCCGCGAGGCCGATGACCACATCCAGGATCTGCGCGCCCGGCTGCGCGAAAGCACCGAGCGGCTGGAAGCGGCCGCCGCCGTGCTGGCGCGAACCCGCGTGCTGGCGCCGCTCTCGGGCACGGTGATCGGGCTGCAGGCGCACACCACCGGCGGGGTGATCCGGCCCGGCGTCACCATCCTGGAGATCGTGCCCAGCGATGCGCCCCTGGTGGTGGAGGCGCGCATCCAGCCCGAGGACATCGACCGGGTTCGCCAGGGCATGCCCGCCGAGGTGCGGTTCACCGCCTTCAATCGCCGGACCATCCCGGTCTTTCCGGGCTCGCTCACCCGGGTCTCGGCCGACCGCCTCACCGACGCCGCGCGCGGCCAGGCCTATTACCTCGCGCAGGTGCAGGTGGACACCGCCGGCAGACCGGAGCTGATGCTGCAGGCGGGCATGCCCGCCGAGGTCTACATCGTCACCGGGGAGCGCACCGTGCTCGACTATCTGGTGCGGCCGATCCGCGAGCAGATGCGTCGCGGCATGCTGGAGCGCTGAGCATGCGCGCGGGCGGCACGGCGCACGAGGCCGGGCCGCCGTGGGGCCTGCCTCAGGCGGCGGCCGGCCGGCGCCGCAGCCGCACCGAGCCGAGCGCGATCATGCCGATGCCCAGCAGCGCGATCGAGGCAGCCTCGGGCAGCACGACCAGGTTGTCGATGCCCACCGCGGTGTCGCCCGAGTTGGCGTACTCGGTCAGGCCGAAGTCCAGCCAGACCTGGTCGGTGCTGCCGAGCGCGAACTGCGCCTCGCCGGAGAAGCGACCGCGGCGGTCGGCCTCGTTGCGCAGCACGTCGTCGAATCGCAGCAGTTCCAGCAGCACCCCGGCGCTGTCGCGCAGCGAGACCACGAAGTCATCGGGATTGCGGGCCTGGGTGGTGCCCGGCGCAAGGCTGGTGTCGAACACGAAGTCGAAGGCCACGTCCAGTCGATGCACGCCCGCGCCGAAGGCGCCCAGCGCGAAGCGCGCGCTCTGCGTGGAGCCGGCGATCGAGCCGGACGGCCCGGCGGGCGAGCCGTTGCCGATCGCCCCGGCGTAATCGCCGATGACCAGGAACCTGCCGCCATTCGTGAAGAATCCGTCGAAGCCGTTGGTGCCGCTGGTATTGATCACATCCGAGGTCGGGCGGATGTTCACGGCGCCGGCCAGGCCGGTTGTCGTGTAACGGGCCACGCCGTCCTCGAAGTCATCGACCAGCAGGGCCGACTGGGCTGCGCCACTGACCAGAACGAACGCGCTGCCCAGCAGAGCCCGGCGCGCGCCGGCAACTCGCCGATGGGATGGGGATGTCATGGTGCGGTTTCCTGAGGATTGAATGGAAACCCGTTATGGCCGACCGGCCGTCCCCCGGATTGACGACGGTCAAGCCGGCTCGCGGCGCTCGCGCGGATGTGGCGGCGCATTGATGCGCCGCATCGGCGAGGCCCGCTGCCCGATCAGTCGGGCTCGGCCCCGCGGAAGTAGTAGACCAGCCGCTCCCGCGGGTCGAGCCACTGCAGCGCCTCGCGCGAGAGCTCGTGAGGCAGCAGGTGCTTCTCGATGGCAAGACCGTCGGCGCCGGCCGAGAGATCGAGCAGGCTGGCCTGCTCCTGCGTTCGACTGGGTTGATAGATCAGCACCAGCGGCAGGGTCGGGCGCGCGCTGGGCGCGATCACCAGCGCGATACGCAGGTCGGAGAGCTGCACGATGCTGCCCGGCGGATACACCCCCAGCACGTTCACCATCGCGGAGAACACATCGGGGTCGATCCGCTTGCGCTCGTCACGCCAGAGGCGGCGCAGGGCATCGGCAGGGCGCAGCGGCGTGCGCTCGGGCGATTCAGGGCCGCATAACCGGTCATAGCGGTTCACCAGCGCGAGGATGCGCGCCGACATGGTCAGCTCGGCACCCGGCCGGCCGGCCGGAAAGCCGGAGCCGTCCACCGCCTCGTGGTGGTCGCGGATCAGATCGAGCACGGTGTCGGAGAACACCCCGGTGCTGCGCGCCAGCTCGAGCCCGATCAGGCAGTGGTCGCGGTAGACCCGCTCCTCGGCGGGACTGCGCCTGGCCTCGCGCAGCACGCGATACGGGATCAGCACCTTGCCCACATCATGGACGAGGGCGCCCAGGGCGACGTCGGTGAGCTGCTGGGGCGACAGGCCCATGGCCTTGGCCACCAGCGTGGCGATGGTCATGCAGTTCAGCGCGTGATACTGGCCGGTCTCGGCGCCGGGCCGGTCGAGCAGCTGCAGGATGTCCTGGCCGCCGAGGATCCGGGCGGCGGCGGCAGTGGCGACAGCCGAGAGATCGACGGCGGCCTGCTGCGGATTGTCACGCAGGCCCCGCAGCGCATGGCGGACGGTCTCGGCCGAGCGGTTCCAGTCGCGCCGGGCCTGCGCCACCAGCAGCCGCTCCCGCACCGACTGCGACCGGCGCAGGCTGGCCCCGTCATCCTCGGCCGGCGGGCCGGGCGCGCGGGCCGGCCGCGGTGCCGGCGCCGACTCCTCGGGCAGGGGCTCGACCTGGCTGAGCGCCGGAATCCAGAACAGACCGGCGCCTTCCATGGCCTGCAGCTCGCGCAGCTGCGACGCGGTGCTGATGAGGAAGCGATTGCGCGCGAAGGGATGATCGAGCCAGTGATGGTCGATCATCACGAAGACGCCCAGCCGAAGCCGGTGGGACTCGATCGGGACCGGGTGGTCTCTGGGGAGCTCTGTCTGCAATCTGGTGATCCGGGGGAGCGTCAGCACCTGAGGGCCAGAGGGTCCCGACAACCCACGAGGTGTAACACACCGTCTGCGAACGCGCACCCCCCATTCGGGCGAGGCAGGGCGGCGAGCGGGGTCGCGCGGACCACTCGCGGGCCTGTGCTAGCGTTGCGACCCGCCATGCCGCATCTGCTCGTCACCATTTCCGGCCACGGTCTGGGGCACCTTGCCCAGACCGGACCGGTGCTTCAGGCCCTGTGCCGCCATCGGCCGGATCTGCGGCTGACCGTGGTGAGCGCCCTGCCCGAGGCCCGGCTGCGCGAGCGCATCGGTGCGGAGATCCAGCCTGTCACCCGGGCCATGGACTTCGGCTTCCTGATGCATGACGCCTTTCGCATCGACCACGCCGCGAGCGCGCGCGCCTACCAGGACTTCCACGCCAGTTGGCCGGCCCGGGTTCGCGACACCGCCGCCTGGCTGCGCGCGCAGTCGGTCGACCTGGTGCTCGCCAACGCTGCCTACCTGCCGCTGGCCGCGGCCGCCGAGGCGGGCATCCCGGCGCTCGGCCTGAGTTCGCTGAACTGGTTCGATCTGGCGGGCTTTGCCTTCGCCGGCGAGCCCTGGGTGACGCCGGTGCTGGCCGAGATGCTCGCTGCCTACCGCAGCGCCGCCGCGTTCATCGTGCTCACGCCGGGCATGCCCATGACCGCCCTGGGCAACACGCTGCGGGTCGGGCCGGTGGCCCAGGTCTGCGCGCCGCGCCGGGCAGACCTGCGCGAGCGCCTGTCGCTGGCCGAGGACGAGCGGGCCGTGCTGATCGCCTTCGGCGGCTTCGATCGCCCCCTGCCCATGGCCGACTGGCCGCTGGAAGCCGGGGTGCGCTGGCTGGTGCCTGCGGCCTGGGGCATCCGCCACCCCAGGGTGGTGGCCTCGGACTCGCTCGGCTGGCCCTTCGGCGAACTGGTGGCCTCGGTCGATGCGCTGATCGGCAAGCCCGGCTACGGCACCTTCGCCGAGGCGGCCTGCAGCGGCACCCCGCTGCTCTATGCGCCGCGGCCTGACTGGCCGGAGCAGGATGCCCTGGTCGACTGGATCGGCACCCAGGCGTGTACCCGCCAGGTGTCCGACGCCGACCTGCAGACCGGCCGGCTGGCAGCGCCGCTGGCCGCGCTCTGGGCACAGCCCCGGCCCGTGCCGCCCCTGCCGGTGGGCGCCGAGCAGGCTGCCGAGATCATCCTGCGCTGGCTCTGAACGGCGGCCCGCGACGCGGGCCACACTGCGCGGGCGGCGCCATGCCGGCGCCTGACCTCATCTGCATTCAGGGAATCAGGCTCTGCCAGGCCGATAGGCCTTCGAAACCATCGCTTTCCCATGAGAAAAGCAAGAATCTCCGACGCCGAGATAGCCAGGCAGGCTGCCGATCTGGTTGCTGCCAGGAAGGCGCTCAGCCTGCAGAACGAGGAAAAAGCTCAGCGCATCGCTGAACTGGTGATCGCCAACCTTGAGAAAGCCAGACGGGTTGCCGAGCTGGTGATCGCCAATGAAGAAAAGGCAAAACGGGCGGCGGAACTGGCGATCGCCAATGCAGAACTGGTCTTTCAGAATGAAGAAAAATCCAGACGCGCCGCCGAACTGGTGATTGCCATGGAGGGCAAAGCCCGAATGGCTGCCGAACTGGCGATCTCCAGGATCGAGGCAATCAATAACGACAAACTGCGGACCTCCCTGATGGAGACCATCGACATCACACGCCAGCTGGTTGAATTGCGCGACCCGTATACGGCAGGCCACGAAAAGCATGTCGGCGATCTGGCCAGGGCGATCGCAGAAGAGATGAGGCTGGATGCCAGCCATCAGGAAGGATTGATGGTGGCGGGATACCTGCATGACCTGGGAAAGATCATCGTCCCAGTGGAAATCCTGTCCAAGCCAGGCAGGTTTTCCAGGGAAGAGTACAACCTGGTCAAGAATCACGTTCAGGCCGGTTACGACCTGCTGAAGAACGTGACATTCCCCTGGCCCATCGCCCAGTCAGTCCTCGAACACCATGAGCGGCTTGATGGCAGCGGTTATCCCAATGGACTGAAAGGCGATCAGATCAGCCTTGAAGGTCGCATCCTGGCGGTGTCCGACATCATGGACGCAATGGGATGCAGTCGGCCCTACCGCACATCCCCCGGCATCGAAAATGCACTGACCGAACTGAGAAACGGTCGCGGCCGGATTTATGACGAGAGAGTGGTCGATGCCTGCACCACGCTCTTTCGGGACAAGGGCTACTCGATCCCGACGGCCCTCGCCTGATCAACGGAAGATCGTCAAGCGGGCAGCCAGCGCGAGTGTGCATGCCCGCCGGCCGGCAGCGTTTGCCAGTCGCGCACCGCCCGCGGCTATCATCGTGGCTGCGCCCGCGTGCCCCGCGGCGGCAGACCGCCCTCCAGGACAGCCCATGGGAATCATCCGCGACTTTCTCCAACGCGCCGCCATCGACGCCGAGGCCGATGGCATGGCCGAGCAGTTCGTGCGCCACGTGTCGGTGGCGCACAGCGCCAACCGCAGCCGCATCGACAAGGAGCTCCCGGTGCTGCTGGCCCGCGCCCGTGGCTTCCACCGCAAGGTCAGGCTGGGCACCTACGGCACCTCACGGCTGGCCACCCGCCTGCAGGCCGGCCTGATCGCCGCCGGCTACACCACCGAACTGGCCAAGGACATCGCCAAGCGCATCGCGGTCACGCTGGCCACCGATCCCAACGCCAAGTCCGCCTGAGGTCTCGCTGCTCGGTCGGCCGCCAGCGCCGGCGAGTGACAGTCGAGAGCCGACCGCCCGGATCCGGGCGACAATGACCGCCAAGGAGATCCGCCCATGCCCAGCGTCCATCCCAGCGTCTGCACGCTCGACTGCCCCGACACCTGCAGCCTGCAGGTCACCGTGAACGACGGTCGCATCACCCAGGTGCGCGGCTCGCACGCCCTGCCCTACACCGAGGGCGTGATCTGCAACAAGGTGGCCAACCACACCGCGCAATGGGTGCACGGCCCGCAACGGCTGCTGCAGCCGCTGCGCCGCACCGGCCCGCGCGGCAGCGGCCAGTTCGAGCCGATCAGCTGGGCAGCCGCGCTCGACGAGATCCACGCCCGCACCACCGCGGCCATCGCGCGGCATGGCCCGCAGACCGTGATGCCGCTCAACTACGCCGGCCCGCACGGCATGCTCGCCTACGACAGCATGTCGCTGCGCTTCTTCCACCGGCTGGGCGCCAGCCAGCTCTACCGCGGCTCGCTGTGCGGCGCGGTCCGGCGCGAGGCCTGGGTGGGCACCTACGGGACGGTCGCCGGCATCGGCCCCGAGGCCGCCGCCGGCGCCGCGCTCAACCTGGTGTGGGGCAACAACGCCACGGTGACCAATCTGCATCTGGTGAGGGGCATCACGCAGGCGCGGCGGGCCGGCGGCCGGCTGGCGGTGATCGACCCGCTGCGCACCCGCATCGCCGAACTCGCCGACCTGCACATCGCCCCCCTGCCCGGCACCGATGTGCTGCTCGGCTTCGCGCTCGCGCTCGAACTGCACGCGCTCGGCGCGCACGATGCCGCCTTCATCGAGCGCCACGTGCATGGCTATGACGAATTCATGGCGCAGGCCGCGCAGTGGCCGCTGGCGCGGGCCGCCGGCGCCTGCGGCGTGAACCCCGAGGACATCCGCACGCTCGCGCGCTGGATGGCCGAGGCCGAGCCGCTGGTGCTCGCCCCCGGCAACGGCCTGGAGCGCGGCCGCAATGGCGGCAGCGGGGTGCGCGCCGCCATCGCACTGCCCGCGCTGCTCGGCCGGCTCGACGCCCGCAGCGGCATCGTGCTGGGCGCGGGCTTCGCGTTTCCGCGCGCGCCGGCAGCGCTCACCCGGCCCGACCTGCTGCCCCCTGGCACGCGCACCCTCAACCTGATCGACGCCGGCCGGCTGCTGCTCGAAGACCCGGTCGATCCGCCGATCCGCGCGGTGTTCATCTACAACCACAACCCGGTGGTGGTGCTGCCCGACCAGGACCGCGTCATCCGCGGTCTCGCCCGCGAGGAGATCTTCACCTGCGGCATCGAGATCGCCATGACCGAGAGCATGGCCTGGTGCGACATCGTGCTGCCGGCGGCCGGCAGCTTCGAGAGCCCCGACCTCTACGCCGCCTACGGCCAGCACTGGCTGCAGCGCGCCG
The DNA here is from genome assembly GCA_037146935.1 of Burkholderiales bacterium. Classification (GTDB taxonomy): domain Bacteria; phylum Pseudomonadota; class Gammaproteobacteria; order Burkholderiales; family Burkholderiaceae_E; genus Quisquiliibacterium. Next base: position 24,367 of record JBAWWD010000021.1, read on the forward strand.
AGCCGGTGCTGCCTCCGCCCGGCGAAGCGCTGCCCAACACCGAGATCTTCCGGCGGCTGGCGGCGCGCTTCGGCTTCCAGGAGCCCTGCTTCCAGGACGATGACGCCGCGCTGATGGACGCCGCGCTGATCCCCGATCACCCGCGCCTGCGCGGGCACCAGCCCAGCCGCCTGCCGCTCGGGCAGGCGCTGCGCATGAGCGCCGACGATGGCGCGCCGCTGGCGCTCATGGTCAACCAGATGCCGGCCACGCCCAGCGGCCGCATCGAGCTCGCCTCCGACACCCTGGCCGCGCGCTGGGGTGCCGCGCAGCGCCTGCCCGGCTACCAGCCGGCCGAGACCGAGGGCCTGGCGCTGATCTCGCCGGCCTCCGATCAGCGGGTGTCATCCACGCTGCTGGGCAGCGGCGGGCGCCCCGACGAAGCCCCGGCACTGCTGATGCATCCGCAAGACGCGCAGGCCCGCGGCCTGAACGAGGCACGGCGCGTGCGGGTGCGCAATGCGCTGGGCGAGGTGGAACTGCCCCTGCGCATCACCGACCGCGTGCCGCCGGGCGTGGTGTCCTCCGAGAAGGGCGCCTGGCTGGCCACCAGCCCCACCGGGCGCACCATCAGCGCCCTGGTGAGCGCCGATCGCCGCAGCGACCTCGCCGACGGCGCCTGCTTCAACGACACCCGGGTGGAGGTGGTGGCGGCGGGCTGATCAGCCCGCGCCCGGCGAGCCGGCCTGCTCGCGCGCGGCAAGCCGGGCGGCCATCGCCTTGCGGGTGGCCTCGGGCAGGCCGGTGGGGTCGATGAGCATGCCGAACACCTTCAGGTTGTGGGTGTGGGCAAGCTGGTGCAGGTGGAACGCGTTCTTCATGGCGATGTCGCGGCCCGAGGCATCGGCCACGCCATTGATGGCGAGCTTGGCCATCTTCAGCGCGAAGCGCGACTTCGACGCGATCTTGCGGGCCAGCGCCATGGTGGCCTCCTGAAGCTGCTCGCGCGGCACCACCTGATTGACCATGCCCAGCTTGAGCGCATCGGCGGCGCCGATCGCGTCGCCGGTGAACAGCAGCTCCTTGGCCTTGCGCGCGCCGAGTTCCTCCACATGGTGGAACCACTCCACGCCGCCCACCCCGAAACTGACCACCGGGTCGGCGAACGACGCGTCATCGCTGGCCACGATCAGGTCGCAGGGCCAGGCGAGCATCAGCCCGCCGGCGATGCACTTGCCCTGCACCGCCGCGATCGTGGGCTTGGGGATGTTGCGCCAGCGCTCGCAGAAGCCGGTGTAGATCTCCTCCTCGCGCGCCATCTGGGCCTCGGCGCCGGCGCAGCCGAAACCGCACATCGTGCCCACGGTGCGATACCGGCGCATCGCGCCCGCGCTGTCGTTCTCGGCCAGATCGTGGCCGGCCGAGAAATGCTTGCCCTCGGCGGCCAGGATGATCACCCGCACCTCGTCGTCATGCGCCGCGCGGTCGAAGGCCTCGTTGAGCTCGTAGAGCAGCGCGGTGTCCTGGGCGTTGGCCCGATCGGGGCGGTTCAGGCGGATGCGGGCGATGCCCGGCTCGGGGATGTCATAGAGCAGGGTCTGGAAGTCGGCGTCGGCCATGCGGGGCTCCGGTGGGTGCGGTGAATGCGGTGGATGCGCCTGATGCGCTGAATGCGGCAGGAGAAGGGGCCGCTTCATGGAAGGGGCCGGTTCATCATTGCCCGCGGGGCCGGAGGCGGCAAGCCGGACGCGGGCAGCGCCGTTCCGGAAGTCTCCGGCGCGCGGCGCGGCCGCGCCGGCGCTACAGTGCGTCATCCTGCCCGGAGCCCGCGCCGTGACCCAATCGCACCCAGACGCCCACGAACCCAACCAGCGCATCGTGCTCGCCCGCCGCCCCAGCGGCTGGCCCGATGAATCCTGCTTCCGCCTCGAACCCTGCCCCGAACCGGCCTGCGGCCCGCAGGATGTGGTGGTGCAGGCGATCTGGCTGTCACTGGACCCCTATCTGCGCGGCCGCATGAACGAGGGCCCCTCGTACGCGCCGGGTTTCGCGCTCGACCGCCCCATCGTCTCGCGCGTGGTCGGTCGGGTGATCGCCTCGCGCAACGAGCGCTTTCGCGAGGGCGAGTTCGTGTGGGGCTTTCTCGACTGGTCGCTGCGCGTGCTCGTGCCGCGCGGCGAGGGCCTGCACCGCATCGATCCGGCGCTCGGCCGGCCCAGCCTCGCCATCTCGGCGATGGGCATGCCCGGGCTCACCGCCTGGGTGGGCGTGGTCGAGCTCGGCAAGGTCACGCCTGGCGACACGGTCTACATCTCGTCGGCGGCCGGCACCATCGGCCAGCTCGCGGGGCAATTCGCGCGCCAGGCCGGGGCCCGCGTGATCGGCTCGGTGGGCAGCGACGACAAGCTCGACTTCGTGCTGCGCCACTGCGGCTATCACGCCGGCTTCAACTACAAGCGACAGGACATCGACGCGGCGCTGCGCGAGCTGTGCCCGAACGGCATCGACGTGTACCTCGACAACGTGGGCGGCACCACGCTGGAGGCGGCGCTGCGTCACGCCAATGTCGGCGCGCGCTTCCCCATCTGCGGCATGATCTCGCGCTACAACGAGACCGAGGACAGCGGCGTCAGGGGCATGCAGCTGCTGGTGTCAAAGCGCATCACCATGACCGGCTTCATCGTGTACGACCACGTCCACAAGCTCGCCGCCTACCAGCAGCGCGCCGCGGCCTGGTTCGGCACGGGCGAGATGCGCTTTCACGAAGACATCGTGCACGGCCTGGCGCAGGCGCCCGCCGCGCTGCTGGGCATGCTGCGCGGCGAGGCCATGGGCAAGCGGCTGGTGCAGGTCAGTACGGCCCCGCCGATCCCGGCGTGACCGGGGCGCCCTTCATCTCGGTGACCGCGGTGCGAGCCGCATTGGCCAGCAGCGCGTTGTCGGCCGCGATGGTCACCAGCTGGAACCCCCAGGCGATCGCCTGCCGCGCGTAGGCGGTGGTGCCGCAGTGGATGCCGGCGTGCACGCCGTGCTTCTTCGCGGCGGCCACGATGCGGCGGATGGCATCGACGATCGGCGGGTCGGTCTGGTCGAGCTTGGGCACGCCGCCCAGCGAGAGCGCGAGATCGGAGGGCCCCACGTAGATGCCATCGAGCCCCGGGGTGCTCAGGATCTCGTCGAGATTGTCCATCGCCTTGCGGGTCTCGATCATCGCGATGGCCAGCAGGTTGTCGTTGGCCTGCGTGGCGTAGTCGCCGCCGGCGTACCACATCGCGCGGGTGGGCCCGAAGCTGCGAAAGCCCTTGGGCGCGTAGCGCATCGCGCCCACCAGGGCCTCGCACTCGGCGCGCGAGTTGATCATCGGGCAGATGATCCCGTAGCAGCCCGCGTCGAGCAGCTTCATGATGATGCCCGGCTCGTTCCAGGGCACGCGCGCCATCGGGGTGGTGCCGGTGGTGCTGATCGCCTGCAGCATGGGTACCGCCGCCTGGTAATCGACCAGACCGTGCTGCAGGTCGCAGGTGAGCGAATCCCAGCCGGCCTGCGCCATGTTCTCGGCAGCCACCGAGCTGGGAATGCCCAGCCAGCCGTTGATGACGGCGCCGCCCTGCTTCCAGATGGTCTTGACGGTGTTCTCGCGCATGTGGGGTGTCCTTGGCGTGGGAGGGTTGGATGCGGCAGGCACCGACAGGTGCCGACCGGCGCGAAAGTCTCGACCGGCCCGGCGCAGGCGCCAAGCCTGCGCCCGGGGAAAGCGGAATCCGCCTCGCGGCGCCCGCCAGAAGGCCAGGGGCGATCCGCAATGCGCGATCGCGCGTTGACATCTGCCCACCGCCGACATAGCGTGGTCGTGCCCGCGGACGCTGGTCCGTCGGCTCATCCGAAAAGCAAGAGGCACGGCCGTCCGGCGTTCAGGGTCCGGCATGCGCCCCCGGATTCACCGTCCGCCCGGCCGTCCGGGCATCACCGCAGACCCATGGAGGAGACCCCCATGTCCCGCACGTCCGACAGCCGACGCCAGTTCATCCGCCGTTCCGCGCAGGTGTCCACCGCCGCCCTCGCCGCGCCCTATGTGCACACCTCGCGCGCAGCCGGCTCGATCTCCATCGGGTTCTGGGACCACTGGGTGCCCGGAGCCAACCAGGCCACCACCGACCTGGTCAAGGAATGGGGCGCGAAGGAAAAGGTCGAGGTCAAGATCGACTACATCACCTCGCAGGGCAACAAGAACCTGCTCACGATCGCCGCCGAGGCGCAGGCCAAGTCGGGACACGACATCCTCGCCTTCCCCACCTGGCAGCCCGCCGATCAGGCCAAGCTGCTCGAGCCGGTCGACGACATCATGAAGGACCTCATCAAGGAACACGGCGCGGTCAGCGGCACCGTGGAGTACCTCGGCAAGGTCAACGGTCGCTGGCTGGCGGTGCCGGCCACCGCGGGCAGCCAGATCAAGGGCCCCTGCTCGCGCATCGACCTGCTGCAGCAGCACGCCGGCATCGACATCCGCGCCATGTACCCGGCGGGCAGTGCCCCCAAGGCCGACGGCTGGAACATGGATACCTTCCTGAAGGCCGCGCAGGCCTGCCACAAGGCCGGCGTACCCTTCGGCATCGGCTTCGGCCAGACTTCCGATTCGGTGGACACCTGCGGCGCGTTCTTCCAGGCCTTCGGCGCCACCCTGATCGACGCCAAGGGCAACCTCACCGTGCGCACCGACCCGGTTCGCCAGGCGCTCGACTACCTCAAGCGCCTGATGGAGTTCCTGCCGCCCGACGTGCCGGCCTGGGACGACGCCTCGAACAACAAATGGCTGGTGTCGGGCAAGGGCGCCATGATCATGAACCCGCCCAGCGCCTGGGCGGTGGCCAAGCGCGACGCGCCACAGATCGCCGAGCAGCTCTGGACCCACGGCTTTCCCAGCGGGCCCAAGGGCCGCTTCGCGCCCTTCCTGCCGTTCTTCTGGGGCATCTGGAGCTTCAGCAAGAACAAGGCGGCCTCCAAGAGCCTGCTGCGGCACCTCTCCACCAAGGAGGCGGTCGGCAAGATGGTCGCGGCCAGCGGTGGCTACGACCTGCCCTCCTTCGCCAACCTCACCACGCTGCCCACCTGGGCCGAGGCCGGCCCGCCCAAGGGAACGCTCTACCACTATCCCAACCCGCACAATCACCAGACCCTGTCGATCGCCGGCACACCCGCCAATCCCAAGATCGCCAACCAGATCTACACCCAGGGCCTGATGACCAAGATGGTGGTGCGCCACGCCAAGGGCGAGAACATCGAGAAGACCATCGACTGGGCCTCGCGGGAGCTGGAAGGCTTCATGCGCGTCTGACCGGCAGCTCTGCCGCCATACCCTGCCGCGCCGCCCGGCCACCGTGCCGGGCGGCCTTCAGGCGGCCGGCACGCATGGATCGCATCCCCCCTTCCGGGAGACTCCCTTGACCGACGCCGTCACCGGCGGTCCTCGCGCGTCCGCACGACGGCGCCCGATGACCCTGGAAAGATTCTTCCAGCGCAAGTCCACCATCGCCTTCCTGATGGCCTTGCCGCTGATCCTGATCATCGCCTGCCTGGTGGCCTACCCGGCGGGCTATGCCATCCACCTGTCCATGCTGAACAAGGGCATGGAGCGCTTCGTGGGCCTGGGCAACTTCGAGTTCCTGTTCGGGCGCGAGACCTTCTGGATGGTGGTCAAGCAGTCGGTGATCTTCGCCGTGACCGCGGTGGTCTTCAAGGCGATCATCGGCTTCGTGGTGGCCCACTTCGTGCACAACATCCCGGCCAAGGGGCAGCGCAAGTGGCGCGGCATGCTGCTCGTGCCCTGGGTGATTCCGCCCGCCATGAGCACGCTGGCCTGGCTGTGGCTCTTCGACCCGTCCTACAGCGCGTTCAATTGGATCCTCGCCAAGTTCGGCGTGGCCGCCATCCCCTGGACCGGCGAGACCGACTGGGCGCGCTTCTCGGTCATCCTGGTCAACATCTGGATCGGCGCGCCCTTCTTCATGATCATGTACCTGGCGGCGCTCAAGTCGGTGCCCGACCAGCTCTTCGAGGCCGCCTCCATCGACGGCGCCAACTGGTGGCAGCGCATCTGGTACATCACCCTGCCGATGATGCGCAACATCATCTCGATCACGGTGCTGTTCTCGCTGATCGTCACCTTCGCCAACTTCGACATCGTGCGGGTGCTCACGGCCGGCGGCCCGGTGGACACGACCCATGTGTTCGCCACCTGGGCCTTCAAGCTGGGCATCGAGGGCGGTGACATTCCGCTGGGCGCGACCATCTCGCTCTTCATGGTGCCCATTCTCGGCGTCGCCGCAGCGTTCATCCTGCGCGATGTCAACAAGCGCGGAAACGAGGCCTGACATGAGCCAAGCAGCCATCTCCACTCCCGCCGCCGCCCGCTACGGCAGCATGTCGCGCGACCGCCGGCGGGCGCTGGTCTGGTCGTACTTCTTCCTGGTGGTGTTCGCGATCTTCTTTCTCACGCCACCCATCTACATGCTGGTCACCGGGCTGAAGACCAGCGCCGAGATCTCCGCCGGGCTCAGCCCCTGGGTGGTGCTCTCGCCCACGCTGGACAACTTCACCACGCTGCTCACCGACTCGGTGTTCATCCGGTTCTTCTTCAACTCGGCGATCGTCTCGATCATCGTGGTGATCATCACCATGATCGTCAGCGTGCTGGCGGCCTTCTCGCTGGCCCGCATGAAGTTCTGGGGCTCGGCCACCCTGGCCACAGGGGTCTTCCTCACCTATCTCATCCCCGAGACCCTGCTGTTCATCCCGCTCTTCAAGATGTTCGCCTGGGTGAAGGAGACCATCGGCATCGAGCTGATCAATCAGTGGTGGGTGCTGATCGTGCTGTACCCCACGCTCACCGTGCCGTTCTGCACCTGGATCATGATCGGCTACTTCGCGAGCATCCCCAAGGAGCTCGACGAGGCCGCGCTGATCGACGGAGCCAACTGGCTGCAGACCCTCACCCGGATCTTCATCCCGGTGGCGGTGCCCGGCATCATCGCAGCGACCATCTTCGCGTTCACCGTGTCGTGGGCGCAGTTCCTGTATCCGCTGGCCTTCACCACCTCCACCGAACAGCTCGTCCTGCCGGTGGGCATCATCACCACGCTGATCAAGGGCGATGTCTTCAACTGGGGGCAGATCATGGCGGGCGCGCTGATCGGCGCCGCGCCACCGCTGGTGATCTATGCATTCCTGATGGACTACTACATCGCCGGCCTGACCGCCGGCGCGACGAAGGGCTGACGCAAGCCCCACCCGGAGAGACAAGGCCATGGCCAAGGTGACGCTGAAGAAGGTCGTCAAGTACTACGACGAGACGCTGGCGGTTCGCGGCATCGACCTCGAGATCCACGACAAGGAGTTCCTGGTGCTGGTGGGGCCCTCGGGCTGCGGCAAGACCACCACCCTGCGCATGATCGCCGGCCTGGAGGACATCTCCGATGGCGAGGTGCTGATCGGCGAGGATGTGGTCAACGACGTGCCGCCCAAGGACCGCAACATCGCGATGGTCTTCCAGAACTACGCGCTCTACCCGCACATGTCGGTCTACGAGAACATGTCCTTCGGCCTGAAGCTCAAGCGGGTCGACAAGGCCGAGATCGACCGTCGGGTGCAGGAAGCCGCGCGCATCCTCGACATCGTACCGCTGCTGCAGCGCAAGCCCAAGCAGCTCTCCGGCGGCCAGCGCCAGCGGGTGGCGATGGGGCGCGCCATCGTGCGCGACCCGGCGGTGTTCCTGTTCGACGAGCCGCTGTCCAACCTGGACGCCAAGCTGCGCGTGCAGATGCGCACCGAGATCAAGAAGGTCCACCAGAAGGTGCGCACCACCACGGTCTACGTCACGCACGACCAGGTCGAGGCCATGACCCTGGCCGATCGGGTGGTGGTCATGAACCACGGCGTGATCGAGCAGGTGGGCACGCCCCAGGAGCTCTATCACAGCCCGCGCACGCGCTTCGTGGCCGGCTTCATCGGTTCGCCGGCCATGAACATGATGCCGGTGACGCTCGCCCGGGCCGGCGACGGATTGCAGCTCGATCTGGGCGCGGGCATCACCCTGCAGGTGCCGGCCGATCGCGTCGCCAAGTACGAGGCACACGCGGGCAAGCCGCGGCTGCTGCTCGGCCTGCGCCCCGAACACCTCACCGACGCCGCCACCACCGGCGCGGTGGCCGGCCAGAGCTTCACGGTACCACTGGAGGTGAGCGAGCCCATGGGCATGGAGACCCTGATCTACTTCCCCCTCGGCGACGTGACCGTCTGCGGCAAGATCAGCCCCGATGTCGACGCCAGCCCGGGCCGGCAGATCCTGCTCACCGCCAAGCTGCAGAACATGCACCTGATCGACGACGAGAGCGGGCTGGTGCTCTAGGCGGCGCCGCTGCGGCGGCCCCGCTAACGCGCCCGGGAACGGGTGTTCTCCCAGCTGCAGAAGATGCCGCCCTGCAGATCCCGGGCAATCGGGTCGCGATCGTTCGCGTGCTCGGCGACGCGCTCGCGCCAGTCGTCGGCGCTGTCCTCGGGCTGGTAGCCGATCCGGCGCGCGGCCTCGTCGGGCCACCAGCCCTCGCGATTGCGCGAGGCCCCGAACACGATCTCGAAGTGGATGTCGGCCTCGATCGCGCGCTCGATGAGCTGGGCCAGGTCGCGGTGGCTGATCCAGGTGGCGAGATGGCGACGTTCGCCGGGTTCATCAGGCTGGCGGGCGGTGCCGATGCGCAGGCACACCGCGCTCAGGCCGAACTTGTCGGCGTAGTAGCGCGCCAGCGCCTCGCCGAAGACCTTGGACACGCCATAGCGGGTGTCGGGCCGCACCGCCTCGCTGCCATCGAGCGGCGTGGCGCGCGGGTAGAAGCCGATGGCGTGGTTCGATGAGGCGAACACCATCCGGCGCACGCCGGCGATCCGCGCCGCCTCGAAGGTCTGGTAGCAGGCCTCGATGTTGGCGTCTCGGATCGCGTCCCAGGGTGCCTCGGTGGAGACGCCCCCCAGATGAACGACCGCATCCACGCCCTGCATCGCCTGCCGCATCGCGAGGGCATCGGTGAGGTCGCAACGCACCACCGTCTCGTCAGGTCCGGCCGGATCCATCTGGACCCGGTCCACCAGCACCATCGGCCAGCGGCCCTGCCAGCGCGCGCGCAGCATCCGGCCGATCAGGCCCGCCGCGCCGGTGATCATGATTCGTCGCATCGATCGCCCTCCCCTCGCAGGATGCGCCCCAGAAGCCCGCCGGCCCTGCTGGTGTATCGTCCCCCGACTTTACCTGCCCGCGCGCGGCCGGCCGGCGCGGCTACCCGGAGACTGCCCGATGTCCCCATCCGAAAACCGCTACCCCGATCCCGCCGTCGAGATCATCGACCCGGCCTTCGAGCCCTACCGACTCTTCAATGCCGGGGTCGAGCGCCTGGCCACCGGCTTTCGCTGGGCCGAGGGGCCGGTCTGGTTCGGTGACGGCCGCTTCCTGCTGTGGAGCGACATCCCCAACAACCGCATCATGAAGTGGGAAGAGGAGACCGGCGCGGTGTCGGTGTTCCGTGCGCCCTCGGGCTTTGCCAACGGCAACACCCGCGATCGTCAAGGTCGGCTCATCACTTGCGAGCATGGCGGGCGCCGGGTGGTGCGCACCGAGTACGACGGCTCGCTCACCGTGCTCGCCGATCGCATCGACGGCCGGCGCCTGAACTCGCCCAACGACGTGGTGGTGAAGTCCGACGGCTCGGTGTGGTTCACCGATCCGCCCTTCGGCATCCTGGGCCACTACGAGGGCCACCGCGCCGAGCCCGAACTCGGCATGCATGTGTACCGCATCGACCCGGTATCCGGCGAGGTGCGCGCGGTGGCCCAGGATCTCCGCGGCCCGAACGGACTCGCGTTCTCGCCGGACGAGAAGCAGCTCTATGTGGTCGAGTCGCGGGCGCGCCCGAACCGGCTCATCCTCGCCTTCGATGTCGGCGACGACGGCTGCTCGCTCTCGGGCAAGCGCACCTTCATCGATGCCGGGCCGGGCACGCCCGACGGGTTTCGCGTGGATGTGGACGGCAACCTCTGGTGCGGCTGGGGCATGGGCAGCGACGGCCTGGACGGCGTGCATGTGTTCTCGCCGCAGGGCAGGCTCATCGGCCGCATCCGGCTGCCCGAGCGTTGCGCCAATGTCTGCTTCGGCGGCCCGGCGCGCAATCGGCTGTTCATGGCGGCCAGCCGGTCGCTGTATGCGCTCTACGTGAACACGCAGGGCGTGGCCGGCGGCTGAGGCCGCCGCGCGCGGCTCGCCCTCAGCGACCGCCCTGCGCGTCGTCCACCCGCACCGTGGTGCCGGTGACGAACTCCGAGGCCGGTGACACCAGGAACAGCAGCGTGCTGTCGAGCTGGGCAGGATCGCCCAGGCGGGGCCGCGGGAAGTTCTTCGTGATGTCGCCCATGCGCGAGAGCATCCCGTCCATCATCTCCGAGGAGAAGGCGCCGGGCGCGATCGCATTCACGTTGATGTGGAAGCGGGCCCACTCCACGGCCAGCGTCTCGGTCATGCGCACCACCGCCATCTTGGAGGTGGCGTAGAGAGCCGCGCCCCGGCCGTCGTAGGCATAGGCGGCGCGCGAGGCGAGATTGACGATGCGCCCGGGCTTTTCGGCGGCCATCAGCCGGCGCGCCACCTCGCACGACAGGATCCACGGCGCGCGCACGTTGATGTCGAGCACGCGATCGATGAGCTCCATCGACATCTTGTGGGCGCGCTGCGCATCGGGAATGCCGGCGTTGTTGACCAGGATGGTCACCGTGCCCAGCGCGGCCTCGGCGCGGGCCACCACATCGATGAGCTGGTCCGCATCGGTCACATCGAGCGCCAGCGGCAGGGCGCGACCGCCCGCGGCGCGAATCTCCGCGGCGAGTTCCTCGAGCCGGTCGAGACGGCGGGCGGCCACCGCCACGGTGGCGCCGGCAGCGGCCAGCACACGGGCAAAGCGCCGGCCCAGACCGGCCGATGCGCCGGTGACCAGGGCAACCTGGCCGGTGAGGTCCTGGGAGGCATTGGGCAAGGGGAAGTCGGGCATGACGGGGCTCGGTTGCAGGCAGGGCTCTGCACGGTGATCCGCGTGCGGCCGCCTGTCAAACCCGGCACCCGGCAGGCGTCTCGTTCCCGCGGGCGTACCGGTCGAGCCGATCGCGGCCCCTGCTAAGGTCGCGCTGCGGCAAGGACCGACCCCTCGCCGCGTCACCCCTTCAGGAGACTGCCCCCATGACCGCGACGATGCGCACCGGCATCTGGAACTACGGCGACCTGTTCGATGCCCTGGCCACGGTGGTGCCCGCGCAGCAGACCGCGCTCGCGCATGCCGGACGCACGATCACCTGGGGCGAGCTCACCGCGCGCACCAACCGACTCGGGCGCGCCCTGGTGGCCGAGGGCGCGCAGCCGGGCGAGAAGATCGCCTTCTACCTGCGCAACCATCCCGCCTACCTCGAGGGCGTGATCGCGGGCTTCAAGGCGCGGCAGGTGCATGTCAACGTCAACTACCGCTATGCCGCGCGCGAGGTCACCTACATCCTCGAGAACGCCGATGCCACCACGGTGGTGTTCGGTCGCGAGTTCTCGCCGCTGGTGGCGCAGATCGCGCCCGGCCTGCCGGGCGTGAAGCGGTGGTGGGTGGTGGAAGACGGCTCGGCCGAGCCCGTTCCCGATTTCGCCCGGTCCTTCGAGTCCGTGGCGCAGACCGGCTCCGATCAGCCGCTCGACATCACCCGCTCTCCCGACGACCAGTTCTTCATCTACACCGGCGGCACCACCGGCATGCCCAAGGGCGTGATGTGGTCCCAGGACGCGCTGCGCCGCGGGCTGATCAACCCGGCGCTGGTGGTGCGCGTGCCCCAGGACCTGCCGGACCATCTCTCCATCGTGCGCGAGAACGGGCGCGGCCCGATCAACCTGCCCGCGTGTCCGCTCATGCACGGCACCGGCCTGCTCACCGCCATCTCCGCGCTGGTCTCGGGCGGCACCGTGGTCACCTTGCCGAGCGCGCACTTCGATGCGCAGGAGCTGTGGGCCGCGGTGGAAAACCATCGGGTCGATCAGATCGTGATCGTGGGCGACGCATTCGCCCGGCCGATGACGCGCGCCCTCGACGAACTCGGCGGGCGTCGCGATCTCGCCTGCGTCCTCTCGATGATCTCCTCGGGCACGATGTGGAGCCTCGAGGTGAAGCAGGCGCTGCTGCGCCACCTGCCGCAGGCCACGCTGCTCGACTCCTTCGGGTCTTCCGAAGCGGTGGGCTTCGGCCTGTCGGTGATGACCGCGGCCGGGGCGGTGCAGACCGCCCGCTTCCAGATCGGCGATGACGTGAAGGTCTTCAATGACGCGGGCCAGGAGGTCGGGCGCGGCACCGGCGAGATCGGCATGATCGCCCGCGCCGGTGCCATCCCCGAGGGCTACTACAAGGACCCGGTCAAGACCGCCGCCACCTTCCGCACCGTGAATGGCGTGCGCTACTCCATCCCCGGCGACTTCTGCACGGTCGAGACCGACGGCACCATCACCCTGCTCGGCCGTGGCAGCGGATGCATCAACACCGCCGGCGAGAAGGTGTTCCCCGAGGAGGTCGAGGAGGTGCTCAAGCAGCACCCCGATGTCGAGGACGCGCTGGTGGTGGGCTTGCCCGACGAGAAATGGGGCCAGGTGGTCACCGCCGTGGTCGAACTGCGCGCCCAAGCAGCCCTCGACGAAGACGCGCTGCGCGCCCATGTGCGGGGGCAACTCGCGGGCTACAAGACCCCCAAGCGGGTGGTGCCGGTGGCCCGGATGTTCCGTGCCCCGAACGGCAAGGCCGACTATGCCGGCGCGCGCGAGCACGCCGCGAGGACACTCTCGGGCGCCGGGGGATGAACCCGCGGGGCGCCTGCCGGCATCACCGCTGGCAGCCCCGGGCGGCCAGCCTCACTGGCGGTTCGGCGCCGGCAATCCGATGCTCGGCTCATGCCCCCGGAAGTTCTCCAGCCACCAGCGCCAGTCCTCGGGCACCAGCGAAAACGGCGCGGCATGGCCGAGTTCGCGCGCCGCCCACACCGGCCAGTGCGGATTGGCCAGGGCCGGGCGGCCCAGCATCACCAGATCGACGCGCTCCTCGCGGATGGCCTGATCGGCATTGCGCGGTATGCCGAGGTTCCAGCTGGTGGCCACCGGGATGCCCACCTCCTGCCGCACACGGTGCGCGCGCCCGAGCATGAAGCCCACCTCGTTGAACGGCGCATTCACCGGCCTGCTGGCATTGCCCCCCATCGAGAGGTCGGCCAGATCCAGGCCGTGGCTCTTCATCATCCGCACCGCGACGAGCGCGTCGTCGAACTGCGTACCCTCGGGGTGAAAGTCGTCGCAGCCCAGCCGCATGGTCAGGGGGTAATGCTCGGGCCAGACGGCGCGCACGGCATCGAGCGCCTCCAGATGGAAACGCACGCGATTCTCCAGGCTGCCGCCGTAGCGATCGGTGCGCTGATTGGCCAGTGGCGACAGGAAGCTCGCCCCGAGATAGCCGTGCGCGTAGTGCATCTCCAGCCACTGATAACCCGCCTCGAGCGCGCGGCGCGCGGCCTGCGCATAGGCCTCATGCAGCTGCGCAATCTCGTCGATGCTCAGCGCGTGCACTGGATGGTGGTGGCCTGGCCCGCCGAACGGGATCGCCGAGGGCGCGCGGCAAGTCCAGCCGTCGGGATGGTCGGGCGGCAGCTGCTTCTTTGCTCCCCCGCCAAACGCGCCCTTGTGCGGCGGCAGTTCGCTGCCCTTGCGGCCGGTGTGTCCCAACTGGATGGCCGGCACGGCCCCCATGCGCTTGATGATCGCGCACAGCCGGGCATGCCCCTCGATCTGGTCATCGCTCCAGATGCCGGCGCACGAGGTGGTGGTGCGGCCATCCGGCGTGATCGCCATCTGCTCGCCGAAGACCAGCGCGAATCCGCCGGCGGCGCGGGCGCCGAGGTAGCTCACGTGATAGTCGTCGAGCCGTCCGTCGACGGAGTTGTACATCGTCATGGGCGACATGACGATGCGGTTGCGCAGGGTCACGCCCTTCAGGGTGTACGGGCTGAAGAGATCGGGCATCGAGGCGTCCTGGAACAGAGGGTCGTGAGGAATCCGGATGTGGCACTTTGCCTGAGTCTTCGAGCAGCGCTATTTTAGGAACCATGACCCCAACCGCGCCCCAGTACCAGAACGACTTCCGTGCCGTGTCCTACCCGCTGCGCCTGTACAGCGGCGAAGACGCCCTCGAGCAGTTGCCCGCCGAACTCAAGCGCCACGGCGCGAAACGCGCCTTCATCGTCTGCGGCCGCACGGTGTCGCGCAGCCTGGGCCTGATCGCGCGCATCCGCGCCATTCTCGGCACGGCCTGCGCCGGCGTGTTCGACGAGATGGACAAGGACACCACGCTCGATGCCGTGGTGCGCGCGGCCCAGGCCGCGAAGGACGCGAACGCCGATCTGCTGATCAGCGTGGGCGCGGGCAGCGTCACGCAGGGCGCCCGCGTGGTGGCCATCCTGATGGCCGAGACCGCGCCCGTCGACACCCTGATCACCCAGTATCCCGAGCACGGCGCGGCCATCAGCCCGAAGCTGCTCGCGCCCAAGGTGCCCATCATCAACGTGCTCACCGCCGCCACCAGCGCGCAGAACCGGGCGGGCTCGGCGGTGAAGGATCCCGCGCGCGGGCACCGCATGGAGTTCTTCGATCCCAAGACCCGGCCAGTGGCCATCTTCTGGGATTCGGCCGCGCTCATGACCGCGCCGGTGTCGCTGGTGCGCACCACCTGCGCCTCGGTGTACTGGCGCTCGGTGGTGAACCTGGGCGCGCCGCAGACTTCGCCCCTGTGCGAAGGCGATCGCCAGCAGGCCTTTCGGCTCTCGCAACTCGCGCTCTCGCAGGTGGGCGACACCCAGGACCCCGCGCCGCGTATCGCCGCCTGCGCGGCTTCCTTCCTGCAGAACCGCGAGGCCGATGACGGTGGCGGGCCGATCGGCACGCACTGGGTGAGCCGTGTGGTCTACGGCTTTGCCACCGGCATCTTCCAGTTGCATCCGCAGGTGGGCCAGGGCGAGGCCAACACCGCGCTCACCCCGACGGTGGTCCGACGGCTCGGCCCGCGTGACCCGATCGCGATGGCAAAGATGGCGCAGGGTCTGGGGGTCTGGCAGCCCGACGAATCCATCGCGCTCGCCCCGGAGCGCGCCGCCGCCGAGCTTGAGCGGGTGTTCCAGGCCGCGGGCCTGCCCACGCGCATCTCGCAGCTCGGCATCCCGCGCGAAAGCCTGCCGGCCGTGGTCGCGCACTCCCTGAAAAACTTCAACGCCGATCCGAAGCGCGAGTTCCTCAAGGAGCAGGCCATGCTCGCCGAACTGATCCAGGCCTGCTGGTAGGCGCGCTCATGAGCACCGACAAGCCCCTGGTGCCGCCCGGCTTCGGCCCCATCCTGCGCAGCAGCCCGGTCCTCGACGCCCTCGGCGGGTTCATGAGCCGCGGCGATGGCGATGCGCTCGAGATCGGTTTGCTGGTCGGCCCCGCCCACCTGAATGCACGCGGGCGACTGCACGGCGGCGTGACGGCCACGCTGCTCGACGTGGCCATCGGCTACATGCTCGCGGCGCGCACGGGCGGTCGCCGGCGCCTGACCGCGCGGCTGACCATCGACTACCGCGCGGCTGCCGACGAGGGCGAATGGCTGCAGGTGCATCTCGACCGCGCCGAGGAGGACGGCCGCAAGACGCTCGCGCATGGCCGGCTGATGGCCGGCGAGCGGCTGGTGGCCGAGGTGACCGTGCTGTTCATCGACGCGCCCGCCAGCAGGGACTGACTGCGCGCGACAGCGCGGCAGTCGTTGGCACGAACTTCGCCATAATGCGCGGCTCCGTGCCGACCGCCCTCAGGATCGCCCCATGTCCCGCCTTGTGATCGCCAGCCAGTTCGGCGAGGAGTTCGACGGTTGGCTGCGCGCCGCGCGCCCCGATCTCGACGTCGTGTCATTGCCGCCGGTGCTCGACGGCCCGCTGCCGCCCCAGGCCTCGGTGCTGCTCGCCGTGCCGGTGTCGGCCGAGGTGCGCGCGCGCCCCGAGCCTGCGGGCTGGCCCTACGGACTGCGCTGGGTGCAGCTCAACTCCACCGGCTACAACAACTATCCGCCGTGGATGCTGCGCGGGCCGCTGGTCACGAGCGCCCACGGCACCTCCTCCGAGACCATCGCCGACTGGGTGCTCGCCTGCGTGCTGCAGCGCGCGCTGCGTCTGCCCGAGCGGCGGGCGCGCACGCGTCAGGACTGGCGGCGCACGCCGGCGCCGGCACTCGCCGGAAGCACGCTCGGGCTGTTCGGCTTTGGCGGCATCGGTCGCGCGCTCGCGCGGCGGGCGCTTGCGCTGGGCATGCATGTGCGGGCCCTGCGTCGTCAGTCCGGTGCCCTGGGCATGGACGGCGTGCAGCAGGCCGACGGCATCGAGGACCTGATGGCCACCAGCGATCACCTCGCGCTGGTGGCACCCGGCACCGAGGCCACGCGCCATGTTGTCAACGCGCGCACGCTCGCGCTCGCGCGCCCGGGCCTGCACCTGATCAACGTGGCCCGCGGCAGCCTCGTCGACCAGCAGGCCCTGATCGAGGCGCTCGACGCGGGCCGGCTGAGCTGGGCGAGCCTGGACGTGACCGAGCCCGAGCCCTTGCCCGAGGGCCATCCGCTCTACGTGCATCCGAAGGTGTTCCTCACGCCGCACACCTGCGCGATCAGCCCGCAGGTCCGCCAGGCGGTGTTCGCCAAGTTCCTGCGCAGCCTGAAGGCCTGGGAGGCCGGCGGGATGCCCGAGGATCCGGTCGATCTCGAACGCGGCTACTGACGCGCGCCGATCGCGGCGCGCCATTCCAATCCCGCGCGCGGCTGGGGCGAACGCGGGCCGAATCGGCCATCATCCCGGTCTGGCCGCGCATCCCGGCCGCCGATGGCCCGGGGTGGTGACCCTCACCCCCGGCCCAACCCCGATACCCGAGGCACACCCGTGACCATCAAAGATCGCGCCTGCATCGTCGGCGCCTATGAACACCCCACCCGGCTCGCGCCCGACAAGTCAGTGGCCCAGCTGCACGCCGAGTGCGCCGCGGGCGCGCTGCAGGATGCCGGCCTGAGCCTGTCCGATGTCGATGGCTACTTCTGCGCCGGCGATGCGCCGGGCGGCAGTCCGATGTACCTGGCCGACTACCTCAACCTCAGCAAGTTGCGCTGGTACGACGGCACCGAATCGGGTGGCTGCTCCTACCTGGCGCACATCGAGCACGCGGCCACCGCCATCGCGATGGGGCGCTGCTCGGTGGCGCTCATCACCCTGGCCGGCAAGCCGCGTTCCAGCGGCCAGGCCACCGGCACCGCCTTTCGCCCGCCGCCCGTGGACCGCCCCGAGGCGATCTGGGAATCGGCCTTCCGGTGGACCATCGGCGGCATCTACGGAATGATGATGCAGCGGCACATGCATCAGTACGGCACCACGCTCGAGCAGCTCGCCTGGGTGAAGGTGGCCGCCGCCGAGCATGCCCGGCACAACCCGCACGCCATGCTGCGCAAGCCGGTCACGCTCGACGAGGTCATGAACTCGCCCGTGGTGTCCGACCCCCTGCGTCGGCACGACTGCTGCGTGATCAGCGACGGTGGCGGCGCGCTGGTGCTCACCCGGCCCGAGATCGCCCGCAGCCTCAAGCGCCCGGTGGTCAAGGTGATCGGCTGCGGCCAGACGCTGAACACCACCACCGGCGGCTACATCGACCTCACCCGCACCGGCGCCGAGCGCTCCGGTCCGGCGGCCTTCGCCGAAGCCGGCATCACCCCCGCCGACATCGACTACGCCTCCATCTACGACAACTTCACCATCATGGTGATCAACCAGATCGAGGACCTCGGCTTCTGCGCCAAGGGCGAGGGCGGACGTTTCGTGGCCGATGGCGGCCTGATCTCCGGCGTGGGCAAGCTGCCCTGGAACACCGATGGCGGTGGCCTGTGCAACAACCACCCCATGAACCGCGGCGGCATCACCAAGGCGATCGAAGCCGTGCGCCAGCTGCGTGGCGAGGCGCATCCGGCCGTGCAGGTCAAGGACTGCCGGCTCGCGCTGGCCGCCGGTCCGGGCCTGGTGCTCGGCCCCGGCCACGCCCACGCCACCGTCATCCTCGAACGGGAGTAAGCCATGACCGACACCACCGCCGCCCCCAGCGGCTTCGCGCAAGACCCGTTCGCCGCGGCCTTCCCCGAGACCCGCGAGTTCTGGGAAGCCGCCGCCCAGGGTCGACTGATGCTCAGGCTCTGTGAAGACTGCGGCCGCACCCACTGGTATCCGCGGGCGATGTGCCCGCTGTGCGGCAGCGCCCGGGTGCGCTGGACCCAGGCCAGTGGCCGCGGCACGCTCTACGCGTTCAGCCCGGCGCGTCGCGCCGAGCCGCAATACACGCTGGCCTATGTCACGCTCGAGGAAGGCCCCACCCTCATGACCAACATCATCGACGCCGCACCCGAGGCCCTGCGCCTTGGCCAGCCGGTGGTGGTGCGTTTCCAGGCCGCGCCCGAGGGCCGGATGATGCCCTTCTTCGCACCGGCCTGAGCCATCACGGGGCCGGGGCGCGCGCGGGGTCGCGGCCGCGCCCCGTGCCGCTTCGGCGGTAACATCGGGCCGCTCAACCGAAAGCCCGCCATGCCCCGTCTTCTCCGCCACCTCGCCCGGCCGCTGCTGCCCCTGCTGCTCTGGCTTGCCGCCAGCCTGCCGGCGCAAGCCCAGACCCCCGACTGGCCCGTGCGGCCGATCACCGTGGTGATGACCTTCCCGGCCGGCTCGGGGGTGGATGTGGTCGCCCGACAGATCCAGGAGCCGCTGAGCAAGGCGCTGGGCCAGCCGATCATCATCGACTACAAGCCCGGCGCGGCCGGCAACATCGCCAGCGAATACGTGGCCCGCGCGCGCCCCGATGGCTACACCCTGGTGTTCGGCACCGCCGCCACCCACGGCAGCAACGCCGCGCTCTACCGCAAGCTGCCCTTCGACGTGGAGGCAGACTTCGTGCCGGTGGCGCCCATCCTCGATGTCTCCAACGTGCTCACGATCAACCCCGAGGTGATCAACGTGCGCACGCTCAAGGAGTTCGTGGATACCGTGAAGGCCAACCCCGGCCGCTTCAATTTCGCGTCCACCGGCAACGGCACCGGCACCCACATGGCCTTCGCGGAGTTCAATTCGCGAGCGGGTCTGGACATGGTCCATGTGCCCTACAAGGGCGGCCCCGAGGCCATGGCCTCGGTGCTGCGCGGCGAGACCTGCTGCATCATGAACCAGGTGCAGACCGTGCTCGCGCAGTACAAGGCCGACAAGGTGCGCCTGCTGGGCGTGACCACCAGCCGGCGCGTGGCCGCGATCGCCGAGGTGCCCACCATCGCCGACAGCGGCCTGGCCGGCACCCGCGGGTTCGACAGCTCCATCTGGTTCGGCCTGTTCGCCCCCAAGGGCACCGAGCCGAAGATCGTGAACCGGCTGAACAGCGCGCTGCGCCAGGTGCTCGAGACCCCCGAGATCAAGGCCAGGCTCGAGAGCGCGGGCAACAGCGTGCGCATCGAGACGCCGGAGCAGTTCCGCGCCACCGTCAAGGCCAATCGCGCCAAGTGGGCCGAGGTGGTGAAGGCGGCCAACATCACACTGGACTGACGTGGACACCGCCGCCGCGGCCGCCATCGGCGAGGCCCCAGTCACCGGCACCGCACCCGCCGAGGCCCGCAAGCCGGGGCTCGATGCGCTCGCCGCCCGGGTGCGCGAAGACCTCGACACCCTGTGCCTGCCGGCCCGACCCTGGGTGCCGCCCAGCACCCATCAGGGCCAGGCCGTGGCCGATGTGGTGGTGGTGGGCGCGGGCATGGCCGGGCTGGCCCTGGGCGCCTCGCTCAGCCATCTCGGTCTGCGGATCCGCCTGATCGATCAGGCGCCGGAAGGCCGCGAGGGCCCCTGGGCAACCACCGCGCGCATGGACACCTTGCGCTCACCCAAGGAACTCACCGGCCCTTGCCTGGGCATTCCCTCGCTGAGTTTTCGCGCGTGGTTCGTGGCGGGCCACGGCACCCAGGCCTGGCAGGCCCTGGGCAAGATCCCGCGGCTGGTCTGGGGCGAGTACCTGCACTGGTACCGGCAGGTGCTGGGCCTGCCGGTCGAGAACAACCGGCGGCTCGTGAGCCTGGTGCCGCGCGCCGATGGGGTGAGCCTGCGGGTTGCCGTCGCGGAGGGTGCGAACGGCGCCACCGAATGGATCCACGCCCGCCATGTGGTGCTGGCCACCGGACGTGACGGCCTGGGCGGCCCCTGGGTGCCCGACTGGGCGCAGCAACTGCCGGCCGGGCGCTGGATGCACACCGGCCATGCCTGGGACGGCGAGCGCCTGCGCGGCCAGCGGGTGGCCGTGATCGGCGCGGGCGCCTCGGCGATGGATGCCGCGGGCGAGGCCCTGGAGCATGGCGCGGCGCAGGTGACGCTGCTGATCAGGCGCGCAGACCTGCCCCGCATCAACAAGAGCAAGGCGGCCGGCAATCCCGGCACGGCGCACGGTTTCTGGGACCTGCCCGATGACTGGAAGTGGCGCTACCGGCACTACATCAACCGCGAGCAGGTGCCCCCGCCACGGGCGAGCGTGCTGCGGGTATCGCGTCATGACCGGGCGCGCTTCGTGCTGGGCGCGCCCGTCACCGCCGTGCGCCACGCCGACGACGGCAGCATCGAACTGCGCACGCCGCAGGGCGCGGTCTGCGTCGATCAGGTGGTCTTTGCCACCGGCTACCGCATCGACTGGGCGCAGCGCCCCGAGTTCTCGGCGATCGCGCCGCACCTGCGCCGCTGGCGCGATCGCTTCCCCGCACCGCCCGAGCAGGAAGACGAGGAGCTCGCCAACAGCCCCGACCTCGGCCCGCTGTTCGAGTTCCAGCCGCGCGAGCCCGGCGCCTGTCCGGGGCTCGAGCGGGTGCACTGCTTCAACTTCGCGGCCGTCCTCTCGCACGGCGCCACCACCGGCGACATCCCGCAGATCAGCGATGGCGCTCAGCGCCTGGCGCGCGGTCTGGCCGGCCGGCTGCTCAACGAGGATGTGGCACAGCACTTCGAGGCGCTGGTGCGCTTCGACGAGCCCGAACTGCAGGGTGACGAGTGGTCGTCCGCGCAGCCCGACACCGCCTGATCACACCCATCGGATCTGCCCATGAACTCGCCCGTTCACGCCGACTTCCTCGATGACGCGCTGGGCGCAACGCCCGGCAGCGCCCTGCATGGCCTGCGCCGGCAGCGCGCCCGCGTGGTCGAGGCCAGCCAGGCCGCGCACCAGGCGGTGTTCGACCCGGCGCTGCCCGGCCTGAGCCTTGCCGAGCGGCTGGAGGCCGCCTGCGAGGTGGCGCAGGCCAGCGGCAGCGCCGCGCTGGCTGCGCGCTTTGCGGCGATGCTCGCAGCCGCCGGGCCGCGCCCCGCGCCCGGCCCGCGACGCGAGGCGCTGCTGGGCTTTGCCCGCACCCTCGCCGAGCGACCGCAGGACGCGGGGCGCGAACGCCTGCTGGGCCTGCCCGCGGCGGGCCTGAGCACGGCCGATGTGGTCACGCTCGCGCAGCTGATCGGTCTGGTGGCCTATCAGGTGCGGGTGGTGGCGGGGCTCGCGGCGCTCGACGGCGTGTCGGCCGCGCCCGCGGCCACCGAGGCCGCGCCCGAGGCGCCCTTCATCCATCCCGCGCATCTGCCCGCGCCCGGCGAACCGGTGCGGGTCAACGGCTTCACCAGCGAGCCGCTCGACTGGAAAGCCTGGCTGCCGGTGCTCGATCCCGCGCAGGCCACCGAGCACCAGCGTGCGGTGCTCAAGGCAAGCCACCCCACCGCGAACACCTCGGACTACTACCTCACCCTGGTGCAGCAGCCGCACATCCTCGAACAGCGCTCGGCGGCCTTCAACGCGATCATGTACGCCCCCGGTGGCCTGAGCCGTGCCGAGCGCGAGCTGGGCAGCACGGTGACCTCCCGCATCAACGGCTGCGTCTACTGCGCGGCAGTACACGCGCTGCGCTTCGAGCAGCTCACCCAGCGCAATGCGGTGATCGCCCAGGTCTTCCAGGATCCCGAGAGCGCAGGCACCACCGCGCGCGAGCGCGCGATCGTGCAGCTGGCCATCGCCCTGACCCGCGAGCCGGCGCGCCTTGCGCCGGCGCATCTCGCGCCGCTGGCGGCCTGCGGCCTGAGCGGGCTCGAGATGCTCGACCTCATCCACGCGATCGCGATCTTCGCGTGGGCCAACCGGCTGATGCTCAACCTGGGCGAGCCGGTTTGGCCGTCGCAGAACCTGACATCGCACTGAGATCAGGCAGACGGCAAAGCGTTCCGGAATCACCTGCGGGCGGCAGCGGCGCCGCCACCGTCACGCAAGCGTCATGCGCATGGACGACCCTGAGGGCTCCTCCTCCTAGTCGATCATCATGACCAGAACACTGAAAACCACACTCGCCATCGGCCTGCTTGCCGCGATTGCCGGCTGCGGCGACACGAGCCCCACCGCCACCAGCACCAAGTTCACGGTCGCGGTGATTGGTGATTCGCCATACGGCATCGCCTACGGTGACACCGCCCAGTTCAAGGCGAATCCGGCATTCATCGCCGCCCTCAGCGCCGACAGCAGCCTCTCGATGGCCCTGCATGTCGGAGATATCCACTCCGGCAAGGAGTTCTGCACGGAGTCGTACAACCTCGGCGTCTTCAATCAGTGGAAAGGGTTCCGGATGCCGCTGGTCTATGTGCCCGGCGACAACGAATGGGCGGACTGCCACAAGGCGAAGGAAGGCGGAGGCACCTACAACCCGGTCACCACGGCGATCGATTACGTCACGACCGACGGCGGCTCCTACGCCAAGGGCGATCCCCTCGCCAATCTCGGCCTCGTGCGCTCGCTCTTCTTCTCAGCGCCGGGCAAGTCACTGGGGGCCAACCCGATCACGCTGCACTCCCAGGCACTTGAATTCGACCCCAACTATCCTGCCGATGCGCAGTTCGTCGAGAACGTCTGGTACGAGTCGAACAGCGTCATGTTCGTCACGCTCAACGTCCCCGGCGGGTCGAACAACAACTCGGACATCTGGTACGGCACGCCGACCATGAGCAACGCGCAGGCCAACGAGATCGCCACTCGCACGGCCGCCAATCTGCGCTGGATCGACACGGCGTTCGCGCGGGCAGTGGCCAACAAGAACGTCGCCGTGGTGCTCATGATCCAGGCAGACATGTGGGACCAGGATGGAGTCAACAAGGCGCATCTGAGCGAGTACCGGAAGTTCATCGACAGGATCGCCACGAACACCGCGGCCTACGGCAAGCCGGTCCTGCTGATCAATGGTGACTCGCACAACTTCCGGGTCGACAACCCGCTGATGCCGGGCGCTGCCTGTCTGGTGGAGGCGCCGGCCACGGGCACCGTGGGTGCTGCACTCGTCGCAGCCACCGACGCGGTCGCCTGCAACGATCCCTCGGTCGACAAGGTGGCGGCCACCTACCACAAGGACGTCTACGGCACGGCGAACGCCAGCACCGACCCGTACACCAACCAGCCGGGTGGGTACAAGGTATCCAACTTCCGCCGGATCGTCGTGCACACGAACCCCGCCAACCCCCTCGAGTACCTCAGGCTGACTATCGACCCGTCGGTGGCCACGCTCGATTCGACGGCAACCTCGTTCGGCCCGTTCAGCTGGGCCCGCGTCAAGCCCTGATCGGCTCGCGCCCCTGGAGATCCACTCAGGGGCGCGTCGGCCTTTCCATGGCGCCGGCCATGTCTGGGCGGCCACGCTCACGCAGGGTGCTTGCGGCACCCTGCACATCGCGCGCCTCACGGTTCTGGCTGAGCTTCGACTTGCCCTCCAGACGGGTGATCATGATCTCGATGCCCACGACCGCCCTCACCATGCCCTCGATGTAGTCGGCAGGCGAGTCACCCATCTTCCAGGGCCTGGGCTCCTGCGCCTCGTGGGCGCGCGTCAGGCGCGCAAGCACCCCGCGGATGAAACGCTCGTCATCACGCACCGTGAGACGGCCATGCGCATGCACCACCTCGTAGTTCCAGGTGGGCACCAGCCGATGCGTCTCGTGCTTGCTGGGGTACCAGTTCGGCGAGATGTAGCTCTCGTTGCCCCGGAAGATCACCAGCACATCGGCGCCGCCCGCGCACTGCTGCCACACCGGGTTGGCCCGCGCCACATGGCCGGTGAGCAGACCGGCAGGCCCGGCGGCGGGGTCGAACTCGAAGGGAATGTGGTTGGCATCCATCCCGGCGTCGGTCGGGGTGACCAGGATGCCCAGAGGATGCTCCCGGATGATCCGGTGGAGCAGCTCGGGATCAGTGACACGAAAGTGCGCGGGGGTGTACATGGTCAGGGTGTGGCAGGTTGCAGCGGCAAGACGCCGCCGGACGCAGGCTACACCGCGCGCCGACCTTTCAGGCCGGCGCCACTGCTGCCAGCCGCAAGAGGTTCTCGACATCCACCTCATCGATCTGCCCGGGGTCCAGGAACCGGACGGCATAGTCACGCCAGACCTTCTCATGCAGGAAGAGTTCGAAGAGTCCGGCATCGATGTGCCGGTCCCTGGCCATGAAGGCCATGATCTTCAGAGCCTCCGAGAGGAGTTTGTGCTTCTTGTAGGGTCGATCGGACGCCGTCAGGGCCTCGAAGATGTCGGCGATCGCCATCATCCGGGCCACCGGGCTCATCTGGGCCCCGCTCAGCCCGCGGGGATAGCCGCTGCCGTCGAGCTTCTCGTGGTGCCCCCCGGCATATTCAGGCACCTGACGCAGGTGCTTCGGAAACGGAAGCTGCGAGAGCATGACGATGGTCTGCACGATGTGATCGTTGATCTTGTGGCGGTCCTCGCTGGTGAGCGTTCCCCGGGCAATGCCGAGGTTGTAGAGCTCGCCGCGGTTGTAGCGCAGTTCGGGCACCGGCATGCGCACGCCAAATCGGGTCGGGTCGACGCCGCGTCCGAGGTCCGGCTCGTGCTCGATTCGGTGCTCGGGCTTGTCGGCCAGCAGCGGCTCTTGCACCGGCAGTGAGGACGCGGGTTCGCGCGCCTTGCGCCGCTTCTCCTCCTCCGAGATGCCGATCCGGTCATCGAGGGTGCGCAGCCAGGTGCGTGCGGCAATGGCAAGGAGCCGATCGCGCCGTGCGGGGTCCATGAACTCGCCACCTTCGTTGCACGAAGCCACGAAGGCGAAGTCCTCATCGAGCTGCTGATGGCTTGCCCGCATCTCGGCCTCTGCGAGTTGCTTGTCCTCGCCCGCGGCAATGGCACGAAGACAGGCGATCTCGGCATCGCGCTTGAGCACCTCGAAGCGCATGCGCACCTCGTGGATCCGGTCGTGCAGGGTCTCGAGCTTGGTGGCCTTGTCCACCACATATTCGGGGGTGGTGATCTTGCCGCAGTCGTGCAGCCAGGACGCCACATGCAGCGCCTCCCAGTCCGCATCATCCAGGCTGAAGTCGGCAAAGGGCCCGCTGCGCTGCGCGCAGGCTGCAGCCGCGAGCATCCGGGTGAGTTCGGGCACGCGCTCGCAGTGCCCGCCGGTGTACGGGCTCTTGGCATCGATGGCGCCGGCAATCAGCCTGATGAAGGCTTCGAACAACGCCTTCTGCTGGCGAATGAGGTTGCGGGCCTCGAGCGAACTGGCAGCCGAGCCCGAGAGCGCGCGGATGAACGACACCTGGGCAGGCTCGAAGGCCTCGGTGCGCACGAGCAGGAGACACCCGACCGGCTCGCGCTCACGATTGAGCAAGGGCACCGCAAGCGCATGGTCGAGCGCAGCCGCGATGCCCGCCAGGCCCAGGCTCTGCCGCCGGGCGGGGTCGAGATTCGCCAGGCTCGGCTGCTGCTGCGTGAGAGCCATGCCCATGGGCGTCTGCACATCAGGTAGCGAGAAGGCGGCGATACCGTCGATACCCTGTGCACTATCAGCCCAGCGTGCCGCCACCGGCGTCAGACGCGCCTCATCCACCAGGTACAGCACCCCGGCCTGCGCACCCGCGGCGTCCAGAGTCTCGGACAGCAGCAGCGGCAACAGCTGCTCGAAGTCCGCCACCGACGCCACCGCCTCCGTGAGGGTCAGGAAGCGGCGCACCGTGGCCTTCATGCCGTCCATCGTGGTTGCCAGATCATCCACCTCCGTGATCGACGACCGGACTGTCACAGGCGCAGAAAAATCGAAGTGGCGGACGAGGTCAGCCTCAGCGGCCAGGCCGCGCAGCGGGGTGGAAACACGACGCGAGGCCAGAACAACCACCGCGACCGCCACCAGCGCGATGGCCAGCGCAGTCCACAAAGACCGGGCCCGCACCGCATGAGCTTGCGCCAGCAGTTCGTCATCGGGGATGGCCAGCACCAGATGCAGCGGGATGCCGCCGGTGATCTCGATCGGCGTGATCGACACTCGCCAGTCGCGGCCATCGGCCTGCAGGGTGGCGGTGTGGCTGTCCTTGGGGTCAAGGGCCTGAACAGTGCCATGGAGTGCCTGCAGCACCGGGATGCCCGACTCGGCCAGGGTCCGCATCCTCGGCTGCCCCGACACATCAGGGGCCATCACATAGAGCCGCTGTGGATCCTCATGGGCGAACAGTCGACCATCGGGCGTTACGAGCGCCATCTGTGTTCCGGGCGTCCGGCGTGCCGACTTGAAGAGCGCGCCCAGGGTCTCCAGGCGGATGTCAGCCCCCACCACCACCGGCGCGCCAGGCACCGGCGTGGAAACCGTCATGCCTACCTTGCGGGTGGTGAAGAAGACATAGGGCTCGCTGGTGACGGTGCCGCCACGGCTGAGCGCATCGCGATACCACGGCCTCGTGCGAGGGTCGTAGGCGTCGGCATAGTCGGGCCGATCCTCCTCGCGCAACGGCTTCAGAGCGGCATCGAGAAACACGAAACGCGCCCGCCGGTCTCCGGCACGGTGCTCGATGGACTGGAGCACGTACCGGGCCTCGGGCGGAGCCTTGAAAAATGTCTGATCGGCCGCATCGTGCAACCGCCTGAGCATCAGCATGTCGCCATTGGCATAGCCAAGATACAGCGACGTGAGTGGGGACGAGGAGTCGAGGGTGGCCTGCAGCAGAGGAAGCCCCTCCAGTCGCTCGCGCACATCGCTGCCAGAGCCGAGCCGGGTACGGCTGATGATGGCGGTGGCCATGGTGGCCGACTCGATCGCACGCTCGAGCTGATGATCGGCCTCGCGATCGACAGCGTCGAGCAGGTCGGCCGCCGAGGACTCCAGCATCAAACGCGTCGATCGGTAGCCCTGCACCGCAGTGACCGCTGCCACCAGCACGAAGATGCCGGCGAACAGCGTGGACAGGTGCACATGCATCGGCCATCTGAGCTTCATGAAGAACCCTTCCTGTGACACCGACCGCTGCAGTGATGTGGCCCGCGTGGGGCCATCGGGCAGGGGCAACTACCAGAGATACCGCAAACCGAAGCACGCGCCCCTGACCAATTGAAGCAGGCCGCCGGGCGCGTCGCATCGAGCGTCCGGCCGTACATCGGGCTGCCCTGTTCGGAGAAGCCTTCCTGGCGATACGCGGTCACGGAGCCACCGATTTCCGGACGAAGCTCGTAGCCCTTGCGGTCGATCCAGTCGGCGCCGGTGCGAAATCCCGCATGCAGGTTGCGACTGGCTGGTCCGGTGGGTCATGAGTTGTTGCTCGATGGGTCAGCCGTATTCTAGTCCCCGACTTCAGACCCTCGAGGGGCTTGCCCGGCTTTGCTACAGTCCGGCAATCCCGCAGCCCCCAACCGGAGCCCAGCCATGCAACGCCGCACCGCCCTCGCCCTCGGCCTCATGCTGTCCGTGCTGACCACGCCGATGGCCTTCGCGCAAGCCGCCCTCGACGAGATCCTCGCGAAGAAGGCCATCACCATCGCCATCCCCACCGACTTCCCGCCCTACGGCTTCGTCGGCATCGATCTGAAGCCGCAGGGGCTGGACATCGACATGGCCAATCTCATCGGGGCCCGCCTGGGGGCGCGCGTTGAGCTCGTGCCGGTGACCAGCGCCAATCGCATCCCCTACCTGCAGACCCGCAAGGCGCATCTGGTGATCTCCACCCTCGGCAAGAACGCCGAACGCGAGAAGGTCATCGACTTCACTGCCGCCTACTCGCCCTTCTTCCAGGCGGTGTTCGCGGCCAAGGCCCTGAACGTGAAGTCCTTCGCCGATCTGGCCGGCAAGACGGTGGCCGTCACTCGTGGCGCCATCGAGGACATGGAGATCAGCAAGCTCGCCCCCGCGAACGCCGACATCCGCCGCTTCGAGGACAACAACGCCACGGTGTCGGCCTTCGTGTCGGGACAGGTTCAGGCCATCGCCACCGGCGCCTCGGTGGCCGGCAACATGATGCAGCGCAATCCGCAGCTCAATGCCGAATACAAGCTGCTCATCAAGGACTCGCCCAACTTCATTGGCGTGGCCAAGGGCGAGGACAAGCTGCGCGCGCGGGTCAACGAGATCATCGCCGCAGCCAAGGCCGCAGGCGAGCTCGACCGGCTGGCGCAGAAGTGGCTCGGGCGACCGGCTGGCGATCTGCCTCAGTGATGCCGATCCGGCCCGCGACACCGCACCGCTGAGGCGCCGTGGTCAGTCTGGACTTTGCCGCGGTGCTGGTCGACTGGCCGCTGCTGCTGCGCGGCCTGGCGGCCACGGCCGCGCTCACGGCCGCATCAGCGGCCGCCGGGCTCGCGGTGGGCGTGGTGTGCGGCTGGGCACGCGCCTGGGGGCCGCGCGGGTTGGGGCTGTGCGTGGCGGGCTATGTCGAGCTCATCCGCAACACGCCGTTCATCGTGCAGCTCTTCTTCATCTTCTTCGGCCTGCCCAGCCTGGGGCTGCGCCTGTCACCGGAGGTGGCGTCGGTGATCGCCATGACGGTCAACCTCGGCGCCTATGCTGCCGAGATCGTGCGCGCCGGCATCGAGGCCACGCCGCGCGGCCAGATCGAAGCCGGCCTGAGCCTGGCCATGTCGCGGGCGCAGGTGTTCGCGCGGGTGGTGCTGCCGCCCGCGCTCGCGCGGGTGTGGCCCGCCATGGTCAGCCAGATCATCATCGTCATGCTCGGATCGGCGGTGTGCGGCCAGATCGCTGCGCAGGAGCTGTCCTATTTCGCCAACCTGATCCAGAGCCGAAACTTCCGCGCCTTCGAGGCCTACATCGTGGCCGCGGGGCTTTACCTGGCGCTGGCCATCGCGCTGCGCCAGGTGCTGCGCCGCGCCGGGGCCCGTCTTCTGTCCGGCCGCTGAGGCAGGCCCGCATGGTCGAGTTCACCCTCTGGGACATCTTTCGCAACCTGCTGCTGGCGGCACGCTGGACGGTGCTCCTGTCGCTGGTGGCCTTCATCGGCGGCGGGGTGGTCGGCCTGGCGCTGCTCGTGACGCGCCTCACCCGTTGGCCCGGCACCGATCGCGGCGTGAGCCTCTACGTGGAGATCTTCCAGGGCACGCCCCTGCTGATGCAGCTGTTCCTCGCCTACTTCGGGCTGGCGTTGCTGGGCCTGGAGATCTCCGCCTGGGGCGCGGCGGCGCTCGCGCTCACCCTGTACACCAGCGCATTCCTGGCCGAGATCTGGCGCGGCTGCGTCGAGGCCATTCCGCGCGGCCAATGGGAAGCGTCAGCGAGCCTGGCGCTCAACCTGCCCCAGCAGCTGCGTCATGTGATCGGGCCGCAGGCCCTGCGCATCGCCGTGGCGCCAACGGTGGGCTTCCTCGTCCAGGTGGTGAAGGGCACGGCACTGGCCTCGGTGATCGGCTTCATCGAACTCACCAAGGCGGGCACGATGATCACCAACGCCACCTTCCGGCCGTTCACGGTCTATGCCTGCGTGGCGCTGCTCTACTTCTGCCTGTGCGCTCCGATCTCAGCGTACAGCCGCACCCTTGAAAGCCGGCTTCGCCATGGACGATGAGCTGATCATCGAGATTCGCGGACTTCGCAAGCGCTTTGCCGACACCGAGGTGCTCAAGGGCATCGACCTCAGCGTGCGCCGCGGTGAAGTGCTGGCGATCATCGGCCGCAGCGGCTCGGGCAAGAGCACCCTGCTTCGCTGCATCAACGGCCTGGAGCCTTTCCAGGCGGGCAGCCTGAGCGTGGAAGGCAAGGCGCTGCGCTCGACCGACGCCGCGGCCATGCGCGCGCTGCGTCAGCGGGTGGGCATGATCTTCCAGAGCTTCAATCTGTTCCCGCATCTCAGCGTGGGGCGCAACATCATGCTCGCGCCGGCGCTGGTCAAGGGCCTGCGTGGCCCGGAAGGAGAGCAGCGCGCGCGCGCGCTGCTGGCGCGCGTCGGGCTGGCCGATCGATTCGATGCCCGCGCAGACGAGCTGTCGGGCGGGCAGCAACAGCGGGTTGCCATCGCCCGCGCGTTGGCCATGGACCCGGCAATCCTGCTGTGTGACGAGATCACCTCCGCGCTAGACCCCGAGCTGGTTGGCGAGGTGCTCAAGGTGGTGGACTCGCTGGCGCAAGACGGCATGACGCTGCTGATGGTCACGCACGAGATGGCCTTCGCGCGCCGGGTCGCCGACCGGGTGGTGTTCATGCACGATGGCCGCATCCATGAGATCGGCCCGGCAGCGCAGCTCTTCGACGCGCCTCGCAGCGATGAGCTGCGTCAGTTCCTGTCAGCGCTGACCTGAGACAGGTGCGCTGCAGGCCCGCGCCCGGCGCAAGGTACCGTCACCAGAGATAACGCACCCGCAGACCGGCGCCCCATTCCGTCCCATGGGTGTGCAGGGCCATGGCAAGGCCGCCACCGAACTGCCACGCGCCGGAGGCCTCGCTGGCCAGCCCGATGCCCACGGTCGCCGTCACCGGCCCTCTGCCCTGCCCCACGAAGGTCTCGCTGACGCCGGGATTGACCTGCAGCGCCGCATTGACCCCGTGCTGCCGGCTGCGGGCAAAGTCGTACTCGACGCGCATGAAACCCGTCGGGCGAACCGGCACGTCTTGCCAGATGCGGGGCATGCGCGCGTTCAGGCCCACATGGGCAATGGTGGCATTCGCGGTTGCGCTCGCAACCGCCAGACCGTAGGTGGCGCTGCCCTGCTCCGCGAATCCCGACTGGCGATAGGTGGTCACCGAGCCGCCCACTTCGGGCCTGAGTTCGTAGCCCGCGCGATCGATCCAGTCGACGCTGGTGCGAAACCCGAGGTGGAGGTTGCGGCTGTCGTAGGTGGCCTTGAAGGTTTCGCTGACATCGCCATAGCTGTAGTAGCGCGTGGCGCTGTTGCTGCCGTGCCCGTAGCCGAGTTGAACCCGGGTTTCGCGACCCGGCTGACGCCACTGGGCATAGACCCCGCCGCTCCAGGTCTGGCCGGAGAGTTGCTGGCTGACGATGTCCTGCTCGGTCATCCTGGCCTGACCGTAGGCGAGATAGCCGCCCCAGGTCGCGCCCAGCCACTGGCCCAGATCCTTGCCGATCGTGAAGTTCGAAAGTGAATAGCCGAAACTGCCCAGCCCGTCCTGCCCGCGGATGCGGCCACGCGACTCCGAGGCATCGAGCCAGACCCGCTCGCCACGCGGATCGGCATCGGCCGCGCGCATGAACACCAGGTTTCGGGTGTTGGCGATCATCTCGAGATTCACGGTGATGAACGAGGAGTAGGGCTCGGCATGGATCTGGTCCATGTAACCGCCGAGCTTGCGATCGGTGGGGCCGGCAAGCTGCTCGTTGGTGACGGTGTTCAGTGTCTGCGTGATCGCCGGGCTGGCCGCCGCGGCCGACACCAGCAGGTTGGCCGCGCCCTGACGGTTACGGTTGATCAGCGCCGGGTTGCGCAGGATGTCTCCGATCGGGCGGCGGTCCATGAAGAGGGTGACGTCGGGCCGGCCGTTCGTGCCGGTGTCGCCGATGGAATAGCTCAGCAGCGCCGGCATGTTCACCGCCGCAACGTTCGGGCTCCGGCCATTGGTGACCAGGGTGCCCGCCGCGCCGGGCGCCTGGGCGGCAATCACCGTGACCGACCGCCCGGCCAGCGCATCGGCGGTGAGCGAGCCCGTGCCCCGCACCTCGATGGTGGGAGCGGCCACGCCCGCGTAATTGACATCACGCGGGCCATAGGTGACCAGGGGCCGGGTGGGCAGGCTGCCTCGGTCAAGCTGCACCACCACGCGGGCAAGCGTATCCAGGTCAAGTCGGTTGTCGAAGTGGATTGCCTGGCCCGCTGCCGGCATCAGCAGGGCATTCGTTCCGATGGATACGCTGCCGCTGCCGCGCACCGAACCCGCCCCCTGCAGATAGCCCATGACCGAGATCAAGCCGTCATTGCGCACCGACAGCATCGAGTCATCGATGGCCAGTCGGGCCCCCGGCGAGATAGCCAGACTGCCATTCGAAAGCACGCCATTGCCGGGCTTGATGACCAGTTCGGAACCCGCTGCGGACCCGCCCAGGCTGCTTCCCACAAAGTTGTTGTCCTGCGAGACGGAGTTCAGGCTCACATGAGCGGCCTCGCCAATTTCAAGCCGCGCGCCGCGAAGGTCGATCGACCGGGACGCCATCCTGCTCTCGGCCAGGTTCAAGGCCGAGCCGGGCAGCAGCAGCGCGTGCTCGATGTTGGCGCCGCTGACCCCGGTGATCTTCAGCGACGATTGCCCGCCCATGAACAGGGATTGGAAGTTCAGCGCACTGGCCTCGCGCCGCCCAGGCGCGATGAGCGATGGGCCGTTGATGACGGCATTGCCGAAGACATCCGTGTACTTGGCATTCAGAACGGCACTGCCCTGGATGTTGGCGAGGAAATCCCCGCGAAGAAAGAGGTCGGTGGCCGACACCTCGGTGATGTGGCCCATGGTCAGCCGGCTGCCGCTCTCGAAGCTCAGTGACTTGAAACTGCCGCCCGAAAACTCCGAGCCGGTGGTCGAGAGTTCCGCGCCGTTGCGGAAGATGGCCGTGCCATGGTCGGCAACGAGCCGGGTGCGGTCGAGGTTGAGCCTGCCCCCGTTGACGTCGAAGCTGGTGCCGGTGCCCGCGAAATACAGCTGGTCGTTCGGGAAATTGCTGGCGGTGTTGATGAACCCCTGGAAGGTCAGGCTCGCCCCCGGCGAGACGGCAATGGTGGCCGGCCGGAAGATCACGCTGCCGGCGCCCGGCCCGATGAGGTTGTCTCCCGCCAGGGCCCGAATGGTGAATCGGCCAGTCCCATCAAAGTTGAGCCTGGAGCTGCGGAACAGCGTCAGCTTGGCATCGCTCATCGACAGCGTGCTGTCTGTGCCGCCGAAGATCAATTTCAGATTTTCCATGGTCAGATTGACCCTGGACAGTTCCATGGACCCCAGCCGCAGGTTCATGCGTTCTTCCCCCGTGCCGCCGCTCATGATGTCGACCAGGTTCACGCCCCGGAAGGTCATGTCGAAGCGGGCCGGCAGGGCGGGATCGCCCACGATGACGCGCTGGAAATGCTGGTAGCCCGCCGACCGGAAGTCGATGTCATAGGACTGGAGGACGGTGCCGGCGGTGCTCCCCATCGAGATCGCCGTGTAGCGAGGGTCGAAAGAGAGCAGATCCCCGTCGATGCCGTAGCGATACGTTTCAGCGAGCGTCGGGCCGCACAGGCCCAGTCCGGACACCAGCACGGCCCCACGGGCCCAGGCGTTGCGAAACCGGCGAGATCTGGATTTCATCGGGAGCGATTTCGGGAGGGGAACAGAAGGGGCGACAATGCCGGAACCGCATTGTGTCACCGCCCCCCCCCGCGCTCATCACAGCCCCCTTTGCAAGGACTCCGTCCGTGTCATTGCCTCTCGGATTCGACATGCCCTCTCACCCATGCTCGACTTGCCCCGCTCGCCGGCGCTTCATGTCGGCCCTCGGCGCCGGCCTGCTGCTGGGCGGCGCGCTGCCTGCCCGTGCGCAATCGGTCTGGCCGGGCGGCCGGCCCATCCGGCTGGTGATTCCCAGCGGGGCGGGCGGTGGCGCCGACATCTTCTCGCGGGCCATGGCCGATCATTTCTCGGCCGAACTCGGCACCAAGGTGCTGGTCGACAACAAGCCAGGCGCCACCGGCATGGTGGCCGGCGAGATCGTGGCGCGCGCGCCGACAGACGGACTGACCCTGCTCGTGTCCTTCTCCGGGGCCATCGTGGGCAACACCCTGCTGATGAAACCGCGCAGCTTCGAGCCGATGCAGGATCTCGCGCCCATCGGCCGCATCGGTGTCACCGGCAATGTGCTGATCGTCAATCCCGAGGTGCCCGCCCGCTCGGTGAAGGAACTGGTCGAGGTGGCCCGGGCGCGTGGCGGCGCCATGAACTACGCCTCCTGGGGCGTGGCGTCGGGCGGGCACCTGGCGATGGAGTCGCTCAAGCAGCAGACCGGCATGGTGATCAACCACGTGCCCTACAAGACCGTCGCGCAGATTCCCACCGACCTCATCTCCGGCGTGGTGCCGGTGGGCTGGATCGACGCGGCCACCGCGGTGCCGCATATCCGCTCGGGTCGGGTCCGGGGCATCGCGATCACCAGCGTGCAGCGCATGCCGCTGATCCCCGAGGTGAGCTCACTGGCGGAACAGGGCTACGTCTATGACGCGCATCCGGCCTATGGCCTGTTCGGGCCCAGGGGCCTGCCTGCCGATCTCGTCCAGCGATTGAACACCCTGCTCAACCGCTGGCTGGCCCTGCCGCAGACCATCGAATTCTTCGCGCAGCGCCAGAACATGCCGCGCAGCGAACTGCTCAGCGCCGAGCAGTACGCGAAGTCGCTGCACGACGAGCTGCAGAGCTGGACGAAGCTGATCCAGCAGGCGGGGCTTGCGCGGGTCTGAGCTTGTTCGGAAGCGGCAGCGGCAGCGCGGTCTGGTAGCGCACCTGCTTGAGGGCGAAGCTCGAGCGGATCTTCTCGATGCCCGGTATGGGTGTGAGCTGCTCGAGGATGAAGCGCTCCAGCGCGGCAATGTCGGCAACCGCCACGCGGATCAGGTAGTCGCTGTCACCGGTCATGAGATAGCACTCCATGACCTCGTCATGCTCGGCGATGCGGCGCTCGAACTCGGCGAGCGCGGACTTCGACTGCGCCTTCAGGCTGATGCTGATGAACACGTTCAGGCCCAGGCCCAGCGCCTTGGCGCTGACCAGCGCCACGTAGCGCTGGATGACACCGGCTGACTCGAGCGCGCGCACCCGGGTGAGACAGGGCGAGGCCGACAGGTGCACCCGGCGGGCGAGTTCGATGTTGGTCAGCGAGCCGTCGCGCTGCAGTTCATCGAGGATGCGCAGGTCGATGGCATCCAGGCCGTTGATGATCTCCGGCATCTTGTGCCTTGATTGGATTAGATCACGGCATCTTATTTCGCCATCAGGCGAAACCACAAGCAGAACGGGAGCCTATTTCAGGGCGCGCCTCTTAAAGTGGCTGCATGAAACCCAACGATCTCCCCCCTGGCAAGGCGCGCCCGGCCGCCGGCGATGACATCGCGTTCGACCCCGATCCGGGCGAGACCGCCGAGTGGCGCGAGGCCTTCGAGTCACTGCTGGCCGCGCACGGTCCGGAGCGCGCCCGCTTCATCCTCGATGAGCTCGCCGCGATGGCCCGCGACCCGGCGGTCGGATGGTCGCCGCCGCTGACCACGCCCTACGTGAACACCATCGCCGCGCAGCGTCAGGCGCCGTTTCCGGGAGACCTCGCGATCGAGGAGCGCCTTGCCTCGCTCATGCGATGGAACGCGCTGGCGATGGTCGCGCGCGCCAATGCCGCGTATGGCGAACTCGGCGGCCACATCGCCAGCTATGCAAGCGCCGCTGATCTCTTCGAGGTGGGCTTCAATCACTTCTTCCGCGCCCGCGACGACCATCACCGCGGCGACCTGGTGTTCTTCCAGCCGCACAGCGCGCCCGGGGTCTATGCCCGCGCGTTCCTCGAAGGGCGCCTCAGCGAGGCCGATCTGCGTCACTACCGCCAGGAGATCAGCGCGCCCGCCCAGGGGGCCCGCGGGCTGCCCAGCTATCCGCATCCCTGGCTGATGCCGGACTTCTGGCAGTTTCCGACCGGCTCGATGGGCCTCGGGCCGATCAGCTCGATCTACCACGCCCGATTCATGCACTACCTCACCCACCGCGGGCTGATCGACTGCACCGCGCGCAAGGTCTGGGGCGTGTTCGGTGACGGCGAGATGGACGAGCCCGAGAGCATGAGCGCGCTGACCCTGGCCTCGCGCGAGAAGCTCGACAACCTGGTCTGGGTGGTGAACTGCAACCTGCAGCGTCTTGACGGCCCGGTGCGCGGCAACGGACGCATCGTCGACGAGCTCGAGCGGCTGTTTCGCGGCGCGGGCTGGCATGTGGTCAAGCTGCTCTGGGGCAGCGACTGGGACGGGCTGTTCGCCCGCGACAACTCGCAGGCGCTGATCCGCGCCTTCTCCCGCACGGTCGATGGCCAGATGCAGACCTTCGCCGCCAAGGACGGTCGCTACAACCGCGAGCACTTCTTCGGCCAGGACGAAGACCTGCGCCGCCTTGCCATGGGGCTCACCGACGCGCAGATCGACCAGCTGCGTCGCGGCGGTCACGACCTGGTGAAGATCCATGCCGCCTACGCCGCCGCGGCCGCGCACCGAGGGCAGCCCACCGTGATCCTCGCCCACACCAAGAAGGGCTACGGCATGGGCGCGGCCGGCCAGGGCCGGATGACCACCCACAGCCAGAAGACCCTCGACGAAGCGGCTCTCATCGACTACCGCAACCGCTTCAACCTGCCGCTGAGCGACGCCCAGGCCACCGGCCTGGCCTTCTTTCGCCCGGCTGACGACAGTCCGGAGATCCGCTACCTGCATGAGCGGCGACGCGCACTCGGCGGCTACCTGCCTGCGCGGCGTGATGACTGCGCGCCGGTGCCGGTGCCGGCCATGGCCGGCTATGCCGGCTTCGCCACCGCGGCGGGCGGGCGCGAGATGTCCACCACCATGGCCTTCGTCCGGCTGCTGGGCAATCTGCTCAAGGATCCCGTGCTCGGGCCGCGGATCGTGCCGATCGTAGCCGACGAGGCACGCACCTTCGGCATGGCGTCGATGTTCCGCCAGGTGGGCATCTACTCCTGCTCCGGCCAGAGCTACGAGCCCGAGGACATCGGCTCGGTGCTGGCCTATCGCGAGGCCGTGGACGGGCAGATCCTCGAGGAGGGCATCAGCGAGGCGGGCGCGATCGCCAGCTGGACCGCGGCCGCCACCAGCTACAGCGTGCACGGCGTGGCCATGCTGCCCTTCTACATCTACTACTCGATGTTCGGCTTCCAGCGGGTGGGCGATGCGATCTGGGCGGCGGCCGACCAGCGCGCGCGCGGCTTTCTCATCGGGGCCACCTCGGGGCGCACCACCCTGGGCGGCGAGGGCCTGCAGCACCAGGACGGCAGCAGCCACCTCGTGGCGGCCACCATCCCCAACTGCCGCGCCTGGGACCCGGCCTTCGCGGCCGAGCTGGCGGTGATCGTGGATCACGGCATGCGCGAGATGCTCGTCGAGCAGCGCGATGTATTCCACTACATCACCGTCATGAACGAGAACTACGCGCAGCCCGACCTCCCCGAGGGCGTGCGCGAGGATCTCCTGCGCGGGGCCTATCGTTTCGGGCGCTATGGCCCTGCTGATGCCACCCGCACCGTGACCCTGATGGGCTCGGGCGCGATCCTGAACGAGGTGATCGCGGCCGCCCGGACGCTGGCCGAAGACGGCATCGCGAGCGAGGTGATCAGCGTGACCAGCTGGAGCGAGCTCGCGCGGGACGGCCAGGCCGGCGAGGCGCGCTGGCTGCAGGGCGAAGGCGCGCCGGCCTCGTTCATCGGCCAGTTGCTCGCGCAGACGCGCGGCCCGGTGATTGCGGCCAGCGACTATGTGCGCGCCGTGCCGGACGCGATCCGCGCTTTCGTGCCCGAGGGTCGCCGCTATCTGACCCTGGGCACCGACGGCTTCGGCCGCAGCGACACCCGACGCGCCCTGCGTGAATTCTTCGGGGTGGATGCCCGGGCGATCGCGAAGGCCGCGCGACGCGCGCTGGCGCAATCACCAGCGCACCGACAGCCCTCGGCCTGATCGCTCAGGCGCCGGCCAGCGCCGCCTGCGTCGGGCGCAGCAGCCGGTGCTGGATCTTGCCGGTCGCGGTGCGCGGCATCTGCATATCAGAGATGAAGCGCACCGAGGTCGGACACTTGAACCCGGCCAGCCGGGCGCGGCACCAGACACGCAGCTCGTCCGCGGTGGCCGACCGGCCCTCATGCAGGACCACCACCGCCTGCACCGACTCGCCCCATTTCTCGTGGGGCACGCCGATCACGGCCACGTCGCGCACTGCCGGATGGGCGCCGAGCACCGCCTCCACCTCGGACGGATAGATGTTCTCGCCACCGCTGATGATCATGTTGCTCTTGCGATCCACCAGCCAGAGATAGCCGTCGGCATCACGGCGGGCCATGTCACCCACCGAGCACCATGCGCCGCGGAAGGCCTCGGCGGTCTTCTGCGGGTTCTTCCAGTAGCCGTCGAACACATAGGGCGTGCGCGAATACAGCTCGCCCACCTCGCCATCGGGCACGTCTCGCCCCTGCTCGTCGAGCAGGCGCACCGGGCCGCTGAACGCCCACTCGCGACCGACCGAGCCCAGCCTGCTGATCTGCTCATCCGGCCGCAGCAGCGTGACCCATCCGGCCTCGGTGGAACCATAGAGTTCGAAGAGCTGGCTGTTGGCGAAGAAGGCGAGGATGGCCCGCTTGGTCTCGGCCCGCACCGGAGCCGAGGACACCAGCAGCTTGCCCACGGCGCTCACGTCATGCAGACGCTTCACCGCCTCGGGCAGCGCCAGCATCATGATGTAGTGCGTGGGCACGAGCGAGGTGAAGGTCACCCGCTGCCGGGCGAGCGCGGCCAGCAGGGTCTGGGCATCGAAGCTGCGGCTGTCCTCGACCACGATGCTGGCGCCAAGATGCAGGAACGTGGTGCCGAAGTTCAGCGAGTTGGCGTGGCACAGGGGCATCACCAGCATGGCGGTGTCGCTGGCGCTGAAGCCCATCTCGAGGGCTGTGGCCATGGCCATCAGCGCGCTGCCGGCATGGCTGCGGATGGCGCCCTTGGGCTTGCCGGTGGTGCCCGAGGTGTACATGAGGGCGAACATGTCCTCAGGGGCGGCCGGCTCGAGTGCCCGGGCAGGCTGCGCCGCCGCCAGGCAGGCCTCGTAGCCTTGCCACCCGGGCGGCAGCGGCTCGCTGTCGTCGCCCAGCATGAGGCAGCGTTGCGCCGGCATCAGCCGGCCGCCCCCGTCAGGTGATTCCAGATCATCGACCAGCGCGCAGAACGCCGGCGCGGCGATCAGTGCCCGCGCTTCGCTGTGCTCGACGATGTAGGCGACCTCGGCTGCGCTCAGCCGGAAGTTGATGGGCACCGCCACGAGCGCGGCGCGCGACATGGCGGCGTAGATCTCGAGCCATTCGGCGCGGTTGGTGGCCAGGACGGCCACGCGGTCGCCACGCTGCAGGCCCAGGCTCCGCAAGACCGCGGCGAGCAGCGTGGTTCGCTCGTCAAGGCCGGCGTACGAGAGCGTGCGCCGGGAATCGCGGACCGCCGGCCGGGCCGGGCTCAGCCGGGCGTGGGTGGCGATGGCATCGGACAGGGTGAGGAGGGTTTGCATGGCCCGGATTATAGAACTCTGAATTCCGAATACAATAACCTGGAATCCGATCCGACCGCCACGCCCCTCACACCCCTCACACCCGCCAAGGAGAACCCATGCCACTGCAGCCCGTGTCCGACCTGTCCGCTGCTGCCCTGATCGCGCGCTACCTGAAGGCCCGCGGGGTGCAGCGCGTCTACGGCCTGTGCGGGGGGCACATCATGCCCATCTGGATGCGCCTGCATGCCGAGGGCATCCGCATCGTTGACGTGCGCGACGAGCGCGCGGCCGTCTACATGGCCCACGCCGAGGCCGAACTCACCGGGGTTCCCGGTGTGGCGCTGGTGACGGCCGGGCCCGGCGTCACCAACGCCATGACGGGCATCGCGAACGCCCATGTGGCACGCGCCAGCGTGCTGGTGCTCTCCGGGCTGCCGCCAAAGGCCCAGGAAAATCGCGGCGCGCTGCAGGATGTCGTCCACACCGATCTGGTGCGCTCGATCACCCGCTACGCCCGAACCGTGCGCGAGCCCTCGCTGGTGCTTCAGGAGCTCGACGAGGCGGTGTCGCGCGCGCTCGGCGAAGGCTCCGAGCCCGGGCCGGTGTACCTGGACTTTCCCGTGGATACGCTGCGCGCGCCGGTGCCTGCCGCGGTGCAGTTGCCCGAGCGCTTCGGGCCTCGCGCGAGCGCCCGCCTCGCGCCCGATCCCGCTGCCGTGCAGGCCGCCGTGGCGCTGCTGTGGTCGGCGCGACGGCCACTGGTCATCTCGGGCCGTGGCGCGCGCGATGCGGGCGCCCCCCTGCGCGCGCTGCTGTCACGGCTGAAGGCGCCTTATCTCGACACCGGGGAGAGCCGCGGCCTGGTGCCCGACGATCATCCTTCGGTGGTGGCGGCCATGCGCGGCACGGTGATGGGTCAGGCCGATCTGGTGATCACCATCGGCCGACGTCTCGACTTTCAGCTCGCCTACGGCTCACCCGCCATCTTCGGGGGGGCGCGCTTCCTGCGCATCGCCGATTGCGCGGCCGAGCTGCGCGACAACCGGCGCGGCGAGGTCGAGCTGCTGGCCAGCACCGGGCTCGCGCTGGAGGCCATCCTCGAGGCTGCCGGTGAGCGCGAGCCCGCCACCGACATCGCCTGGGCATCGGCACTGCGCGCGCAGCACGAGCACCGCAGCGCCGGGCTGCTGAAGTCGATGCGCGACGCGCCGGCCGGAACCGACGCTCGGATGCATCCCAACCGCGTGCTCGCGGCCCTGCGCGACGCGCTGCCGCAGGACGCCATCGTGATCGCCGACGGCGGCGATTTCCTGAGCTTTGCGCGGGTGGGCCTGCCCGCAGCCACGTATCTGGATCCTGGATCCCTGGGCTGCATCGGCGTGGGCACGCCCTTCGGGGTCGCGGCGGCCCTGGCCTGCCCTGATCGCACGGTGGTGGTCGCCACCGGCGACGGGGCGTTCGGCTTCAATGCCATGGAGATCGACACCGCGGTGCGCCACCGGGCGCCGCTGCTGATCGTGGTGGCCAACAACGCCTCCTGGGCCATCGAAGTCCGTGACCAGCAGGAGACCCATGGTGCCGTGGTGGGCACCGTCCTGCAGGACGCTGACCACGCGGCCATGGCGCGGGCCTTCGGCATGCATGCCGAGCGGGTGGAACGGGTGGAAGACCTGCCGCAGGCGGTGGCGCGGGCGATGGCCAACCGCCCTGCCCTGCTCGATGTGGTGGTCACGCCGCAAGCGGCCTCCTCCGATGCAAAATCGGGGCTCGCCTGGGTGCCCGATCTGCAGGCGCTGGCCGCCTGGGATGCCGCCGAACGCGAATGGCGCGCCGGCACCCCCTGACCCCCACTGAAGGGCCGCATGAAACTCATCGACACGCCGCCACCGCTCGCTGAACAGGTGCATCGCGCCATCCTCGCCGAGATCGCCGAAGGCAGGCTGCTGCCCGGGGCCCGGATCATCCAGGAGCAGATCGCGCAGGCGCTGGGCGTGTCGAGGCAACCGGTGCAGCAGGCGCTGCTGCTGCTGCGCGATCAGGGCGTGTTGCGCGAGGCGCCAGGTCGGGGTCTGCAGGTGGCGCCCCTGGACCTGGATCTGGTGCGGCAGATGTACGAGCTGCGCGCGGTCATCGAAGGGCTGGCCTTTCGCCGGGCAGCCCAGGAGAGCGCCGACGTGGCTGCACGCCGTGGCCCGGCGCTCATCCAGGCCGGGCGCAAGGCGGTGGCCAGCGGATCGGTCAGCGCCATGATCACCGCCGACATGGCGTTTCATGCCTTCATCTACGAGCTCTCGGGCAATCCCCTGGTTGCCCCGGCGATGGACCGTCACTGGACCCACATACAGCGCGTGATGGGCGGCGTGCTTGTGCGGGACGACCAGCCCCGCAACATCTGGGATCAGCACGAGGCGCTGCTCGACGCCGTCGCGCAGGGTCGGGCACGTCAGGCCGAAAGCCTCGCGCGCAGGCACATCCAGGAGGCCGCCGACTTCATGATCGCCCGGCTCGCAGGGCCTGCCGCCGAAGGGCGGGAGCGCTCACCCGAGCCAGCCCCCGGCACACCAGCGCCACCAGCACCGCAACCCCGGCCTGCGCGAGCTCGATCCCGAGGTTGAAGCCGGCGAGCGCCCACAGCATGGCGGGGCTGCCCACCGGCCACTGCGACAGATCGTTCAGGGCCTGAGCCAGGCCCAGTCCGTGGACGAGCGCGCAGCCGAACACCACCAGGAGCCGCACCCGGGTCGACACCGGCCGCGTGCGACGGCGCACCCAGACGTCGAAGGCCGCCAGACCCACGATGGTTGCCGCGATGGCGGGCTCGACGATGCTGGCCGGCGCAGACCAGACGCCCCAGACACTCGCCGCCAGGGCCAGCGCGTGGCCCGCCGTGAAGCAGCTCAGCACCGCCAGCAAGGCCCGCCAGCCCAAGCCCGCCGACAGCGCGACCAGCAGGAACAGCAGGTGATCGGCCCCGCTCAGCACATGGATCGCACCGCTGCCGACATACTCGGCCAGCACCGCCATCGCGCCGGGCAACAGCGCGTGCGTGCTCTGCTGCGGCGTGAAGCGAAGCCACTGCCGATCGGCATGGCGCGTGATGGTCAGGTCCTGTTGCTGTTCGTCGGGCCCGGCACCGAAGAGCGTGAAGCGCAGGGACAGGGGAGCGTGGGCCGGGTCAGGTGAGCTTGCGGCGGGACCAGGATCAGGCATCAACGGGAAGCGACCCAGCACCGTCAACTGGCCGGCAGGGGCGTCGGGCGCGTTGTCGGGCGAGGCCACATCCACCATCACCAGGTGCAAGGGCGCCGGCCCGTCCGGCCCCAGCAGCCGAACCCCCGCCTGCACCTGCGCGCGAATGCCGTCACCATGCGCGCGCAGTTCGGCTCTGGACAGGGCACCGTCGGCATCGTCGTCCCATCCCTTCAGGGCAGACACGGGCACCGACAGCACGAGAAATGCCGATCCTCCCACCAGGTTGAGCGTGCCCTTCTGGGCAGCCATCAGATGCGCGCGGGCCGGCGCCACCCACAGCACCAGGGCACACAGCACCAGTCCCGCCCAGGCGAGGGCCTGGCAACGATGGGGCGCTCGCGTCACACCTGGCCCTTCATGCAGCGCTGCAGGTAGGGGTAGGTGTCGGTGGCGTAGTAGTGATAGATGCCCTTGGGAAACTCGGGCGTCACGCCGGTGCGGCCATTGCATTCGTCCAGGTCGCCCAGGCCGCTGACGTATTCGTAGTCCTGCAGGAAGGTGCCCATCGGATACAGGCTGGTGGGCGGGCGATTGGTGTCGGGCGATGCCTTGATGCGGTAGCTGCTCCGGATCACCTTCAACGCTGTCGTTGCATCCGTGGCCACGCTGTAACCGTACCGCGCATAGATCGGAAAGCCGTCGGCGGCCCAACCCACGAGCGTCATCGCCTGGCCCTTGCCGAGCTTGCTGATGAAGCCCTCGGGCATGCCGTGGTAGTGGTAGGTGCCGCCCGGCTGCACATGGGCGTTGTTGCCGTCGACGCCGAAGTTGAAGGAGGTCTGGCCCAGCGCTTCGATTCGCCACTGGCCGGCCTGTCCCAGCAGCGTGCAGGTGCTGCCGCTGTCGTTGCAGCTGCCCCCGGTGCCCGGGTCGATCTTGACGCCGTTCAGGATGTAGCCGGTGTCCCGCGGCCCGCCCAGTGCGGTGACCGTGCTGGCCAGCGCAGGCGACAGCGTCAACGAGGCACTGACGTTCTGGGCGCTGATTGCGCTGGGGTTGTCGGCATTCGGGAACGTGCCCACGTCGTGATCCGGAAGACCATTGGACTTCAGGGATCGGGTAGTCGTCG
The DNA here is from genome assembly GCA_037146935.1 of Burkholderiales bacterium. GTDB lineage: Bacteria > Pseudomonadota > Gammaproteobacteria > Burkholderiales > Burkholderiaceae_E > Quisquiliibacterium. Next base: position 68,361 of record JBAWWD010000021.1, read on the forward strand.
TGCACGACCAGGCGACCGTGGCGGTGGCGTTCACCGAAGCGCTGCCGTTGAACACGCTGCTGGCGTAGTCGCACAGCACGCCCGCGGTGCTCGTGCCCGTGGTGGTCGTCGCAGTCGACGAACCCGTCGAACTCGTCGAGTCACTGCCGCCGCCGCAGGCAGCCAGGACCGCGCACACGGCGAGGCCGGCGCAGATGATCATCGCCTGCAGGATGCTGCCGCGGCGAAAGGGTGGAGTCGGTGTCATGAAGTCTCTCCTTGACTGAATCCGGCCCCGGGCGGGGCCGGCGAAGTGCCGCGAAGCCGGGTGTCTGGAACCCGTGGGCCAGCCCGAGCCGCCCGGTGCGTGCCAGCCCGATACGGGTCGGCAACGAGAGAACAGGGTGCGCCGGGACTGTGGGGCAAGAATGGCCGGCCGCTCACGATCCGCACACAGTTGCGGCATCCCTGGCTGACGCGCGACGACGCAGGGTGGCGGCCACTGAGCAGTGAGGCTCACAATGGCTCCACGATGCTGCGGTTCAATACGCTTACTGACACACTGCAGATTCCCGTGCGCCTGCGTCTTGCCCACAAGCTTTCGCTGACCCTCCTGGCCTTCGCTGGCATGGTCATGCTCGGGCTTGGCGGCATGACAGCGTGGCACCTTCGCGAAGGATTCGGCGATTACCTTGCCGCCCGCGAGGTTCAGCACTTCGAACGCTTCGTCGCCATCCTGGAAGCACGCCTCGTCGCCGAGGGCGCATCGGCACTGGCTGACGGACGCATCGACATGCGCAGCCTCATGGATGAACTGAGCCCGCGACCGGAAGGTCCGCCAGGATCGCAAGGCCCTCGAGGCAGGCCACCGCCACCCCCAGGCCGCCACGCCGACCTCCTCCACGACCGCATCCAGGTGCTGGCTCTGGACGGCTCGGTGCTGCTGGGGCGGCCCCGCATCGAGCGCCAGGACGCCCCGGCGATCATCGAGCGCCCCGTGCACGCCGGTGGCCAGGTGGTGGCGCTGGCCCGCATGCGGCCGTCACCGATCGTGCGCACCGGCGCCGAGGCCCGCTTCCTGCGCGACCAGTACATCCTGATCGCCGCTGGCGGCCTGGGGCTGATGGTGCTGGCCCTGCTGACCGCCACATGGCTGGCGCGCCGCTGGACGCGGCCACTGTCAGCCGTGAAGGACGCGACTCAGCGCCTGGCCCAGGGGGAACTCACGGTGCGCCTGGGGAACGACCCCACCCTGGCCGGGCGCAGCGACGAGATCGGCGACGTGGTGCGCAATGTCAACCGCATGGCCGACAGCCTGCAGCAGATGGAGCGCGCAAGACGCCGCTGGCTGGCCGACATCTCGCATGAGTTGCGCACGCCGCTCACGGTGCTGCACGGCGACATCGAGGCGCTGCGCGACGGGGTCCGACCGCTTCGGCCTGAGGCCATCGTCGTGCTGCATGAGGAGGTGCTCCGCCTGAATCGTCTGGTGGATGACCTGCATCTGCTGGCCATCTCCGATCTGCAGGCGCTGCCCTGTCACATGGCCGTTGACGATGCGGTGGCGATGCTGGAGCGCCTGATGAAGCGATTCCAGGAGCGTGCCGGCGCCGCGGGCCTCAGCCTGCGCCTGACGCTGCCCGCCGAGACAACGGCGCTGACCGTGCGCTGGGATGCGGGCCGCATCGAGCAGTTGCTGGGCAATCTGCTGAGCAACAGCCTGCGCTACACCCACGCGCCGGGCGAGGTGCGAGTCGCGCTCGAACACCACGGCGACCGGGTTCGCGTGGTGATCGACGACACCGCACCGGGCGTGCCGTCCGCGCAGTTGTCGCAGATCTTCGAGCCCCTGTACCGCGCCGACAGCGCGCGCAATCGCGCGTCGGGCGGCAGCGGGCTGGGCCTGGCCATCTGCCAGGCGATCGCCCGCGCGCACGGCGGCACGCTGGAGGCCTCGGCATCGAGCCTGGGAGGGCTGCGCGTGACCCTTGAACTGCCCCTGAGCGACGACCCGCCACCTCTGCATGCCCGAGGCCTCCCATGAACCCGGCTCGCCGCGTGCTGGTGGTGGAAGACGACCCGCGCATCGCCCTGCTGCTGAGCGACTACCTGCGCAATGAAGGCTTCGAGGCCCACAGCCTGGCCGATGGCCAGCTCGCGCTCTCCGAGATCAGGCATGCGCCGCCGGACCTGATCATCCTCGACCTGAACCTCCCGGGCCTTGATGGGGTGAGCGTCTGCCGGGCTGTTCGGGAGTTCAGCGCCGTACCGATCCTGATGGTGACCGCCCGCGTCGACGAACTCGATCGCCTGCTGGGCCTGAACAGCGGCGCCGACGACTATGTGTGCAAGCCGTTCAGCCCGCGCGAGGTGATGGCGCGCGTGCACGCCCTGCTGCGCCGCTCGGAGCAGCGGGTCATGACGGCCGCCCGCCTCTGGACCATCGACGATGCCGGCCTGCGGATCGCGTGGCGCGGCCAGTGGCTGCCGCTCACGCCGGTGGAGTTCCGGATGCTGCGCCACCTGCTCAACCAGCCGGGTCGGGTGTTCTCGCGCGCGCAATTGCTGGAGAGCGCGCACGGCGAACTGCGCGATGTGAGCGACCGGGCGATCGACACCCATGTGAAGAATCTGCGCCGAAAGATGCAGGCAATCCGGGCCGATGACGACTGCATCGCGTCGGTCTACGGCGTCGGCTACCGCTTCGACGCCCCGTCGCCATAGCCGCCACGCAGGCTGTGGGGAAAAATGCGCGCCGCGACACACCGCCACGCAATCGATTCACCGGAGATACCCCCATGTCCACCGACGACCGCACTTACCTGGGCAACAGCGCCCGCCGCCGCCTGCTCTCCGCCACCCCCGGCTCCCTCTTGTGGGCGCTTGCCGGTGGTCTCGGCACCGGGGCCCGGCTGGCCACCGCGCAACCGCTGCAGGCCGGCACCGTGCCCGAGGTGGACCGCCTCGCGGTGCGGGTGGTGACCGACTCCTATCACCACGCCTTCGAGGCCTCGCGCACCGTGGGCGATGTGCAGATGCAGCGGGTGGGCAATGCGCTCAAGCCCAACGCGCAGCCGCGCACCCTGCTCAATGAATGGGGCCTGTCGCTGCACCTGCAGTCCAGCCGCGGCAGCGAGCAGCGTCAGGTGCTGATCGACTTCGGCTTCAACCCGGTCACCCTCAACAACAACCTGGACATCCTGGGGGTGGATCCGGCGCAACTCGATGCGCTGGTGCTCTCGCATGGTCACTACGATCACTTCGGCGGGATGGTGGGCTTCCTGCAGACGCACGGCGCGCGGCTGCGCAAGGCGCTGCCGTTCTATCTGGGTGGCGAGGAATGCTTCTGCACCCGTGAAGGCGGCATCGGCCCCGGGGTGGGCAACTTCGGCTCGCTCGATCGCCAGGCGATCCGTGACGCGGGCATCGTGCTCAATTACGCCGAAAAGCCCAGCGTCGTCGCCGGCCACGGCTTCACCACCGGCCGCATCGGGCGCGAGAGCTTCGAGCGGGTGCTCTCACCCACCCGCATGACGGTTGGCGTGAAGGACGGCATCGGCTGCGCCCCCGAAGGCATCCCGGCCGAGAAGCGCGGGGCCACCGCCTACATCCCCGACGACTTCGACCACGAGCAGGCCACGGCCTTCGTGGTCAAGGGCAAGGGACTGGTGGTGATGACCTCCTGCGGTCACCGCGGCGTGGTGAATTCGGTGCGCGCAGCGCAGAAGGCTTCGGGCGTGCAGAAGGTGCACGCGGTGCTCGGCGGCTTCCACCTCGCCCCGCATCCGCCCGAATACCTGCGTCAGACCGCTGAAGCGCTGCGCGAGATCAACCCCGACTGGCTGATCCCCATGCACTGCAGCGGCGAACCATTCATCGCGATCGCCCAGCAGGTGATGGGCGAGAAGGTGCTGCGTTCATCCACCGGCACCCGGTTCACGTTCAGCGCGGGCTGAGCCGGGCGGCGAGAGGGCGCCTCCAGGCGCCCTCTCGATCAAGCCATTCAACGCTTGCCCGAAAGCCCGATTTCCACGCGCTCCATCGCGTGTCGAACCGCCCGTTTCAGCACGCTCGCCTTCAGTCCGAGCTTGCCGATGCACTCGCCGTTCATCACGCCCGCCAGCCCGTGTACCGCAGACCAGATATAGAGCGCATCGAGCTCCACGGCCTCGCGCTTCTCTGCTGAGACGCCATGCAGGCGTGTGAGCACGCCGCGCAGGACATCATAGGCGTGGATGGCGTCGGTCACGAGATCAGGTGACGCCGCGGCCTCGGGCCAGGTGGTGCTGAACATCAGCCGATACTCCAGCGGATGTTCCTCGGCGTAGACGAGGTATTGCATGCCCAGCGATTCGAGATCCCGCGCCGGGTCATCGAACCGTGGGCGCGCATCCAGATGCGCCGCAAACCGCTGGAAGCAGCGGCGCATGACTTCAGCCAGAAGATGGTCGCGGCTGGGATAGTGCTTGTACGGCGCCTGGTGCGACACGCCCAGCTTGCGCGCCACATCACGCAGACTCAGGTTCTCGACACCGCGTTCTGCGATCACTTCCTGCGCGGCAACGATGCAGGCGTCACGCAACTCCAGAGGCGGCGCGGTCTCGGTCTTCTTGCGGGGCATGCGATATCCAGGAAGTCGAGGCATCGGCAGTCTGTGGAGCTTCGGCATAAGTTGACAGCGTCTACAAGCCTAGGAACAATGGTAGACAGCGTCAACTCCAATCAGCGGACTGACCGTCCAGCCCCCAGACGAAGCAAGCACCATGATCACCAGCAACCCCATAACAGACGTCGCGGCGGCTCGTGCCTGGCGCACATTCCAGATCACCAGCGCGGCAGTCTTCCTGCTTCTCCTGGACACCACGGTGGTGGTGGCGGCATCTGCGCCGCTGAGTGCGCACTTCAGCAACGTGTCGGCAGCCGACCTTTCATGAACGCTCACTGCTTATACCGTGCTGCATGCCATCGCTCAGGCGTGGCTGAGCCTGAGCATCGGGAATGCGCCGGACTGTCTGGCGATCTGGCTGCCCGGCCAGTTGCTCGGCGAGACGGCCATCGGCCTGATCTCGGGCGCTTCCCCGAAAGGCTGACCTGACGATGGACACCCCCCGAAGCGCCTCGGGCGCGCGACGACGCAGCCGGCTCGGCCACCTTCACCGACGGCCTCTTGGGCTTCTTCTGGTGATCACTCTCGGGGGCTGCGGCACGACGACGCTTCCCGTACCGCCGGACCTGAAAGCCGTGGGATCCAGCTTCAGGCAGGTGGATGCCGTTCAGGCCGAGGGCCTGGACGCGGCGACCTGGCGCGGTTTCGGCGACCCCGTGCTCGACAGCCTGATCGCCCAGGCCCGGGAAGCCAACCTGGATGTACGCATCGCACAGCAGCGCGTGCGACAAGCCCGGGCCGGCAGCACCGCAGCAGCATCGCGCCTGTGGCCGACGGTGGCATTGACGAGTTCGGTGTCCGACCAGCGTTCCGGCATGCCGAGCGAGGTCAAGCGCGGCCTGCCCGATACCCGGGCGATTCGCGGCGCCCTGGATATCGGGTGGGAGGTGGACGTCTTCGGCGCTGCCCGTGCGGCGGCCGATGCGGCCGAGCTGGATGCGCTGGCGGCTGATGCCGGTGTGCAAGCCGCCCAATGGCTGGCCAGCACCGAAGTGGCCCGGCAATACATCATCTGGCTGGGCGCACGCCTGCGCCTGCAGCAATTGCAGGCGCTGTTGCAGGCCCAGATCGACACCGAACGCCTGACACGCAGCCGCGAAGCTGGCGGTCTGGCCAGCCGCTTCGATGCAAGTCGGGCCGCTGCTGAAGTGCAGACCCTGACTGCGCAATTGCCCCCGTTGCGCTTGCTGGTGGCCGCAAGCGAGGCGCAGATGAGCGTCCTGCTGGGCTTGAGTCCGAGCGCGGCCTTGCCGGCGCTCAAGCCCAAGGTCGAACAAGAACGCCTCCAGCTGCCCCAGGTGCCCGCGCTCAAGCCGGGCCAGCCTATCGAGCTGCTTGAGCGCAGGCCAGACCTGCAGGTGGCACGCCAGCAGTTGCTGGCCGAAGCGGCACGTCTTCGGGAGAGTCAGGCAGACCTCTGGCCCAAGTTCTTCCTGGCCGCCGTGCTGGGCCAGCAGGACCTGCGCCTGAACGGCGTGGACTTCTCGCCCGCCCGCTACAGCAACATCGCCCTGGCCTTCACCGCGCCGCTGTTCAACGCCGGACGCCTTCGCGCTGCGGTGGAGCGGCAGTCGGCACGCGAACGGAGCACCACCCTGCAATACGAACGTGCCGTGCTCGGTGCCCTGCAGGACGTGGAGAACAGCCTGGTGGCCTTGTCGCAGGAAAGGCAGCGGGCTGATTCACTGCGTGCCGCCGTGGACATGCGCCAGCGGGGTCTTCTCCTTGCGCAGTCACTGCATCGCGAAGGCCAGATCGATCTGCTGCAGCTTCTCGATGCGCAGCGTGGGTTGATCGCAGCCGAGCTCGCGCTCACCGACAGCCAAACCCAGGTGGCGTTGAGTGCCGTTCAACTGGTCAAGGCCCTGGGTGGCGGCTGGCAGACAGCGGATGCCGCATCAGCGCCGGCCCGACAGACCGCCACCACCACGCAAGCGGCACCCCCTTCGATCAAGCCCTGAGGCCCGCATGACCAAGATCCTCTTTGATGTCCGACCTGCGGTCCTGACCTGCGCCATCTCGGGACTCGCCGTTGCGCTGACCGCTTGCGCACCGGCGACCACTCCGTCGCCCGTCGTGCAGCAGGTCTATGTCAGCCCGGTCCGCAATGACAGCGGCGCGGCGCAGCGGGTGCTGTTCGGAAGCGTTCGCCCCCGCGTGGAAGCCGACCTGAGCTTTCGCGCAGGCGGCAAGGTGACGGAGCGTCTGGTTGAACTGGGCCAGAGTGTGCGGGCAGGCCAGGTGCTGGCACGCATCGATCCCGTTGACTATCAGCTCGCCGTGCAGGCCGCAACCGAACAGCAACGCGCCGCCGAAGTAGACGCCGTCCAGTCCGCCAGCGACGCCGCACGATTCAAGCGGCTTCTGGCGGATGGCTCGGTGGGCGCGGCCGATGCCGAGCGCCAGCAGGCCCGCGCTGATGCGGCTGCGGCGCGCCTTGTTCAGGCTCAGAAGCAGTCCGAACTCGCGCTCAATCGCGCGGGGTATGCGGTGTTGACCGCGCCCTTCGACGGCGTCGTGACGTCAGTGCGCTTCGAGGCTGGGCAGTTGGTCGACGACAGGCAGCCGGTCGTGAGCCTGGCCAGGCCGGGCGAACTCGAGATCGTCGTCGACATTCCCGAATCGCTGGTCGCCAACCTCAGGGCCTGGCAGGCCAGCGCGTTGCTGGGCAACTCGGCCGACCTCACGCCGGGCAGGCCCATGCCGCTGCGCCTTCGCGAACTCGCGCCCAGCGCCAACCCGGCCACCCGCACCACCCGTGCCCGCTATGCGCTAGGTGCCCCTGCGGCAGGACGGGACCTGCGCATGGGCATGAGCGCCGAGGTGCGCCTGCAGCAAGCCGGAGGTGTCAGCGGAGCCGACTTGCCCGTGGGCGCATTGCTGGTCACCAACAGCAACGACAAAGCGGGCAAGGGTTCCGCGGACGCGACGATCGCCGGCCCGTCGGTCTGGCTGGTGGACGCCAAGACCGGCGCTCTCAAGCGCCAGGCGGTGCAACTGTTGTCGCAGTCCACCGACCAGGTGCGCGTGGCGGGCTTGGCTGATGGGGCGCTGGTGGTGTCTGTCGGCGCGCAGAAGCTCGATGCCGGCCTGAAGGTGCAACCCGTGCAACGTCCTCTGGCAGCTCCGAGCGCCGCGACCAATGCCGCGGTGACGCGATGAAGTCCTTCAACCTCTCCGAATGGGCCGTCACACACCGCGCCCTCGTGCTCTTCCTGATTCTGGGGAGCCTGGTTGTGGGCGTGTTCGCCTTCACGCGTCTGGGGCGCCTGGAAGACCCCAGCTTCAATGTCCCGACCATGAACGCGGTCGTTGCCTGGCCCGGTGCCACCGCGCAGCAGATGCAGGACCAGGTGCTGAACCGCATGGAGCGGGAACTGCAGAAGATCGAGGGCATCGACCACGTGCGCAGCTTCGCGCGCCAGGGATACGGCGGCTTGAGTTTCTGGATGAAGGGCGGGACGCCGAAGGCCGAGCTGGACCGCGCCTGGTATCTGGCGCGCAAGAAGATCACCGATGTGCGCCACGAGTTCCCCGATGGCGTGCGAGGCCCCTTCTTCAACGACGAGTTCAGCGATGTCTACAGCGTGCTCTACGCCTTCAGCGCGCCCGAACTGAGCTGGCCCGAACTGCAGGTGCTGGTCGAGGACGTCAAGCGTCAGCTGCAGGCGATTCCTGGCGTCACCAGGATCGAGGTCTTCGGGCGGCAACCCGAGAAGGTTCATGTCGAGTTCTCCAGCGCGCGGCTTGCCGCCCTGGGCATCAGCCCGCAGACCTTGATCGATGCGCTCGCCCGGCAGAACACGGTCAGCCCGGCCGGCAGCGTCGAGGGCAACAACGACCGCGTCTTCGTGCGCATCGGCGACAAGCGCGGCACGGAACGGCTGACCGGCAGCTTCCGGAATGCGCAGGATGTGGCCGAGGTGCCCATCGAAGCCGGTGGCCGGATGCTCAGGCTGGGCGACGTGGCCCAGGTGCGCAGCGGCCTGGAGGATCCGCCGCAGTTCACCGTGCGCCACAACGGCCAAGCGGTGCTGATGCTGGGCCTGACCTTCGAGCGCAGCGGCAACGTCCTGAAGCTCGGTGAGGCGCTCGACGCGCGCATGTCGGCGCTGAAGGCGGCCCTGCCGCTGGGCGTGGTGGTGGACAAGGTGGCCGACCAGCCAAAGATCATCGATGACTCGGTATGGGAGTTCGAGCGGTCTTTCCTGGAAGCGCTGGCCATCGTGCTGGCGGTGTGCTTCCTGTCACTGGGCTGGCGCACCGGCATTGTCGTCGCGGCATCGGTGCCGCTGGTGCTGGCCCTGGTCGCCACCGTCATGCTCATCATGGGCTGGAACCTGGACCGGATCTCGTTGGGCGCGCTGATCATTGCCCTGGGGCTGCTGGTGGACGACGCCATCATCGCGGTCGAGATGATGGTGGTGAAGATCGAGCAGGGGTGGGACCGCGTGCGCGCAGCCACCTTCGCCTACACCTCGACGGCATTCCCGATGCTCACGGGCACGCTGGTCACGGTGGCGGGCTTCATGCCGGTGGGCTTTGCCAGGTCCATCAGCGGTGAGTATGCAGGCGGCATCTTCTGGGTGGTGGGCGTCGCACTGATCGCATCCTGGTTCGTCGCCGTGGTGTTCACGCCCTACCTGGGTGTGGTGCTGCTGCCCAAGACCATGAAGGCCCATGTCGGCGACCCGTACGCGCGGCCCATCTACGCGCATCTGCGCCGCATCGTGGGCTGGTGCGTGAGCCACCGCTGGTGGGTGCTGGGTACCACCGTGCTGGCCTTCCTGATCAGTGGTGCCGGCATGACGCTGGTGCAGCAGCAGTTCTTCCCCACGGCCTCTCGATTGGAGCTGATCGTCGACCTCAAGATGCGCGAAGGCGCATCGTTCACGGCCACCGAAGCGCAGGTCAGGCGGCTGGAGAAGATCCTGAAGGACGACCCGCAGATCGCGAACTTCACGGCCTACACCGGGGCAGGTGCGCCGCGCTTCTTCCTGTCGATCTCGGCCGATCTGCCCAACCCGGGCTTGTCCCAGGTCATCGTGAACACCCGGAGCATCGCTGACCGCGAGGCCGTGCGCGGGCGCCTGCTGGAACTCTTCGCCAAAGGCGAGCAGTTCCCCGACCTGCGCGGCCGGGTTACCCGCTTCGAGTTCGGCCCGCCAGTGGGATTTCCGGTGCAGTTCCGCGTCATCGGCCCGGACACGGGCCAGGTGCGGGAGATCGCATACAGGGTGCGCGACACGGTGCGCGGCAGCCCGCTGGTGCGTGACACGCAACTGGACTGGGACGAGCAGGTGCGCGTCATGCGCGTGGCTCTGGACCAGGACAAGGCGCGACTGCTCGGCATCACGAGCGCCGATGTCGCTGCCATGACGCAGACCGTGTTGTCAGGCACCCCCGTGACACAGATTCGCCGCGGTGAAGATCTCATCGACGTGACGCTGCGTTCGACACCAGAAGAGCGTCTGGCGCTGGAGCGCCTGGGTGATGTGAACCTCTTCACGCGAACGGGTGCCGTCGTGCCCCTGTCGCAGGTGGCGACGGTGACGCCCATGTTCGAAGAGCCGGTGCTCTGGCGGCGCAATCGCGACATGGCCCTGACGGTGCGAGCCGATGTGCTCGACGGCGTGCAGGGCCCTGCAGCGACATCAAGGATCTGGCCCAGCCTGCAGCCCATCGTGGCTACCCTGCCTGCGGGCTACCGCATCGAGATCGGGGGCGCATTCGAGGAGACACAGAAGTCCAACACGGCGCTGTTCGCGGTCTTCCCGCTCATGTTCGTGGTGATGCTGTTCTTCCTGATGCTGCAGTTGCAGAGCTTCTCGCGCATGTGGATGGTGTTCCTTACCGCACCCCTGGCCCTGGTCGGCGTGGTGCCGGCGCTGCTGATCTTCAATGCACCGTTCGGTTTCGTGGCGCTGCTGGGCGTGATCGCGCTCAGCGGGATGATCATGCGCAACGCCGTGATCCTGGTCGATCAGATCGACAGCGACATCGGCGCCGGCGTACCCGCGCTCACCGCGGTGGTGGAAGCCACCGTGCGACGTTCGCGCCCGGTGGTGTTGACCGCCGCGGCAGCCATTCTGGCCATGGTGCCGTTGGCCGGCAGCGTGTTCTGGGGGCCGATGGCGATCGCGATCATGGGCGGCCTGTTCGTCGGGACAGTGCTCACACTGGGCTTCGTCCCTGCGCTTTATGCGGCCTGGTTCCGCGTCTCGGACATTCCTTCCCGATGATGCTCTGCACCGCGTGCTTCACCGAGCTTTCCTCGCGCACATCCATCAGGTGGATGAATGGTCGGGGGGAGTGCGGCGTGCGGACTGCGCAAGCTCGAAGATCAGGCAGGTCGTTGTGGCGTGCGCATAGAGCTTGCCGTCCGGCCCCACGATGCGGCCTTCGGCCGTGCCGGTCTGGCGCCCGACGTGGATGACCTTGCCTTCCGCGCGCACCAGAGGCACCGCGTCGGTCAACGCCCGAATCAGGTTGATCTTGAGTTCCAGGGTGGTGTAGCCCCGGCCGGCTGGCAGGGTCGTGTGGATGGCGCAGCCCACCGCTGAATCCAGCAGCGCGGCAAACCACCCGCCGTGAACGGTGCCCAGCGGGTTGTAGTGGCGCCGCTGCGGGCGGCCCTGGAACACCGCCTGTCCGTGCGTCATGCGGATGGGCACGAAGTCCAGCGTGTCGCCCATGGGAGGGGCTGGCAGGTCGCCTGCGAAGATGGCATCGAAAATCTCCATGCCTGACAGGCCTGTGGTCTGAACCGTCGGGGCGGGCGCATCGGCGGAGCGCAGCCGGACGCGAACAGCCTGCTCTTCCTGTTCCCAGTGCTCATGCACGTCGTTCTTGCTCATGGTGTTTCCCTTATCGGATGGGGTATGCGTTGTGGGCCAAACTGGCGGCGCTCAACGTGGCCGCGTATCCACCGGCACGCACAGCAGGGCAGTGAGCACGGCGAGGCCTGCATGCAGGCCGTACAACAGATTGAAGTCGGCGCGAACCACATCAGCGTGGCCCAGCAAACCGACCGTGATGGCCACGCCCAGCACGCCGCCGATCTGGCGTGTGGCCTGGTTGAAAGCTGCACCAACCGCATAGTGCTCGGCCGGCAGGCGGCTCACGGCGGCACCAGCCAAAGAGGGCAACACCAATCCGACCGCCACGCCGCTCATCAGCAGCCCTGGCAACCAGTCTCGAAGATAGTCAGGCTGTGCCCCGGGCACCAGCATCAGCCACATGGCACTGCACGCATACAGCAGCGATCCCCCGATGAGAAATGGCCGGTGACGGTAATCCCCCCATTTTCCAGGGGGCACAGAAGTAGGGGCTTCACGCGGCCATG
>JBAWWD010000022.1:0-79693 GCA_037146935.1 Burkholderiales bacterium
CATACCCACCGCCACCACCGCCACCACCGCCACCACCGCCACCACCGCCACCACCGCCACCACCGCCGTCGGTGAACAAGCTCTGGTAGTGGACGCGGGCCTGGCCAGGTGCCGGGTCCGCATGCCCTCCGGTAGGATCCGGGCGAGTTGTGTTTCGTCCCCAGGAGACCTGTCCATGCAGACCCATCACTGGCCCGCGCAGCAGCGCGTCCATGCCGGCCCCGGCGCGCTCGAGAAGGCGCTGCCCAAGGAACTCGAGGCCTTCGGCTGGAAGCGGCCCTTGCTGATCACCACCAATTCCCTCGTGCGCAGCGGCCTTGCCGCGCGCGTCGAGGCCCTGCTCGGCGGCCGTTGCGCTGGCCGGGTGGCTGACATCCCGGCGCATTCGCCGGTGTCGTCGGTCGCCCGTCTGGTGGCCGACTTCCGCAACAGCGGGGCCGATGGCGTGATCGCGCTGGGCGGCGGCTCGGTGATCGACGCCACCAAGGGCATGCTCGTCGCGCTCGGTGCCGGCCTCGCGCCCGAGTCGATCACCGGCGAGAGCCTGGTGAAGGCCAACGGCGGCGGCACCAGCACCTGGGGCACGGACTTCGCGCGGCCGCGGATGATCGCCGTGCCCACCACGCTCTCGGCCGCGGAGTTCACCTCGTTTGGTGGTGTCACCGACACCAGCATCGGCCGCAAGCTCATGGTCAGCCACCCGCTGTCGGTGCCGGTGGTGGTCATCCAGGACCCTGCCTGCACCCTGGACACCCCGGCCGAACTGCTGCTGTCGACCGCGGCCCGGTCGGTGGATCACTCGGTGGAGGGCTTCTGCGCCACCAACGCCTCGCCGATCAGCGATGCCACCGCGATCGAGGCCGCCCGACGGATGTGGTCAGCCCTGCCACGCATGCATGCCAATCCGGCTGACCTTGACGCGCGTGCGGATGCGCAGGCGGCCGCGTGGCTGTCGATCCAGGGCCGTGGCGGCGGTGTCTTCCATGGCGCCAGCCATGGCATTGGCTATCTGCTGGGGGGCGGCTTCAACGTGCCGCACGGGCTGACCTCGTGCGTGATGCTGCCCGCGGTGCTGCGCTGGAATCGGCCGGTGAACGAGGCGCGTCAGCAGGCCTTCTGCGCGCGGGTCGGTCTGGACAGCGCGGTGCCGCTGGCCGATCACGTGGAGCGTCTGTTTGCCGGTGCCGGCCTGGCCACCCGCCTGTCGCAGGTGGGCGTGGGCCCTGACCGCTTCGAGCAACTGGCCGCCATGTACGACGGCACGGGCCCGATTGCCACGAACCCGCGCCCGGTGACCGGGCAGCGCGATCTGCTGGAGATCATCGCGCTGGCCGCCTGAACGGCCGGCCAGCGCGTCGCGCCAGAGGGCGCGGGCGCCGTCGGGGTCGGCCCGACGGCGCTGGTGCCCGTTCAGCGATTGCCCGAGATCGGCTCGCCGAAGTTCACCCACTTCTGACCGTCGAAGCGCGACAGCACCACCGTGGACAGCGGGCCGTAGTCGTTGGGTTCCGTGCTGATCAGCAGGCCCGGCAGCGGGCCGTCAACCTTGAGGTCCTTGAGGTTGGCCGCGATCTTCAGCAGGTTCTCGCGGGTGAGGTTGTCGCCGGCCTGGCGCAGCACATGCGCCATGGTCTGGGCCGCGGCATAGGCCTGCAGGTTCAGCGGATCGCCGATGTCGCCGTTCGGGTAGTACTTCCGCATGAAGGCCTTGTAGTTGACGATCGCGGGATCGGCGTCCCACTGCTTGTCGGTCGGGTCCTTCATGTACTGGGTGGTGATCAGGCCGGTGGACCGGTCGAGGCCGGCCGGCTGCAGCACCGAGCCGATGGTGGTGGACACCGTGGTGATGTACTGCACCGGCTTCCACCCGGACTCGGCCACCCGCCGGATGGCCTGCGCCGCGAACTTGGGCGAGGCGGCATTGATGAGCACATCAGCGCCCGAGGCCTTCAGGCTGAGCACCTGCGTGTCCACCGTGGCGTCGGTCACCTCGTAGGAGATCTCGGCCACGATCATCGACTTGGCCTTGTCGCCGAGCCGCTCGCGCAGGCCGCGGACATAGTCCTTGCCGAAGTCGTCGTTCTGGAAAAGGATGCCGATCTTCGCGTTCGGCTTCGAGCGCAGGATGTGTTCCGCGAACACCCGGCCCTCGAGCGGGTAGGTGGGCGCCCAGCCCATGGTCCAGGGGAAGTTCTTGGGGTCGTTCCACTTGCCGGCACCGGTGTTGATGAACAGGTGCGGCACCTTCTTCTGGTTGAGATACCCGTGGATGGCCGAGTTGGTGGGTGTGCCCACGCTGCCGGTGATCAGCAGCACCTCTTCCTGCTCGACCAGCCGGCGGGTGGACTCCAGCGTCTTGGCCGGGCTGTAGCCGTCATCGAGGCTGATGATGTTGATCTTGCGGCCGTTGATCCCGCCGTTGTCGTTGACCATCTTGAAGTAGGCGACCTGCGTGCGGCCAAGCGACCCGTAGGCCGAGGCCGGCCCGCTGTAGGGCATGGTCTGGCCGATGCGGATCTCGGTGTCGCTGGCCCCGGTGTCGTACTTTTTCTGGGCGAGGGCCGTGCCTGCCAGGGCGAGGCCGGCGCTGGCAACCAGCGTGGTGAGCAATCGATTCATGGTGTCTCCTGAAAAAAGCCGGATGGGCCACGGGGGCCTGGATGAGGCGCGCCTGCCGGGCCGGGCGCGGCGCGCAGGCGCGATGATGGCAACAATCCTCGCTGGCTGTCAGCAGCGGCCGGCATTTTCGGAGCCGGGCCTGGGGCATCATCCGGGCCATGAGCGAATCACAGTCCATGCCTGTGCCAGGGTCTTTCCTGGCCCTGTACGAGCGCCCGGGCCGCGGCCTGAGCGCCCCCATGCGCGAGATCATCGATCGCCATGAGTTCTGCGAAGACCTCGCCGGCATGATGCGCGAGCCGGCGCGCGCCCTGCTGCTCGAACTGGGCATCACCGAGTCTGATGTGCTCGAGCGTTGCCACCGCGGGCTGCGCGAGCCCGACGCCGGCCTCTCGGCCGCCGAGGCCCAGTGGGTGGTGCACAGGCTGGCCGAACTGCTCGCCTGACCGGACTCAGGCACTCGCCCAGCGCGTCAGTTGCTCGGCGCTGGGCATGCCATCGACGAAGGCCGGCGGGCTGCGGTCTGCGCCCAGCAGGGCCACATGCGGCACCAGCCCGCGCCAGCGCGGATTGACCGCGTGCCGCAGCGCCGCTTCATCACCGCGCAGGCGTAGCAGCCGGTCGGCCCCGGGCAGCGCTGCATGATGGGCAGGGGGCTCGCCATCGATCATCACCAGAACCAGCTGCGCGCGGGGCGAGGCGGCGCGGGTGTGCTCGGCCAGCGCCGTGACGATGGCCGGGCAGGTGCCGCACCAGCTTGCCGAGAAGACCACGATCGCCGGCCGTGGCAGGGAACGCAACAGCGCGGGCCAGCCCGTGGGGGTGAGGGGCTCCCAGCGGGCGGCGGGACCCGGCACAGGGCGCTCGGGCGAGCCGGGTGCAGCACGCGACGCTGGCGTGCCGCCGCGCGCGAGCGAGCCATGCGTGAGCCAGACGCATGCCAGCGCGGCCATCGCGCGCAGGCGGGCCCGTTGGGCGGGCGACCGGGGCTCGGGGCGCGTGATGCGCAGCGGGTCTTCAGCGATGCAAGAGCGTTTCAACGCGGATCTCCCGGGCGGTGCGCCAGACCACCACCCATCGCTCGCCCAGGCGCGCGAGCCGTGGATGGTCATTGGACAAGGGGGTGTCGGCCAGCTCACGCAGCGTGAAGCGTTCGCCGCCGTCGTCGGAGAGCCAGGCGCGCAGACGGGTGCGGCGGCCATCGAAGCTGCGCCACACCACCGCCACGTGCGGCCCGAGGCTGGCCACATCGGCGTGCTCGGCCGCGGCGTCGGGCAGGGCGATCGGCGAGCCCAGGGGCGCGCCCTGCGCATCCAGTCGTCCCAGCCATGCCGACTGCACGCCCTCGCGCTCGCCGAACCAGACCGCGTGGTACCCGCCGCCCTGCGCGGGCGCGAGACCCGGGCCGTGATGCGGGCAGGCTTGCAGCCGCCAGCGATCGAGGCTCGCGCGCACCGGCGTCGCGGGCACGGCCTGCGGGCCGTGGGCGCGGGTGCGCAGGAAGGCGTGGTCGCGCTCGCTGCCCGGGAACACATGGCGCCACAGCGCGGCCATGCCGTCTTCGCCTTCGGGCAGCAGCGCGATGCGGCAGCACTCGCAACTGTCGGCAGCCACGGCCTCGTCCGGGCCGAACGCGGCGCCGCCGCGCAGGCGCACCGCCCGATACACCGAGGCACCTGGCCGGCCCGCGGCCAGATGGTCGCGCTTGTCGATCCACCAGACATGCAGATTGCCTTGCGCGTCGAAGGCGATCGATTCGAAGCGATGGGCGATCGGCTGACGGTCGCGGTGGACGGTGATCGGCCGCGACCAGCTTCGGCCGCCATCGGTGGATTCGATCAGCCTGACCTCGCCGGTGTAGGGCCGCTCCAGGGGCCGGTTGTAGGCCAGCGCCAGCCGGCCCTCGGGCCCGAGCGCCAGCTTGGGTCGGCTCTCGCCGTCGGCGGCCACGACATCGGCACCGATGTCGGGAAGCACATCCGGCGACCAGCGCCGGCCGAGATCGTCGGTGCTGCGCACGAACAGCCGGCCGCGCTCGTCGAGGCCGGTCACCCATAGTCGGCCCTCGGGCGAGCCCGCGGCGCCCAGGGCGAGCGCGGCTCGGGCTCGGGCCTGGGCAGTCTGGGCCCAGGCTGGCGCGGCCAGCATGGCCCACAGCAGCACGAGCGCCATCAGGGCCGATGCCAGGATCGGCCAGCGCAGGCGCGAACGAACCAGCGCCGGGCTCGGCCGGCGCAGGGCTGAACGGGCACGGGCCGCGCTCACCAGCGGACCTCCGCGCCGGCGTAGGCGGTGCGCGGCAGGCCGGGGGAGTAGACCGGCGTGTTCGACGACACCTGGGCGCTGTCGGCGAAACGCCGATCACCGAGGTTGATCACCCGCAGGAAAATGCTGATGTCCTGCCCGATCGGCCAGGCCAGCCGCGCGTTGGCGAGGTTGTGCCCCGGGTAGCGCGGATAGGCCGACGAGTTGCTGGCCTCCAGCCACCAGCCGCCGAGATGCACCCATTCCAGCTGGGCGAGTGCGCCCGGTCTGGGCGTCCAGCTCAGACGGGCGCTGGCGATGGTGCGCGGCGCTGCCTCCATCTCCTTGCCGCTGAAGTCGGCCGTGGCGGTAGCCCAATCCACATAGCGGTGGCGCGCCACCGAGAAGGCGCCGTCGACCCGCAGCGTCGGGGTGAGGCGCCCGGCCAGTCCGAGCTCCACGCCCTGGTGCCGCGTCTTGCCGGCATTGACCGGCACCGTGAGGTTGGTGGCGAGGTCGCGCTGGCTGACCAGGTCATCACGCTTGATCAGGTCATAGAGGGCGAGCGAGCCCTCCAGGCTGCCGATCCGCCCGCGCAGGCCGAGCTCGAACTGCTCGGCCTGGATTGGCTTGAGCGCGAGGGACAGCCGCGCGCGATTCGCGGCATCGGTGGCGCTGCTCGCCACCGCGGGGCGAAAGAGCTGGCTCTCGGAGGGCGCGCGAAAGCCGGTGGTGTAGGACGCCCACGCGCTGGCCTGCGGCGCGATCGTCCAGGTGGCGCCGAGCTTGGGGCTGAGGCGCTCGTAGCTCACCGAGGTGTTGCCCACCTGCCCGTACCAGTTCGCACTGGCGGCATCTTTCACCGGCGCGGGGCCGAGGTGGTTGTCGTTGCGGTAGCTCAGCCGGTCGTGGCGAAGGCCCGCGCTCACCCGCACCTGCGGCATCGGCGAGAACTCGAGGTGCAGGTACGGCGACACCGCCTGGTAGCTCACCGCATAGTCGAACACCCGCGTGCTGACGCGGTAGTCGGTGTAGATGCGGCTCGCGCCGCTGCCAGTGCCGGTGACGGTGAGCCGGTCTTCCACCCGCGAGCCCGGGCTGTGCTCCAGATCGAGCCCGCCGATCAGCCGGGCGCGCCAGGCCCCCTCGACGTCGCGCCGCCACCTGGCGGCCAGACCGAAGGAACGGTTCGCCGATTGCGACAGCGTGGGGTCCGAGCTCAGCGCGAACGAGGCGAGCAGGTCCATGCCGTTGTCGCGCAGGTAGGGCGTGAGGCTGAGCTGCCCCCCGGCCAGGGACTGTTCCAGAGTGCTCGAGAGCCGCAGCGCGTCCACGGTGCGAAAGGCGATCGGGAAGTTGTTGCGGGTGGGGTTGTCGCGATAGTCGGCCAGCACCAGCGGCGAGTTGGCGCCGGTCTGCTGCTCGATGCGCGAGAACGAGAGCACGGTGCGCAACCGCGCGCCCGAGGCGGTGCTGCCGTCCCAGCGCAGATTGCCCGACTGCCGCTCGTAGCCGGTGCGCTCCCGCCAGCCATCCGTGCGGGTGAGGTTCAGGTCAGCCCGCAAGGCGCCGAGCGTGCCTGCGCCGCTGTCGCCCTCCAGCATGAGGCGTTGCCAGCCGAAGCTGCCCGCCTCCGCATGGAGCGCCGCGCCGGCGCGTTCGCCCGGCGCCCGGGTGAGGAGGTTGATGATGCCGCCGATGGCATCGGACCCGTAGAGGGCCGTGCCCGGCCCGCGCACCACCTCCACCGTGCCCGCCATCGGCAGGTTCAGCTCATAGAGCGCGTTGTGGTTGAAGAAGCCGGTGGCGCGGATCGGCAGGCCGTCCTCCAGAAAGAGGTAGAGCGGTGCGGTGCTGAAGGGCTGGCGGATGGCGCTGCTGTGACCCTCGCCATTGGTCACCGCGATCGCCACCCCGGGCACCTGGCCGAGCAGTTGCTGGGGGTGGGTGGGGGCAGCCTGACGGACCGCGCGCGGTCCGATCACGCCCACCGCGGCGGGCGTCTCGGCGAGCGGCTGAGGCTCTCGCGTGCCGGTGACGGTGACGGCCGGCAGTCGTTCATCGCTGGGGTCGATGAAGGGTGCGGCGCTCCCTGTCTGGGCCGCCGAGGCTGCGGGCAGCCCGATGGCAATGAGCAGGCCGAGCGCGTGTCGCCCGGCAAAGTGAAGGCGTGTCATGGTTTCGATCCGGTCGAGATGCGGCGTCGCGGACCATTGAGGCTCGCGCGCCTGGGGCAGCCCGCCGCTGGAGCGGTCGACGCTGGCACATGGTTCACGCCGCCGGCGCGCGAGCGCCGCGGACGCGGTCGATCAGGACCGGGTGGGCGGGCCTCGGGATCGGACGGCGGCCCAGATGAAGAGGGGCCGCGTCGAGCGCAGGAAGCGCTGCGGAACGGGGTGACTCAGACCATTCAGGACAGCGGCCGCCCGGACCTGAGCCGGCAGGGCCGGAAGACCGCCGGGCCCGGCGCACAAGGGGCAGCGCACCTCGCCGTTGTCGGTGCCGCCATCGGCCAGGGCGTCGAGCCGGCTGGCCACCGATGAGAGCGGGTTGTGCACCGAGCAGATCACCAGCCAGGGCGATTGCGCGGTGCGCACCGCCGCCCACCCGGCCGACAGCGCCGGCAGCAGCGCGGCCAGCAGCAGCGCGATGGCCGCGAAGGCGGCGACTGATCGGCGGTGACGGGGCCACATGGTGTTCGAGTCTAGCAAACCGGTCCGAGTGCCCGCCCGGGAGGGGGCACCTGCGGCTGTGCCGAATCCGGCGCCCGTTGCCCGGCGCACCCCGGCGCCGCTGCTACCATCGAAGGCTGATCCTCCACTCCCAGGGAACCCCGACCATGTCCGAAGCCCTCATCATCGACGCCTGCCGCACGCCGCGCGGCATCGGCAAACTCGGCAAGGGTGCGCTCGCCGAGATGCACCCGCAGCACCTCGCCGCCGCGGTGCTCAAGGCACTGGCCGAGCGCAACCAGATCAACACCGCCGAGGTCGACGACATCATCTGGGGCACCAGCGCGCAGCGCGGCGGCCAGGGTGGCGACCTCGGCCGCATGGCCGCGCTCGACGCCGGCTACGACATCCGCTCCAGCGGCGTGACGCTCGATCGCTTCTGCGGGTCGGGCATCACCTCGGTCAACCTCGCCGCCGCCACCATCATGTCGGGCATGGAAGACCTGGTCATCGCCGGCGGCACCGAGATGATGTCCATGACCGGCCGGCGCAGCAGCGAAGACGGCCCGTCGCTGATGGACGCCGGCAACCTGCGCCTGCGCGCCAGCCATCCTCAGTCCCATCAAGGCGTGTGCGCCGATGCCATCGCCACTCTCGAGGGCATCACCCGCAACGACGTCGATGCGCTCGCCCTCGAGAGCCAGAAGCGCGCGGCGCATGCCATCGCCAATGGCCACTTCGATCGCAGCCTCATCAAGGTCTTCAAGGCCGACGGCTCGCTCGCGCTCGACCACGAGGAATTCCCGCGCCCGCAGACCACGCTCGAGGGCCTGGGCCAGCTCAAGCCGGCCTTTGCCACCATGGCCGATGTGCCCCTGGACGACAAGGGCACCACCTATCGCAGCCTCATCCTGCAGAAGTACCCCGATCTCAAGATCGAGCACATCCACCATGCCGGCAATTCCTCGGGTGTGGTCGATGGCGCGGCCGCGCTGCTGCTGGCCTCGCCGCGCTATGCCGCGGCCAAGGGCCTGAAGGCGCGCGCGCGGGTGGTGGCCGTGGCCAACATGGGTGACTCGCCCACGCTGATGCTCAACGCGCCGGTGCCTGCGGCCCGCAAGGTGCTGGCCAAGGCCGGCCTCACGGTCGATGACATCGATCTGTGGGAGATCAACGAGGCCTTCGCGGTGGTGGCCGAGAAGTTCATCCGCGACCTCAAGCTCGACCGCAACAAGGTCAACGTCAATGGCGGCGCCATGGCGCTGGGCCACCCCATCGGTGCGACCGGCTCCATCCTGATCGGCACCCTGCTCGACGAGCTCGAGCGCCGCGACCTGCGCCGCGGCCTGGTCACCATGTGCGCGGCCGGCGGCATGGCGCCGGCGATCATCATCGAGCGGGTCTGATCCGCCCGGCGGGCCGCGGGCCGAATGCCCGCTCGGCCCGCATCGCCAGGCCGGCCACCACGCTGCCGTAGGCGTCGCCCATCACCATCGGCACGTCGGGCAGCAGCTGGCCCACCGCTTCCTGCAGCGCCGCGGCCCGGGCCGATCCACCGGTCAGGTAGATCACCTCGGGGCGCGCGCCCGCCTGGGCGAGCGCCTCGCTGATCAGCCGCTGCAGGGCCAGACGCAGCGGTTCGAGCGCCCGTGGCAGGCGCTCGGCGCCGAGAGACGCGCGCAGCCCCGGCTCGATGCGTTCCAGCGCCACCGTCACCTGCGGGTCGGCGCTCTCCGACAGGGCGCGCTTGGCGGCCTCGGCGCGGGTCACCAGCCACAGGGTCTGCCCGCTCTCGCGCAGGGTCTCCAGGCGCCGTACCTGATGCGCCACCGCGTCATCGCAGCGCCGGCAGGTGGCTGCGATCGCCGCCCCGGCTCTCAGGAACGCGGCCTGCGCTGGCACGCTGAAGACATCGACCGCATCGCTGTAGGGCTGGGGCGGCACCGGCAGGCCGGAGCGCTCGCGCAGGCCCAGGCCCAGCGCGGGCATCAGCCCCGCGAAGGCCAGCGCGGTGTCGGCGTCATTGCCCCCCACCCGGTCTCCTACCGAGGCCAGGATGTCCTCGTGGCGGTCGTCGACCCGCGCCGCTGCTCGGCCACGGTCGGCTGGGCCGAGCAGGGCCACGGTGCAGTCGGTGGTGCCGCCGCCGATGTCCACGATCAGGGCCACCTGACGGCGCTGCAGGGTGCGCTCGAAATCCAGCGCCGCAGCCACCGGCTCGAATTCGAAGATCACCTCCTGCCAGCCGGCGTCGCGGGCGGCGGCCTGCAGCAGCGCCAGCGCGCGGTCGTTGGCCTGCTGCGGGTCGCGGCCGCTGCCGCTGCCGAAGTTCACCGGCCTGCCGAAGCAGGCCTGGGTCAGCGACTCGCCGGCGGCTTCACTCGCGCGCTCCCGAAGGTGGGCGAGCATCAGGCTGACGATGCGCTGGAAGCGTGTCCGGTGAACCGGGTCGATGTCGGCGGCGAGAAACGACTTGGGTGAGCGAAAGAAGAATCCGTCGGGGTCGTCCTGGGCCGCGGCCAGCGCCGCGCGGCCGAAGCGGGGCTGCGCGCCGAGGGCGAGCGCCTCGCTCAGGCTCTGGCGCTGCATGGCCTCGTAGGCATCTAGGGGCGTGCCCACCAGGCTGGCCGCGGGCGGCGGCATGCGGGGCACGTGCACCACGGAGGGCAGGGTGGATTCGCCGTCTTCCAGCGCGATCGCCTGCGGGCCTTCGCGCTCGGCGAAGGCCACCAGGCAATTGGAGGTGCCGAAGTCGACACCGACCCGGTGCGCGCCCTCGGACGGCTGGCGCGCTCGGGTCACGCCGGATCAGCCTTCGAGCGGCAGCCGGCTGCGGGGATTGGCGGTGATGCGCGCCAGCCCGACCGATGCGCCATTGGCGCAGTACTGCGCGCTGAAGTCGCGCAATGCGCGCAGCAGTTGCTGCGAGCTCGGGCTGAGCTTCTTGGAGTGCTTGTTGGCGAGGTTGTCGGCCAGGCTGAAGACCCGCGCATTGAGGGTGTCCCGGGCAAGTTCGTCAAGGCGGCGGGCGGTGCCGTCGGCGTCGTCCTTGAGCAGGCGCGCCATGGCATCGTTGATCTGGTAACTGATCTGGCCATGCTCCTGAACCACGATCTCGATCATGTCCTTCATGTGACCGAGCGAGGCCGACAGCAGGTCGACAGCGGTCTTGGAGATGGCGTGGCGCCGCGCGCTGCGGCGCGTCCAGTCGGCGGCGTCAACGGGCTTGATGCCTGACGTGTCAAGCCGGCTCATCAGGATCAGCAGGCTCGACACCGTCTCGAAGTCGCAGGCGGGACTGCTCACGATGTCGTCGAGCGCGCGCAGCCCCTCCTCGGCCCGTGCGCGTTCGCCGTTCAGGGCCCGCAGACAGACATCGGCGATGCGCACCATGGCGGCGTAGCGGAAGTTCTCGGGCGACTTGTCGCGGGCCATGGCCAGCACCCCGGCGTAGCGCTCGGCGTCGCGGACGAGTTGCGGGTTCTGCGCCGACTTGGCGGCGGCCAGGAACAGCAGCAGCATGATCGTCTGGGCATCGAAGTCACGATTGCCCTGGCTGAGCCGGTAGGCCTTGCTCAGCATGGACTCGGCTTCATCGGGGTCACCCACCAGGAAGGCGAGCGAGCCGAGCTTCTGCAGGCGCATGACGTTCGAGGGGGTGGCCTCGACAGCCCGGCGAAGGGTTTCCAGCGCCCGCCCGAGATCGCCTTCTTCGAAGTAGACCCGCGCGAGCATGTCGTAGGCGTCCACGTAGGCGCTCGATTCGCCGACCAGGGTCTCGAGCGATCCGCGGGCGCGCTCGGTGTCGCTCTCGGTGAGCGCCACCTGGGCCACGCCGAGCTTGGCCCAGGGAAGGGCCTTGGCCTCGAGCACCATGTCGTACATCTGCTGCGCCTCCTTGTGGCGCTTCAGGTGCATGCTGAGTTCGGCGCCGATCCGCGCGGCGTCCAGCCAGAACGGATGCCGGTCGCGGACCATGATCTTGCAGCGCGTGAGCGCGTGCTCGAAGGATTTCTCCTCGATGTTGGTCCAGATCGGCAGCAGCGCGATCTTCTTGTTGAGCGCCCGGTTCAGCCGTTCTTCCAGCGTGGAAGGCTTGAAGGGCTTGAGCAGGTAGTCATCGGGCGCGTTCTCGACCACCGAGGCCACGCGGTCGTAGATGGCCTCGCCGGTGACCATGAAGAAGATGGTGTTGAAGGGCACCAGCCGCTTCGAGCGGATGTCGTCCAGGAGGTCCTGGCCGGTCTCGGTCCCGCTGAAGTGGTACTCGCACAGGATGACGTCGTAGGTGTTTTCCTTCAGGTGCGAGCGGGCCTGGACCGGACCGTGCACGGTCTTGACCTTGCCGATGCCGATATCGCGCAGCACGCCCGAGACGGTCATGCGCGAGACGTCCTTGTCGTCGATGATCAGCGCCTTCATGGCGCCGAAATCGTCGTCCTGCGGTGCCCCGAAGGTGGCGGCGGCGGTGATCTTGGGCGGCGGTTTCGCGCCCGGCTTGGTGGTGGTGCTCACGACGGTCATGGTGCCTCCGCGGTGTCTAGCCTGAAATCCATGGCCGGTCGAACTGCGGTTACCGCCCGATGATCGGGCGGGTAGTCCGATGAGAGGCCTGTGAAGCCTGCCTGGCGATCAGGCGCGTCCATGCCTGCCAGCCCGTTCATGCCAGCATCGGCGAGCGGGTTGCCCGGCGCATCGGTTGCGGCGCGATCGACTCGAGCAGGTCCGTCAGTTCGGAGGCCTGCATGGCGCCGAGGTGTCGTCCATGGCGATCGACAAGCCCTTCCAGGAGTTGGGCGACCCGGGGGCTGCGGCTGTCGCGCAGCAGCGCTTCCATCCGCTGTGCGGCGCCCTCGATGTCGGCCTTGAGCAGCATCGACATGGCCTCGCCGATCTCCCGTGCGAGGCGCTGGTGCTGCTCCTCGACGAGCGCTGCAAGGGAAGGGGAGTGTCGCAGCGCGAGAGCCATGAGACTGGTGGCGACGCGCGTGCCGGCGTGGCGCCTGCCCATGCGCCTGACCCAGTCCGCCGCGTCACTGGGGGCCACCTCATGCGGGCCCAGGCAGCGCAGCAAGAGCAGCAGATGCAGCGCGCAGGAGAGATCGAAGCCCGGGCTCTCCAGCCGCCCATCCAGTGCCTGCAGGCTCGCGCCAGCCCTGTGCTTCTCGTCGTCCACGCACAGCAGCTGGATGGTGGCCATCTCGTTCAGGATCGCGAGGCGCGTGTCCCCGGGATCGGCCGCGTGCGCCAGCGCCAGCCGATCGGCGTGCGCCCGGGCATCGACGCCGGCCATGGCATCCTCGCTGGCACGCTCCGCCTCGAGCAGCACCAGCGCAAGCAGGGTCTGCGGGTCGATCTGGCGACTGCCAGTGGCAAGCCGTGCCGCCTTGTCGAGCGTCTCCCGGGCCTCGTCGAGCTGTCCCAGAAGGAACGCGAGTGACCCGAGACTCTGCAAGCGGATCACATCGGCCGGGATGGCGCTCACCCCGCGACGCAGCGCCTGCAGGGCCGCGCCAGGATCGCCGTCCTCGATGTAGCAGCGAGCCAGTCGGTGGTAGGTGTCACCGGCTGCGGTGCCGGCATCTTCATTGTCCAGCGCCTGGCTACCCTCTGGCACCGAGGGGCTGTTCATCGGCAGCCGGGCCCAGGGCAGGGCCTGTTCCTCCTGCACGAGTTCATACATGCCGTCGGCTTCGCGGTGCTGCTTGAGCGCGAGGTGAATCTCCGCGCTGATCCGGGCGGCGTCCAGCCAGAAGGGTTCGCGCTGGGCGATCATCGCCTCGCAGCGCCCGAGGGCATCTTGAAAGGCTTCCTGTTCAAGACTCGCCCAGATCGGCAGCAGCGCCGCCTTCTTGGCCAGGGCGCGGGTCAGTCGGGCTTCCAGCGTGGCCGGATTGACCGGCTTGAGCAGATAGGCATCCAGCGCGGTTTCCACCACGGCGGCCACCCGCTCGTGCACGGCCTCGCCGGTGAGCATCACCAGCAGCGTGGTGAAGGGCACCAGCCGCTGGGCGCGGATGTCCTCGAGCAACTCGAGCCCGGTCTCGCCGTAGGAGAAGTGGTATTCGGTGAGGATCAGGTCGAAGGACTGCACCCGCAACTGTCCGCGGGCTTCTTCCGGGTTCGACACTGCCTTGACCCGCGCCAGGCCCATCTGTCGCAGCGCATGCGCGACTGCCACCCGCGAGACGTCACGCTCGTCGACCAGCAGCGCGCTGAGGTGGCTGAATTCGCCCTCGCCGGGACGGGCAAAGAGGGCGGGCTTGACGAGCCGGGAAGGGATCTGATCGAGAAGCGGCATGGGGGCATCAAGGAGAGCCCCCGCACTCTAGGGCGCCCGGCCCCCGCCTGAATCGCGGAATACCCGGCGCCCGGGCCGCCTATTCCGAGGGTGCCTGCTGCACGATGCGTTCACGCACCAGCCGGGCGATCTCGGCCTCGGGCAGCCCCAGCACCGAGCGCAGGGTGGCCTCGGTGTGCTCGCCCAGGCGTGGCGACGGCGAGCGGATGGCGCCCGGGGTGCGCGACAGACGCACCGGCACGCCCACCACCTTGACGGGCCCGGCCCGCGGGTGCTCCATCTCGACCAGCGTACCGCGCGCCTTGACCTGCGGATGCTCGACGAGCTGCGCGATGTCGTTGATGGCGCCCACCGGCACCCCGGCCTCGAGCAGCACGGCCTCCCAGGCCTCGAAGGTGCGGGTGAGGAACACCTGCTGCAGGATGTCGATCAGCACCGCGCGGTTCTGCGCGCGCTGCTGGTTGGTGCGAAAGCGCGGGTCATCGGTGAGGTCGGGGCGGCCGATCACCGGGCAGAAGATCTTCCAGAGCTTCTCGCTGCCCACCGCCAGCGCGAGATCGCGGGACTGGGTGCGGAAGGTCTGGTAGGGCAGCAGCGCCTTGTAGGCCGTGCCCATGGGGCGGGGCAGTTCCCGGTCGGCCAGATAGCCGCTGATCATGATGTTGAGCAGCGACATCTGGCCCTCGAGCATCGAGACATCGATGCGCTGGCCTTCGCCGGTCTTGTCCTTGACCCGCAGGGCCATGACGATGCCGAAGCCGGCGTACATGCCCGCCGTGAGATCGGCGATGGACACGCCGCAGCGCACGCCGTGCCCGCCTTCCTCGCCGGTGACGCTGATCATGCCGCTCTCGGCCTGCAGGATGAGGTCGAGCGCCGCGCGCTCGCGGTACGGGCCGTCCTGGCCGAAGCCCGAGACCGAGCAGTAGATGATGCCCGGGTTGCGCTCACGCGCCCGCTCGTAGCCCAGGCCGAGCTTCTCGAGGGCGCCGGGGCGGAAGTTCTCGAGGACCACGTCGGCCTTCTCGACGAGCTTGAAGAAGAGCTCCTTGCCCTCGGCGGTCTTCAGATCGATGGAGATGCCCTGCTTGTTGCGGTGCAGGCTCACGAAATAGGAGTTCTCGCCACCCGGCAGGGGCGATCCCCAGGCCCTGGCGATGTCACCTGCGCCGGGGGTCTCGAGCTTGATCACGCGGGCGCCGAAGTCGGCGAGCATGGTCGAGCAGTGCGGCCCGGCCAGTGCGTGGGAGAGGTCGAGCACGGTGACATCTTCTAGGGGCATCTTCATGGCGTGACGGTTCCGCAGGCTGGGGCCCGCCCCGGTGGCGGGTGTCGGTCGATGTTACCCGCGGCCCGCGGCCGAGGGCAGGGCGCGGCGCGCGCCATCGTGCCGTTATCATGCCGGGAAGGGCCGCGCCGCCGGCCCTTCCCCGAACCCTCTCCCAAGGCACATCCATGATCGACGACCAGGCCCTGGACGCCCTGTTCCGCGAGGCGCGCAGCGCCAACCGCTTTCTCGACCGCCCGGTCTCGGACGACACCCTGCGCCAGGTCTACGAGCTCGTGAAGATGGGCCCCACCTCGGCCAACTGTCAGCCCGCGCGGCTGGTGTTCCTGCGCACCGCCCAGGCCAAGGAGCGCCTGCGCCCGGCGCTCTCGCAGGGCAACCTCGAGAAGACCCTCGCCGCACCGGTGGTGTGCATCGTGGCCCATGACACCGACTTCCACGAGCACCTGCCCCGCGTGTTCCCGCACAACCCGGGCGCGCGCTCCTGGTTCGAAGGCGAGGCCAACCGCGCGGCGCGTGAGGCCGGCGCGTTTCGCAACGGCTCGCTGCAGGGCGGCTACCTGATCATGGCCGCGCGCGCGCTGGGGCTGGCCTGCGGGCCGATGTCCGGTTTCGACAACGGCAAGGTCGATGCCGAGTTCTTCCCCGGCGGACGGGTGCGCTCCAACTTCCTGTGCAACCTCGGGTACATCGACCCGGCCGGCACCTTCGAGCGCAGCCCGCGCTTCGCGTTCGACGAGGTCTGCCAGCTGCTCTGAGGCTGTCCGCGCTCAGAGACCGGGCCACAGCGCCCAGGCCGCCCAGGGCGTGGCCACCAGCATCGCCAGGCCGGGCGCCACGCGCAGCGCGAAGCGCCCGCCGCCCGAGACCCAGGCGGCCACCAGCTTGCTCAGGCTGTTGGCGCTGAGCGCGAGCAGCATCAGGATCGCGGCCTCGGCAGGCGCCTGCCCGCCCTGCGCCACCAGCGAGGCGCCCGAGGCCACGGCGGCGTGCACGTCGACGAAGCCGGCGAGCGTGGCGCCCAGTCGTGCCGCAGCGGCCCCGAGGTGCGCGTTGACCCAGGCCAGCACCCAGGTGATGGCGGTGAGCAGCACCGCGAAGGCCAGGGAGCGCGGCAGGTCGAACACCCGCCCCGCCGGCAGCGCTGCGGCCGTGGCGCCGCGTGAGCGCCACATGCCGGGCAGGGCCGCCGCCAGGGCCGCGATGGCGCCCGCTGCCAGCAGGGGCGCGATCGCGGCGAGGGTGGCCCGCGAGATCGTGGCGCAGACCAGCGCGATCTGGATCACCGTGGCCAGGTTCGAGAGCAGCGCGCCGCTGGCGCAGGCACCGCCCAGATCCGGGGCGCGCCGGGCCTGCGCGCCCATCGCCGCGAACGTGGCGGTGCTCGAGACGAAGCCGGCGGCCAGGCCCGACAGCGCCAGACCGGTGCGCGCGCCCAGCAGCCGTGACCCGATGTAGCCGGCCGCCTGCAGGGCGAGCAGCAGCAGCACCAGCTGCCACAGCGCGCGCGGGTTGAGCCCGGGCAGCCAGGCGGGCGCCCGGGCTGGCAGCAGCGGCAGCACCACCAGGGCGGCGCCGGCGAGGATCAGGGCGTCGCGCAGCTCGGCCTCGGTGAGCACCTCGGTGGCGAATCGGTGCAGGCGCGATCGGGCCGCCAGCAGCACGGCCACGATCACCGCGCCCGCGCCGGCCAGCATCGGATCGGTGGCCGCGATCACGCCGAGCAGGAAGGTGACGAACAGCGACAGGGCGGTGGTGATGCCCGGATCACGGCGCGGATGGCGCCACTGGTGGATCGCGGTCAGCGCTACCAGCAGCGCCGCGCCAGCCGCCACCAGCAGCGGCTGCTCGAGCAGTTGCGTGATCGCGCCGGCCAGCGCCGCCATGCTGAAGGTGCGCACCCCCGCCGGCGCGCGCGCCGGGCCGCTGCCCTTGCGCCGCTCGCGCTCGATGCCGATCAGCAGCCCGCAGCCCAGGGCGACGGCCAGGCTCAGCCAGGGCGCCGAGGTGGGTGACATGGTCCGAGTGTAGCGGGCGTGCCGGCATTCCATCACAGCCGCCGGCGCAGGCCTCCCCTAGCATCCCAGGGGTGAAAAAGGATTGCCGCCCATGACCGCCGGCGCGCCCGGCGGCGCGGCCGACCCGCTGCTCGATCAGGCGGTGCAGCGGCTGGCCCACACCCTGGAGCGCTCGCTCCTCGGGGTGTGCGCCGAGCTGGCCGGTGATCTGGAAGGCGCGGCCGCGTTCGAGGCCAGCGCCCGCGATCGGCAGGCGCTGCTCGCCGCCGCCGGTCTGCTGCGGCTGCAGAGCGCCGAACGCGTCGGCCGCGCGGCGCGCGGGCTCGCCGATCGGGCCGCCCGATGCCAGGAGTACGCGGCACGGGAGATCGATGCCGACCGCGTGCTCGGTCTGCTGCAGGAGGACGAACCCGGTCAGCAGGTGCTGGTGGGCGATGTGGCCAGGGCGGTGCGGGCGATCGTCGGCGCCGACTACCTCTCGCTCATGGACCGGGTCCACGCCCTCTGGCCGCAGGCCTGGCCGGATGATGATCTCAACCCGCTCGGCGCGCGGATCCTGGCATCGGCCGCCGTGGCCGCGCTCGAGCCGGCGCCGGGCGCGGTCGAGCCGGTGCTCACCCAGACGCGTCGCTCGGTGCTGCGTCGCCTGCCGGCGGTGCTGGCGCTCGCCCTGGAAGACATCGCCCGCTGGCTGGCCGATCCGGGCGGGCGCATGTCCGGTCGCCGACGGGAGCCATCAGGCATGGGGCCGGGCCGTCCGGCAGTCAGCCCCGGTGGACGCGCGCTCGACGCCAGCCAGCATGCCGCCGATGCGGCGCGGCTGCTGGGCTCGTCGTCCCTCGCAGCCGCCGGCCCATTGCCGCTGCCGGCGCTGCCCACGCTGCAGCCGGTGGTGGAGCTCGAGCGGGACGCGCTGGCCTTTGCGCACGCCATCGGCGTGCCGCCGCACAGCCGGCTGGCCCGCGAGCGCTTCTTCGCCAATGCCCGCGCGCGCCTTCGCGAGGTGGGCATGCCGGCGCCGCAGCTGGCGGTGGTGGACGTGGTTGCCGCGCTCTTCGATTACCTGATCGACGATCAGCGCCTGCCCGACATCGCGCGGGCCATGCTCTGGCGACTGCAGCAACCCGCGCTGGCGCTGGCCCTGATGGATCCCGGCTACCTCGGGGACGAGCCGCGCTCGCTGCGCCGGCTCCTCGAGAACCTGGGCGCGCTGGTCACCGCCTATGGCGACCAGCTCGAACGCGGCGGCGAACTGCATCGTCGGCTCGAGACCGTGGTGCGCGCGGTGGAGATCGTGGCGGGCGCCCTGCAGTCGCGAGCCTTCGTGCTGTCCCGGGAAGTCGAGCGCGAATACGCCAGGGCGGCCCGCAACGTGACCCAGCTCGTCGAGCGCCTGCAGCGCGACGCCGCCGCTCGCCAGCCGCGCGCGCCGGCCGGGCGCAATCGCCGCGATTACCGCCGGCGCCCGTCGCCGCAGCGCGAGCAGGAACTGACCGTGCGCCTGTCGGTGATGATCGGCGAGCGACTGGAGCGGCATCAGGTGCCGGCATCGGTCAGGGAGTTCCTGCTCACGGTGTGGCTGCGGCAGCTGCGCACCACCGCCCTGCGCGACGGCGAGGAGAGTGGCCAGTTCAAGGTCGCTCTGCAGGTGGTCGACGACCTGCTCTGGACGCTCGACCCTGCCTCGCGCAGCGCCGACCGTCGCGAGTTCGCGGCCCGGATCCCGCCGCTCATCCGGCTGCTCACCGAGGGCGTGCGCGAGGTGGGCATGGCCAGCGAGGAGCTCAAGCCCTTCCTGGACGAGCTCTTCCTGGTGCATCTGCGACGCATGCAGGGCGATGGGCGCGAGATGCCGGGGCAGGCATCCGCGCCGGCGCCGACGCCGGCGCCCGCCGCGCCGGTATCGTCCGCACCACCTACCGCGCCCGCGTCGCCGGCGCCACCCGTGTCCGCGCCACCCGTGTCCGCGCCACCCGTGTCCGACCCACCCACGCCACCGCCACCCACGCTCACCGATCGTCGTGCGCCCGACGATCGCCTGCCGCCGATCCGGCCGGCCCGTCGGCGCGAGGATCGCCAGCGGTCCGTCGCCGCGGGCGATGCCGATCGCACGGCGCAGGTGCGGCTGCAGCAGGTGCTGTCCTCGCTCGATCTGGCCGATCTGCCCACGCAACCGGCTGTCGTGCCAGATGCCGGAGCCGACCCGGTGTCACGCCTGCGTCGTGGTGACTGGCTGCGCCTGATCGAGCCCGATCGCAGCGACGCCTACGCCAAGGTTGCGTGGATCAATGAAAGCCGGACCGTGCTGCTGCTGGTGCGCCACCCGGACCGTCGGGCCCAGTCGATGCGCTCGGCGGAGCTCGCCGGGCGCTTCGCCCGTGGCGAGGCCTACTTCATCCAGCCAGCGACGGGTCGTCCGCCGGAAAACTGACCACGTGGTCGGCATCGAAGCGGATGCCGATCCGTTCGCCGAGGGCATGGTTGTGGTGGCTGGGCACCAGCGCGAGCAGGCTGGCGCCGCTTGGCAGCCGCAGCGTGTAGAGGAACTGCGCGCCGCGGAAGGCCTTGCGCACCACCTCGGCCTGCAGGGGGCTGGCATCGTCGTGGATCACGTCGTCGGGCCGCAGCAGGATCGAGATGTCGCCGCTCAGGTTCGCGCTCGCGCCCGCCAGGGCCTGATCGCCACGATGACGGATCGGCAGCACGCCGAGCTCGAAGCGCACCTCGGCCTGCCCGTCGCGCTGGTGCAGTCGGCCCGGCAGGAATGAGCCCATGCCGACGAAGTCTGCGACTGCCCGCGAGGTGGGGCGGTGGTAGAGCCGATAGGGCGTGTCCCACTGGGCGATCGCGCCGGCCTGCATCACGCCGATCTGATCGGCCATCGCGAAGGCCTCGTACTGGTCGTGCGTGACCAGCAGCGCGGTCGTGCCGGCGGCGAGCAGGATCTCGCGCAGCTCGACCGCCAGCCGCTCCCGCAGGTCGGGGTCGAGATTGGAGAAGGGTTCGTCGAGCAGCAGCAGCCGCGGCGCCGGGGCGAGCGCTCGCGCGAGCGCCACCCGCTGCTGCTGCCCCCCGGAGAGTTCATGCGGATGCCGTCTGGCCACCGATCCGAGGCCGACCAGGTCGAGCATGCGCGCGACGCGTTCCTGCCGCGCCGCGCCCCGACCGGCCGCGCCACGCAGGCCGAAGCCGACATTGTCGGCGACCGTCAGGTGCGGGAAGAGCGCGTAGTCCTGGAAGACAATGCCCACGCCCCGGTTCTCCGGCTCGGTCCAGTGGCCGGGCCCGACCAGGCACCGGCCCTCGAGCAGCACCTCGCCGGCCTGCGGCCGGACGAAGCCGGCGATGGCGCGCAGCGCGGTGCTCTTGCCGCAGCCCGAGGCGCCGAGCAGACAACCGATGCGCCCGGCCGGCAGCTCGAAGCTCAGGCCATCGACCACCGGGCCGCGCGCCCCGCTCGGGTCATAGGACACGCGCAGGTCGCGAACCACGAGCGCGGCCTGCCGGGGCGCGGCAGTGTTGGGGGAGGCGGGCGGGGCCGAATGCATATAATTCTCGTTCAGCCCGATTCTACCGAAGCGCCATCGACTCCCCTGTCGCCCTGCCTGCCCCGCCCGCGCGCGGACTGATGCGCCTGTCCTCGGCCACGCTGGGTGTGCTGGCCACGCTGGGGGCGCTCATGACCGCGTCGCCGGTGCTGGTGCTGGCGATCATCGCCGGGTCGCCGCAGGGTGGCTGGGACACGCTCGCGCACCTGGCCGGCACGGTGCTGCCGGCCGCGCTGCTCACCTCGCTCGGGCTGGCGCTGGTGGTGCTGGCCACGGTGCTGCTGCTGGGCGTGGGCGCGGCCTGGCTGGTGGCGGCCTACGAGTTCCCCGGGCGCCGGTGGCTCTCCTGGGCCCTGATCCTGCCGCTGGCGATGCCGGCCTTCGTGCTGGCCTACGCCTACACCGATTTCCTGGATGTGTCCGGCCCCCTGCAGACCGGGCTGCGCGCGCTCACCGGCTGGCCGGTGAGGGGCTACTGGTTTCCCGAGATCCGCTCCACGCCGGGCGCCGGGCTGTGCCTGGGCCTGGCGCTCTATCCGTACGTGTACATGCTGGCGCGCACCGCTTTCGCCGAACGGCCGGCGTCGCTTGCCGAGGCGGCGCGCTCGCTGGGCTTGTCGCCGCGCGCCACCTGGTGGCGGGTGGTCTGGCCGGTGGCGCGGCCCGCCGTGGCGGCGGGATGCGCGCTGGTCCTCATGGAGACCCTGGCCGACTTCGGGACGGTCAGCTACTTCGGCGTCGATTCGCTCACCGCGGGCATCTATCGGGCCTGGCAGGGCATGGGCGATCGCGTGGCGGCGGCGCGCCTCGGGCTGGCGCTGCTGGTGCTGGTGGGGTTGATCGCCTGGCTGGAGCGACGGCAGCGTGCCCGCATGCGCTTCTCGGCGCGGGCTGCGCGAGCGCCGTTGCGCGAGGTGCTGCGCGGCTGGCGCGCCTGGCGGGCATGCGTGCTCGCCTTCATCCCGGTGGCACTCGGATTCCTGATCCCGGTGGCGCTGCTGCTGCGGGCCTGGCTCGCGGCCGATGCGCCGGTCGATCCGCGCCTGGGCGCATGGCTGTGGCACTCGCTGATGCTGGCCGGGCTGGCCACGGCCCTGATCCTGCCGGTGGCCCTCGTCACCGCCTACGCCGCGCGGGTGGTCGGTGGCCGCGCGGTGGGCTGGGCGGTGAGCCTGGCCTGCGCCGGGTACGCGCTGCCCGGGGTGGTGATCGGCATCGGCCTGCTGGGCTGGGTGGGCCTGATCGACCGCTGGCTGGGCATGCTGCTGCTCGGCGGCACGGCGGCCGCGGTGGTCTATGCCTATGGCGTGCGCTTCTTCTCGATCGCCTACCAGGGCATCGAGTCGGCGCTCACCCGGATCAGCCCGGCCATGGATCAGAGCGCCCGCAGCCTGGGGGCAGCCCCCCTGGAGGTGCTGGCGCGGGTGCACTGGCCGCTGCTGCGGCCGAGCCTGGCCGCCGCGGCGTTGCTGGTGGCGGTGGACTGCCTCAAGGAGTTGCCGGCCACGCTCGTGCTGCGCCCCTTCGACTTCGACACCCTCGCGGTGGCCGCCTACCACTTCGCCGCCGACGAGCGCCTGGCCGAGGCGGCGGTGCCGTCCCTGCTGATCGTGCTGGCGGGCCTCGTGCCGGTGCTGATGCTGTCGCGGGCCTCGGGTGGCCGCGACCAGGGCGGTTCGCCCTGAGCGGCAGGGTTGCGGGCGCTCA
This sequence comes from Burkholderiales bacterium, assembly GCA_037146935.1. Classification (GTDB taxonomy): domain Bacteria; phylum Pseudomonadota; class Gammaproteobacteria; order Burkholderiales; family Burkholderiaceae_E; genus Quisquiliibacterium. Next base: position 22,398 of record JBAWWD010000022.1, read on the forward strand.
GGCGCGCGGGGCGCCAAGCAGGCCGGCGAAGCTTCTGTTATAGTTACGGGCTGCAGGCGCGTAGCTCAGCTGGTTAGAGCACCACCTTGACATGGTGGGGGTCGTTGGTTCGAGTCCAATCGCGCCTACCAAACACAAGCCCAAGCAAATCACTGATTTGCTTGGGCTTTTCGCTTTCTGGTCCTGGTCCTGGTCGTGCGTGGCTTTCTGGCCGTGCGAGGGGCAACCGGGCGCGCTCAGGCCCCGGGCGTCGCCCCCAGCATCTGCAGTCTTTGCGTGACCTTCTCGAGCAGCGCGCCTTCGTTCTGGCGCGCATGGATCGCCGCGAGGTTGTTGAGCATGCGGATCAGGATCTGGCGCGGCGATGCCGGATGCAGCAGGCGCTCCACCGGCACGCCATAGGGCGCGGCGCGGCGATCGAGTTCGGCGCGGTCGATGCTCTGCCCGGTGAACGGGTCGATGACGGCCAGGCCCTCATGCAGGTTCACGCGCACCAGGAAGTGGCCGGGGAAGGCCACGCCATCCACCTCCAGGCCCACGTGTCGGGCCAGTTCGGCGAACAGCACCGCGAGACTGATCGGGATGCCGGCGCGGGTCTGCATCACGCGGTGGAGATAGCTGTTGGCCGGGTCGTAGTAGGCCTGCCGATTGCCCGCGAACCCGAGGGTCACGTAGAAGCAGTGCAGGGCGCGCTGCAGGCGCGCGGTTTCGGTGCTGGCCTTGCGACAGGCCTGCGCCATGTCCTGCGCGAGACGATCGAATGCCGCGAGGGTTTCCTGCAGGTCGAGTTCCGGGTGGGCGTCCTGCGCCAGCGAGGCGGCCGCCTCCAGCAGGGGGATGTCGCCGCCCTCGGGTCCACCCACCAGCAGCCGGAAGTACTCCAGGGGCGAGACTGGCTGATACATGGATTGCGCGCGCTGACCGCGGGATGCGCAGTCGCTGCGCGCCTCAGCCGCGGCCCGGCGCGGGCGCGGCGCCGGGTGCGGGCCGGCCCGCGGGATAGCACGGCTGGTCGCGATCGATGTGCGCCCAGGGTGCCGCGCTGGCCGTCCAGATGCTGGCGGCGAGTGCCATGCCGTCCTGGCGATCGAGACTGCCCACCTTCAGGATGAGTTGGGCGGTGTCGTCGGCATGGCGGGTGAAGATGGGGCTGCCGCAATCGGCGCAGAAGCAGGCCACGATCGCGCTGACCGGCGCGGCGAGTTCATAGCGCACTGCGCCGCACAGGCACCCGCCGGTCAGGGGGGCGGGCGCTGCGGTGCCGGCCTCGGGGCCGGCGGGGTGGGCATCAACGGTCATGCGGGTCTCGGCGGGACAGGGTTCGGACGCGGTCGGCCAGTGTACGGCCTTCCGGTCCGTCGCCCCCGCGCGGATCGCGGCCGGAGCCGCCCCGTATGATCTGCGCTTCCTTCATCGCCCCGCCCGAGGTCTTCCATGCTGCTCGATGTCCGAACCTACACCTGCCGTCCCGGCATGATCCGCCGCCACCTGGCCCTCTACGAGCAACTCGGCAAGGGTCCGCAGACCCGCCATCTCGGCCAGCCGCTGGCTTTCCTCACGACCGAGACCGGCAACGTGAACCAGTACATGCACATCTGGGTCTACGAGAATGCCGCCGACCGCGAGCGCCGCCGCGCCGCCATGTGGGCCGATCCGGAGTGGCTTGCCTACACGGAGGAGAGCGCCAAGCTCGGCGCGCTGCACAGCCAGGAGAACCGGCTGATGTCGCCGGCGTCGTTCTTTCCGATCAGCCGCGCCACCGCCGGCTGAGCGGCGTCGCGCGCGCGGCGGTGTCGGCTTGACCGTCGTTGCGCGCCTCCGTCATCATTGAGGGATTGCGGGCGGAGTCCTTCCGCCTTCACCACCGCTCACCACCATGGTTATGACACCGCTGACTACCCCGTCGGAGCCCATCCGTTAGGCTGCCGCCGGCTGTTCATGTCAGCTGAAACGCGGCCCGCCGGCCGCGTTTTTGTTTTTCGCGCCCACCCTGCCGCGGCCGGGCTACCCCGAGGGCGCTGCCTCCAGGAGTCTTTGCATGCTCAACATCACCCTTCCCGATGGCTCGGTGCGTCAGTACCCCGGCGCGGTCACCGTGGCCGAGGTGGCCCGCTCGATCGGCCCGGGTCTGGCCAAGGCCGCGCTCGCGGGGCGGCTCGACGGTGAACTCGTCGACACCAGTGCCCGCATCGAACAGGACGCGTCGCTCGCGATCATCACCGAGCGAGACGAGGAGGGTCTGGAGATCATCCGCCACTCCACCGCGCACCTGCTGGCCTATGCGGTGAAGGAGCTCTTCCCCGAGGCGCAGGTCACGATCGGCCCGACGATCGACAACGGCTTCTACTACGACTTCTCCTACTCCCGCCCCTTCACGCCCGAAGATCTGGAGCGCATCGAGGCGCGCATGCGCGAACTCGCCGCGCGCGACGAGGCGGTCAATCGCGAGGTCTGGAACCGTGATGATGCGGTGCGCTTCTTCGAGTCGATCGGCGAGCGCTACAAGGCCGAGATCATCGGCGCCATTCCGGCCGACCAGGCCATCTCGCTCTACCGCGAAGGCGGCTTCGTCGACCTGTGCCGGGGGCCGCACGTGCCGTCCACCGGTCGCCTGCGGGTGTTCAAGCTCATGAAGGTGGCCGGCGCCTACTGGCGCGGCGACTCACGCAACGAGATGCTCCAGCGCATCTACGGCACGGCCTGGGCCAGCCAGAAGGACCAGGACGCCTACCTGCACCGTCTGGAGGAGGCCGAGCGCCGCGACCACCGGCGCCTGGGCCGCGAGCTCGATCTCTTCCACATGCAGGAAGAGGCGCCCGGTCTGGTGTTCTGGCACCCCAAGGGCTGGACGGTCTGGCAGCAGGTCGAGCAGTACATGCGCCGCGTCTACCAGGACAGCGGCTACCAGGAGGTCAAGGGGCCGCAGATCCTCGATCGCTCGCTGTGGGAGCGCACCGGCCACTGGGAGAACTACCGCGAGAACATGTTCGTCACCGAGTCAGAGAACCGCATCTACGCGGTCAAGCCGATGAACTGCCCCGGCCATGTGCAGATCTTCCGCGCCGGGCTGCGCTCCTACCGCGAGCTGCCCCTGCGCTACGGCGAGTTCGGGCAGTGCCACCGCAACGAGCCCTCCGGCGCCCTGCACGGCATCCTGCGGGTGCGCGGCTTCACCCAGGACGACGGCCACATCTTCTGCACCGAAGACCAGATCCTGGCCGAGTGCGAGCACTTCACCGAGCAGTTGCAGCGGGTCTATGCCGACTTCGGCTTCACCGAGATCCTGTACAAGGTGGCCACCCGGCCCGAGAAGCGGGTGGGCTCCGACGCGCTCTGGGACAAGGCCGAGCACGCGGTGATGGAGTCATTGCGCCGCTCGGGCTGCGAGTTCGTGGTGGCGCCCGGCGACGGCGCCTTCTACGGCCCCAAGATCGAGTACACCCTGAAGGATGCGCTCGGCCGGCAGTGGCAGTGCGGCACCATGCAGGTGGACTTCAACACCGCCGAGCGCCTCGATGCCGAGTACGTGGCCGAGGACAACTCGCGCCGCCACCCGGTGATGCTGCACCGGGCGATCGTCGGCTCGCTCGAGCGCTTCATCGGCATCCTCATCGAGAACCACGCCGGGGCCCTGCCGATGTGGCTGAGCCCCCTGCAGGCGGTGGTCATGAACATCACCGAAGCCCAGGCCGACTATGCCCACGGCGTTGTCCAGGCGCTGAAGAAACAAGGGTTTAGGGTGCAGGCCGATTTGCGCAACGAGAAGATCAACTATAAAATCCGAGAGTTTAGCCTGCAGAAAGTTCCGTACATCCTGGTTGTAGGAGACAAGGAGCGGCAGGCAGGCATGGTGGCTGTGCGTGCGCGTGGCGGGGCCGATCTGGGCGCCATGCCGCTTGATGAGTTCATCGGGCGGCTCTCCCAGGACATCGAGTCGCGTCGCGCCCAGCCGCTTCCGGCCAGGCCGGTCTGAGTCGGGACACCGCCATCGCGGTGCCCCTCGGGCAAGGCAGGGCAGGGGGCCGGCGCGCCGCCTTTCTCATCCACTGACTGGAGGTCCAGACAATCGCTACCGAACGTTCGCATCGCATCAACGGCGAAATCACAGTGCCCGAGGTGCGGCTCATCGGGGTCGATAACGAGCCACTCGGTATCGTCGCTTTCCGGGATGCCATCCGCCTGGCGGAGGACAAGGAGGTAGATCTCGTCGAGATCGCGCCCACCGCCTCACCGCCGGTCTGCCGCCTGATGGACTATGGCAAGTTCAAGTATCAGGAGCAGAAGAAGGCTCACGAAGCCAAGCTCAAGCAGAAGATCATCCAGGTCAAGGAAGTGAAGTTCCGGCCTGGCACCGATGACGGCGACTACAACGTCAAGTTGCGCAATCTGGTCCGGTTCCTTGAAGAAGGCGACAAGGCCAAGATCACCCTGCGCTTCCGCGGTCGCGAGATGGCACACCAGGAGTTCGGGGTGCGCCTGCTCGAGCGGGTGCGCACCGACCTCGATGCGGTCGGGCAGGTCGAGCAGATGCCTCGGCTTGAAGGCCGGCAGATGGTCATGATCATCGCGCCGCGCAAGAAGAAGTGAATACCGGGCCGCGCGCAGCTGCGCGGCCCTGCGGAACCAGCCGCCCCTCGGGGCGGCCGGGGTCCGGCCCCAGGCCGGACCGACACAAGCCGAGCGGGTTCAGCAAGTTCCGGCGTCAGCAGCCGGACACCTGTCAAGGCAACCAAGAAGGAAGCCAGGGGTTCCCATGCCCAAGATGAAGACGAAGAAAAGCGCTGCGAAGCGCTTCAGGGTGCGTGCCGGCGGCAGCATCAAGCGGGGTCAGGCGTTCAAGCGCCACATCCTCACCAAGAAGACCACCAAGACCAAGCGTCAGTTGCGCGGCTCCGCCGGCGTTCATGAAACGAACGTCGATTCGGTGCGCGCCATGATGCCCTACGCCTGAGGAGCTGAACCATGCCCAGAGTCAAGCGTGGCGTCACCGCCCGGGCCCGTCACAAGAAGGTTCTTGCCCTCGCCAAGGGCTATCGCGGCCGTCGCAGCAAGGTCTTTCGCATTGCCAATCAGGCGGTCATGCGGGCGGGCCAATACGCCTACCGCGATCGTCGCAACAAGAAGCGGGTGTTCCGCTCGCTCTGGATCGCGCGGATCAACGCGGCGGCCCGTGAGCACGGCATCAACTACAGCCGCTTCATCGCCGGCCTGAACCGCGCGGCCATCGGCCTTGACCGCAAGGTGCTGGCCGAGCTCGCCGTCAACGACAAGCCGGCCTTCGCGGCCATCGTCGCCCAGGTCAAGGCCTCGCTCGCCGCGGCCTGAGCCCGCGCGCGGCGCGGTGCGCGCCGCGCCGTGGCGCGCGCCTGGCAAACGGGGCCCTCGGGCCCCGTTTGCATTGTGGATTCCGCTTCCCGGGTCGTGGCTGCCGCCGTGGCCCGGGTGCATCACCCATCGGAGCCGTCCTGCCATGGACCTCGATCTGAACCAGCTCATCGCCACTGCCGGCTCGCTCATCGGGCAGGCGCCCGATGCCGCGTCCCTGGCCGATGCCAAGGCGCGCTTCCTGGGCAAGGACGGCGAGATCACCCGCCACATGAAGGCGCTCGGGCGGCTCTCGCCCACTGAGCGCGCGGCCGCCGGCCGGGCCCTGAACGAGGCCAAGCAGGCGGTGGAGGCGGCGGTGAGCGCCCGCGAGCAGGCGCTCGCCGCGGCGCTGCTCGATGCCCGTCTGGCCCAGGAGGCGATCGATGTCACGCTGCCCGGGCGCGGCAATGGCGCGGGCGGCCTGCACCCGCTGTCGCTCACCGTCGAGCGCATCGAGTCGATCTTCCGCTCCATCGGCTTCGATGTCGCCGACGGCCCCGAGATCGAGGAAGACTTCTTCAACTTCACCGCGCTGAACACGCCCGAGAACCACCCGGCGCGGTCGATGCACGACACCTTCTACGTCGAGGGCCGTGATGCCCATGGCCACGGCCTGCTGCTGCGCACCCACACCAGCCCGGTGCAGATCCGCTATGCGCGCACCCATGAGCCGCCCATCAAGGTGATCGCGCCGGGCAAGACCTATCGGGTGGATTCAGACGCCACCCACTCGCCGATGTTCCAGCAGTTCGAGGGCCTGTGGGTCGACGAGTCCATCAGCTTCACCGATCTCAAGAGCGTGTTCACCGAATTCCTGCAGCGCTTCTTCGAGACCACCGACCTCGACGTGCGCTTTCGCCCCTCCTACTTCCCGTTCACCGAGCCCTCCGCCGAGATCGACATGCGCTTTCGCGACGGCCCGCTGGCCGGACGCTGGCTCGAGGTGGCGGGCTCGGGCCAGGTGCATCCCACGGTGATGCGCAACTACGGTCTCGATCCCGAGCGCTTCCTGGGCTTTGCCTTCGGCTCCGGGGTCGAGCGCCTGGCCATGCTGCGCTACGGCGTGGGTGACCTGCGGCTTTTCTACGAGAACGACCTGCGCTTCCTTGCGCAGTTCAACCGCTGACGAGGTCTCCGGATGAAGTTTCCCGAAAGCTGGCTGCGCAGCTTCTGCGATCCGCAACTCACCACCGAGGCCCTGGCCGACCGGCTCACCATGCTCGGCCTGGAGGTCGAGGAGGTCGGCGCGGCCGCGCCGCCGTTCACCGGCGTGGTCGTCGCCCGGGTGGTCTCGGTGACCCGCCACCCCGCGGCCGACAAGCTCTCGGTCTGCGAGGTCGACACCGGCCATGGCATGCAGACCATCGTCTGCGGCGCGCCCAATGTCGCCGCGGGCCTGCGCGTGCCCTGCGCGCTGCCTGGTGCGCAACTGCCCGGCGGGTTGAGCATCCAGCCGGTGGAGATGCGCGGCGTGCGCAGCAACGGCATGCTCTGCTCGGCGCGCGAGCTCGGCCTGTCCGACGATCACGGCGGCCTGCTGGTGCTGGCCGATGACACGCCGGTGGGCGCCGACCTGCGCGCCGCGCTCACCCTCGATGACGCGGTGCTCACGCTCAAGCTCACGCCCAACCTCGGCCACTGCTTCGGCGTGCTGGGCATCGCCCGCGAGGTGGCCGCCGCCACCGGCGCGCCGCTGCGCGAACCAGCCTTCGACCCGGTGCCGGTGAGCCTGGCTGATCGCCTGCCGGTGAGCCTGCAGGCGCCCGATCTCTGCGGGCGCTTCAGCGGCCGCATCATCCGCGGCGTCGATGCCCGGGCGGCCACACCTGATTGGATGAAGCGCCGCCTGGAGCGCGCCGGGCAGCGCCCGATCTCGGCCCTGGTCGACATCTCCAACTACGTGATGCTCGAGCTCGGCCGGCCCTCGCATGTGTTCGACCTGCATCGCATCCACGGCGGCCTGCAGGTGCGCTGGGGCCGCCCCGGCGAGACGCTCAAGCTGCTCAATGGCCAGACCATCGAACTCGACGGCGCGGTGGGCGTGATCGCCGACGCGACCCAGGTCGAGAGCCTCGCCGGCATCATGGGCGGCGACAGCACCGCGGTGTCGCTCGACACCACCGACATCTACCTCGAGGCCGCGTTCTGGTGGCCGCAGGCGATCGCCGGCCGCGCGCGGCGCTACAACTTCTCCACCGATGCCGCCCAGCGCTTCGAGCGCGGCGTCGATGCCGCCACCACCGTGGCGCACATCGAGTACCTGTCGCGCCTCATCCTGGACATCTGCGGCGGGCAGGCCGGGCCGGTGGATGACCAGATCACCGGGCTGCCGCCGCGTCATCCGGTGGCCATGCGCACCGATCGCGCCCGCCAGGTGATCGGTGTGCCCATCGCCGACGACGAGATGGCGCAGTGCTTCGAGCGGCTGGGTCTGCATTTCGTGCGCGAGCCCGGCCGTTTCGTGGTGCAGCCGCCCTCCTGGCGCTTCGACCTGCAGATCGAGGAAGACCTGATCGAGGAGGTGGTGCGGCTATGGGGCTTCGAGCGGCTGCCGGTTCGCCCGCCGCGCGCCGCCTCGCCGATGCTGCCGCACACCGAGCTCGAGCGCCCCGTGGGTCAGTTGCGCCGCGCGATGGCCGCGCGCGACTTCCAGGAGGTGATCACCTTCGGTTTCGTCGCGGGCACGCTCGACGAACGCTTCGGCCAGGGGCCTGCCATTCGCCTGCTCAATCCGATCGCGGCCCACCTCGATGTCATGCGCACCACGTTGTGGGCTGGCCTGCTCGACACGCTGCGCACCAACCTCAACCGCAAGGCGGGGCGGGTTCGCCTGTTCGAGATCGGCCGGGTCTTCCGTGCCGACCCGGCCGTGGCGGCCGGCCCGCACAGCGTGCAGGGCATCGATCAGCCGCTGCGCCTGGCCGCGCTCGCGTTCGGGCCGGTGTACGACGACCAGTGGGGCGCCAGTCCGCGGCCGACCGACTTCTTCGACCTCAAGGGCGATCTCGAGGCGCTGGTGGGCGAACGCGCGGCCGGGCTCACCTACCGGCGCGTCGAGCATCCGGCGCTGCATCCCGGACGCAGTGCCCGCATCCTCGATGGCGAGGAGCCGGTGGGCTGGATCGGCGTGATGCACCCGGCGCTGCAGCAGGCCCTCGAGCTGCCCCAGGCGCCGGTGCTGCTTGAGCTCGACCTGGTCTGGCTGCGTCGCCGGACGCTTGCCCGCCCGCAGGAGACCTCCCGCTTCCCGGCGGTCGTGCGTGATCTCGCCTGGGTGGTGCCAGCCGATCTGGAGGCCGCCAGGGTGGCCGACGAAATCAGGCAGGCACTGGCCGAACAGCCCGCGGGCGAGCTCGTCCAGAACGTGAGACTGTTTGACGAATATCGCGGTAAGGGATTGGAAAATAAGGAAAAAAGCCTTGCCTTCCGATTCTGGATGCAAGATACTCGCCGCACGCTGAATGATCAGGAAGTGGCCCACCTGCTGGATGCGGTGGTGGCCCGGCTGGCCGATCGGCTGGGAGCCAGACTGCGCGCTGGCGCCTGATTCTTTCCCCCTCCATGACTTCGCCCGGCTCACTTTCGCCGCTGCCTGAATCGCTGACTTCGCCCGAGCCGGGTGACGCTGCCGATGACGCATTCACGCTCACCAAGGCCGAACTCGCCGAGATGCTGTTCGAGCGGGTGGGCCTGAACAAGCGCGAGGCCAAGGACATGGTCGAGACCTTCTTCGACGAGATCCGCGGCGCGCTCGAACGCGGCCACAGCGTCAAGCTCTCGGGCTTCGGCAATTTCCAGCTGCGTGACAAGCCCCAGCGGCCGGGGCGCAATCCCAAGACCGGCGAGGAAATTCCCATCTCGGCCCGGCGCGTGGTCACCTTCCATGCCAGCCAGAAGCTGAAGTCGCAGATCGACGGCAGCGAGCGCGGCTGAGCGCCCACCGCGTCCATCGCCCGATCCCGCCCGCGCTCACGATGCAGTCTCGCAACGAACCCAAGGTGGCGCTGCCGCCGATCCCGGCCAAGCGCTACTTCACCATCGGCGAGGTGAGCGAGCTCTGCGGCGTCAAGCCGCATGTGCTGCGCTACTGGGAGCAGGAGTTCACCCAGCTGCGGCCCATGAAGCGCCGCGGCAACCGGCGCTACTACCAGCACCACGAGGTGCTGCTGGTGCGCCGCATCCGCGATCTGCTCTACGAGCAGGGCTTCACCATCAGCGGCGCCCGCAACCGTCTGGGCGAGGCCTCGACCCGCCCGCGCAATGGCGCCGGGCATGGGGCGCACGAGGGCGAATCCGGCCCTGACGACACGCTCATGCCGCTCGAGGCCGCGCCGATGCTCGACCCCGCCGAGGCCGATCAGGCCCCGCCCATGGCCCCCGAGACCCTGGCTGCGGTGCGCGCCGATCTGCAGCGCGCGCTCAGCCTCCTCGATCCGGACTGAGCCTCGCGGCACGAGCGCCGGCAATCGGTTATACTCTCGGTCTTCCTCGGGGCGTAGCGCAGCCTGGTAGCGCACTTGCATGGGGTGCAAGGGGTCGCGAGTTCGAATCCCGCCGTCCCGACCAATGGAAAAGCAAGGGCTCAGGTTCCTCACGGATCCTGAGCCCTTGGTCTTTTCCGGGGGCCCCTGATCGGCTGGGCGCTGGTGGCGCATCGGGCTTCATGCTATGCCTGCGCCTGTCATGCTGCGCTCATCCAGGTCAGTGGTCTCCAAGGGTGTCACGGCTACCGCGCCGGTGGCGTTGCGCCGCGCGGCGCTGAAGTCGGCTGGCGTGGCAGGCGTGCTGCTGACCGCGGCCTGCGCCGGGCCGGGCAGGGCGCCCGAGCCCACCAGCCCGGGCGCGCCCGCCGGCGCATCACCCCAGCGCCCTGCCGCGGGCGCTCTCGCATCGACAGCCGCGGCTGCGCCCACCGACACCATCGCCTGGCTCGATCGCCTGAGCTGGGGATGCACGCCCGCGCTGCTGGCCAGTCATGCGGCGCTTGGCCACGGGCGCTGGCTGGCGACCCAGTTGCGTCCCGAACCGGGGCACGGCCTGCCGCCCGAGGTTGCGCCGAACCTGCCGTCCCTGCCGCCCGATGCGGACGGTCTGGCTGCGCTGCTGATCGCGCTGGAGCGAAGCCGCCGCGCCGGCGAGGCCGAGCGCGACGATGCCCGTCAGCGGGCCGCCCGTCAGGCGTATCAGCAGGAGCTTGCGCAGTGGTCCCAGCAGGCGCAGACCCGCAGCCTGCTGCTGGCCGTGCACTCCCGCCATCAGTTGCGCGAGCTGATGACCTGGTTCTGGTTCAATCACTTCAGCGTGAACCAGTACAAGGCGAACCTGCGCGCGCTGGTGGGCGACTACGAGGAGCGCGCCATTCGCGCCCACGCGCTCGGGCGCTTCCGCGACCTGCTCGGGGCGGCCGTGCGTCATCCCGCCATGCTGCGGTATCTGGACAACGAGCAGAACGCGGCCGGTCGCCTGAACGAGAACCTGGCCCGCGAACTGCTCGAGCTGCACACCCTGGGTGTGGATGGCGGCTATTCGCAGGCCGATGTCCAGGCGCTTGCCCGGGTGCTCACCGGCGTGGGCGTGAACTTCACCGATGACACTCCACGGCTGCGCCCTGGTCTGCAGGCGCTCTACCGTCGCGAGGGCGTGTTCGAGTTCAATCCCAACCGGCATGATGGCGGCGACAAGCTGCTGCTCGGCCGGAGGATCCGTGGCCGCGGTCTCGAGGAACTTGACGAGGTGCTCGATCTGCTCGCTGCCCACCCGGCCACCGCCCGCTTCGTGTGCGGCAAGCTGGTGCGCTATCTGGTGGCCGATCCGCCGCCGCCGGCACTGGTGGCGCGCGCGGCCGAGGTCTTTCTTGCGCGCGACGGCGACATCGTCGCGGTGCTCGACACCCTGATCGCATCGCCCGAGTTCCAGGCCTCGCTGGGGCGGCTCTTCAAGCCCCCGATGCACTTCGTGTGCTCGGGCCTGCGGCTCGCCGCCGAGGCGCAGCCGCTGCGCGATCCGGCGCCGGCCGTTGGCTGGCTCGCGCGGCTGGGGCAGCCGCTGTTCGCGCGTCCCACGCCCGACGGCTATCCGCTCTCGGCCACGGCCTGGAACAGCCCCGGGCAGATGACCGCGCGCTTCGACATTGCCCGGGCGCTGGGCGCAAGCCCGGTTGCGCTGGCCTCGCCCCGCCCGCCCGCCGCAGCCACGCAGGCGGCGCTGGCCCGTGCCACGTCGCCGGCCGAGCGCAACTTCCTGCTGCTGGCCTCGCCCGGGTTCATGTTCCGCTGAGGGCGCTCGCAAGGAGACCGATGATGAACCGTCGAGACTGGCTGCGCGCCAGCCTGAGCATCGCGCCCACACTGGTGGGCAGCCGCGTCTGGGCCGGCGAGCCCGAGGGCGCGCGCCTGCTGGTGGTGTTCCTGCGCGGCGGCTATGACAGCCTGAGCCTGCTCGTGCCGCGCGAGAGCCGGTTCTATCGCGAGGCTCGCCCCACCATCGCGCTGCCGGTCCCGGAGGCTGGGGCCGCAAACGATCTGCGGCTGGACGCCGACTGGTCGCTCCATCCTGCCCTGGCCGACACGGTGCTGCCGCTCTACCGGCGCGGCCAGGCGCTCTTCCTGCCCTTCGCGGGCATCCACAACCTGAGCCGCAGCCACTTCGAGACCCAGGACGCGATCGAGATGGGCCAGGCGCCCGATGGGCCGCGCAACTACGCCTCCGGGTTCCTCAACCGGCTGGCCGCGCAGATCGGCGCCGGGCAGCCGATCGCCTTCACCGAACAGCTTCCGCTCATCCTGCGCGGCGATCAGCCGGTTGCCACGGTATCGGTGCGCGCCCCGATCCGGCCGGTGGATGCCCGCCAGCGCGAGCTCCTGAGCGCGATGTATCGCGACACGCCGCTGGCCCGCGAGGTGGCCGAGGGCTTCGCGGTGCGCGAGCAGGCGGCGCGCGATCTGGCCGGCGAAATGGCGCAGGCCGGTCGGCAGGCGGTGAGCGCGCGCGGCTTCGAGCTCGAGGCGCGGCGCGTTGCCCGGCTGATGCGTGATCGACATGCCCTGGGCTTCATCGACGTGGGCGGGTGGGACACCCACGTCGGTCAGGGCGCGGCCACCGGGCCGCTGGCCACGCGCTTCGAGGAACTCGGCCGTGGCCTGGCCGCCTTCGCCGAGGGCATGGGCCCGGTCTGGGAGCGGACCCTGGTGGTGGTGCTCAGCGAGTTCGGTCGCACCGTGCGCGAGAACGGCAATCGCGGCACCGATCACGGCCATGGCACGGTCTACTGGCTGCTGGGCGGCCTCGCGCGCGGCGGCCGGGTGGCCGGCGAGCAGGTGCGCCTGGAGCGCCAGACCTTGTTCCAGGACCGTGACTGCCCGGTGCTCAACGAGTACCGCGCCGTGCTCGGTGGCGTCGTGCAGCGCCTGTACGGGCTGAGCGCTGAGCGTCTCGAGCGCGTCTTTCCCGGGGCGCCGCCAGCTGGGCTCGGGCTGGTCTGAGGCGCGCGCCTTTCCTGACCGATCTCCGATGAGTCGCAGGGTCTTGTCGCCGTCGGCGGGCGGCTTGCCGAGAATCCGGGCGTGGCGCCAGCGCGTCACAGCCCGGATCGCCTGGGCCCGCCATCGGGTGGGGCCGCCGAGCCGCACGACAAGCACAGGCGCCAGCGCCGACTCTCATCACGGAGACTTCCCATGACCGACTCCCACCGCCGCAAGCTCATGCTCGCCGGCGCCGCGCTCGCGGCCACACCGCTATCGGCGCCCCGCGCCCAGGGCGCCTATCCCAACCGCCAGCTGCGCATCCTGGTCGGCGCGGCGCCGGGTGGTCTGAGCGACGCATATGCGCGGCTGTTCGCCGAGCAGTTCACCGCGCGCTTCAACCTGCCCGCGGTGGTTGAGAACCGGCCCGGCGCGAGCGGCATCATCGCCACCGAAGCCATGCTCAAGGCGCCGGCCGATGGCTACACCCTGCTGTCGACCACCACCGGCATGCTGTGGCAGACCCGCGTGCTCTATCGCAAGCTGCCGTTCGATCTGTCCAAGGACATCGCGCCGATCACGGTCTTCCCGTCGGGCCCCCTGGTGCTGGCCGTGCAGGAGAAGACCGGTGTGCGCAACCTCGCCGAGCTGATCGAGTACGCGAAGCGCCAGCCCACCACCATGGGCTCGTACGCCGTGGCTTCCTATCCGCATGTGCTGGCCGAGACCCTCAACCGCGAATTCGGCGGCAAGGTGCAGGCCATCCAGTACAAGGGCGAGGGCCCGATGTGGGTCGAGATGGGCACCGGCACCCTCACCATGGCGGTGGGCAGCTTCCAGGCCTTCGCCACCGTGCGCGACAAGGGCATCCGCCCCATCGCGGCCACCGGCCAGTACCGCAGCCCCAAGCTGCCCGATGTGCCCACGCTGATCGAGCAGGGCCTGAAGGCGCCGATCGCGCGCCTGGAGGGCGGCCTTGCCCTGAGCGCGAACTCGGCGGTGCCGGTCGAGATCCTCGAGCTGCTCTCGCGGGTGGCCGTCGAGGGCAACGACACGCCGCGGGCCCGGGCCCTGCGCGAGAACTTCGCGATTCCCGATGCCACCAAGGGCCGCGCCGACGCGCTGCGGATGTGGCGCGAGGATGCGGTGCAGTGGATCCGCGAGGTCGAGGCGCTCGGCGTGAAGCTGGACTGAGGTATCGTCTGCCCAGGGGACCGGCATCGGTCCCGTGGCGGTCTCTCAACTCGGGAGGGCATCATGTACAAGCGGGTTCTGCTGGCCTATGACGGATCGCAGTCCGGACAGAAGGCGCTGCTCGACTGCCGCGAGATCGTGCAGTGGTCGCAGGCCGAACTGCACCTGATCGCGGTCATGCCCACCACGGTCACGCCGGTGGTGGCCGATGGCTGGGCCTACGGGGCCGAGACCGAACCGGCCGACCGCGCCGAATACGAGGCCATCCTCGCCGCCGGCCTGCGCCGCCTCACCGAGGCCGGCCTGAGCGCCCGCGGCGAGGTGGTCGCGGGCAGCTCGGTCGACGAGATCGTGCGCTGCGCCCAGACCGTCAAGGCTGACCTGATCGTGGTCGGGCACCAGCACCGCATCAGCTGGGCGGAGCGCTGGTGGCGCGGCTCGGTGTCCAAGGCCCTCATCGAGCACGCACCCTGCAGCGTGCTGGTGGTGATCACGGCCTGACGGCTTTCGGGTGAGCCGGGGCCGCTGGGCGCTGATCGCGCTGCTTGCCGTCGGGGTCGGTCTGTTCTTCGGGCTGGGCCTGCACCAGCGGCTCGCGCCGGCCGAGTTACGCCTGCATCAGGCCGCGCTGGCCGAGTGGGTGGTCGCAAGTCCGGTGGTCGCCAGCCTGGGTTTCCTCGCGGCCTGCGTGGCCATGGCGGCGTTCTCGCTGCCAGGCACCCTGGTGCTGCCGCTGCTTGGCGGCGCGATCTTCGGGCCGGCCTGGGCGGTGCTGCTCGCCGCCCTGGGGATGAGCGTCGGCAGCATCCTGTCGTTTCTGTCGGCCCGTTATCTGCTGCGCGATGTCCTGCTGCGCCGGTGGGGGCGCCGGCTGGCGCGCATCGATGGCGGTCTTGCCCGCGAGGGCGCCTTCCTCTACCTGCTGTCGCTGCGGCTGGTGCCGGTGCTGCCCTTCTTCGTGGTCAATCTGCTGCTCGGGCTCACCGGTGTGCGCGTCGGTGTCTTCTACCTCACCACCCTGATCGGCATGCTCCCGGCCATGGTGGTGCTGGCCAGCGTCGGCAACCGCCTGGCGCAGATCGAGTCCGTGCAGGACGCGCTCTCGCCCCAGACCCTGTTCGGCTTGTGCGCGCTCGCGCTGCTGATGCTCTCGGCGCGCCGCGGCTGGCCGGTGCTCAGCCGCGTGCTGCGCGCACGCATGCGGGGGCGGGGCGCATGAGCCTGCGCATCGCGGTGGTGGTGCCTGTGCTCGACGAGGCGCCCCGGCTCACCGCCGCTCTGGCGCCGCTGCTCGCCGAGGCCGCGCAGGTGCTGGTGGCCGATGGTGGCAGCGCCGATGACAGCCCGGCGCTGGCCCGCGCCGCGGGGGCCAGCGTGATCCGCGCGCCGCGGGGACGGGCGGCGCAGATGAACGCCGGCGCGGCCGCGCTCGTCGCGGGCTGGGACGCGGTGATCTTCGTGCACGCCGACACCCATCTGCCGGTCGGCTGGGCGGACCGGGTTGGCGAGGCCTTGCGCGCGGGTGCTGGCTGGGGCCGCTTCGACGTGCGCCTGGACAGCGCGCGGCCGCTGCTGCGGCTGGTGGGCGCGATGATGAACCGGCGCTCCCGCCTCACCGGCATCTGCACCGGCGACCAGGCGATCTTCGTGAGCGCCGCCGCGTGGCAGGCGGTGGGCGGCTACCCGGAGATCCCGCTCATGGAGGACATCGCCCTGAGCGCCGCCTTGCGCCGCAACGCGGGCCGTCCGGCGGCGTTGCGCCCGCCTGCCCGCACCAGCGCCCGTCGCTGGGAACGCCACGGCGCGCTGCGCACCATCGTGCTGATGTGGTCGCTGCGCCTGCGCTACTTCCTGGGCGAATCGCCGCAGCGTCTGCACCGGCGCTACTACGGGCCGCGGCCATGAGCGAGCCGTCACGGCACCTGATCGTCTTCGCGCGCGCGCCCGAGCTGGGCCGCGTGAAGACCCGCCTTGCCGCGCGCCTGGGGCCGCACAAGGCCCTGGCGATCCACCGTGAGCTGCTCGCCCATACCCTCTCGGCGGTCGCCGGCATGCCGGGCCTGACCGCATGGCTCTGCGTCACCGGCAACGATCCCGGCCGCCGCATGGTGGCGCTCGCGCGCCGCCACGGCATGCGCTGGATCGCCCAGCCCGAGGGCGATCTCGGCCAGCGCATGGCCCGTGCCCTGCGCGATCGTCTGCGCGGGGGCGGGCATGCCGTGCTGATCGGGGCGGACTGTCCGCCGATCGACGCCTCGGTGATCGGCGCGGCCTTCACCGCGCTGACCGGGCACGACCTCGTCTTCGGGCCCACCGAGGATGGCGGCTATGCGCTGGTTGGCGCGCGCCTTGACGCGCCGGCAGCCTTCCAGGGCATCGAGTGGAGCACGGCGCGGGTGATGGACCAGACCCGCGCCCGCCTTGCCGCAGCACACCTGAGCTGGCACGAGCTGCCCACGCTGTGGGACGTCGATGAGGCGCCGGACTGGCGCCGCTTCCTCGCCTGGCGGGCCGGGCGACCTGATCCCGGCCCGGTGCCGGCCCGACGGCGCGCGCTCGGTGCCGGGCTCAGCGCGACGGCGCTGATGCTGGCCGGTCTGCTCGCAGACCCGCCTGCGCGCGCGCAGGACACATCATCGGCGCGCGGGCCCTCTCCCTCGCGCCCCACGGCCCAGCCCACGCCCGCCTTTGCCGAGCTCGCGCCGGGCGCCCGCCTGCCCGCGGCCTGGGAGGAACAGCCGCTTCGCGGCATCGAGCCCAATCGCCATCGGCTGGTGAGCGGGCCTGGCGGGACGGTGCTGCAGATCGAGTCGCGGCGCTCGGCCTCCAGCCTGGTGTGCCGCTTCGACACGCCCCTGCGGGCTCAGCGGCTGGCCTGGTCGTGGCGCACCGATGCATGGCCCTCGGGCATCGGCCCGCTCGGCGAGAAGGCGGGCGACGATTTCAGCCTGCGCCTGTACCTGTTCTTCGATCATCCGATCGAGCGGGTGCCGCTCGCCGATCGCCTGCTGCTCAGGCTTGCCCGCAGCCTGCACGACCCGCGTCTGCCGGCGGCGAGCCTGTGCTACGTGGCCGACCCGCGGGCGCCGGCCGAGACGCTGCTGGCCTCGCCTTACACCTCGCGGGTGCAGGTGCTGGTGATCCGGTCGGCGCCGGCCCCCGGACCCTGGTGGACGCAGGAGCGCGATATCGCTGCGGACTTCCGCCGCGCCTTCGGCGCCGAGCACGGGCCGGGCACGCCCGCTCTCACTGGCGTGGCCCTGGCCGCCGATACCGACCAGGGAGGCGGATCGCTGAACGCCTGGTTCAGCGACCTTCGCTGGACACTGCCCGGCTGAGCACCCGCTCGCCGGGCACGACCAGCCGCGGTGGCTCGGCGCCGCTGCGGGCGGCGAGTCGGGCGGCCGCGGTGCGGGTGGCGAAGTCCTCGCGCTGCTCGAAGACTTCGCGGATCGGCTGCGCCGCACCGATGAACTCGCCCTGCACGAAGCCCACGCCCAGCGCGCACAGGCGGTCGTAGACATCGAGGTTATGCACGTGCTCGGCGATGGTCTTCACGTTCAGGCGCCGGGCCACCCGCACCGTGGACAGCACGATCTCCTCGTCGATCGGGTCGTTCACCAGGTTGCGGATGAAGGAGCCGTCGATCTTGAGGTAGTCGATCGGGAAGCGCTTGAGGTACTCGAAGGTGGCCAGCCCGGTGCCGAAGTCATCGAGCGCGATGCCGAAGCCCTCGGTTCGGAGTTCATCGACCAGTCGCGAGGCCGCGCCGGGGTTGCGGATGGCCTCGCTCTCGGTGATCTCGAACACGATGCGCGCAGCCGGAATGCCGAACCGGGCCCGCTGATCGCGGATGAATGCCGCGATCATGCCGTCGCTCATGGTCATGCCCGAGAGGTTGATCGAGCACTTCCAGGTGCGCGCCAGGGCATCGGGGTTGCGGGCCAGCCACTCGAACACCATCTCGATCACGCTGCGGTCCAGGGCCACCGTCATCTGGGCCTGCACGGCAAGCGGCAGGAACTCCGGCGGCCTGATCAACTGGCCGGCCGGGTCGCGCATGCGGATCAGCACCTCGTAGGCCAGCATGCCGGCTGGCGCGTCGGGGTCGATCATCGGCTGGGCGAAGATCTCCAGGCGCTTGGCGCGGATCGCCTCGCGCACATGCTCGAGCTTGCCCTGATGCGCGCGGCGCGTGTCGATGATCGACTGCGAGAGGGGCTCGACGAAGAGCTGCGGGTCACGCACGCTGGCCGCGATGCTCATCGCATCGGAGAGCGACACCAGGCAGTCCTCACTCTCGATCATGACCGAGGGTGCGATCAGCAGGCCGCCCACGCTCGCCTGCAGGCGGATGCTGCCGTGCTCGGCCTTGTAGACCTGGCCGTTGAGCTGGGCGTAGAGCTCGCGGGCCAGCGCGCGCACGCTGGCCACCGACTCGGCCACGATCATCAGCGCAAACCGCCCAGACGACAGGCGGGCGGCCTGCAGCGCGCCGGGCTGGCGCATGAGCAGCATGGCCACGCCCTGCTCGAGGTGCAGCCCCTGCACCGGGCCGCACAGGTCATTGATGGTGTCGAAGTTGGCGATGTGGATGCCCACCAGGCCGTAGCCCGGCCGATCGGGGGCGGCCAAGCGTTCGGCCAGTTCGTTGAGCAGGCCGCGGTCGTTGAGCAGCCCGGTGGTCATGTCCTGACGGGCCTGCAGCGCCACGCGGGTGAGTGCCTGCCGGCGATCGGTGGCCACCGCCTGCATCAGCAGCCCCACCACCACCGCGCACAGCACCAGCACCGTGCCCTCGAGCGTGCGGGCGAGGTTCTCGTCGCTGTCGCCGAGCTGGAAGGCGCGCAGCGCGAGCAGCATCACCGAGGCCAGCAGGAGGGTGAGCGCGGTGGTGCGTTCGGGTTGGCGAACCGAGGTCCAGGCCACGATCGGAAAGAAGCAGAAGATGATCGCGTTGCTGTACTCGTGCTGACCGATCGCCGACAGCGCGAGACTGCCGCAGATCAGGGCCATGGTGAGCAGCAGCGCGGCGATGTCGATGCCGGCCCGGTCCTCGCCGCCCGCACCCGGCTGCGACAGGCCGTCGCGCGCCCCGGCGAGCACGGCCGGCGCCACCAGCAGCATGCCGGTGGCATCGATCAGCCACCAGGCGATGAACACGTGCGCCGGATTGCTGTCGTGCATGAAGCCAGCGGTGTGCAGGCCGGCAGTCGCGAGCAGGGCATCGAGTGGCGCGGCAATCAGGCCGGCCATCAGCATGAAGCGCAGCACCGCTTCCATGCGGTAGTCGGCAGGCTTCCAGGCATTGAGCCGGCGCAACAGCGCGATGGTGACCAGCGGGCCGCCCAGGCTGGCTGCCAGCGCAGTGGCCGCGAAGGCCGGCGTGCCGAAGTCGAGGATGGCCCAGACGGCTGCCCCCAGCGCCGGTGGCAGGGTCCAGGGGGCGCCATGGCGCCAGCCCGCGGCCAGCGCAATGGCCGCGGCTGGCCACAGCAGCAGGCCCACCGGGCTCTGGAAGGCGAGGGCGCGGGCGAGCCAGCAGGCGCCGAAGGCGCCGGCGAAAAGGATGAGCGCCCGCAGCCAGATCGGCAGGGGCGGGCGAGCGGCGGAAACGGGGCTCGAGAGCAAGCGCGGCAGACCGTGAGGAGGCTGGCGCAGTGTAATCGAAGCGCCTGAAGGGCAACACCCGCCAGCGGCCAGCGCGGCCGGGGGCGGGTGTCAGGCTGCGGGGCGCGGGCTTCGCCGGGGGCGCTTGCTGCCAGCGCCCCCGACGAACCCGAGACCGGCCTCAGGCGGCCATCAGCTGGCGCAGCACGAAGGGCAGGATGCCGCCATGGCGGAAGTAATCGACCTCGATCGCGGTGTCGATGCGCAGCAGCACCGCCACGCGCTGGGTGCTGCCGTCGGCACGATTGATCACCAGGGTGACGTCCTGCTGCGGCTTGAGTTCGCCGTCGAGCCCCTCGATGTCGAACTGCTCGTTGCCGGTGATGCCCAGCGAGCGGGCGCTGTCGGTGCCCTTGAACTGCAGCGGCAGCACGCCCATGCCCACCAGGTTGGAGCGGTGGATGCGCTCGAAGCTGCGCGCCACCACGGCCTTCACGCCGAGCAGCTGGGTGCCCTTGGCCGCCCAGTCGCGCGACGAGCCGGTGCCGTACTCCTCGCCGCCGAAGACCACCGTGGGGACCCCGTCGGCCTGGTACTTCATGGCCGCGTCATAGATCGACATCTGGTCGCCGGTGGGCTGGTGCAGCGTGATGCCGCCTTCCACGCGCGAGCCGTCGGCCTTGGCCGGGATCATCTCGTTCTTGATGCGCACGTTGGCGAAGGTGCCGCGCATCATGACCTCATGGTTGCCGCGGCGCGAGCCGTAGCTGTTGAAGTCGGCCTTGAGCACGCCGTTGGCCTGCAGCCACTTGCCTGCCGGCGAGGTGGCCTCGATATCGCCCGCCGGGGAGATGTGGTCGGTGGTGATCGAGTCACCGAACACGCCCAGCGCCCGCGCGCCCCGGATCGACCCGCCGGCCGCAGGCGGCTCCATGGCGAAGTCCTGGAAGAACGGGGGCTCGGCAATGTAGGTGGAGGCCGGCCAGTCGTAGACCTGACCCTTGGTGCCCTTGACCTTCTCCCAGAGCTTGCCCGGCTTGTTGTCCACCTGCGCGTAGTTGTCGCGGAACACCTTCGGGCTCATCGCGAACTTCATCAGCTTGTAGACCTCGTCGGACGAGGGCCAGATGTCGCCGATCCAGATGTCCTTGCCGCCCTTGCCCTTGCCGATCGGCTGGGTCATCAGGTCGACCGTCACGTTGCCGGCCAGCGCATAGGCCACCACCAGCGGCGGAGAGGCCAGGAAGTTGGCCTTGAGGTTGCGGTGGATGCGGGCCTCGAAGTTGCGGTTGCCCGAGAGCACCGCGGCGCAGACCAGGTCGTTGGCCTCGATGGCCTGATTGATCTCGGCGGTGAGATCACCGGCATTGCCGATGCAGGTGGTGCAGCCGTAGGCCGCCACCGAGAAGCCGAGCTTCTCGAGGTAGGGCAGCAGGCCCGCCCGCTCGAGATACTCGGTGACCACCCGCGAGCCCGGGGCGAGCGAGGTCTTGATGTGCTTGCCCACCTTCAGCCCGGCCTCCACCGCCTTCTTGGCGAGCAGGCCCGCGGCCAGCAGCACGCCGGGGTTGGAGGTGTTGGTGCAGGAGGTGATGGCCGCGATCAGCACATCGCCGTGGTGCAGCTCGAGACCGCTGGCGGTCTTCACCGGCTGGCTCAGGCGCTCGGCGCTCTGATTGAAGCCATTGGCCGAGACCGGCTTGCTGAAGAGCTCGCCGAAGGTCTGGCTGACCTTGCCGATCTCGATGCGGTCCTGCGGCCGCTTGGGGCCGGCCAGCGAGGGCGCCACGGTGCCGAGGTCGAGCTTGAGCGCGGTGGAGTAGTCGATCTGCCCGGCCTTGGGCACGCCGAACAGGCCCTGCGCCTTGAAGTAGGAGGCGAAGGCGTCGATCTCGCCCTTGGTGCGGCCGGTGCCCTCGAAGTACTCGATGGTGCGCTCGTCGACCGGGAAGAAGCCCATGGTGGCGCCGTACTCGGGCGCCATGTTGGCGATGGTGGCGCGGTCGGGCAGCGACAGGCTGGCGGTGCCGGCGCCGAAGAATTCGACGAACTTGCCCACCACCTTCTCCTTGCGCAGCATCTCGGTGATGGTGAGCACCAGGTCGGTGGCGGTCACGCCTTCGCGCAGGCGGCCGGTGAGCTCGACCCCGACCACGTCGGGGGTCAGGAAGTACACCGGCTGGCCGAGCATGCCGGCCTCGGCCTCGATGCCGCCCACGCCCCAGCCCACCACGCCGATGCCGTTGATCATGGTGGTGTGGCTGTCGGTGCCCACCAGGGTGTCAGGGTAGTAGACGCCGTCCTTGCTCTTGTGCACGCCGCGGGCGAGGTACTCGAGGTTGACCTGGTGCACGATGCCGAAGCCCGGGGGCACGACGCCGAAGGTGTCGAAGGCCTGCATGCCCCACTTCATGAACTGGTAGCGCTCCTGGTTGCGCTCGAACTCCAGCTTCATGTTCAGGTTCAGCGCCTTGCTGCTGCCGAAGTGGTCGATCATCACCGAGTGGTCGACCACCAGATCCACCGGCACCAGGGGCTCGATGGTCTTGGGGTTCTTGCCCATGCCGCGGGCCACGGTGCGCATGGCGGCCAGATCGGCCAGCAGCGGCACGCCGGTGAAGTCCTGCAGCACCACGCGGGCCACCACGAAGGGGATCTCGGCGGTGCGCTCGGCATTGGGCTGCCAGTTGGCGAGCTGCTCGACGTGTTCGGGCGTGACCTTCAGGCCGTCGCAGTTGCGCAGCACCGACTCCAGCACGATCCGGATCGACACCGGCAGGCGCTTGATGTTCGGGAAGCGGCGCGCAAGCGCGGGCAGCGAGTGCAGCTGGCCGGTCTTGCCCGAGGCGAGCTTGAAGTCCTTCAGGGTCTTGAACGGGTTCTGGGTCATGGTGGCTCCTGCGGGTGCGAGGGGGGTTCGGTCGGAAAGCGGGGGGAAGGGTCAGGGTCGCGCCGTGGCCGCGCCCGAGGGGCGGGGCGCGCGGGCGGCGGGTTCGGGTCGGAAGTGACCGTCGGTCATGTTCAGGGTGCCCATGCCGGGAATGAGCATGTCGCCGGGGCGCTGGCCGGCGGCGCAATCGCCCAGGCGTCGGGCCGACACCGAGTCGCGGTCTTCGGCGCGCACGCCGCCCAGCGGCGGGTCATAGCGAACCAGGGTGTCGATGCGATAGGCGTTGACGAAGTCGCCCGATGCAACTGCGCGGCTGCTGGCGGTGCTGCGGCTGTCGCGGCACACCGACTCGGCGACCCAGGCCGGCCCGTCGCGCCGGAAGGCGCCCAGGCTGCATGAGCCGCGGGTGCCGGGCACCCGGTCGAGATGCTGGGCGGCGGTGTCGGTGGCCTCGCCCACGCAGAAGCGCACCAGCGGCACGCCGGCCGACTGCGCGCCGGCGCTGCGCACCTCCCACAGGCCGGGCTGCCGGCGCGGGAACTCGGAACTGGCAGCAGGGTCGCTCGCCGTGGCGCCGGCGCTGATGGCCGACTGGGCCAGGGCCGGCGCGGGCAGCAGCGCCGTTGCGCACAGGCCGAGCAGAAGGGCGTCACAACGGGGCATCACAGCGGGGCGTCCCAGCGGGCCATGTCGGCGACGGGTCAGAGCCGGCATTCATTGGCCAGCGTGCGGCCGGCCTTCGCATCGAGCAGCATCGACTTGTCGACGATCACCAGCCAAACCAGTCCGGCGCGGGTGTTCTCGAAGCGGCGCGCGCCGGTCCGCGCGGCAACGGCCTCTAGGGGCCAGTCCTTGCCCTGCCAGCTGAGCACCAGACTGCGCCCATCGGGCGAGAGGCGGCGGATGATCACCCGCCGGCCGAGTTCGCAGCGGTACAGCCCGGGCTCCATCGCCATGGGTTGCGACGGGGCCTCCACCTGTGGTGACGGCGCGGCCGGCTCCGGGGGCGGCACCGCGGGCAGCGGGGCGGGCGCCGGGGCCACCGGCACCACAGGCGCCATCACGGGTACCGGTGGTGCCGCAGGCGCTGGCGGCCTGGGGGCGCTGGCGCAGGCCGTCAGCCCGGTGAGTGCCAGCATGGCCAGCCAGCGCCCGACCACGCCGTGCCCGGCGTCCGAACGGACGCCCGACACGGGCCGGTGGCTGGCGATCCGGGCCATGGGCGCGCGGGCTCAGGAGCGGGCGTCGATCGGCACGAAGCGCAGATCTTCCGGACCGACGTAGTTCGCGCTCGGCCGGATGATCTTGTTGTCGATGCGCTGCTCGATGACATGCGCGGCCCAGCCCGAGGTGCGCGAGATCACGAACAGCGGCGTGAACATCGCGGTGGGCACGTCCATCATGTGATAGCTGACCGCGCTGAACCAGTCGAGGTTGGGGAACATCTTCTTGATGTCCCACATGACGGTCTCGAGGCGCTCCGCGATGTCGAACATCTTGGTGGTGCCGGCCTGCACGGAGAGGCGACGGGCCACTTCCTTGATGACCTTGTTGCGCGGGTCGGCGATGGTGTAGACCGGGTGCCCGAAGCCGATGACCACTTCCTTGTTCTCGATGCGGCGGCGGATGTCGGCCTCGGCCTCGTCGGGATTGTCATAGCGCTTCTGGATCTCGAAGGCCACCTCGTTGGCGCCGCCATGCTTGGGGCCGCGCAGCGCGCCGATGCCACCGGTGATCGCCGAGTACATGTCCGAGCCCGTGCCGGCTACCACGCGGCAGGCGAATGTGGAGGCATTGAACTCGTGCTCGGCGTACAGGATCAGCGAGGTGTGCATGGCCTTGACCCAGATCTCGGGCGCGGGCCGGCCGTGCAGCAGATGCAGGAAGTGGCCGCCGATGGTCTCGTCGTCGGTCTCGACCTCGATGCGCTTGCCGTTGGTGCTGAAGTGATACCAGTAGAGCAGCATGGAGCCGAGCGAGGCCATCAGCCGGTCGGCGATGTCGCGCGCGCCCGGGGTGTTGTGGTCATCCTTCTCGGGCAAATGGCAGCCCAGCGCCGATACCGCGGTGCGCATCACGTCCATGGGATGGGTGCTGGCGGGCAGGCACTCGAGCACGGTCTTCACCGCCGCCGGAACGCCCCGCATGCCGCGCAGGCGCGCCTTGTAGGCGGCGAGTTCGGCGCGGTTGGGCAGCTTGCCGTGGACCAGCAGGTGCGCGATCTCCTCGAACTCGGCCACGTCGGCGATGTCGAGGATGTCGTAACCGCGGTAGTGCAGATCGTTGCCGGTGCGCCCGACGGTGCACAGGGCGGTGTTGCCGGCGGTCACGCCCGAGAGCGCGACGGATTTCTTCGGTTTGGGCCCGGTGGCCGCGGGTGCTTGGCTCATTGGCGAAGGTCCTTTACGGGAAGTGACGTTGGCTGCGCCGTTCAGCGCCGGGGCTGCTGGGCGAAGAGCTGGTCGAGCTTCTTCTCGAAATCCCAGTAGCCGATCGAGTCGTAGAGTTCCTGGCGGGTCTGCATCATGGACACGACGGCCGCCTGGGTGCCGTCACGGCGCAGGGTCTCGTAGACGGTCTGCGCGGCCTTGTTCATGGCGCGGAAGGCCGACAGCGGATAGAGGACGATCGCCACGTCGACCGCGGCGAGCTGCTCGACCGTGAACAACGGCGTCTGGCCGAACTCGGTGATGTTGGCCAGCACCGGCACCTTCACGGCGCGGGCGAACTGCTGGTACATCGGCAGGTCGGTGATCGCCTCGGGGAAGATGCCGTCGGCGCCGGCCTCCGCGCAGGCCACGGCGCGCTCGATGGCCGCCTCCAGGCCCTCGCTGGCCAGGGCGTCGGTGCGCGCCATGATGAAGAAGCTGGGGTCCGTGCGGGCATCGACCGCGGCCTTGATGCGATCGACCATCTCCTGGCGGGAGACGATCTCCTTGTTCGGCCGGTGGCCGCAGCGCTTGGCGCCGACCTGGTCCTCGATGTGCATGGCCGCGGCGCCGGCCTTGATCAGCGAGGCGGTGGTGCGGGCCACGTTGAAGGCCGATGAGCCGAAGCCTGTGTCGACATCGACCAGCAGGGGCAGGTCGCAGACGTCGGTGATGCGGCGCACGTCGGTGAGGACGTCATCGAGCCCCGAGATGCCGAGATCGGGCAGCCCGAGCGAGCCGGCGGCCACGCCGCCGCCCGAGAGATAGATGGCCTTGAAGCCGGCGCGGCGCGCCAGCAGGGCATGGTTGGCGTTGATGGCGCCGGGGATCTGGAGCGGTTGCTCCTGGGCAAGCGCTTCGCGGAACTTCTGTCCGGGCGTGGTCATGTCGGGCTCCGG
This sequence comes from Burkholderiales bacterium, assembly GCA_037146935.1. Classification (GTDB taxonomy): domain Bacteria; phylum Pseudomonadota; class Gammaproteobacteria; order Burkholderiales; family Burkholderiaceae_E; genus Quisquiliibacterium. The sequence goes on from JBAWWD010000022.1 coordinate 48,247, forward strand.
GTTGGGATGGGGCGCCGACAGGGCGCCGGCGGTGGCGGCAACGCCGGCGCGATGCCGGCGTGCCCGCAGTGAGGCTCAGCCCAGCAGATGCTTGACGCCGTCACGCTCCTCGAGGAGCTCCTTGAGCGTGATGTCGATGCGCGACTGCGAGAACTCGTCGATCGCGAGGCCCTGGACCAGGCTGTACTCGCCGTTGGCGCAGGTGACCGGGTAGCCGAACATGACGCCCTCGGGGATGCCGTAGGAGCCGTCGGAGGGCACGCCCATGGTGACCCAGCGGCCGTTGGTGCCCAGCGCCCAGTCGCGCACATGGTCGATCGCGGCATTGGCCGCCGACGCCGCCGACGACAGGCCGCGGGCCTCGATGATGGCCGCGCCGCGCTTGCCCACGGTGGGCAGGAAGACATCGCGGTTCCAGGCCTCGTCGTTGATCATGGCCTTCACCGACTCGCCGCCGATGGTGGCGAAGCGGTAGTCGGCGTACATGGTGGGCGAGTGGTTGCCCCAGACCGCGAGCTTCTCGATGGCCGACACCGGCTTGCCGGTGCGCGAGGCGATCTGCGAGAGCGCGCGGTTGTGGTCCAGGCGCAGCATGGCGGTGAAGTTGCGCGCCGGCAGGCCCGGGGCCGACTTCATGGCGATGTAGGCATTGGTGTTGGCGGGGTTGCCCACCACCAGCACCCGGCAGTCACGGCTGGCGGCCTCGTCGAGCGCGCGGCCCTGCACCGTGAAGATGGCGCCGTTGGCCTCGAGCAGGTCCTTGCGCTCCATGCCCTTGCTGCGCGGGCGGGCACCCACCAGCACGGCGTAGTCGGCATCGCGGAAGGCGGTCTTGGGATCGTCGGTGATCACCACGCCGGCCAGCAGCGGGAAGGCGCAGTCCTCGAGCTCCATGACCACGCCCTTGACGGCAGGCAGGGCGGCGGTGATGTCGAGCAGCTGCAGGATCACGGGCTGGTCCTTGCCGAGCATGTCGCCATTGGCGATGCGAAACAGCAGGCTGTAGCCGATCTGCCCGGCCGCGCCGGTGATCGCGACACGCTTGACGGGTTTGGTCATCAGGAAACCTCGCGTTGGATGCGGTTGGAGACAGCGGGGCGCGGGGGCCTGGGCAGGCCAAGACCGGGCCACGGGTGTGGTTTCGAGGATAGCGGCGGGCTCGTGCCGATGTCAATCCGGAAAGCTATCTTATATAAGACATATGTTATTGAAATTCCGATTCGCTCTGTGATTCAATGAGGCATGACCGACCACCGCCCCGGCGCCGAGGCGGCGCGGGCCGACACCCCGCGCTTCAGCCCGCTCTATCGCCAGATCAAGGGCCTGATCACCCGCGGGCTGCAGGCTGGCGAGTGGAAGCCGGGCGAGCCCATCCCCAGCGAGACCGAGCTCGCGGCCCGCTTCGGGGTCAGCCAGGGCACGGTGCGCAAGGCGGTCGATGAACTCGCCGCCGAGAACCTGCTGGTGCGCCGGCAGGGCCGTGGCACCTTCGTGGCCACGCACCACGAGGAGCGCACCCAGTTCCGTTTTCTGCGCCTGCGCCCAGACGATGGCGGGCCGCCCGGTCGCATGGACAGCCGCATCCTGGAGTGCCGGCGGCTGCGCGCGCCGGTGGAGATCGCGCGCGCGCTCGGCTTGCGCGGTGGCGAGACCGTGGTGTTCATCCGCCGCCTGCTGTCCTTCGAGCAGCGCCCCACCGTGCTCGATGACATCTGGCTGCCGGGCGCGCTGTTTCGCGGGCTGAGCGCCGAGCGTCTTGGCGCCTCGGTGGGGCCCCTCTACGGCCTGTTCGAGTCCGAGTTCGGCGTGCGCATGATCCGCGCCGCCGAGCAGCTGCGCGCGGTGGCCGCCGATCGCGAGGCCGCGAGCCTGCTCGCGGTGGCGCCGGGCGCGCCCCTGCTGCAGGCCGAGCGCGTCACCTACACCTACCAGGATCGCCCGGTCGAGGTGCGTCGCGGTCGCTATGTCACCGATTTCTTCCACTACCGCAGCGCGCTGGGCTGAGGGGCCTGTGAACCGGACCCGTGCCTCAGGCATCGCGTTGGTGCGCCGCGCAAAAATGCTTCAGAATACGACCGCCTTTTTTGTTGCACTGTTCGAATCTCCGTCCCCGATGAGGCACTGATGTCAGAACTCGCAGGAAGCAAGGGGCCGCGGGCCCGTCCTCAATTCCGGAACATCCACGTCTCGCAGATCCTCCAGTACCGTCTCCCGGCCGCCGGCATCATCTCGATCCTCCATCGGGTCAGCGGCGCGCTCATGTTCCTGGTCGGCCTGCCCTTCGCGCTCTATCTCTTCCAGCAGAGCATCACCTCCGAGATCAGCTTCGACAGCTATCGCGCCATCGTCGGGTCAGTGCCCGGGCGGCTGGTCATCCTGGTGCTGAGCTGGGCCTACCTCCATCATTTCTGCGCCGGCATCCGCTACCTGCTGCTCGATCTCCACATGGGCACCGCCAAGGAGCAGGCCCGCACCTCGGCCACGCTCGCCATGGGCGCGAGCCTGTTCCTCACCGCGCTGGTCGCGCTCAAGCTCTTCGGGGTGTTCTGACATGACCACCAAGCGAATCGTCGTCGGCGCCCACTACGGCATGCGCGACTGGCTCGGCCAGCGCGTGACCGCCGTGCTGCTCGCCGTGTACACCCTGGTGCTGCTGGTGTCGCTGCTCATGCTGCCCGAGCTCAACTACGGCACCTGGGCGGGCCTGTTCGCCAGCGGCTGGATGAAGGTGCTCACGCTGCTGGCCCTGCTCTCGCTGGTCTATCACGCCTGGATCGGCGTGCGTGACATCTACATGGACTACATCAAGCCCACTGGCGTGCGCCTCGTGCTGCAGGTGGGCACCATCGTGCTGCTGGCCGCCTACGCCTGCTGGGCGGTCCTGATCCTCTGGAGAGTCTGACATGGCCGAAGTGCTCAACAACCTGGCCAACAACCTGCCGCGCCGCAAGTTCGACGCGGTCATCATCGGTGCCGGTGGTTCCGGCATGCGCTGCTCGCTGCAGCTCGCCGAGGCCGGCTACAGCGTGGCCGTGCTTTCCAAGGTGTTCCCCACCCGCTCCCACACCGTGGCGGCGCAGGGCGGCATCGGCGCCTCGCTGGGCAACATGAGCGAGGACAACTGGTACTGGCACATGTTCGACACCGTGAAAGGTTCGGACTACCTCGGTGACCAGGACGCGATCGAGTTCATGTGCCGCGAGGCGCCCAAGGTGGTCTACGAACTCGAGCATTTCGGCATGCCGTTCGACCGCAACCCCGACGGCACCATCTACCAGCGGCCCTTCGGTGGCCACACCGCCAACTTCGGCGAGAAGCCGGTGCAGCGCGCCTGCGCCGCCGCCGACCGCACCGGCCACGCCCTGCTGCACACCCTGTACCAGCGCAACGTGCGGGCCCGCACCCAGTTCTTCGTCGAATGGATGGCCCTGGACATCCTGCGCAACGCCGAGGGCGACTGCGTGGGCGTGATCGCCCTCGAGATGGAGACCGGCGAGGTCATGATCCTCGAGTCCAAGGTCACCGTCTTCGCCACCGGCGGCGCGGGCCGCATCTGGGCGGCGTCCACCAATGCCTTCATCAACACCGGTGACGGCATGGGCATGGCGGCGCGTGCCGGCATCCCGCTGGAAGACATGGAGTTCTGGCAGTTCCACCCCACCGGCGTGGCCGGCGCCGGCGTGCTCATCACCGAGGGCGTGCGCGGGGAGGGCGGCATCCTGCTGAACAAGCACGGCGAGCGCTTCATGGAGCGCTACGCGCCCACCCTGAAAGACCTTGCCCCGCGCGACTTCGTCTCGCGCTCGATGGACCAGGAGATCAAGGAAGGCCGCGGCGCGGGCCCCGATGGCGACTACGTGCTGCTCAAGCTCGATCACCTCGGCGCCGACACCATCATGAAGCGGCTGCCCTCGATCCGCGAGATCGCGATCAAGTTCGCCAACGTCGATCCCATCAAGGACCCGATCCCGGTGGTGCCCACCATCCACTACCAGATGGGTGGCATTCCCACCAACTTCCATGGCCAGGTGGTGGTGCCGCGCAACGGCAATCCCAACAGCGTGGTCCAGGGCCTCTACGCCATCGGCGAGTGCGCCTGCGTGTCGGTGCACGGCGCCAACCGGCTGGGCACCAACTCGCTGCTCGATCTGTTGGTCTTCGGCCGCGCCGCGGGCAACCACATCGTGTCCAGCCGCCTGAAAGACGAGTCGCACAAGCGCCTGCCCGATGATGCCGGCGACGCCACCCTGGCGCGTCTGGCCCGGCTCGACGGCTCCTCCGGCGGCGAGAACACCCAGGTGGTGGCCGACGAGATCCGCCGCACCATGCAGGCCCACTGCGGCGTGTTCCGCACCGCCGACCTGCTCAAGCAAGGGGTCGATCGCATCCTGGAACTCGACCAGCGCGCCCAGCACATCCATCTCAAGGACAAGAGCAAGGTCTTCAACACCGCCCGGGTCGAGGCACTTGAACTGGCCAACCTCACCGAGACCGCGAAGGCCACCATCGTGTCGGCCGAGGCCCGCAAGGAAAGCCGCGGCGCGCACGCCCACCGCGACTTCCCCAACCGCGACGACGCCAGCTGGATCCGCCACTCCCTGTGGTTCTCCGAGGGCAATCGCCTCGACTACAAGCCCGTGAACATGAAGCCGCTCACGGTCGAGACCTTCGAGCCCAAGGCCCGCACCTTCTGAGAAAGCTGCCACCGACATGAGCGCCACCATCGAAGCCCCTGTCGCCGCGCCCGCCGCGGCCGCCACCCGCGTGGTCAAGTTCTCGATCTACCGCTACGACCCCGACAAGGACGCGCGGCCGTACATGCAGAACATCGAGGTCGAGCTGCTGCCCACCGACAAGATGCTGCTCGACGCGCTGATGCGCATCAAGCAGACCACCGACGACTCGGTGAGCTACCGCCGCTCCTGCCGCGAGGGCGTGTGCGGCTCCGACGCCATGAACATCAATGGCAAGAACGGGCTCGCCTGCATCACCAATCTGCGCGACCTCAAGCAGCCGATCGTGCTCAAGCCCCTGCCGGGTCTGCCGGTGGTGCGCGACCTGATCGTCGACATGACGCAGTTCTTCAAGCAGTACCACTCGATCAAGCCGTTCCTGATCAACGACACGCCACCGCCCGAGAAAGAGCGTCTGCAAAGCCCCGAGGAACGCGAGGAACTCGACGGGCTCTACGAGTGCATCCTGTGCGCCTGCTGCTCCACCTCCTGCCCCTCGTTCTGGTGGAACCCCGACAAGTTCGTGGGCCCGGCCGGCCTGCTGCAGGCCTACCGCTTCATCGCCGACAGTCGTGACCAGGCCACCTCCGAGCGGCTCGACAATCTCGAAGACCCGTACCGTCTGTTCCGCTGCCACACCATCATGAATTGCGTCGATGTCTGCCCCAAGGGCCTCAATCCCACCCGGGCGATCGGCAAGATCAAGGAACTGATGGTCCGCCGGGCCGTCTGACACCCCGGCAGTCATCGAGACCCACCGCTTCCTCATGCACCCGGATCCGCACAGCGACGGCACCCCTTCAGCGTCTGCCGCCGGCGCGATCGACGCCGCGCGGCGCCGTCGCCTGCGCTGGCGGGCCCGGCGCGGCCTGCTCGAGAACGACCTGGTGCTCACCCGCTTCTTCGATCGCCACGAGCAGTCGCTTTCCGATGATGACGTCGCCGGGCTCGACCAGCTGCTCGATGCGCCCGACAATGAACTGCTCGACCTGATCCTCGCCCGCACCGAACTGCAGGGCGAGGCCGCCACCCCGGCCGCGGCGCGCGTTCTCGCGCAGCTGCGTCAGCTCTGACCGAACTCCGCCTTCGCCCAACCGACCGATCCAGGGGACCTCCGCCATGACCACGCAGCAAAAAGCCACACTGTCGTTCTCGGACGGCACGCCCTCCGTCGAGTTTCCGGTCTACCAGGGCACGGTGGGCCCCGATGTCGTCGACATCCGCAAGCTCTACGGCGCGAGCGGCAAGTTCACCTTCGACCCGGGCTTCCTGTCTACCGCCTCCTGCGAATCGAAGATCACCTACATCGACGGTGACAAGGGTGAGCTGCTCTATCGCGGCTACCCGATCGAGCAGCTCGCGGTGAACTGCGATTACCTCGAGACCTGCTACCTGCTGCTCAACGGCGATCTGCCCAACATCGCCCAGAAGAAGGACTTCGTGCGCCGCGTGACCATCCACACCATGGTCCACGAGCAGATGACCCGCTTCTTCCAGGGCTTCCGCCGCGACGCGCACCCGATGGCGGTGCTGGTGGGCTGCGTGGGCGCGCTCTCGGCCTTCTATCACGACTCGCTCGACATCCAGAACCCCGAGCACCGATTCATCTCGGCGATCCGGCTCGTGGCCAAGATGCCCACTCTGGTGGCCATGGCCTACAAGTACTCCACCGGCCAGCCCTTCATGTACCCGCGCAACGAGCTCTCCTACTCGGCGAACTTCATGCGCATGATGTTCGGCACGCCCTGCGAGGACTACCACCCCAACGAGGTGCTGGTGCGCGCGCTCGATCGCATCCTGATCCTGCACGCCGACCACGAGCAGAACGCCTCCACCTCCACCGTGCGGCTCGCCGGCTCCTCGGGCGCCAACCCCTTCGCCTGCATCGCCGCCGGCATCGCCACCCTGTGGGGTCCGGCGCACGGTGGCGCCAACGAGGCCTGCCTCGAGATGCTCGACGACATCCAGGCGCAGGGCGGCGTGGCGCGCATCGGCGAGTTCGTGGCCAAGGTCAAGGACAAGAACTCCTCCGTGAAGCTCATGGGCTTCGGTCACCGGGTCTACAAGAACTACGATCCGCGCGCCAAGCTCATGCGCGAGACCTGCTACGAGGTGCTCGGCGAGCTCGGCCTGGAGAACGATCCCTCGTTCGCGCTGGCCATGGCGCTCGAGAAGATCGCCCTCGAGGACGACTACTTCGTGCAGCGCAAGCTCTACCCGAACGTCGACTTCTATTCCGGCATCGTGCAGAAGGCGCTGGGCATCCCCACCTCGATGTTCACCTGCATCTTCGCGCTGGCCCGCACCGTGGGCTGGATCGCGCAGTGGAACGAGATGATCTCCGACCCCGACCAGAAGATCGGCCGTCCGCGCCAGCTCTTCACCGGCGCCACCCGGCGCGATGTCCAGGCGATCGGCAACCGCTGATCCCTCGGGCCTTGGGCCCGGCAGCATGCCGGGCCGCAAGCACAAAGGGCGCCTTTCGGCGCCCTTTGTCTTTTCCTCGGGCCGTGGCCCCTCAGGCGCCCGCGCCGGCGATGCCGCGCGCGGGTCTGCCGGTTCAGCGCAGTGACTGGTTGATCCGATCGAGCGCGGCGGCGCCCGGGCACAGCTGCGCCGCGCCCATGGCGTTGAACGGGGTGGCCGGGGTGTTCAGGTGGGCGTGCAGATCCTGGGCCTGCGGGTCGACGTAGAGCAGGCCGGTGACCACCTCGCCACGGGCCTGGTGGGTGGCGATGTACGACATGGCGCCGAGCCGGTCGGTGGCATCGTAGTCGGTGGCGATCTTGCGCAGCCGCAGCACCGAGCCGTCGTGCTGGGTGACCTCGGTGACCTCGCCCGGCGCGTAGGCCGCGGTGATCTCCGAGCGGCGCGGCATGAAGTCGATCTTGTTGACCGCCTCGTTGTGCTCGCGTACGTAGTCGTAGCTCTTGGTGCTGCCGGCGTGGTTGTTGAAGGCCACGCAGGGGCTGACCACGTCGATGAAGGCGGCGCCGGGGTGCGCGAGCGCAGCCTTGATCAGCGGCACCAGCTGCTCCTTGTCGCCCGAGAAGCTGCGGCCCACGAAGGTGGCGCCGAGCTGCAGCGCCATGGCCACCAGGTCAATCGGCGAGTCGCTGTTGACGATGCCCTTCTTGGAGCGCGAGCCCTGGTCGGCGGTAGCCGAGAACTGGCCCTTGGTGAGTCCGTAGACGCCGTTGTTCTCGACGATGTAGGTCATGTTCACGCCACGGCGCATCGCGTGGGCGAACTGGCCCAGGCCGATCGAGGCCGAGTCGCCATCACCCGAGACGCCCAGGTAGATGAGGTCGCGATTGGCCAGATTGGCGCCGGTGAGCACCGAGGGCATGCGGCCGTGAACGGTGTTGAAGCCGTGCGAGTTGCCCAGGAAGTAGTCGGGCGTCTTGGAGGAGCAGCCGATGCCCGAGAGCTTGGCCACCCGGTGCGGCTCGATGCTGAGGTCCCAGCAGGCCTGGATGATGGCCGCCGAGATCGAGTCATGGCCGCAGCCGGCGCACAGCGTGGAGATCTTGCCCTCGTAGTCGCGCCGGGTGTAGCCGAGCGCGTTGTAGGGCAGGGTGGGGTGGTGGAGCTGGGGTTTGGTGATGTAGGTCATCGCGTGCCCTGGTATGCGTGCGGCCGGCTGGCTCAGGCGGCCTTGCCGCGGGTGATCGGCTCGACATTGCTGCCGCGGATGCGATCGCCGATCTCGCGCACGATGAAGCGGGCGGTGATCGGCGTGCCGTCGAAGTGCAGGATCGGCACCACTGCCGAGGGCGAGGCATCGAGCTCGTTGATGAGCATCGAGCGCATCTGGCCGTCGCGGTTCTGCTCCACGACGAACACGGTGTCGTGCTCCTCGAGGAAGCGCTCGACGGCGGCGTCGAAGGGGAAGCCGCGCACCCGCAGCAGGTCGGCGTGGATGCCGTCGGCCTCGAGCACATCGCTCGCCTCGGCCATGGCCGGGCTGGTCGAGCCGAAGTAGATGACGCCGAAGCGGGTTTTCTGCGAGGCCGGCTTGAGCACCGAGGGCGGCACCAGCTTGCGCGCGGTCTCGAACTTGCGCAGCAGCCGGGTGACGTTCTCGACGTAGTCGGGCCCGGCCTCCGAGTAGCGGGCGAAGCGGTCCTTGGTGGTGCCGCGGGTGAAGTAGGCGCCGCGGTTCGGGTGGGTGCCCGGATAGGTGCGGTACGGGATGCCGTCGCCGTCGATGTCGTTGTAGCGCCCGAACACCTGGCCCGCCTCGAGCTGCTCGTGGGTCATGACCTTGCCGCGGTCGAACTCGCGGGCGTCATCCCACACGAAGGGGCGGGTGAGGCGCTGGTTCATGCCGATGTCGAGGTCGGTCATGACGAACACCGGGGTCTGCAGCCGGTCGGCGAGATCGAGCGCGAGCGCCGAGAACTCGAAGCACTCGTGCGGATCCTCGGGCAGCAGCAGCACGTGCTTGGTGTCGCCGTGCGAGGCGTAGGCGCAGGCGAACAGGTCGGCCTGCTGGGTGCGCGTGGGCATGCCGGTGGAGGGGCCGCCGCGCTGCACGTCGATGATGGTGACCGGGATCTCGGCGAAGTAGGCCAGGCCGATGAACTCGGTCATGAGCGAGATGCCGGGGCCCGAGGTGGCGGTGAAGGCGCGTGCGCCGTTCCAGCCGGCGCCCACCACCATGCCGATCGAGGCGAGCTCGTCTTCGGCCTGCACGATCGCGAAGCGGTTCTCGCCGGTTTCCTTGTCGACGCGCAGCCGCGAGCAGTAGTTCTGGAAGGCCTCGGCCACCGACGAGGACGGGGTGATCGGGTACCAGGCGCACACGCTCGCGCCGCCGTAGACGCAGCCCAGCGCGGCGGCGGCGTTGCCGTCGAGGAAGATCCGGTCGCCGACGTTGTCGGCGCGGCGCACCTTCAGGTCGCAGGCGTCGGCGAGGTGCTGCGCGGCGTACTCGTAGCCCTTGCGATAGGCGTCGAGGTTGGGCTCCATGAGCTTCTGCTTGCCCTTGTACTGCTCGCCGAGCAGCCGGGGCACCACATCGGGCTCGATGTCGAGCATGCGGGCGAGGGCGCCCACGTACATGATGTTCTTGAGCAGCTGGCGCTCGCGCGGGTCCTGGTAGGCCGCGTTGCACATCTCGGTGAGCGGCACGCCGATCACGTGCACGTCGGCGCGCACGCGGCCCGGCGCCAGCGGTCGGGTGCTGTCGTAGAACAGGTAGCCGCCGGGCTCGATCTCGGCGACGTCCTTGTCCCAGGTCTGCGGGTTCATGGCGACCATCATGTCCACGCCGCCGCGCCGGCCGAGATAGCCCTTCTCGGTCACCCGCACCTCGTACCAGGTGGGCAGACCCTGGATGTTGGAGGGGAAGATGTTGCGCGGGCTGACCGGCACGCCCATGCGCAGGAAGCTCTTGGCGAACATCTCGTTGGCCGAGGCCGAGCCGGAGCCGTTGACGTTGGCGAACTTGATGACGAAGTCATTGACGCCGGCGATGCGGCGGGGAGCGGGGGCGTTCATGGCTCAGGCAGCCTTTCGCTGGGGCGTCCGGCAACCCGGGCCGGCGTGGGTCATGGTGAGCAGGAACTTGTGCATGTCCCAGGCGCCGGTGGGGCAGCGCTCGGCGCACAGTCCGCAGTGCAGGCAGACATCCTCGTCCTTGACCATGACGCGACCGGTCTTCAGGTCGGGCGACACATACAGGCTCTGGTCGGTATGGCGGGCCGGGGCGCGCAGGCGGGTGCGCAGGTCGGCCTCCTCGCCGTTGCCGGTGAAGGTGATGCAGTCGGTGGGGCAGATGTCGACGCAGGCATCGCACTCGATGCACTGGCCGGCGTTGAACACCGTCTGCACGTCGCAGTTGAGGCAGCGCTGCGCTTCCTTGAGCGCGGTGGCGGGGTCGAAGCCGAGTTCCACCTCGACCTTGATGTCGCGCAGGGCCTTGTTGATGTCACGCCACGGCACCTTGTTGCGGGCCTCGGGCGCCACCTCGTTGTCGTAGCTCCATTCGTGGATGCCCATCTTCTGCGACACGAGGTTCACGCCCGGCGCCGGCCGCTCGCGGACGTCCTCGCCGTTGAGGAAGCGGTCGATGGACACGGCGGCGTCGTGGCCGTGGGCCACGGCCCAGATGATGTTCTTGGGGCCGAGCGCCGAGTCGCCGCCGAAGAACACCCGCGGCAGGGTGGACTGCAGGGTGACCTGGTCGAGCACCGGCATGCCCCAGCGGTCGAACTCGATGCCGGTGTCGGCCTCGATCCAGGGGAAGGCGTTCTCCTGGCCGACCGCGATCAGGACATCGTCGCACTCGACGATGGTGTCGGGCTCGCCGGTGGGCACGAGGTTGCGGCGGCCCTTGGCGTCGTACTCGGCGCGCACCTTCTCGAAGCTCATGCCGGTGAGGCGGCCGTTCTCGTGCAGGAAGGCCTTGGGCACCATGAAGTTGAGGATGGGGATGCCCTCGTGGATGGCGTCTTCCTTCTCCCAGGGCGAGGCCTTCATCTCGTCGTAGCCGGAGCGCACGACCACCTTGACGCTCTCGCCGCCGAGGCGACGCGCGGTGCGGCAGCAGTCCATGGCGGTGTTGCCGCCGCCCAGCACGATGACCCGCTTGCCGATCTTCTCGACATGGCCGAACGACACCGAGGAGAGCCATTCGATGCCCACGCGGATGTTGGCCGCGGCCTCCTGGCGGCCGGGGATGTCGAGGTCCCGGCCGCGCGGCGCGCCCGAACCCACGAACACCGCGTCGTAGCCTTCGGCGAGCAGGGCCTTCATGGAGCCGATCTCGACGCCTGCGCGGAAATCCACCCCCAGGCTCAGCACGTAGCCGGTCTCCTCGTCGATCACCTCGGCGGGCAGGCGAAAGCGCGGGATCTGCGAGCGGATCATGCCGCCGGCGCGCGCGTCGCGATCGAACACCGTCACCTGGTAGCCGAGCGGGGCGAGGTCACGGGCCACGGTGAGCGAGGCCGGGCCGGCGCCCACGCAGGCGATGCGCCGGCCGTTGGATTGCGCGGCCGGGCGGGGCAGGCGGGCGGAGATGTCCTCCTTGAAGTCGGCGGCCACCCGTTTCAGGCGGCAGATGGCCACCGGTTCGGGGCGCTCCTGCTGGGCTTCCTCGACGCGGCCGCGGCGGCAGGCGGGCTCGCAGGGCCGATCACAGGTGCGCCCGAGGATGCCGGGGAAGACATTGGACTTCCAGTTGACCATGTAGGCATCGCCGTAGCGCCCGGCGGCGATCAGGCGGATGTACTCGGGAACCGGGGTGTGGGCCGGGCAGGCCCATTGGCAATCGACCACCTTGTGAAAGTAGTCGGGATTGCGGATGTCGGTGGGCTGCAACTTGCTTCCTCCAGCGTCCGGGGCGCGTGATGGCGCGATTCTCGGGGGTGTCTCCTGCCGGCGCAGTCTATGCCGGGTGCCACGGGGCCGGAAGCCGCCGCCGCGGGTGGCGATGTCGGCGATTCATTTGTTGAAACCGGCGCCGAGCCGTTTTCGTCGCCGGCCGGTCCGGGCAGGCGGCCGGGCGGTGAGCGGGCGCGATGGCGGCCTGCAAGCCCGCGGTGATACCATCGCCGCTCAGCCGAAGACAGACCCATGAACTGAGCCATCGTCACCACTGCCAGAGGTCTCGGACCCTCATCCCGGAAGCCGGGTGCGGTCCGTCGATCGTCGCCCACCGCTCATGCGGCGATCGAGCATCTTCGACGAGAAACTCGTTGAGAAAGGTGAAGCGCCATGATGAAAGCATTCCAGTCGAACTCGTACCTGTTCGGCGGCAACGCGCCCTACGTCGAGGAGCTCTACGAGAGCTACCTCAACAATCCGGGATCGGTCCCGGAACGCTGGCGCGAATACTTCGACAACCTGCAGCACGTGCCCGCGGCTGACGGCAATCCGCAGACGCGCGACGTCGCGCACGCGCCCATCGTCCAGAGCTTTGCCGAACGCGCCAAGGACGGCACCCTGCAGCCGCGGGTCATGGGTGGCGATGCCTCCACCGCCCGCAAGCAGGTCTACGTGCAGCAGCTGGTGGCGGCCTACCGGTTTCTCGGGTCGCGCTGGGCCGATCTCGACCCGCTCAAGCGCCAGGAGCGCCCCCCCATCCCCGAGCTGGAGCCCGGCTTCTACGACTTCACCGAGGGCGACCACGCCAACATCTACTCCACCAGCAACACCTACTTCGGGTTCGAGCAGGCCACGCTGCGCGACATCCTGAGGGCGCTGCGCGAGACCTACTGCGGCACCATCGGCGCCGAGTTCATGTACATCGCCGACCCGGCCCAGAAGCGCTGGCTGCAGGAGCGCCTGGAATCCACCCGCGCCCGCCCCACCTTCAGCCCCGACAAGCGCCGGCGCATCCTCGAGCGGCTGACCGCGGCCGAGGGCATCGAGAAGTACCTGCACACCAAGTACGTCGGCCAGAAGCGCTTCTCTCTGGAAGGCGGCGAGAGCTTCATCGCCGCCATGGACGAGCTGATCCAGCGCGCCGGCGAGGCCGGTGTCGAGGAGATCGTGATCGGCATGGCCCACCGCGGCCGCCTGAACGTGCTGGTCAACACCCTCGGCAAGATGCCCGCCGACCTGTTCGCCGAGTTCGAGGGCCGTCATGCCGACGACCTGCCCGCCGGTGACGTCAAGTACCACCAGGGCTTCTCGAGCGATGTCTCCACCCCGGGCGGGCCGGTGCACCTGTCGCTCGCGTTCAATCCCTCGCACCTGGAGATCGTCAATCCGGTGGTCGAGGGCTCGTGCAAGGCGCGCCTGGACCGTCGCGGCGACAAGGACGGCTCGCAGGTGCTGCCGGTGATCGTGCACGGCGACGCCGCCTTCGCCGGCCAGGGGGTGGTCATGGAGACCCTCAACCTGGCCCAGACCCGCGGCTACGGCACCTACGGCACGGTGCACATCGTCATCAACAACCAGATCGGCTTCACCACCTCCGATCCGCGCGACAAGGGCTCGACCACCTACTGCTCCGACGTGGTCAAGATGATCGAGGCCCCGGTGCTGCATGTGAACGGCGACGACCCCGACGCGGTGGTCTACGCCACGCAGATCGCGCTCGATTTCCGGCGCGAGTTCGCCAAGGACGTGGTGGTGGACATCGTCTGCTTCCGGCGTCTTGGCCACAACGAGCAGGACACCCCCGCGGTCACCCAGCCGCTCATGTACAAGAAGATCGCCCAGCACCCCGGCACCCGCAAGCTCTTCGCCGACAAGCTGGTCGCGCAGGGCATCATCCCCGCGGGCCATGGCGACGAACTGGTGCGGCGCTTCCGTGCCGCCATGGACGAGGGACGGCACACCGCCGATCCGGTGCTGTCCAACTTCAAGGGCAAGTTCGCGGTCGACTGGATGCCCTTCCTGAACCGCAAGTGGACCGACGCCGCCGACACCGCCGTGCCCAAGACCGAGCTGCGCCGCATCGCCGAGCGCATCACCACGGTGCCCCCCAGCGTGAAGATCCATCCGCTGGTCGAGAAGGTCATCGCCGACCGGCGCGCCATGGTCGCCGGCGACCTGCCCCTCGACTGGGGCATGGGCGAGCACCTCGCCTTCGCCACGCTGCTGTCCTCGGGCTTCGGCGTGCGCCTGTCGGGCCAGGATTCGGGCCGCGGCACCTTCACCCACCGGCACGCGGTGCTGCACGACCAGAACCGCGAGAAGTGGGACTCGGGCTACTACATCCCGCTGGAGCACGTGGCCGACAACCAGGGCCAGTTCACGGTGATCGACTCGGTGCTCTCGGAAGAGGCGGTGCTCGGTTTCGAGTACGGCTATTCCACCGCCGAGCCCAACACCCTGGTGGTCTGGGAGGCGCAGTTCGGCGACTTCGTGAATGGCGCGCAGGTGGTGATCGACCAGTTCATCAGCTCGGGCGAGTCCAAGTGGGGTCGGGTCTCGGGCCTGACCATGATGCTGCCGCACGGCTATGAAGGGCAGGGGCCCGAGCATTCCTCCGCGCGGGTGGAGCGATTCCTGCAGCTGTGCGCCGAGCACAACATGCAGGTGTGCCAGCCCACCACGCCGGCGCAGATCTTCCATCTGCTGCGTCGTCAGATGATCCGGCTGTTCCGCAAGCCGCTGGTGATCCTCACCCCCAAGAGCCTGCTGCGCAACAAGGAGGCGGTGTCCTCGCTCGAGGAGTTCTCGCGCGGCGGCTTCCAGACCATCATCGGCGAGACCCAGGCGGGCATCGATCCGCGCAAGGTCCGCAAGGTGGTGCTGTGCTCGGGCAAGGTCTACTACGACCTGCTCGCGGCGCGTCGCGAGCGCGAGCTCGACGATGTCGCGCTGCTGCGTGTGGAGCAGCTCTATCCGTTCGCCCACAAGACCTTCGAGAACGAGATGAAGCGCTACCCGGCCGCCACCCAGGTGGTCTGGTGCCAGGATGAGCCGCAGAACCAGGGCTACTGGTTCTACGTGCAGCACCACATCCAGGAAGCGCTCAAGGAAGGCCAGAAGCTGAGCTACGCCGGGCGGCCAGCCTCGGCCTCGCCGGCGGTGGGCTACTACGACAAGCATTACGCGCAGCAGAAGGACCTGATCGCCGCAGCGCTGGGCGAGACCCGCTCCCGCGCGCGCAGCAAGATCTGAATCCCGTCGGCTCGGCGCGGGCGGCCCGAAGGCGCGCCCGCCAGCCGACCGGCTGATCCCATCATCGACCGCTCAGGGGCCGACGCCCGCGCGACACGCGTGGGCCGCGCCATGGGCACATCCCGCAAACAAGGGACAGGAGTCTGGACATGGCATTGATCGAAGTGAAGGTTCCGCAACTCTCGGAGTCGGTTGCCGAGGCAACCCTGCTGCAGTGGCACAAGAAGCCGGGCGAGGCGGTGTCGCGCGACGAGAATCTGATCGACATCGAGACCGACAAGGTGGTGCTCGAGCTGCCCGCCCCCGATGGCGGCGTGATCGCCCGGCAGCTCAAGCCCGACGGGGCCACGGTGGTGGCCGGCGAGGTGATCGCCATCATCGACACCGAGGCGGGCGCCGGGGCGGCCGCTGCGGCCGCCTCCGCGCCGGCCCCGGCGGCCAGCGGTGGCGCCATGGGCCATGTCGCCATGCCCTCGGCCGCCAAGCTGATGGCCGAGAACCAGCTGGCCCCCGGGCAGGTGAGCGGCACCGGGCGTGACGGGCGCGTGACCAAGGGCGACGTGCTGGCGGCGATCAGCGCGCCTGCCGCGGCCCCGGCGGCAGCTCCCGCGCCCGCGGCCATCCCGGCCGCGCCGGCACCGGCGGCGCTGCCGCAGGTGAGCGCGCCGATCGACCCCACCAAGCTGCTGGAGGGCCGCCCCGAGCAGCGCGTGGCGATGTCGCGCCTGCGTCAGCGGGTGGCCGAGCGCCTGGTGCAGTCGCAGTCGACCAACGCCATCCTCACCACCTTCAACGAAGTGAACATGCAGCCGGTGATGGACATGCGTCGCCGCTACGTCGATCGCTTCGAGAAGGAGCACGGGGCGCGGCTGGGCTTCATGTCCTTCTTCGTGAAGGCGGCGGTGCACGCGCTCAAGAAGTTCCCGGTGGTGAACGCCTCGGTGGATGGCACCGACATCGTCTACCACGGCTACTTCGACATCGGCGTGGCGGTGGGCTCGCCGCGCGGGCTGGTGGTGCCGGTGGTGCGCAATGCCGACCAGCTCAGCTTCGCGCAGATCGAGAAGCAGATCGGCGACTACGGCAAGCGCGCCGGCGAAGGCAAGCTCGGGCTCGAGGAGCTCACCGGCGGCACCTTCTCCATCTCCAACGGCGGGGTGTTCGGCTCGATGCTCTCCACCCCGATCATCAATCCGCCGCAGTCGGCGATCCTGGGCGTGCACGCCACCAAGGACCGCGCGGTGGTCGAGAACGGGCAGGTGGTGGTGCGTCCGATCAACTATCTGGCGCTGTCATATGACCACCGGATCATCGACGGCCGCGAGGCGGTGCTGTTCCTGGTGGCCATCAAGGAGGCGCTGGAGGATCCGGCCCGCCTGCTGCTCGACCTCTGACCGGAGCCTGGCATGAGCGAGAACATCCATGACGTGATCGTGATCGGCGCCGGGCCGGCCGGGTACATCGCGGCGATCCGCGCCGCGCAACTCGGGTTCCGGGTGGCGGTGGTCGAGAAGTGGCTGAGCCCGGCCGGCACGCCCGCGCTGGGCGGCACCTGCCTGAACGTCGGCTGCATCCCCTCGAAGGCGCTGCTGGCCTCCTCCGAGGCCTTCGAGCACGCCTCGCACCTCGACGCCCACGGCATCGAGGTCAAGGGGGTGAGCCTGAATCTCGCGAAGATGATCGCCCGCAAGGACGGCATCGTGAGCAAGATGACCAAGGGCATCGAGTTCCTGTTCCGCAAGAACAAGATCACCTGGCTCAAGGGCCACGGCCGCTTCGTCGGCGTCGCCGACGGGGTCTATCGCATCGAGGTGACCGGCGCGCAGGGCGCCGAGCAGGCCCAGGCCCGGCAGGTGATCATCGCCACTGGCTCCAAGGCCCGGCATCTGCCCGGCCTGCCGGTGGACAACCGCCTGGTCTGCGACAACGAGGGCGCGCTGACCTTCGATTCGGTGCCGGGCCGGCTGGGCGTGATCGGTGCCGGCGTGATCGGGCTCGAGCTCGGCTCGGTCTGGCGGCGACTGGGCTCGTCGGTGACCGTGCTCGAGGCGTTGCCGGGCTTTCTGGCGGCCTGCGACGAGGCGGTCTCCAAGGAGGCCTGGAAGATCTTCACCCGCCAGGGGCTGGCCATTCATCTCGGCGTGAAGATCGGCGAGGTGAGCGTGGGCGAGGCCGGCGTGCGGGTGCCCTACACCGATGCGCAGGGCGCCGCGCAGGTGCTCGAGGTTGACAGGCTGATCGTGTCGGTGGGCCGGGTGCCCAACACCGAGAATCTGGGTCTGGAGGCGATCGGCCTGGGCACCGACGCGCGCGGCTTCATCGAGGTTGATGAGCACTGCCGCACCCGCCTGCCGGGCGTGTTCGCGATCGGCGACGTGGTGCGCGGCCCGATGCTCGCCCACAAGGGCGAGGACGAGGGCGTGATGGTCGCCGAGCTGATCGCGGGCCAGCAGCCGCACATCGACTACAACTGCATTCCCTGGGTGATCTACACCTCGCCCGAGATCGCCTGGGTGGGTCGTACCGAGCAGCAGCTCGCCGCCGAGGGGCGCGCGGTCAAGGCCGGGCAGTTTCCGTTCGCGGCCAATGGCCGGGCGCTGGGCATGGATGCGGCCGAGGGCTTCGTGAAAGTGCTGGCCGATGCGGCCACCGACGAGGTGCTGGGCGTTCACATCATCGGCACCGGCGCCTCCGACCTGATCGCCGAGGCGGCCGTGGCGATGGAGTTCCGGGCCTCGGCCGAGGACATCGCGCGGGTGTGCCACCCGCATCCCTCGTTGTCGGAAGTGATGCGCGAGGCGGCGCTGGCCACCGACCGCCGCGCGTTGAACATGTGAGCGTGAGCGCCTCCGGGGGTGTGCGCGCGGCCTACGAGGCCGCGCTTGCCGAGCGTGGCTACCAGGCCGACGCCGCGCAGCAGGCCGCCATCGAGCGGCTGCAGCGGCTGCACGAGGAACTGGTGGTCTTCAAGGCGCAACGGGCCAATCCGCTGCGCAAGCTGCTCTCGCGCCCCGCGGTGCCACGCGGCGTGTGGCTGCACGGCGGCGTGGGTCGCGGCAAGAGCTTCCTCATGGACTGCTTCTTCGGCGCGGTGCCGGTGGTGCGCAAGTTCCGGGTGCACTTCCACGAGTTCATGCGCGGCGTGCACCGCGAGCTCGATGAACTCAAGGGCAGCGCCGACCCGCTCGACGAGGTGGCCCGGCGCATCGCGCGCCGTTACCGGCTGATCTGCTTCGACGAGTTCCATGTCTCGGACATCGCCGACGCGATGATCCTCGATCGGCTGATGCGCGGGCTCTTTGCCAATGGCGTCACCTTCGTCATCACCTCCAACTACGCGCCCTCGGGGCTGTACCCCGACGGGCTGCACCGCGACCGCATCCTGCCGGCGATCGAGCTGCTGCAGCGCCAGCTCGATGTGCTGTGCGTGGACATCGGGGTGGATTACCGGCGGCGCTCGCTCGAGCAGGTGCGCGCCTACCACTGCCCGCTGGGCGCGCAGGCCGATGCGGCCTTGCGCGAGGCCTTCGCGGCCCTGGCCGAGGCCCGCGACGAAGACCCGCGGCTGCTGATCGAGAACCGCGAGCTGCGCGCGCTGCGCCGCGCCGGCGGCGTGGTCTGGTTCGACTTCCGCACCCTGTGCGGCGGCCCGCGCTCGCAGAACGACTACCTGGAGCTGTCGCGCCTGTTCCACACCGTGGTGCTCTCCGAGATCCCGCGCATGAGCGCGGCCATGGCCTCGGAGGCGCGTCGCTTCGTGTGGCTGATCGACGTGTTCTATGACCAGCGGGTGAAGCTGCTCATGTCGGCGCAGTGCCCGCCTGAAGAGCTCTACACCACCGGCGCGATGGCGGTGGAGTTCCAGCGCACCGTGAGCCGGATCGTGGAGATGCAGTCGCGCGAATATCTCGAGGCGCCGCGGCGCGGCGCGGCGGGCGCGCTGACCTGATCGCCACAGCGGCTGGCGCGCGCCAGCCGCCATCGGCGCTGTCGTAAGATGCCCGAATGAGCGCTGTCGAGACTGCCGCCCGGCTCCAGCCCCCGGGGCTGCGTGCCCTGATCGCATCGGTCTGTCACGGCCTCATCGAGCGCGAGGAGCAGGCCCGTTGCCTGGTGCTGGCCCTGCTCAGCGGCGAGCACCTGCTGTTCGTGGGGCCGCCCGGCACCGCCAAGAGCGAGCTTGCGCGGCGCCTGCACCGGCTGGCCGGCGGCGCCTACTTCGAGCGTCTGCTCACCCGCTTCAGCGTGCCCGAGGAGCTGTTCGGGCCGCTCTCCCTCGTCGCGCTCGACGAGGGCCGCTACGAGCGTGAGGTGGCGGGCTATCTGCCCACCGCCAGCGTGGCCTTCCTGGACGAGGTCTTCAAGGCCAATTCGGCCATCCTCAATGCCCTGCTCGGCCTGCTCAACGAACGGGTGTTCGATCAGGGTGCGCGGCGCCTGGCGGTGCCGCTGGTCACGCTGGTGGCGGCCAGCAACGAGCCGCCCGACGATCCTGGCCTGGCCGCCTTCCATGATCGGTTCCTGTTCCGCTGCCCGGTTCCGGCGGTGAGCGATGCCGCCTTCGGCCAGCTGCTGGCCACCCAGGCGCCAGCCGAGGAGCCCGCCTCGCCGCTGGAGCTTTCGGCGCTGCGCGCGCTGCGCGAGCGCGCGGCGGCGGTCGCGCTGCCGCCGTCGGTGGTGGCCCTGCTGCTGGCGCTGCGCGAGCGGCTGCGCGCGGCTGCGCTGCCGGTGTCTGATCGGCGCTGGGTGCGCATCGTGGCGGTGCTGCGTGTGGCGGCCCTTGCCAACGGCCGTGACGCGGTCGCGCCGGCCGATCTGTGCGTGCTGCCCTGGCTGGTCTGCGAACGCGCCGAGGAGCACGAGCCCCTGCGGGACTGGCTGGCGGCCTCGCTGGGTGCCGCGGCCGAGGTCGATCCGCAGTGGCTTTGGCGCGCGGCGCAGGCCTTCGAGCGTCAGCTCGAGCTCGAGTCCAGCGCGGCCGAGCTCGCCTTCGACGATTCCGGCAAGCTCGCGCTGATGCGCTCGGTGGGCGGCGCCGAAGGCGGCGAGCTGGGCGAAGGCGCGCCGCGCCTGTCGGCGTTCAGCCGACGCAAGCGCTACAGTGCCAGCCACATCGCGGCGCGGCTCGCGCAGATCGACCAGCTGATCGGCGAGGTCGCGCGCTTCATCGCCAGCGCCGAGACGCACGAGCGCCTGCTCGGCGACGAGCTCGCCGCCAATCTCTGGGTGGCGCCGGCGTTCGCCCAGCAGGTGCTGGGGGTGCTGCGGGCCAACCGCGAGCGGGTGCTGGCCGCTCAGGCGGCGCTGCTCGACACCCGCCGGGCCTTTGCCGAACTGCCGGTGGGCGAGGGCGATGACGGCCGAGTGCCCGAGCCGGTGCCGCTCGATGGCTGAATCCTCGGCGCTGCCCGGCGCGGTGTTCGATCCGCTGGCCCTCGAGCGGCGATTCGCGCCCCTCGATCGCCTCGGGCGTGCGCTCTGGTTGCCGGCGCTGGTGCATGCCGAGTCAGGGTTTTTCGAGCGCTTCCCGGCGCTGGCCGCGTGGCGCGAGCGCCTGCTCGCCGGCGATGCCCGCCTGGTGAGCAGCGAGGGCTGGCCCGATGCGGCGGTGGCCGCGGCCTTCAACGCCATCCTTGCCGATCCGCGGGTGGGCCAGCTCACCCGCGGCCAGCCGGCGGCTGCCGAGCAGTTGCAGCGCATGGCCCTCTGGCACATCGACCGCATCAGCCTCGTCAGCCCGCGGCTGGGCCGCCCGGGCGCGGTGGCCGCCTGCGCGCAGGCCTTTCGCGAGGACTGGGCCGAGCGGGGCGACGAGTTGCGCCAGTTCCTGCGCCTGTTCGAATCATTGGACGGGGTGCTCAATGCATCGCGCTGGAGCGAGCTCTCCGGGCTGCTGCGCTCGCAGGCCTGGCAGGACATGCTCGCCGCGCGCGAACGCATGGCCGGCATGCCCGGTCTGGCCGCGCTGATCGCGCGGTTGGGCCGGCAGCGCCCCGAGGATGAGATGGAACCCGCGCCGGTGGCCCTGCCCAGCGAGGACCCCACCCGGCCGTCGTGGGTGCGCGAGCCTCGGCCCTCGGTGCTGCCGGGGCCGCCCATCGAGCCCGAAGGCATCCGCCGCTCCGGTGATCTGGCCGGCCTGCTGGCCAGCGAGTGGGCCCAGTTGCGGCGACGGCGTCGCTGGCTGGCCGCGCGGTTGGCCGACCAGTCATTGCTGACCCTGCACCACCGGCAACTCGCCACCGACCCGACCTGGGTGCGCAGGCCCGGGCGCGCCGCCGCCCAGGCGCCCCAGCCGCGCCCGCGGCTGCGCGCGGGGCCGATGATCGTGTGCATCGACACCTCGGCCTCCATGGCAGGCGCCGCCGAGCAGGTGGCGCGGGCCATCGTGCTCGAGGCCGCGCGCGTGGCCCATGCCGCGCGCCGCCGCTGTCTGCTCTATGCCTGGAGCGGGCCCGGCAACATCGCCCGACGCGAGATCAGCGGCGAGGACGGGCTGTTCGAGATCGCCCGCTTCCTGGGCGAGAGCTTTCACGGGGGCACCGATGTCTCGGACCTCTTCACCCGCGTGCTCGATGATCTCGCGACCGCCGCCTGGCGACAGGCCGATCTGCTGATCGCCTCCGACGGCGAGTTCGGATGCCCGCCGGCACTGCTGGCGCGACTGGCCACGGCGCGCGAGGACAGCGGCCTGCGCGTCGAGGGCGTGCTGGTCGGCGATCGCGAGACCATCGGCATGAAGCGGGTGTGCGAGCGCATCCTGCGGGTGCCCGACTGGCGTCGCCATGGCCGCGCGCTGGCACCGCCGGCGCCGATCGCCGACGCCGGGCTCACCGCGCGTTTCTTCCCCGGGGCGCTGCAGCCCGCGCCCGGGGCGGGCAGCGCCGCATGACGCGACTCGCCCGGTCATGCCCGCCCGAGGGGGCCCTTCGGTCCTCGGGGCCGGTCGCCTCGGGGCAGTTCGCCTCGGGGCGGGCAGTCACGGGGCAGGCGGTCGAGGGGCAGATGGTCACCGGGCTGGCCTGCCTTGTCGGTGCGCTGCTCCTGTTCACCAGCCTGCCCGGACACGCCCAGATGCTGCCCGATCCGGCGACCATCACCAGCGCGGCGCAGGCCGATGAGGCCTTGTCCCAGGTGGCCGTGGCCCGTGAGGAGGCCGCCGAGCATCGATACCAGTCGCTGCTCGCCTGCGCCGAGCGGCTCTGGGTCAACCGCTGCCGGCTGGCTGTCGAGACCGAGCATCGGCAGGCTCGCGCGCGGTTTTCAGCGGTGGAGCGACGTGCCCGTGAGGTGCTGCGCGAGGCCCGCAACCTCGAGCGCAACCAGGCGCTCGCTGAACGTCTGGCGCAGGCACGCGAGGACGAGCGGCTGGCGCCGCAGCGTGAAGATGCCGCCCGCGAGCAGGCCCTGGCGCGCGATGCCCGTCGCGCCGCCCGGGCGCTCGAGGATGCCGAGCGCGAGCGGCAGGCGGCGCTCAATCTCGAGCGGCACGCGCGACGCCAGCAGGAGCGCGAGGCGCGCGAGCAGGAACGGCTCGATCGGGAGAAGGCCCGCAAGCCGGATGCGGCCACCCCGGAGCCGAGACGCGAGCCTCGTCCGCCGGGCTGAGCAGCGGCGCCCGATCGGCCTCGTCCGGGGGGCTCATCCCAGGGTGGGCTATGCCGCGCGCGGAGGGGCGACTATCATCGCGCCCGGGATGGCTGACGCCACGCCCGTCCTGTCCTGCCCTTTCGACACCAGCGTTGCGCCACTCATGATCGATCCGGAATCCATCCGCCGACGGATTGCCGAACTGCAGCTCGAGCATCGCGGTCTCGACGCCATGATCGACGCGATCGGGCAGCAGACCCGTTTTGACGAGCTCCAGCTGCGCCGTCTGAAGAAGCGCAAGCTGCAGATCAAGGACGCGATCACCCTGCTGCAGATGCAGCTGGTGCCCGATCAGCCCGCCTGACTCCGTGAGTCATCCCTCCCAGCCCGCCAGCCTGGCCGAGGCGAGCCAGCAGGCGCTGGGCGCGCAGGGGCCGTTCGCCGCGGCGCTCGCCGGCTACCGGGTGCGTGACGGCCAGCTCGCGCTGGCGGGCGCGATCGCGCAGGCGATCAGCACCCAGGGCGCGCTCATCGCCGAGGCCGGCACCGGCACCGGCAAGACCTTCGCCTACCTGACGCCGGCCCTGCTCTCCGGCGGGCGGGTGGTGATCTCCACCGGCACCCGCAACCTGCAGGATCAGCTGTTCGAGCGCGACCTGCCCGAGGTGGTGCGCGCGCTGGGCGTGCATGCCGAGTGCGCGGTGCTCAAGGGGCGCGCCAACTATGTGTGCCGCTACCACCTGCGCCGCAATCTCGCCGATGGCCGCTTTGCCCGCCGCGAGGACGTCATCGACCTGCGGCGCATCGACCGCTATGCCGGCGTGTCGCGCACCGGCGACCGTGCCGGGGCCCCTGATGTCTCCGAAGACGCGCCGGCCTGGGCGCTGGCCACCTCCACCCGCGAGAACTGCCTCGGCCAGGAATGCCCCGATCTGGGCGAGTGCTTCGTCATCAAGGCGCGCCAGGCGGCGCAGCGGGCCGATGTGGTGGTCGTCAACCACCACCTCTTCTGCGCCGACCTTGCGCTGCGCGACGAGGGCGTGGCCGATCTGCTTCCCACCGCCGACACCCTGATCTTCGACGAGGCCCATCAGCTGCCCGAGGTGGCCACCGGCTTCTTCGGGCTGTCGGTCTCATCGCGGCGGCTGGTCGAGTTCGCCCGTGATGTCCTGCGCGCCGGCCTGGCCGAGGCGCGCGATGCGGCCGACTGGACTACCGTCTCGCGCGCGCTGGAGCAGTCGGTGCGCGAGCTTCGGCTGCAGGCGGGTGATCCGGCCCGCCTGGATGCCGCGGCGCTGCGCGCCCGCCCGGCGCTGCTCGATGCGGTGGCCGACTGCGCCGAGCAGCTCGACAGCACACGTGCCCTGCTCGAGCGCTCCGCCGAGCGTGGCCGCGAGATCAGCCGCTGCGCGCTGCGGGCGCTGGAGCTCGTCGACCAGCTTCGGCGCTGGGAGCGGGCCGTCTCCGGACCCGAAGCGTCCGAATCGTCTGATGCCTCCGATGCGCCTGGGGAGGCCTGGGAAGACGAGCAGACCACGGAACCCGCGCAGGCCGCGGCGCCCGGGGCGCCCGATCCCGGCGCGGCGCTGGCCGGCGCCGTCGCGCGGGAAGACACCGCCGACGATGGCGATCGCATCGCCTGGGCCGAGATCGGCGCCTCGGGTCTCACGCTGCATGCCACCCCGCTCACGGTGGCCGGCACCTTCCGCCGTCATCGGGCGCAGCGCCCGCGCGCCTGGGTCTTCGTCTCGGCCACGCTCGCCGTCAGCGGCTCCTTCGGGCACTTCGCGCGCGCGCTCGGCATGGAGGATGCGGCCACCCACGCCTGGGAGAGCCCCTTCGACTATCCCGCCCACGGCCTGCTGTATGTCCCGCAGGGCATCGGCGAGCCCAGCGGCGCCGATTTCCCGCAGCGGGTCTTCGAGGCGATCTGGCCGCTGGTCGTCGCCAACCGCGGCCGGGCCTTCGTGCTGTGCACCACGCTGCGCATGGTCGACCAGCTTGGCCAGCGCCTTGCCCGACGCATCGAACAGGAGGGGTCGGCGATCAGCCTGCTGGTGCAGGGCAGCGCGCCGCGCGCCGAACTGCTGGCCCGCTTCCGGCAGGCGACGGCGCCGGTGCTGGTGGGCAGCGCGAGCTTCTGGGAGGGGGTGGATGTGCGCGGTCGCCAGCTCTCGCTGGTGGTGATCGACAAGCTGCCGTTCGCGCCGCCCGATGATCCGGTGCTGGCCGCGCGCATCGAGGTGTTGCGGCGCGCGGGCGAAGACGCCTTCCGCAATCTGCAGATGCCGGCGGCCGCCATGGCCCTGAAGCAGGGCGCGGGCCGCATGATCCGCTCGGAGACTGACCGCGGCCTGCTGGTGGTGTGCGACTCGCGGCTGGCCGAGCGCGCCTACGGGCGTCAGCTCCTGCGCAGCCTGCCGCCGTTTCGGCGCACCCGGTCTGCGCAGGACGCGATGGACTTCCTGGCCGCGCTCGATGAGCCGGTGGCGCTCAGCGCCACACCTGCCACCAGCGGCGATCCGCCTGGGTGACGCCCTGGCTGAGCAGGGTGCTGCGCGGGAAGTTGGCCTTCATCACCCGCTCGGCATCGGCCCGCAGGTCGTCCAGGCCGAGCTGTTCGTAGCTCTTCATGATGATGAACAGCGCCTCCTCGATCGCCGGCGCGTTCGGGTACTGGCGGATCGCGATCTGGGCGCGATTCACCGCGGCCACATAGGCGCCGCGCCTGAAGTAGTAGCGCGCGATGTGCACCTCGCCGGCGGCCATGGAGTTGACCAGGTACTTCATGCGCGCCTCGGCGTCGGCGGCATAGCGGCTGTCCGGGAACCGGGTGACCACCTCCCGGAAGGAGTCGAAGGCTTCGCGCGCGGCGCGCAGATCGCGCTCGGAGAGGTCCTGCCCGCCCAGGCTGGCGAGCCAGCCCTGCTGCTCGTTGAAGTTGATCAGGCCGCGCAGGTAGTGCACGTAGTCGAGCGAGGGATGGGCCGGAAACTGCTTGATGAATCGGTCAGTGGAGGCAAGGGCGAGCGCGCGGTCGTTGTCCTTGAACTGCGAGTAGGCGATGTCGAGCTGCGCCTGCTGCGCCCAGCGCCCGAAGGGATAGCGCGCCTCGAGTTTCTCGAGCATCTTGATGGCCGCGCCGTAGCGGCCCGAGCGCATTTCGTCCTGGGCCTCCGCGTATAATTTTTCGGGTGTCCAGCCCAGCGTGGGGTCGCGCTGCTCCGGGGTGGCGCAGGCGGCCAGCAGCAGGCTCAACAGCAGCGCGGCCAGGCCGGGCCAGGAGTGCCAGGCGCCGGGTGCAACGCGGGTAAGGCGGGTGGGGCCGCTCAACGACATGGCAGGGTTCTTTCTGAGAGGCGCCCTCGGCGGCCGGGGTACGCAGCGCCCGCAGGGGCGCGAACGGCGGTCCGTCAGCACGTGCGGACATGACCGATCCTGATTATATCGAAGGGGTCGAGGCCGACACGCTCGGTGAGGGCGCCGAGCCGGCTGCCTTGCCCGTGTTGCGCATCGAGGCCGCGGGCGGCGCCGGCGAGCGCGCCGACCGCTTTCTGGTGCAGGCCCTGGCCGATCACCTCGCAGGGGTGTCCCGCTCCCGGCTTCAGCAGTGGTTCGCGCTGGGCGCGGTGTGGTGCGAGCAGCGGGCGCTCGGGCCGGCAACCCGCCTGGGCGGGTTCGAGACCCTGTTCGTGCAGCCGCTCCCGCGGGAGGCCGACGATGCCTTCCAGCCCGATCCGCTGCCCCTGCGCGTGGTTCATGAAGACGACGACTGCCTGGTGATCGCCAAGCCGGCCGGGATGGTGGTGCATCCGGCGCCCGGCCACTGGCGCGACACGCTGCTGAACGGGTTGCTGCATCACCGGCCCCGGCTTGCGGGCCTGCCCCGGGCCGGCATCGTGCACCGGCTCGACAAGGACACCAGCGGGTTGCTGGCGGTCGCGGCCAGCGAGCGGGGTCTGGCCGTGCTTGGCGCGCAGCTTGCCGATCGCTCCATGTCGCGCCGCTATCTGGCGCTCGCGGCGGGGCTCGCTGCCGGCGATTTCACGGTCGATGCCCCGATCGGCCGCGACCCGCGGCACCGCACCCGCATGGCGGTCGTATCGGCCGAGCAGGGCCGCGCGTCCCGCACCCACGCCCATCGGCTGGCGGCAGGTCAGGTCGGCTTGCAGGCATTCACCCTCTTCGAGTGCCGGCTCGAGACCGGTCGCACCCACCAGATCCGGGTGCATCTGCGCCACGTCGGGCACCCGCTGGCGGGCGATGCGCTGTATGGCGGCCCCAGCGGTCTGATCGATCGACAGGCACTGCATGCCTGGCGACTGGGCTTCGTGCATCCCGGTGGCGGGTCGGTGGCCTTCGTCGATCCGCCCCCCGCCGATCTGATTGCCGCGGCGGCTGCCTGCGGCATCGACCTGACCGCCGCGGTCAGCGCGCAGGCGGGTCCGTGACCCCGGCCATGCCCTCGCCCATGACCCCATCCATGCCCTCGACATGACCTCGCCCATAACCCCATCCACGCCCTCGGCCTGGAACCCGTTGCGCGGGGTCTTTGCGGCCACCGTTCGCGCAGGCCACACCGGCCGTGTCGGCGGTGGCAGCGCGGGGCCCTGGTCAGCGCCCGATGGTGGTGGGCTGAACCTCGGCGCGCGCTGCGGCGATGACCCCGCCGACGTGCAGGCCAACCGGGCGCTGCTGCGGCACTGGTTGCCCGCGCCGCCGGTGTGGCTCGATCAGGTGCACGGGGTGGCGGTGCACCGGGCCGGCCGCGCGGCACCGTGGGCCACGCCCGAGGAACCGGGCAATACGCCTGCCGCCCACGCGGAGCCGCAGGCCGATGCCGCGGTCACCGACCAGCCGGGTGTGCCGCTGGCGATCCTCACCGCTGACTGCCTCCCGGTGCTCATCGCCAACCGCGAGGGCACGGTGGTGGGCGCCGCCCATGCCGGCTGGCGAGGCCTGTGCGCCGGCGTCATCGAACAGACCCTGGCGGCAGCGCGGGGCCTCGCGCCCGCGGCCGGCGACTGGGTCGCGTGGCTGGGGCCGGCGATCGGGCCGGCCGCCTTCGAGGTGGGCGACGAGGTGCGCGAGGCCTTCCTCGCCCATGACTCGCGCGCGGCCGCCTGTTTTCTGGCGGGAGCCCGTCCGGGCAAGTGGCAGGCGGACCTCTTCGGGCTGGCCCGCCAGCGCCTGGCCGCGGCGGGGGTGGATCGGGTGGCGGGCGGCGGCGAGTGCACGGTGGCCGACCCGCGGCGCTTCTACTCGTTTCGACGCGATCGCGTCACCGGTCGCCAGGGCAGCTTCATCTGGATCGATCCGCGCTGACCGGCGCGACCGCGGGTGCGGCGGCATCGGGCAGAGGCCCTCCATCCAGCGGGGGCTCGCCTTCCGGGCCAGGGCGGGCGCCGGCCTCGGCGCCGGTCGCATCGTTGCTCTGCGCGTCAGTCACGGTCTCTTGCGCGGATGCCCGCTGGCGCTGCCGTCGCCGCTGCGGGGTGCCGACCAGGTAGAGCAGCAGCGCCAGCGGCAGCAGACCGGCGCCCACGAAGGTGACGATGCCGCGAAACACGGTGGGCTGCATCACGGACACCAGCATCAGGACGTACAACCAGGCGATCGCAACGATGTACACGGCGGGGTCTTCAGGCAAGGGGCAGGGGGCAGGGGGCAGGGGGCGGGACGCCGGGCTGGCGAAAGGGCGGTGTAAGCAGCCCCGGTTAGAGTCCGGCGCCATCGGCCCAGGGCTTTCCACGTCTCCCGCGATGGTCAGTCGAGGGATTTCCCGGTTGTTTCATTTTTTGGTAGCACAATAGGATGCCTCAAAAAAAGCGCAACCCGTCCGCCGGCGCGGACTCCATTCAGGGGAATTCCATGGCGTCCTCGGCGCAGTCCACTCGTCGTGGGGCGGCCTCCCGTGCGGCTGCCGGGGCGGCCAAGCGCAGCCGCAGTGCGGCTGCCTCAGGCTCTGGCGCGGCCGCCGGTGCCTCCGCGCAGCCCGGCCCCGCCACCAGGGCGGGCGCCAGTGGTGTCGAGCCGCCAGGGTTTCCGGGGCTGCCGCCGCTGTCACTGCCCCCGGGCGCGGCCATCCCGCCCGACCGGCTGGCGAAGCTTCAGACCGAGTACCTCGAGCGGTGGCAGGCGCTGGTCGCCTCCGGCATCCAGCACGCGGGGGTTTCGCTGACCGATCGGCGCTTTGCCAACGAGGCCTGGCACGACAGCGGCCCGCACGCCTGGACCGCGGCGCTCTACCTGCTCAACGCCGAGTTCCTGCAGAAGATGGCGGCCTCGATCGAGTCCGACGCCCGCACCCAGGAGCGCATCCGGTTCGCCACCCAGCAGTGGGTGGACATGATGTCGCCGGCCAACTTCCTGGCCACCAATCCCGAGGCCCAGCGCCGCATCATCGAGACCCGCGGCGAGAGCCTGCGGGTGGGCCTGGAAAACCTGTTCTCCGACCTCGAAAAGGGCCGCATCTCGCAGACCGATGAAGAGGCCTTCGAGGTGGGCCGCAACGTGGCCACCAGCGCGGGCGGCGTGGTCTTCCAGAACGATCTGATCCAGATCGTGCAGTACCAGCCCAGCACCCCGAAGGTGGGCAGCCGGCCGCTGCTGATGGTGCCGCCCAGCATCAACAAGTTCTACATCATGGACCTCCAGCCGGACAACTCGCTGGTGGCCTATGCCGTGTCGCGCGGGCACACGGTGTTCATGCTGAGCTGGCGCAATGTCGGCCCCGAATTCGGCCAGTTCACCTGGGACGATTATCTCGAGCAGGGCATCTTCGAGGCCATTCGCGCGGTGCGCGAGATCAGCGGCGCGCAGACCATCAATGCCCTGGGCTTCTGCGTGGGCGGCACCATCCTGGCCACCGCGCTGGCGGCGCTGGCCGCCCGCGGCGAACGCCCGGTGGCCAGCCTCACCCTCATGACCACGCTGCTCGACTTCGCCGAGCCGGGCTCGCTGGGTGTCTTCGTCGACGAGGCCTTCGTGCGCTACCGCGAGCAGACGCTGGGCGGTGGCGGCATCCTCAAGGGCCAAGAACTGGCCACCACCTTCTCGTTCCTGCGCCCCAACGATCTGGTCTGGAACTACGTCGTCAGCAACTACCTGAAGGGCGACCGGCCGCCGGCCTTCGACCTGCTCTACTGGAACTCCGACAGCACCAACCTGCCCGGGCCGATGTACACCTGGTACCTGCGGCACATGTACCTGCAGAACGAGCTGCGCATCCCTGATCGGCTGGTGTGCGCCGGGCAGCCGATCGATCTGCGCCGCATCAACGTGCCCACGTTCATCTTCGGCGCGCGCGAAGACCACATCGTGCTGTGGCGTGCCGCCTACGGGTCCACCCAGCTGCTCGACGGGCCGGTGCGCTTCGTGCTGGGCGCCAGCGGCCACATCGCCGGCGCCATCAATCCGGTGTCGCGCAACAAGCGCAGCTACTGGGTCGGGCCCGATCGCTATCCCGCCGACCCCGAGGCCTGGCTCGCCCAGGCCACCGAGCAGCCCGGCAGCTGGTGGCGGGAATGGGCCGACTGGCTCGACGGCCATCGCGGCGCGCTGCGCGCGGCGCCGGCCTCGCTGGGCGCGCGCGGTTTCCGTGTGCTGGAGCCGGCCCCCGGCAGCTACGTCAAGACCCGCGCGCCACAGTGACGCGCCCCACCCGGTTCATCTGTTTACGCATCTGGCCAATCCCGGCCTTCCCGACTCGACCCTGAAGGAGATCTCCATGAGCCAGAAGCTCGCCTACGTGACCGGTGGCATGGGTGGCATCGGCACCGCCATCTGCCGCAAGTTCCATGACATGGGCTATACCGTGGTGGCCGGCTGTGGCCCCACCCGCGACTTCGTCAAGTGGCTGGCCGAACAGAAGGCCGACGGCTACACCTTCCACGCCTCGGTGGGCAACGTGGCCGACTGGGAATCCACCCGGGCGGCCTTCGAGAAGGTGCGCGCCGAGCTCGGCTCGCCGGACATCCTGGTCAACAATGCCGGCATCACCCGCGACGGCGTGTTCCGCAAGATGTCGCTCGATGACTGGAACTCGGTCATCAGCACCAACCTGAACTCGCTGTTCAACGTCACCAAGCAGGTGATCGACGGCATGCTCGACAAGGGCTGGGGCCGGATCATCAACATCTCGTCGGTCAACGGCGAGAAGGGCCAGTTCGGCCAGACCAACTACTCGGCCGCCAAGGCCGGCATGCACGGCTTCACCATGGCCCTGGCCCAGGAAGTGGCCAGCAAAGGTGTTACTGTGAACACGGTGTCGCCCGGTTACATTGCCACCGACATGGTGATGGCGGTTCGTGAAGATGTGCGCGAGAAGATCATTCAGACCATCCCGGTGCGCCGCCTGGGCCGTGCCGAGGAAATCGGCTCCATCTGCGGCTGGCTCACCACCGACGATGCCGGCTTCACCACCGGCGCCGATTTCTCCTGCAACGGCGGCCTCCACATGGGGTGAACCCGGGGTTTCGCCGGCCACTGGCCGGCGCCGGGTTCACCGTCCCGGCCTGCAGGCCGGGGCGTGGGGG
>JBAWWD010000023.1:0-75614 GCA_037146935.1 Burkholderiales bacterium
CCATGGCCGCGTGAAGCCCCTACTTCTGTGCCCCCTGGAAAATGGGGGGATTACCCTCGTCGTCGCAGATCACGTCAGGCCCATGGGTGTGCCACCGGCTTTCAACAATGGCCAGATATCCGCTCGGTGTTGCGGCGCCCTGCGAGCACCTGGCATCGGTTTGACTCGTAGAGGGATCAGTGCGGCCCGGCCGCCAGGCAGGGGCTGCACCGGGCAGGGGCTATCGACAAGGCGACCACCAGCGAATCGACCGTGCAGAAGTGGGAAGCCGGCACCAGGCGGCCGAGCGGGATGGCGCTGACGCTGCTGGTGGTTGTCGAGAAGCACGGCTTGAAGGTGCCGGCTTGAAGCTGAACTGCGCATCACCGGCGCGGTGATCCGGGCGTGAGCGGGGGCATGACGCCGTGCCCACCGTTACCCTGGTCTGGCTGCCAGCGACCTCCGATCGCAGCCCAGCTCTTCTTGCTTGCTCCGGCTGCTACCCACGCTGCCGGCCATTGGCAGTCCTGGGTGGCTGACCGCGTGCAGGTCGGCCGCACGATGCAGCTGAAGCCGTGTGCCAGAATGGCGCCGCGCGAACATTAGCGCCCATCAAGCCATGAGCCTATTCGTCGGTGTCGCCAGTCAACTCATTCGGACCCGCGTGCCGCATCTCGTACGCACAGCCACGGTGCGGGACGACCAGGTGGGCTGGGTCGTGTCCGGGCGCAAGCGTCTGTGCACGCCGGGCGGGGAGATGCGGTTTGCTGCCAGGCAGGTCTTCATCATGGCGCGCGCAACTCAATGGGACATGGTCAACGAGCCTGTCGCGGGGGGCTACTACGAGGCACGGCTGATGGGCTTTGCGCCCCAGACCGTGGAGCGATTCCACGATCGCTTCGGGCAGTTTTCCGCGGTACCGGCTGTACAGGGCTGCGCCAGCACCGATGCCGATGACAGCTTCGTGGCCACCTTCAGCCGCGCCACGGCCGCGCTGCTCGAGCCCGATGTATCCGACGCCATGCGCGAGCACCGTGCACTCGAAGTCCTGCTGCTGCTGGCCGAACGCGGGATCGTGTTTTCTCCCTTGCGCGAGCTCGATTGGGCTGACCGAGTGCATCGCCTGGTGAGCCAGCGACCTCACGCCGCATGGACTGTGGATGAGCTGGCGCGCGCTTTCCATCTGGGCCCCAGCACCCTGCAACGCCGGTTGGGCGAAGAAGGAACCTCGGCCAGCCGATGCGTGCGTGAAGTCCGCCTGGAATCCGCCATGGCGCTGTTGCAGGGCACGGACTTGCAGGTCTCGGAAATCGCAGCCCGTTGCGGCTACGACTCTCACAGCCGGTTCTCGGCTGCATTCCGCCAGCGATTCGGCTACGCGCCTTCACACCTGCGTCCCTGACGCGTGCGTCCCCGACGCCTGTCGATGAAGACTGCAGATCCGCTGCGTGTCTCGGCACAGCGATTGATGCGTGCGGGCTAATGCGGCTGGGCCAACCGCCACATCATCGGTGCTCCTCAACTTGCACTGGATAGTCTTGTGAAACACGCCCTCTTCGCTACCGCGCTGATCAGCCTCTCGACGCTCACCAATGCCGCTGGCTTCCAGCTCCATAGCCCGGACATCAAGGCCGGCAGCCTGATCGACAAGAAGTTCGAGTTCAATGGCTTTGGCTGCTCCGGGGAAAACAAGTCACCGGCGTTGCAGTGGAGCGGTGCGCCGGCCGGCACCAAGAGCTTTGCGGTGACTGTGTATGACCCCGATGCACCCACCGGATCGGGCTGGTGGCACTGGTCGGTGATCAACGTGCCGGCCGACGTCGCCACACTCCAGCCGGACGCCGGTGCCGCAGGTGGTGCCAACCTGCCCAAGGGCGCCAGCCACGTTCGCATCGATTACGGCGTGGCCGCCTGGGGCGGCATGTGCCCACCCCCCGGTGACAAGCCGCACCGCTACATCTTCACCGTGCACGCGCTGAAGACCGAAAAGCTCGAGATTCCTGCCGATGCCACCGCGGCGCTGGCGGGCTACATGATCAACGCGAACGCGTTGGGCAAGGCCAGCTTCACCGCCACCTACGGGCGACCGAAGGCGAAGTGAGCCCGCATGGCCAGGCGCAGCCGGCGCTGCGCCCAGGCCTCTCTCAGGGACACGCTGGCTCGGGCGGGGGGGCGTCGTAGCGCTGCACCGTCAGGGTTGGCAACAGCAGGTTGTCGTCCAGGCCCCGAAGTTCGAGCGTCAGGGTCGAAGGCTCGGCGGAACGCACGCTGAGCGACGCTGCCACACCTGGCTGCCCTTCGGCTCCGAAGATGCCGTAGTAGCGCGCACCCAGGGCCGGGCTCGTGGCCCATTGCCCAACGAAGCGCTCCTGGGTGCAGCGCTTCTCGAGCGTGACACTATCGCCCTGCGCGTCGAGACGGACGCGGGCGCCCGGGGCAGTGTTCAACCAGAGCCCGGTG
Organism: Burkholderiales bacterium; assembly: GCA_037146935.1. Classification (GTDB taxonomy): domain Bacteria; phylum Pseudomonadota; class Gammaproteobacteria; order Burkholderiales; family Burkholderiaceae_E; genus Quisquiliibacterium. Next base: position 2,440 of record JBAWWD010000023.1, read on the forward strand.
GGGGGCTGTACCGTGGGGGACCCCGGGCCCGAGGACGCCGTGCAGGCAGATGAAGACGACGCATCGGGTGCGCAGGCACTTATCGCCTGCGCGCCGAAGGCCTGCAGCGCATCTGCCACAGACGAGAGTCCGGTACCCGTGCCGCCGACGCCGGGCCCGCACGCAGCCAGCAGGCAGGCCTGCGCAAGCAGCACCGACAAACGCCACCGGCGCCCGAGCGCGAAGCAGGCATTCAACGATCTGACCAAGCGGGATCGGAAATTCATGGAGCGTCGTCCTCGGTGTCGTAGAAGTACACGCCCAGGCGGACCCTGCGCTTGCCGGGGACGCGGCCGCTCGGCTCTGTCGGCGCTGCGTCTGCAGGCGCCGCAGGGGTTTGGTCCCGGTCGTACAGCTCCTGGGCTTCTCTCAGCAGCCCGGGAAGGACCTGTTGCCATGCGGTGGAAGCCGCCTGGTGCAGGCGGACTGCCGACGGCGCACTGAGTCGGTCCACATAGAGGGCCTGCTCCAGGAAGTTGGCGCCGTCTTGCAGATTGGCTGTGGCGGCGCTGGCATGGTCGGCCAGGTTGTCCGCCATCAGAGCGGACATTTCCGCAAAACCCTGGCGGGGCGCAAAGCCCTGGGCAGCCAGGCTGACGCTGCCCTCCGCCGAGCAGGTCACCACCCCGAGCCGCAGCAGTTCGTCGCGCAGGGCCCGCGGCCGTACATCCTGACTGACTGCGCTGACCAGGGCATCGAAGGCCGCGCGCGACAGGACCTGAGGCCGCCCCTGCCCATCAAGCCAGGCCGGGTCAGACATCCACCGGCCCACCACTTCACCGGCCAGGGATGCCGGCGGTGAATCTTCGACAGGCTTCGCCGGCAAGTCCTCACCCCGCGTGAGTGCTCGCACATCACGCCGGTGAACGCCGCTGAGCAAGGTCAGGGCACTGTCAGTGACCGGCATGTCTTGCAACTTCAGTTCCTCCCGGGCCGCCTCCAGGAAAACGGGCTTCAAGGCAGTTGCAAAGGCCGTGTACGTCACGCCATGGCGCAGCATCAGTCGCACCAGGGGGCGCAGAACGCGCAGCACGGTGTGCAGGACCAGGCGGTGACGGGTGCTCAAGGGGATTTGACAATCAGACAATGGATGTGGGAAATTATCCCACACATTCGGTCCTGAGGCAAGAGTCCGTCAGCAGCAGGGCTCCGGGAAGGCTCTTGGGATCCGGTGTCATCCCCACCTCCTGAGAAGGAAGCCTCATGAGCAGCACAAGTCGTCCGCCGATCCCATCGTTGAAGCCGGGCATGCGCTACCGCCCGGGTGGCGCCGACGCTGTGCCCAGGCCCAGCCGCCTCGGCCTGTTGACCGGCCTGTCGGCGGGGCTGGCTGCCGCAGTGGTCGTCCTGAGCGCTTGCAGCGGTGGCGGGTCGGCCACAACAAGTCCCACGGTCCGGCCGCTGGCCGCGCTCGAGCCCGTGGATGAAGGAGCGTTGGTGCCCAAGGTGCGGGATCTGCTGCGCAGCCGTCAGGCTGCGCGCACCGCAAACCCGTCGGTCAGCTTCGACCGGTTCGCGGTGACCGCAGGCCTGAGCGCGCTGGCCAGCACCTCAACCGGGGCCACCACTGCCGCCATCCCAGCCTTCTCGGGCACCACCACGCAGGAGGCCGGGGTCGACGAGGCTGACCTCCTCAAGACCGACGGGCGACTGCTCTTCGCGCTGGACGGCAACACCCTGAGGGATGCCCAGGGTGTTGCCCGCCCACAAGTGCGCGTGGCCAGGCCGGGGGCCGACGGCACGGTGGAGCCTTTGGGAACCCTGCCGCTGGATGTGAGCGAGCCCTCCGCGCCCAAGGGATTGCTGCTGTCGGGCGGGGCCACGCGACTCGTGGCGATGGCGGCCAGCCCCTCATGGTCAGGCCAGCCCTGCCCACCGGGACTGCTGTGCGCCATGCCGGTGATCTCCTCTGCGGATCCCGTGCTGCATCTGCAGATTGCCGATGTCTCGGCCAGTGGCTCGTTGACCACTGCCCGACGCCTCGCGCTGGACGGGCAACTGGTGGGCAGCCGGCGCGTGGGCGACATGGTGTATCTGGTCACCACCTGGAGCCCGCGCCTGGCCTACGAGGCTCTGCCAGCGGACGCATCTGCCAGCGAGCGCGAAGCCGCCCTGGCCGCCCTCAAGTCGGCCGACGTCCTGCCTGGCGTGCGCATCGACGGCGGCGCCCGGCAACCCCTGGTGTCGGAGACCGACTGCCTGATGCAGCAAAAGGCCTCGTCGCTGGCATTGACCGTCACCACCCTGATGGCGATCGATCTGGCCTCGCCCACGCTGACCATCCGCACCCGCTGCTTCTTCGGTGGCACCGAGGGCTTGTACATGTCGGCGCAGAACCTGTACCTGGCCACCACCCGCTCACCCCAACCGGTGACGGGTGCCGATGGAAGAAGCGTCTTTCCCACAGACTTCGTCACCGACGTGCACAAGTTCGCGCTGGACGGCCTGGGCCTGAATTACCGGGCTTCGGGCGAGGTCAAGGGTCACCTGGGTTGGGACGCCGATCGCATCGCCCTTCGAATGAGCGAACACGCGGGCGATCTGCGGATCATCAGCTACACCGGCAGCAGCGGCTGGATCTTGTGGTCCGACGCGGCCGCCACTGCGCAAAGGCCTGCAAGCGCCCCTGCGACGGCGTCGCCCGCCACCCTGACCATCCTGCGCGAGAGCACCAGCGAGGCAATGCTGAAGTCGATCGCCACCCTGCCCAACGAGCGCCGGCCTGCCGCCCTGGGAAAACCCGGCGAGCAGATCTACGGGGTGCGCTTTTCTGGCGACACCGGCTACCTGGTGACCTTTCGACGTACCGATCCCCTGTACGTGCTGGACCTGAAGGACCCCACGGACCCGAAGGCCGCAGGGGCGCTGGAGGTGCCGGGCTTCTCCGATGTCCTGCTGCCACTGCCTCAGGGCCTGCTCCTGGGCGTGGGCCGCGATGCAGATGCCGCGGGCGTGGTGCTCGGGCTCAAAGTGGCGCTGTTTGACGTTCGGGACCCCACCAACCCCGCGCTCATCAGTTCGAAAGCCTTCGGCGCCCAGGGAAGTGCCAGCGCCGCGGACTTCAGCAGCCATGGGCTGAACCTGCTCCAAGTGGGCCCGGTGGCACGCATCGGTCTGCCGATGAGCTTGCGTGAGACGGACTGGGGCCCTGATGCCCAGCACGTGCTCAAGCGCTTCGAGGTGGATACCGCCGGCCGCACACTGTCCTGGCGCACCGATGTGGCACCACCTTCCGGGACGGACCCTTTTGACGTGAGCGCAGACCGCAGCGTGCAGATCGGCGATGCCGTCTTCTTCCTCTCACAGGGGCGGCTCACAGGCGGCCGCTGGTGAGGCTGCGCAAGGTGGCATGGGCGAGTCCCATGGGTTGGTTCTGCTGACCCATGGGAAGCAGCCATGCTGCTTCACCCCCACGGTGATCGAGGCAGCCCTGGCATGCGGGGCCGACCAAGGACCTGCCTCTTGGGGTTCCGGTTCACGCCAAGGGTCCCAACTCGTAACTGGTACTGCGACCGCTGGCAGCCGATTTCTTGAGGACACCGCGCTCCAGCAACTCGGTGATGTCGCGCAGTGCCGTGTCTTGCGAGCACTTTCCGATGGCTGCCCACTTGCTGCTGGTCAGCTTGCCGTCGAAGCCGTCGAGCAACTTGTTGAGCAGCTTGATCTGCCGATCGTTCATCGGTGTGCCGGCCCAGTGCTGCCAGAATCGCGCCTTGGCCAGAACCTGCGCCAGTGTTTCTTCAGCGCTTTGCACGGCGCGTAGCAGGCAGGCCAGGAACCATTCCAGCCAGGCGGTGACGTCCATGCCGCCTTTCTGCGTCGCCTCCAGGCGGTCGTAATAATCGTTGCGCTCGCGCTGTATCTGAGCCGACAGGCTGTAGTAGCGCTGAGTGGACTCCTCTGCACGCGCCAGTGCCATGTCCCCCACCGCCCGTGCGATACGACCATTGCCGTCTTCGAAAGGATGGATGGTCACCAACCACAGATGCGCAAGCCCCGCCTTGATCACCGGGTCATCATGCTGATCCACATTGAACCAGTTCAGGAAGCCCAGCATTTCGGCCTCCAGCAAATGGGCTGGCGGCGCTTCGTAATGAACCTTCTGTCGATGGATGGGGCCTGAAACCACCTGCATGGGGCCTTGCGCATCGTCGCGCCATTGACCCGCGCGGATCTTGCTCATGCCGCTGTACCCGGTAGGAAACAGCGCGGCATGCCAGCCAAACAGGCGCTCCGACGTCAGGGGCGCATGGTGACCTTGGGTTGCATCGAGCACCATGTCCACCACGCCGTCCACCTGCCGATCTGTCGGCGCCAAGGCACCGATGTCGACACCCAGCCGCCTCGCAATCGACGAGCGGACCGAGTCGGGGTTGAGCATTTCGTCTTCGATCTCACTGGTCTTGATCACATCGGCTGTCAGGGCGCGCAGCGTGGCCTGGTCTCGCAGGTCGAGCCTCAGATCATGCATGCGACCCAACAGATGACCTCGCGCCCTGTGCACCTGCGCGAGCAACGGCGCCAGACGCTGACGGTCGTAGACCCAGTGCGGCCAGTCCTTGAGTTGCCAGATGTAGCGTTTATCTACGCTTTTCATGCGGAGATTGTGGTCGGCATTCGCTGCATCGTCAAGATAAACACCGCTTTTTTTGCGTACTTTATGCTGTGAATTCTCCGCAGCTTCGATCGCCTTCGAGTGGCAGGGTAAGAACGCGGTTAAGGTCGATCCAGAGAACGATCATCAGGAGTCTGTGGTGCGTAAGCGCACTTGTCTCGTCAGCCCGCTCATCGCACTCGCCTTGAGTCTGCCCGGCATGCCCGCCCGCGCTGACATCGGGCAGTGCGGCTTCATCAAGGACCCTGACCGACAGGCCTATTGCCGCGCCACCACGGGCGGCGGTGCCGGGCAATGCGGCTTCATCCGTGATCCGGACCTTCAGGCGCTGTGCCGCGCCGAGACTGGCGGCGGCAAGGGGCAGTGCGGCTTCATCCGCGATCGGGACATGCAGGCGGCCTGTCGGGCGAGGGTTGCGGGTTGACGGGGTGGGCATGCTCCTGAAAGATCGGGCCGCGCCCCAGCAGGCGGGCAGCGGAAGGTGTCCGGGTCAGCCCCAAGGACATCAAGCGGAGTTGATCGCATGAAGGCGTTGAAGAAGTTGAAGGTGAACACCGTGGCGGCCGCCATCGAGACTGATACGGGGCGGCCGCTGCCTGGTCTGCGGGAGTCACTGGCTGAAGCCAAGGCTGGCCTGGTCGGCCGAGTCCACACGCCGCAGCAGATTCTTGCTCGCCGCCCCGAAGCCTCGGCGCCCATTTCGGTAGGCTCATCCCCTGAGCCCCGCCCGCGCTAACGTCGCAGACCATGACCCTGCGCCTGCTTCACTCTGCCGACTGGCAGATCGGCCGTATCTACGCCCAGTTCGAGCCCGATGACGCCCTGGTCCTGTTCGAGGCGCGGTTCAGGGCGGTTGAACGCCTGGCCGCTCTGGCCAGCGAGCATTCGGTTGACGCTGTGCTGGTGGCCGGTGATGTGTTCGACGCGCAGACCGTGTCCGACAAGACGGTGCGGCGCCTGTTCAATGCCATGCAGGCTTATGGCGGCCCCTGGCTGCTGCTGCCCGGCAACCATGATGCGGCCCTGGCCGAGTCGGTCTGGACCCGCGCCCAGCGGCTCGGGGCCATCCCGCCCAATGTGACCGCCTGCCTTGAACCCACGGTGCAGGTGGTCGGCGAGCGGTTCGCGCTGCTGCCCGCGCCGCTGGTGCAGCGGCACACCTACGGTGACCTCACCAACTGGTTCGCTGACGCGCAGACCCCCGCCGGCCTGCCGCGCATCGGCCTGGCCCACGGCTGCGTGCAGGGCATCCTGCCCGAGGACGTGGACGCCACCAACCCCATCGCCGCTGATCGCGCGGCCAGCGCGCGGCTCGACTATCTTGCGCTGGGTGACTGGCACGGCAGCCGACTCGTGGACGCGCACACCTGGTATGCCGGCACGCCCGAGACCGATCGCTTCAAGGCCAATGAGTCGGGGCAGGCGTTGCTCGTCACCCTCGCGGGCCCGGGCGCCACGCCCGTGGTCGCGCCGGTGCGAACCGGCCAGTACGGCTGGCACCTATCCGACCACCGGCTGAGCGTGGCCTCTGACGTCGATGAAGTCCTGCGCGCGCTGAGCGCCCTGGGCAGCGATGATGTCGTGCAGCTGCGCGTCTCGGGCACCTGTGATCTGAACGGCCACCGGCGTCTGCACGATGCAGTGGAGGCCGCCCGCGCGCGCGTGCGGGCTCTGGTGCATGACTCCGCTGATCTGCGCCTCGAGCCCACGCCCGATGACATCGAGGCCCTGCACGCGGACGGCTATGTCGGTGAGGTGCTGCAGCACCTGCGGGCCGAGCAGTCGGGCCCGCAGCCCGAGGTGGCCCGTGATGCGCTGGTGATTCTTGCCGGTCTGCTGCATGAGCGCGGCGCGCGCGCCGGGGGCGCGGCATGAAGCTGCGGCGCCTGCGTCTGGAGAGTTTCAAGCGGTTCCGGCAGCCCCTGGTCATCGAGGGCTTCACTGAGGGCATCAATCTCTTTGCGGCACCCAATGAGGCCGGCAAGTCCACCATCGCCGAGGCCATTCGCGCCGCCTTCTTCGAGCGCCACCGCTCCAGCAGCGTCGAGCACCTGCGCCCCTGGGGCGAGCCTTCCAGCACGCCCACGGTCGAGCTGCAATTCGAACTGGATGGCAAGCAGCATCGCCTGACCAAGGCCTTCCTGGGCCGCAAGCGCTGTGACCTCAGCATTGACGGTGCAAGCCTGGATGGCGCCGCGGCCGAGGACTATCTCGCGGAGCGACTCGGGTTCAAGTTCCCCGGCAAGGGAGCGAGCGCGCCCGAGCACATGGGCATTCCGGGCCTGCTGTGGATCCGCCAGGGAACCTCCCACGAGCTGGCCGATCCGGTGTCGCACGCGGCCAATCATCTTCAGAACTCACTCGGCGAGTCACTCGGCGATCTGGCGGCCTCCGGGGGTGACGCGCTGCTGCAGGCCGTCGAGACCGCGCGCCACGAACTCGTCACGCCGGCCGCGGGCACTCCCCGGGGCGCCTACCAGGCGGCCCTTGATCGGAAGAAGGAGCTCGGTAATGACATTACCGGCCTGAGCGCTGACATCCTCGCCTACCAGGACAGCGTCGATCGCCTCGCCACGCTGCGGCGCGACCATCTGCGCGACGAGCGTGAGCGCCCCTGGGAGGCCATCCGCGCGCAGCACACCGAGGCGCGCGCTCACCTGCAAAGCGCCGAGGGCCTGGAGGCACGACAGGCCACCGAGCGCGACAGCCTTGGGCAATGGACCGCGCAGGTGTCAGCGCTGCAGTCACAGCTAGACGCCTTCGATCGCGAGGCCGCGGCGGTGGTTACGCGCGCCCAGGCCCTGCAGAAGGCCGCATCCGATGCCGCCGCCGCTCAGGCTGATGTCACGGCCAAAGACCGCCGCCACCACGAGGCCGCGCAAGCCCATGCCCGGGCGCGTGCGCTGTCGGAGCGGGTCAGCGCCGTGGCCGCGCGCGCCGAGAAGAACCAGGCCGCCGCTGATCTTGAAGCGGCGCTGCAAAGCGCCGGGCTCACCCTGGCCTCGGCCCGCGAAGAACGCGCGCGCCTGGGCCGGCTGCAGGCCGAGGCCGCCGGCTTCGCCGTGGCGGCAGATGATCTCGCGCAGCTGAAGACGCTCTCGGCGTCCTTGCGCGATGTCACCGTGCGGCTTGAGGCCGTGGCCACCAGCATCGAGTTCGATCTGCTCGATGGGCACGAGGTGAGCATGGCCGCCGAGCCCCTCTCGGGACAGGCGCGCCGCACGGTGGTGAGCCGCACCGAGATCGCGATCGCGGGCGTGGGTCGCATCACCGTGGTGCCGGGCGGCCCTGACCTCGATGCGCTCGCAGACACGCGCACCACGCTGGCCGCGCAGATCAGCGCGCTGCTCGCGCGCCTTGGCGTGGCAAGCCTGGCCGATGCGGAGGAGCGCGATCGCCGGAGCGCCCAGTGCCTGCAGCAGGCCAGGGAGTCGCAGAAGCTGCTCGCGGCACTCGCGCCCGAGGGCGTCGAGGCGCTCGAGGCGGCCTTGGCCGTTCGCAGCAAGCGGCTGACCGAGCTTCGCGCGGTGCTCGGCGCGCTGCCGCCATCTGCCGCTGACGATGCCACGCTGCCCGACACGGCGCAGGCCCTGGGGGCTGAAGCTCAGGCGCGTCAGGTGCTGGAGTCTGCGCTGGCCTCTCTCAACGACACCCGAGTGGCGCTGGCCAGCGCGCAGGCCGCCCAGACCAGCGCGGCACAGGAACTGGCCGCGGCCCAGGCCACGGTGAATGACCCGCAGCGCATCGCTCAGGTGCCCGTGGTCAGGCAGCAACTGGCGGCCGCACAGGCTCAGGTGATTGCCGCGCAGCAGCGCGTGGACGCGATTGGCGCCGAGCTCAAGTCGGTGAACCTCGCGCTGCTGCGGCAGGATGTCGAGCGCCTAGACAGGAGCGCCGCCCAGCTTGAAGACGCGCACCAGAAGCGGCGTGACCAGATCAATCGGCTGGAGGTCGAGCTCGAGACCAATGGCGCGCGCGGTCTTGAAGAGGCACGCGCCGACGCGCAGCGTGAACTGGAGCAGGTATCACGCCGCGTGGATGAACTCGCGCGCCGCGCGGCAGCGCTCAGTCACCTGCTCAGCCTGCTGCGCGACAAGCGCGCGGCGCTGGCAAGGCGCCTTCGGGCGCCCTTGCAGCGGCATCTCGATCGGTACTTGCAGATCCTGTTCCCGGGCGCGCAGATCGAGGTGGCCGACGATTTGTCGCCGGGCGCCATGACCCGCATCGGCCCGCTCGGCGCCGAGCGCGGCAGCTTCGAGGACCTGAGCCTGGGCGCGCGCGAGCAGATGGGCATCATCGCGCGCCTTGCCTATGCGGACCTGCTCCAGGAAGCCGGGCGCCCCACCTTGCTCATGCTGGATGATGCGCTGGTCCATACCGACGAGGACCGCCTCGGGCAGATGAAGCGCGTGCTCTACGACGCGGCGTCCCGCCATCAGATGTTGATCTTCACCTGCCACCCGGCGGCGTGGCGGGATCTGGGGGTGCCGGTGCGTTCGCTGGGGGGTGGGTGATCCACCTTGCCGGTTCAGGGCGCGATGACTTCCAGGGTAGGGAAGTAGGTTCTGAATCGGCTCGCATCTCGAGTCAGCAAGGGCCAGCCTTCTACGGCCGCATGGGCTCCAATGAAGAAATCGGGAAGCACCTGCCGTTTGCTGCCGCCACGCCTTCGGTACTGGACAAACGCCTTCGCCGCGAGGAAGAGGGCTGGCCGCGGAATTTCACGCAATTCCAGCCCAAGCGTGGAAACCGCGCTGTCGAGTATCTCAAGCGTTGAGAACGACAGCGAGATCTCGGCGTAAATGATCGGGTTGATGGTCAGTTGATGCATGACGGCCTGGGCGCGCAGTTGACCGATTGACCAGTCGGCCCAGTCGGGATCGTCTTGCAGCACGTCCACAAGCACGTTTGTATCGACCAGCAACATCAGTCATCCGTGCGCAGCAGCTTCATCAAGTCATCGGTTCGCCAGCGAACATCGGCGCTGCCCCGCACGGTGTCGAACCGGTCTCGGCGCGCCCTAAGCGCGCTCTTTGCGGCGCGTGCCCGGTGCAAGACCACCTCTCCAGCGGCATTCACCGAGAACTCCACCGGCGCCCCGGGCAACAGTTGCAATTCATCACGAATCCGCTTGGGTATGGTGACTTGACCCTTGCTGGTCAGGTTCGTCGACATGGCGATCCATCAATGTGTTACTAAAGATTGGTATGGTAATACATGGCATCCTGGGATGCACACACCCACTCTCAGCGGCCAGCGATCAGATTCGAATCTCGATCTTCCCAGACCCCACACCGATCGAGGAGACGAGCTGGCAGGGCAGCCAGCCAGCCTGATAGACCGGCAAGTCGTGAAGCCCTCGACTCAATGCCTTCGTCAGCTTGGACAGCAGCGGCCCGGGCAGACTCACCGCACCCGCAAGCCCGGCCTTGGTCAGCGACGGTTGGTCAAGACGCACCTCGCACGCTCCCTTGTCCCAGCGCAGGGCGGTCTGGGCGCACACATCGCCACCCGGGCGCAGGCGTGCAGGCAGCGTCTCGGAGATGAGTTCCCACTGGGCACACACCTGGACCTTGCCCTTCTCGCCATTCAGTGTCACCCGCGGGCTGGTGATGGCAACGTGATGCACGGTGAGCGGCATCTTCCCTTCGAGAGCGGCCTGTACCTGGGCTTCGCTCACTCCCACCGAGAACCAGCCACACCCCGGCAGCAAGCTCACGCTCAGCGCACCGATGGCGCCCCATACCCAACGGCACGCGAACCGCGACCACGCATGTCTTGCACGGCTGGCTTGACGGTTTGAGACAGGGCTGATGCCCGGCGGGATGGTTGGCATCTCGGGATTGTCGTTGGCCCAGCCGCCATTGGCGGCCGCGGTGCTTTCATTTCACCATCCAAGCCACGCGTCCAGCAGCCCGCCCACGTAATCCACGCCCAGCGAATGTCCCCGTCCCCGCACCACGGTGACCGGAACGCCGATCGCGTCGCCAAATCGCGTGACCATCTCCGGATGGCTCTGCCAGTCATCTTCGCCGACATGAATCTGCGCCTTGCGTGGCGCCGGGTATCGACCGCCCGTTGCCATCTCCATCAACAGATCTGAACGCGGTGGCACGAAGCCCATCAAGCGGCCTTCATGGACGAAGTGACCCACGATGGGCGACAGCAGCAGGAGGTGGCCCGGAAAGGGGCTCATGCCGGCCTGGGCGTGCAGAAACAGGTAGGCGCCATAAGAGTTGCAGACCACCCGGGCGTCTTCAGTCCAGAACCCGGCTTGAAGATCCTGGGCGATGAGATCGAGCTTGTCCTGGAATGGCAGACGACTGAACTCGCCACGCGTCTCGCGCCCGCTGAGGCTGCACCCCCGCGCGAGCAGGGCTTGCCCCAGCCCGGTGGTGAGCTGCCCCCCGGCGCCGGGCAGGTAGTAGACCGCGCGGTGGCTCATCGCGCCTTGCCGTGGCCTGTGCGGCCGTGTGCCGACAATGCGGCATCGCTTGCCGCGAGTGTCTGCAGGTGGATGCTCACCGTCATGTCCATGGGGTCGGTGTAGCCGCCGGCCAGATTCCAGGCTACCGGCACGGCGTGCTGCAGGCAGGCGGCGAAGATGCCGGCGTCACGCCAGCCCAGTTGCTCGACGCTCAGGTAGCCGCAATGGTACGGATCGCCCTCCCAGGCATCGGCCCCGGCCTGGTACAGCACGAGGGCAGGGCGGTGGCGCCTGATGAGCGTCTGGGTGTAATCAAACCAGCCGTCCTGATCGAGCTCGGACTGCGCGTCGCCGATGCCCTTGCCACGGGTGATGTTGATGATGCGCGAGCTCAGGCCCAGGGCCTCGAGGCAGCTGTCGGTGCCGTCGCCGTAGTGCGCATCACCGTCGATGATCAGCACCGTGCCCACTCGCTCGAGCGCCTTGCGCGCGGCGATCACCAGCCCGTTGAAGGTGCAGTAGCCGAAGTTGCTGTCATGCGAGGCGTGGTGAAACCCCTGCGAGGCGGAGCAGGCGATGCCACCGTGATCGAGCACATGCGCCGCCGCCGCCCAGAGGGTGGCGTTGCTGTAGGCCAGCGCCCGATTGATGGACTCGCTGCGGGTGCCGAAGCCGTTCGCGATCTTCAGTTGCAGCACGGCGTCGACATAGCCGGCCGCGTGCGCCAGCTTGAAGTCGGCCTCGGTGAAGGGGGCTGGTTCCAGGGTGGGCCGCCCCGCACCGGCGATGAATGCCGGCAGCTTCTGGATGGAGATGAATGAATGCGTCGCGACCTGGTGCGGGCTGAAGTAGATGGGGGTCTGGGGCATGCGGTTGGGGTGGGCTCCGGTGGGGTGTTGAGGGGGGGGGCGGCGATTGGCCTCCGATCTCTGCCGAAGACCTCACGGAACGGCCCGCTCAGATTCCGCCGCCCCAGGCGCCGGCCTGGCCAGCCAGCGCTGAATCTGCCTGACCTGTCGGCACCGCGGAGACAGGCGCGGCCCGGGCTTTGCGCCGGTGTGGTCGGTCAACCACCGCGGCACGGCGGGTTCGCTTCTGAACACGCAGCCCGTGCCCGTCGAGGGCGAGACCATCATGACGCTGCCGTTGAGCGTCAGCAGAAACAATCCAAGCGCGATCACGGCAAGCAGGGTGGCAGACGCCAGGCTCAGGGCGTGAGCCTGGGTCGGTGTCCCGAGGCAGTGCCTGGGTATCAGCTGCGGGGGGCCATGCCCCGGCCGGGCTGCGGTCTCAGTCGCGCAGCGCCGCCACCTGGGCCTGCACCGACGCTGCGGTGGCGCCGGGCGTGGCCGTTGCCGGCTGCGCGGCCGGGTCTCGCAGGCGCCCGTAGTGATCGCCCAGGCCCGAGCAGCGCAGCATGTGCCGGATCTCGGACGGGTCGTAGTCGCCCACCGCCATGTGCACCAGGCAGCGGTTGTCCCAGAAGACCAGATCGCCCACTGACCAGTAGTGCCGGTACGAGAAGCGCGGCGACACCGAGTGCTGGCACAGGAACTGCACCAGGGGCTTGCTCTCGGCCTCGGTGAGGCCGACGAACTGGCGCACCCGCTCGTTCACGTAGAGCGCACGCCGGCCGGTGTCGGGATGCACGCGCACCGCAGGATGGATCACCGGCGGGTTCAGGCGCTTGAACTCCGCCACCACCTCGGGCCCGCGCTTCTCCAGCCCCTCGATCAGGCTGGCATCGTGCACCGCTTCCAGACCGTCGAGGAACTCGCGCATCTTCGGCGACAGCGACTCGTAGGCCAGGTACATGTTCGCGAACAGCGTATCGCCGCCCACCGAGGGCTTCTCCAGGCAGTGCACGAAGGTGCCCTTGGAGGGCCGCAGGGAGTACGACTGGTCGGTGTGCCAGTTCTGCCCGGCGTTGAAGGTCTTGGAGGGCTTGCCGTCCTGCGGCCGGTTGGTCAGCAGCATCACATGCCGGTCTTCGGCAGCGTGGTGCACTGATTGATTGGAGAAGTCATCGAGCTCGCCGAAGCGCGCGCTGAACGCGGCAAGCTCGCGCGGGCCCAGTCGCTGATCGGCGATGACGAGCACCTGATGCTCGAGCCAGGCGTCATGGATGCGCGCGAAGTCGGCCTCGGACACCGGTTGGGACAGGTCGATGCCGGTGACCCGCGCGCCAAGCGCGTAGCCCACCCTCTGGATGCTGATGGTCGTCACGATGCGCCTCGCCTCAGTCCGGCTGGATGCCAGCCTGCTTGATGGCCTTGTCCCACTTGGCCATCTCGGCATCCAGGAAGCGGCCGAAGGCCGCGGGGGTGCTCCACACCAGGTCGAAGTTCTGGCTGGCCAGCGCCTGCTGCACCTCGGGCCGGGTCATGGCCCGGGCGAGGTCGGCCTGGATGCGGTTGGCAAGCTCGGCGGGCATCTTGGCCGGGCCGAGCAGCCCGAACCAGGTCTCGGAGGCATAGCCGGGCACGCCAGCTTCATCGAGCGTGGGCAGCTCGGGCATCAGCGGCGAGCGCCTGGGCGTGGTGACCGCCAGCGCCTTCACATTGCCTGCGCGGGCGTTCTTCTCGGCGAAGGAGATCTGGTCGAACATCATCTCGATGCGACCGCCGATGACATCGACGCCGGCCGCGGCCACGCCCCGATACGGCACATGCTGGATCTGCACGCCGGCCATGGACTTGAACAGCTCGCACGACAGGTGCTGCGATGTGCCGTTGCCGCCCGAGCCGCAGTTCAGCTTGTTGGGATTAGCCTTGGCGTAATCGATGAGCTCTTTCACCGAGTTCACCGGGAGCGACTTCGTCACCACCAGCGCGATCGGCAGCTTGGCCAGCAACGACAGCGGCGTGAAGTCGGCCACCGTGTTGTACGGCATCTTCTTGTAGAGGCTGGGGTTGGTCGCGTGGCTGAGCGAGACCGTGAGCAGCGTGTAGCCGTCGGGCGCGGCGCGCGCCACCTGCTCGCTGCCGATCATGCCGCTCGCGCCGGCCTTGTTCTCGACCAGCACCGGCTGCTTCCACTGCTCGCTGAGCGCGCGCGCGATCGCGCGGGTGATCAGATCGACACCGCCGCCTGGGGCGGCCGAGGCCACGATGGTCACCGGCTTGCGCGGGAAGTCCTGCGCGCTGGCCGTGTGGGTGGCGGCAAGGCTGAGGCCGCCCGCCGCGGCCGCGATCATCAGGATGCGGCGCGGCCAGGAGGGTTTCGCGAAGACGTTGTGCATGGACAGTGGCGGGCGGGAGGGCTTGGGCGCAGGAGGCACGGGAGGTTTCCGGATCGGCGGGGGGCGGGTCAGCCTACCGCAGGGGTGCGCCGCTCGCCTTGCGGCATCTGGCCTTGCCGAGACGGGCGTATCGGAAATCCGAGGGCGCCGCCGATGACGAACCTCGAGCGTCCACTCACCGCATCCACTTGGCCGCGGCCGCCGGCAGGCCTTCGGCGGCACGTCGAAGCCTCGCGATCGCGGCCATCTTCGCGGCGTCGCTCGGGTCGACGGACGCGATCAGCTTGCTGAAGCCGTCCAGCCGACAGGCCCGGATCCACGCCCGCAATCGCGCATCCTGGTTCCAGCGGCCCTGGTTCATGAGGTTGACGAGGGTGGCGCGCGGCACGTCGTTCACGCTGTCGGGCAGCGGCACCGGGACGCTCATCGCATTGCGCGCGGCATCGGCTGCCCCGTGCGCCTCCAGCCAGGCGGCCAGCGCGGCGCTGAACGCCGGCTGGGGGATGCGGGTCATCTGCAGCACGATGCGCTGCGGCTGATACACCGGCACCGGCGGGCGGCGGGTCACCGCGCGGGCAGTGCAGTCGATGAAGAGGCTGTCTCGCGGCACCGCGATGCGGGCATCGGCAAACACCAGCGCCTCGGGCTCGATCGCCTTGACCGGCCCGTGCCGGAGCACCCGGGTGATCTGCTGCAGCAGCGCCACCTCGCCCGTGGAGATGGTCGCGTAATGGAACATGGTTGGGCGCACCGCAGGGTCGAGCCGCAGCATCTGGTCGCCTTGCGCCAGCTGGTCGAACCAGTCGTGGGCATCGGTGGCCGACAGCAGCGCTTCCATCTGCAGCGCCTGGCCCGTGAGGACGTCCTCCAGGAAGGCCATCTGCGGCTGCGTGTCCCGGCGGTTGAGCATCCAGCTGTCGCGGGGCCGGACCCACTGGATGCGATCGGGCGGCGCGCCGCATTGCAGCAGGTAGACGCCCGCGTCCATGGCCGTCTTGCCGGCGCCCAGGATGATGAAGTTCGCGGGCAGGCGGTCCGACTGCTTCCACAGTTGGGGCAGGTCGTTGGGCGTGACCAGCCAGGCGCCGTCGGCCACCGCGAAGCCTGGCCGATGCGTGGAGGGCACCGTGGTCCCGTAGTAGGTCGCGTCCACCAGCCGTCGCCGCGTCTGCACCGTGGTCTGTTCGCCCGACAGCAGCGAACGCAGCCGGTGGCTTCCGTTGGCCCCCTGCTCGAGTTCGCACAAGGGGAAGTAGCGCACCCGGCCGCTGGGCAGCAGGCGCTCGCGCATCACCCGCTGGAAATATCCGCTCACCTCGGCGCCCGTGGCCAGTTCGAGGAAGCCGTCGTTCAATCCGCCGGCATCGATCCGGTCTGCCCCGAGCGGCACCGAGGCCACGCCGTAGAAGGCCGATGGCTGGTGCAGGGAAACGAACGGGTAGGCATCGTTCCAGTGGCCCCCGGGCAGCCCGTGCCGGTCGACGATGACGATGTCCGCGTCGGTCTCGGCGAGCAGGGTGTCGGCAAAGGCCAGACCGACGGCTCCGGCGCCGGCGATCAGGTAGTCGGTGTGGATGTCGGTCATGCGGGGGAACTCGCTTGGGGTGATCGGGTCAAGGTCGTGTCTGTGACAGGGTCACCGGCTTGAGGCCGGCGGTGAGGAAGGCGTGGGTGCGGGCGACACGGTACCCGTGCCGCGGTCGAGTTCCAGCCAGATCTCGTTCCTGCGCAGAAACCACGGCGTGAATGGCGGGTTGTAGCGCGCGAGGGTCGGCTCGCCCACTGCCTGCAGATTCGCAGCGCCGAGCGCGGCGCGCAGCTTCGCCAGATGCGTGTCGTGATTCTCCTGGGTCCAGAACCCCGAGTAGCGGATGGCCGCTATCCGTCGCCCGGGCACCTCGCGCAGTTCTACCCGCGGGTCGAGCGGTTCAGGTGCCGAGGCGAGCGTGATCCCCCGTGGCAGCACGAACTGCACGACGAAACCGCCGGGGGAGGGCGACTGCGTGACCGGGGCCGTCATGTCCATGCGCACGGGCGCGGCAGCCTGGGTCACGGGAGCCGTCATCTCGAGCTTCCGGGCGCCCTTGTTCTTGCCGAAGATGTAGCCCGCCAGGATCGGGAAGGCCTCGTTGCCGGCGCGCTCGGCCGGGGCCGCGACCTGAACCTGGGCCACCACATAGGGCGCGTACTGGCGCACTTCGGCGCCGTCCAGTTGCTGCACGAGCGTGTAGTCAGGTTCCTCGATGGCCATGGCAGTGAATGGAATCATGCTCAGCAGGAGGGTGGGCAGCAGGGCTCTCATGTTGGCGGTCTCGCAGGCACACAATGGGCCAGTCTGACACCAAGTTGGGCTGAGCACGCTGCGCCGCGCTTCTTCTGCCCGACCTGCCGCAGGCTCACCCCCTGAGCCTGCCCTGCTGCATGATCGGCGATGACGCTGGTCTAGCGCGCCAGTCGTGACTGTCATATTGACAGTAACAGTTCGAAGTGGCAAAGTGCCACTGTCGACATCAGGCTCGTCTCCCCATGACCCTGCAAAGCTTCCGCCAGTTCTCCGGCAATGCCGGCGCGCTCTGTGACACCGCCATCGAGTGCGCGCGCTCGCTGGGCCTTGCGTTCTCGGAGGAGAAGGCCGGCGAGCGCGTGGTGCGCTATTACGTGGCCGAAGGTGTCATGGACCGCCCCGAGCGCCTGGGCCGCGACGCCGCCTACAACTGGCGCCACCTGTTGCAGTTCCTCACCGCGCGCCGCATGGCCGAGGCCGGCATCGCCCTCTCGGTGGTGGCGCAGCACAACGCCGCGGCAACCACCCGCGCCCTGGAAGACGCCCTGGTGCGTCCTCTGCCCACCGCGGCCGAGATCCTGGTCAACGGCTTTCTCGGCGCCGCGGGTGCGGCGGGCAAGGCCGCCGCGCACAGGCCGCCCGGCAAGCCGCCGGGCACCACCACGGCCCGGCCGCCATCGGCCAGCCTGGGCCGCCCGCAGTTCGCGTTGCCCGATGTTCTCGACGAGATGCGCCAGATGACCCGAACCGTCCTCAAGCGGCTCGACACCATCACCAGCGAGCAGGCCGCGCTCGCCCGCCGCCAGGAGGAACTGCTGCAACAGCAGCAACACCTCCAGCGGCAGCTGGAGCACCACCTGGCCCGCCTCGCGGCAACCGATCTCCGCAACCCGATCACCCCGAAAGGACCCAAGCGATGAGCACTCCCGCCTTCCCTGACCCCGTCAACCCGTTCCGCGTCAGCCTCACGCCGCGCAAGGCTGCCCTGCGGGCCAGCGGTGTGGGCGAGCTCGAAGTGCTGCTGCGGGTTCAGGCCCCGGCGGCTGCGCCGGGCGAGCGCGCCGCTCGCACGCCGCTCTCCATTGCCCTGGTCATCGACCGCTCCGGTTCGATGAGCGGCGACAAGCTCGAGGCCGCCAAGGCCTGTGCCCGTGACGTCGTGCAGCGCCTGCAGCCCGATGACGAGGTCTGCCTCGTCATCTACGACACCGAGGCCGATCTCTTGATGCCGCTGTGTTCGGCGGGCGAGGCGCGGCAGTCGATCGACACGCTGCTCGATGCCTTCTCCGCCAGGGGCGGCACCGATCTGCACGCCGGCTGGTTGCGTGGCGCGCAGCAGGTGGCGGGCAGCACCGGGCCGGCCCGCCTGTGCCGTGTCATCCTGCTCTCCGACGGTCAGGCCAACCACGGCGACACCGACGAGGACAGCATCTGCACCCAGGTGCGTCAGCTGGCCCAGGTGGGGGTCACCACCACCACCGTGGGTCTGGGCGAGGGCTTCAACGAGAACCTCATGACCGCCATGGCGGTGGCCGGGCAGGGCAACGCCCTGTATGGCGAGCGCGCCGAAGACCTCGCCGAGGCCTTCGATGCCGAGATCGGCCTGCTCGCGAACCTCGCCTGGCGCAACCTGCGGCTGGTCATCGGCAGCGCCAGCTCGCGCTGGGCCATGCTCAACGACCACACCCAGACCGGCCCGGCCGTCTGGAGCCTGCCCGGCATTGCG
Organism: Burkholderiales bacterium; assembly: GCA_037146935.1. Classification (GTDB taxonomy): domain Bacteria; phylum Pseudomonadota; class Gammaproteobacteria; order Burkholderiales; family Burkholderiaceae_E; genus Quisquiliibacterium. The sequence continues at coordinate 20,772 of JBAWWD010000023.1, forward strand.
CCCGGGTCCGAGGCCTGGGCCGTGTTCAGCCTGCCCATGGACACGGCGGCGCGCGCCCAGGTGCGAAGCCGTCAGGGCATGGCCCTGCACGTCACCGTGACCGCCGCCGATGGCGACGGCCGCGAGCACGCCGAGCGCGCAAGCCTTGCCCCGCTGGCCGTGCTGAGCGATGAGCAGTGGGCCGCGCTGCCCGAGGATCCGCTGGTCGCGCGCCGCAGCACCGAGGTGAAAGCAGCCCGGCTGCAGCGGCTGGCCAGGGCGGCGGTCACGCAACGCGACTGGGGCGAGGCAGAACGCCTGCTCGCCCAGGCCGAGGAACTGGCCCAGGACAGCCCCTGGCTGAAGGGCGTGCTCGACCAGATGAACGCGCTGCTGCAGCGGCGCGATCACGCGCGCATGTCCAAGGAGCTGGCTTACGCCTCCAACAGCCTGAGCCGGCGCCTTGCCGAGATCGACGAGACCGGTGACTTCATCCTCGCCGAAGAGAGCGAGAAGGCCTCGTACCTGCGGCGCAAGAGCCTGCAGGGCCGCACCACCCTGGGCTGACGGCAGCCTGATGCCGCAGGCCCGGTCCCCGTGCGCGGGGCCGGGCCGCGGCGCTCATCAGGTCAGAAACTGGATCAGGTACAGGCTCACCCCCGGAAAGAACAGCAGCAGCAGGGTGCGCAGGGTGTCACTGATCAGGAAGGGCGTGATGCCCTTGTAGCTCTCGCTGAGCGGCACGTCCTTGGCCATGCCGTTCACCACGTACACGTTCAGGCCCACCGGCGGGGCCAGCATCCCGAAGCCCACGGTCATCAGCACCATGATCCCGAACCAGATCGCGGTGTGCTCCGGCGTCATGCCGAAGTTGAGCTTCATGATGATCGGAAAGAAGATCGGGATGGTCAGCAGCAGCATCGAGAGCTCGTCCATCACCGCGCCCAGCACCACGTACAGCAGCAGGATGCCGCCCACCACCATCAGCGGCGCCATGTTCAGCGACACCACCAGATCGGCCAGTTGCGCCGGCACCTGGGTGCGCGCCAGCGCCGCGTTCATGACGTCGGCGCCCATGAAGATCATGAAGATCATGGCCGAGCTGAGCGCCGTGGCGTGGAAGCACTCCAGGAACCTTTCCCGGTTGAGTTCGCCCTTGGCGAGCGCCGCCAGGAAGGTGGAGGTGGCGCCCACGGCGGCGCCCTCGGTGGGGGTGAAGAACCCGGCGTAGATGCCGCCGAACACGATGATGAAGATGGTGGCGATCGGCAGGATGCCCTTGAGCGCGTCGAAGGTGAGCTTCTCGACATCCTCGTGCTCGGGCGCGTGGCCGGGCACCAGCCGGACATAGATCGCGATGGCGATCATGTACCCCACCATCGCGATGACGCCGGGCAGCATGGCCGCCGCGAACAGCTTGGCGATGTTCTGCTCGGTGAGGATGGCGTAGATCACCAGCGGCACCGAGGGCGGGATGAGGATGCCCAGCGTGCCCCCCGCGGCCAGGGTGCCCGTGGACAGCCGGCCCGAGTACCCGTGGCGCTTCATCTCGGGCAGGGCCACGCCGGTGATGGTGGCGGCCGTGGCCACCGAGGAGCCGCAGATGGCACCGAATGCGGCGCAGGCCAGCACCGCGCTCATGGCCAGGCCGCCCTTGAAGCGGCCCATCACCGCGGCGGCAAAGCGGAACAGCGCCTTGCTGATGCCGCCCTGCGTGGCGAAATGCCCCATCAGGATGAACAGCGGAATCACCGACAGGTCATAGTTGGCCAGTCGCGAGAACGCCAGGTTGTTCAGGAAGCTGATGAAGGGCGAGAAGCCCGACTGCAGCACGAAGCCCAGCGCGCCGGCCGCGAACATGGCGCCGGCGATCGGGATGCGCGCGGCCATCAGCAGCAGCATCACGCCGAAGATCAGCAGGGCGAGCTGGATGGGGGTCATCCTGCCTCCGGCACGTCAGCGGTGAGCTTGCCCAGCGCCTGCCTGCTGGCGATCACCGCGGTGATCGCCAGCGGGATGGCCATGCTGGTCAGCACGATCCAGTCCGGAAAGCCCAGCAGCATCGAGGCGCCCATGTTCTCGCGGGCGGTGATCGCGGCCACGCCGCAGCGCCAGGCCAGCAGCGCGAAGATCACGGTCATCAGCAGGTCGCCGACGCGATCGAGCCGGTGCTGGGTGAGGGGGCTGCATCGGGTGGTGAAGAAATCGACGATGATGTTGCCGCGTCGCAGCTGGCACAGCGGCATGAAGAAGGCGATCGCGCTGCCCGACCCGATGGCGGTCAGTTCGAAGTCGCCGATCAGCGCCTTCTCGAAGAAGTTGCGGCCGACCACGCTGTAGCAGGTCATCAGCATCAGCGCGATCATGATCAGGCCGCCGATGATGCTGCACAGTTTCGCGAGCCGCTCCAGGGAAATCAGGGGCGTCATGGAGGGGTGGGATCTTGGAAGATCGGGCAACGATAGCAGTTATCGGGCGCGCGCCGGCGTCCGGCCGAAAGGCGCGGTCATGATCCGGCGTCTGCTCGCCGCCCTCGCGCTGGCGCTGGCGCTGGCGTGCCTGCCGCTGGAGGCGCAGCCGCGACAGGAACTGGTCGGCTTCGTCGCCCTGGGTGATCTGCCCTACGGCCCGCCCGAGCTCGCTCAGGCGCCCTATCAGGCGCTCATCGAACGCATCAACGCCGAGCGGCCCGAGTTCTCCATCCATGTGGGTGACTTCAAGTCGGGCTCCAGTCCCTGCAGCGACGAGGCGTTCGCGCGCCAGTTGGCCAATTTCCAGCGCTTTGCCGGCGCCCTGGTCTACACCCCCGGTGACAACGAATGGACCGACTGCCACCGGCCGAGCGCGGGCGCCTTCGACCCCCTGGAGCGGCTGGCGGCGCTGCGGCAGCGCTTCTTCGTGGCCGGCCATTCGCTCGGGGCGAGCCCCATCGCGGTGGAGAACCAGTCGGTGCTCATGCCTGCGTTCGGCGCGTTCATCGAGAACCAGCGCTGGCATCACGGCGGCGTCACCTTTGCCACGGTGCACATCGTGGGCAGCAACAACAACCGTGACCCGCGCGATCCGCGCGCCATGGCTGAGTTCCAGGCCCGCGAGAGCGCCAACGCCGCCTGGATCGCGGCCAGCTTCGAGGCGGCCCGCCGCGTCCGCGCGCAGGCGGTGGTCTTCGCCTTCCAGGCCGATGTCTTCGAATCGGCTCGGCCCTGGGATGACTTTCCGCCCGGCTCGGGGTTCACGCACAGCGTGGCGCAGACGCTGCTGCCTCTGGCCCGCGAGTGGAACCGGCCGGTGCTGGTCATCCACGGTGACACCCATCGCTTCCGGGTCGATCAGCCCTTCAGCCTCGAGGGCAGGGCGCTGCCCAACGTCACCCGGCTGATCGTGCCGGGCGATCGCGATGTCCGGGCGGTGCGGGTGAGCGTGCAGCCCGGGGGCGTGTTCCGGTTCGAGCCCCTGCACGCCGGCTCGCCCTGATCGCCGGCCGGGTCTGCGCGCCGCCGCACGGGCACCGCGCAGTCACCGCGCAGGCGCACCCGAAGCGGCAATTTCGAACTGGGCGCTCTGTCGCTTCGCGTCGTGCGGCGATAGGCTGCGATTCGTCACCGAATGCGCAGTCCGTCCTGGCCCGGTGGTTGCGCCGGCCCCTGAGCGCCCACCGGAGGAATCCCGATGGATCCGAGCGTCATCCTGCATGGACTGGTCGCGGGCTGTCTGTACGCGCTGGCCGGCATCAGCCTGAACATCCTGTACCGGCCCACCAATACCTTCAACTTCGCGCAGGGTGACCTGATCATGATCGGCGCGATGGTCTGCGCCGCGCTGCTCGGCACCACCACGCTGCCCTGGTACCTGTGCGCCGTGCTGTCCGTCGCGCTAACGGCCGGCATCGCCTTTCTCACCTACTTCGTGGCCATCGCGCCGATGGTCAAGCGCAAGCATGGCGTGGGCTGGATCATCAGCACGCTGTCGGTGTCGCTCATCCTGCAAGACCTCGCCGGCAAGCTCTTCGGCCCTGATCCCCGCCCCGTGCCGCCGCCCCCGCCGATCACCACCGAGTTCCACCCCGTCGGCCCGCTGGAGGTCAGCGGTTATCAGGTGATGGTGGTGCTGTTCACCGCGGTGATGGTCGCGGCCACCGGCTACTTCTACACGCGGCGCACCGGCAAGGCGGTCAATGCCGTGGCCGAAGACCGCGAGGCGGCGCTGCTGCGCGGCATCGACCCCAACCGCCTGTCATGGCTGTCCTTCGTGGTGGGTGGCGTGGTCACCGGCATCATCGGCATCCTGGCGGCGCCAATGCTCTATGCCTCGGTGGCCCTCAGCCCGCTGCTGGTCATCAAGGGCTTCGAGGCCGTGGCCGTGGGCGGGGTGGGCAGCATGCGCGGGGCGGTGCTGGCGGGTTGCCTGCTGGGCATCGTCGAGGCGGTCAGCGGCGCGCTGCTCGCGCCGGGTTATCAGCATGCCGCCACCTTCGTGGTGGTGCTGGCCATCCTGCTGGTCAAGCCGGCCGGGCTGATCGGCACCACCACCACGCGGGTGGTCTGAGATGAGCGCCTCTGCCCTGCGCCGCCGCAGCCCGCTGCCGGCGTACCTCGCCTTCGTCGTGCTGATCGGCACGCTGCCCTTGCTGGTGCGCGGCGAGTTCGTGCTGTTCCTGAGCACCCAGATCGCCATCTACTTCCTGGTGGCGCTTGGCCTGAACCTGCTCTCGGGGTACGGCGGGCAGATCTCGCTGGGCCACGGCGCGCTGTTCGCGATCGGCGCCTATGCCGCCGCGATCTGCATGGTCGATCACCGGCTCTCGTTCTGGCTGGCGGCGCCTATCGCCATCGCGCTCACCGCCGGCGCAGGCGCGCTGATGGCGCTGCCGGCATTCCGGCTGTCCACCTGGTACTTCGCGCTCATCACCCTGGGCTTTGCCAACGTCATCGGCGGGCTGCTCACCGAGCTGCGCGAACTCACCCACGGCTTTGCCGGCATCGTCGGCGTGCCCAAGCCGGTGGTGTTCGGGCACGTGCTCAGCCAGGCCGAGCTCTACTGGTTCCTGCTGCTGATGTGCCTGCTCGGCTTTCTGGCGGTGCGCAACCTCATCCACTCGCGCTTTGGTCGCGCGCTGCTCGGGCTGCACGATCACGCGGTGCTGGTGCGTGGCGTGGGCGCCTCGCTGGTGCGCCTGAAGATGCAGGCCTTCGTGATCAGCGCGGCCCTGGCCGGTCTGGCTGGCGCCTTCATGGCCGTGCACAAGACGGTCATCACGCCCGATGACTTCCCCACCGACCTCTCCACCTTCTTCCTGCTGGTGGTCGTGCTGGGTGGCATGGCCCGGCTGCACGGCGCGCTGGTCGGCACGCTCATCTTCTTCATCGTGCCCGAGCTGCTCGCCGAACTGCACGACTGGCGGCTGCTCATCTACGGCATCTCGCTGCTGCTGCTGATCCTGTTCGCGCCCTCCGGCGTGGCCGGCGGCATCGAGAACCTGATGCGCAAGCGCCGCGCGGCGCGCGGTGATGCGGTGCCAGACGAGCCGGGCGCCTCGGTCGCGCTGCAGCCGATCGCCGGGGCGGCGCTCGAGGTGTCGGCGGTGTCCAAGCGCTTCGGTGGCATCGCCGCGCTCACCGATGTCTCGCTCTCCTTGCAGCCTGGCAGCGTGCACGCGGTGGTCGGCCCCAACGGCTCGGGCAAGACCACGCTGCTCAACCTGATCAGCGGCTACTACCCGCTCGATGGCGGGCGCATCACCATCGGCGGGCAGGACGTGGTGGGCCGAGACGCCGGCCACATCGCGCGCATCGGCGTGCGCCGAACCTTCCAGACCCCCAAGCTGATCGCTGACCTGGATGTGCTAGAGAACGTGATGCTCGGCGCCTTCTCCGACGAGAAGAGCAGCCTGGCGAGCATCGCCTGCGGCCTGCCGTCGGCGCGCCGCGAGGCGGCCGCGCGCGAGGCCGAGGCCATGCGCTACCTGCAGTTCGTGGGCCTGCACAAGCGGGCGCGCGACCCCGCGGGCGAGGTGCCGCATGGCCAGCAGCGCCTGGTGGAGATCGCCCGCGCGCTGGTGGGGCGCCCCAGCCTGCTGCTGCTCGACGAGCCGGCCGCGGGGCTCTCGCTCGATGAGCTCGACGGACTGGCCCGGCTGGTGCACGAGATTGCCGGGCTGGGCACCACCGTGATCATCGTCGAGCATCACCTTGAGCTGGTGGCCAATCTCGCGCGCAGCGTCACCGTGCTCGACGGGGGCCGGATCCTCGCCACCGGCACGCCCGAGGCGGTGTTCAACGACGAAGGCGTGATGGCCGCCTACATGGGCAAGCGCGCCCTCGACGGAGGGAAGGCATGAGCACCACTGCAAACCCGGCCGCTGCGCCCCTGCTCGAGGTGCGCGATCTGGTGAGTGGCTACGGCCATGTGCGCATCCTGGAAGGCGTGTCGCTCGAGGTTCATGACCGCCAGATCGTCACCATCCTGGGCGGCAATGGCGCGGGCAAGAGCACGCTGCTCAAGACCCTCTCCGGGCTGCTGGTGGTCGAGTCCGGCAGCATCCGCTTCGACGGCAAGAGCCTGGTCGGCCAGCGCCCGGGCCAGATCGTCGATGCCGGGCTGTGCCATGTGGCCGAAGGCCGACGGCTCTTTCGCACGCAGAGCGTGATGTCCAATCTGGAGCTGGGTCTCTACGGCACGCGGCTGGGCCGCGCCGAGGAGAAGCGCCGGCTCGATGAGGTGCTGGGCACCTTCCCCATGCTGGCCGAGCGGCCGAACATCGCCGCGGGCGCGCTCTCGGGCGGGCAGCAGCAGATGCTCGCGATCGCGCAGGCGCTGCTGCGCACGCCCCGGCTGCTGATGCTCGATGAGCCCTCGCTGGGTCTGGCGCCGATCATCGTCGACCAGGTGATGGAGGTGATTCTCAAGCTGCGTGACCAGGGCGTGGCGATCGTGCTGGTCGAGCAGCTGGTCGAGCGCGCGCTGGAAGTGGCCGACATCGCCTACGTGCTGCGCAGCGGCCGCATCCTGGGCAGCGGCCGGCCCGCCGATCTGCAAGGCGGCGATCTCATCAAGCATGCCTATCTCGGGGTGTAGCGCCGAACGGCGCCTGCCCCGTGTCTGTCGAATCCACCCAGAGCCACACACCGAGGAGACCACCATGAAACAGTCACCACGCCTGCCCTTCGGACTCCGGCCCGATGGCAGTCTTGATCGCCGCGACTTCCTGCTCAGCGCGGGCCAGCTCGGCGTGGGCATGATGGGGATGGGCGCCGCGCCCCTGCTCATGGCCCAGCAGCAGAACTTCACCGTGGGCTGGGTGCGCCCCAGCACGGGCCGGCTGGCCTCCAGCTTTGCGCCGCTCTACGTGGGCGGCCTGATCGCGATCGAGGAGATCAACGCGGCCGGTGGCATTCTGGGCCGACCGATCGTGCGCAAGGAGGAAGACGACGAGGCCTCGCCCGCCAAGCAGCCCACGGTCATGAAGAAGATCTCCGATGCCGGCGTGGGCGCGCTGGTGGGCCCCACCGGCAGCTCGCAGACCCTGGCCTCGCTGGCCTTCACCACCCCGGCGAAGATCATCCAGTCCACCTACGCGTTCGCGGCTGACCTCGGCGATGGCCGAAAGTACCCGTACCACTACCAGTGCTCGTACAACACCGACCACCAGGCCGAGGCCGCCACGCGGCACCTGGTCGACGTGCTCAAGCTCAAGAAGATCGGCATCCTGCAGGAGAGCACCGCCTTCGGTGAGCAGGTGGGCAATGCCTGCGTCGAGGCGCTGCGCAAGCGCGGCCTGAAGGCGGTGGCGCGCGAGGTCTATCCGATCAGCGCCCCTGACCTGAACTCCTACGTGGGCAACCTGCGCAAGGCCGGCGCCGATGGCGTGCTGGCCTGGATCGCCAACACGCCCAATGCGGCCATGGCCTTCAATGCGATGCACTCGCAGAAGTACTACCCGCAGGTGGCGGGCCACAACGGGCTGTTCTTCGAGCGCCTGCTCGAACTGGTGCCCATGGACGCCATCCGCGGCGCCACCGGCACCCACTACAAGGCGCTGACCTGGACCGACAAGCAGGGCATCGGCGCGCGCCAGCAGGCCTTCGCGAAGAAGCTCGAGAAGTACCCCGAGGTGAAGGGCATGGAGACCGCGGTGGTGATGAGCCCTTACTACGACTTCCTGCACCTGCTCAAGCATGTGATCGAGCAGGAGAAGAGCTTCGAGCCCGAGAAGCTCAAGCGGGCCCTGGACAACGTCAAGGGCTATGACGCGCTGGTGGGCAAGATCTCGTTCACGCCCGACAACCACACCGGGCTGGGCCCTGATGAGCTCGCCATGGGCACGCTGATCTCGGTGAAGCGCCAGCAGTCGATGGGGGTGTTCCGCGAACGGGCCTGACGCCGGCCGCCTTACCATAGCGGCTCCTGAAACCCCCCACCCGCACCGGTACTGGCCATGTCTGACGCCCGACTCTCCGCCGAGCCCCCCAAGCCCGACGCCTTCGTGCCCGATCCACAGGCGATCGCCCAGATGCGCAGCTCTCGCCCACCCGCGCGCGGCGCGGTCACCGCCTATGACTGGCTGCGGCATCACCGGGCCAATCGCGGCGCCAAGGAGGCGGTGCGCGAACTGAGCACCGGGCGGCGCTTCAGCTACGCCGATCTCGATCAGCGCGCCGATGCGCTCGCCGCCCATCTGCAGTCGCTGGGCATCGGTCGCGGTGACCGGGTGGCGCTGCTCGCGAACAACGGGGTCGAGTACTTCGATCTGCAGTTCGCCTGCGGCCGAACCGGTTCCATCGCGGTGCTGCTGAACTGGCGGCTCACCGTGACCGAGCTGGAGTACATCCTCAACGACAGCTCGCCCGCGCTGCTGATCCACGACATCGCCTTTGCCGAGGCCGCGGCCGAGCTGCAGCGCCGCTGCGGCATCCGCACGCTGCTGTGCATCGACAGCGCGGCGCCGCAGCCGCAGGCCAATCCCTACGAGGCCGCGCTGGCCGCCGCCAGCGGCAAGCCGGTCACCCCGGTGGCGCTCACGCACGATGACGTGGTCACCATCATGTACACCTCGGGGACCACCGGCCATCCCAAGGGCGCGATGATCACCCACGGCATGAACTTCTGGAATTGCATCAACCTGGGCATTCCGGCTGCCGTGGGCATGGATACCGTGCACCTGTCGGTGCTGCCGCTGTTCCACACCGGCGGCCTGAACTGCTACTCCAATCCGGTGCTGCACGCCGGCGGCACGGTGGTCATCATGCGGGCCTTCGATCCGGGCCGCGCGCTCGAGGTGATCGGTGATCCCGCGCAGGGCATCACCCATTTCTTCGCGGTGCCCGCGCCCTACCAGTTCATGATCCAGCACCCGGATTTCGCCACCACCGATCTCTCGCGCTTGCGCAGCGCGGGCGTGGGCGGCGCGCCCTGCGCGCTCAGCATCCTGCAGGCCTGGGCGGCCCGTGGCGTGGCGCTCATGCAGGGCTTTGGCATGACCGAGACCAGCCCGGCCTGCATCTTCCTGGACCCGGCTGATGCCATTCGCAAGCTGGGCTCCACCGGCAAGGCGCTCATGCACACCGAGATGCGCATCGTCGATGACGACGGCAACGACTGCCCGCCCAATGCCATCGGCGAGCTCTGGGTGGCCGGGCCCAACATCACCCCGGGCTACTGGAACCGGCCCGATGCCACCGCGTCGAGCTTCTCGGGCCGCTGGCTCAAGACCGGCGATGCGGCCCGCGCCGACGAGGAGGGCTTCGTCTACATCGTCGATCGCTGGAAGGACATGTACATCTCCGGCGGCGAGAACGTCTATCCGGCCGAGGTCGAGAACGCGCTCTATCAGCTGCCGCAGATCGCCGAGGCGGCCGTGATCGGTGTGCCCAGCGAGAAGTGGGGCGAGGTCGGTCTGGCGGTGCTGGTGCTCAAGCCCGGTCAGACCCTCGACAAGCAAACCGTGGTGGGCTGGTGCAGTGAGCGCCTGGCGCGCTTCAAGGTGCCGGCCGACATCGCCATCATCGAGGCCCTGCCGCGCAACGCCACCGGCAAGGTGCTCAAGCGCGAACTGCGGCTGCGCTTCGTGGGCAGCAACACGCCCGCCATCACCTGATCGGGGCTGCCTCATGCATCTTGCCAAGCCGCACCTCGATGTGGGCCTGTTCACGCAGCAGCGCGAACCCCAGCTCGCCTTCTGGCAGCAGACGGTCGGGTTGAGCTTCGACCACATCGGCAAGCTCGGCGGGGGCATGCAGCAGCTGCGCCATCACGCCAATGGCTCGATCATCAAGGTCAATCATGCCCGCGATCCCCTGCCGCTCGCGGCGCCCAGCGGCATCTTGGGGGTGCGCATCGCGCGCGAGGGCCTGGCGCAGCGCGAAGACCTCGCGGATCCCGACGGCAACCGGGTGTGCCTCGTGCCGCCGGGTGATGCCGGCGTGGTGGGCATTGCCATCGAACTGGCGGTGAGCGATCGCCGCGCGCATCGCCGCTTCTGGGGTGAGGTGATGCAGTTCGAGTCACCGGCGCCCGATGTGTACCGCTGCGGCGACACCCTGCTGATCGTGGTCGATGAGCGCCCGGTGGCGCGCAGCACCGACTGGCGCGCGCCGGGCTGGCGCTATCTCACGGTGCAGGTGCGCGACTGCGTGGCCGAGCACGCCGGCATCCTCGCGCGCGGCGGCGAGGAGGGCGCCCCGCCGCGGCTGCTGGGCGAGACGGTGCGCTACTCCTTCGTGCGAGACCCCGATGGCAACCACATCGAGGTCTCGCAGCGCGCGTCGCTGGTGGGCAGCCTCGACTGACTCAGGCGTCGCGGGCCATGCCGGCGATCGCCTGATCGAGCACCGCGAGCGCGCGCGCCACGGTGCGCTGCTGCCAGGCGGCGTCCTCCACGAAGAACGCATCGCGCACCTGTCTGCGGATGCGCTCGCCGAGCGCCGATCGCGGATCGCCGCGCTGATACAGCCAGTTGTCGGCGGCCAGCGCGGTGAGCACCTCGGGCATCGGCCGGGTGCCCACCTCGAGCGCGATCGCCACCACCGTGCCGGCCGTGGGGCACCAGGCATCCACTGCCTCGCGGATGTTCCCGCCCAGCACCTCCGAGGCCGACTCGCCCGAGGCCGGGTTGGTCACGTCCGTACCCCACCTGTCGCGTGCCAGCGCCAGCGCCCGCGAGCCGGGCGCATGGCGGCAGATCAGCTCGGTGTGGCCGCTGGGCCCCAGGCCGGTGTGATGGTCGAGCACGCAGACCGAGCGGGCCTGCCCGAGATGGCGCTGCGCGAGCGCGCGGATGGCCTGCTGCGACCAGCAGGGCGCGCGCCCGCCATAGAACAGCCCGTCGGGGTGGGTGTACTGACCGCCGCTGATCGCGCGCGCCACCGCGCGGGCACCGAGCCGCGCCTGCGCGCTCGCGATGGTGGCGCCCAGGTGCGCGACGCTCTCGGCGCTCCAGTCGGTGGGCAGCAGGTCGCCGTGGAACTGCGCGTAGCCCGGGTTCTCGGGCGGCGCGGCGAAGTCGACGAAGTTGCGGTTGACATCGATGTTCTCGTGATCGACCCGCCGCTGCCATGAGAACCCCCAGGGGTTCACCGCATGCACGAAGGCGATCGCGGTGCCCGGCGGCAGGGGGTCGGCCTCGGGCCGCGTGAGCGCGGCGAGCTGGCAGGCGCTGCCGTGCAGGCCCTCCACGCCATGCGTGCCCGAGAGGCTGAGCACCACCCGGGCGGCATCGGCGGGGCCGATCCAGGCGAGGTCCATCGCCAGCGCTTCACCCTGCAGGCCGGGCTGCGGGTGCGCGATGGTGTCAAGCCGCGCGCCGCGCGCCTGGGCCGCCGCCAGGAAGGCCTCGCGCGCGCTGCGATAGTCGGTTGTCACCGGCCCGCTCAGCGGCTGCCGCCGATGTAGCCGCTGCAGTTGATCTCGATGCGCGGCGGCGGGTAGACCTTGGGCGAGCCCACCCGTTGCACCTGGATCAGGGTGGAGCACGGGAACTCGCCGGTGAAGAACTCGCGGCGGGCGCGCCAGACCTCGGTGTTGTCGTCGAGGTTGGTGACGAAGATCTGCATGGTCATGATGTCGTCCATGCAGCCGCCCGCGGCCTCGATCAGGCGGCGGATGATCTGGAAGGTGCTGCGGGCCTGCTCGTACATGCTGTCGCCGGTGCCCACGATGCCGGCCACATGGAAGTGGCCATTGCTGTGCAGCTTGATGTTCGACCAGGTCTGCGGCGGCGCGGGCGCGACATCGGGGGGGCTGAAGGTCTGGTAGGGCATGGTCTCCTCCGGGTTGAATCTGCAGGGCACAGCGTGCCTTGCCCGAGCGCGGAACGCACGCGGGCCTGTCTCAGAAGAGCCGGCCCTGAGACGGGTCGGCCGCGGGGTCGGTCTCGAGGGCGGGCGCTGCGGTGAGTGCTGACGCGGGTGCGGCGGTGGGGGTTGGCTTCGCGCGCTGCCTGCGTTGCGCCGTGGGCGGCAGGCCGCTGCGTCGCGAGCCATGGCGTTGCTGGATGGCATCGGCCTCGTGACGGGCCTGGTCGCTGCGGCGCAGTCCGTAGAGCGTCTGCTTGGCGAACGCCACCGCGCTGCGCTCCTCGACAATGGGGGCCGGGTAGGCAGCCGTGCCGAACTCGGGCACCCACTGCCGGATGAAGGCGCCCTGGGGGTCGTGGTCCAGGGCCTGGCGGGCCGGCGAGTAGATGCGCAGGGTGTTGATGCCGGTGGTGCCCGACTGCATCTGTATCTGGCTCCAGTGGATGCCGGGCTCGAAGTCCAGGAACTGCCGGGCCAGGAAGAGACCCGGCTCGCGCCAGTGCAGCCACAGGTGATAGGCGGCGAAGCTCACCAGCATCGCGCGCATGCGGAAGTTGAGCCAGCCGGTGGCCACCAGCGATCGCATGCAGGCATCGACCATCGGAAAGCCCGTGCGCCCTTCCTGCCAGGCCTGCAGCCGCTCCTGAGCGCGCGCGTCGAGCGGCGTCCCGTCCCCCGGGCGAAGCCCGTCCACGCTGCGCGCGAAATTGCGCCACTCGATGTCGGGCTCATCCTCGAGTTTCTGCATGAAGTGGCAGTGCCAGCGCAGGCGGCCGGCGAAGCCGCGCAGGCCATAGGCGAGTTCCCGATCGGCGGTGTGCCGGATGGCGGCCTCGGTGGCCTGGTGCACCGTTCGCATCGAGACCGAGCCGAAGGCCAGGTGCGCGGAGAGCCGGCTGCAGCCGGTCTGCGCGCTCAGGGGGCTGGAGAGCGCGCGGCGATAGCCGATGGCTCGACCGGCGATGAACGACTCGAGCGTGTCGCGAGCCGCGGCCTCGCCAGCCGCCGGCGTGTCGCCTGCGCGGGCCACCCCCAGCGCTCGGGTCGTTGGCAGCGGTGCCGCGGCGAGGTCGAGGGCGAAGCCGGGCGCGGCCCGGAAGCGCTCGGGCGCGGGCAGGCAGGCCGCGTTCATGCGCGCCTGCCAGCGCGCGGCCCAGCCGCGGCGGTCTTTCAGCCGGCGCACCACGCCGGTCTGCGGGTACTCGGTCCATTGCACGCGCTGCGCCGCGCACCAGCGCGCCACGGCCTTGTCTCGTTCGTAGCTCCAGCCCGGGCCGGTCTCTTCATGACTGAGCAGCCGGGCGAACGGAAACGTCTGATGCAGGCTCGCGAGCACCGACACCGCCTCGCCCACCCGCACCAGCAGCGGCAGGCCGCGCGCGGCGAGATCCTGGCGCAGCGGCTCCAGGCACTTCAGCAGCCAGTCGACATGGCGTGGATGACACTCCGGGCTCGTCAGCCAGTCGGGCTCGATGATGAACAGCGCGAGCGCCGCCTCGCATGGCGCGGCCGCGACGAGCGGCGCATGGTCGGACACGCGCAGGTCGCGCTTGAACCAGACGAGTGCGGAGTGCATGGGGCCGGGCCCGAGGTGGTGCCGAGCGGGTCAGTCTTCGAAGGGCAGGCCCACGTAGTTCTCGGCGAGCGCCGTGGCGGCTGCCCGCGAACCGACCAGATAGCCGAGCTCGGCCTCCTGGATGCGCTGGCCGAACTCGCCGCTCTCCGGGAAGCGGTGCATCAGCGTGGTCATCCACCACGAGAAGCGCACGGTCTTCCAGACCCGGCGCAGGCACTTCGCGGAATAGTCGTCGAGCTCGGCCTCGCTGCCGCCGCGATAGCGGGCGAGCAGGGCGCGCGCGAGCGTGCGCACATCGGCCACCGCGAGGTTCAGCCCCTTGGCCCCGGTGGGCGGCACGATGTGCGCGGCATCGCCTGCCAGGCACAGGCGGCCGAACCGCATGGGCTCGGCCACGAAGCTGCGCAAGGGCGCGATGCTCTTCTCGATGGAGGGGCCGGTGACCAGTCGCTCGGCGGCGGGCGCATCGAGCCGTCGGCGCAGCTCGTCGAAGAAGCGCTCGTCGCTCCAGTCTTCCACCCGCTCGCCGAGGTCGCACTGCAGGTAGTAGCGGCTGCGGGTGCGAGAGCGCATGCTGCACAGCGCGAAGCCCCGCGGGTGGTTGGCGTAGATGAGCTCCTCCGACACCGGCGGGGTGTCGCTGAGCACGCCCAGCCAGCCGAAGGGGTAGACCCTTTCGAACAGGCGCAGCGCGCTGGCCGGCACGCTGGCCCGCGAGACGCCGTGGAATCCGTCGCAGCCGGCGATGTAGTCGCAGCGCAGTTCATGAACGCGGCCCTTCATGCGCCAGCGCACCCGCGGGGCGGTGCCGTCGAAGTCATGCAGGCTCACCTCGCTCGCCTGGTAGATCGAGCTCAGGCCCGCCGTGGCGCGCGCGTCCATGAGGTCTCGGGTGACCTCGGTCTGGCCATAGACCGTGACCTGGCGGCCGGTGAGGCCGGCGAGATCGATCCGGTGGCGCTGGCCATCGAAGGCGAGCTCGAAGCCTGCGTGCGGCAGGCCCTTCGCCTTGAGCCGCTCGCCCACGCCGGCTTCGTGCAGCACGTCCACCGTGCCCTGCTCGAGCACGCCCGCGCGAATGCGGCCGAGCACATGGCTGCGGCTATGCCGTTCGAGGATCACGGTCTCGACGCCGCCAAGCGCGAGCAGTTGCCCCAGCAGCAGGCCCGCCGGGCCCGCGCCAATGATCGCCACCTGGGTGCGCATCAGAGTGTCTCCTGCGGCTCGGGGCTCAGAGGTCGAAGAACACGGTCTCGGCCTCGCCCTGCATGCGGATGTCGATGCGATAGACCAGTCCGGCCGCCGCCGTGTCGCGCCGCGCGATCAGGGTGTGACGTCTGGCCTCGGGAACCCCGGCCAGCACCGGATCATGCGCATTGGCGGTGGGCTCGTCATCGAAGCAGATGCGGGTGAAGACATGGTTGAGCAGCCCGCGCATGCTCACGATCATGTTGACGTGTGGCGCCTGCCCGTCGGGCGTGGCGCCCGGCTTGATGGTGCGGAAGGCGAACTCATGGCCGGGCAGGGTGCCGGTGCCCATGCGTCCGAAGCCGCGAAAGCCGCTTGCCTCGACCTCGGCCCGGGTGCCGGGGTGCCGGCCCTGCGCGTCGGCATGCAGGATCTCGACCAGGGCATCGCCGATGGGGGCGCCCTGACCATCGAGCACCCGGCCGCGCAGCTCGATGGGCGTGCCCGGGGTGCGGGCCTCTGCCAGCACCGGACCGAACAGGCTGGGGAACGCGTAGCCGTATTGCGCGGGCACCAGCCCGTACGCGAAGAACGGCCCCACGGTCTGCGAGGGGGTCTGGCCGTGGCGCAGTGGCTCGCTCATCGCGGCGTCTCCATGGGGGTCTGCAGCGGACCGCGCAGCACGATGTCGAACGCGAAGCCCAGCGCGACATCGGGTTCGGTCAGACCGATGTCGAAGCGCGACACCAGCCGCTCGCGCACGCCTTCACCGGTGCTCTGGTAGATCGGGTCGAGGGCCAGCAGCGGGTCGCCCGGAAAGTACATCTGCGTGACCAGCCGGCTGGCGAAGTGCCCGCCGAAGAGCGAGAAGTGGATGTGCGCTGGCCGCCAGGCATTGGGGTGATTGCCCCAGGGATAGGCGCCTGGCCGGATGGTGACGAAGCGGTAGCGGCCCTCGGCGTCGGTGAGCGTGCGGCCGGCGCCCAGGAAATTGGGATCGAGCGGGGCATCGTGCTGATCCACGCGATGCACGTAGCGGCCCGCGGCATTGCACTGCCAGAGCTCGACCAGCGTGTGGCGCACCGGCCGGCCGTTCTCGTCGGTGACCCGGCCGGCCACGATGATCCGCTCGCCCAGCGGCGCGCCGTTGCTCACCGCGTTGCGGGTCAGGTCATGGTCGAGCGCGCCGATGTCCTCATGGCCATACACGGGCTGCGTGAGCGTGGACAGCGATTGCGCCATCGGCAGCATCGGCCGGGTGGGCGCGCGCAGCGCGGTGGAGCGGTAGGGGGCGTGCAGCCAGGGCGGCTGGCTGTTCCAGTCGCGCGGCGCAATTGGGGGGGGAACTGGGCTCATGGGGGTCTCCCGCGCAGGCGGTGCGCAGCGCGCTAGTGTATGCCGCGGCGCGCCGGGCTCAGGCCCTGCTCAGGCGCGCGCACGGGCATCGCGCCATGCGTTCAGTGCCTGATCGATCATCGCGTCGGCATCGCCTAGCTGGGTGGCGGGGTCGAACAGGCGCGCCCGCCGTGCCGGCGGCAGCGCGGCGGCGAGCACCGGGTCGGCCGCAACGGCGTCCTCCAGCGCGCGCGGCAGCGGGCAGCCGCGCGCGATGGCATCGGCGCACAGGCGCTCCATCAGGGCCTTGGCAGCCGGCCTGCCAAGCGTGTCGGCCAGCGCGATCGTGACCGTCTCGGCGTACACGAAGCCGCCCGCGCGCTCGAGGTTGTCGGCCATGGCCTGCGGCGCCAGGCGCAGCCCCTGCAGGGCTTCGGCGATCGCTTCGCTCGCGCTGCCCGCGCACTCGAAGAGCGCGCCCAGGGTCCACCAGTCTGATTGCCAGGTGCCCAGCCCGCGCTCGTGCTCGCCGGCCTGGGCGGCCAGCAGCGTGGCGGCCAGACCCGGCGCGCGCAGGCCGGCCTGCAGCGCCAGCATGGCGGCCACCGGATTGCGCTTGTGCGGCATGGCCGAGGAGCCGCCGCGGCCCTCGCCGCCGGGCTCGAAGGCCTCGCCCACCTCGGTCTGCATCAGCAGGGCCAGGTCGCGCCCGATGCGCGCCATGCCGCCGGCCACCAGGGCGAGCTCGGCGCCGAGCCGCGCGATGCGGTCGCGGCTGCCGTGCCAGCTGATGCCGGGGTCGGCAAGACCAAGCCGCGCGGCCAGCGCGGCCGCCAGGGGCCCGCCGTGTCCGCCGAGCGCGCCGCGAACGCCGCTGGCGCCGCCGAACTGGAGCACGCTTGCCTGCGCCAGCGCGCCGGCGAGGCTGGCGCGGGCGCGGCTCAGGGGATCGAGCCAGCAGGCGGCCTTCCAGCCGAAGGACACCGGCGTGGCCTGCTGCAGCAGCGTGCGCCCGGCCATGGGCAGCGCGCGATGGGCATCGGCCAGCCCGGCGAGCGCATCGCCCGTGCGCGTGAGCGGCTCGAGCAGCGCCTTGCCGGCGCCTGCCACGGCGAGCGCGAGCGCGGTGTCGATCACGTCCTGGCTGGTGGCGCCGTAGTGCACCCAGCGCGCGGCGTCAGGCGAGCGGGCGGCCACCTGCGCGGTGAGGGCCTGCACGAAGGGGATGGCCAGAGTGCCCGCCCGCCGGGCGGCTGCGGCGAGATGCCCTGCGCCGAACGGGCTGTCGGCCTGCAGGGCCGCCTCGCCCAGGCCGGCACACACCTGCGCGATATGCTCGGCCGCCACCAGCGGCACCAGGCCGGCGCTGGCCTGGGCCTGCGCGAGGGCTGCCTCGAATCGGCCCATCGCGGCGATGAGCGCGGTGTCGCTGAAGTGGCGCGAGACCGGCTCGCTGGCGAACTGGCTCGACAGCAACGCGGCAGAAGAGGGGGCGCTCAATTCGGCAAGGCTCCGGCGGGATCGGTGGGCGTGTGCCCGGAGGATAGTCGAAGCTGGCGGCCCCACCCAAGGACGGGCCAGGGCGCCACAGATCGCACCGCACGCGGTAATCTCCGCGCACAACCCAACGAGGAGACCCCCCCAGATGAAGACCCTGCTCGCGATCACGGCCGTGGGCGCTGCCCTGGCCACCGGCGCCGTCAGCGCCCAGACCATCACCCTGAAGGTCCACCACTTCCTGGGCCCGCAGTCGATCCAGCACACCACCATGCTGCAGACCTGGTGCAACAACATCGCCAAGGACTCGGGCAATCGCCTGAACTGCCAGATCTATCCCGCGATGCAGCTCGGTGGCTCGCCGCCGCAGCTCTTCGACCAGGCCAAGGACGGCGTGGCCGATGTGGTCTGGACGGTGGCGGGCTACACCGCCAACCGCTTCGTGCGCAGCCAGGTGTTCGAGCTGCCCTTCATGATGACCAACGCCGGTGCCACCAGCCGGGCTGCCTGGGACTGGGTGCAGAAGCACGCGGCCGATGAGTACAAGGACGTCAAGCTGCTGGCGGTGCACGTGCATGGCCCGGGCGTGATCTTCACCAAGAACAAGCCCATCAACCGCATCGAGGATCTGCGCGGCCTGAAGGTGCGCGGCCCCACGGCCACGGTCACCAAGATGCTCGCCAACATGGGGGCCACCCCGGTGGGCATGCCGGTGCCGCAGGTGCCCGAGGCCCTGTCCAAGGGCGTGATCGATGGCGCCGTGATTCCCTACGAGGTGGCGCCCGGCCTGAAGGTCAACGAGCTCACGAAGTTCGCCTCCGAGACCCCGAGGGGCTCGCCCGCGCTCTACACCACCTTCTTCGTGGTGCCGATGAACAAGGCCCGTTACGACTCGCTGCCGCCCGATCTGAAGGCCGTCATCGACAAGAACTCGGGGCGCGAACTCTCGGCCTTCCTGGGCAGCACCCAGGAGGGCAATGACGTGCCGGGCCGCAAGGTGTTCGCCGAGACGCCGGGGTACACCATCACCCAGATCCCGGCTGCCGAGGTCGAGCGCTGGAAGAAGGCCACCGACAACCTCGATGACGAGTGGGTGGCCGAGATGAACAAGCGCGGGTACAACGGCCGCGCCATGCTCGAGGACGCGCAGTCGCTGGTGCAGAAGTACAGTCGCTGAGCGACAGCCGCCGCGTGTCAGGCCAGGCTGATGTGACGGATGTCGAGGCGGAACGGCCCAGCCTGCCGTTCCGCGATCATCAGCCCGACCTGGCGGATGGCGGCCGGATCCAGCGCTGGTGCGCCGGGAACTTCCCGGCCACGAAAGCTCGCCCTGAATGAGGACAAGGGCAGTTGCAGGGTGTCCCAGCGCTCGATGGGCGGCGTGAAGCCGGTCTGGTAGTTGAGTCCATCGAAGCGGTCGTCGGTGAGCAGGTTCAGCCGAAAGCGCTGGCCTGTGCCACGAACCTCGATCAGGCAGACACGGGCGCCGGCCAGGCCGCGCTCGGCCGCTGCCGACCGCACCGAGGCGAAGCCGCCGTTCTGGGCAAGCGACACCTCGCCCTCGAAGACCGCGTGCCCGGCGGGATCGGCCCGCAGCCGGCTGCGCGAGATGCCGCCCATCACGCGGTCATCGATCGCCTGCCAGGCCTCGACGGCGCGCGGATCGGAAAAGTCGAAGAGCTGACGGTGCATGGCCGCAGCCCCTGGGGCGTTCAGGCGCCGCCCAGATAGGCGTCGCGCACCCGCGGGTCGTCGCGCAGCTCGGCGGCCGGGCCCTCCAGCACGATGCGCCCGCCCTCCATCACATAGCCGTGGTCGGCCACCTTGAGCGCCTGCCGCACGTTCTGCTCGACCAGCAGGATGGCGGTGCCGGCAGCCCGGATGCTGCTCACCAGCTCGAAGATCTGGCGCACGATCTTGGGCGCCAGGCCGAGCGAGGGTTCGTCCAGCAGCAGCAGTCGCGGCCGGCTCATGAGCGCCCTGCCGATGCACAGCATCTGCTGCTCGCCGCCCGACAGCGAGCCCGCCTGTTGCGCGAGCCGCTGGCGCAGCACGGGGAATCGGTCGAGCACTTCCGCGAAGGTGGTCTCGAAGTCTTCGCGAGACAGCATCGCGCCACCGAGCAGCAGGTTCTCGCGCACGCTCATGGCGGCGAACACCTGCCGCCCCTCGGGCGCCTGGGCCAGACCCAGGGCGACGATGCGATGCGAGGGTTGCTCGGTGATGTCCTGGCCCTGAAAGACCACCCGGCCGCTGCGTGCCCGATACACGCCCGAGATGGTGCGCATCAGGGTGGTCTTGCCCACGCCGTTGGCGCCCAGCACGGTGACGATGCCACGCTCGGGTACGGTCACGCTCACCTCATGCAGGATCTGCTGCGCCCCCATGCTGACCACCAGGCGCTCGACCGTCAGCGCATTGCCAGGCAGCGGGTTCATTCATCGTCTCCGGTGCCGAGATAGGCGTCGAGCACGGCCGGGTCTGCACGCACCACCGCCGGCTCGGCGTCGGCGATCTTGCGCCCGAAGGCGAGCACCATCACGCGGCTGCAGATGCGCATCACCAGGCCCATGTCGTGTTCGACGAGCAGGATGGTCAGCCCCTCGGCGCGCAACTGCTCGATGAATCGGGAGAGCTCCAGCGTCTCGCTGTCATTCAGGCCCGCGGCCGGTTCGTCGAGGATCAGCAGCCTGGGCCGCCCGGCCAGTGCCCGCGCGATCTCGAGCATCTTGCGCTTGCCATACGACAGGTTGGCCGCGAGCTCATCGGCCTGCGCGAGCAGCCCCACCTTGGCCAGCATCTCGCGCGAGACCTCGCCGATGTGGCGCAGATGTGCCGGGCTGCCCGGGCGCAAGGCGTCACGCAGGCCGGAATCGCGGATCGCGCCCACCGAGACGTTGTCGAACACCGTCATGTTGGGAAAGACGCGCAGGTTCTGGAAGGTTCGGCCGATGCCCAGCCGTGCGACCTGATAGGGCCGCAGCCCGGCAAGCGGCTGGCCCTCGAACATCACCGTGCCTGCCGACGGGGCGGTGACGCCGCTGATGAGGTTGAACAGGGTGGTCTTGCCGGCACCGTTGGGGCCGATCAGGCCGACCAGTTCGCCGCGGTGGATGTCGGCGTCGACATCCTGCACCGCGACCAGGCCACCGAAGCGGCGGGTGAGGCCGCGCAGCGCGAGCAGGGGCGGGTTCTCGCTCACCATGCGCCAGCCTCCGGACGGCGTTGCTGGCGGTGGCGCATCTGCCGGCGGATGAGATCGAGCGCGGACACCTCGCCCACCAGCCCGCGGGGCAGGAACAGGATGGACAGGAACAGCACCACGCCCACCGCGATCATGCGGTAGCTGCCCAGATCACGCAGCAGCTCGGGGAGCACCGAGAGAATCACCGCGCCGATGATGCTGCCGTACAGGCTGCCCAGGCCGCCGACCACGATCATGGAGAGGATCAGGATCGATTCGCCGAAGCGGAAGCTGTCAGGGCTGATGTAGCCGGTGGTGTGGGCGAACAGCGCGCCGGCGGCGCCCGCCATGGCGCAGGCCACCCCGAAGCTCTGCAGCTTCAGGCGCCCGGTGTCGATGCCCATGGCATCGGCGCAGGCGTCGTCCTCGCGCAGGGCGCGCAATGAGTTGCCGTAATAGGAATGCACCAGCCGGTGCACCAGCCAGAGCACGCCGAGCATGACCGCGGCGGTGACCACCAGCTGGCACTCGATGCTTTTCCACCCGAAGAGTTCGATGCCCGGAATCGAGCGGATGCCCATCGGCCCGCGGGTGAGGCCCACCCAGTTGAGCAGCGTGACGTAGATCATCTCGCCGATGCCCAGCGTGGCCACCGAGAAGTAGATGCTGGTCAGGCGCATGGTGGGCATGGCCACCACCACCCCCACCAGCGCCGAGGCCATGGCCGCGGCCGGCAGCGTGGTCCAGAACGACCAGCCATACCGGGTGGCGAGCAGCGCCGCCACATAGGCGCCCACGCCGAAGAAGGCGGCATGCCCTAGGCTGAGCAGTCCGGCCGAGCCGGTGATGAGGTTGAGGCTGGCCGAGAGGATCACGAAGATCATGGTCGTGATCGCGATCTGGACGAAGTAGCTCGAGCCCGAGGCGATCAGGCCCGCGATGGTCACGACCAGGGCCAGACCAAGCCAGAGATTGAGCCGGGCGCTCACATCTTCTCCTTCTGGGCGCCGAAGATGCCGTTCGGGAAGAACCAGAGCGTGAGCAGCAGGAAGGAGTACGAGACCAGCGCCTTCCAGCCGTCGCTGAAGAACTGGGTGGCCACCGACTCCGACACGCCCAGCAGCAGCGCGCAGGCCACCGCGCCCGGAATGCTGGAGAGCCCGCCCATCACCATGGCCACGAAGGCCTTCACGCCCGGCTCGAAGCCCATGTGCGGGAAGATGGCGCCCTGATAGAGGCCGACCATGATGCCGGCGATGGCGCCGAGCACCGAGCCGACCACGAAGGTGGCGACGATGGCGCGGGTGGTGTCGATGCCCACGAACTGCGCGCCGAGCACGTTGCTGGAGACCGCACGAATGCCCATGCCGATGCGGGTCCGGTAGAGCACGAACTGCAGCGCCAGCAGCGACAGGGCCGAGAGGCCGAAGATGATCAGGTTGCCATCGGTGATGGTGACCGGGCCGAGCTGGATCGGCGTCTGCAGCAGGTAGCGCTGCGCGATCGTCTGCATCTCGCCCGAGAAGCGCAGTTCGAGCGCCTCGCGAACGATGATCGAGACCGCCAGCGATGACAGCAGCGTGGCCTCGCGCATGGCCTTGCTCTTGAGCGAGGCCTCGTCGCGAAAGCGCCGGAAGGGCCGGAACGCCAGGCGCTCGAGCCCCCAGCCGGCCAGCCCGCCGCCGCCCAGCACCACCAGCAGCACCACCCACAGGGGCGGCGCCAGCCAGGTGATGACCAGTAGCCCGATGAACGCCCCCACCGTGTACACCTCGCCGTGCGCGAAGTTGACCACGTTGAGCACGCCGAAGATCAGCGTGAAGCCGATCGCCATCAGCGCGTAGACCAGGCCGATCGACAGCCCGTTGACGAGCTGCTGCAGCCAGACGCTTGCATCCATCGGGAGCCGGCCTTACTGCGCGCTGACGAAGCGGCCGTCCTTGATCTGCAGCTTGGAGAGCGTCTTGTTGGGCTCGCGGGTGGTCTTGTCGAAGGTGGTGCTGCCGGTCACGCCCGGGTAGTTCGCGGTGGCCGCCAGCGCATCGCGGATCTGGGCGCGGGTGGCGCTCGCGCCGGTGCGCTTGAGCGCGTCGAGCAGGATGCCGACCGCGTCATAGGCCTGGGCGGCGAACTGGTTGGGGTCGCTGTTGAAACGGCGCTTGTACTCATCCACGAACGCCTTGACGGCGGGCGAGGGGCTGTCGGCCACGAAGGTGGTGGACAGCAGCACGCCCTCGGCGGCCGGGCCGGCGAGCTCGATCAGCTTGGGCGCGTAGAAGGGCGAGGCCGAGTACAGGCGGGCGTTCACGTTGAGCTGCCTGGCCTGTTGCAGGATGAGTGCGCCTTCCTCGTAGAACATCGCGAAGTAGATCGCCTCGGGCTTGCCTTGCGAAACCTTGGTGAGGATGGCCTTGAAGTCGCGCGCGCCCGGGTTGAACAGCTCGGTGCTGGTCACCTTGCCGCCAAGCGCCTCGAAGGCCTTGGCGAATTCGCCGGTGGCCGACAGGCCCCAGTCGTTCTGCAGGCCGATCACCGCCACGGTCTTCACGCCGCTGTCGCGCAGCCACTTCGCGTTGAAGGGGCCTTCCTGGGCCTGCGTGGTGATGTTGCGGAACTGCCAGTTGGACACCTTGAGGAAGTCAGGGTGCGAGGCGGTCTGGCTGAGCTGGGGCATGCCGGCCTTGCCGTAGACCTCGCCCGCGGCCATCGAGGGGCCGCTGGCGAAGTCACCGAGCACGGCGATGATGCGCTTGTCGTCGACGAACTTGCGGGCGATGTTCACCGCCTCCTTGGGGTCGGACTTGGAGTCTTCGTAGACGATCTGCACCTTGCGTCCGCCCACGCCGCCGGCGGCGTTGAACTTCTCGAGCTGCAGAGTGGCGGCGTTGCGAAACACCTCGCCGTACTGCGACTGCGTGCCGGTGAGGGGCAGCTGGTAGCCGACGAAGAGATCCTGTGCGAAGGCGCTGACGCTGACCGCGGTGAGCGCTGCGGCCGCGAACAGGGATCGAAGCAGTGTCATGACGATGCTCCTGGGGAGATGAACGGATGGGCCCGACCGCGGTGGGTGCGCCAGCGTTTGCCGGGCGATGGTGTTGCGGGTGCTGTCGGGGTGTCGGGGTCCGGTGAAATATAGCATCGCCCTCTGCCCATCGGCCGCGAGTCGTTCATGCAGGAAACGAACTTGCTTATGCGCGGCGCGTCGCCGGCTGAATAGAATGGTCCCGGCTTTTTCCTTTCCTCTTTCTCTGCCCGGCGCCACCCGGCCTGGGCCCGGAGCCTGACATGCTGAACGGCAAGGTGGTGGTGGTGACTGGTGCGGCCCGCGGGATCGGACGCCAGTACGTGCTGGACGTGGTCGAGCAGGGCGGTCTTGCGGTGGCCGCCGACCGTGCCTCTTGCGAGGAGACCCTCGCTGCGCTCGGCACGCGGCGCGATCGGGCGATTGGCGTCACGGTCGATGTCGCCGATCGGGCCTCGGTCGATGCCATGGCCGCTGCCGCGCTCGCGGCCTTCGGTCGCATCGACGGACTGATCAACAACGCCGCGCTCTACGCCACGCTCAAGGGGGGGCGCTTCGATCAGATCGACGAGGGCGAATGGGATGCGGCCATGACCGTCAACGTCAAGGGCATCTGGAATTGCTGCCGGGCGGTGTTCCCGGCCATGCGTGATGCCGGTGGCGGCAGCATCGTGAACATCAGCTCGCTGGCTGCGCTGTATGGGCTGCCCTACGCGCTGCACTACACCACCTCCAAGGCGGCAGTCATCGGCCTCACGCGCGGTCTGGCGCGAGAGCTGGGCCGCGCCAACATCCGCGTGAACGCCATCGCGCCTTCGGCCGTCAAGACCGAAGGCACCCGCGAGTTCTTCGGCGAGAAGCACGAGACCGCGCTCAAGACCATCGCGGCAGGCCAGGCCATCACCCGCAATCTCGAGAGCGCCGATGTGGCCGGCACGGTGCGCTGGCTGCTCTCGGACGATTCACGCTTTGTCACCGGCCAGACCATCGCGGTGGACGGCGGCACGGTCATGAACTGACCGGCGCGGCGGGGCCGTGCTGGCCCCGCGCGCGCCGACGCCCCTCAGAGCTTGCGCCAGGCGTGCCGCTCGCCGGTGGAGCCGCGGTTCACGCCGACCAGATTGCGCGCGGCCGGGTTGCCGCCGATCCGGTCATCCAGACGGGCGCCGCCGGCGAGCAGGCCGCCGTCGACCACGATGTTCTCGCCGGTGACGAATTCCGCGCCGTCACCGGCCAGAAACTCCATCACGCGGGCGATGTGGTCCGGCTCACCGGTGTCGGGCCAGGGCTGAAAGCCCGCCATGGCCGCGCCCACGTCCTGCTTGCCCGACTCCGACAGCGGCGTGCGGATCACCCCTGGCGACACGCTGTTCACCCGGACGCGGCGCGGGGCAAGTTCAAGAGCGGTGGCGCGGGTGAAGTTCAGCACCGCGGCCTTGGCGGCCGAATAGGCCTGCGGGCCGCTGCCGCCGCTGATGCCGGCGATGGAGCCGGTGTTGATGATGCAGCCGCCATCGCCCTGCGCCTTGAAGACCCGGACCGCGTGCTTGGTGCCGAGGAACACCCCGCGCATGAGCACCGAAAAGGTGTAGTCCCAGTCGGTCACCGAGATCTCGTCGATGGGCCCGAAGGCGCCGCCGACCCCGGCGTTGTTGATGATGCAGTCGAGGCGGCCGCCAAGTTCACAGGCGGCATGCACGGCGGTTTCGACGTCGGCCTCCACGCTGACATCGGCACGCGCGAAGCCGATCGGCCCGCGGCCATCCAGCGCCGGGAAGGCGGCCGCCCATTCGCGGGCAAGCGCCTCGCCGACGCTGGCGTTGTAGTCGGCGGCCAGCACGTACCAGCCGGCGCGCAGAAAGCGTTCGCAGGCGGCGCGGCCGATGCCGCTGGCCGAGCCGGTGATCAGGACGCAACGATGGGGCATGTCGGCTTCTCCGGCAGGGCGTGGTTCAGGGCTTGGGCACCGGACCGACTCGGACCCACTGTCGCCCTTGCACCTTGTAGAGCACCGAGGCGCGCGAGGAGTAGTGCTGCTCGGCGCTGAAGCTCTGCTCGGGGCCGCCAAAGCCGTCCTGGTAGCTGCGAACCTGCTCGAGCGCGTTCACCAGCGAGCGCGTGGTGAGGTCCTTGCCGGCCTTCTGCAAGGCCTGTCCAAGGAGGTCCATCATCGTGAAGCCCAGCGCGGCCTGGATGGTGGGTTCGAGGTTGAAGCGTTCGCGATAGCGCTTCATCCAGGCGGCAGCCGCCGGCGAGGCGGTCTTCTCGGAGGGCACGTCGAAGAAGCCCACGGTCAGGTAGCCGTCGGTGGCGCCCCCCTCCACTGAGGAGATGGCCAGGTCATACGAGGCCGAGGTGCCGACGAAGTCGACGTTGGTCCAGCCGATCTTGCGCGCGGTGGTGTAGGGGATGATCGTGTCGCGCACGATGGTGCCCATGGCGATCAGGTCGCACTTCGCCTCGCGCAGCTTGTTGATCGCCACCGTGAAGTCGGTGTCGGTGGGCCGGTGCGAGGTGGCTGCCGCCAGTTCCATGTTCATGAACTTCAGCTGCGCGATGGTCGCGTGGTAGATCTCGCGGCCGAAGTCGGTGTCCTGGTACATCGCGCACACCGTCTTCTTGCCGTTCTTCTCCACCATGTGCTTGACCGCGCCGCGGATCTGGTCAGGGTAGGAGGTGTAGATGCCGAACTTCAGCGGGTGGACGGGCTCGCCCATGCTGCGCGCCCAGCTGATCGGGAAGAGGTTGGGCACGCCCGCCTTGAGCTGCGAGGGCAGGACCGCGACGTTCATCGGGGTGCCGGCCGCGCCGACGATCGCGAAGACCTTGTCGGAGTTGATGAGCTTGTTGGCCACCTGCACCGCGCGCGGCACCTGGTACTGGTTGTCTTCCACCACCAGCCGGATCTTGCGGCCGTGGATGCCGCCGGCGGCGTTGATCTCGTCCACCCGCATGCGGATGGCGTTCGACGAGGGCACGCCGAAGGTGGCCGCCACGCTGGAGAGGTCGGTGTGAATGCCCAGGACGATCTCGTCCTTGGTGACGCCCTGTGTCTTCCAGACCACGTCCTGGGCCTGCGCGCCCGAGGCCAGCCCGATCAGGGCGGCTGCAAGGATTGAAGCACTGCGGTAGGCACCCATGTGTGTCTCCTGGTGTGGGAATGAGCGGGCGGTTCGGTGGCCCTGGGGTTGATGGAGCGCTGAGAGTTTCGGTGTGGGCTGGCGGGCGCGGACGATCGCCGGACCCGGATTCAGTACATGTCCTCGATGAGCGCAGCGTACCGGGTGTTCACGAAGGAGCGCTTGAGCTTCATGGTGGGGGTGAGCTCCTCGTCCTCGGCGGTGAGCAGCCGGTCGATCAGCCGGAAGTCCTTGATCGATTCCACGCGGGCCACGGCGCGATTGACCTTCTCGATCTCCTCGGCGATGAGGGCCCGCACCTCCTTGGCCGCGCACAGCGAGGCATAGTTGGTGAAGGGCACGCTGCGGTCCTGCGCATACTGCGCGACGTTCTCGTGGTCGATCATCACCAGGCAGGTGAGGTACTTGCGGCGGTCACCGATCACCACCGCGTCCGAGATGTAGGGCGAGAACTTGAGCTGGTTCTCGATCTCGGAGGGCGTGATGTTCTTGCCGCCCGCGGTGATGATGATGTCCTTCAGGCGGTCGGTGATCTTCACGTAGCCCTCGGCGTCGATCTCGCCGACGTCGCCGGTGTGCAGCCATCCGTCCACCACGGTCTCGGCGGTCTTCTGCGGCTGGTTGAGGTAGCCCTTGAAGACATGCGGCCCGCGGATCAGGATTTCTCCGCGTTCCGAGATGCGCACCTCGGTGCCTGGCAGCGCGCGGCCCACGGTGCCCAGCTTCTTGTGCTCGGGCATCACGGTGGCCAGGCCGCAGCATTCGGTCTGGCCATAGATCTCGCGCATCTCCAGGCCCAGGGCCAGATACCAGCGGATGAGCTCTGGCGACACCGGCGCGGCGCCGGTGCCCATCAGCCGGGTGCGGTCCAGCCCCAGCCAGATCTTGATGTTGCGCAGGACGAGGCGGTCAGCGATCCGGAAGGCGAACTGCAGGCCCGCGCCCACCGGCTGGCCGGCCAGCTTGCGATCGGCGATGCGGTAACCGAGCCCCAACGCCAGCGAGTACGCCCAGCGCCCGATCCAGATCGCATCGGCCATGCGGATGGAGATCTCGGAGTAGAACTTCTCCCAGACCCGGGGCACCGCGAAGAAGAACGTGGGCGCCACCTCGCGGATGTTCTCGGGCACGGTGTCGGGCTGCTCGGCGAAGTTGATGACCGCGCCGGTCTTGATGGCGTACATCACGCTGAACTTGCGTTCGGCGATGTGACACAAGGGCAGGAACGACAGCAGCTGGTCCTGCGGGGTGAGCGTGCAGAAGGTATCGCTCACCGAGAGCTGGAACATCATGTTCCGGTGGGACATCAGCGCGCCCTTGGGCGGTCCGGTGGTGCCCGAGGTGTAGATCAGGATGGCGCCGTCCTCGGGGCGCGCCTGCGCGACCTGTTCCTCCCAGAGCGCCTCGTCGCCTTCGCCCATGGCGAGCAACGCCTCGAACGTCATCACCCCGGGGTCCTGGAAGTCTTCCAGCCCCTCGGTGTCGTAGATGACGATCTTCAGCAGGCTGGGGCAGCGGTCGCGAACCTCGAGGATCTTGTCGAGCTGTTCCTCGTTCTCGACAAAGAAGAAGCGGCTGCGGCTGTCATTGACCAGGTACTCCACCTGCCGGGCGGAGTCGGTGGTGTAGACCCCGCTGGTGATGCCCCCCATGCCGATCACGCCGAGGTCGGTGTAGAGCCACTCGGGGTTGTTCTCCGAGAGGATGGACACCACATCGCCGCGACGCAGCCCCAGGCGATGCAGGGCGATGCCCACGCGTCTTGCCCGCTCGCCGAACTGCGCCCAGCTCACCGACTTCCAGATGCCGAAGTCCTTCTCGCGCATGGCCGTGGCGCTGCCGCGGGCCAGGCACTGCTTGCGGAACAGCTGCGGGATGGTGGTGCAGCCGTCGACCGTCGGGTCGTTCATCGCCAGGTCTTCCGTTTCTTCCAGCGGCGCTTGCCGCGCACGCCGGCATCCTTCAGGCCGAGGTAGAACTCGCGCACATCCTCCTTCTGGGAGAGCGCCTCGGTGGTGTCGGACATGACGATGCGCCCCATCTCGAGCACATGGCCGATGCGGGCCGACTGCAGCGCGATGCTGGCGTTCTGCTCGACCACCAGCAGCGTGAGGCCGCGCTCATGGTTGATGCGCTTGAGGATCTCGAAGATTTCGCTGACCAGCCGCGGCGACAGCCCCAGCGAGGGTTCGTCGAGCAGCATGACCTGCGGGCGGGCCATCAGCGCGCGCCCGATCGCGAGCATCTGCTGCTCGCCGCCCGACAGGCTCATGGCGGCCCGGCGGATGGCATTGCGCAAGGACGGGAAGTAGTCGAACACCTGCTCGATGTCGGCGGCGATGCCGTCGGAATCGCGCCGGTTGTAGGCACCCATCTTCAGGTTGTCGATGACGCTGAGAAAGGGGAAGACCTCGCGCCCCTCCGGCACCAGGCTGATGCCCAGCCGGGCGATCGCGTCGGGATCCTTGCCGTGGATGGCCTCGCCGCGGAAGTGCACGCTGCCCTTTTGCGGGTCGACCACGCCGCAGATGGTCTTCAGGATGGTGCTCTTGCCGGCGCCGTTGGCTCCCAGGATGGTGACGAATTCGCCCTGGGGCACGTCGAAGCTCACCCCCCGGATGGCCAGGATGGGGCCGTAATAGGTCTCGAGATTGGCCACCGCCAGCATGGGCGTGGTGGCCGCCCCGGTGGCGGTGTCAGGAGCCGAGGTAGGCACGGACCACTTCCGGATGGTTGAGGACTTCGGCGGGCGTGCCCTGCGCGAGCATGCGGCCCGAGTTGATGGCCAGCACCCGGTCGGACACATCGCTCACCAGGCGCATGTCGTGTTCCACCAGCAGCACGGTGATGCCGCGCAGGGTGCGGATGTCGTGGATCCAGAAGGCGAGGTCTTCGGTCTCCTCGGGATTGAGTCCGGAGGAGGGCTCGTCGAGCAGGATGAGGCTGGGCTCCATGCACAGCGCCCGAGCGATCTCGGTGATCTTGCGCACGCCGTAGGGCAGGTCGCGGATCGGCTTGTCGCGGTAGCGTTGCAGATCGAGGAAGTCGATGACGTCCTCGACCCGTTCCCGATGCCGGAGTTCATCGCGCTTCACCCGGGGCGTGAACAGGCCGTCGGTGAAGAGGTTGCCGCGGGTATGAACATGGCGCCCCACCAGCAGGTTGCGCAGCAGCGTGGCGTTCTCGAAGAGCTCGATGTTCTGGAAGGTGCGCGCGATGCCCAGCCGCGCCACCTGATGGGCCGGCATGGCGGTGATGTCCTGGTCGCGGAAGACGATGCGCCCGTCGGTGGGGTTGTAGATGCGGCTGATGAGATTGAAGATGGTGGTCTTGCCGGCGCCGTTGGGGCCGATGAGGGCGAAGACTTCGCCCTGGGCCACCTCGATGTCCACGCCATCGACCACCCGGTTGCCGCCGAAGCGCATGCCCAGACCCTGCGCCGCAAAGTAGGTCACCGCAGGCGCTCCGTCTTCATGAAGGCCTTCTGGCGGATGAAGGTGGCCTTCTTGTACATGGGGAACACCGCGAAGAAGTACTTGATCTTCTGCCAGCGGCCGTTGATGCCGGTGGGTTCATAGAGCACGCACAGCGCGAGCAGCAGGCCGTACAGGCCCACCTCGAGCGATGGCTGGCGCGCCACCGACTCGGGCAGCCAGGTCTTCACGAAGGACAGCCCGGTGGGCAGCATCACGATGAACAGCGCGCCGAAGACCGCGCCATGCAGCGAGCCCATGCCGCCGATCAGCACCAGCATCAGCAGCTGGATGGACAGCATGGGCGAGAAGGCATCGGGCGCCAGGAATCCCACCTTGTGGGCGAACAGCGCGCCCATCACGCCGCAGTAGAAGGCGCTCACCGCGAAGGCGCTCACCTTGGCCGAGGACACATGGATGCCCATGCTCTGGGCGGCAATCTCGCTGTCGCGCACCGCGATCCAGCCTCGCCCCGTGGGCGAACGCAGCAGGTTGACCGCATAGGCCATCAGCAGGAAGGTGATGATCAGGCACAGGTAGTAGAACGAGCCCGCCCCGTCGAACTCGACGCCGAACAGGGCCGGTGTCGGCATGGAGAACCCGCTGAAGCCGCCAGTGACCGACTCCCAGCGGATGAAGACCTGCTCCACGATGGCGGCCATGGACAGGGTGGCGATCGCGAGGTACATGCCGTGCAGCCGCAGCGCCGGGATGCCGACCATCACGCCCACCAGCGCAGCCACGCTGCCGCCCGCGGCGATGGACAAGGGCAGGGGCAGGCCGGTCTTGAGGAACCAGGCGTGGGCATAGGCGCCGATGCCGACGAAGGCGGCGTGGCCGAGCGAGACCTGACCGGTGAAGCCGGCCAGCAGCATCATGCCCAGCCCGCCCACCACCCAGATCAGCACCAGCGAGAGCTCGCCGACGATGAAGTCGGACAGGACCAGCGGCGCGACCAGCAGCGCCGCGATCAGCGCGAGGTAGCACAGGGCGACGAAGCGGTCCTCGTACCAGCGGATATCGACGTCGTAATCGGTCTTGAACAGGATGCGCACGGCTCAGACCTTCTTGCGGCCGACCGCGCCGAACAGGCCCTGCGGGCGCAGCACCAGCACCAGCAGCAGGATGACGTGGGGAACGATGTCGCGCAGTTTCTCGTCGACCCAGGCGGCGGCGAACAGCTCGGCGATGCCCACGATCGCGCCGCCCACCAGCGCGCCGGGAATGGAACCGAACCCGCCAAGCACCGCCCCGGCCAGCGCGCGCAGTGCGATGTGGCCCATGTTGGGATCGATGAGGCTCACCGGCGCCACCAGCACGCCAGCCAGTGTGGACACCGCCGCCGCCAGCGCCCAGATCGCCGACAGCAGGGTCTTGACCGGCATGCCCATGAAGTAGGCGGCCAGCTGGTTCTGCGAGGCGGCCTGCATGGCGACACCCACCCGGGTGTAGCGAAAGAACGCGAACAGCACCGCGCACAGCAGCACCGTGCCGCCGATGATGGACAGGTAGGTGCTGGAGACCGGCACCCCCGCGACAGAGACCATGCCGGTGCTGAAGGGGGTGGCGAGCGATCGGGTATCGGGGCCCCAGGCGATGGCGGCCACGCTGCGGATCACCATGCCGATGCCGATGGTGAGCATCACGGTGGAGAATTGCGGCTGGCCGATCACCTGGCGGATGACGACGGCATCGAGCAGCCAGCCCACCACGGCCATGGCGATCACCGCGCACAGGGTGCCGAGCCAGAAGCCAAGCTCGAGCGTGGTGATGAAGGTGAGCGCGAGGAAGGCGCCGAGCATCAGCAGATCGCCCTGCGCGAAATTGACCACCTCGGCGGCCTTGTAGATCAGCACGAAGCCCAGGGCGACGAGGCCGTAGACACAGCCGGTCGCGAGGCCCGACACGAGCAGTTGCAGGACTTCCGTCATGGGGTGCCGCCGGGATTCGCGCGGGCGCGGCCGGTGGTTCCGGCTCGTCAGGGGAATGCGCGAATCGCCTGTCTCCTGAGCCCGACAGTAGCGATCGCTGAATCTGGCGTCAACTTTTCAGAGGGCTGGCGCGCCAACGGCATTCCGCGTTGCGGCCTTCGTGCAGGTGAGCTGTTCCGGGAGGGGGCGGGTGCCGGAGGGCACCTCTGGCGGTTCGGCGCTAGGGGAGGTACATCCCGCGGATGAGCTTCATGTAGGCCCGGGCGACCCAGCGCGGCATCGGGCGCCCGCTGCCGCCATTGCGCTCGTGGCGCATGCTGAGGTAGTGCCGCGCTCCCATCAGCATGAAGACCACCGACTCGATCTCGCGCCGGTTGAAGGCCGGGATCTCGCCGCGGTCGCGGGCCCGCATGAGCACCCGGGCATAGTTGCGGGCGATCATGTCGACGTGGTCGCGATACGCCTTGGGCGCGAAGGTCTCGGCTTCATAGAGGATGCGATAGAAGCCGGGCGTGCGGGCCAGGAAGTCGAAGTAGGCCTCGAGGCTGGCCTCCTCGCGCTGCGCGTCGGTGCTCGCGTGCGCGGCGGCGGCCTTGATGTGATCGAACATCCGGCTGGAGAGTTCGGGCAGCAGCCGGTCGAAGAGGTCTTCGCGCGACTCGAAGTGGTTGTAGAAGCTGCCCTGCGCCACGCCGGCGCGACGGGTGATGGCGGTGATGGTCGCGCCGGTGTAGCCCTGCTCGCCGACCACCTGGGTGGCGCCGTCGATCAGCGCCCGCCGGGTGGCCTCGCGCTGCTCGGCCCGTGTGCGCCGCGGCGCCGCACCCGCGCGGCCGTCCGGTCCGGGAGTGTCTGGTGGGGCAGGGCGCTTGGAAGGGGTGGGGCGCGTCAACAGGCCGGCTTTCGGAATGGCGTGCGGCAGATGCTCTCGAATGGCCGGTGCGCCTGTCAAGCCGACGGGAACGCGCTGGCGCGCAACAAGTTGACGCTGCGTTCAGCGAAAGCTATCGTCGGCCGACCACGGTCCGATGGGCAGGCCTGCGCGGGCCGGTGCCGGCCCGTGGACCACCGGGGGAGACACCAGGCATGGATCGTGAACTGCAATGCTCGCTGATGCGCCGCTCGCTGGCCCATCTGGCCACCGGTGACACCGATCTGGCCGCCGCGGTGCACCGCCAGCCGGTTTCCACCTGGACCAGTCCGGCGCAGGCCCAGCGCGAGTGGGAGGTGCTCTTCAGCCGCTACCCGCTGCTCATGGGCATGGGGTGCCAGATTCCGAACCCGGGTGATTTCTTCACCGAAGAGCGTTGCGGCGTGCCGATCCTCGTGGCCCGCGGCGAAGACGGCGTGGTGCGCGCCTTTCGCAATGCCTGCCGACACCGCGGCGCGCGGGTGGCCGAGGGGCAGGGCTGCCGCAACCGCTTCGTGTGCCCGTACCATGGCTGGGCCTACGCGGCCGACGGCCGTCTGGTGGGCGTGCCGGACAAGGCCTCGTTCGGTCCGGTCGACCAGGCCTCGCATGGCCTGATCGCGCTGCCCTGCGAGGAGCGGCACGGCATGATCTGGGTCTCGGTCACCCCGCGCGAAGACGGCGCCACCACCCTCGATGTCGCGGGTCATCTCGGCGCGCTCGATGCCGAGCTTGCCGGCTATGGCATGGCCGGCCACCATCACTTCGAGACCCGGGTCATCCAGCGCAAGATGAACTGGAAGATGGTGATCGACACCTTCTTGGAGCCCTACCACTTCGCGGTGCTGCACCGGACCACGGTGGCCCCGCTGCTGGTGCCCAACATGTGCCTGTTCGAACCCATCGGCATGCACCTGCGCGAGGTGCTGCCGCGCCGTTCGCTCGAGACGCAGCGCGATCTGCCCGAGTCGCAGTGGGACTTCTTCGCGCACCACACCCTGGTCTACGTGCTCTTCCCGAACACGGTGTTCGTGAGCCAGACCGGGCACATCGAGACCTGGCGGGTGTTCCCGGTGCCGGGCAAGGTGGACGAGTGCGTGATGTACCTGGATTTCTACACGCCCAATCCGGTCGACACCGACAAGGCAAAGCGCCACTGGGAGCGCAATCTCGATCTCACCATCCGCACGGTGGACGAGGAGGACTTCCCAGCGAGCGAGGGCATGCTTCGCAACTTTCTCGCGGGCGCGCCCCAGGAGGCGATCTTCGGTCGCAACGAACCGGCGCTCGCGCACTTCGAGCGCACGGTCACCGAGCGGCTGGCGCTCTGACGCGGCCGGGCGCCGGGTCAGGCGCCGTCGGCGCGATCCTCGCGCGCGAGCAGCGCCTCCTCGCGGATCATCGCGAGCACATGGCGCTTGAGTTCGTTGAACACCGGTGAGGTCACATCCCGCGGCCGCGGCAGGTCGACCTCGATCAGCTCGCGGATCCGGCCCGGGCGGTGGGTCATGATGGCCACCTGGGTGCCCAGGATGAGGGCCTCGTCCACGCTGTGGGTCACGAACACGATGGTGCTCCGGTAGCGTTCCCAGATCGCCACCAGTTCCTCCTGCATCTCGAGCTTGGTCTGCGCATCGAGCGCGGCAAACGGCTCGTCCATGAGGATCACCGCCGGGTTCTGCAGCAGGGCGCGGGCGATGCCCACGCGTTGCGCCATGCCTCCCGAGAGCTCGCTCGGGAAGTGCCGCTCGAAACCGCGCAGTTTCACGGCCTCGATGAAGGGCTGCGCCGCATCCATCCGGGCCTGTCTGGGAACGCCCTGGATCTTCAATGCGAAGGCGATGTTGTCCCAGACCGGCAGCCAGGGCATGAGATTGGGCTGCTGGAAGACCATGCCCCGGTCGGCGCCAGGCCCCTCCACCGGGCTGCCGCCCACCCGCACGGTGCCCTCGGTGGGCTTCTCGAAGCCCGCGATCATGTTGAGAAGCGTTGACTTCCCGCAGCCGCTGGGCCCGAGCAGGCACAGGAACTGGTTCCGCTCCACCGATAGCGAGACATCGTCGATGGCAAGGGTGCGGGTGTCGCGCTGCGGGTCGTGAAACGCCTTCACGATGTGGTCGAGCTGGATGAACGACATGCCGGGCTCCTCAGCGCGTGCCTTGAACGGTGCCCGCGTGCTGCCAGCGCAGCAGCCGCTGCATCACCAGCTTGACCACCAGGTCGGTGAGAAAGCCGAGCAGTCCGATGCTGATCATGCTGGCGATGACCATGTCATAGCGCAGGAAGTAGTAGGAGTCCCAGAGCACATAGCCCAGGCCGCTCTTGACCGCGACCATCTCCGCGGTGACGGTCAGCATCCAGGCGCTGCCCACGCCGATGCGCAGGCCGGCGAAGATGCTGGGCATGGCGGCTGGCACCACCACGAAGCGCAGCAGCTGTCGCTCCTTGGCGCCGGCCATGGCCGCGGCACGCAGCAGGTCGCGGTTGACGGTCTTCACGCCGTGGATGGTGTTCATCAGAATCGGGAAGAACGCCCCCAGGAAGACCAGGAAGATCGCCGGCCTGTCGGCGATGCCGAACCAGATGATCGCCAGCGGAATCCAGGACACCGGCGGAATCGGGCGCAGCATCTGCAGGGTGGGCTCGATCGTCTTCTCGACGAGGCGCGACCAGCCGATCGACACCCCGAGCCCGATGCCCAGCAGCGCGGCGATCAGATAGCCGGCGAACACCCGGGCGCTGCTCGCCAGGGCATCCTTGAGCCAGCGGCCCGCCGCGTCCTGGGTGTACTCGTCGATCGCGAAGATCCAGTCCGCCCAGGACATGAACACCCGGGAGGGGGCCGGCAGCAGCGCGGGCGGGATGTACCCCGAGCGCGACAGCCACTCCCAGCCGGCGAGCAGCAGCACCGGCACCCACAGCCGGTCTCTGGCGTCGAGCAGACGGCGAGCTGGCGTCATGGGCTCAGTAGCCCAGCGCGCTGGCCGGCTTGCCGGTGACCTCGGACAGGAACCGGTAGTTCATGTTCCGGTCGATGTCGGCATTGACGTCGCGCGAGGTGTACTTCAGCTCGCGCATCATCTCGTTGATCGCCTTGGTCGACGCGCGGTGCATGGTGTAGTCGGGAAAGGCGTTCTTCAGGGCCTCGGTGGCCACGGTGCGATCGAGTCCGGTGCCCTTCACGATGCTGTCGATCCAGCCCTGCTTGTCCTTGTTGAGCACATCCACCAGTTGCACCACCGCGGCCACGGTGCGCTGCACCGCCTCGGGACGGTCGCGGACCACATCGGAGCGGGTGACGATCAGGTTGGTCAGACGTCCTGCCGCCTGGTCATAGGGATAGTTGAAGTGCTTGCCGATGCCCGACAGGCGAATCTGCGAGGCGAAGGGTTCCACGGTGGCGATCAGCTCGATCTCGCCGCGCTGCAGGGCGGCGGCGTGGTCCGACGGATTCGGAATGTTCACGAATTGAATATCGCGGGTCGGGTTGATGCCGTTCTTGAGCAGTTCGCCGCGCATGTGCAGGTCCTGCGCATTGCCGCGCGAGGCCGCCACCCGGAACGGTTTGCCCTGGGCCTTGTAGTCGGCCAGCATCTTGCGCAGCCCGGCCCAGTCGTTGGCGGCAAGCGCCATGTCCTTGCCCACCAGAAGCTCGGAACCTCCGTTGACCTGGCCCGAGACGGCGACCAGGTCCATGCCCTTGTCGAGGCCGGTCACGAAGTGCAGGTAGGTGACCTGGGCGATGTCCACGCTCTTGGACACCAGCGCGGTGAGCGCGTCATTGCCCGAGTTGAAGTTGATCGCCTCGATCTCCACGCCCTTGGCGAGGCCCGGCACCATCGCCATCGACAGGCAGTGGGCGCACTTGGCGTAGGCCATCTTGACCTTGGTGTTGCCCTGGGCCTGAACGCCAGCACTGGCGGCCAGACCGAGCATCAGGGCAGCGAGCGTGAGCCAGCGCCGGGCGACGCCCGTGGGGGTGAGGGTGGCATGCATGGGGATTGCTCCTGTCGGTTCGAAGGGATCGGGGTGGGGGTCAGTCAGCGCGACGGACACGTCGTTGCTGCGCGTGCCCGAGCAGGGCGGCGATTTCCGGGCTCAGTCCGCGGTGAGGCTTCTCGGGCGGCGGGGCGAAGCTGCCGCCACTGGCGGGGGCAGCGCCCAGCCGGACGAGCGTCTCGGCCTGGCGTACGGCGCTGCCGACCCCGTCGAGCACGGGCACCGGTATCCGGCCAGCGAT
This sequence comes from Burkholderiales bacterium, assembly GCA_037146935.1. Classification (GTDB taxonomy): domain Bacteria; phylum Pseudomonadota; class Gammaproteobacteria; order Burkholderiales; family Burkholderiaceae_E; genus Quisquiliibacterium. Next base: position 58,537 of record JBAWWD010000023.1, read on the forward strand.
GCTTCGGGCCAGGCCGGCCAGCGGCGCCCCGGCCAGGACGATCACGTCGGCGCCATCGGCGCTCACGCAGCGCTCGGCGAGTTGCACCAGTCGCTCGGCTTGCGTTGTCTGCACCTGGCCGATGTCGGGCAAGGGCTCATCCAGTGCCCGGATGCTGGCCAGGCGCGACGCGAGCCCATAGGCGTTCACGGTCTCGCCATACCAGGCGCGGATGCGCTGCGAGATCGCCACGATCGAGAAGCGCTGCCCGAGCAGGCAGGCGCTCGCCAGCGCCGCCTCGGACAGACCGGTGACCGGGCAGGGCATCACCTCGCGCAGCGCGAGCAGGCCGGGGTCCCCGAAGGCCGCGATGATCACGGCATCCGCCTTCCCGTGATGCTGCGCCGCGAGTTGCGCCGCGGCGTGGGCGCCGAGCATGGCCTCGAAGCGGGTCTCGATGTAGGCCACGCCGGCGCTGGCGGTGACCACCTCGATCTCGGTGCCGGCACTGGCGCTGCGCAGGGCTTCGTCCCGGATCAGCGCGGACACGCTCTCGGAGATGTTGGGGTTGATCAGCAGCAGCCTCATGCCTGGCTCCACAGGGGAGGGCGCGGCATGTCGCCGGCCAGACGCTCGAGATGCGCGGCCATCGCGAGCACCAGCCCATCGGCATAGCGCGCCCCGACGATCTGCAGCCCCACCGGCAGGCCACGGACCAGGCCGGCGGGCACCGAGCAGGCGGGTGCCTGGGCGTAGTTGAAGAGCGGCGTGAAGGCGGCATGGCCGCGCGGCCCGGCGGGTCGCCCGCCGATCTCCGGTGGGCCTAGCAGCTCGACCGGCCAGGAGACCGTGGGTGTGCTCGGGCACAGCAGCAGGTCGACGCGTTCGAAGAAGCGCGCGTAGGCCGCGTAGATGTGCTCGCGAAGGATGAGCACCCGCGCGATCTCCTCGGCGCTGTGCTGGCGACCCAGGCGGATCTGGGCGGCGATGTCGGGGTCGAGCAGATCGGGATCGGCGTCCATGGCCGCACCGTGCAGGGCCGCGAGCCCCGCCTGCTGCAGCTTCAGGAGCGGATACTCCCGGACGCCCTCGGGCCATGCCGGGGCGGCTTCCTCGATGCGATAGCCGTCGGCGGCGAGCCTGTCCACGAGCCGGGTAAGCGCTTCACGGACATCGGCGTCGATGGCGAAGTCGCAACCGAGGTCTGCGCTCCAGGCGATGCGCAGCGTGCGCGCCGGCGGTTCGTCCAGTGTTGGCGGCGCCAGCGGCACGGCCTGTGATCCCCAGTCGCGGTGATCGTGCCCGAGCAGTTGCGACCACATCAGGCTGACATCAGCCACGTTGCGGCCGATCTGTCCCATCACCGAGAGGCCGAAGTTGGGTTCGTCGAAGCCCGGCCCGCACGGAATCAGGCCGAAGCTCGGCTTCATGCCCACCAGCCCGGCATGGGCCGCCGGGCGCCGCGTGGAGCCGCCGGCATCGGTACCCAGGGCGAGCGCGCCGATGCCGGCGGCCGTGGCGCTGACCGCGCCACCGGAGGAGCCGCCCGGGGTCAGGCGAAGATCCCAGGGGGAACGGGTGATGCCGTGGAGGGGATTGTTCGAGATCCCCTTGCAGGCGAACTCCGAGCAGTTGGTGATGCCGACGATGACCGCGCCGAGCGACTGCAGCCGGGCCACCGACCAGGCGTCGGCGGGCGCGATGAAGTCCCGGAACAGCCGCGACCCCTGCGAGATGGGCCGGCCCGCCACCCAGATGTTGTCCTTGACGGTGATCGGCACGCCAGCCAGAGCCAGGGACTCGCCGGCGGCGAGCCGGGCGTCCACGGCGCGCGCCTGCGCCAGCGTCCAGTCGGCATCGTGGTGGATGACGGCGTTCAGCGCCGGATTCACGGCGGCGAGGCGTTCAAGCGCGCTGCGGGCGCTGTCGAGCGCGCTGACCTCGCGCGCGTTCACCGCGCCGGCGGTTTCCCGCGCACCCAGCTGCCACAGGGCGGTCATGGCTGCGGGCCTCTCAGCCGGCTTGCCACAGCGGGCCGCGATGCCCGCGACCGAGCACCCGCGCGGGCGCGGGGCGGTCACAGGCCAGGAACTGACCGTGCCCTTCGCGCCCGAGGTACTGGCCGTTGTCCCACACCACCGTGCCGCGCGAGAGCGTCATCGCCGGCCAGGCCTTGACCTCGATGCCTTCGTAAGGGGTGTAGTCCACCGCGTGATGCAGCATCTCGTTTCGGATCGTCCGGGGCGCGTTCATGTCCCAGATGACCAGATCGGCGTCGGAGCCGACCGCAATCGTGCCCTTGCGCGGAAACAGGCCGTAGATCCGGGCGGCGTTGGTCGCGGTGAGGGCGACGAAGCTGTGGATGTCGATGCGGCCATCGATCACGCCATGCGACATCAGCAGAGGCATGCGGGTCTCGAGGCCGGGAATGCCGTTGGGCACCTCGCTGAACGGGGCGTTCTCGCCGCGAACCTGCTTGCCCTGGGGGCCGGCGAAGGCGAAGGGGGCGTGGTCGGAGGAGATCACCTGGAAGGTGCCGTTCTCGAGGCCGCGCCAGATCACCGCCTGGTTGGCCTTGTCGCGCGGCGGGGGGCTGCAGATGCACTTTGCCCCCTCGAAGCCGTCGAGCTCGAGGTGATCCGCGGTGAGGAAGAGGTACTGCGGGCAGGTTTCGCCGTAGACCTTCAGGCCCAGTCCCTGGGCCGCGCGGATCTGCTCCACCGCCTCGCGGCCCGAGACATGAACGATCAGCACCGGGACATCGGCGAGTTCGGCCAGGGCGATCGCGCGGTGGGTGGCCTCGCGCTCGACCAGCATCGGGCGCGCATGCGCGTGGTAGCGGGGCGCGACCAGGCCCGCGTCGAGCATCTGTTCGGTGAGCCAGGCGATGCAGTCGCTGTTTTCGGCGTGGATCATGACCATCGCGCCTTCGCGGCGCGCCACGCCCAGCAGATTGAGGATCTGCCGGTCGCCGAGCTTCATGTCGTCGTAGGTCATGTAGACCTTGAACGAGGTGTAGCCCTCGCTCACCAGCCGCGGCAGTTCTTCCTTGAGCACTGCCGGCGTCGGATCGCTCACGATCAGGTGGAAGGCGTAGTCGATCGCCGCCTTGCCGCGGGCGCGCTGGTGATAGTCGTCGACCGCGGCCTGCAGGCTGTGCCCCTTGAACTGGCATGCGAAGGGAATCACCGTGGTGGTGCCGCCGCAGGCCGCGGAGCGGGTGCCGGTGATGAAGTCGTCAGCCATCTTCGAGCCGTCGGACATCGGCTGATCGAGATGGCAGTGGGCGTCGACACCGCCGGGCGTCACCAGGCGCCCGGCGGCGTCGATCGTCCGGGCGCCTTCATCGAGCGACTGACCGATCGCCACGATCCGCCCGTCGCGGATGCCGATGTCGGCGAGATAGCGGTCGGTGGCGGTGGCGACCTCTGCCCGCCGGATCACGGTGTCGAATGCCTGACTCATCGGAGCTCCTTGAACAGACGGCCCCAGCCGTCCAGCGGCCGGGTGTCCACCCCGGCCAGTTGCAGCGCCTTCCAGACCACGGTGGAGACGCTGTCGTAGACCGGAATGCCCAGCGCTGACTCGAGCCGCGGTGCCAGCGCGGCGCCGCGCAGATTGGTGCACAGGATGGCGATCGCATCCGGTCGCGCGGCGGCCACCGCGTGCGCCATGTCCGTCAATTGCGCTTCGGTGACCTCGCTGAACGAGAAGTTGTCCTCGAGCCCGAGATGCCGCTCGGCAACCACGCTGATGCCGGACGCGGCGTAGTTGGCGACGATGCGGGCCTGGACATCGTCCAGGTAGGGCGTCACCAGGCCCAGCCGCCGGGCACCGGTTCTGGCCAGGATCTCGTTGAGGGCCAGCACCGAGGTGCAGCCCCGGGCGCCGGTGTCGGCCTCGATGGCGCGGACCAGACGCTCATCGGCCTCGAAGCCCAGCCAGGACGATGAGGTGCCGCTCCAGCCGATCACCTGGCAGCGCGCATGCGAGAGCAGCGTGGCGGCCTGCATCACCCCCGGGGTGTCGAACTGCGCCAGCGCTCCGTCGCTGAGGGCGATCCGGGTCACGGCGAAGCGCCCGAAATGGGCGCTCACGCCCGGCAGGCCGCGCAGCATCTCGCTGGTCAGCGGCTCGAGCACGGTGTTCGAGGATGGGGTGAGCATGCCCAGCAGGGTCCGGCTCATGACGGTGTCTCCGAATTCACTGCCGCTGCGAAAAGCAATCTTCACGCCAGGGTTGCAGAGGCCCTGGCGATCACATTGCCGGGTAGGTCTGCACGATCCTGGTGCAAGGCGCGCCTGAAAGGTGCTGATCTGGTGCGTTCTGCATCCGATCGGCACAGCATCTTGTATCCAATCTGCGGTCTTCCTTGTATCCCAGTGGGGCGCTATGCCTCGGGCGGCTGCTTTGAAGATGGCATGGGTCTTGCACGGTCGAGGTCATGGAGACCGATCGCGAGGAGAAGGCAGCCCCGCCCGCCAGTGGCCCTGACGAAGGCGGACCGTCGGCGCGAACGCAGCGCATGTACGACGAGATCGTGGCCGGCCTCAAGGAGTATCGGATCGTTCCCGGCACCCGCCTGCGCGAGGAGAAGCTCGCCGGACTGTTCGAGGTCAGCCGCACCCAGGTGCGCAAGGTGCTGCTCAGGCTGGAGCACGAGGGGCTGGTCAGGCGCGAACCGCACCGTGGCGTCACCGTGGTGGCGCCCGATCTCGACGAGACCCGCGAGATCTTCGAGGCGCGCCGCCTGATCGAGCCCTGGCTGGTCACCCGCCTGTGCGCGCACTGCTCGCGCAAGGGCCTCAGCGGCTTGCGGCGCATCGTCCGGGACGAGCAGCGGGCGCACAAGGCGGGTGATCGCCGCACCGCGGTCAGGCTCTCCGGGGAGTTCCACCGCGCGCTCGCGCAGGCCGCGGGCAACCGCGCGCTGGCCAAGTCGATGGACGAGCTCACCTTGCGAACCTGCCTGGCGATCCTCGCCAACACCGCCCCCATCCTGTCGACCTGCCGTGACGACGAGCACGGCAGCATCATCGAGGCGATCGAGCGTGGTGATTCCCGCACGGCGGCGCGGCTGATGGTCAATCATCTCGACCACATCGAGTCATCGCTCGAGGTGCCCGCCACGCCAGTCCCGACCGATGCGCTCGAGGCGGCTTTTGCCGAGATGGGTGCAGCCACCGTGTCGCCCCGTCGACGAAAGGCGCCCGCATGAACGCATCCGCTACCACGGCGACTGCCTACGACCTCAGCCTCGAGGGAATCGTGCAGCGCTATCGGGGCGCAGCCAGTGCCGCCGTGGACGATCTTTCTCTGGAGATCCGGGCCGGCGAACTGGTGGCGCTGCTGGGGCCCTCGGGCTGCGGCAAGACCACGCTGCTGCGGATCATCGCCGGCTTCGTGGCGCAGACCGCGGGACGGGTTAGCGTGGGCGGTCGCGCCATCGATGACCTGCCGCCCAACGCGCGGGAGATCGGCGTGGTCTTCCAGAACTACGCGCTGTTCCCGCACATGAGCGCGCAGGACAATGTCGCCTACGGGCTCGCCTGCCGTGGCGAGAGCCGAGCCCGTCAGCGCGAGCGCGCGGCCGAGATGCTCGAGCTGGTGCAGATGGGGCACCTCGCGCAGCGGCTGCCTCGGGAGCTCTCGGGCGGTCAGCAGCAGCGCGTGGCCCTGGCGCGCGCGCTCGCGGTCAGCCCTCGAATCCTGCTCCTCGACGAACCCTTCGCGGCGCTCGACAAGAGCCTCCGGCTGGACATGCAGATCGAGGTGAAGCGCATCCAACGGGTGGCAGGCATCACCTGCATCATGGTCACGCACGATCAGGAAGAGGCCTTGTCGATGGCTGACCGGGTGGCGGTGATCAACCGCGGGCGCCTGGAGCAATTCGAGGCGCCCAATACGGTCTATGACCTGCCGGCGTCGCGCTTCGTCAACCAGTTCGTGGGCGTGGCAAACACCCTGCCGGGGCGGGTGCTTTCCGTTGCGGGCGAGGTTGAGGTGGCGGGCACGCCCTTGCCGGCCCGGCTCGTGGGATCAGGATTCCAGCCGGGCGATGCGGTCACGGTCTGCATCCGGCCCGAGCACCTCGTGCTCGGCACCGAGCCCACAGGGCTGAGCGCCCAACTCGCGCTCAGCCTGCCGCAGGGGGCGCACATCATCCAGGAACTGCGCCTTGCCAACGGCGAGGCGCTTCGCATCAGCCAGCCGCGCGCCGAGGGCATGTCCATCCCCATGCCCGGGGCCACCGTCACGGCCTGCCTGCGGCCCGGCACCAGGGTCAATGCCTACTCGCTCTGACTCTTCTTACATCACACCCAACCAGGAGCCATCGATGACCTCCCGCCGCACCCTGATCCAGGCCAGCCTCACGCTCGGCGCCATGCAGCTGTTTCCGGGCATGAGCCGCGCGCAGGCCAAGCGCCTTGTCTTCGCCACCTTCACCGGCAGCTGGGAAGAGGCGCACAAGGCCGTGCTGGTGCCGGCCTTCAAGGCCGCGACCAAGGCCGACATCACCCTCGATCCGCTGCTCTCGGTGGATCAGATCGCGAAGGTGAGCGCGGCCCGCAGCAACCCGCCGCTGGATGTGATGCTGCATGACCCGGGCCCCGCGCTGACCGCGATCGGTCAGGGCCTGACCGAGGACTATCCGGTTGCCCAGAGTCGCCACTACAAGGATCTGATCCCCGAGGCGCAGGAGGGCACCGGCCCGGCGATCTTCTTCCAGGTGGTCGGCCTCACCTACAACCCCGAGAAGATCAAGACCGCGCCCACGTCCTGGCGTGATCTCTGGAAGCCCGAGTTCAAGGGCAGGGTGGGCATCACCACCCTGAATTCCACCCTGGGCACCGGCTTCCTGGTCGAGATCTCCAAGATGCACGGGGGCAGCGAGGCCAATGTCGAGGCCGGCTTCAAGGCGCTCAACGAGCTCAAGCCCAATCTGGCTGCCGTGGCGGCCAACCCGGGCGCGCTGGCCACGCTCTTCCAGCAAGGTCAGGTCGACATCTCGCCGGGCAACTTCAATGCGATCCAGATCCTCAAGGCGCGAGGCGTGCCGGTGGAGTTCGTCACCCCCAAGGAGGGAGCGATCGCGTTCAAGACCACCATCCATCTCGTGCGCAACGCGCCGAACCGGGACCTGGCGATCGCGTTGATCGAGGCCGCCATGTCGCCCGAGGTGCAGGCCAAGCTGATGGACAGCCCCTTCCTGATCGTGCCGACCAACTCCAAGGTCAAGATGGCCGGCGAGATCGCCCGCGTGCTGGCCAAGGATCAGGCGGACATGAAGAAGCGCTTCGTCTTCCAGGACTGGAAGAAGATCAACGAGCAGCGCGCCCAGTGGATCGAGCGATTCAATCGCGAGATCAAGCTCTGATCGCGTGAGGGATCGAGCCCATGCGCCGCCAAGTGCCCGTGACTGCGTATCCCGCATGGCTGGCCTCGCCGCTGGCCGTGGTGATGCTGGTCTTCTTCGCGGCGCCCATCGGCATGCTGGCGGTGGTCAGCCTGTATGGCGATGCCGCGATGACGCAGTGGGGTTCGGGCAGCCAGTGGCTGAAGGTGCTCGATCCGTTCGGGCTGGGCGTGCTGGCCGACACGCTCTGGCTGGGCGCGCAGGTCACGCTGCTCAGCCTGGTGCTGGGCTACGCGCTCGCCTGGGTGTTCATCCGCCTGCCGGCAAGGGTGCAACCGCTGGTGATCTTCATCGTGATGCTGCCGCTGCTCACCAGCGTGGTTGTCCGCACCTTCGCCTGGATCGTGATCCTGGGCCGACAGGGGATCGTCAATGGCCTGCTGATGGACCTCGGCTGGATCGATGCGCCGCTGAAGCTGCTCTACACCCGTGGGGGTCTGGTGGTGGTGCTGGCCAACGTGCAGTTGCCGCTGATGGTGTTCCCGCTGATCAATGCCCTCCAGAAGATCGACCCGAATCTCGCGGATGCCTCGGCCTCGCTGGGCGGCAGTGACTGGCAGACCTTCCGCAAGGTGACGCTGCCGCTGTCGCTGCCCGGCATCGTGGCCGGCTCCCTGCTGACCTTCTCGGCAGCGATCACCGCGTTCATCTCGCAGTCGCTCATCGGCGGGGGGCAGATGCTGTTCATGCCGATGTACCTCTACCAGCAGGCGTCGGCCCTTTCCAATTACCCCTTTGCCGCGGCCATCGCGCTTACCTTCCTCGGGACCGTCATCGTCTGCGTCGCCCTGTTCAATCGCATCGGCCGCGCGGCGCGCGTGCCGGCGTCCTGACAGACGGCCCGCCATGGCCCGCCGTCTTTCGTTGTCCACGGTCGTGTTTCGCGGCAGCCTGGGGCTGCTGGCGCTGCTTACCCTGGTGCTGCTGATCGCGCCCACGCTGGTGGTGCTGCTGGTCTCGTTCACGAACGGCTACTCGCTGAAGTTCCCGCCACCGGGTTACTCGATGCGCTGGTACATGGAGCTGCTCCAGGCCGACCAGTTGCACTTCGCGGCATGGAACAGCCTGAAGGTCGGGGCCGCCACGACCGTCCTCTCGGTGCTCCTTGGCGTGGCCGCTTCGCTGGCGATTGCCCGTTCGGCCACCCGGACCGCGCAGGTGCTCGACTCGCTCTTCATGTCGCCGCTGGTGCTGCCGGCGCTCGCCTTCGGGTTCGCGGCGCTGATGACCTTCAGCGCCGTGGGGCTGAGCGTGTCGATCACGACGCTGGTGATCGGCCATACCGTGGTCTGCGTGCCCTATGTCATCCGAACCACCACCGCCGCGCTGGCCCAGGTGGATCCGGCGCTGCTGGAGAGCTCGGCCAGCCTGGGCGCCTCGCGCTGGTACGGCTTTCGGCGGGTCACCCTGCCGCTCATCCGGCCGGGCGTGCTTGCCGGGGCGTTCATCGCATTCATGTCCTCCTTTGACAATGTGCCGGTGTCGCTCTTTCTGCGCGATGCACGCACCGACATGCTGCCGATCCGCATGTGGCAGGACCTCGAGGGCAAGCTCGATGTCACGATCGCGGCGCTTTCCGGGGTGATCATCGCGATCACGCTGGTCATGATGCTGGTGATGGAGCGGGCCACCGGGCTGTCGCGGCGACTGCGCCAGTAGGGCGCCGTTCTTCGGCTTCCTGGCGCCGCTCGCCGAGACACGGCGACCGCTGCGCGGATCGCACTCGCCCCCGGGCGACGGCTGGCGCATCTTCGGGGTCACTCCCGTTGTCCAGGCCCTTCGTCCCCGTGATGCCCAAGGAAGTTCCGTCGTGCTGAAGCGCGCAGCCGGTGCGGTCGCGCTCGGCCTTGCCGGCCTCGTCTCGGCTCCATGCGCGGCCCAGGTGGCGGCGTTCGGGGTCATCGACGGGCTCCAGCCGTTTGGCCTGGCCGCAACCAGGGCGCTGGCGCAGCACCCCGAGATCGGTCAGCGACGGGCGGTTTTCGAAGCGCAGGTGCGCGCCGTGGAGGCAGCGCGAAGCGGCTGGCGTCCGCGCCTGGACCTCGCCGGTCAATCGGGGCGTGAGCGGGTCAATGCGTTCGCCGGCGGCTCTGCGGTCGAGGTGTCGGGCGTGAGTCGCCGGGCGACGCTGGTGGCGCGGCAGGTGCTCTATGACGGTGGCGAGATCGGCGGTGAGGCCGAGCGTCAGGCCCGGATCGGCAACCAGCGGTACTTCGAGTTGCGCGATGCCGAGGACCAGCTCCTCCAGGACCTGGCCCGGGCCTGGATCGATGTTCAGCGGCACCGGGCGCTGATCGGGATCGCACGGCGCAGTCTCGATGACCTGGAGAGGCTCACCGCGCTGGTCCGGTCGCGGGTGGAGGCGGGCCTGTCGCGCGGCGTCGACCTCGAACAGGCGCTGGCCCGCGTGGCATCGGCTCAGCTTGCCCTCGGCGTCGATGAGGCCAATCTCCGGGAGGCGCAGGTGCGTTTCGAGCGTACGGCGCTGATCGCGCCCGCGCAGACCCTGCCCGAGCTCGATCCCGAGGAGCGTCTGCTGCCTGCCGACCTGCGCCGGATGAGCTCGCTGGCGCTGGCGTACGCGCCGGCCCTGCGCGCGGCGGCCGAGTCAACGGCAGCGGTGGACGCCGAACTGCGCATTCGGCGATCTGCCTTTCATCCGAAGACCGCGCTCGAATTGCGCCATGACCTCGAGGCGCGCTCGGCGGTGCTGCCCAACGCCGCGAGTTCCAGCCTGCTGGTCACGGTGAACCTGAACCTGTTCGCAGGGGGCGGCGATCAGCTCCGGGCGCGAGACGCCGCCACCCGCCTCGAGGCAGCGCGCCTTGCGCAGCAGGATCGGCGCGCCGCGATCGAGCAGACGGTGCGTGTGGCCTGGTCGGAATGGGAGCGCCAGCTCACGACCGCCCGCAGTGCGGAGCGCTACGCCGAAGCCCTGGAGCGCGCCCGAGCGCTGTATCAGGTCCAGTACGAGATCGGGCAGCGCTCGCTGCTCGATCTGCTGAACGCCGAGAACGAACTCGCGCAGAGTCGCCGCCTGCGCGCCGGCGCCGCGCATGACCTGCTGATGGCCCGGACCCGGCTGCTTGGCTTGAGCGGTGCGCTCGCGCCTGCCGCCCGTGTCGAGCGCATGCCGGCCGATCCGATCCTGGCTCCGGCTGACGGACAGGAAGTCGACATCCCGGTTCCCGAAGCTCTACCGCCCCTGAAAGCCGCGCATGCTCGCCCCTGAAGAAGTTGACCACCCGGCGCCCCCGGCGGCGACTCGAGACGATCGCGCCGCCACGCGCAGGCCGGCCCATCGCACGAATGGCGCTCACCCGGACGGGGCGGGCGGTCCCGAGGAAGCGCCGCAAAAGGCAGGCGCCTGGCGAATCGACCCTGCTGACATCGTCGATGACCCTTTGCTGATGTGCCTCTACGAGGCCACGCGTGTGCTGGGCCGACCGATGTCGCGCGAGGCGCTGATCGCGGGTCTGCCGATCGATCCGCAGGGCATGTCGCCACGGATGTGCGTGCGAGCGGCCAACCGGGCCGGGTTCGTCGCCAGGGTCAGCCGTGCGGCGATCGATGAGCGGCTAGCGCCGCTGTGCCCCGTGATCGCATTGCTGGCCGATGAGCAGGCGGTGCTGGTGGTGGATGTGGATCGTCAGGCTGCCACGGCGCGGGTGATGTACCCGCAGGCGCCTGGCGAACTGGTCTCGGTCGATCTGGCCGAACTGAACCTGCAGTCAGCCGGCTTCGTGATCTCGGTGAAGAACCGCTTCGCCCTGGATGACAGGGCGCCGCAACGCCGCTTTCGCGCAGAGACGCACTGGTTCTGGGGCGAATTGATCAAGCCCTGGCGGACCTACCGGGACGTGCTGGTGGCGTCGCTGCTGATCAATCTCTTCGCGCTGGCCATGCCGCTGTTCACGATGACGGTCTATGACCGGGTCATCCCGAACAACGCCTTCGAGACCCTCTGGACCTTCGCGATCGGGGTGAGCGCGGTGCTGGGCTTCGATCTCGCGATGAAGCTGCTGCGCGCCCGTTTCATCGACGTGGCCGGCAAGCAGGTCGACCTGGAGGTGTCTGGGCGGGTGATGGCCAAGGCGCTGAACCTCAGGCTGGAAAGCCGGCCAAGCTCGGTGGGCGCCTTCGCGTCCAACATGCGTGCCTTCGAGAGCGTGCGCGAGTTTCTGACCTCGGCCTCGCTCGGCCTGCTGATCGATCTGCCGTTCGCGCTGCTGTTTCTTGCGGCCACCGCACTGATCGGCGGCTGGCTGGCATTGCCGACGGCCATCGCGTTCATCCTGGTGGTGCTCATGTCGCTGCTTGCGCAACGACGTCTGAAGCCGCTGACCGATGCCAGCCAGCGTGCCTCGCAGCAGCGGCAGGCCACCCTCATCGAGACCCTCATCGGTCTGGAGACGGTCAAGGCCATGAACGTGGAAGGTCGGATGCAGGCCCGCTGGGAGGAGAGCGGGCGGATGCTGGCCCAGGAGGGCGCCCGGATCAAGTTCCTCAATACCGCGACCACCCAGGGCACGAGCTGGATCACCCAGATGGTGACGGTGACCACGGTGCTGCTCGGCGTGTATCTGATCGCCGACAGCGCCCTGTCCATGGGCGCGCTCATCGCCTGCACGCAGCTCACCAGCCGGGCCCTGGCGCCGCTTGCGCAACTGGCTGCGCTGCTGGTTCAGATGGATGGCACCCGCAGTGCCTATGAGAGCGTCAACGGGATGATGTCCCTGCCGCAGGAGCGTGACGACCAGGAGCGCTATGTGATGCGCAGCCGTCCCAGGGGCGATATCGAATTCGACTCCGTGAGCTTTGCCTATCCCGGCAACCCCAGGCCCGTGCTCGACAAGGTGAGCTTTCGCATCGCCCAGGGCGAACGCGTGGCGCTGATCGGCCGGATCGGCTCGGGCAAGTCCACCATCGAGAAGCTCATCCTCGGCCTGTACCGGCCTACAGCAGGCACCATCCGGTTCGACGGCATCGACAGTCGGCAGATCGATCCGGCCGAGATTCGTGCCGCGATCGGCTATCTCGGGCAGGAGCCCACGCTCTTCCACGGCACCCTGCGCGACAACATTGCGATCGCCGCGCCGCATGCCGACGACAGCTCGGTGCTCCGGGCGGCAGAGATCGCCGGCCTGCGCGGCTTCATCGAGCGGCACCCGTCGGGCATCCATCTGCCGGTGAGTGAACGCGGCGAGTCGCTGTCCGGGGGGCAGCGACAGGCCGTGGCGCTGGCGCGAGCGGTGATCAACGAGCCGCCAGTGCTGCTGCTCGACGAGCCGACCTCGGCGATGGACAGCGAGAGCGAAGCGCGGGTGGTGAGCCAGCTCAAGCAGGCCTGCGTGAACCGCTCGCTCATCCTTGTCACCCACCGCACCACCCTGCTCGACCTGGTCGATCGGATCATCGTCGTGGACGATGGCCGGATCGTGCTCGATGGCCCCCGGCAGAAAGTGCTGGCGGCGCTTCGCGGCTGATGCTCATGAATACATCTCCGAAGGACACCACGTCGCGCCAGCCTGCTGGTGCGGCGCTCAACCCAGGCAACGCCGAGTCGGTGCGGGGTTCTCAGCGAACCGTCGGCCAGGGCTTTGCCAGGGACGCGCAGATCGCCCTCGAGGAGCAGGCGCCGCGTGGCGGCACCCTGATCATCTATCTGGCCCTGCTGCTGATCGTGGGCTTCGGGGTCTGGGCGAGCGTCACCCAGATCGACGAGGTGGCCCGCGGCGAAGGTCGGATCGTGCCTGCCGGCAGTGTCCATGTGGTGCACAGCATGGATGGTGGCGTGGTGGAGAGGATCCTGGTCAAGGAGGGCGAGCGGGTGGCCCAGGGGCAGCCGCTGGTTCACATCGAGGCCGTCCGCGCCGATGCGGCGCTGGGTGAGACGCGATCGCGCCGTGGCACGCTCACCGCGCGGTTCGAGCGTCTGCGTGCCGAGGCCTCGGGTCAGAACTTGCCGCGCTTCAGCGAGAACGGGGCTGCGGCAGACCTCATGGCGGTGGCCCGTGAGAAGCAGGTCTTCGAGGCTCGCCGTCTGGAGTTCTCGGCGCAGTTGCAGGTGGTCGATGGTCAGCTCGAGCAGCGGCGTGCGGAGGCGGAAGAGACTTCGCGTCGGCGGGATGCCACGATCGCGGCGCTGGCCCTGTTGCAGCGGGAATACGACGTGAGCAAGCCGCTCTCGCGCACTGGCGCGGTGTCGGAGTTCGACATGGTGCGCCTGGAGCGCGAGATCGTCCGGACCCGCGGCGAGATCGCGGGCGCGGCTGCCGCTCTGGAGCGTCTGGCGGGAGCCCGCAGCGAGCTGCTGGCCCGCCGTCAGGAGCTCGAGCAGGCCTTTCTGTCGCGTGCCCGGCAGGAACTGGCCGAGGTGGCGGCCGATCTGGACCGCACACGGGAGAATGCCCGAGGCCTGGATGATCGGGTGAGCAAGACAGTGCTCAAGGCGCCGGTTGCCGGCATCGTGAAGGTGCTTCATGCGCGCACGCCAGGTGGTGTCGTGCAGCCCGGCAAGGAAGTGCTGGAGATCGTCCCGTCGGACGACACCTTGCTGGTGGAGGCGCGAATCGCCCCCAAGGACATCGCGAGGTTGCGCCCCGGCATGGCCGCCACGGTTCGGCTCAGCGCCTACGATTACGCGGTGTTTGGCGGGCTGCCAGCCACGCTCGAGCACGTCGGCCCGGATACGCTGGCTGACGACAAGGGCAACCCCTATTACCTGGTTCGGGTGCGCACCCGGCGGGATTCCGGCGCGGCCGCGAGCGCCTGGGATCGCCACCCCATCCTGCCGGGGATGATGGCCACGGTGGATGTCATGACCGGGCAGCGCACCGTGGCCACCTATCTGCTCAAGCCCATTCTGCGGGCCCGGCAGATGGCCTTCACCGAGAGCTGAGCCGACGCGCTCCTCGCCCGGCTGACCGGGCGGGCCCTGCCAGGGCGCCGCCCGACCGGCCCGCCCGAATCGGGCCTCAGGCGGTCATCAGCTGCTGCTTGCGCAGCAGGTCATCGAGCGCCTCGCTTGCCGAGCGTTCACCCAGCAGGTCCACACCGGCGAGCACGATCTGCCGATCGTCCGCGCCGCCCGCCGCGTGCATGTCGATCACCGTGGTGTTGCCATCACGGCGCAGGCTGAGCAGGCTGCCAAGATCGCTGGTCTCGTCGGGCAGGATGCCGCGCAGGTCGATCACGTCGTGCTCGGCATCGAAGCCGCGAATGAGCACATTGCCGTCGCCAGCCCCGGGCGCCCATACCCGTGCACCGGCATCGGCCAGGCTCTCGGCTGCCCCCATGGCGCGGCTGACAGGAACCAGTTCGGTCGCACCGTCTTCATCGGCGATGCCCCAGAAGACATCGGTCATCTCCCGCCGTGCGCCCGATGCATCGGTGTACTGTCCCTGCAGGAGCATCTGGTTGCCGTTCTGCACCGCATCTGAGGTTTCGTGCTGCAGCGACAATGACCGGATGCCCAGCGCCGCCAGTGAGATCAGCTCGCCCTGATCGGTGACGCCGTCGCTGTCGGCATCCTTCCAGACCTGCAGTTCCTTCCAGGCGGCATCGCGGTTGTCGATCAACCCGTCATGGTTGTCATCGAGCAGGCCCAGAGCGGCAAACCCATGCTCGGACTTGCCGCCACGGCCATCTGACGTTCCGGTGCCGAAGAGCTCGGCCCCGTCGTTGATGCGGCCGTCTTCATTGAGGTCGCGCACCAGCAGGCCGTCATCGGCACCGGCCCAGCCGACCTTTCGAGCGGTACCGCTGGCGTCGTTGTCAAACCAGACTCCGGCAGACGCGGAGATCGTCTCGACACCGTCGCCGTCGAGGTCGAGTACCAGCGGGCTGACATTGGCCTGAATGGTGCACACACCGGTGCTGTCGCTGATTCGGGCGTTCGTGGCGCTGGTCAGCACCACTGAGAACTGCTCCGCCTGTTCGCTGCGGTTGTCGGGTGTGACCAGGATGGTGATGGTGGCGGTGGTCTGCCCGGCGCGGATGGTCACTGTGCCGGCGTCACTGATGAAGTCACGTCCGCCATTGCCATGCCAGTTCGTTCCGGTGGTGATGTCGGTGGCGGTGCCTTCACGCGTCTCCCAGGCGATGACCACATCCCGGTTGGTGGCCTGGGAAAGACTTACCGTGAAGGTGGCCTTGGTGCAGTCGTTTTCGTCGGGGTTCTGCTGGCCGCTTCCGCCGGCCTCCCTGACGCTGATGTTGTTGATGCTGGCGCCCACCACATCATCGTTGAGGATGACGGCCGCACCGCTCGCCGAGGACGCAGTGCGGCCGCTTGCCGAGAGGGTGGCCTGCAGCACGACGGTCTCGTCGTTTTCGATGGCGCAGTCCTCGTTCGTGGGCGTCCGCACGAGCAGGCTGCGGGTGCCGGCGGCAATGGCGATGTTCGTGCCGTTGTAGTACCAGTTCCAGGAGCGGCCGCCGTCGGTCGAGACCTCCTGCCACTGCGGGTACTGGAGATCCGCGGCATTTGCGGTTCCGGCGCCCAGGCCGAGGGTCACATACCCCGCAACGGGCATGGCATCACCGAGAGAGACCGTCCACTGCGCGCAGCCGCCTTCCAGAACGCTGTTTCCGGTCACGCACAGGCCGGGCAGATCATCGTCCAGGATGGTGGCGGTTCCGGTGCCGGTGCTCGAGGTGCGGCCGGTAGCCGAGAGCGTGGCGTTGAGGACGATGGTCTCGTTGCCCTCGAAGCGGGTGTTCTCGATGGTCGCGGCGCGCACCAGCAGGCTGGTGGTGTTGGCGGGGATGGCAACAGCCGAGCTGTAGGCGGTCCAGGTTGTGCCGCCGTTGGTTGACACCTGCAGGGCATTGGTGAAGTCCGAGCCGGCGGTGGCGGTGCCTGAGCCGAAGCCCAGTGAGAGGCTGCCCGCCACGGGCATGGCCGAGCCCAGGGCCACGGTCCATTGGGCATATCCGCCTTCAGCGACGCTGTTGCCGCTGATGTTCAGGCCGGGCAGATCATCGTCCAGGATGGTGGCGGTGCCAGTGCCGGTGCTCGAGGTGCGGCCGGTGGCCGAGAGCGTGGCGTTGAGGACGATGGTCTCGTTGCCCTCGAAGCGAGTGTTCTCGATGGTCGCGGCGCGCACCAGCAGGCTGGTGGTGTTGGCAGGGATGGAGAGGGCCGAGCTGTAGGCGGTCCAGGTGCTGCCGCCGTTGGTGGACACCTGCAGGGCATTGGTGAAGTCCGAGCCGGCGGTGGCGGTGCCTGAGCCGAAGCCCAGTGAGAGGCTGCCCGCCACGGGCATGGCCGAGCCCAGGGCCACGGTCCATTGGGCATATCCGCCTTCAGCGACGCTGTTGCCGCTGATGTTCAGGCCGGGGAGGTCAGTCTCGGTGATGGTGACCGAACCGGTGCCGGTGCTGGAAGTGCGCCCGGTGGCCGAGAGTGTGGCGTTGAGCACCACGCTCTCGCTCGCCTCGTAGACAGAGTCATCAAGGATGGCGGCACGCACCAGCAGGCTGGTGGTGTTGGCGGGGATGGCAACGGCCGAGCTGTAGGCAGTCCAGGAGGCGCCGCCGTTGGTCGAGAACGCCAGGGCGTTGGTGAAGTCGGCACCTGCGGTTGCGGTGCCCGAGCCGAAGCTCAGCGCGAGGCTGCCAACCACGGGCATGGCCGAGCCCAGGGCCACGGTCCATTGCGCGAAGTTACCTGCTGCTT
>JBAWWD010000024.1:0-74009 GCA_037146935.1 Burkholderiales bacterium
GCCACGGTGAGCGAGAATCCGGCGATCAGGCTGCCGGCTGCGCCGGCACTGGCTTGATGTAGGGAGCAACCCGAGCGGACGATCCGAGCGCATTTACTGCAGGCTTTCTACACCACGAACGGGGACACGACCCGCCGCCAGCAAGTGACAAAGCGGTGTGCCCTCCGGCTGAACCCCCGAATAGGGCAACAGAGCCCGGGCGAAGAAGAGGCGATAGTCTTGGATCAGTCAGTACTCGATCGATCGCTTGGCTGACTTCCAACGGGCGCTTCTTCCAACTTGCGGGTCCAGGTTCTGAAGGGTCCAAGTAGTTGTCCCCCGCGTGCTGTGGTATGGCGACGACGAAGCCGTTCTGCACAAGAGTCCGAGCTAGATCGGTGTGTACCCACGGTGAGCCACCCGATCCGTGTGAGATGACAATCAGGCTTCCGTTCCCTTAGTGTGGTTCGGCTTCTGCGGCCCAAGAAAGCCGAAACGGGCCTTGCGAAATCGGCATCTCGCTTGCCAGTGTCGGGTAGAACACCGTTGTCGTTCCGCCATCCTTCTGGGCTAGGCGGCTGAAGCCCAGGTTGAGAGTCTCGGCGTCGCAGGGCGCACTCCAAAATGAAATGAGCGCCGAAGCGAAGGCAAGTAGCGCTATCGATAGAGGTCTAGTGGACATTGTTCTTCCCTAGCAGGGAGGCGTTGTTGAACGTGACGCCTAACGATTGAATTCAGCGGCCGCCAAAGGCGGTCCGCTGGAATGAGTTGTTGGGCCTCAATGGATATGCTCAATGGGCGGGCCGAGAAGCTCAATAGAAATACTGGTTAATTTTTCAAGGCAGTTCGTCGCAAGTGCACTAATGGTGTCAGCCTTCATCGGTTCATTGAGTTCTTTTCCCGAAGCAGAGGTACGCAGGCCATCCGACCGAACTGTGGCATTGAAGCTCGCAGAGCGAGGGTCGCTATGGACCATTTTGTGAAGCACGGTTCTAGCAGCCGCCCGTTCTTCGTCGGAGCCTGGTCCCATGACCAAATCCAAGAGATTGTCGAAAGTTGGTTGCGACTTTCGGGGCCAGCCATTGTTCCAAGCCTCAATCGCGGCGGCATTGCCGTGAAGGTGGTAGATCATGCCCGTTCTCTCAATGAGTGGTCGCATAAGAATGCCTGCAGAGAATAGGTAGGCTTGACGAACCAGTTCACGCATACTCAACGCAATACTTATTCCTTGAGGAACTATTTCTACTGCAGCAATCTGGATCGCAGATAAGTCTGTCGCGAACGTTCGAACTCCAAGCTGACGATGAACCGCCATAGACTTAGTGATGGTGCGGTCAAAGAGCACAAGCAGCGGCCGTCCAAGGTACGGCTCATTGTCTGGCGTGAAAATGGTCACTGTTGATGAAGGAACGGACTAGCTCGTTGAGGCCCAAATTGTATCTAGATTTCGATGAAGGGATAACTTTCCCGCAGGATCGCTCTAACACGCCTAGCAGGCTGCTGAAAAACCATGCCGATTCAGAGTCCCCATTCCTCTCCTTGCGGACCACAGACGGTTATTGCCGTCATGCGAAACCTGACGCCTGGAATTCATGGATTCTGGGGTATTCGCAAGCATTTTCGGCGTGATTCCCGTTTAACTGCCACCCTACGGACGGATTTCCTCCAAGCTACGCATGCGAACAAGGTTGTAGGCGGCCATCGTCAGCACAAACATTTGGTCCACGCGCTCGAGGCCGCGCACCATAACCTGACGCATGCAGCCCACCGTCTTGGCCCAGCCGAAACCCTGTTCGATCAGCTTTCGCTTGCGCTGAGAAATCCCATACCCCTCGGTCTGTGCGATCATCGGGTACCGCCGATTGGCGACCCGAGGTGTTCTGCGCTACATGCGGCGTCACCTTCATCGCCACGCAGGCATCGATGAACTCCCTGGCGTCGTAACCCTTGTCGGCGCCCACCGTGATCTCGCGATCGTCGTCGCCCAGCGCCTGGCGAGCATCGTTGATCATCGCCTTGGCCGCCTCGCGTTCGGCGTAACCGTCCGCCGTGGTCACCATGGCGTTGGCGATCAGGCCGTGACGGTTATCGCTGAACGTGTGGCCCATGTAGCGCAGTTCGCTGGCGGTGTTGCCCTTGCGGTAGAGCCGGGCATCGCCGTCGGTCTTCGACTCGTGGGTGTCGTTGCTGCGCCGCTGGCCCCTGAAGTCCTCGGCCGTGCCGCCACCGTCTGCGTCCTGGCCGTCGCCCTTGGCCACAAAGCTCTTGTGCCCGGCCCACGCCTGGATGAGCGTGCCGTCCACGCTGAAGTGCTCGCCCGAGAGCAGGCCGCGCTGATGCGCGATCGCCACCACCTCGTTGAAGAACAGGATGACCGCATCGTGCTCGATCAGGCGCTCGCGGTTCTTGCTGAACACCGTCGGCACCCACACCGCATCGTCCATCGACAGCCCGATGAACCAGCGAAACAGCAGGTTGTACTGAACCTGCTCCATCAGCTGCCGCTCGGAGCGAACGCTGTAGAGAACCTGCAGCAACATCGCTCGCAGAAGCTTCTGCGGCGCAATGCTCGGCCTGCCACCCTTGACCTCTGCCGCGTACATTGCCGTGAACATCGGGCTCAGCTTCTCGAGCGCCGCGTTGGCGGTCTCCCGGATCTCGCGCAGCGGGTGGCGCAGAGGCACGAAGTCCTCCAGCTTGCGCATCGTGAACAAGCTCTCGGTGAAGGTATCGGCGCCGCGCATGCAGATCACTCAGGTCGGGACGATCGGATTATCCTGCCTTCGGCTGCTCGTCCAGCGCCGTCGGCGAGTTTTTCAGCAGCCTGCTAGAGCACCCTCTGCTTAGCCTCGAGCTTGAGGCTTGCAGATGTCTAGAGATAACGGGGCGATCCAGTTAGGCCCCGTCACGCTAAACGTGCTTTTGGGATTTTCTCTTGTTCAGCGCCGGAAGAGCGCCGACCAATTCTTCGAAAGTTGTGAGCACGAGATACTCGGTGACCATGAGGTGGATGTAAACATCAGAATTTTCCTCGACCATTCCGACTTTTTCGCGGTCCTTCATATGTGATTTCAGCCTACTACGAACGTCGCGACCCTGCTCAGTGTCTCCAATGTAAACAATCTCGGTCTTCTCCGGGTTAGTGATCGCATAGATCACGCGGGAACCATCAAATTCATCGCTCTTCAAAACTTCCTTGAGTTCGCCGACGCGCTCAAAGTGCATCTCGGTGAGTAATTTCTTGTGTGGATTCTTAAGGGCCATATTCAATTTCCTTTGTTCTTGGCGAATGGATTTCAACCGAGTATTTTTTAAACGCTAGCTTGGTACGAGATGTAGGCATGCCGCAGTTTGGGCAATATGAAGGCAGTGGTTCAAACGTGGCCCTTGGACCAGACAGCGCAAGCTGCCCTCGCAATTCAAAGAAGCCGTGCGATAGACCGTTCCAATCGCGCGCAACATCATCGGCGAAGTGATGAATCTGATCGTAGGCCAACTTGACGACATGTCCTGTTCGAAGATTGTGTATCTCCACACCCATTACGCTGGTGCCTATGTTTGCGACAAACCAGTCATCGTCAATCACCTTCAGCTCGCGCGACCCCGTGAACCGTCTCGCGATCGGCCGCAAGCGGACTCGGTAGTTCAAACAGCGCTGGAAACGGGATTTGTTCACTGTGGAGCCCGAAACTTTAACTAGCTTAGACCAAGTCTATAACGAACCGGGCCTTAGGACACCAACCGTCTCAATCGTCCCGCTCCGGAACTATACCGGCACCCAGTTTCGAGCATTCGGCGGCTAGCAAGCTCAGCAGTACCGACCATCCTTCATCCTGCAGACCGTGCGACAAGGCCATCTGAGTGACGCAAACCCAAATGCGGGCACTGCGGGTCGACGGGGTTGCCGCGCCGTTACCTCACCCCACTCGGAAACTCGCCCGCCCCACCCTCCCGCTTTCCACCCCACCCGCCTTGCCCCGCGCCGCGCTATCCCTGACCCTGCTGCCTACCCCATTCCAAGGAGACCTTCATGCAGCATGCCTACGAGACCGTGAGCGTCGATGTCCGTGGCGCGGTTCACTGGCTCACCCTGAACCGGCCCGATTCGCTCAATGCGATCACCACCCAGATGGCCACCGAGCTGTCGGACTATTTCGGCGGGCTGCAGCGTGACCGCAACTGCCGCATCGTGGTGATGCGCGGTGCCGGCCGCGCCTTCTGCGCGGGGCTGGACATCAAGCGCCGCGGCGAGGGTGAGAAGCCCTTCGGCGGCGGCTTTGGCTTTCAGGGTCTGCTGGCTGATGTGTACGTGAAGATGCACCACTGCCCGCAGCCCATCATCGCGCTGGTGCATGGCGCAGCCAGCGGCGGCGGCTTCGCCTTCGCGCTGGCGGCAGACATCCGCATCGCAGCGCAGAGCGCGCGCATGAACGCCGCCTTCATCAAGCTGGGGCTGTCGTCGTGCGACATGGGCGTGAGCTACTTCCTGCCGCGGGTGGTCAGCCGCTCGGTGGCCGCAGAGCTGATGCTCACCGGGCGCTTCATCAACGCCCAGC
Organism: Burkholderiales bacterium; assembly: GCA_037146935.1. Taxonomy (GTDB): domain Bacteria; phylum Pseudomonadota; class Gammaproteobacteria; order Burkholderiales; family Burkholderiaceae_E; genus Quisquiliibacterium. The sequence continues at coordinate 4,536 of JBAWWD010000024.1, forward strand.
GCGCGCTGGCCACCGGCCTGGTGAGCGAGGTGGTGCCCGATGACCAGCTCGAGGCCGCCGCGCAGACCTACATCGACGAGATGCTGGCCACCTCGCCGATGGGCCTGCGCCTGACCAAGGAAGGCCTGAACCTGGCCACGGACGCGCCCTGCCTCGAGGCGGCCATCGCCATCGAGAACCGCAATCAGACCCTGTGCGCCCGCACCGAAGACTTCGCCGAGGGGCTGCGCGCGTTCATCGAGAAGCGCCCGCCGGTCTACAAGGACGCGTGAGCGCGCGCCGCGCTCAGGGCAGCAGCGCCTCGCCCTCGATCTCCACCCGGGCGGCCGGGTCGATCAGGGCCGAGACCTGCACCAGCGTCATGGCCGGGAAGTGCTTGCCCAGGGTCTCGCCCCAGGCCTTGCCCACCGCGGCGCCGGCCTGATTGAACTCACCGATGTCGGTGACATAGGCGCGCAGCATGATCAGGTGCTCGGGCCGGCCGCCGGCCGCGCGCAGCACGGCCACCAGGTTGGCCAGGGCGCGCGCCCATTGGGTGCCCATGTCGGCGTCGGCCGCCACGCCGCGATCACCGGGCAGCACGCCCACCTGGCCGGCGATGCGCACCTGCGTGGCGCCACGCGCCACCACCGCATGCGAAAAACCCCGGGGGCGCGGCCAGCCTTCGGGCAGGACGGTCTGGTAGGCGATGTCGCTCATGGGCTGCTCCAATGTGAAACGGGGCAGCCCGAAGGGGCGGCCCCGTGAGGGTGTTGCCGGTAGCGCGGCTGCCGATCAGCGCGGCGCCATGCGGATGGCGCCGTCAAGCCGGATGCACTGGCCGTTGAAGTAGGAGTTGCGCGCGAGCTCGAGGGCCAGGCTGCCGAACTCCTCGGGCTTGCCCAGCCGCTTGGGGAAGGGCACCGAGGCGCTCAGGCTGTCGAGCACGTTCTGCGCGGCGCCCAGCATGAGCGGCGTGGCGAAGATGCCGGGCATGATGGAGTTGACGCGAATGCCCAGGTCAGAGAGGTCTCGGGCCATGGGCAGCACCAGGCCGTTCACGCCGGCCTTGGCCGAGCCGTAGATCACCTGGCCGATCTGGCCATCCTGCGCGGCCACCGAGGCGGTGAGCACGATGCAGCCGCGCTCGCCGTCTTCGAGCGGGGGCAGCGTGGCCATGCCTTCGGCGGCGTGCGAGGCCAGCCGGTAGCTGGCAATCAGCGTGCCCTGCACGCCGGCTTCGTAGTCAGCGGTGGACAGACGCTTGAGCTTGCCTGCGGCCTTGTCGAAGGCCAGGGTCTTGCCGCGACGCGAGGTCATGGCGCAGTGAATCAGCACCCGCTCCTGGCCGATGGCCGCGCGCGACTTGGCATAGCCGGCCACCACGCTGTCCTCGTCGTTGATGTCCACGCGGCAGAACACGCCACCCACCGCCTTGGCCACCTCTTCGCCCTTGGCCTCGTTCACATCGAAGATGGCCACCTTGGCGCCGGCCGCAGCCAGCGCCATGGCCGCGGCGCGGCCCAGACCCGAGGCGCCGCCGGTGACGACAACGCTGGTGCTTGAATCGATGATCATGTGTGGCTCCTTCGCCCCTGGGGCTGTGGTTTGAATGGATGACGCGCCCGCCTGCGGCGCACGGGATGACCGATTCTATCGGCGCGGGCAGGCCCGAAGCAGCCGCGCCTCGGCGCAGGGTTCCGGCAACCGCGGGATTGGCCGTGGTGGGGCGGGAAGGACTTGCGCGGGCGGGCGCGGCGCTGCCACAAGCCCTAGCGCCCTTCCCCCGCCCTCACCACCTCCGACGGCGCCACCGCCGGCACCACCGGCGTGAGGCCCTCGAGCACCGCCGCCGGCAACTGCTCAGCCAACTGCGCCACGGTGAAAAGCTCGCCGTCGTTGCTCAGGGTCTTGAAGGTCTCGCCGTACCAGTAGGTGTGGATGCGGCCCTTCTCCACATGGAACACATGGCCGTTGATGGCATGGGCGCCCTCGGTGCAGAGATAGCCCACCAGCGGCGCGATGTGCTCGGGGCCGCGGCCCACGAAGAAGCGGTCGTACTGCTCCTGGGTGATGAGGCCCGACTCGAGCTTGCGCTTCTGGTTGGCGATGACGGCCTCGGTCATCATCATGCGGGTGTCGGCGGCCGGGCACAGCGCATTGCAGGTGATGCCGAAGCGCGCGGTCTCCTTCGCGATGGAGCGGGTGAGCCCGATGATGCCGGCCTTGGCCGCGCTGTAGTTGCACTGGCCGAGCGACCCCTTGAAGGCGTCCGACGAGAAGTTGACGATGCGCCCGTAGCCCTCGCGCCGCATGTACTTGATGGCGTGGTGCGACATGGCCCAGTGCCCCTTGAGGTGCACGTTGATGACCGCGTCGAAGTCGTCTTCGGTCATGTTCCAGATCATGCGCTCGCGCAGCATGCCGGCCACGTTCACCAGGATGTCGATGCCGCCAAAGCTGTCCACGCACTGCGCCACCATGCGACCGGCCTTCTGGTAGTCGGCCACGCTGTCGTGGTTGGCCACCGCGGTGCCGCCGGTGGCGCGAATTTCCGCCACCACGGCGTCGGCGGGCCGCTCATCGGTGGGTTCGCCGCTGCGCCCCACGCCGGTATCGTTGACCACCACCCGCGCGCCTTCGCGCGCGAGCAGCAGGGCCACCTCGCGGCCAATGCCGCGGCCGGCGCCGGTGACGATGGCTGATCTGCCTTCCAGGTGCATGGTGTTCTCCGCTTGCAGGACAGAAGACGATGAAGGCCGCGCCGGGATCACGCAGCTTCAGCCGGGCAGCAGTCCGCGTTGCGCGGCCAGGCGCAGGCTGGCCGCCACATCGATGACCCACGGGCCATCGCGCCGCACGCACACCGTGGCCTGCTCGCCGGCGGCGAGTTCGCGCAGGCGGTCACCATCGAAGGCCACCACGCCCGGCCCGGTGAAGACCACGGGCTCGCCCAGCGCCAGCGCCTGCCAGCGGCTCACCTGCACCTCGCCGAAGAGGCCGGGCGAGATCGGCGCGCGCAGCGGGCGGCCCGAGCCCAGTTCAACCGCCAGGCCAAGATCATCGGCAAAGCCCACCGGCTGCAGGAACCCGCCGATGGGCGACATGCCCACCGAGGCCGGCTCGGCCCGGGTGAGCACCAGCGCCGCCAGCCGCGCGGGGTCAAAGGGCAACAGGTTGCCGGTGTGGTCATCGCGCAGCAGCACCGCGTCGATCACGCCCAGGTCATGCCAGTGGCCCGCGCTCACATGGACCAGCTTGCAGCGCGCGCCCGCTTCCTGCGGCGCGAGCCGGCCGCTGGCCACCAGACCCGCGGCCAGCCCCGCGCTGGTGGCCTCGACCATCACCGGGAACACGTTGTTGGTGCCGGTGGACAGCGGCACCAGCGGCACCTCGGGCCAGGCGCTGGCAATCAACCGGTTGGTGCCATCGCCCCCCAGCGAGACCATGGCCGCGCAGCCGGCCTCGCGCGCGGCTCGCACCGCGGCCAGCGTGTCGGCCGGGCCGTGGGTGAGACCCACATCGAGCACCCGCACCCGGGCACGCATGGGCAGCCGCTCGAGCGCGCCCTCCGAGATGCGATAGGGCTCGCGCATCACCAGGATCTCATCGACGCCCATGGCATCGAGCCCGGTGGCGATGCGCGCGACCAGGTCGCGCTTGAGCTCGTGCGTGGTGGTGCTGGCGCGCGCGGCCAGACGTCGGACATCGCGGCCCGACATGGGGTTGGCGATGATCGCGGCCGTGCCGGGCATGGTGGGGCCGCGCGCCGGGTCAGCCCGACGCGAGCTTGTCCTGCGTGCGGGTGTCGAAGTCGCTGGCGTCGTGGCGCTCGTGCAGCTGGCTGGCCGGATCGCCCATCACGCGGTTGACCATGCGGCCGCGCTTGACCGCGGGGCGCTGCGCGACGGCGTCGGTCCAGCGCTGCACATGCCGGTACTCGTCCACCTGCAGGAATTCGCCCGCGCCATAGAGCAGGCCCTTGGCCAACGCCCCGTACCAGGGCCAGATGGCGATGTCGGCGATGGTGTAGGCATCACCCGCCATGTAGGCGTTCTCGGCCAGGTGCCGGTCGAGCACATCGAGCTGGCGCTTGGTCTCCATGGCGAAGCGGTCGATGGCGTACTCGATCTTGGTGGGCGCGTAGGCATAGAAGTGCCCGAAGCCGCCGCCCAGGTAGGGCGCGCTGCCCATCTGCCAGAACAGCCACGACAGGCAGGCGGCGCGGGCCTCGCCCGAGGCCGGCAGGAAGGCGCCGAACTTCTCGGCCAGGTGCATGAGGATGGCGCCCGACTCGAACACCCGGATAGGCTTGGGCCCGCTGCGATCGACCAGCGCCGGGATCTTGGAGTTGGGGTTGGCGGCCACGAAATCGCTGCCGAACTGCTGGCCCTCGTTGATGCGGATGAGCCAGGCGTCGTACTCGGCGCCGGTGTGGCCGGCGGCCAGCAGCTCCTCGAACATCACCGTCACCTTCACGCCGTTGGGCGTGCCCAGCGAATAGAGCTGGAACGGGTGGCGGCCCACCGGCAGTTCCTTGTCGTGCGTGGGCCCGGCAATGGGGCGGTTGATGTTGGCAAAGCGCCCGCCGCTGGCCTTGTTCCAGGTCCAGACCTTGGGCGGGGTGTACTCGGTGCTGTCGCTCATGAGAAGGCTCTTTGAAGAAGGGTCAGTCGAGCTGGATGTTCTCGCGCCTGATGATGTCGGCCCAGCCGGCCGACTCGACACGGATGCGCTCGGCGAATTCCCTGGGGCCGGTGAGATCGACATCGCCGTGGGGCAGCAACTGGCGCACGAGGTTGGGGTCATCCTTGAGCCCGGCCAGCGCGGTGTGCAGCTTCTCGATGATGGCCGGGGGCGTCTGCGCGGGCGCGAACAGCGCCAGCCAGAAGGTGACGTCGATCTGCGGGAAGCCGGCTTCCTTCAGGGTGGGCACATCGGGCAGGTCGCGCCAGCGCCGCGGGCCGGTGACCGCCAGCGCGGTGAGCTTGCCGGCCTTGATGGGCGGCACCGCCAGCGGGGTGTCGATGAAGGCATCGACCTCCTTGGCCAGCACGCCCAGCTGCGAGGCCACCGCGCTCTTGTAGAGCACCTCGTTGGCCTTGATGCCGGCGTGATTGTTCAGGATGCGGAAGGTCAGGCCGGTGATGTTGCCGGGGCCGGCCGCCGCATAGCTGAGCGCGCCGGGCCGGGCCTTGGCCCAGGTGACCAGATCAGCCACCGTGCGGATGTGGCCGGTGCGCTCGTTGGTGGGGTTCAGGGTGAGAATCAGCGGCGCCGAGGTCACGAGCGTGACCGGCGCGAAGTCGGCCATGGCGTAGCCGAGCTTGCGGTACAGGTGCGGGTTGACCGTGATGCTGCTGCTGTTGGTGACCAGCAGCGTGTGGCCATCAGGCGTGGCACGGGCCACCTCGGTGGCGCCGATCACGCCGTTGGCGCCGGGCTTGTTGATGACCACCACGGGCTGGCCAAGGCGGGTGCGCAACTGCTCGGCCGCCACCCGAGCGATGGTGTCGGTGGTGGTGCCGGCCGCAAAGCCCACCACGATCTGGATGGGCTTGCTGGGGAAGCCCTGTGCCGGCGACTGCGCGGCAGCAGGCAACGCGGCGGCGACGGCCCCCGCGGCAAGCAGCCCGCCGAGCAACCGCCGCCGCCCGGTGGGGGCGGCGGATTTCATCAGCAACTCCGGGTCAGGCCTTCTTCACCAGCAGGGCCAGGATGGCCTCGAGGTGGTCGTCGGCCATCTTGCGCATTTCATCGTCGGTGCGGTCCTGGACCGGATGCGGCACGAACACATACGCCGGATCGGTGCCCAGGGCCTTGGACTGAACCGCGGCCGCGTCGATGAACTCGGTGGTGGCCACCCCCACGCTGGGGATGCCGCTGGCTTCGAGATCTGCGAGGTCATGCGTACAGCACGACGTGCAGGAGCCTCAGTCAGCCAGCCCTTCGATGACCACATTGACCTCGCCGACCATCTGGTGCCGAAGAGGCACCGGCGCCGGCTTGGCCACGGTGGGCTTCATGTAGCGCCGCACCGCCACGCCGCGCTGCGTGAGCAGCGTTTCCAGGCGGTCAAGGAAGACATCGCCGCGCGGCTTGGAGATGTCGAGCAGGCCCACGGTGAGGCCCTGCAACTGCTCGGGCCGCGCCAGGCGCGGTCGAGACGAGGCCGACTGCTCTGCAGTCGGGTCGAGGACGACGGTCACGATTTCACCTCCTTGTTGACGGGGACGGATCCGGCGAAGCCGCCGGAGGTCCAGCCTCCGATGATGCCCGAGAACATGCCGGCGCCACCGCCGGCGCGAACGATCAGCAGGCCGCCCTTGCGCAGCTTGTTGCGCGAGGCGCCGCCAGCCGTGGCGGGCAGGCCTTCATCGATGCCCTTGGCGCCACGGACCAGCTCGCCGATGGGCACCTCGCAGAGCCGGTGCAGCTCCTCGAGCAGGCGGGCCTTGCTCCAGCCGGCGGCGCGGAAGGTGCGCTCATGCTCGGGGCTGACCACCAGCATGGCATCGCAGGCCGGCGCCAGCTTGACGTTGTGCAGCGCCTTGAGCGATTCAGCGAAGCTGCGGGCGAGGCTCTCGGGCGTGCGCGATTTCTGGTCGACCACGCCCTGCAGGCCGTAGCCCGCGAAGACCGTGACCGCCGACACACCGCGGGCCACGCCGAAATCGGCCGAGAGCGGCTCCCAGCAGGAGCCTTCCTCGTCTTCGGCGAAGCAGTAGGTGTACTTGCCGGGATTGCCCAGCGTGGCGCGGTCGACCTCCTGGGGCCGGCCACCGCCCACGTTGCGGATGACCAGCTGCAGGGCGCGGCCGATGGTGGCATTGGCGCGATTGCCCTGGCCCAGCGCGTTGCCGCGGGCATTCATGCCGATCTGGCGACGCACCGGCCCGTTGACCACCACGACCGGGCCCACGAACATGGTGGTGGCCAGCACGCCGTGCCAGGAAAAGGCGGGGTCGAGCGCAGCCTCGACCGCGGCCAGCACCACCGGCAGGTACTCGGGCTTGCACCCGGCCATGACCGCGTTGATGGCCACCTTCTCGATGGTGAGCGGCACCAGGTTGGGCGGGCACAGGCCGAGCACCTCCTGGGGGCTGCGGGTGGTGCCGCCGAGCATGCGCAGCACCCGCTTGCGGGTGGGGGGCACCACCGGCAGGCCGTCGGTCCAGCCGCGCTCGTAGATGGCCTCGATCTCGTCCTCTTCATCGCCGAAGCTCACCTGCCGCGCGGTGAGGCCGGTCTGGCCGAAGCGGATGCGCAGGTCTTCCAGGTTGCCGGGCTCGACATTGAGCGCGCCGCAGCCGGGGCGCAGGGCGGGCAGGCCGGTGCCCAGGCCGGGCGCGCCGCTGACGCGTTCCCACTCGGCGCGATCCCAGCCGAAGGTGCGGGCGGACTCGGCGCCGCCCGCGCGGCGGATCAGCGTGGGCACGATCTCGATGCCGAGCTGATGGGAGACATCGAGCCCGGTGTCATCGAGGCGGCCGGCGATGGAGGCCGGAAAGCCGGGGTCGTCCTGGGTGTAGACCGTGAGCGCGCCGCGGGCGGCGAGCTGCGCGAGCACCGGCTCGATGAGCTCGCAGGTGGGGCAGTCTCGCTTGACCACGGCGACAAGGCCATCGGCGGGCAGGCTCACCACGGGTGCGGTCATGCAGTCTCCGGAATCTCAGGGCCCGCTCTCGCGCGGCGGGTGGTCGAGTGTAAGTCAGCCTGCGCGGCCTGGGGGAAGGCCGGTACCGAGAACCGCGCGAGTTCATCGCGCGGCCCAGGGCGCCCGCCTCAGCCGCGGCCCACGAAGGGCATCTTGGTGGCCATGACGGTCATGAACAGCACGTTGGACTCGAGCGGCAAGCCGGCCATGTGCAGCACCGACTGCGCCACATGCTCGACATCCATGCGCGGCTCGACGCGCATGCTGCCATCGGCCTGGGGCACGCCGTTGGCCATGCGCTCGGTCATCTCGGTGACCGCGTTGCCGATGTCGATCTGGCCGACCGCGATGTCGTACTTGCGGCCGTCGAGCGCGCCCGAGCGGGTGAGCCCGCTCACCGCGTGCTTGGTGGAGGTGTAGGGCGCCGAGTTGGGCCGCGGCGCATAGGCCGAGATGGAGCCGTTGTTGACGATGCGGCCGCCGCGCGGGTTCTGATCCTTCATGACCCGGAAGGCCTGCTGCATGCACAGGAAGGTGCCGGTGAGGTTGGCATTGACCACCGTCATCCACTGCGCGTAGCTGAGGTCTTCGAGCGGGATGGGCGGCGCGCCGGTGCCGGCGTTGTTGAAGAGGAAGTCGAGCCGACCGAAGCGGGCCACCGCGGCATCGAAGAGCGCGCGCACGGAGTCAGGGTTGCCGACATCGGTGGGCACGGCCAGGGCGGCCGAGCCGCGCTCGCCGGCGGCGGCGATGGTGGCGGCCAGCGCGTCGGCGCGGCGACCGGCCAGCACCACCTGCCAGCCGGCGTTGAGGAAGGCGAGCGCGGTGGCGCGGCCCACGCCGCTGCCCGCGCCGGTGATGAGGGCGACTTGGTTCTGTCCAGACATGGGATGCCTCCGGTGGGGAAGGCCTGCGAGCTTACCCGAGGCCGGCGGGGCGCGCCCGCCCGCGGCGCTAGGGCCGGCCCAGGTACAGGTACAGCGTGGAGCGGCCGCGCTCGCCGAAGCCCAGCCCCACATAGATCGGACCCAGCCCGGTGCTGGCGCCCATGAAGACGCTGGCGCCGGTGTGCCAGCGCGGCTCGGCGAAGGGGACGTAGGGCTTCTCCATGCGACCGGCCTCGAGCGAGGCGCCCAGGTAGAGCCCGGTGCCGAAGGGCCGCGGCAGGGGCATGACGCGGTTGTAGTACATGAGCCGCGCGTACTGCATGGAAGAGCCGAGCAGCTGGTTGATCTGCAGGCCCGACAGGTTCAGGAACCCGCCCAGCGTGAAGGCGTCGAGCGCGGGCAGCTCGCCCCCGGGGCTGGCGCCCACCCGCCCGAGCAGATTGATGGTGTGCGGGCCATGGCTGAAGGCGCCCAGGGCATGCGCCTCGAGGCGGGTGTAGCGCACCTCCCCGCCCAGCATCTGGCGGGCGAGGTAGGCGCCGCTGTCGAGGGCCCAGCCGCTGCGCGGGAAGTCGACGGAATCGAGCTGATCCATGCTCAGCCGCGCGGCGACGCCGCCGTGGCGGTAGCGCTCCTCGAGCAGGATGGGCAGGCCCACCTGGGTGCTGTTGCTGCGCCGGCCAGCCACCAGACCGATGCGCGCGTCGAGCAATGTGCTCTGCACGCCCACCATCAGCTCGGCCTGGTCATTGCGCACCGCGTAGTCGGTGACGCGGGTGTCGTTCATGAACAGGCTGAGCGGGCGGGTCTCGGTGCTCAGGCGGGGCAGCAGGTACAGGCGGCCATCGGGCGCCAGCGGCTGCATCAGCTGGGTGAGCAGGCGCTGGGTGCGGCCCACCTGCAGCAGCGAGGTCCACTCGCCGCCGAGCGAGTTGACCCAGGTGCGGGTGTGGAGCACCGGCACGTTGAAGTAGGCGTTCGCCTTGGAGTCGACCGCCGCGCCCATGCCGAGCAGCAGGTAGTTCGGCCCCAGACTGCGTTCGCCGGGCTGGATCCAGAGCACGCCGCTGCCCTGCTCGGGAACGATCCGGTAGTTCACCTGCGAGAAGTCGCCGCGCGCCATGAGCGCCGCGATGTCGCGGTGCAGGGCCTCGCGATCGAGTGGCACGCCCTCGGCCTGATGGCGCATCTGCGCCTCGATGACCACCGGGTTGACGAAGCGCGTGCCGGCGATGCGGATCTCGTCGACCCGCTCAGGGGGCCGGTTCCAGCCGCGGCGCGCCTCGGCCAGCGCCTGGTGCTCGGCGGGCGGCACGGCCAGGGCGCGCAGGGCCGGCGCGCGCAGCTGCGCGGCGCGTTCGCCCGCCGGGATGCCGGTCAGGCCACGGCCGAAGTCGGTGGAGCCGATGGGGCCGAGGTCGGGCGTGATGAGCAGGTCGCGGCTGTTGAGTTCAGCGAGCGAGCGCCGGACGTTGTCGTCGATGAGGATGTTGACCATCTGCGCGGCCACGCCGATCAGCGACTGCAGCTCGTCCTCGCGCAGCAGCGGGCTGCCGACATCGACCGCGATGACCACGTCGGCGCACAGCTTGCGCACCACATCCACCGGCAGGTTGCGGCTGAGGCCGCCGTCGACCAGCAGGCGCTCCTGCTCGCGCACCGGCGCGAAGCCCGAGGGCACCGACATGCTCGCGCGCACCGCGCGCACCAGGCTGCCACGATCGAGCACCACCATGTCGCCGCGGACCAGATCGGTGGCCACGGCCCGGAAGGGCACGCCGAGCCGATCGAAGCTGGCCAGCTCGGTGCTCACGCCGAGCAGGTCGTGCAGCAGCAGCTCGACCTTGTGGCCGGCGCTCAGGCCGGGCGCCGCGCGCAGGCCGCTGGCATCGACCCCGAGCGTGACGCCCAGCTGGGGCACGCGATCGGACTGCTTGGCGCGATAGGCCCGCTCGGTGCGGGCGACCTCGTCGACGAAGATGTCGCCCCAGTCGACCCGGCGCAGCCGCGCCTCGATCTCGTCGGGCGACAGGCCGGCGGCGTAGGCCGCGCCCACCGCGGCGCCCGCGCTGGTGCCGGCGATGCAGTCGACCGGCACGCGCATCTGCTCGAGCACCCGCAGCACCCCGACATGCGCGAAGCCGCGGGCACCGCCCCCCGACAGGGCCAGGCCGATGCGGGGCCGGGCGGGGGTGGCGCCGGGGGTGGCGCCGGGGGTGGCGGTGCTCGAGGTGGCAGTGGCTGGGGTGGCAGTGGCTGGGGTGGCAGTGGCTGGGGTGGCAGTGGCCGGGGTGGCAGAAGCCGGGGCGACGGCCGGCGGCGTGGACTGGGCCCGCGCCGCGCCCCCCAGGGTGAGCGCAAGCACGAGCGCGAGCGCCGGCAAGCGGCGCCGGGGCGGTCCGCAGGGCGCGGTGGCGGCTTCCTGAAAGGGCAGCGGGTTCATGGACGGCAGGCGGGACGTGGCCGGGGCGAGAGGCGCCGCGACCCCGGGATTATCATCGCAGCCACCGTCTGCCGGAGCATCCGATGAGCGCCAAACCCCGCAAGAAGCCCGAAGAACTGCGCAGCCACCGCTGGTACGGCGTGAACGACCTGCGCTCCTTCGGCCACCGTTCGCGCACCGCGCAGATGGGCTATCACCGCAGCGAATACGCCGGCAAGCCGGTGATCGCCATCATCAACACCTGGAGCGAGATCAACCCCTGCCACACCCACTTCCGCCAGCGCGCCGAGGAGGTCAAGCGCGGCATCTGGCAGGCCGGCGGCTTTCCGGTGGAGATGCCAGCCATCTCGCTCTCGGAGCCCTTCCAGAAGCCCACCACCATGCTCTATCGCAACCTGCTCGCGATGGAGACCGAGGAGCTGCTGCGCTCCTATCCGGCCGACGGCTGCGTGCTGATGGGCGGCTGCGACAAGACCACCCCGGCGCTGATCATGGGCGCGCTGTCGATGAACCTGCCCGCGATCTTCGTGCCGGCCGGACCGATGCTGCGCGGCGACTACAAGGGCGGCTTCCTGGGCAGCGGCAGCGACACCTGGAAGTACTGGGCCGAGCTGCGCGCGGGCAACATCAGCGAGCAGGACTGGCGTGAGGTGGAAGAGGGCATCGCGCGTTCGCCGGGCCACTGCATGACCATGGGCACGGCCTCGACCATGACCAGCGCCACCGAGGCCATGGGCCTCACCCTGCCGGGCGCGGCATCGATCCCGGCGCCCGACTCGCGCCACGCGCAGATGGCCACGCTGTCGGGCAAGCGCATCGTGGACATGGCATGGGAGGACCTGTGCATCCGCGACATCGTCGATGCCCGCGCCATCCACAACGCGGTGACCACCGTGCTCGCGCTGGGCGGCTCCACCAACGCCATCGTGCACCTGATCGCGCTGGCACGGCGCGCCGGGGTGGCGCTGGATCTCGACCGCTTCGATGCGCTGGCCCGCGGCACGCCGGTGCTGGCCGACGTGCGGCCCTCGGGGCGCTTCCTGATGGAAGACTTCTACTATGCCGGCGGGCTGCGCGGCCTGCTCTCGCGCATCACCGACCTGCTGAAGACAGACGCGCCCACCGTCAACGGCCGCACCCTGGGCGAGAACCTCGCCGGCGCGGCCGTGCACAACCCCGAGGTGATCCGCCCGCGCGACAACCCGCTGGTCGCCAGCGACGGGCTCGCGGTGCTGCGCGGCAACCTCGCGCCCGACGGTGCGGTGATCAAGCCCCCGGCCATGGAGGCGCATCTGCAGCAGCACATCGGGCCGGCCGTGGTCTTCGACGACTACAACGACATGGCCGCGCGCATCGACGACCCCGAGCTGCCGGTGAGCGCCGACTCGGTGATCGTGCTGCGCAGCGCCGGCCCGCAAGGCGCGCCCGGCATGCCCGAGTGGGGCCAGCTGCCCATTCCGCGCAAGCTGCTGCAGCAGGGCGTGCGCGACATGGTGCGCATCTCGGACGCCCGCATGAGCGGCACCAGCTACGGCGCCTGCGTGCTGCATGTGGCGCCCGAGTCGCATGTGGGCGGGCCGCTCGCGCTGGTGCGCGACGGCGATCTCATCGAGCTCGATGTGCCCGGCCGGCGCCTGGCGCTGAAGGTGGACGAGGCCGAGCTCGCGCGCCGGCGCGCGGCCTGGACGCCGCCCGCACCGCGCTTCTCGCGCGGCTTCGGCGCGCTCTACCTGAAGCATGTCAGCCAGGCCAACGAGGGCTGTGACTTCGACTTCCTGGGCGAGCAGGCCGAGGCGGCCACCGGCGACCCCGAGATCCACTGAGGCCCGCACGCCCGCCCTCGGCGACGGCCGCCGGTTCAGCGCAGCAGGACGCCCTGGCCCGCAGCCGCCCCCGGCGCCGGGCCCACCGACTGCCCCGGCACCAGCATCCGGAAGCGCTCCTCGGCGATGCCGGCCTCGCGCAGCGCCGCGCGCAGGTCCTGGATGGGCGCCTCGTAGGGCTCGTCGGTGAGCTGGAAGGTGCCCCAATGGATGCCGATGGAGAGCGGCGAGCCCAGGGCCTGATGCAGGCGCACCGCCTCGTGCGGATTCACATGCTGCGCGGCCATGAACCAGCGGGGCTCGTAGGCGCCCACCGGCAGCGCGGCGAGATCGAAGGGCCCGAGGCGGCGGCCGATCTCGGCGATGTCGTCGGTCCAGCCGGTGTCGCCGGCGAAATACAGGCGCAGCGCCGGATGCCGCAGCACCCAGCCGCCCCACAGCGTGCGGTTGCGGTCCCAGAGCCCGCGCCCGCTCCAGTGATGGGCCGGCACGAAATGGAAGGCCGCCTGCCCCAGCGGATGGCTCTCCCACCAGTCCAGGGCCTTCACCGAGTCGATGCCCTGCTCGCGCATCCAGGCATCGACCCCGAGCGGCACCAGGAAGAGCGGCGGCCCGCCGGGCTGCCTGGCCAGCTCGCGCACGGTGGGCAGGTCGAGGTGGTCATAGTGGTTGTGCGAGATCAGCACCACGTCCACATGGCCCAGCCGGCGCGCCTCCTCGGGCACCGGGTGCAGGCGCCTGGGGCCGGCCAGCGACGGCACCGGCGAGGCCCGCTCGGAGAAGTGCGGGTCGGTGAGGATGCGCAGGCCGCCGACCTCGATGAGCAGCGTGGCATGACCGAACCACGTCACGCGCGGGGCCGGCGCGGCCGCGCCGCCCTCGGACACGGGCAGCAGGCGCCAGGGCGCATCGGCCGAGCGCCAGGCTACCGGCATGCCGCGCCACGCGGCGGCGATGCGATCGGGGGCGACCATCGCATCGAGGTCGAGCTCGCGGCGCGACCACCACCAGCGCAGCAACTCGGAGAGCGGCTTGTTGACCCGCGTGCCGTCGCTGTTGACGAAGCCGTCGGCGCGGTGATGCGCCGCCAGCGGCCGATCGCCCGAGATGGCGACCGGGGCGCAGGCGCCCAGCAGCAGCGCCAGCGCGATCAGCAGTGGCGCCAGTGGCAGCGGCATCAGTCCATCTGCGTGACGAACTTGGTGTTGAGGTAGCCGTCGAAGGTCTCGGTGCCGCCCTCGCTGCCGATGCCGCTGTCCTTGATGCCGCCGAACGGCGTCTCGGCCAGCGCCTGCCCGAAGTGGTTGATGTTGACCATGCCCGACTCGATGCCGTTCTGCACCGCGAGCGCGTTCTTCGTGGAGGTGGTGAAGGCGTAGGACGACAGACCGTAGGGCAGCGAGTTGGCCCGCGCCAGCACCTCCTCGACCGTCTTGAAGGGCACGCAGGGCGCGATCGGGCCGAAGGGCTCGCTGGTCATGACCAGGCTGTCATCGGGCACATGGGTGAGCACCGTGGGCGCGAAGAAGTTGCCGGTCTCGCCGATGCGCTCGCCACCGGTGTGCACCTGGCCGCCGCGCGCGCGGGCGTCATCGATGAACTGCGCCATGGCCGGCAGGCGCCGATCATGGGCCAGCGGCCCCATGCGCACGTCGGCCTGCAGGCCCGAGCCCACCTTGACCTCGCGGGTCTTGTCGATGAAGCGGGCCACGAAGCGGTCGAAGGCCTTCTCCTGGATGTAGAAGCGGGTGGGCGAGACGCAGACCTGGCCGGCGTTGCGGAACTTGAAGCCCACCAGCAGGTCGCAGGCACGGTCGATGTCGGCGTCGTCGAACACGATCACCGGCGAGTGGCCGCCCAGCTCCATGGTGACCCGCTTCATCTGCGCGCCGGCCATGGCGGCGAGCTGCTTGCCCACCGGCACCGAGCCGGTGAACGACACCTTGCGCACGATCGGCGAGTTGATCAGGTACTGCGAGACCTCGCCGGGCACGCCCCAGACCAGGTTGAGCACGCCCGGGGGCAGGCCGGCCTCATGGAACATGCGGGCGATGGCGACCACCGCGCTGGGCGCGTCCTCGGGGCCCTTGATGACGATGGTGCAGCCGGCGCCGATGGCCGCGGCGATCTTGCGGATGGCCTGGTTGTACGGGAAGTTCCAGGGCGTGAAGGCGGCGCACACGCCGATGGGCTCGCGCAGCACCATCTGGCGCACGTTGGGCAGACGCGGCGGGATCACGCGGCCGTAGATGCGCCGGCACTCCTCGGCATGCCACTCGCAGTGTTCCGAGCACGAGACCACCTCGCCCACGGCCTCGGCCACCGGCTTGCCCATGTCGAGCGTGATGTTGCGGCCGATGTCCTTGGCGCGCTCGCGCGAGAGCTCGGCCACCTTGCGCAGGATGCGGCTGCGCTCGAGCGGCGAGCTGTGCTTCCAGGACTGGAAGGCACGCTGCGCGGCGGCCAGCGCGCGGTCGAGGTCTTCGCGGGTGGCGTGCGGCAGACGGGCGAAGGCCTTGCCGGTGGCGGGGTCGAAGACATCCTGCTCGCGGCGACCGCCGCCCTTGAGGAATTCGCCGTCGATGTAGAGGCAGAGGTCTTCGTAGCCGGCGTACGCGACGGCAGCCTGTTCGGGGGAGATGGCGGTGTTCATGGGGTCTCCTGGGGGATGCGAGGGATCGGCGGCAGCACCTGCCGCGACGCAGCGGCGACGGTATCGGCAATCGCG
Organism: Burkholderiales bacterium; assembly: GCA_037146935.1. Classification (GTDB taxonomy): domain Bacteria; phylum Pseudomonadota; class Gammaproteobacteria; order Burkholderiales; family Burkholderiaceae_E; genus Quisquiliibacterium. The sequence goes on from JBAWWD010000024.1 coordinate 20,053, forward strand.
ATGCCGCGCAACGGCGCGGCGCCGGCGCTGGCATGATCGGGCTCCCAGCCGAACGCCGAGGGCGCCATGACCAGCTTCAATCTCACCCAGTCGCTGCACCGGACCATCCAGCAGAAGCCGCGCGGCACCGCCACCCGCTTCCAGGGCCGCGAACACACCTGGACGCAGTTCGGCGACCGGGTGGCGCGGCTGGCCGGCGCGCTGCAGGCGCTGGGCGTGGGCCCGGGCGACCGGGTGGCCATGATGGCAATGAACTCCGACCGCTACCTCGAGTACTACTACGCCACCTGGTGGGCGGGCGCGGTGGTCAATCCGGTGAACATCCGCTGGAGCGCGGCCGAGGTGGCCTACTCGCTCGATGACTGCGACACGCGCGTGCTGATCGTCGATGACGCCTTTGCCGCCACGGTGGAGACCCTGCGCGCGCAGACCCGGGTGCCGCTCACGGTGCTCTACTGGGGCAATGGCGAGACACCTGCCGGCATGCGCAGCACCGAGGCGCTGATCGCCGAGGCCGCGCCAGTGGCCGACGCCCTGCGCTCTGGTGATGACCTCGCCGGCATCTTCTACACCGGCGGCACCACCGGCTTTCCCAAGGGGGTGATGCTCACCCACATGAACCTCGCCTCGAACGCGATCTCGAACGTGGCCGAGGGCATCGTGATGCCGGGCGGGGTCACGCTGTTTGCCGCGCCGATGTTCCATCTGGCCAACGGCGCGGCCATGCTGGCCAGCATGAACCTCGGCAACACCACGGTGTTCGTGCCCTCGTTCACGCCCACCGGTGTGCTCGAGAGCATCCAGAACGAGGGCGCCTCGCAGATGCTGCTGGTGCCCACCATGATCCAGATGCTGGTCGACCACCCCGACCTCAAGAAGTACGACACCCGCGCGCTGCGCCAGGTGCTCTACGGCGCCTCGCCGATCAGCGAGGGTGTGATGAAGCGCGCGCTCGAGGCCTTTCCGAACGCCGGCTTCACCCAGGCCTACGGCATGACCGAGCTCTCGCCCTGCGCCACCATCCTGCCGGCCTGGTACCACACCGCCGAGGGGCAGAAGGCCGGCAAGATGCGCTCGGGCGGGCGGGCCACGTTCACCGCCGAGGTGCGCATCGTCGATGCCGACGACCGCGAGGTGCCGCGCGGCACGGTGGGCGAGGTCTGCGTGCGCGGGCCGGGCATGATGAAGGGCTACTGGAACAAGCCCGAGCTCAGCGAGAGCGCGCTGCGCGACGGCTGGATGCACACCGGCGACGCCGCCTACATGGACGAGGACGGCTTCGTGTTCGTGGTCGACCGGGTGAAGGACATGATCATCACCGGCGGCGAGAACGTGTACTCGGCCGAGGTGGAGAACGCGGTGGGGCGGCACCCGGCGGTGGCCGCCTGCGCGGTGATCGGCATCCCCAGCGAGCGCTGGGGCGAGGCGGTGCACGCGGTGGTCGTGCTCAAGCCGGGCCACAGCGCCACGGCCGAGGAGATCATGGCCCACTGCAAGACGCTGATCGCCAACTACAAGTGCCCGCGCAGCGTGGACTTCACCGCGGCGCTGCCGCTGTCCGGGGCGGGCAAGATCCTCAAGACCAAGCTGCGCGAGCCGCACTGGGAAGGGCGACAGCGCAACGTGGCCTGAGGCGCGGCGCGGTCCGTTCAGTCGATCGGGGCCATCGAGACCATCACCACCATCAGGCCCGAGTGCTCGAACTCGAGCGTGAGCGGGTAGCTGCGGTCTGCCGTCAAGGGCATGGTGAGGCCCCGCAGGAGCACATGGGGGTGGCCCGGCGAGAAGTCCACCCGCGCGCCGACCGGCACGTCGATGAAGGGCGCGGGCTCGGCCTGATCGTCGAGAGACCGCCGCAGTTCGGCCGACCGGGCGTAGAAGACCCGGGCGCCGAGCAGCCGGTCGGGCTCGAGCACATCCTCGATCCGGAAGTGGATGCGCGCGTGGGTCTGGCCCGGCGGGGTGGGGTCGGTCCAGGGATGGATCAGGGTGAAGCGATGCGCGTAGTACTGATGCCCGCGCGCCAGCGCAGGCAGCGCCAGCGCCGCGCTGGCCGCCAGCCATTGCCGGCGTGCGGGGCTGGCGGGCGCGCCCGCCGACAGGTCTGCGTGCGATGGCGGTGTGGAGGGCATGGCAGCGCTCATCCGCTCAGGCCGAGCCGGTAGCCCCAGGCATCGAGGCGTTCGGGGATGGCATTGAAGGCGACCGTCACGCGAACGCCGCCCTGGCTGGGAGGCACCTCGTGCAGGAGGTAGCTCGGGAACAGCGCCACGTCACCGGCCTGCGCATGCGGGGCGATCCAGCGCTCGGCATTGAAGGCGCTGGTGCGGGTGCCGCGGTTCTGGTTGGTGAACTTGAAGTCGTGGCCACCGATGCCCTTGACGAAGACGGTCTGCGTGGCGCCCTCGGTGGGGGTGAGGTAGACGATGCCCGACACGATGCTGTTGGCGTGGTTGTGCAAGGACTGGTGCCCGCCGGGCTGCAGGACATTGGCCCACAGTTCCTTGATCGACCAGCGCAGGGGCTCGCCAAGCAGCAGTTCGCCGTAGGCGGCGATCGCCGGCAGCAGCCGCGCGGCAAGTCCGTCGATGGCGGCGTCGGCGCCGGGCGCGAGCAGCCGGGTGTGGGCGAGCACCGGCGAGCGGCTGTTGGCCACCGGGGTGCTGCCCTGCATGCGACGGCACAGCTCGGCCGCCTCGGACGGGGGCAGCAGGCCCTCGAGCCATTGCAGGGGGGTGGGGAAGAGCGCGTGGAGCGTGCCGTTCTGGGCCATGGCCTGCCTCGGGGTCAGAAGACGATCGCCGCGACGCGCTCGATCAGCCAGAAGGCGCCCAGACCGCCGATGGCATAGGTGAGCGTTCGGCGCCCCGCGAGGCCAGGGCTCGCCTCACCGGCGGTCGACCCCGCGCGGCGTCGACGGATCGCGGCCGCGAGGCGCGACCACAGCGCCATCAGGAGCCACGCCACGCCGATGACCAGCAGCTGCCCGGCCTCCACGCCCAGGTTGAAGCTGAGCAGCGCGAGGGCGGACTGCCCCTGAGGCAATCCGATCTCGCGCAGCGCGCCGGCAAAGCCCAGCCCGTGCACCAGCCCGAAGAGCAGCGCCACCAGCGCCGGCCAGCGCCGCGAGAGGGTCTCGCGCGTTCGCAGCGCCTCGCCGCAGACCAGCACGATCGAGAGCGCGATCGCGGCTTCCACCGGGGCCGAGCGCAGGGTGAGCCAGCCCAGCGCGCTGGCCGCCAGCGTGAGGCTGTGCGCCACGGTGAAGGCGGTGATCGTGGCCACCAGCTGACGACGAAAGCCGACCAGCAGGAGCAGACCGATGACGAACAGCAGATGATCCCAGCCGGTGAGGATGTGCTCGACCCCGAGCACGCCGTACGACTCGGCCACCACCGAGAGCTCGAGCGCATCCTGCGCGCCACCGAACAGGCGCACCCTGGGCAGGGCATCGGTCAGGGTATGGACCTCGGCGCGGCCCGAGGCCCAGCCGATCCTCAGGATGACCGCCGAGTATGACTGGCCCACGCCCTCGACCGACACCGTGCCCGCGAGGCCGCGCGTGCCGCAACGCAAGGCCTGACCGCGGGTTTCGCAGTGGTCAGGCCAGGTCACGGTGAGGTCTTCGGCAACCGGCCTGCCCTTGGCCGGGATGCCCCAGTTCCAGACGAAATCGCCGGGGGCGATCTCACGCACCCGCAGGTCGACGAGGGTGGTCTCGTGGGCCGACGCCGACCACGGCGCCCAAGACGCGAGGAGCAGCAGCAGCGCGCCCAGCCAGCGCCACGCGGCGCTCGCGGCCCGAGGCCGTTGCCCGCCAGGGCCGATCATCGCGGCGCTCACCGGGCCGACTCCTGACGGACCACGCGGTACTTGGCGCCGAGCTCGCGCACCGCGCGGGTGGTGAGCACCGACAGGGTCTCGTCCTTCCAGTCCTGAAGCACCTGGGCGCGGATGGCCGCGTAGTCAGCCGGCACGGTGGGCTTGATCGCCTGCAGACGCACCACCCGCGGGCCGGCTGCCGAGGGCAGGAGCAGCCAGGCGCCACCCGGCTCGGCCTTCTCGAGGGACTCGGTGAAGGCCTGCCCGTAGCTGTACTCGATGTTCGCGCGTGGGCGATCCTTGAAGACGTTCAGGCTGCTGTCGACGTCGCTGGGGCCCTTGCCATTGAGCGAGTTGACGAAGCCCTGCAGCCGCGCCTCAGACCGGTCGCCCGCCACCACCGCTTCCAGGAAGTCGAACCGGGCCGGCGCGTCGTAGCGGGCGCGATTGGTCTCGAACCAGCGGCGAAGGGTGTCCTCATCGTAGGCGGGCAGGGTCAGGCCCGCCTGGGTGAGGCTGAGGGCCTTGAAGATCACCCGCTCGCGGATGGCCGCGTCACCCTTGTCCAGACCCTGGGCCAGCCCTTCGCGGTAGAGAACCTCGTTATCGACCCAGCGGTCGATGAGCACCTTGAGTTCGGGGTCCGCCGGGGGCCGCTCGGCGCTCTTGCCGAAGAGGGTCCGCGCCTCGATGTAGGCCGACTCGGGCACCTCGATGCGCATCGGATCGCCGCGACGCGCGACCAGGGTCTGGTCGAGGGCGAACAGCGCGAGCCCGATCAGCAGGAAGTGCGTGAGCGGCTCGGCGAGCAGCGCGCGCCACCGAGGCCGGCCGGCGGGGGGCGGCGTCAGGGAGCGGGCGTCGGCGCCCTGCTCGGTGGGAGCAGTGGGCTGGGCTGGATTGGCAGGGGGCGTCGGGTTCATGAGGCCTAGGGAGCGGAAGAGTGGGGTGCCCGGGCAGCGGCGGCACGCAACGCGGCAAGCGTGTCGGCGGCCGGGGTGAATCGGGGGCTGTCGGCCAGCAACGCGCCCAGCGGCGCCGCGAGGCGCGTGAGGATCTCGGGCGGCGGCAGGCCGGTCGGCAGGGCCATGCCAAGGGCGAGATAGCGCGAGCGCGCCTGCCAGTAGGCCGCCATCGCGGCCGCCTGCGCGGGGTCTTCCCAGGCGATGGGGGCGGCGGCGAGGTCGGGCCAGGGTGTTGCCGCATCGAGCAGCGCGGCAAGCCGCTCCCGCGGCGGGCGCTGCGGCGCGTAGGTGTCCCAGGCGGCCGCGTGCGCCACCACCGGCCGGTCATCCCGATTGACCGGGGCGTCTGCCGCGGCGGCCTGCAGGCCGGCAGGTCCGGAGAAGAGCGCGCCCAGCACCGCGTATTCATCGACGAGCCGGGCGCGCTCCAGGAGATCGCCATAGGCGAGGCGGGCCGCGCGGTGGCGGGCAGCGACCGCCTGCGGTCCCGGCAGGGGCTCATCCGGACGGGCGAGCAGCCCGATGACCGGCGTGTCGAGACTGTTGGAGGCCAGCACCGCCACCGCCGTGGGGAAAGCCTCGCGGAAGGCCGCCAGGATCTGGCGGAAGGTGTCCACCTCCATCTGGTGCAGCGCCAGCCACTGGCAGACGACGCCCCCGGGCGCGAGCCGCCCCCGCAGCGCCTGGAAGTGCTCGCGGGTGTAGAGGCTGGCCGCGCCGCTGCGGGCCGGATGGAACAGGTCGGCAACGATGAGGTCGTAGCCGGACTGCCCGGCCAGGACGAAGCGGCGCGCGTCAGCGACGATCAGGCGGGGCGGCTTCTGCGGACGCGGCGCGCCCGGCAGGTTCATGAAGATGCGCGAGGCCTCGACCACCTCGGGCAGCAGTTCGACCGCATCGACGCGCAGGCGGGGGTCGATCGCCGCGACCTGCGCGGTGTAGCCGGTGCCCAGCCCCAGGAACAAGGCCCGCCGCGGGTCAGGGTGCATCAGCAGCGGCAGCAGGGCGAGGCGCTGTTCGACCAGCCCGGCCTGGCTGCTGCCTTCCTGGGCCCGGTTGTCGATGCGCAGGCGCAGCACGCCGGCCGGGTCTTCGCTGATGCTCACCGAGGCCATGATCCCGTCCCGGTAGAAGCGCACCCGCTCGCCGGGCGTCAGTTCGAGCAGACGCAGCGGCGGCAGGCCCTGCGCCAGCACGAGCAGCGCGAGCGCCGGGAGCGCGATCCGCCAGCGGTGACGCGCCGGGGCCATCGCCGCCGCCAGCACCAGGTAGGCCGTCACGAGAAGGGCCGCGACCCGGGCCGGTCCGAGCCAGGGGATCAGCACCATGCCGATGGCGGCCGGCGCGATGGCCGCGCCCGCGGTGTTGACGGCCACCGCCAGACCCAGCGACACGCCGCGGCCGAGCACCCATCGGCAGAGCGCCGCGAACAGCGCCCCCATGCCCAGCGCGGGCGGCCCCATGACGCACAGGGCCGCGAGCGCTTCTCCCGCCAGCGGCGCGAACCGCCAGCCCGGAATGAGCGCGGGCGGCCAAGCCGCGATGCGATCCGCGGCAGCAAGCAAGAGCAGGCCCGCCGCCACGAGCATTGCCGTGAGCAGCAGCAGGCGCACCGGCGGCCCAGGCGGGCTGAGCGCACCGTGGCGACGAGTGAGCGCAGCGCCCACGGCCGTGCCGCAGAGGAAGAGCGCCAGCATGAGGGCGTGGCTGTAGACCGTCCCCTCGCCCGCCTGGGCGAGCACACGCACCGCGAGGGCCTCATGGCCGATGCCGAGAAAGCCGCTGGCCAGCAGCGCGAGGAGGGGCAGGCGCCGATCGGCCCCGGTGGCGCCATGGGCCGCCGCGTCAGGCGCTTGGGCCACGATGGTGGACGAGCGCCAGGCGATCACCGCGACGAGCGCGCAGGCGAGGTTCATGCCGGCGATGGTCAGCCCGGCCGCGCGCAGTCCGAGCCCGGGAACGATCCAGAACACCGCGGCGAGCACCCCGATCACCGCGCCCGCGGTGTTGGCCGCGTAGATGCGCTCGAGCGCGCGGGCGTCACCGGCCAGCTGCCGGACCATCACCGGCAGGGTGGCCCCCATGGCCGTCGTGGCCGGGAGCAGCAGCAGGCCCGGGACAGCGAAGGCGAGCAGCCCGTGGATCAGCGGCGAGGGCTGCTCGCCGACCAGGGGCGAGAGCCAGGGCGCAAGCGCCGGCAGCACGACGCACAGCAGCGCGCCCCAGGCGCCGATCACGCCCTCGAGCAGGGCATACCACCGCCAGGGCCGCAGGCTGCGCGCTGCGGCGGCGCCAAACCACCAGGCGCCCGCTGACAGGCCGATGAAGATCGCGGCCACGACGCCCATCACCGCGACGAATTCGTGGCCCAGGCTGGCCGAGAACTGGAGGGTCCAGAGCCCCTGCCAGGCCAGCGCGGCGGCGCCGGACAGGCCCGCGAGCAGGCAGGCAAGCAGGCTGCCGCCGTTCAGGCGCATGCCACCGGCGGCCAGGGTCGTTCCCGCGGCAAGCGCAGTGTCAGACGCGTTCGGCTGGCCTGCGGCAGACATGCAACGACGGCAATCCCGAAAAACAGAAAAGGCCGACCCGAAGGCCGGCCAGAAGACCATGCTGGCGGCGGGACGCCGCCGCCAGCATCAGGCGCAGCGCCTCAGCGGACTCCGGCGACCCTCACCGAGTTGAGCACCTCGATGAACACCGGGTTCGCGTAGAACCACAGGTCGGCCCAGGCAGCCACATCGAAGCCCGAGTACTTCACGCCGTTGATGGTGCGCAGGTGCGCAGGGCAGGCCGCGTCGGTGCAGGGAACCGTGCCGGGCTTGGTCTGGTCGAAGGGCAGCACCAGATAGTCCAGCAGCGGGTTGCCGTCGGCGTCGGTCTCGTAGGGCGTGGCCGGAGGCAGGTTCGTGCCGCGCAGGCGGAAGTACTGCGACGCCTTCACGGCCGGGACCACGTAGCTCATGGTGAGCACGCCACCCGACGATGCGGTCCAGTTCGACTTGTTGAACGTCTTCAGCTTGCGGGCCGAGGTGTTCAAGGTGGCGGGGGCATCGGCCTGGTACGTGGCGGCCGGGTCACCCGCGGTGCCGGTGAGCGGCTTGCCCGCTTCGCCCGCGTAATTGCCGCGGTCGTTCGGATCGACATAGCCGGTGACATTGCCGCTGAGCACGTCGATGTGGTCGAGCACCGGCTCGTTCAGCGGCTGGGTCACGCCGATCTGCTTGAGCGACGGGTTCGGGAAGCTGTAGGGCGAGAAGTTCTTGCCCTCGGGATCCCGGACGGCGATCGCCACGATCAGGTCAGCGCCAGGCCGGACCACGAGTTTTTCGCCCATGGTGGCGCAGCCATCGATGCGCACCTCGGCATTGCCGGTGACGGCGTTGCGCACCGCCGCCTCGAGCAGCGCGGTGTTGGCCTTGCGGGGGATGCCCGGGTTGGCCGCGCAGACCACGAAGGAGAGCCGGTCGATCAGCTGCCCGGACGTGGCGAACGCGTTGCCGCTGCGAAGGCCGTCGATGACGCCCTGGGCGCTCAGGTTGCCGGTGCCCTTGCGGACCATCACGTGGGTGCGCTGGTACTCACCGGGCTGGAAGTCCTGGGTGCTCTCGAGCTGATCCGGACCGAACAGGCCGCGGTTGTGGTAGTCGGAGCTGGCGAAGAACCACCAGTTGCGGCCCTCGCCGAGCAGGGCATCCCAGACGCCGCCGATCTTCGCCGCGTAGTAGCCGGTGCCCCCGTAGGTGCCGCCGCCCACCGAGCGCACGAAGCCGGTGCCGCCGTACTCGCCCCGATTGAGCGAGGCCTGGTGACCGGGCATCGACTCGAAGCCGAACGCGATCCGCGGCGCCGCGTTGTTGAAGTTGCGCAGGTGCTCGATGTTGAAGCCGGCCGCCGAGGTGCTGTTGTACACGCCGGCGCGCTCGAGGTGCGCGGGCACGTAGTAGCTGCCGGAGGGCGCCTTCTCGTTGAGCCACTTCAGGGCTTCGATGGTCTTGGTGTGACCCAGGTTGGGATCGGTGGCGGAGTTGTTGCCGCCAAGGTTGCCGGTCTTGCTGATCTTCTTCGAGGTGGGGTCGACCAGGGAATTGCCGGTGGGGCTGGTGCCGAAGGAGCAGTCCCACTGGTTCTCGGCGCCACGGCTGGTGTCGGAATCACTGCGGTCGAAGCAGTACTCGAACTGGGCGAGCAGGTTGGCGTTGCCCACGCCCGTGGTGACCGGCCAGGGCAGCTGACCATCGAGGATGGTCATGGACACGTGCTCGTGCCCGGGGGCATTGGTCTCGATGCCCATCCAGATGGGCTTGTTGCGGGCGCGGCTCTCGGCCTCGGTGACGGCGTACTGGAATTCCTTGATCTCCTGCCAGCGCCACATCGCCTTGGGGTTGGCACTGCCGTCGCCCTTGATGCCGGCCACCCCGTTGGGCAGCGTGCTCTGCCACGACTGGTTCGGCCCCGCGTTGGTGGATGAGGGCTGACCCGAGGACGGGTAGGTGGCCGGCGGATACGGCCCGGTGGGGCTGTTGGTCAGGCCCAGCGCGGGCGGCACCGGGGTGAAGGGGTCTTCGGCCAGGGTGCAGTTGCGGGCCGAGGAGCCACCGTGGTCGGCCTGCACGAACCAGTCGAGGCCCCAGGTGTTCACCGACTTGTCGATGAGCTTCTTCATCGACAGTGAGCCGTCGGAGCAGGTGCTGTGGTTGTGGAAGTCACCGGTCACGTAGGTGCCAGCGGCCTTGGTCTTGGCCTTGTCGGCGGCGTTCGCGCCCACCGGCAGCCAAGCGGCTTCCAGCGCGCAGAGCGAGGCGCAGACGGCGGCGATTTCGCGGAGAGGGAATGTCTTGTTCATGGCAGCGTCGGCTTTCCAGTCGTTCGCAGAAGGGGGCTCAGCTGTCGCTGGCGCTCTGGTCACCAAGCAGGCGCACCTTGTCGGTGTAGCGAACCTTGGTGGTGAAGGTGACGGCGGTGGTGTCGACGTCCGAGTTGGTCAGGGTTGCGGTCATCGTGCAGACGATGGCGTCAACGACATAGGCGCAATCCGAGAGCGAGACGTTCGACATCGCCACCTGCGGGAACGCCGGCAGGTCGGGCGAGACCTGGGCGGCAGCCGCCTCGGCGCTCAGTGCTGCGCTGATCGCCGTCTTGGTGCGCGAGGAGTCGAGGAAGCTGGTGTCGAACAGGTCGACGAACGCGGCGCTGGCGAGGCCGGCTGCGCTGTTCAGGGCGGCCACGCCGGCGGTGTAGGCGGCCGAGAAGGTGCTGATCGCGGCGGAGGGGGGCGGGTTGTCGGCCTGATTGCTGCCGCCGCCGCCGCAGGCGGCAAGACCGACGGCACAGCAGAGGGCTGCCGCGGCAGCCCGGACGGACGAGAATGACGGATGCACGGGAAGGGTTCTCCGGAGGGCGCGAGACCTGGATCCCCGCGCGATGGGCGCCGAAACATCCGACGAACTCCGAAAACCTTACAGATGCTGCATGACGCCTGCGTGAAGCATTTGTGACAGCCCGAGCGGGCCTTGAAGCCGTGGGCGCGAGGGCGCCGAGGTGGGCAGAGGGGGAGATGGCGCGCCCGGCAGGAATCGAACCTGCGACCCTTGGCTTCGGAGGCCAATACTCTATCCCCTGAGCTACGGGCGCGTAGCGGAGGGCGCGCGGTGACCGCCCCCCGAGAGAAGACGGCGAGGATACCCGGATTTCAGGAACCCGTCCAAGCGCGGCGGGGCGCGTCGGACGGGCCCGGGGCCTGCGGTATCGTGCGCGGATTCCCGCACTCAGCCACCCGGAAACCCGCCCCATGGACCAGGACCAGACCCGCGCCGCCGTCGACGCCGCCATCACCACCCGCCGCTCCGTGCGCGCCTTCCTGCCCACGCCGGTGCCGCGCGAGACCGTGGCCGAGATTCTCGCGGTGGCGAGCCGGGCGCCCTCGGGCACCAACATCCAGCCCTGGAAGATGCACGTGCTGGCCGGCGAGGCTCGGGCCGAACTCAGCCGCGCGGTGCTGGCGGCATTCGATGAGCCCGATTCGGCCACGAAGTACACCGAGCCCTTCCCCTACTACCCGGCGCAGTGGGTGTCGCCCTATGTGGACCGGCGCCGCAAGATCGGCTGGGACATGTACGGGCTGCTGGGCATCGGCAAGGGCGACACCGAGCGCATGCGCGCGCAGAGCGCCCGCAACTACGTGTTCTTCGACGCGCCGGTGGGGATCATCTTCACCATGGACAAGATGATGCGCACCGGCGGCTACATGGACTGCGCGATGTTCATGCAGAACGTGATGGTGGCGGCCCGCGGCCGCGGCCTGGACACCTGCCCGCAGCAGGCCTTCTCGCGCTTCCATGAGGTGATCGCCCGCTGCCTGGGCCTGCCCGAGACCGAGGGGGTGATCTGCGGCATGGCCCTGGGCTACGCCGACCCCGACGCGGCGATCAACCGCCTGCAGACCGAGCGCGAGCCGGTGTCGGCCATCGCCAGCTTTCGCGGCTTCTGACCCGCGGGCCGCGCCGCAGCGGCTACAATCAGAGGCTTTGACGAACCCGGCCCGCCCCGAGGACACGCGCATGAGCTCCGCCGCCGAACACGAAACCTTCATCAAGACCCCGAAGCAGTTGATCACCGCGGTGGTGCTGTCCTTCGTGGTGCCCATCATGATCATCGTGCTGCTGGTCAAGTACGTGGGCGCCGGTGACCGGGGCGGCGCGGGCAACACCGCGCTCACCCCCGAGGCCACCGAGGCCCGCATCCAGCCGGTGGCCCGCTTCGAGCTCAAGGGCGCAGGCGGCGCCAAGGCGCTGCGCGCCGGCGAAGACGTCTACAAGGCCCAGTGCTCGGCCTGCCATGCGGTGGGTGCCGCGGGCGCGCCGAAGGTGGGCGATGCCGGCGCCTGGGCCGCTCGCATCAAGACCGGCTACGACGCGCTGGTGAATTCGGCGCTCAAGGGCAAGGGCGCCATGGCTGCCCAGGGCGGCGGTGACTTCGAGGACATCGAGATCGGCCGCGCGGTGGTCTACATGGCCAATGGCAGCGGCGGCAAGCTCGCCGAGCCCAAGGCCGCGGCGCCCGCCGAAGAAGCCAAGAAGTAAGCCCCTTCAGCCCGCGCCCGGCGGCTTGCCGGGCCGGGCCAGCAGCGCCTGCAGGGCAGCCAGCCTGGAGCGGGCATCGGCCTGATCGGTCTGCCGGGCCGGGGGCCTGGCCTGCAGCTGCATCTCCGTCAGAAACCGCGACGGCTCACGCCGCACCGCATCGCGCCCGCGCCGTCGGCGCGCGCACCAAGTCAGCGTGAGGCTGCGCCGCGCGCGGGTCACCGCCACGTACATCAGGCGCCGCTCCTCCTCGATGCGGGCGCGCCAGGCCGGGTCGGCGTCAGCCTGATCGGCGGCCGGCTCCTCGCCCTCGAGCCCGCCCTGGTGCGGCAGGATGCCTTCCTCGCAGCCGACCACGAACACATGGCCGAACTCCAGGCCCTTGGCGGCGTGCACGGTGGACAGGCGCACGGCATCCAGGTCCTCGTCGCGCCGGTCGAGCTGCGAGAGCAGCGCCACGCTCTGGGCCACCTGCGCGAGCGTGGACTTGTCCTCGTCGGCGCGCTTCTTCACCCAGTCGAGGAAATCGGTGACGTGCGTCCAGCGCGCGGCCGCCTGCTTCTCGTCGGCGGCATCGAAGAGGTGGGCGCGGTAGCCGATTGCCGAGATCAGGTCATCGAGCACTTGCGCGGCCGGCTCGCGGGCGGCGCGCGCCACCATGCGGTTGACGAAGGCGCCGAACTCGCGCAGCGGGGCGAGCTGGCGGGGGGCCAGGCGGGCCTCGAGGCCGCTCTCGAAGAGCGCGGCGAACATCGGCCGCTGGCGCTGCCCGGCGTACTCGCCGAGCGCCGCGAGGGTGGCGGTGCCCACGCCGCGCTTCGGGGTGGTCACGGCGCGGATGAAGGCGGGATCGTCCTCGTCGTTGGCCAGCAGGCGCAGCCAGGCGAGCAGGTCGCGGATCTCGCTGCGCTCGAAGAAGCTCTGCCCGCCCGAGAGCACGTACGGGATCTTCTCCTTGCGCAGCGCCTGCTCGAGCACCCGCGCCTGATGGTTGCCGCGGTAGAGCACCGCGTAGTCGGCCCAGCGGCCGCGGCGCTCGAAGCGATGGGCTGACAGCCGCGCCGCCACCGACTCGGCCTCCTGCTCGTCGTCATCGCAGGCCACCACCGCGACCGGGTCGCCGGGGCCGAGCTCGGACCAGAGGGTCTTCTCGTGCAGCTTGGGGTTGTGGGCGATGAGCCGGTTGGCGGCCTGCAGCACATGCAGGCAGGAGCGGTAGTTCTGCTCGAGCTTGATCACCCGCAGGGCGGGGTAGTCGCGGCCCAGGCGCTCGAGGTTCTCGAGCGTGGCGCCGCGCCAGCCGTAGATGGACTGGTCGTCGTCGCCCACCGCGGTGAAGGCGGCCCGCGGGCCGGCCAGCAGTCGCAGCAGCTCGTACTGGCTGGCGTTGGTGTCCTGGTATTCGTCGACCAGCAGATAGCGCAGCCGCTCGCGCCAGCGCTGGGCGGCCTGCGGGTCATCGCGCAGCAGTTGCACCGGCAGCCGGATGAGGTCGTCGAAGTCCACCGCCTGGTAGGCCGACAGGGTGGCCGCGTACTCGCGATAGGCGAGCGCCGCCGAGGTGTCGGGCTCGCCGCGCGCCTGGGCGAGCGCCTGCGCCGGGTCGACCATGGCGTTCTTCCAGAGCGAGATGCGCGAGATCACCGCGCGCAGCAGTTGCCGGTCGGTGGTGGCCAGCGCCTGCTGCACGATCGCCGAGGCGTCATCGGCATCGAGGATGGAGAAGGAGGGCTTCAGGCCCAGGGCGCGGGCCTCGGTGCGCACGATCTGCACGCCCAGGGAGTGGAAGGTGCTGACCAGCGGCCGCTCGCGCTCGGGCAGCTTCACCAGGGCACCGAGGCGCTCCTGCATCTCCTGGGCGGCCTTGTTGGTGAAGGTGATGGCGGCGATGGCCGAGGGCTTGATGCCGGCATCCACCAGGTGGGCGATCTTGTGGGTGATGACACGGGTCTTGCCGCTGCCGGCGCCGGCGATCACCAGGCAGGGGCCGTCGAGATAGCGGATGGCCTCGCGCTGGGCGGGATTCAGGGGGGTGACCGGGTCGGCCATGGGCTCAGATTTCCAGGGGGTCGATCTCGATCTGCCAGCGTACCGCGCCCTTGAGGCCGGCCACCGCCGGCAGCCAGTCGCGCAGGAAGGCGTGCAGCGGCGCGCGCGCGGGCGCCTCGAGGAGCAGCTGGGCGCGCTCGCGGCCGGCGAGCCGGGCCATCGGCATGGGCACCGGGTCGAACAGGGTGAGGCCTTCGGGCGGGGTGCCGGCGAGCTCGCGGGCCTGGCCCAGGAAGGCCAGGGCGGCATCGAGCTGGCGCGCCTCCACCCGCATCAGCGCCTGGTGCATGAAGGGCGGCAGACCGGCCTGGTGGCGCTCGGCGAGCTGGGCGTCGGCAAAGGCGGCGAAGTCATGGCGGGCGAGGGCATCGAACAGCGGGTGCTGGCCGAACCGGGTCTGGATCAGCACCTCGCTGGCGGCGCCAGCCCGCCCGGCCCGTCCGGCCACCTGCATGAGCAGGGCGAACAGCCGCTCGGGCGCGCGGAAGTCGGCCGAGAAGAGACCGCTGTCGGCATCGACCACCACCACGCAGGTCAGACGCTGGAAGTCATGGCCCTTGGCGAGCATCTGGGTGCCGACCAGGATATCGATCTCGCCGCGGTGGGCGGCGGCGATCACCTCGCCGGCCGCGCCGCGATGGCGGGCCACGTCACGATCGAGACGGGCGATGCGGGCCTGCGGGTAGAGCTCGCGCAGGCCGTCTTCCAGGCGCTGCGTGCCGCGCCCGAGCGGGCCCAGATCGACATTGCCGCAGCCGGGGCAGGCCCGCGGCACCCGCGACTGGCCACCGCAGTGGTGGCACTGCAGCCGGTAGCGGGCGGGGCTGCCGGCACCGCCGCCGTCGCGATGCAGCACCCGGAAGGCGGCGCAATGCTCGCAGGCGCTGAGCCAGCCGCAAGCCTCGCAATGCAGCACGGGGGCGAAGCCGCGCCGGTTCATGAACACCAGCGCCTGCTCGCCGCGCGCCAGCGCGTCGCTGATCGCCTGGCGGGTGTCGGGGGCCAGGCCGTGGACCATCGCCTGGCGGCGCGGGTCGATGCGGCGCAGCCGCGGCCAGGCGCCGGCATGTACCCGGTCAGGCAGGCTGAGCAGGCGGTAGCGGCCCGTCTGGGCCGCCCGCCAGCTCTCCAGCGAGGGCGTGGCCGAGCCAAGCACCACCGGGATGCCGCGGCGCGCGGCCAGCGCCACGGCCATGTCGCGGGCGGAGTAGCGCACGCCCTCCTGCTGCTTGAAGGAGGCGTCGTGCTCCTCGTCGACCACGATCGCGGCCAGGCCCGGCAGCGGGGTGAGCACCGCCAGACGGGTGCCCACCACCAGCCGCGCTCGCCCCTCGACCGCCGCCAGCCAGTGGGCGGCGCGCTCGGCGTCGGGCAGCTCGCTGTGCAGCACGGCCAGCGGCACGCCGGCGAAGCGGGCCCGCAGCAGGCCGGTGAGCTGGGGCGTGAGGCCGATCTCGGGCACCAGCAGCAGCGCCTGGGCATCGGGCCGGCCGGCCAGCACCTCGGCCAGCCAGTGCAGGTAGACCTCGGTCTTGCCGCTGCCGGTGACCCCGTGCAGCAACGAAACCCGAAAGCCCGTGGCCTCGCGCAGGCCGGCGAGCGCGGCCTGCTGGTCGGGGTTCAGGGTGGGCAAAGGGCTGCCGGCGGGGCGGGTGGTGTGCGCATCGGCGTCAACCGCGCCAGCAGGTCGGGCATCGGCGTCGCCGGCAAGCGGCCGGCGGCGCAGGCGGGCGAAGACCGAGCCGCGGGCGCGGGCGGCGGGCGGGGTGCGCAGCCGCTTGGGCAGCGCCGGCAGGGCCACCTCGCCCAGGGTGCGGTGGTAGTAGCCAGCCACGAAGCCCAGGAACGCGAACCAGTCAGCGGGCAGCACCGGCGCGTCGGCCAGCACCTCGGTGACCTCGCGCACGCGCTCCTCGGCCAGCTCGGTGGACGGGCCGACCGAGGCCACCAGCCCCACCCGCTGCGCGTTCCCCCAGGGCACCACCACCCAGGCACCGGGCACCGCCAGCGGCACCTGATTGGGGCCAAGGCGGTAGTCAAAGACCTCGCCCACCGGCAGGTCGAGCAGCACCCGGGCGTAGGCAGGAGGGCTTCCGGGGGCACTCAAAAGCTAGACTCCACTTTAAGTTCGACCCCTAAGGCGCGAGGTCATTGAGGGTTTTTCAGGTCGTTCACAGAACCTGTGGATAAAACTGTGGCCAACCCGGCCTGACCGCCCGGAAACCCGCGCCAATCCTTGATGACGGGTTCGTTGCACGGTTTTTGATCTGCAGAAAAGTCGTTCTGAATCAAAGGGTTGAAAAATCACGATTTGATGACAGGAACCCGTGGGACGCACATTTGAGCAGGCTCGTCAAGTGTGCATAAGTCAAGGGGATTCCAGCGCACGCCTAGCACAAAACTGCCCTCGGCATGCGCCGAGAGAGGGCGCGAGGCGGCTCAGAAACCGGCTGCGGGTGCGCGCCACTCGCAGGCGGGAGACAACGCCAGCCCGCACGGTTGACCTTGCCCCGGAGCCCGCCCCGGACGCCCCGGACGCCCCGGACGCCCCGGACGCCCCGGACGCCCGCCAGGCGTCGCGGCGGCCTCGCCCTTACAGGGAAGATGCGCTCGCGCCGCGCCGGCGCATCTCACGGCTGTACTGGTGCACCGTCTCGACCAGCGTGTGGACATGGTCGGGCGGGGTGAACTGCGAGATGCCGTGCCCGAGGTTGAAGATGTGGCCATGACCCGCGCTGGGCGGGCCGAAGCTTTCGAGCACCTTCAGGGTCTGGGCGCGCACCTGCTCATGGCCGGCCATGAGCACCATGGGATCGAGGTTGCCCTGGATGGCGCAGCGATCGCCCACCAGCGCCCGGGCCTGGCCGAGGTTCATGGTCCAGTCGACGCCGACCGCATCGCAGCCCGCGCCGGCGATCTGCTCCAGCCACAGGCCGCCGCCCTTGGTGAACACGATGGTGGGCACCCGGACCTTGACGCCGCCCTCCTCGCGCTCGAGGCGCAGCGCCCGCAGCACGCGCTGGGTGTAGGCGAGCGAGAAGGCCTGGAAGGCGCCGTCGGCCAGCGCGCCGCCCCAGGAGTCGAAGATCATGACCGCCTGGGCGCCCGCCTCGATCTGGGCATTGAGATAGTCGGCCACCGCCTGCGCGTTCACCTCGAGGATGCGGTGAAGCAGATCTGGCCGGCGGTAGAGCATGGTCTTGATCTGGCGGAAGTCATCGCTGCCGCCGCCCTCGACCATGTAGCAGGCCAGGGTGAAGGGGCTGCCCGAGAAGCCGATGAGGGGCACCTTGCCGCCCAGGGCCGAGCGGATGGTGCGCACCGCGTCCATCACGTAGCGCAGGGACTGGTTGGGATCAGGCGCGGCGAGCTGGGCGACCGCCGCCTCGTCGCGCACCGGCCGCTCGAAGCGCGGGCCCTCGCCCTCGGCGAAGTACAGGCCCAGGCCCATGGCGTCGGGCACGGTGAGGATGTCGGAGAACAGGATGGCGGCGTCCAGCGGATAGCGCGCCAGCGGCTGCAGCGTGACCTCGCAGGCGAGCTCGGGGTTCTTGCACAGGTTGAGGAAGCTGCCGGCGCGGGCGCGCGTGGCGTTGTACTCCGGCAGGTAGCGGCCGGCCTGGCGCATGAGCCACACCGGGGTGTGCTCGGTGGGTTCCCGGCGCAGGGCCCGCAGGAAGGTGTCGTTGGCAACGGCAGCGGTCATGGGGAGGTCTTTCGGGGTGGATCGGCGGGGCAGATCAGCGGGAAGCCGCCTACGGCGCGGTGGCAGCCGGGGGATCGGCAGGGTCGGGGGCCGGCGCCAGCAGTGCCGCGATTCTATCCGCGCCGAGCACGCTGACGCCGTCACGGGCGCGGCGCATGGCCGCCACGGCGCAGCGGGCGAGCTCCTCGCTGCGCAGCACCGGCATCGAGCGCGGCATGGCCAGCATCTGCAGGCTGGTGTAGATGGAAGCCACCCGCTCCACCCAGCCCATGGCGCGGCTGCCGCCTTCGATGACCGGCCGCAGCACGGTGAGAGAGTTGAGCGGCAGCGCCGCCACCGCAAGCTCGGCCTCGCCCGCCAGACCGGCCCGCAGCCCGCCCATCTGCTGCCACACCGGCGTGGGTGAGACGAGGACCAGGCGCCGCGCGCCGGCCGCGCAGGCCGCCTGGGCCACCGCCAGCAGGCGCGAAGGCTCCACCGACACCCAGGCAGCATCGCGGCCATGGAAGGAGCGGGCTGGGGCACCGGGCGAAGCCACCGCCACGAAGGCATCGTGCAGCGGCGGCAGCGCATGCAGGGGCGCCAGCGCCAGACCGCGCACCCCCAGCGACATGGGCGCCTGGGCGAGCGCGACCACCTCGGCATAGTCGCCATCGGCGAGCACGCGGTTGAGCAGGGCCTCGCCGAAGCGGCCGGTGGCGCCCGCCACCAGGGCCACGCGCCGCTGGGTGTCAGACATGGGGGCGCATCGCCTGGGGTGGCGCCAGCCGGAGCACGGGGCGGGCGCTCAGACGACCAGCTCGATCAGGGTGGGGCCGGGCGTGGCTACCGAGCGGGCGAACTGCTGGGCGAAGTCGGCGAGATTGTCGGCGCGGGTGGCCGACACGCCCATGCCGCGGGCCAGCGAGAGCCAGTCGAGCGCCGGGGAATCCAGCGAGAGCATCTGCGAGGCCCGCGGGCCCGGTTCGCCAGCGCCCACGCCGAGGAATTCGCCGCGCAGGATCTGGTAGGCGCGGTTGGCGAAGACCACCACGGTGGCGTTCAGGCCCTCGCGGGCCATGGTCCAGAGCGCCTGCAGGGTGTACATGCCGCTGCCGTCGCCCTCCAGCACCACCACCCGGCGGTCGGGAGCGGCGATGCACGCGCCCACGGCCACCGGCATGGCAAAGCCGATGGACCCGCCGGTGCCGGTGAGCCAGTCGTGCGGCGGCGCGCCGGCGGTGGCCGCGCTGAAGGCGCGGCCGAAGGTGACCGACTCGTCGACCACGATGGCGTTCTCGGGCAGCAGGCTGCTCAGGATGGCGGCCACGCCCTCGGAGCTGACCGCGCCGGTGGGCAGGTCAGTCGTCGACAGGCGCCGGGCCTGGGCCACACCGGCCGGGGCGATGGCGCTGGCGCCCAGCCGCTCGGCCAGCGCCGCGAGCGCGCCGTCGAGGTCTTCGTCGACCTCGGCCAGGGTGATGAACTCGCAGCCCTCGGGCGCCAGCAGGCTGGGCTTGTCGGGATAGGCGAAGAAGGCCACCGGCGGCGTGGCGCCCACCAACACGATGCGACGAAAGCGCGCCAGCGCGGCCTGCGCCGCCTCGACCACATAGGGCACGCGCAGGGCCGCCACGCGGCCGGCACCGCGCTGCACCCGCGCGGCGGCGAACTCGGACATCACCGCGCAGCCGGTGCGCGCGGCAATGCGCCCGGCACGGGCGAGCGGCGATTCGCGCAGCGCATGGCCGCCCAGCAGCAGCAGGGTATCGGGGCCGAGCGCCTGCGCGGCCGCGGCCACGCGCGCCTCGGACACCGCGCGCGGCGCGTCCACGGCCAGCGGACCGCGGGGCGCGGCGGCCTGCGGCGAGACCGCGCCCCAGGCGGTGTCGGCCGGCAGGATCAGGGTGGCGATGCGGCCGGGCGCGGTGCGCGCCTGGGCCACCGCGGCGCGGCCGTCGGTGGCGATGTCATCGGCGCGACGGCTGGTATGAACCCAGTGCGACATCGGCCGGGCCACGCCCTCGATGTCGCTGGTGAGCGGCGCATTGAGGGGGATGTGATAGGTGGCGTGCTCGCCGACCACGTTGACGATGCCCGAACGCGCCTTGCGCGCGTTGTGCAGGTTGGCCAGACCGTTGCCCAGGCCGGGGCCCAGATGCAGCAGGGTGCTGGCCGGGCGTTCGGCAATGCGCCAGTAGCCATCGGCGGCGCCGGTGACCACGCCTTCGAACAGGCCCAGCACGCAGCGCATGCCCGGGATGCGGTCGAGCGCGGAGACGAAATGCATCTCCGAGGTGCCGGGGTTGGTGAAGCAGACATCCACGCCCGTCTCGAGCAGGGTGTGGACGAGGCTTTCGGCTCCGTTCATGGCGGCGGTCTCCGGGGAGGGGCCCGCGAACAGCGGGCCGACCGGCGATGCTAACCGGGAACGGCGCCAGGCCCGGGGCGCCGGGCGCGGCTTACGGAAGGCAGGCGGAAGCGCGGGGCCGGCGAGGCGGCAGCGCCCCCGCGGCTCAGGCGGACTTGCGGCCGGTGGCCTTGGTGGCGGAAGTGACGCCGGCCTGGGCCTGGTCGGCCAGCTGGCGGGTGGCCTTGAAGACCTGATCGTAGGTGCTGGCAGCGGTGGCGATGGTGGTGCGCAGGACCTGCACCACGCCTTCGGAGCCGGCCGGCGCGTTCTTGCCCAGCAGCTCGACCGCGGCCAGCAGCTGCTTGTTGCCGTCGAGGATCTGCTTCTCGGCCATCGAGCTCAGTTCGGCGCCAGTCTGGCTGGAGAGCTGATAGACCTCCTTGGCCCAGGCGGTCAGGGCCTCGGTGGAGGGCTTGGCCATCTCGCTGATCACGCGGCTGGCCTGCTGCGGGTCCTTGGCGGTGAACAGCGCCTTGAGCTGGTCGCTGGTCTGGGCCAGGGCCTCGGTAGCGGTCTTGAGGTTGAGCTCGGCCAGCTTGCCGAAGCCCTCCAGCGCGCGCGTGGCAGCGGCCTGGGAGGCGCTCAGGGTCTCGGCGTGGAGCTTCATCAGGTCTTCGGGGGTCTTGATCATGGTGTCCTCGGGTCGGTGGCGATGCCGGTCACGACCGGCTGGAGATGCTGCACTGCACAAATCGCATTCTCCGGGCCTCGACTCGGGTGTCAAGCGAATTTGTTGCGACGCAACATTACGGCCGGAAATCAGCTGCCTGACGGCGCGCGCGGCGGCGCGGCGGCCGATTCCGGCGACAATGCCGGATCGACGATCGAAAGGCATCGATGGATCCCCTGCCCGCAGTCTCCGGCGCCCCGGCCGAAGACCCCGCTGCCCGCCCGGCCCCGCCGCTGCGCGGCAGCGGCAAGACCGAGTATTCCGCGTACATCGAGTTCCCCCGGGATGACTGGGCACGGCTGCGCTCCAACACCCCCCTCACGCTGGCCGAGGACGACCTCACCGCGCTGCGCGGCGTCACCGAGCAGGTGTCGATGCAGGATGTGGTCGATGTCTACCTGCCGCTGTCGCGCCTGCTCAACCTGCACTTTCGCTCGGCCCGCAGCCTGAGCGGCGTGAAGGACGAGTTCCTCGGGCGGCTGGTGGGCAGCCGGCCCTACGTGATCGGGGTGGCGGGCAGCGTGGCGGTGGGCAAGAGCACCTTCGCCCGCGTGCTGCAGGCGCTGCTCGCGCGCTGGCCCGATCACCCCCGGGTGGCGCTCATCACCACCGACGGCTTCCTGCACCCCAACCAGGTGCTGCTCGAGCGCGGTCTCATGAAGCGCAAGGGCTTCCCCGAGAGCTACGACCGCCGCCGCATGGTCGAGTTCCTGGCCGACACCAAGGCCGGCAAGCGCCGGGTCGAGGCGCCGGTGTACTCGCACCGCAGCTACGACATCATGCCGGGGCAGACCGAGGTGGTGGAGGAGCCCGACATCCTGATCTTCGAGGGCCTGAACGTGCTGCAGACCGGCACGGTGGATCCGGGCCGCACCCGCACGCCCAGCGTGATCGTGTCCGACTTCTTCGACTTCTCCATCTACGTGGACGCCGACGAGGCGCACATCGAGCGCTGGTACATCGACCGCTTCCTGCTGTTGCAGCGCACGGTGTTCAGCAACCCGCAGTCGTACTTTCACCACTACAAGGATCTGCCGCCCGAAGAGGCGGTGGCGGTGGCGCGCGAGATCTGGAGCAGCATCAACCTGCTGAACCTGCGCGAGAACATCCTGCCCACCCGCGAACGGGCCAATGTGGTGCTGCGCAAGCGCGCCGACCACACCGTGGGCGAGGTCTGGCTGCGGGAGATCTGACCCGGGCGCAGCGCGGCGCGCGGCTGCGCGCCCGAGGGCCGGCCATGCGCCTCGCGTCCAGAGCGCGGGCGCCGGGCGGCGGGCCGGCATGCATGAGCGCGACGGCCGGGAAATCGACTGGCGGCAAGGGTCACCGGCGATAATGTCCGATTCCCCGGGATACGACGATGCTACACAGCCTGACTTGCCTTGGCGGCATGGTGACCGCCCCCCATCATCTCGCCGCGCAGGCGGGCCTGTCGGTGCTGCGCGACGGCGGCAATGCGGTCGAAGCCATGGTGGCGGCCGCAGCGGCCATCGCGGTGGTCTACCCGCACATGAACAGCATTGGCGGCGACGGCTTCTGGCTGATCGCCGAGCCGGGCCGCGATCCGGTGGCGGTGCGCGCCTGCGGGGCTGCGGCCGCGCTGGCCACGCCGCGCTTCTACGCCGACCACGGCGACACGGCCATCCCCACCCGCGGCCCGCGGGCGGCGCTCACCGCGGCCGGAGCCGTCGGCGGCTGGGCGCGCGCGCTCGCCGTGGCCGCGCCCTGGGGCAAGCCGCTGCCGCTGCCGCGGCTGTTGGCCGAGGCCCGTAACCACGCCCGCCAGGGCGTGCCGGTCACGCGCTCGCAGGTGGCGCTCACCGCCAGCAAGTGGGCCGAGTGCCAGCAGGTGAGCGGCTTTGCCGAGACCTTCGCGCCGCGCGGCCTGCCGGCGCTCAATGACGTCATGGCCAACCCGCGCCTGGGCGACACCCTCGAGCAGCTGGGCCGCGCCGGGCTCGACGACTTCTATCGCGGCGAACTGGCACGCAGCCTGGCTGCCGATCTCGAGCGGGTGGGCAGCCCGCTGCGGCTGGCCGACCTGGAAGCCTGCCGGGCCGAGCTCGTCCCGGCGCTGTCCGTGACCATGTCGGCCGGCCGGATCTTCAACCAGCCGCCGCCCACGCAGGGCGTATCGTCGCTGGCCATCCTGGGCATCTTCGATCGTCTGGGCGTGACCGAGGCTGATGGTTTCGAGCACCTTCACGGGCTGGTCGAGTCCACCAAGCAGGCCTTCCTGTGGCGCAACGCCCATGTGGGCGATCCCGCGCTGATGGCCGTTCGCGGCGATGATCCGCAGGCATTCCTGGCCGACGCATCGCTGGCTGCGCGAGCCTCGCGCATCGACCCGCGCCGCGCCGCGCCCTGGCCGCAACCCACCTTGCCCGGCGACACCATCTGGATGGGCACGGCCGATTCCTCGGGCCGGGTGTGCAGCTACATCCAGAGCATCTACTGGGAGTTCGGCAGCGGGGTGGTGCTCGCCGGATCGGGCGTCAACTGGCAGAACCGCGGCGCGAGCTTCACGCTGGGCGCGGGCCCCAATCAGCTCGGCCCCGGCCGACTGCCCTTCCACACCCTCAACCCGGCGATGGCCCGGCTGCGCGATGGCCGCACCCTGGCCTACGGCACCATGGGTGGCGAGGGTCAGCCCCAGACCCAGGCGGCGGTGTTCAGCCGCCACGTGCTCTTCGGCCAGAACCTGCAGGCGGCGGTCAGCGCGCCGCGCTGGCTGCTTGGCCGCACCTGGGGAGAAGAGAGCACCAACCTCAAGATCGAGTCGCGGGTGGACCCGGCAGTGGTCGCGCGGCTGCGCGCCGCGGGCCACGATGTGCAGGTGGTGGGCGCCTATGAAGACATGATGGGCCACGCGGGTGCGGTGCAGGTGCACCCCGGCGGCGTGATCGAAGGCGCCACCGACCCGCGGGCCGATGGCGTTTGCGCCGGCTTCTAGTTCTTGTTGCCGCGCAGGCGCCGCAGAGCGGCGATCTGCGCCGCCATGACCGCGAACTCGGATTGCGCGCGGGCGAAATCGATGTCGGTCTTGGCGTTGGCCATGGCTTCTTCGGCGGCCTTCTTGGCGGACTCGGCCTTGGCCTCATCCAGGTCATGGCCGCGGATGGCGGTGTCGGCCAGCACGGTGACGCGGTTGGGCTGCACCTCGAGGATGCCGCCGGCCACGAAGACGAATTCCTCTTCGGCGCTGCCGACCACCTTGATGCGAACCGCGCCCGGACGGATGCGGGTGATCAGCGGCGTGTGCTGCGGATAGATGCCGAGCTCGCCGGTCTCGCCGGGCAGGGCGACGAATTCCGCCTCGCCCTCGAAGATCGAGACCTCGGCGCTGACGACATCGACGTGAATGGTGCTGGCCATGGAGGATCCTTCGGAAAGCCACCGGACCGCGGCCGCGCGAGGCGCGGCGCGGGCCCGGGGCAGTCGGGCAATTACAGGGACTTGGCCTTCTCGAAGGCCTCGTCGATGGTGCCGACCATGTAGAAGGCCTGCTCGGGCAGCGCGTCGCACTCGCCGTCGACGATCATCTTGAAGCCGCGGATGGTCTCCTTCAGGGGCACGATCTTGCCCGGCGAACCGGTGAAGATCTCGGCCACGTTGAAGGGCTGCGACAGGAAGCGCTGGATCTTGCGCGCCCGGGCCACCGCCAGCTTGTCCTCGGGGGAGAGCTCGTCCATGCCCAGAATGGCGATGATGTCGCGCAGTTCCTTGTAGCGCTGCAGGGTGGTCTGCACGCGACGGGTGGTGCTGTAGTGCTCTTCGCCGATCACGTTCGGGTCGAGCTGGCGCGAGGTGGAGTCGAGCGGGTCGACCGCGGGGTAGATGCCCAGCGCGGCGATGTCACGCGAGAGCACCACGGTGGCGTCGAGGTGGGCGAAGGTGGTGGCGGGCGACGGGTCGGTGAGGTCGTCTGCCGGCACGTACACCGCCTGGATGGAGGTGATGGAGCCCACCTTGGTGGAGGTGATGCGCTCCTGCAGGCGGCCCATTTCCTCGGCCAGGGTAGGCTGATAGCCCACCGCCGACGGCATCCGGCCGAGCAGCGCCGAGACCTCGGTACCGGCCAGCGTGTAGCGGTAGATGTTGTCGACGAACAGCAGGATGTCGCGGCCCTCGTCGCGGAACTTCTCGGCCATGGTCAGGCCGGTGAGCGCCACGCGCAGACGGTTGCCCGGGGGCTCGTTCATCTGGCCGAACACCATGGCGACCTTGTCGAGCACCTTCGACTCTTCCATCTCGTGGTAGAAGTCGTTGCCCTCGCGGGTGCGCTCGCCCACGCCGGCGAACACCGAGTAGCCGCCGTAGCTCTTCGCGATGTTGTTGATGAGCTCCATCATGTTCACGGTCTTGCCCACGCCGGCGCCGCCGAACAGACCGATCTTGCCGCCCTTGGCGAACGGGCAGATCAGGTCGATCACCTTGATGCCGGTGGGCAGCAGCTCCACGGAGGGCGAGAGCTCGTCGAACTTGGGCGCCACCTGGTGGATGGCGCGACGCTCTTCGGTGGCGATGGGGCCGGCCTCGTCGATGGGGCGACCCAGCACGTCCATGATGCGGCCGAGGGTGGCGGTGCCCACCGGCACTTCGATGCCCTTGCCGGTGCCAATCACCGGCATGCCGCGACGCAGACCGTCGGACGAACCCATGGCGATGGTGCGGACCACGCCGTCGCCGAGCTGCTGCTGGACTTCGAAGGTGAGGCCCTTCTCGGCCAGCGAGTCGCCGGCGTCGCCGAGGACCAGCGCGTCATAGACCTTCGGCATGCTGTCGCGCGGGAACTGGATGTCGACCACCGCGCCGATGCACTGAACGATTTGCCCTTGAGCCATGTTGTTTCCTCAGTCTCTGAATGTCTTGCGTTCCGGGGGCTGGATGGAGGCGGACCCGGCCGGAATCAAACCGCCGCCGCGCCGGCCACGATCTCGGAGAGTTCCTTGGTGATCGCGGCCTGACGGGCCTTGTTGTAGGTGAGCTGCAGGTCGTTGATGACCTTCTTGGCGTTGTCGGAGGCGGCCTTCATGGCCACCATGCGGGCGCTCTGCTCGCTGGCCATGTTCTCGGCCACCGCCTGATACACCAGCGACTCGATGTAGCGCACCAGAAGGTCATCGAGCACCGCCTGGGCGTCGGGCTCGTAGAGGTAGTCCCAGGAATACTCGCGCGAGGATTCCTGCAGGCGCTCGGGCGACAGCGGCAGCAGCTGCTCGATCACCGGCTCCTGCTTCATGGTGTTGATGAAGCGGGTGTAGCAGAGGAAGACCTGATCGATCTCGCCGCGGGTGTAGGCGTCGAGCTGGACCTTGACCGGGCCGATCAGCTTCTCGAGGTGCGGGGTGTCGCCCATCTGGACCACCTGCGACACCACCTTGGCGCCGATGCGGTTCAGGAAGCCCAGGCCCTTGCTGCCGATGGCGGTGGTGATCACCGTCTCGCCGGCGTTGCTGAGTTCCTTCAGCTTGCCCGTGACCGCCCGCAGGATGTTGGTGTTCAGGCCGCCGCACAGGCCCTTGTCGGTGGTGACGACGATGAGGCCGGCCGCCTTCACGGAGTCATGGTGGACCAGGAAGGGATGGCGGTACTCGGGGTTGGCCGTGGCCAGATGCGCCGCGATGTTGCGGATCTTGTCCGCGTACGGGCGCGCCCGGCGCATGCGCTCCTGCGCCTTGCGCATCTTGGAGGCCGCGACCATCTCCATCGCCTTGGTGATCTTGCGCGTGTTCTGCACGCTCTTGATCTTGGTCCGGATCTCTTTGCTTCCGGGCATGTGGGGTCCTTGTGGGCGCCGTGGGTGGGGACGCCCCGCATGCGCGGGGCGCCGTCCGGAGAAGCGACGTCAGTACGCGCCGGTCTTCTTGAAGTCCTTGAGGAGCTCGTGCATCTGGGCCTCGATCTCCTTGCTGAACTTCTTGTCGCGCTCGATGGCCTCGACCAGCCCGCCGAACTTCGCACGGGCATGCTCGCGCAGCGCCTTCTCGGCAGCCAGGGCCTTGGCGACATCGACATCGTCGAAGTAGCCGTTGTTGATGCCGAAGAGCGTGAGCGCCATCTCCCAGACCTGCAGCGGCTGGTACTGGGGCTGCTTCATGAGCTCGGTGACCAGACGGCCGCGCTCGAGCTGCTTGCGGGTGGCTTCGTCGAGGTCGGACGCGAACTGCGCGAAGGCCGCGAGCTCGCGGTACTGGGCCAGGGCCAGACGCACGCCACCACCGAGCTTCTTGATGATGTCGGTCTGGGCCGCGCCGCCCACCCGCGACACCGAGATGCCGGCGTTGATGGCGGGCCGGATGCCGGCGTTGAAGAGGTCGGTCTCGAGGAAGATCTGGCCGTCGGTGATGGAGATCACGTTGGTCGGCACGAAGGCCGACACGTCACCGGCCTGGGTCTCGATGACCGGCAGCGCGGTGAGCGAACCGGTCTTGCCCTTGACCTCGCCGTTGGTGAACTTCTCGACGTAGTCGGCGTTCACGCGCGCGGCGCGCTCGAGCAGGCGCGAGTGCAGGTAGAACACGTCACCGGGGTAGGCTTCGCGGCCCGGCGGACGGCGCAGCAGCAGCGACACCTGACGGTAGGCCACGGCCTGCTTGGAGAGGTCATCGTAGACGATGAGCGCGTCTTCGCCGCGATCGCGGAAGTACTCGCCCATGGTGCAGCCCGAGTAGGCGGCGATGTACTGCATGGCGGCCGACTCGGAGGCGGTGGCGGCCACCACGATGGTGTAGGCCATGGCGCCGTTCTCTTCGAGCTTGCGCACCACGTTGGCAACGGTGGAGGCCTTCTGGCCGATGGCCACGTACACGCAGTACAGGCCCTTGCCCTTCTGGTTGATGATGGTGTCGATGGCCACCGCGGTCTTGCCGGTCTGGCGGTCACCGATGATGAGTTCGCGCTGGCCGCGACCCACCGGCACCATGGCGTCGATGGCCTTCAGGCCCGACTGCACCGGCTGCGACACCGACTGACGCGCGATGACCCCGGGGGCCACCTTCTCGATCACGTCGGTGAGCTTGGCGTTGATGGGGCCCTTGCCGTCGATGGGCTGACCGAGCGAGTTGACCACGCGGCCGATCAGCTCGGGGCCCACGGGCACGTCGAGAATGCGGCCGGTGGCCTTGACGGTGTCGCCCTCGGAGATGTGCTCGTACTCGCCGAGCACCACCGCGCCCACCGAGTCGCGCTCGAGGTTCAGCGCCAGGCCGAAGGTGTTGCCGGGGAACTCGATCATCTCGCCCTGCATCACGTCAGACAGGCCGTGGATGCGGCAGATGCCATCGGTGACGGACACCACGGTGCCCTGGTTGCGGGTGTCCGCGGACACCTGCAGGTTCTGGATCTTGGTCTTGAGAAGTTCGCTGATCTCAGCCGGATTGAGCTGCATGAGACTCTCCTGATTCCTTGGTGCGCGTCGGTAAAAGCCGCCGCGTTATGCCTTCAGCACGCCTGCCAGCTGCGCGAGCTTGCCGCGCACCGACGCATCCATGACCTCGTCGCCAACCCGCACGGAGACCCCCCCGATGAGATCGGCATCGACCGACACCGTGACCTTCACCTGACGGCCGTACTTCGCCTGCAGCGTGCCGGTCACCTCGGCCACCTGGGCGTCGGTGAGCGGGAACGCCGAGGTGACATGGGCGTCGACGATGTTCTCGTGGCCGCTGCGCAGGGTCTCGAAATGCCGGGCGATGTCCGGCAGGACCGACAGCCGCTCGTTCTCGGCCAGCACCTGCACGAAGTTGACTTGCTGGGGTTCGAGCTGCCCGCAGGCTTCAGCCACCAGCTGCGACACCTGGGCGGTGCTCAGCCGGGGGTTGCCCAGCAGTTCGCGCGCGGCATCGTTGCCGGCCACCGCGGCCAGACGCGAGAGCGCGTCGGACCACGAGGGCAGCGAACCGGCGTCGCGCGCCAGCTTGAAGACCGCTTCGGCGTAAGGGCGGGCGATGGTGAGTGACTCGGCCATGCTCGATTCCTAGCGCAGTTCGTTCTTCAGATCGGCCAGCAGATCGGCGTGACGGTTCGCGTCGATCTCGCGGCGCAGGATGCGCTCGGCACCCGCCACCGCCAGCTGCGCGACCTGGTCACGCAGCTGATCCTTGGCGCGCTGCGCGGCCAGGGCAGCCTCTTCTTCAGCGGCCTTCTTGGCAGCAGCCACGATCCGGCCAGCTTCGGCACGGGCTTCCTCGAGGGCCTGCCCGGCCTGGCGTTCGGCAACCGAGCGCACTTCGGCCGCGCCGTCGCGGGCCTTCTTGAGCTCGTCGGCCACGCGACGCTCGGCCGAGGCAAGGTCTGCCTTGGCCTTGTCGGCAGCCGCCAGACCGTCGGCGATGCGCTTGCTGCGCTCATCGAGGGACCGGGTGATCGGCGGCCAGACGAACCTGGCGGTGAACCACCAGAGCGCCACGAAGACGACGATCTGGACGATCAACGTCGCATTGATGTTCACGACTGACTTCCTTTACTGGAGAAGTCGGGAGGATGGAACCCGGTTCAGCCTTTGAACGGGTTGGCGAAGGCGAACATCATCGCGATACCGACGCCGATCAGGAACGCGGCATCGATCAGACCGGCGAGCAGGAACATCTTGGTCTGCAGCTTGTCCATGAGTTCGGGCTGGCGGGCGGCGCCTTCGATGTACTTGCCACCCATCATGCCGATCCCGATGCACGCGCCGAGCGCGCCCAGACCGATGATGAGACCGCAAGCGATGGCAACCAGAGCGACGTTGGTCATGATGACTCCTTGGTTTGAAAGCGACAGGAACTTGAGGTTGAAAAGAGGTGAAGCGGAAGCGGCGGCCGGTCAGTGGCCCTCGTGGGCCTGGCCGATGTACACCAGGGTGAGCATCATGAAGATGAAGCCCTGCAGCACGACGATCAGGATGTGGAAGATGGCCCAGCCCAGACCGGTGAGGAAGTGCAGGCCGAAACCCCACCAGGTGGCGGTGGCGCCGAGCAGCGCGATCAGCATGAACACCAGCTCGCCGGCAAACATGTTGCCGAACAGCCGCATGCCGAGCGACACGGTCTTCGCGGCGTACTCGATGAGCTGCAGCGCGAAGTTGAAGGGGGCCAGCACGATGCCGCTGCCGAAGGGCGCCGAGAACAGCTCATGGACGAAGCCGCCCGGGTGCTTGATCTTGATGCCGTAGTAGATGGACGCGCACAGCACCACGATGGACAGCGACAGCGTGCCGTTGAGGTCGGCGGTGGGCACCACCCGCAGGTAGGCGTGATGCGGATCGCGACCGGTGGCCGCGTAGTAGCCTTCCCAGAGCTTGGGCAGCAGATCGAGCGGCAGGAAGTCCATGGCGTTCATCAGGACGATCCAGACGAACGAGGTGAGCGCCAGCGGCGCGATGTAAGAGATGTCGCCCTTGACGATGGAGCGCGCCTGCTCGTGCACGAACTCCACCAGGGACTCGATGGCGCCCACGAAGCGGCCCGGCACGCCCGAGGTGACCTTGCTGGCGGCGCGCGCAAGCAGGAAGGCCGTGACCGCGGCGAGCAGCACCGAGAAGAACACCGTGTCCCAGTTGATCACCGAGAAGTCGACGATGGACTTCTGCGCCTCACCGGTGCCATTGAAATGGGTGAGGTGATGGACGATGTATTCGGAGGGGGTGGGTGCGTGAGCGTCGGCTGCCATGGCTTCTGTGTGCTTCTAGGTATCCGTTGACGACCTCGGTACTTCAGGACCACTGCCCCGGGGCGGCCAGTTCAGTGGCGCATCCCGGACCAGCAGCAGCGCGAACAGCGGCGCCTTCAGGGCCACGATCAGACCCAGGACCAGTGGCAACCACCGGACCTCGGGCATGACATGGACCACCCAGGCCAGCAGACCGGCGGTGAGGCCGATCTTGGCGAACTCGCCCAGGAAGAACACCGCCGGATACGACTCCGGCGAGCGACCTTTCTGCAGGGCGAGCCTCAGGGCGAACAACCCGTTGGGAACCACCGCCGCCATGCCGCCGAGCGCGAAAAAAAGCGCGCTCGTCCAGTTGAACACCAGCCCGGTGAGAACACCGAGCACACTGACGGCTCCAACCTGCAAACCCACGGCAGCAAACATGATTGTTGCGTCGGCTTGCGACAGGCAAAGACTTGAGATTTTAAGGGTTTGCCCCAAGAGGGTCAAATCAGACCCTGCTCGCGGCTGTCCGCCGCAGCCCGCCGCCCACGTCAAAGACCCCACGCGGCATTGCGTCGCAGCATCCGCCCGCACGCCCGGCGGCGCATGATCGGGGTCAGTTCCCCCTCCCCCGGAGACCGTCATGCGCGCCCTCGCCCGGTCGCTCTGCCTGTGCGCCAGCCTGCTCGGCGCCGCCCCGCTCCTCGCGCAGACCCCCGCGCAGCCCGGCAGCGCCCCTGGCGCCGACACGGCCGATCCGGCCCGGCGGGCGGCGGCGGTGTCGGCCGTGGTGCGGGTGGATGCCACCGCGATCGCCGACGCGCCCAGCGCCACCTCGCTCGGCCCGCGGCGCAGCGGCTCGGGCGTGGTGATCGGCGAGCGGCTGGTGCTCACCATCGGCTATCTGCTCCTTGAGACCGAGACCGTGGAGGTGACCACCGCGCAGGGGCGGCGCGTGCCTGCCACCGTGGCCGGCTACGACCATGCCAGCGGCTTCGGCCTGGTGCGCACCGCGCTGCCGCTGGGCGTGCCCGCGCTGGAGCTCGGCGACTCCGACCGCGTGGCCGAACGCGACACCGTGCTCACCGTGGGCCAGGGCGAGCGCGAGGCCACCGAGCTGGTGGTGGTGTCGCGCAAGCCCTTCGCGGGCAGCTGGGAATACCTGCTGGAGCGGCCGATCTACACCTTCCCGCCGGTGAACAACTGGAGCGGCGCGGCGCTGATCGCCGGCGACGGCCGGCTGGTGGGCATCGGCTCGCTGGTGGTGAACGATGCCGGCGAAGACCGCCGCGGCGTGCCGGGCAACCTGTTCGTGCCGGTGAACCTGCTCAAGCCGATCCTTGCCGACCTGCTCGCGCAGGGCCGGCGCTCGGCCCCGGTCCAGCCCTGGCTGGGCATGAGCACCGAGTTCGTCCGCGGCAATCTGATGGTGGTGCGGGTGTCGCGCGGCAGCCCGGCCGAGCGCGCGGGCGTGGACCCCGGCGACATCGTGCTCTCGGTGGGTGGCCAGCGGGTGGCCGGTCAGGCCGACTTCTATCGGCGCCTGTGGGGCCTGGGGCCGGCGGGCACCGAGGTCACCCTGCGGCTGCTCAAGGGCGGCGAGGTGCGCGAGCTGCCGGTGCGCTCGGTGGACCGGGCCGAGACCCTGGCGCGACCCGCCGGGGTGTAGGCCGCCGCTCAGAGCACCATCTGGGTCTGGGTGACCACCGCCACCAGCTTGCCCTCGGCGGTGGTCACGCGCGTCTCCCAGGTCTGGGTGCGACGCCCCTTGTTCAGCGGCGTGGTGGTGCCGGTGACGGTGCTCTCCACCGGCGCGGGGCGGAAGAAATTGGTCTTGGACTCGATGGTGGCGGTGCCCGCGCCCTCGGGGATGTTGAGCACAGTGGCCACCGCGCCCAGGGTGTCGGCAAAGGCCATGATGGCCCCGCCATGCAGGATGCCGCCGGCCGTGCACAGGTCGGGTCGCACCCGCAGGGTGGCCACCACCCGGTCGGGCTCGGCCTGCACCAGCGTGAGCCCGATGAGGTCGGAGAAGAGCCCGCGCAGGCGGGCTTCGAGCGAGGCAATGTCGGTCATGGCGGGCGGTGTGGTCAGGGAGTGGAAGGCCGGTGCGCCGCGGTGTCGGTGAGCCGCTGCACGGCGATGTCGCGCAGCCGGTGCTTCTGGATCTTGGTGGCGTTGGTGCCCTCGGTGACCGGAAAGGCCTCGATGGCGAA
This sequence comes from Burkholderiales bacterium, assembly GCA_037146935.1. Lineage (GTDB taxonomy): Bacteria > Pseudomonadota > Gammaproteobacteria > Burkholderiales > Burkholderiaceae_E > Quisquiliibacterium. The sequence goes on from JBAWWD010000024.1 coordinate 52,588, forward strand.
CACCCGCGCCGGCACCTTGTAGCGCGCCAGACGCGCGGCCACGTGCGCGCAGACCGCGGCCTCGTCGAGCACGGCGCCAGGCCGCAGCGTGACGAAGGCCACCGGCCGCAGCGCGCCCGCGGTGGTCACGCCCACCACCTGGCAGCCGTCGATGCCGGGCACCTGCTGCACGCACTCCTCGATCTCGGCCGGGCTGACCAGGAAGCCGCCCAGGCGCAGCGAATCGCCGATGCGCGTGAGGAACACGAAGCGGCCGTCGGCGGTGGTGTAGCCGAGGTCGCCGGAGCGGTACCAGCCCTGCGCGTCGCGGGCCTGCGCGGTGGCCTGCGGGTTGCCGAAGTACTCGACCATGATCGAGCCGGGCGCGAGGAACTCGAGCTCGCCCGACTCGCCATGCGACAGCACCTGGCCGGTGTCGGGATCGCGGGCGCGCACCTGGGCGAGCGGGCTCACCGGGCGCCCGCCGGCCAGTCGGCGCTCCTCGGGCGGGGCATCTTCCGACTGGCGCGAGAACAGCGCCTGGATCTCGCTGATGCCGTACAGGCCCAGCACCCGCAGCCCGCGCGCGTCGGCGCGGTCGAAGAGGTCGGCCAGCGCGGGATTGAAGGCGGCATAGCCCACGAAGCGCAGGCTGGGGTAGGCCGGGCTGCGATCGTGCAGCGCCAGCAGCTGGTCGATCGCCTCGTCGGTCGCGTTCATGTGCGTGCACCCGTGGCGCTCGATGAGCTCGGCGGCCAGGCGCGCGTCCCAGGCCGGCATCATGGCGAAGGGCCGTCCGGCCACCAGCATGGCCAGCGCATTGCACACCCCGAACACGCCGCACAGGGGCGGCGCGAGCAGCATGGACGAGGCCGCGTCGATGCCCCAGGCGCGCACCACGTCGCCGGCGTGGCCCACGAGAGTGCGCTGGTCATGCAGCACGAACTTGGGCGCCTTGGTGGTGCCCGAGGTGGTGAAGATGGCGCAGCCCAGTTGCGGCGCGGCATGGTCCTCGCGCAGCGGCTCGCCGGCCACGCACTGCGCGTAGGTGCTCAGGCGCGCCCGCGCGGGCAGCGCGGCGCGCAGCTCGGCCAGCCGGGCCGCGGCCTGGGGCTCGCCCTCGTCGTAGGCGATGACCGCGTCGAGCGCGACGAGCGACTCGGCCGGGCAGCCGGCCAGGGTGGCCACGAAATCGGCCCGGCTGAAGGCCGGCCAGGTGAACAGCACCCGTGACCCAGAACGCCCGAGGATGTCGGCGAGCTCGGCCGAGCGGAAGCGGGTGTTCACCGCCACCGCGATCGCGCCCAGCCGGGCGCAGGCGAAGAAGGCCGCGAGCCAGGCGGTGGCATTGGGCAGCCACACCGCCACCCGGTCACCCTGGCCCACGCCCAGGGCCTGCAGGGCGCCGGCCAGGCGGGCGCTCTCGTCGGCCAGTTCGGCGGGCGTGACGGCGCGATCGCGGTCGTGAACGGCCGGCTCATCCGGCCGGGGGTGATGGGCGAGCAGTTCGGTGAGGGTCATGGCCGCTGCGGCGGGATCAGGACAAGGGCCAGACGCCCGGGCGGGCACCTGGCCGCGCAGGGCGCGCCTCAGGCGCGCGGGATGGTGGCCTGCATGGCCGGACGGGCATTGAAGCCCTCGAACCAGGCCGCGGCGCGCGGATGCGCCTGCCGCCACTCGAGATGCGCGAAGCGCAGGTCGAGGTAGCCGAGCACGCAGCCGAGCGTGATGGTGCCGATGTCGACCCGCCCGGCCAGACCTTCGGCCTGGGCCTCGATGCGGGCGAGCCCGGTGTGCATCTTGTCGAGCTGGCCGGTGGTCCAGTCGGCCCAGCGCAGCGGCTCGGGCCGCATTCCGGTCTCGTAGCGCACCAGCAGGGCAGCATCGAGGATGCCGTCACCCAGGGCCTGGTCGGTGAGCGCGCGCCAGCGCGCCGGGCCGGCCGCCGGGAAGAGCCGCGCGCCGGCGCGGGCATCGAGGTACTCGCAGATCACGCGGCTGTCGTAGAGCGCGTCGCCCTCGTCGGTGATCAGGGTGGGCACCTTGCCCAGCGGGTTGCGCTCGACGATGCTGCGATCGCGATTGACCGGGTGGGCGGCCGACGGCAGCAGCTCGATGCGCGCGGCCAGGCCGGTTTCGTGGGCAACCACCATGCACTTGCGGACATAGGGCGAGGCGGGGGAATGGAAGAGCTTCATGGGCGGGTCCGGTTGGCTGGGTGATGGGCTGGAGACAGACGAAAAGCAGACGGAAAGCAGACCGGTGACGGCAGCAAGCGATGCGCCGGCGCGGGCAGCACCGGCGCGGGCAGCACCGGCACACGACGCCCCGCCACGAGAGAGCCCCGCCGCGCGAGGCCCGGCGCCCGGGGCGCGGCGCGGCGCTCAGGTGGAGCGCTGCGCCTTGTCGCGGTCGTTGGCCTCCTTGATGCGGGCGCGGGCCTGCGCCCACTGCTCGTCGGTCCAGTCGAGATACTGCTTGAAGTAGGCGCCGTTGGCCAACCAGTTGGCGCCGTCGATGGCGATGGTCTGGCCGGTGAGCCACTCGCAGCCCGGGGCCATCAGGAAGGCGGCCAGGTCGGTGAGCTCTTCCATGCGGCCCAGGCGGCCCATGGGGTTGTGGGTGGTCTCGACCCCGACGGTGCCCGCCACCGGTCGCAGCCGCGCGCCCGCGCCCTCGGTGGGGAAGATGCCCGGGGCGATGGCGTTCAGGCGGATGCCGTGGCGGCCCCACTCCACCGCCAGCGACTTGGTCATCACATCGATGCCGGCCTTGGACATCGCCGAGGGGACGACGAAGGGCGAGCCGGTCCAGACCCAGGTGACGATGATCGAGAGCACGGTGCCCTTGCACCCGGCCGCGATCCAGCGCCGGCCGGCCGCGTGGGTGACGTAGAAGGTGCCGTGCATGACGGTGTTGGCCACGGCATCGAAGCCGCGGGGCGAGAGGTCCTCGGTGCGGCTGATGAAGTTGCCGGCGGCGTTGTTGATCAGGCCGGTGAGCGGGCCGGCGGCGAAGATGTCGTCCATCATCTCGTCGACCGCGGCCGCGTCGCGCACGTCGCAGGCGAACGTGTCCACCTGGCCGCCGTGCTGCGCCATGAGTTCGGCAGCCGTGGCGTCGAGCACGCCCTTGCGGCGGCCGCAGATCACGATGCCGGCGCCCAGTTGCAGCAGCCGGCCGGCCATGGCCTTGCCCAGGCCGGTGCCGCCACCGGTGACAAGGATGCGGTGGCCCTGGAAGAGAGCGTTCTGGAACATGGCGGTCGCCTCGGGGATGTGCGCTGACGGGCGACGATTGCATCATGGAACGGCGCGGCCGGGGTTGGCCGCCCTGCCCCGAAGGAAACGCATGACACCGCTCACTCTCCGAATCCTGAACACGCTGCGTCCGGCGGTCGGCCTCGTCGCCGGCCTGGCGATGAGCGCCACGGCAGCCTTCGCGGTGGGCGTCGCCGTGGTGCTCGCGCCCGGCATCGCCGCCGCGCAGACGCCCGCGCAGGCCCAGTCGTCTGCGGCGTGGTCGCCCAGCCGGCCGGTGCGCGTGATCGTGCCCTTCCCCGGGGGCGGCATCGTCGACCTCATGGCGCGCGCGGTCACCGATCGGCTCGCCGCCGCGCTCGGGCAGCCGGTGGTGGTGGAGGCCCGGCCGGGCGCCGGCGGCAGCATCGGCACCGAGGCGGTGGCCCGCGCCGAGCCCGATGGCCACACCCTGCTGCTGGCCACGCTCTCGCACGTGACGCTGCCCGCCTTCTCGCGGCTGCCGTGGCATCCCTCGCGCGACTTCGCCGGCATCGCCATGCTCGGCCAGGTGCCCAATCTGGTGGTGGTGGCCAACACGGTGGAGGCCCGGACCATGAAGGAGTTCGTGGCGCTGGCCCGCGCCCGCCCCGGCCAGTTCAACTACGCCAATGCCGGCAACGGCACCTCCCAGACGCTGGGGGTGGAGATGCTGCGCAAGCAGACCGGCATCCAGCTCACGCCGGTGGGCTACAAGGGCTATCCGCCGGTGGTGCCTGATCTCGTCGCTGGCCGGATCGAGTTCGCGCTGATGCCCTTCGGCGTGGCCGCTCCGCACGTCAAGGCAGGCAAGATGCGCGCGCTGGCGGTGGTGGCGCCGGCACGCAACCCGCAGTTCCCCGATCTGCCCACCCTGGCCGAGGCCGGCTTCCCCGAGGCGCCGGTCATCTCGTGGTACGCCTTCATGGCGCCGGCGGGCACGCCCCGCCCTGCCCTGCAGCGGTTGGCCGCCGAACTGGCCCGGGCGCTCAACGACCCCGAGGTGATCGCCCGCATCGAGACCATCGGCGGCAGCCCGCTGCCGCCGGGCACCCCGGCAGAGGTCGACGCCATGGTGGCGCGCGAGACCGACCGCTGGGCCCGCTTCGTGCGCGAGAGCGGTCTCACCCTGCAGTGAGCCCGTCGCGGCGGGCAGCGCCGGGCGCGTCGGGGTGGGCCCGCCCCCGGGCCGTTCGGCCGGGATCCCGAGCCTTCCATCCCGGCCCGCTGGTCAGGGGGTCGCGGCGAGCCGGATCATCCCTGGCATGAGCCTGCCCCCGCCCGTCACCCGCCCAAGGCCTGCGTCGTCGGCGGCCCCGAGCGGGTCAGCCACTGACGACGCCGCCGCGCGGCGCCGGGCGCGCCTGCGCGAACTGGGCTACACCATGCTGGAGGTGATGGTGGCGGTGGGCATCATGGCCATCATCGCCACCTTCGCCGTGCGGGCCTTCGACCGCTACCTCGACAGGGCCAAGTCCGCCCAGGCCGTGAGCGACCTCATGGAGATCGCCAACCGGATCAAGACCTACGAGCTGAACAACCGCAAGCTGCCCGACTCGCTGTCCGACATCGGACGGGGCAGCGCCGCCGACCCCTGGGGCAACACCTACCAGTACTTCAATCTCGAGACGGAGAGGGGCAACGGCCAGGCCCGGCAGCGCAAGAACCTCAGACCCCTGAACGACGACTACGACCTCTACAGCATCGGCCGGGACGGGGAGACCAGCGTGCGCATCGACAACGACAAGGCCCTCGATGACGTGGTGCGCGGGCTGAACGGTCGCTTCGTGGGGTTTGCCAAAGACCTCGACCCGACCGCGAGCAAATAGCGTGAATCGGCCGGCCGCCCCTGCCTGGGCGGGCAGCGCCCTGGGCACTCGGGTGGCCCGGCGCATGCTGCTGGCCTTCCTGCTGCTGGGGATCATCCCGGCGGCGATCACGCTCGGCGTGGGCCAGCGCCAGGCCCGCGAGGCGCTGCTGGCCCGCCACTATGCCTCGCTGGGCGAGTCCATCGAATCGTTCACCCAGATCCTGGTGGAGCGACTGACCGCCTTTGACACGCTGGCCGCGCGCCAGATCGAGCGCAACGATCTGGCCGGCCTGCTCACCGATCCGAGCGCCGCCTTCGACCGCGTGGCGCGGCTGACACCAGGCGCGCCGCCCGCCTGGGCTCTCCCGGGACCGACCGACCCGCCCCCGCCGGCCCTGGCCAGCCAGACGCTGCCGGGCAAAGGCCGCGCCCGCCTGGCGCTGCTGCCGGGGGCCGACGGCCGCTCGGCCGAGGTGTGGATGCTCAGATCGGAAGCCCCCAGGGCCGACATCGCCGGCAGTGCGCCGGTGCTGGCCCTGCGCCTGAATCCCGCCGTGCTATGGGACGGCGCCGATCTGCAGGCGAACTCGGCCACGCTCTGCGCCCTGGATACGGCCCTGCGCCCTGTTCGCTGTGAGCGCCCGCTTCCGTCGGATGTCTTGCAAACGCTGGCCAGCCGCCCGCCCAACGAGGTGCTGGGGCGGGTCGACTCGCGCGGCGAGGACGGCAACCAGGCCAGCGTCTTCGGCGAGGTCTTCCTCAAGTCGCGCTTCGGCAGCGACAGCTGGCTGCTGGTGCTCACCCAGCCGACGCGGGTGGCCGAGGCCGCCGAGCGCCAGCTCAACCAGACGGTGCTGCCCACCGCGCTCATCGCCCTGATGTGCGCGCTGCTGCTCGCCCTGGTGGCCGTGCGGCGCACCCTGGGTCCGCTGCAGTCGCTCACCCAGGCCACCGAACGCCTGGCCGACCGGGACTTTGCCCACCGCGTGCCCATCGGCGGAGACAACGAGTTCGCGCAACTCGGCCACTCCTTCAACCGCATGGCCGAGGGCCTGGCCCGCCAGTTCGACACCCTGGGCGCGCTGGCCCGCATCGACCAGATGATCCTCGAGGGACGCCCGGTGCGCGAGATCGCCGGCATCGCCCGCGACCTGCTGGGCCGGGGCCTGCCCGGCGCGGCGGTGATGGTGGCCGTCGCCGACAGCGAGGGCTGGTGGCTGTGCCGCGGTGACACCGAGCAGCGCACGGACTGGCTGATGCCAAGCCCGGATGCCGACTGGCTGGCGCGGAGCGCGGCCGACGGCGGCCGGATGATGCACCCCGAGGAGTCGGCCAGCGCACAGGCGCTGCTGCCCCACGCGCAGCTGCCGGCACATCTGCAGCCGGTGCTGGCCGACGGGGCGCTGGCCGGAGCGCTGCTGGCCGCCCGCGAAGCCGGCGCAGCCCTGGCGCCGGCCGAGCAGGACCTGATCGCCGGGCTGGCGGGCCGGCTGTCCGTGGGCATCGCTTCAGCAAGGCGGGCCGCCTTGCTGGAAGTGCGCGCCAACATCGATTCGCTCACCGGCCTGCCCAACCGGCCCAACTTCCTGGAGCAGCTCGGTGAACGGCTCGCCCGGGCGCAGGCCGAGGGCCGCCGGGAGACGGTGATGTTCGTCGACCTGGACGGCTTCTCGCACATCAACGACAGCCTGGGCCACGCCGCCGGCGACCGCATGCTGGGCGAAGTGGGCGCGCGGCTGCGCGAGACCCTGGGCGACCGGGGCCTGGTGGCCCGCCTGGGGGGCGACGAATTCGCGCTGGCGCTGTCGGCGGCCGACGACGACGAGGCCGAGGCGCAGGCCCGGCGCCTCGTGGCCGCGCTCGCCCGCCCGTTCGAGCTGGCCGGCGCGAAGCGCTACATCAACGCCTCCATCGGCATTGCCAGCCATCCCGATCAGGGCAGCGACCCGACCGAGCTGCTGCGCCATGCCGACATGGCCATGTACCGGGCCAAGGCCAAGGGCCAGGGCTCGGTGGCCATCTACCTGGCCGACATGGAGGCCGAGGCGGTGCGCCGCGCCGAGATGGACACCGAGATCCGGCGCGCGCTCGCCAACGGCGAGTTCGTGCTGCACTACGAGCCGCTGGTGCAGGCCCGCAGCGGGGTCATCCACGGCTGCGAGGCGCTGATCCGCTGGCAGCACCCGGAGCGCGGCATGGTCCCGCCCGGCCGCTTCATTCCCCTGGCGGAAGAAACCGGGCTGATCTCGCCGATCGGCAGTTGGGTGTTGCGCGAGGCCTGCCGGCAGTTCATGCAGTGGCGCAGCGAGGGCGTGCCGGTCTCGGTGGTGAGCGTGAACGTGTCGGTGCACCAGTTCCAGCGGCCCGACTTCGTCGACGAGGTGCGCGAGGTGCTCGCGCAGACCGGCATGCCGCCCACCGGCCTGAAGCTGGAGATCACCGAGAGCCTGCTGATGGACGAGCCGCGCGAGGTGGAGCAACGGCTCAATGCCCTGGCGGCCATGGGCCTGAGCCTGGCGCTGGATGATTTCGGCACCGGCTACTCGTCGCTCACCTACCTGAAGCGGCTGCCGGTGGACTCGATCAAGCTCGACCGCAGCTTCCTGGTCGACCTGCTCGAGAGCCAGGAGGCCCGCGATCTGGCGCGCTCGGCGATCGGCATGCTGCATGCGCTGCGCAAGGAAGTGGTCGCCGAGGGCGTGGAAAAGCCCGAGCACCGGGTGCTGATGGCCGGCTGGGGCGCCGACCTGCTGCAGGGCTGGGTCTTCACCCGGTCATTGAGCGGCGCGGCGTTTGCCGACTACGTGCGCAGCAACCCGGTGCCCGCGCTGGGGCCGGCAAGCGTGCGAGCCGGCGGCGCGCAGTCGGCGACGACGGCGCAGGCGACCTCCCTGCCCGGCTGATACCGGGCTCAGTCGGCCTGGTCGGTCTCGCCCAGACCCAGCCGCTCGAGCAGACCCTGGAACTGTTCCGGGCCCGAGAAGGCGATCACCAGCTGACCCCGGCCGCGCGCGCCCACGCGGATGCTCACCTCGGCGGCCAACGTATCGGCCAGACGGGTCTGCAGGCGCTGCACGTCAGGGTCGGGCCGGCGGCCACCGGCGCTGCGCGGTGCGACGCTGGCCGGGTCCTGGGCGCGCTGGTGCTGCAGCACGCGCTTCTCGGTGTCGCGCACGGTCAGGCGCTTCTCGACCACCTCATGGGCGAGCATCAGTTGCGCCGCGCGATCGACCGCCAGCAGCGCTCGGGCATGACCCATGTCGATGTCGCCGGCCAGCAGGAAGGCCTGCACCGGCTCGGCCAGGTTGAGCAGCCGCAGCAGGTTGGAGGTGGCGCTGCGCGAGCGGCCGATCGCCTCGGCGGCCTGCTCGTGCGAATAGCTGAATTCATCGATCAGCCGGCGGATGGCCTGGGCCTCCTCCAGCGGATTGAGATCCTCGCGCTGGATGTTCTCGATCAGGGCCATGGCCAGGGCCTGCTCGTCGGCCACCTCGCGCACCAGCACCGGCACCTCGTCAAGGCCGGCCATCTGGGCCGCGCGGAAGCGGCGCTCGCCGGCGATGATCTCGTAGCGGTGCGACTCGAGCGGCCGGACCAGGATGGGCTGCATCACGCCATGCTGGCGGATGGAGTCGGCGAGCTCCTGGAGCGCGGATTCGTCCATGCGCGAGCGCGGCTGGTAGCGGCCGGCCTGCAGGCGGGCCACCGGCAGCGTGGCCACCGGACCGGGCGCGGCGGCCGTGCCGATCACCGGCAGGTCAGCCCCCAGGAGAACATCCAGGCCACGCCCCAGCCCCTTGGGCTTGGCAGCGGCGGGCGGCTTGCGCCGAGGCGGTGTGTCAGTCATCGGGAAGGCTCCGGAGGCGCTCGAGGAGTTCGGTGGCGAACTCGACATAGCCGCGCGCCCCCCTGGACGAGGGGTCGAAGACCACGCCCGGCATGCCATGGCTGGGCGCCTCGGCGAGCCGGACATTGCGGGGGATGATGGCCTTGAAGACCTTGTCGCCGAAGTGCTGGGAGAGCTGCTCGGACACCTGCTGCGAGAGGGTCATGCGCGGATCGAACATCACCCGCAGCAGGCCGATCACCTTCAGGCGGGTGTTGAAGTTAGCGTGCACTTTCTTGATGCTGTTGACCAGGTCTGACAATCCTTCGAGCGCGTAGTACTCGCACTGCATGGGGATGATCACGCCGTGGGCGGCGCACAGGCCGTTGAGGGTGAGCATGGAGAGCGAGGGCGGGCAGTCGATGAGCACCACGTCGATCTCATCGTTGACCGCGGCGAGGGCGTCACGCAGGCGCAGTTCGCGACGATCGAGGTCAACCAGCTCGACCTCGGCGCCGGCCAGCTCACGGTTGGCCGGCAGCACGCGAAAGCCGCCGTGCGGCGTGGGCTGGGCGGCATCGACCACCGAGGTCTCGCCGATCAGCACCTGGTAGACCGACTGCTGCAGGGTGCGCTTGTCGATGCCGCAGCCCATGGTGGCATTGCCCTGCGGGTCCAGGTCGACCAGCAGCACCCGCTGGCCGAGCTGGTCGAGCGCGGCGGCGAGGTTGACGGTGGTGGTGGTCTTGCCCACCCCACCCTTCTGATTGGCGACGGCGAAGATGCGTGACATGGTCAGGCCGCGGCTGGCGCGCCGCGGCGCTCGAGCAGCAGGAGGTGGCGACGGGCGTCCATCTGCGGAACGGCCAGTGTAATCGCAGCCGAGCAGTTCACGCCCTCGGGGAGTTCACGCAGCTCATCGTCGGGCACCGCGCCCTTCATGGCAACCCAGACACCGGTATCGGCCATGAGGGGCTGGCTCAGCCGGATGAAATCGGCCAGAGAGCCGAAGGCCCGCGAGACCGCCAGGGTGACCGGCGGCACCACGATGGCGGGCTGGCCTCGCTCGCCCTCGGGAGTGAGGCGCGCATGATGCGCATGCAGGTTGCCCAGGCCCAGTTCGGCCCGCAGCTGGCGGATGAAGGCCGCCTTCTTGGCCACGGCGTCCACGCAGTGCACCTGCACGCCGGGCGCGCAGATGGCCAGCACCGCGCCGGGCAGTGCGCCGCCGCTGCCCACGTCGAGCACCACCGCGCCGTCGGCCAGGTGGTCACGGCCCATCCGGGCCGCGTCGCGCAGCGGCGGGACGATCGCCAGGCAGTCGAAGCAGTGCTGCACCAGCATGTCCGCCGGGTCGCGCACGGCGGTGAGGTTGTGGGTGGCGTTCCAGCGCGCCAGCAGGGCAAGGTGGGCAAGCAGCAGTTGCTCACGCGATGGCGCGAGCGTCAGCCCCAGCGCCGAGAGCGCCTGGGCGAGCCGCGCCGGGGCATCATCCGGCAGGCCTGCTGCCCGGCCCGGGGCGCCGCGCCCGGGCAAGGGCTTGCCGGTTCGACTCACCTCTCAGGCCGCCTGCTGCAGGCGCCGCTTGCGCAGGTAGACCAGCAGCAGCGACACCGCTGCCGGCGTGACGCCGGAGATGCGCGATGCCTGCCCGACGGTCTCGGGGCGTTGCGCCGAGAGCTTGCCTCGCACCTCGTTGGACAGGCCGCGCACCTGGCTGTAGTCGAAGCCCGGCGGAATGGCGAGGTCCTCGTGCCGGCTGGCTCGCGCCACCTCCGCCTGCTGCCGGGTGATGTAGCCGGCATACTTGCACTGGATCTCGATCTGCTCCACCACCTCGGTGGCCCTGAGAGCATCCAGACCCAGGGCCTCGGCGCGCTCGGTCACACCCGGCCCGGCTACGGTCATGAGGGCGGCATAGCGCACCTCGGGCCGCGCAAGGAGATCCGCCAGGGTGTGATCCCGTTCGATGGGCTGGCCCAGCACCGCCGTGGCCTGCTCGGGTGGCAGCTTGCGCGGATTGACGCTGGTGTCGCGCAGACGCTGCAGCTCGGCCTCGATGGTTTCGCGCTTGCGGCAGAAAGCCTCCCAGCGGGCATCGTCGACACAGCCCAGCCCGCGCCCGATCTCGGTGAGGCGCAGGTCGGCGTTGTCTTCCCGAAGGCTGAGGCGGTACTCGGCCCGACTGGTGAACATCCGGTAGGGCTCGGACACCCCGCGGGTGATCAGGTCATCGACGAGCACGCCGAGATAGGCCTGGTCACGGCGCAGGGTGAAGGGCTCGCGACCGAGCACCGCCAGGCCAGCGTTCAGGCCGGCGAGCAGGCCCTGGGCCGCGGCTTCCTCGTAGCCGGTGGTGCCATTGATCTGTCCGGCGAAGTACAGGCCGCCGATCGCGCGGGTTTCGAGCGTGGCCTTCAGGCCACGGGGGTCGAAGTAGTCGTACTCGATGGCATAGCCCGGGCGGATCAGGTGAGCGTTTTCCAGGCCCACGATGCTGTGCACCAGCTCGAGCTGCACGTCGAAGGGCAGGCTGGTGGAGATGCCGTTGGGGTAGTACTCGTGGGTGTCCAGACCCTCGGGCTCCAGGAAGACCTGATGCGCCGACTTGTCCGCGAAGCGGTGGATCTTGTCTTCCACCGAGGGGCAGTAGCGCGGCCCCACCCCCTCGATCACGCCGGTGTACATCGGGCTGCGATCCAGGCCGCCGCGGATGATCTCGTGCGTGCGCGGGTTGGTGTGGGTGATCCAGCAGGGCAACTGGCGCGGATGCTGCGCCGGGTTGCCCAGGAAGGAAAACACCGGCACCGGATCGAGATCGCCGGGTTGCGCCTCGCAGCGCGAGAAGTCGATGGTGCGGCCATCGATGCGCGGCGGCGTGCCGGTCTTCAATCGGCCCTGCGGCAGCTTGAGTTCGCGCAGGCGCGCGGCCAGCGAGACCGACGGCGGGTCAGCCGCGCGGCCGGCGGGGTAGCGCGCCAGACCCACATGCACCAGGCCATTCAGGAAGGTGCCTGCGGTGAGCACCACCGCACGGCTGCGGAATCGCAAGCCCAGTTGCGTGACCGCGCCGCATACCCGGTCACCTTCGACGATGAGGTCGTCCACCGCCTGCTGGAAGATCAGCAGATTGGGCTGATTCTCGAGGCGATGCCGGATGGCCTGCCGGTAGAGCACGCGGTCTGCCTGGGCGCGGGTGGCGCGCACCGCCGGTCCCTTGCTGGCATTCAGGATGCGAAACTGGATGCCGGCTTCATCGGTGGCGGCCGCCATGGCGCCGCCCAGCGCATCGATCTCCTTGACCAGATGGCCCTTGCCGATCCCGCCGATCGACGGGTTGCAGGACATCTGCCCCAGGGTCTCGATGCTGTGGGTGAGCAGCAAGGTGCTGGCCCCCAGACGGGCGCTGGCCAGGGCGGCCTCGGTGCCCGCATGGCCCCCGCCCACGACGATCACATCGAATGTCTTCGGATAATCCATCGGTGTCTGCCCGGCAGCGGCGAAACCGGCCATGATAGCGAAAACTGGCGGCGGTGGGGTGATCTCCGTGTGACGGGGGATCGAGCGCTGGGGCGCTGGGGCGCTGGGGCGCTGGGGTGCTGGGGTGCTGGGGTGCTGGGCGCTGGGACGAGGTGCTGTGGTGCTATGGTGCTGTGGTGCCGTGGTGCCGTGGTGCCGTGGTGCCGGGGTGCTGTAGTGCCGGGGTGCCGGGGTGCCGGGGTGCCGGGGTGCCGGGGTGCTCGATGCCGGTACGATCGGTGCCGGGCGCTTGCGCGACTGATCCACCCCAGAGCGCCCTGCTCCGCGGAGCGCTTCAAGCAGTGACAGTCGGTAGCTTGCCCAATGCATGCGTGAGTACTTTCCGCTCCGCCTCGACCAATCGGCTCGCGAAGCCAGGCTAATGACGGATGCGCGAGCGGCCTGGCCTGAGCGGCACCGATGGTGAAGTTGCGGTAGGCGACGAGTGCTTGCCCACCGCGCGCGCACCAAGGAGCGGTTGGCGTGCTGGTCTCAAGGGCGCTCGGAGATCAGGATTCCCAACCCAGCTGTTTCACGTGAAACAGCCACCATCGATCTGATTGATCCACCAATCGCCGCGAAATTCCGGCATGGATAGGCGACAACGCTCCCGGGATGTATCGCGACGAGACTGTGTCCGATGACTGACTGGACCGAATCGAGCGCGGCGCGCATTAGCGTATTGCCGCCCTCCCCTGTCCACCACGACATCTGTTTCACGTGGAACAGGACCCGGCCTGCAAGGCGTGGTCACTGAAGCGGGGTAGAAGCTCGGGTCCGCCAGCCCTCAGAGGCCGCCTGCCCGAGGGTAGCGCCCGCTTCGACATCCGATCGCGGCGCGCCATGTGATCCGCTTCGGGGTCCGGCCTCGATGCTCTGCTTCAGAGCCGAACCGCGATGCCAAGCCGCGATGCCCGCCGCGGCGCCCCTGCCACAGCGCCCTGCCGCGACGCCAGTCTGCGATGCCCGGTTGAAGTGCTGCGGCAATGCTCTGCGACATTGCCCCGCCGCGACGGCCCTACTGCGCCGCCAACATCCATGTCGCCGCACGCTCGGCGATCATCAGCGTGGGCGAATTGGTGTTGCCAGAGGTGATGGTGGGCATGACCGACGCATCGGCGATGCGCAGACCCGCCACGCCGCGAAAGCGCAGCTGACCATCCACCACCGCCGACGGATCGGACTCCGGACCCATCTTGCAGGTGCCTACGGGATGGAAGATGGTGGTGCCCACCAGCCCAGCCGCCTCGGCAAGCGCCTCGTCGGAGTCGTACTGAGGGCCGGGGACGAACTCTTCGGGCGCGTACTTCGCCAGCGCCGGGCTGCCTACGATGCGTCGGGTGAGGCGGATGGAATCTGCAGCCACCTGCCGGTCTTCCGGCGTGGAGAGGTAGTTGGGCGCAATCTTCGGCGCATCTTCCGAGCGTGGGCTGTTGATGTGGATGCTGCCGCGCGCCGTGGGCCGCAGGTTGCACACCGAGGCCGTGATCGCCGGGAAGCGATGCAGGGGATCGCCGAACTTGTCGAGCGAGAGCGGCTGCACGTGATACTCGACATTCGCCCGGGCCTGCCCGGGATCCGAGCGCGCAAAGGCGCCGAGCTGGCTGGGCGACATCGACATGGGCCCGGTGCGAAACAGCAGGTACTCCAAGCCCATGCGCGCCTTGCCCAGCAGGGAATTGGCCTGCACGTTCAGCGTGGCCACGCCCCGAACCTTGTAGACCGTGCGCAACTGAAGGTGATCCTGCAGGTTCTCGCCCACGCCGGGCGAGGCCAGCCGCACCGGCACACCCGCCTGCGCCAGAACCTCAGGCCGCCCGATGCCCGAGAGCTCGAGGATCTGGGGCGTGCCCACGGCACCGGCCGCCAGCACCACCTCTCGGCGCGCAGCCACCACGCGGGCAGCGCCGCCACCGGCATCACGCACGGCCACGCCGAGCACGCGGCGGCCATCTTCCGAGAGCTGGAGGCGTTCCACGTGGGCGCCGCTCATGACGGTGAGGTTGTGTCGGGTGATGGCCTCCCGCAGGAAGGCCTTGGCCGCGTTCCAGCGGAAGCCGCGCCGCTGGTTCACCTCGAAGTAGCCGCATCCGAAGTTGTCACCCCGGTTGAAGTCGTCGCAGGCCGGAATGCCCTGCTGAGCGGCCGCCTCACGCCAGGCATCGAGGATCTCCCAGCGCAGGCGCTGCGCCTCGATCCGCCATTCACCCCCGTGGCCGTGGAGCGGGTCCTGAGCACCCCCGTCAAGGCGGTGGTAGTCCTCGTGCTGCTTGAAGAAGGGCAGCACCTCGTCCCAGCCCCAGCCGGCATTGCCGAGTTCGGCCCAGCCGTCGTAGTCACCCCGCTGGCCGCGCATGTAAATCATGCCGTTGATGGACGAGCACCCCCCGAAGACCTTGCCCCGGGGATACCGGATGCTGCGGCCATTCAGGCCCGGCTCGGCCTCGGTCATGTACATCCAGTCGGTGCGCGGATTGCCGATGCAGTAGAGGTACCCCACCGGGATGTGGATCCAGACGTAGTCGTCCTTGCCACCCGCTTCCAGGAGCAGCACCCGGTTGCGGCGATCAGCCGAGAGCCGGTTGGCCAGCAGGCAGCCCGCCGTGCCCGCGCCCACCACGATGTAGTCGAAGTCTTCCATCGCCCGCCGCCCTCCCAGTGCGATTAGAGCCCGGCCAGGCAGAGATACTTCAGCTCGAGGTATTCCTCGATGCCGTGACTGGAGCCCTCACGGCCCAGGCCAGACTGCTTCACGCCGCCGAACGGCGCCACCTCGGTGGACAGCAGGCCGCTGTTGACGCAGACCATGCCGGTCTCCAGGGCCTCGGCCACGCGGAACACCCGGCCGATGTCGCGCGAGAAGAAGTAGGCCGCCAGCCCGAACTCGGTGGCGTTGGCCATGGCCACCACCTCCTCGTCAGACCGGAAGCGGAACAGCGGCGCCACCGGGCCGAAGGTTTCCTCGCGGGCCACCCGCATGTCGGACGTGACCTCGGTGAGCAGCGTGGGCTGGAAGAACAGACCTCCCAGCGCGTGGCGCTGCCCGCCCAGGGCCACGCGCGCGCCCTTGGACAAGGCATCGGCGATGTGCTCCTCCACCTTGCGCACCGCCGCCGCCTCGATCAGCGGCCCGATGGTGACGCCCGCCTCGGTGCCCGGCCCGACCTTGAACTCGGCCACCCGGGCGGCGAGCTTCGCGGCAAAGGCGTCATAGACCGCATCGTGCACGTAGAGCCGGTTGGCGCAGACGCAGGTCTGACCGGCATTGCGGTACTTGGACGCCAGCGCGCCCTCCACCGCGGCGTCGAGATCCGCATCCTCGAAGACGATGAAGGGGGCGTTGCCGCCGAGTTCGAGGGACAGCTTCTTGACGGTATCGGCCGACTGGCGCAGCAGGATGCGGCCCACCTCGGTGGAACCGGTGAAAGACAGCTTGCGAACAGCCGGGTTCGTGCAGAGTTCGAGGCCGATCTCCGGCGATTTGCTGCCATCAGCCACGATGAGGTTGAACACCCCCGGCGGGAAGCCGGCCTGCTCGGCCAGCGCGGCCAGGGCCAGCGCCGAGAGCGGCGTGGCCTCGGCCGGCTTGGCCACCACGGTGCAGCCCGCGGCCAGCGCCGGCGATACCTTGCGGGTGATCATCGCGATCGGGAAGTTCCACGGGGTGATCGCCGCGCACACGCCGATCGGCTGCTTGAGCACCAGGATGCGCCGGTCGGCGGCGTAGGTGGGGATCACCTCGCCGCACACCCGCTTGCCCTCCTCGGCGAACCACTCGATGAAGGACGCGCCATAGACCACCTCGCCGCGCGCCTCGGCCAGCGGCTTGCCCTGCTCGGCGGTCATCAGCGCCGCCAGGTCATCGGCATGGGCCATGACCAGATCGAACCAGCGGCGCAGCACCGCGGCGCGATCCTTGGCAGTGCGCGCCCGCCAGGCCGGCAGCGCGCGCGCCGCCGCATCGATGGCCCGACGCGTCTCGGCCACGCCCATGTCGGCCACTTCGGCGATGGTCTGGCCGGTGGCCGGATCGGTCACCGCAAAGCGCGCGCCGTAATCGGCCGCCACCCACTGGCCGTCGATGTAGCCGCGGTCGCGCAGCAGCAGGTCGCTCTTGAGCGTGAGGGTCATGGCCGCCTCACTTCATGGTGGGCATGACGAACTCGGCGCCGGCACGGATGCCGGCCGGCCAGCGCTGCGTGACCGCCTTGTACCGAGTGTAGAAGCGCACGCCCTCGGGCCCGTGCATGTGGTGGTCGCCGTAGAGCGAGGCCTTCCAGCCGCCGAAGGAGTGGAAAGCCATGGGCACCGGGATGGGCACGTTGATGCCGACCATGCCGATGCGAACACGGTGCGCGAACTCACGGGCGGCATCGCCGTCACGGGTGAAGATCGCGGTGCCGTTGCCGAACTCGTGGTCGTTGATCAGCCGCAGCGCGTGCTCGAAGCCCTCGGCACGCACGATGCACAGCACCGGGCCGAAGATCTCCTCCTGGTAGATGCGCATGGCCGGCGTGACATGGTCGAACAGGCACCCGCCCAGGAAGAACCCGCCCTCGCGGCCCGGCACCACCACCCCACGGCCATCGACCACCAGTTGCGCGCCCTCGGCCACGCCGGTGTCGACATAGCCGCGCACCTTCTCGAAGTGGGTGCGGGTGACCAGCGGGCCCATCTCGGCGGCCGGGTCCATGCCATCAGCCACGCGAATGGCCGGCACGCGGGCCTTCAGGCGCGCCACCAGGGCATCGGCCACGCCACCCACCGCCACAGCCACCGACACCGCCATGCAGCGCTCGCCCGCCGAGCCATAGGCCGCGCCGATCAGCGCGTCCACCGCCTGGTCGAGGTCGGCATCAGGCATGACCACCATGTGGTTCTTGGCCCCGCCCAGTGCCTGCACCCGCTTGCCGTGCGCCGCCGCGGTGTCATGGATGTACCGGGCGATGGGGGTGGAGCCCACGAAGCTCACCGCGTCCACCTGCGGATGCGTGAGCAGGGCATCGACGGCCACCTTGTCGCCCTGCACCACGTTGAACACGCCATCGGGCAGGCCGGCCTCCTTGAGCAGGCGGGCCACGAACAGCGCCGCCGAGGGGTCACGCTCGGAGGGCTTGAGCACGAAGGTGTTGCCGCAGGCCAGCGCCACCGGGAACATCCACATGGGCACCATTGCCGGGAAGTTGAAGGGCGTGATGCCCACGCACACGCCCAGCGGCTGGCGCACCGAATACATGTCGATGCCGGTGCCCACCTGCTCGCTGTACTCGCCCTTGAGGAGCTGCGGGATGCCGCAGGCGAACTCCACCACCTCCAGGCCGCGGGTGAGTTCGCCTTCGGCGTCGCTGAACACCTTGCCGTGCTCGGCGGTGATCAGCGCGGCGAAATCGGCCGCATGGCGCTCGGCCAGTTCCTTGAACTTGAAGAGCACCCGCGCGCGGCGCAGCGCCGGCATGCCCGACCAGGCCGGAAACGCCGCGGCGGCAGCCTTGACGGCGAGGTCGACCTGCGCCGGCGTGGCCAGCGCCACCCGACGAGCGATCTCGCCGGTGGCGGGATTGAAGACATCACCCCAGCGGTCATCGGCAGTGCCGGCGACATCAGCACCAGCGATCCAGTGACCCACCTGAGCCGCGAGGCGGCTGTCCGAGCTTCCCATGAACTTCTCCTGATGGTCAGGCCCGGGGAGGGCCTGCGGCTGTTCAGCCTGTTGAACGCGCATTCAATCTATGGAAGAATTATCGAATCCGCCCTTCCCCGCTGTCAATCCGGCCCTGACCCCGGCACTGCCATGACCCCGCCTCGCAGCCCCGCCTCCGCGCCGGCGCCCAGCCGCCCACCCCGCGCCGCATCAGGCATGGGCGCAGCCGCCGCTGACACGCCCCGTGTGCCGGCGGTGGATCGGGCCGTGCGCCTGGTGGATGAACTCGCCGCCACGCGCGAGCCGCTGGGCCTGGCCGAACTCG
Source organism: Burkholderiales bacterium (assembly GCA_037146935.1). GTDB lineage: Bacteria > Pseudomonadota > Gammaproteobacteria > Burkholderiales > Burkholderiaceae_E > Quisquiliibacterium. The sequence continues at coordinate 70,966 of JBAWWD010000024.1, forward strand.
CCCGCCGGCTGAGCCTGCCCAAGAGCAGCGTGCATGGCCTGCTCGCCACGCTGGTGGCCCACGGCCTTGCCCGCCGCAACAGCGACGGCGAATTCAGCCTCGGCCCGCGGCCGCTGCAATGGGCCGGCGCCTATGAGGCACAGTCGGACATCCTGCGCGCCTTCCATCAGCTCGCCGGCAGCCGCGCCGCCCTGGGCGCCGAAACCGTGATGCTGGCCGAGCTCGAAGCCACCGAGGTGCGCTATCTCGCGTGCCGGCCGGGCACCCGGCCGCTGGCGGTCAACTTCCGGGTGGGCGGGCGCTTTCCGGCGGCCTGCACCTCCTCGGGCAAGGCCATGCTGGCCTTCCTGCCGCCCGAGCAGGCGGGCCTGCTGCTGGCCGATGCCCCGCTGCCCAGGCTTACCCGTCACAGTGTGCGCTCGCTCACTGCCCTGCAGCGTCAGCTCGCCCAGGCCCGCCAGCAAGGCTGGGCCATGGACGACGAGGAAACCGCCGAGGGCATGCAGTGCTTCGGCGCTCCGGTCTTCGGCCCGCGCGACCCCAGAGCCCAGGCCGCGGTGGCGGTCAGCGTGATCAAGGCCGGCCTGAGCGCCGAACGCCGCCAGGCCCTCATCAGCGCCATCAGCGGCCTGGCCCGTGACCTGTCCGCCGCGCTCGGCGCCACCCCCTGACACCCTCACCCCCTGCCCTACCCCGGAGTCCGCCATGTCCGCCCAGCCCCAGGCCCTCATCGCCCCGCGCATCAACCCCGATCGCCTGTGGGACAGCCTCATGACGCTCGCGCGGATCGGCGCCACCCCCAAGGGCGGGGTGTGCCGGCTCGCCCTCACCGAGCTCGACCGCCAGGGCCGTGACCTCGTGACGGGCTGGCTGCGCGAGGCCGGCTGCGAGATCCGCGTCGACGCCATCGGCAATGTCTTCGGCATCCGGCCCGGCCGGCTCGGCAACGCCCTGACCGGGCGCGGGCCCGACGCGCTAGCGGTGGCCGAGCCGACGCACCGGCCGGTGGCAGTGGGCAGCCATGTGGACACCCAGCCCACCGGCGGGCGCTTCGACGGCAACTACGGTGTGCTCGCCGGCGTGGAGGTGCTGCGCGCCCTGAACGATGCCGGCATCGTCACCGAGCGGCCGCTGTGCGTGGCCATCTGGACCAACGAGGAAGGCACCCGCTACACCCCGGTGATGATGGGCTCGGGGGTGTATGCCGGCGCCTTCGGGCTGGCGCACTGCCTGGATCAGGTCGACCGCGAGGGCGTCCGCGTGGGCGAGGCGCTGACCGCCATCGGCTATGCCGGCGCCGACACCGCGCCGCTGTTCTCGGCCTACTTCGAGCCGCACATCGAGCAGGGGCCGGTGCTGGAGGCCGAGGGCATCACCATCGGCGCGGTGGAAGGCGCGCTCGGCCAGCGCTGGTTCGACGCCACCGTCACCGGCCAGGACGCGCATGCCGGGCCCACGCCGCTCACCATGCGCCGCGACGCCCTGCTGGCCGCGGCGCGGATGGTGCAGTCGGTGCGCGAGATCGCGCAGTCTTCGCCCGACTATGCCCGCGGCACGGTCGGCCAGCTCTTCGTGCACCCCAACTCGCGCAACGTCATTCCCGGCCGGGTGGAGTTCACGGTTGATCTGCGCAATGCCAGCGCCGACACCCTCGACAGCATGGTGCGCCGCCTGCACGAGGCGGCCGCGCAGGTCGAGCGCCAGGACGGCGTGAGCATCACGCTGCGCGAGGTGGTGCACTTCCCGCCCTGCGCCTTCGACCCGACGCTGGTCGGCGGCATCGAGCGCCATGCCCGCGCGCTGGGCCATCCGGTGCGCCGCATCGCCAGCGGCGCCGGCCATGACGCGGTCTATGTCGCGCGCACCTGCCCCACCGCGATGATCTTCGTGCCCTGCGAGAACGGCATCAGCCACAACGAGATCGAGAACGCCAAGCCGGCCGACCTCGCCGCGGGCGCCGACGTGCTGCTGCAGGCCATGCTCGAGGCGGCGAGCCGCTGATGCGCGTGCGGCCCATCGCCATCACGCTGGGCGATCCGGGGGGCATCGGCCCCGAGATCATCCTGAAGGCAGCCGCGGGCGGCCTGCCCGCGCCCTGCGTGGTCGTCGGCGACCCGGGCCTGCTGCAGCGCGAGTCCGAGCGCCTGCGCCTGGGCCTGCGCATCCGCCCGGTGGCCACCCCGGCCGCGGCCGTGGCGTTGAGCGCACACGCCGCGGGGTTCCCGGCCGACCTGCCGGGCGCGTTCGATGACGGGCTGCCGGTGATTCCGGTGATCACCCTGCCGGCCGATCTCCCGGTGGGCCGGATCAGCGCCGCCGGCGGCGAGGCCGCCTATCGCTGCGTGTGCCGCGCGGCCGAACTCGCCCTGCGCGGCGAGGTGCGGGCAGTGGTCACCGCGCCTCTGGCCAAGGAGGCGCTCAGGCTCGCCGGCCACGATTGGCCCGGCCACACCGAGCTGCTCGCGCATCTGGCCGGCAACCCGCCGGTGCGCATGATGCTGGCGAACACCGAGCTGCGCACCGTGCTGGTCAGCATCCATGTGTCCCTGGCCCAGGCGATCGCCGCGGTGAGCACCGCGCGTGTGCTCGAGACCCTGCAGATCACCGATGCCGGGCTGCGCCGCATGGGCATCGCCGCGCCGCGGCTGGCGGTGGCGGGCCTGAACCCGCACGCCGGCGAGGGCGGCCTCTTCGGCCGCGAGGAGCTCGACATCATCGCGCCGGCCATCGCGCAGGCCCGCGCGCAGGGCATCGACGCCCAGGGGCCCTTCCCGCCCGACACGGTGTTCATGCGCGCGCGCGGGCTGAAGACCTTCGACGCGGTGGTGGCCATGTATCACGACCAGGGCCTGATCCCGGTGAAGTACCTGGGCCTGGATGAGGGCGTGAACATCACCGTGGGCCTGCCCTTCGTGCGCACCAGCCCCGACCACGGCACGGCCTTCGACATCGCCGGCCAGCCGGGCGAGCACGGCGCCGGCCTGGCCGACCCGCGCAGCCTGCTGGCGGCGATCACGCAGGCGCATCGGCTGGCGCCGGCCTGA
>JBAWWD010000025.1:0-71931 GCA_037146935.1 Burkholderiales bacterium
GGCGGGCCTGTTCCTCGCGCTCGGCTCGCTCGCGCTCGGCACGCGCCCGCGCGGCCCGTTCCTGTTCCTGGCGCTCGCGCTCCTTGCGCTGCGCCTCGAGGGCGATGTCGACCTTGGGCAAGGCGGGCTCCACCCGCGGCGCGGGCGCGGGGGGCTCGATGATGGGGGCGGGCCGCGGCGCGGGCGGCGGCTCGGCGGCCGGCGGCGGGTTCCAGAGCTCGGCCTGCGCCGCCACCGGCGCGTGCGTCTGCCACTTCAGGCCCAGCAGCAGCATCAGGGCGAGCAGCGCGTGCATGCCCATGGCCAGCGCCAGGGCCACGGCCTTCTCGGCCGGCCGCGCGCCCGGCGGCCGCAGGGTGGCGGCGCTCATCGGGTCGCGCAGCGCGGCGCTCATGGCCCGGGCTTGACCATCAGCGCGGCGCGGATGTTGGCGCGCTGCAGGGCATCGAGCAGCCCCACGACCTCGCCGTAGGGGCGCTCCTTGTCGGCGGCCACCACCACCGGCAGGCCGGCGCCGGCGGCGCCCGCGCCCAGGCGGCGAGCCTGCGCGATGAAGTCGCGGGTGCCGGCCTCGGCGCGCTGCGATTCACCGGCGTTCATGGTGATGAGTGCGATGCGTCCGTCCTTGCCCAGGCGCGCCTCGATGTAGGGCTCGGCCTTCTGCTGGCCGCGCCCGGCGCTGGGCAGGTCGATGGCCGCCGGCGGCAGCAGGGGCGCGGTGACCATGAAGATCACCAGCAGCACCAGCATGACGTCGATGTAGGGCACCACGTTGATCTCGTTGACCAGGCGGCGGCCCCGGCCTCGGCCGCGGGATTGCAGGGCGGGCATGGTGGCGATCCGGCTAGCGGGCCTGCCGCTGCAGGATGTTCAGGAACTCGTCGACGAAGGTGTCGAAGCGGATCGAGAGCCGATCGATGTCATGGCTGAAGCGGTTGTAGGCCACCACCGCCGGAATCGCCGCGAACAGGCCGATGGCGGTGGCCACCAGCGCCTCGGCGATGCCCGGGGCCACCGCGGCCAGTGTGGCCTGCTGCACGTTGGCCAGGCCCCGGAACGCATTCATGATGCCCCACACCGTGCCGAACAGGCCGATGTAGGGGCTGACCGAACCGGCCGAGGCCAGGAAGGCCAGCCCGGCCTCCAGGCGATCGACCTCGCGCTGGTAGGCCGCGCGCATCGAGCGGCGCGCGCCGTCGAGTGTGGCGTGGCTGTCCACCGGTTTCTGCTGGCGGTTCTTGAGGAATTCGGCCATGCCCGACTCGAAGATTCGCGCGAGCGGGCCGCGCTCGCGCCGCGCATCGCGCACCTGCTGGTAGAGCGTGGTGAGGTCGCGATCACGCCAGAAGTCGGTCTCGAACTGCTCGGTCTCCTTGCGCGAGCGGCGGATGTGCAGCCACTTGCGGAAGATGGTCGTCCAGGAGCCCAGCGAGATGGACAGCAGCAGCAGCATGACCAGCTGCACCAGCAGGCTGGCGTTGAGCACCAGCGACAGGATCGAGAGATCGGACTTCATCGTCAGGGGCCTTGTTGGAGAGGGGCGGGGTCTGGCGGGCTGGCCAGGCGGGCCAGCAGCCAGCGCGGCAGCCCGGCCGCGCGATGGTGATGGATGTCGATGGCGGCCACGCGAAGCTCGGCCTGCACCAGCAGCCGGCCCTCGGGCTCGGAGAAGGCCGACTGCCGCAGCCGCAGGCTGGCGCGCCGCGCCTCGAGCAGGCGGACATCGACCCGCAGCGTGTCATCGAGCGCGGCCGGCAGGCGGTAGTCGATGCTCATGTCACGAACCACCAGCTGCACGCCGTCGCGCTGCGCGAGCTCGCGGTGCACCACGCCCAGGGAGCGCAGCCAGTCCGAGCGCACCCGTTCGAAGTAGCGCAGCCAGTTGGCATGGTAGACGATGCCCCCGGCATCGGTGTCTTCGTAGTAGACCCGCAGCCGCGACTCGTACGCGGCGCCGGCCGGGGGGTCTGCGGCGGTCATGGGATGCTCAGGCCGCGCCGGTGGGCAGCAGTTTCCAGAGGACGATCATGACCGCGCCCGCGCCGGCCACCGAGAGCATGGCGCGCACCAGGCCGGCGCGATGGAACTCCTCCCAGTCGAAGCGCTCGGCCATCACCACCGCCATGCCGAAGCCCCCGAGCAGGCCGCCGATGTGCGCGGCATTGTCGATGTGCCCCGAGACCACGCCCATCACCAGCGAGTAGCCCACGAAGATCAGCATCGACGAGCGCATGGACTTCACCAGCCCCGCCGGCAGCTTGTGGTGCTTGGTGAAGAGCGCCGAGAGCAGCGCGCCGACCACGCCGAAGATCGCGCCCGAGGCGCCCACCGACACCGAGCGGCTGGCGGCAAAGAACAGGCTGGCGAGCGAGCCTATCAGCCCGGCCCCGAGGTAGATGAGCAGGAACTGCGCGTTGCCGTAGAAGCGCTCGGCCACGCGGCCGGTGTCCCACAGCGCCCACATGTTGAAGGCGAGGTGGACGATGCCGCCGTGCAGCAGCGTGCAGGTGAACAGGCGCCAGGGCTGCTCGAGGGTGAAGGGCAGGAAGTTGCCGCCCCAGGCGAGCAGCGAGCGGGCGTCGGGCGACATCGGCGAGACGCCACCGAGCAGGTTGAGCAGCCAGACGCCCACGTTCAGGCCGATGATCAGCTGCGTGACCCACAGCCGCGGCGTGGCCCGGGCCAGGCGCCAGACGAACTCCTCGTGATCGGGCGCGCTCATGGCTCAGCCCGCGGTGCCGGCCGGCGGATCCCACAAGCCGGCGGTGCCGCCCGGGCGGGGGGCGGCCAGACCGAAGTGGCGCCAGGCCGCGGCAGTGGCGATGCGGCCGCGCGGCGTGCGTTGCAGGAAGCCCTGCTGGATCAGGAAGGGCTCGATCACGTCCTCGATGGTCTCGCGCTCCTCGCCGATGGCCGCCGCGAGGTTGTCCACCCCCACCGGTCCGCCATCGAAGCGCTCGATCACCGCCTGCAGCAGCTTTCGGTCCATGAGGTCGAAGCCCGCGCCGTCGACCTCCAGCATGCGCAGCGCGGCATCGGCGGTGGGCTGGTCGATCATGCCGCTGGACTTCACCTCGGCGTAGTCGCGCACCCGGCGCAGCAGCCGGTTGGCGATGCGCGGCGTGCCGCGCGAGCGGCGCGCGATCTCGGCGGCGCCGGCCGCATCGGACTGGGCCTCGAGCAGGCGCGCCGAGCGGGTGACGATCGCGGTGAGCTCGTCGGCGGTGTAGAACTCGAGGCGCGCCACGATGCCGAAGCGGTCGCGCAAGGGATTGGTGAGCATGCCGGCGCGAGTGGTGGCGCCCACCAGGGTGAAGGGCGCGATGTCGAGCTTGATGGAGCGCGCGGCCGGCCCCTCGCCGATCATGATGTCGATCTGGTAATCCTCGAGCGCCGGGTACAGGATCTCCTCGACCACCGGCGAGAGGCGGTGGATCTCGTCGATGAAGAGCACGTCGTGCTTCTCGAGGTTGGTCAGGATGGCGGCGAGATCACCGGGCCGTTCGAGCACCGGCCCGGAGGTCTGGCGCAGCTTCACGCCCATCTCCTCGGCCACGATGTGCGCCAGGGTGGTCTTGCCCAGCCCGGGCGGGCCGAAGAGCAGCAGGTGGTCGAGCGGCTCGGCGCGGCGCCGCGCGGCGGTGATGAAGATCTCGAGCTGCTCGCGGATGCGCTGCTGCCCGATGTAATCGTGCAGGCGGCGCGGCCGCAGGGCCCGTTCGACCACCTCCTCGTTGGGCGAGGCCGGCGCGGCGCTGATCAGGCGGTCGTGCTCGATCATGGCCGGGCCAGCAGGCGCAGCGCCTGGCGGATGCCCTCGGACACGCCGACCGTGGCGGGCAGCGAGCGCACCGCCGCGGCGGCCTCGCGCTCGGAGTAGCCCAGCGCGAGCAGGGCGCGCAGCACGTCGGCATTGCCGGCCGCGGCGCCGCCGGCATCGGTCTGGTCGGCCGTTGCGAGCGCCGGGGCAAGCCGGCCCTTGAGTTCGAGGAGCAGCCGTTCGGCAGTCTTCTTGCCGATGCCCGGCACCCGGGTGAGGCGCGCGCTCTCCTGCAGCGACACCGCCTGCGCGAGTTCGGTCACCGACAGGCCCGAGAGCACAGACAGCGCGGTGCGCGGGCCCACGCCGCTGATGCGCACCAGCTGGCGGAAGGCATCGCGCTCGGCCACCGTGAGAAAGCCGTAGAGCAGGTGCGCGTCTTCGCGCACCACCGGGTGGATGAGCAGCACGGCGGTCTGTCCGAGACCGGGCAGGTCGTAGAAGGTGCTCATGGGCACGTCGACCTCGTAACCCACCCCGCCGACATCGATCAGCACGGTAGGCGGGGACTTCTCGAGCAGGGTTCCGGACAGGCGGCCGATCATCGCGGCTAGCTTACACCAGCGCCCCCCGCCGGCCCGCCGGGCGCGGCGGCGCCGCTGCCCGCTGCCGGGGCCTGCCCGGCGGGTGCGCCGGCCGCGCGGTAGCGATCCTTGAGCAGCCGCTTGTAGAGCTTGCCGGTGGGCAGCCTGGGCATGGCGTCGATGAAGTCGATCGAGCGCGGCACCATGTAGCGGGCCACCCGCTCGCGGGTGAAGGCGAGCAGTTCCTGGGCGAGCGCCTCGTCGGCCCGCACCCCGGGCGCCGGCTCGATGATCGCCTTGACCGCTTCGCCCATCTCGGGATCGGGCACGCCGATCACCGCCACGTCGGCCACCGCCGGGTGCATCACCAGGGCGTTCTCGATCGCCTGCGGGTAGATGTTGACCCCGCCCGAGATGATCATGAAGGCGCTTCGGTCGGTGAGGTAGAGGTAGCCGTCGGTGTCGGCATAGCCGATATCGCCCACCGTGGTCCAGGTGGGGTGCACCGGGTGCGCGGCGGCGTGGCTGGCCTCGGGGGCGCCGTGATACTGGAAGGGCACCTCGTCGCGCTCGAAGTACACCAGGCCGGCCTCGCCGGCTGGCAGTTCGCGGCCGGTCTCGTCGCAGATGCGCAGCGTGCCCAGGATGGCCTGGCCCACCGACCCCGGGTGGGCCAGCCAGTCGGCGCTGCCGATCGCGGTCACGCCGTTGCCCTCGCTGGCGCCGTAGTACTCCTCGATGATCGGGCCCCACCAGTCGATCATCTGACGCTTGACGTCCACCGGGCAGGGCGCGGCCGCGTGGATCGCCACCCGATGGCTGGAGAGGTCGTGCGCCCGGCGCTGCGCCTCGTCGAGCTTGAGCATGCGCACGAACATGGTCGGCACCCACTGGCTGTGGGTGACCCGGTGGCGCTCGATGAGGGCGAGCGCCTGCATGGGATCGAAGCGCTCCATCATGACCACCGTGCCGCCCAGGAACTGCACCGACTGGCAGTAGCCCAGCGGGGCGGCGTGGTAGAGCGGCGCCGGCGACAGGTACACGGTGTCGGTGGACAGCCCGTAGCGGGCGAGCTGGCGCAGGCGGGGCGCGTTCAGGCCCTCGGTGACCCGGCCGCCCTGCTGGGCGCGGATGATGCCCTTGGGCCGGCCGGTGGTGCCGGAGCTGTAGAACATGGTCGCGCCCATCCACTCGTCGGCCAGGCGCTCGGCCGGGTGCGCGGCGATGGTCGGCTCGTAGGCCTGCCAGCCCGCGATCACCCCGTCGACCATCAGCCGCAGCGCGCAGCCCGGCATCCGGCTGCCCAGACCCTCGGCGAGCTCGCGCATGGCGAGCGAACTCACCACTGCGCGGGCCTGGCTGTCGTTGATGATGTAGGCGGCTTCGTCCGGGGTGAGGTAGCGGTTGACCGGCGCGATCAGCAGGCCCGAGCGCAGCGCCGCCCAGCACACCTCCAGGTAGCGCAGGTTGTTCTCCATGACGATCGCGATCCGGTCGCCGCGGCGCAGGCCCGCGGCATGAAGGCACTGCGCCAGCCGGTTGGAGCGCTCGTCGAGCTCGCGGTAGCTGACCACGGCGCCGGTGCTGCCGTTGATCAGAGCCGGCTTGTCTGGCGTCAGGCGGGCGTGGTCGCCGAGGTAGCAGGCCGGCGCCGCCGGGGCGTCTGAGGGGTGGGCCATGACGAGGGTCTCCGGGGGTGAGGGTCAGCGCATGCGGCCGCGGCGGATGCCGCCGCCGCCGCGCCGGCCGGTGCTGCCGAGATGGACGGCCGCGGCCGCGGTCATGGCGGCGGCATGGGCATGACAGATCGCGCAGGCCAGCGCATCGGCCGCGTCGGGCGAGGGTGTGCCGGGCAGGGCGAGCAGGCGCTGCACCATGGCCTGCACCTGCGGCTTGGCCGCCCGACCGCTGCCGGCCACGGCCTGCTTGACCTGCAGCGCGGTGTATTCATGCACCGGCAGGCCGCCGCTCACCAGGGTGGCCACCGCCGCGCCACGGGCCTGGCCCAGCAGCAGCGTGGACTGCGGGTTGATGTTCACGAACACGATCTCGACTACCGCCACGGCGGGGTGGTACTGCGCGAGCACCTCGCGCAGACCGTCATGGATGGTGCCGAGCCGCGGTGGCAGGGCGCCGGTGCCGGTGCGGATCACGCCGCTGGCCACGTAGCGCAGGCCCTCCGGGAGCGCGTCGATCACGCCGAAGCCCGTGAGCCGCAGGCCGGGATCGACCCCGAGCACTCTCACGAGACGGCCATGGGCAGCGCCGTGCTCAGTGGCGGAAGTGCCGCACGCCGGTGAACACCATGGCCACGCCGAGTTCGTCGGCGGCGGCGATCACCTCGTTGTCGCGCATCGAGCCACCGGGCTGGATGATGCACACCGCGCCGGCATCGACCACCACATCGAGGCCGTCGCGGAAGGGGAAGAAGGCATCGGAGGCCACCGCCGACCCCACCAGCGAGAGCCGGGCATGGCCGGCCTTGATGGCCGCGATGCGGGCGGAGTCGATGCGGCTCATCTGGCCCGCGCCCACGCCCACGGTGCGGCCGTTGGCGCAGAACACGATCGCGTTGGACTTCACGTACTGCGCCACCCGCCAGGCGAAGAGCAGGTCCTGCAGCTGCTGCGCGGTGGGTGCGAGGCGGGTGACCACCCGCAGGTCTGACAGCGCGAGGCGGTGCTCGTCGGGTGACTGCACCAGCAGGCCGCCGCCCACCCGCTTGAGATCGAAGCGGTTGGTCTCGCGCGCGATGGGAATCTCGAGGACCCGCACGTTCTGCTTGGTGGCGAACACTGCCAGCGCGGCCTCGTCGAAGCCGGGGGCGATCAGCACCTCGACGAACTGGCCGGCCACCTGCTGCGCCGTGGCGGCATCGAGCGGTCGGTTGAAGGCGATGATGCCGCCGAAGGCCGAGGTGGGGTCGGTCTCGAAGGCCTTGCGGTAGGCCTCGAGGCAGTCGGCGCCCAGGGCCACGCCGCAGGGATTGGCATGCTTGACGATCACGCAGGCCGGCTCGGGGAACTGCTTGACGCACTCCCAGGCGGCATCGGCGTCGGCGATGTTGTTGTAGGAGAGCTCCTTGCCCTGCAGCTGCCGGTAGCTGGCCAGCCCGCCCTCGACGGGCTGCGCGTCCTGGTAGAACGCGGCGCTCTGGTGCGGGTTCTCGCCGTAGCGCAGCGGCTGGCGCATGACCCACTGCTGGGTGAAGACCTCGGGGTGCGCGGCCTGGCTGCCATCGGGCTGGCGGGCGCTGAGCCAGTTGGCGATCGCGCCGTCATAGCGGGCGGTGTGGGCGAAGACCTTGCGCGCCAGGCGCAGGCGGGTGGTGTCGTCCACGCCCCCCTGACTGCCGATCTGCGCGAGCACCTCGGCGTAGTCGGTCGGATCGACCAGCACCGCGACGCCGCCATGGTTCTTGGCCGCCGCGCGCAGCATGGCCGGCCCGCCGATGTCGATGTTCTCGATGGCGTCCTCGAGGCTGCAGTCGGGCCGCGCCACGGTCTGCTCGAAGGGGTAGAGGTTGACCGCGAGCAGGTCGATGGTGGGGATGTCGTGCTCGCGCAGGGCCGCCATGTGCTCGGGCAGGTCGCGGCGGGCCAGCAGGCCGCCGTGCACCCGCGGGTGCAGGGTCTTCACCCGGCCGTCGAGCATCTCGGGGAAGCCGGTGTGGGCGGAGACCTCCGTGACCGCGAGGCCCTCGCGGGCGAGCAGCGCCGCGGTGCCGCCGGTGGAGAGGATCTGCACGCCGAGCGCGGCCAGCGCGCGGGCGAATTCGACGATGCCGGTCTTGTCCGAGACGCTGATCAGCGCCCGCTTCACCTGATGGGTCATAGCATGCCGTGCAGCTGGAGTTTCTTGCGCAGGGTGTTGCGGTTGATGCCCAGCATCTCGCTGGCGCGCATCTGGTTGCCCTGGGCCTGGCGCATCACCACCTCGAGCATGGGACGCTCGGCGGCGCGGATGACCATGTCGTAGACGGCCCCGGCCGGCGTGCCGTCGAGGTCGCGGAAGTACTTTTCCAGACTGCGGGTGACCGCTTCGTCGATGGATTGCTGCCGGGTCATGCCATCTCCAGGGTGGCCTCGGCGGGCACGTGGGCCGGCGCGGGCTCCGGGTTGTCGAGCCGGGCGTGCGGCTCGCTCAGGAATTCGTCAAGGGCCGCGAGTTGTGCCTCGGGCTGCACCAGTTCATTGAAGGCGGCGCGACGCTGCGCCCATCCGGGCATGCCGGCCAGGTACCAGCCGACATGCTTGCGCGCGGTGCGCACGCCGGTGTGCTCGCCATAGAACGCGTAATGCTCGACGAGATGGTCGAGCAGGCGCTGGCGGATCTCGGCGCGGCCGGGTGGCGGCAGCAGCGTGCCGGTGGCGAGATAATGGGCGATCTCGCGGAAGATCCAGGGGCGGCCCTGCGCGGCCCGGCCGATCATCACGGCATCGGCGCCGGTGACGCGCAGCACCTCGCGGGCGCGCTGCGGCGTGGTGATGTCACCATTGGCCACCAGCGGAATCCGCACCGCCTGACGGATGGCGGCGAGGGTGTCGAACTCGGCCTGACCGGCGTAGCCGCAGGCGCGGGTGCGGCCATGGATGGTGATCATGGCCACCCCGAGGTCTTCGAGGCGGCGGGCGAGCACCGGGGCATTGCGCCGCCCGGGGTGGGGGCCGGTGCGCATCTTGACGGTAACCGGCACCGGCACGGCGGCCACCACCGCGGCGACGATCTCGAGCGCGAGCGGTTCGTCGGCCATGAGGGCCGAGCCGGCCATGACCTGGCAGACCTTGCGCGCCGGGCACCCCATGTTGATGTCGATCACCTGGGCGCCGCGCTCGACGTTGTAGCGGGCGGCCTGCGCCATGAAGGCGGGATCGGCCCCGGCGATCTGCACCGCCCGCGGCTCGGTCTCGCCGGCGTGATCGGTGCGCCGCTGCGTCTTGACGCTGTCGCGAAGCCGGGGGTCGGAGGCGGCCATCTCGGATACCGCATAGCCCGCGCCGAGCTCCCGGCACAGGCGCCGGAAGGGGCGATCGGTGACCCCGGCCATCGGCGCGACGAACACGGGGTTCGGCAGCGTGTAAGGACCGAGTTGCATGGCGGGGTGCGGGCTCCGTGGGTTCGGTGAACCGGCTGCCGCCGGCGCCCCGTCTCTTGAAGGGTTGCGGATTCTAGCGAAATTCAGCGGGGCCAAGAAATTCGCGCCGCAGCATCGGCGTTTCGCTCCGCGCGTGCGCGGCACTGCGCGTCGAGGCTCGCCAGGCGCTGCGGCGTGCCCACGTCCACCCACTGGCCGGCATGGCGCTCGGCGCCGATCCGGCCCGCGTCGATCAGGGCATCGAGGATCGGCCGCAGCCGCTGGCGCTCACCGGGGGCGAGCCCCGCGAACACCTCGGGCCGGTAGAGGGCGATGCCGCTGAAGGTGAGGCTTGCGCCGGCCCGATGCCGCAGGCGACCGGCCTGCAGGCTGAAGTCGCCGTCCGGGTGCTCGGCCGGGTTGTCGACCAGCACGCACCAGGCCAGGAGCTTGGCGGCGCGCATCTGGTCGGCGATGGTGAAGGCGCGGCCGAAGTCGAAGTCGGTGAAGACATCGCCGTTCACCACCAGGAAGGGCTCGCGGCCCAGCAGGGGCAGGGCGTGGGCGATGCCCCCGGCCGTCTCGAGCGCCGTGCCCTCGGGGCTGTGGCGGATGCGCAGGCCCCACCGCGCGCCGTCGCCCAGCGCCTGCTCGATCTGCGCCCCGAGGTGCGCGTTGTTGACCACCACCTCGCGCACGCCCGCGTCGGCCAGGCGCTGCAGATGCCATTCGATGAGCGGGCGCCCGCCCACCGGGAGCAGGGGCTTGGGGCAGGTGTCGGTGAGCGGTCTGAGCCGCTCCCCGCGCCCGGCCGCGAGGATCATGGCGCGCACGCGGCTGTGCCTAGAAGGTGTAGCCGCTGGCCCGCGATTCGCCCTCGACCCGCTCGAGGACGCGCACCAGCGCGTCGAGGTCGCGATAGCGGCGCGCCGCCTTGAGCAGGTAGTCGAGCACGAGCGGCATGTCGGCGAGATAGCGCGGCTTGCCGTCGCGGTGGCACAGCCGCGCGAAGATGCCCAGCACCTTCAGGTGACGCTGCATGCCCATCCACTCGAACTGGCGGTAGAACTCGCCGAAGTCGTCGGGCACCGGCAGCCCGGCGCGCCGGGCCCGTTCCCAGTGACGGATGCACTGGTCGAGCACGAGTTCCTCGGGCCAGGCCTTGTAGGCGTCGCGCAGCAGCGAGACCAGATCGTAGGTGTGGGCGCCGATCACGGCGTCCTGGAAGTCGAGCACCCCGGGGTTGGCCTCGCCGGGCAGCAGCATCAGGTTGCGCGAGTGGTAGTCGCGATGCACGATCACCTGCGGCTGGGCCAGCGCCGCGTCGCTCAGCCGCTCGAAGGCGACCCGCAGGGTCTGCTGCTCATCGGCGCTCAGGCTCACGCCGCGGTGGCGCGCCACGTACCACTGCGGGTAGAGATCGAGTTCGCGCGCGAGCAGCGCCCGGTCATAGGGGGCGAACACCCCGGGCCGGCTGGCCTTCTGCAGACGCACCAGGGCCGCGCTGGCCTCGCCGTAGAGCGCCGGCGCGGTGCGCTCGTCGAGCGCCTGCAGGTAGGTGGTGGCGCCGAAGTCATCGAGCAGCAGAAAGCCGCGATCGAGGTCCTGTGCCCGCACCCGCGGCACGCTGAGCCCGGCCTGCGCCATGACCGATGCGGCATGCACGAAGGGCCGGCAGTCTTCCTGGGGGGGCGGGGCGTCCATGGCGATGAGGCTGTCCGCGCCGGGCAGCGCGGCATCCACACGGAAGTAGCGACGAAAGCTCGCGTCGTCGGAGGCCGGGCGCAGGCTGGCGGGCTGCAGGCCTAGCTCGGCGGGCAGGCTGGCCAGCCACTGGCTCAGGGCCTGCTGGCGGGCGTCGGCGGCGGGGGAATGGGCTGGGTTCATGGAGGGGCAGGCGGGGGCTTGTATGATAAGCCGTCCTCCCGCCATGCCCTATCTTCGCCTTCGAGCCGCCGCTCTGCTCCTGTCCGCCTGCGGCCAGGCGCTGGCTCAGGGCGCAGCCACCCCGGACGCCACCGACCTGCCCGCGCCACGCCTGCGCCTGGAGCCGCGGCTGTCCGAGGCCACGGCCAACGACGACCAGGGGCGGCCCTCGTATGCCAGCGCCAACGTTCTCAGCGGCCGCGTCGATCATGACCTGACGCTGAGCGGCGAGGCCGAGGTCCGCCAGGCCGGCACCGTCATCCGCGCCGAGCGCATCCGCATGCTCGCCCCCGACGACGAGCTGGTGGCGGTGGGCAATGTGCGCGTGGTGCGGCAGGGCAGCGTGTTCAGCGGCCCGGCGCTGCAATTGCGCATGGAAGACTCCACGGGGATCTTCCTGTCGCCCTCGTTCGCCCTCGGCCTGCTCGGCGGCCGCGGTCGGGCCGAGCGGCTGGAGTTCCTGGGCGAAGGCCGGGTCGCGCTGCACGACGCGGTCTACACCGGCTGCCGTGCCGATGACCCCGACTGGTTCGTGCGCGCCCGGCAGCTGGAGATCGACCAGCAGCGCGAGGAGGGCAGCGGCCGCTCGGCCGGGCTGTTCTTCAAGGGCAGGCAGGTGCTGGCCGCGCCGGTGTTCGGCTTTCCGCTGGGGGAGGGGCGCCGCAGCGGCTTCCTGCCACCGAGCTTCTCGTACACCACCCGCAGCGGCGCCGAGCTGCTCGCCCCCTACTACCTGGACATCGCGCCCAACCGCGACCTCACGCTCTATCCGCGCGTCATGACCCTGCGGGGCTTCCAGCTCGGCGGCCAGTTTCGCTACCTCGAACCCCGGGCCTCGGGCGATCTGCGCGCCGAGTTCACCCCGCGCGACAGCGCCACCGGCGAGAGCCGGCTCTACTGGAGCGGGTTGCACAACTATGCCAACGTGGGCGGCTGGAGCGGGCAGATCAACGCCCGTGGCGTGTCCGACGACAACTACTTCGTCGACTACTCGCGCTCCATCCTGGCCAGCTCCGACCGGGTGCTGCCGCGCGACGCCTTCGCCACCCGCAGCTGGCATGACTGGACCGTGCTGCTGCGCGCCACGCGCTATCAGTCGATCCTCGATGCCCGCGCCGCGCCGCCCTACGAGCGGGTGCCGCAGATCTCGCTGAGCCGCATCGACCGCGACATCGGCGGCTTCGAGTTTGAGCAGCTCTTCGACGCCACGCGCTTCCAGCGGCCGCTGGCCGACTCGGTCGAGGGCAACCGGCTGGTCGCCTATCCGCGGGTCGCCTACCCGGTCATCCGCCCGGGCTGGTTCATCACGCCGCGGGTGGGCGTGCACCTGTCGGCCTATCGCCTGGACCAGGCGGGCGCCGACCCGGTCTCGCTCAACCGCTCGGTGCCGATCGGGTCGCTGGAGGCCGGGCTGGTCTTCGAGCGACCCACCCGCCTGTTCGGGCGCGAGCTCACCCAGACGCTCGAGCCGCGGCTCTTCTATGTGCGTTCGCCGTACCGTGACCAGTCGGCCTTCCCGGTGTTCGACACCGGCGTGGCCGACTTCAACTTCGCGCAGCTCTTCTCCGACAACACCTTCGTGGGCAATGACCGCATCGCCGACCAGAACCAGCTCACCACCGCCCTGGTCTCGCGCATGGTCGAGCCCGGCTCGGGGGTGGAGTCGGTGCGCCTGGCCTTCGGGCAGCGCACCTACTTCTCCGAGCAGCGGGTGGCGATCCCGGGTGTGGCGCCGCGCACCGATCCGCACTCCGACATCCTGCTGGCGGGCTCGGCGGTGCTCGGCGGGGGCATGAGCCTGGACGCCGGCCTGCAGTACAGCGTTCGGGACTCCTCGGTGCCGCGGGTGAACCTGCTCTGGCGCTACCTGCCCGCCGACGGACGCATCTTCAATGCCGGCGTGCGCTACCTGCGTGACGAGCTCGGTCAGGTCGACACCTCCTGGCGCTGGCCGGTGAGCGCGGGCTGGATGGCCCTCGGGCGGGTCAACTATTCATGGCTGCGCAAGCGCACCGACCCCAGCACCCTGGCGGTCGTCGACGCGCAGCCCGGCATCATCGAGGCGATCGCCGGCTTCGAGCGCAACGCCGACTGCTGGACCCTGCGCTTCGTGCTGCAGCGCTTCGTCACCGCGGCCGGCGTGTCCACCAGCACCTTCTTCGTTCAGCTCGAGCTGGCGGGGCTCGCGCGGATCGGCTCCGATCCGTTTGATATATTGCGGCGGAACATCCCCGGCTACCGTCTGCCCGCAGACCGGCCCAGCCTTCCCTCCAGATACTTCGGATACGAATGAAGTCCAGCCTGCGTCTGCTGACCATCGCGCTTGCCTGGGCCGTTGCCGCGCTGGCCCTCGCGCAGCCGGCCGCGCCCTCGCGATCGGCCACCGAGCTCGACCGGGTGATCGCGGTGGTGAACACCGATGTCATCACCGAGCTCGAACTGGGCGCGCGGCTGCAGACCGTCGAGCGTCAGTTGCGCCAGCGCCGCATCGAGGTGCCGCCGGCCGATGAGCTGCGCCGCCAGGTGCTCGAGCGGCTGATCTCCGATCGGGCCGTGGCGCAGGCCGCGCGCGAGGCCGGCCTGCGGGTCGATGACCCCCAGCTCGATCGCGCCATTGCCCGCATGGCCGAGGAGAACCGCCTCACCCCCACCCAGCTGCGCATCCAGGTCGAGCGCGATGGCCAGTCGTTCTCGCGCTTTCGCGAGGACATCCGCGACGAGATCCTGATGGCCCGGCTGCGCGAGCGCGAGGTCGACGCGCGGCTGGTGGTGAGCGAGGCCGACATCGATGCCTACCTGGCCGAGCAGCGTCAGGCGGGCAAGGTGGCGCCCGAGTACCGCATCGCCCATATCCTGCTGCGGGTGCCCGAGGGCGCCAGCGCGGCCCAGATCGAACGGCAGCGGCTGCGCGGCGAGGAGCTGCTGCGCCAACTCGAGCGCGGCGGTGATTTCGCCCGGCTCTCGGCGGCCTTCTCCGACGCCCCCGAGGCCATGAGCGGCGGCGCCCTGGGCTGGCGCCCGGCCGATCGCCTGCCGGCGATGTTCCTCGAGGCGATCGAGCGGCTGAACCCCGGCCAGGTCTCGGGCCTGTTGCGCAGCCCCAATGGCTTCCATGTGCTGCGCCTGGAGGAGCGGCGCGCCAGCCAGTCGGCCGGGCTGCTTGGCGAGCCGGTGCCGCAGACCCGTGCCCGGCACATCCTCATGCGGCCCACCGACACCCTGCCCCAGGAAGACGTGCTGCGTCGCCTGCGCGAGGTCCGTGATCGCGTGCTCACCGGCCGCGTCGAGTTCCCCGACATGGCCCGCCAGTACTCCATCGACGGCACCGCCAGCCGCGGCGGTGACCTCGGCTGGCTGCATCCGGGTGACACCGTGCCGGCCTTCGAGAAGGCCATGAACGAGCTCAAGCCCGGTGAGGTCAGTGAACCGGTGCGATCCGAGTTCGGGTTCCACCTCATCCAGGTGCTCGAGCGGCGCACCGATGTTGCCTCGCCCGACCGGCAGCGGCAGGCGGCGCGCATGGCGGTCCGCGAGCGTCTCATCGAGGAGCAGACCCAGGACTGGCTGCGCCAGGTGCGTGACCGCGCCTTCGTCGAATACCGCGACCGCTGAGCCCCCGGCCGCCTGGTGAAGCCCGTCGTCGCCCGCAAGCGCTTCGGCCAGCACTTCCTGGTCGACCGCGGCATCATCGAGGCGATCGTGGCCGCGGTCTCGCCCCGGCCGGGCGAGCGCCTGGTGGAGATCGGCCCGGGTGACGCGGCCCTCACCGCGCCGCTGCTCGAGCGCGCCGTCCATCTCACCGCCATCGAGATCGATCGCGACCTCGCCGCCCGGCTGCGCAAGCGCTTCGGGTCGCGGCTCACGCTCATCGAGGGCGATGCCCTGTCGGTCGATCTCGGGCCGCTGGCCGAAGCCGGCCCGCTGCGACTGGTCGGCAACCTGCCCTACAACATCTCCAGCCCGCTGCTGGTGCGGCTCATCGACTGGCATGCGCGCGTGCTCGATCAGCACTTTATGCTGCAGAAGGAGGTGGTCGATCGCATCGTGGCGCCGCCGGGGTGCGCCGCCTACGGTCGCCTGGGCGTGCTGCTGCAGGCCTGCTATCACGTCGAGTCGCTGATCGATGTGCCGCCTGGCGCCTTCGATCCGCCGCCGCGCGTGGACTCGGCGGTGATCCGCATGCTGCCGCTGCCCGAGGCCGGCACGGTGCCGCGGGCCGAGCTCTCGGCGCTGCTGGCCGCGGGCTTCGGCCAGCGCCGCAAGATGCTGCGCGGCACGCTGCTGCCCTGGCTGGCGCAGCGCGGCATCGCCGATCCGGGTCTGCCGCCCACCGCGCGCGCCGAGGAGATCCCGGTGGCCGAGTGGGTGGCGCTGGCGCGCCGCCTGAAGGCCGCGGCGACGGGTTAACATCGCCGCTTTCCCGACACGAGCGGCCATCGACATGAAACTGCTTCACACCATGCTGCGGGTGGGCGACCTGCAACGCTCCATCGACTTCTACACCGGCGCGCTGGGCATGAACCTGCTGCGCACCACCGATCGTCCGGAGCAGAAGTATTCGCTGGCCTTCGTGGCCTATGGCCGCGGCAACGCCGACGGTCATGCCGAGATCGAGCTCACCTACAACTACGGGGTGCCCGAGTACGAACTCGGCGGCGCCTACGGCCACATCGCCATCGGTGTGGACGATGTGGCGGCCACCTGCGAGCGGGTTCGTCAGGCGGGCGGGCGCGTCACCCGCGAGGCCGGCCCGGTCAAGGGCGGCACCACCGTGATCGCCTTCCTCGAAGACCCCGATCGCTACAAGGTGGAGCTCATCCAGACCGGTACCCGCAAGCTCTGATCGGCCTGCCGCCGGCGCGCGCGCTGGCGGTGCCCGGGCCCGCGTTGCGGGCCGTTCAGGGGGTTTGCCGGGCGGGCATGATCAACGCTCGCCGCCGTCAGGAAAGCCGCGCAGCCACTCGCGCGCATGCTGCCAGTTCGGGAACAGCTCGCCCAGCGCGCTCCAGAATCGCGGCCCGTGGTTCATCTCGCGCAGGTGGGCGAGTTCGTGCGCGATCACGTAGTCGATGATCTCGGGCGGGAAGTGCATCAGCCGCCAGTTCAGGCGGATGGAGCCGTCGGCGGCGCAACTGCCCCAGCGGGTGCGGGCAGACGACAGCGCCCAGCGCCGCGGGCTCACGCCATGCTCGCGCGAGAAGTGCGCGATGCGCTCGGCGAAGTGCTCGCGGGCGCGCTGCTGCAGCCAGCCCTGGGCGAGGTCGCGCAGCTGTTCGCTGCCGGCATCGGGCGGCAGCCCGAGCTGCAGCGCCATGTCCACGCGCTGCGGTTTGCCCCGGTGGCCCGGCAGCACCTGGAGCGTGAGGTTCTCGCCCAGGAAAGGCATCAGGCCGCCGTCCTGCCATTGGATGGCCATGCGCTCGCGCCGCCGTGAGTAGTCGCGCCACTCGACCAGCTTGCGCAGCACCCAGTTGGCGCGCTCGGCGAGCGCGGCGTCGATCTCTTCCTGCGGCACCCAGCGCGGCGCGGTCACCGACAGGCCGCGGTCGTCGATCACGAAGCCGATGGTGCGGCGGCGCGAGCGTCGCAGCTCGTACTCGACGTATTCGCCGCCAAGGCGTGCCATCCGCCGGCCCGCGCGCTGCACCGCAGGCGGATGGTGGGGTTCGAACAGCGGCAGCGTGAGCTGCAGCGCCGCGTCGGCGAGTTCGCGCAGCTTGCGCAGCGTCATGCCGGCGGGTTCCCGGCGCTCTGGGCCGCTGGCGCAAGACCGCGCGCGGGCGCTGCCTCGTGCGCGTAGGCCTGCGGCGTGATGCGGCGCATCTCGGCCTCGATCCAGGTCTCGACCTCGGCCATGACCGCATCGGGAGTGCGGCCGGTGGTCTGGATGAGCGGCCCCACCGAGACCGTGATCGTGCCCGGTTTCTTCAGGAAGGCCCGACGCGGCCAGAAGTCGCCGGAGTTCATGGCGATGGGGATCACCGGCACGCCGGTGCGCACCGCGAGCCGGGTGCCGCCGCTGCGATAGCGGCCCTGCGAGCCGGCGCGGGTGCGGGTGCCCTCGGGGAACATGATGATCCAGCGGCCCTCGGCCAGCTTGCGGCTGCCCTGCGTGACCACCTCCTCGAAGGCGTCGCGGCTGCGCGAGCGGTTGATGTGGATCATGTCGAGCAGCCAGATGCCCCAGCCGAAGAACGGCAGGTAGAGCAGCTCGCGCTTGAACACGAAGCACAGCTCGCGCGGCAGGTGCGAGACGTAGTAGAGCGTCTCCCAGGTGGACTGGTGCTTGGAGAGCACGATGGCCGGGCCATCGGGGAAGTTCTCGGCGCCGATCAGGCGATGGTCGATGCCGAGCAGGACCTTCGCGCCCCACACGATGAGGCGGGGCCAGCCCACCGTGATGCGATAGCGCATCGGTCTGGGCAGCGGCGCGCACAGCAGGCACAGCGCGCTCATCGGGATCACGGTGACGATCTGCAGCAGCGTGAAGGCGATCGACCGCAGGTACGGCATCAGGGTCTCCGGAGATGGGCGCATGCCGTCGCGCGGCCCGCGGCAATGATGTTGGACGGTAGGAGCCTTGTCCAGCGCGCGCGCCGGCTCATGGGGCCAGTTCCCGCGCCACCGCCATCAGGTTGGCGTGCACCTTGGTGCCCTCGGGTAACGAGCCCGCGCGCAGGGTGTCGGCGCCATTGCCGGTGAGCACCAGCACGGGTCGCGCGCCGGCGGCCTGGGCGGCCTGCAGATCGCGCAGCGAGTCGCCGACCATCACCATGTCGGCCGGCGCCACGGCAAAGCGGCGGGCGATCTCGTGCAGCATGCCCGGGCGTGGCTTGCGGCAGCCGCACTGCGCCTCGGGGGCGTGCGGGCAGAAGAAGATCGCGTCCAGATGCCCGCCGGCGGCGGCCACCGCGGCCGTCATGCGCGAGTGGATGGCGCTCAGCGTGACCATGTCGAACAGGCCGCGGCCCACGCCGGCCTGGTTCGTGGCCACGGCCACGCGCCAGCCGCCCTTGCGCAGCCGCGCGATGGCTTCGAGGCTGCCCGGCAGCGGGCGCCACTCGGCCGGGCTCTTGATGTAGGCGCTGCTGTCGTGATTGATCACGCCATCGCGGTCGAGCACCACGAGCTTCATGCGGACAGGCGGGAGATGTCGGCGACGCGGTTCATGAGCGAGTGCAGCCCGGCGAGCAGGCACAGCCGGTTGGCCCGCACGGCGGGGTCTTCGGCCATGACCATCACCTGCTCGAAGAAGCGGTCGACCGCCTCGCGCGAGCGGGCCATGGCGGTGAGCGCGCCGGTGTAGTCGTGCGCGGCCATCAGCCTGTCCACCTCGGGTGCGAGCGTGGCCAGTTCGCCGGCCAGCGCCTGCTCGGCCGGATCGGTGAGCAGCGCGGGCTGCAGGCCCGCGGTGGCGGCCTCGCCCGACTTGCGCAGCAGGTTGCCGATGCGCTTGTTGGCCGCCGCCAGCGACTGCGCCTGGGGCAGGGCGCTGAAGGCGCGCACCGCGGCCAGACGCTGCGGCACACGGGCAAGGTCATCGGGGCGCTGATCGATGACCGCGGCCACTTCCTGCGGGCTGTGGCCGCGATCGCGCAGCCAGCCCGACAGGCGCTCGAGGATGAACTCGGCCAGCGCCGGCCGGCCGGCGGCAGCGGCGGGCTCGAAGGCCGCGAAGGCGGTGTCGAGCAGCCACGAGAGCGGCAGCGCAAGCTCGCGCTCGATGAGCATGCGGATCACGCCGAGCGCATGCCGGCGCAGCGCGAAGGGGTCGCGATCGCCGGTGGGCTGCTGCCCGATGCCGAACAGGCCGGCGAGGGTCTCGAGCTTGTCGGCCAGCGCGAGCACCGTGCCGATGGTGCTGGCCGGCAGCGCGTCGCCCGCGAAGCGCGGCTGGTAGTGCTCGACGATGGCCTGCGCCACCTCGGGCGCCTCGCCATCGTGACGCGCGTAGTACGCGCCCATCACTCCCTGCAGTTCCGGGAACTCGCCGACCATGCCGGTGAGCAGGTCGGTCTTGGCGAGCAGGGCCGCGCGCTCGGCATGAGCGACATCGGCGCCGAGCCGGGCGGCGATCGCCGCCGCGATGCGCTGCACCCGCGCCATGCGCTGCGCCTGGGTGCCGAGCTTCGCGTGGTAGACGACCGAGCCGAGCGCGGGCACGCGATCGGCCAGCGGCGTGCGGCGATCCTGCTGGTAGAAGAAGCGGGCGTCGGCCAGCCGCGGGCGCACCACCCGCTCGTTGCCGTCGATGATCAGCGAGGGATCGTCGATGGCCATGTTCGACACGATCAGGAACCTCGGCAGCAGGCGGCCGCCGTCGTCGAAGAGCGGGAAGTACTTCTGGTTGGTGCGCATGGTGAGGATCAGGCACTCCTGCGGCACCTGCAGGAACTCGGCCTCGAAGCCGCCCACGTACACCGCCGGCCATTCCACGAGCGCGGTCACCTCCTCGAGCAGGCTCTCGACCTGCGCGGCGTCGCCCATCGAGGCGCCCAGCGCCTTGGCCTGCGCCTGCAGCAGCGCCAGGATGCGGGCGCGCCGCGTGTCGAAGTCGGGGATCACGCGGCCCTGGCGCTCGAGCACGTGGGCCCAGGCCGAGGCGTCGGGGATGTTGAGCTCACCGGCGCTCTGGAAGCGGTGACCGAAGGTGACCCGGCCGGCGCTGAGCCCCAGCACCGAGGCCGGCACCACCTGTTCGCCATGCAGCACCACCAGGCGGTGGGCCGGGCGCACGAAGCTCACGCAGGTGCGGCCATCGGCGAGCTGATACTCCATCACCTTCGGGATGGGCAGGCGGCCCAGCGCATGCGCGATCAGCGCGTCGACGCAACCGGCCAGGGTCTCGCCCGGCTGCTCGCTGGCATGGAAGAAGCACTCCTGCTTGCCGTCAGAGGCGCGGGTGAGCGCGGCCGGATCGGCGCCCACCTTCTGCGCCCACTTGAGCAGCGCCTGCGTGGGCTGGCCCTGGGCATCGAGGCCGACCTTCACCGAGGGGCCCTTGACCTCCACGCGGCGCGAGGGCGCCTCGTGCAGCACGCCCTCGACACGCACGGCAAGGCGCCGCGGCGAACAGAAGGCGCGGTGCTCGGCCGCGGGCGCGGCCAGGCCGCGTGTGCGCAGGCCCTCGACGATCGCGGTGGCGAAGGCCTCGCCGAGGCGGCGCAGCGCCTTGGGCGGGAGCTCTTCGGTGAACAGCTCGATCAGCAGCGGACGGGCGCTCATTCAGGCCACCTGCCCGGCGCGCGCCAGCATGGGGAAGCCCAGGCGCTCGCGCGAGTCGTGATAGGCCTGCGCGACCGCCCGCGCGAGCTGGCGCACCCGGCCGATGTAGGCGGCGCGCTCGGTGACCGAGATCGCGCCACGCGCGTCGAGCAGATTGAAGGTGTGGGAGCACTTCATGACCATCTCGTAGGCAGGCAGCGCCAGCGGCACGGCGATCAGGCGCTGCGCCTCGGCCTCGTATTCGTCGAAGTGGCGGAACAGCATCGCGGCGTTGGCGTGCTCGAAGTTGTAGGTGGACTGCTCCACCTCGTTCTGATGGAAGACGTCGCGGTAGCTCACGCCCTCGGTCCAGGTGAGGTCGTAGATGCTCTGCACCCGCTGCAGGTACATGGCCAGGCGCTCGATGCCGTAGGTGATCTCGCCGGTGACCGGCTGGCACTTGAGCGAGCCCACCTCCTGGAAGTAGGTGAACTGCGTGACCTCCATGCCGTTGAGCCAGACCTCCCAGCCCAGGCCCCAGGCACCCAGCGTGGGCGACTCCCAGTCATCTTCCACGAAGCGGATGTCGTTGCGCTGCGGGTCGATGCCCAGCGCCTGCAGCGAGCCGAGGTAGAGGTCGAGGATGTCGGGGGGCGAGGGCTTGAGCACCACCTGGTACTGGTAGTAGTGCTGCAGGCGGTTGGGGTTGTCGCCGTAGCGACCGTCCTTGGGGCGCCGCGAGGGCTGCACATAGGCGGCCCGCCAGGGCTCGGGGCCGATCGCCCGCAGGAAGGTGGCGGTGTGGAAGGTGCCCGCTCCCACTTCCATGTCATAGGGCTGCAGCAGGGCGCAGCCCTGGCGGTCCCAGTACTCCTGGAGCCTGAGGATGACTTGCTGGAAGGTGAGCATGGCGGTCTCGGGTGAGGTCAGCCGGCGATTTTACTGGAAGCCTTCGTCGCGCCCGCAGGGCCGGCCCTGCGCAGGCCCAGCGCGGCCGCGAGCAGCGCGCCGGCGAGCACCAGCGCAGGCAGGTTGCCCAGGCTTGCATAGGGCGTGAGCCCGGCCGTGGCCTGCACCTGCGTGTCGATCACGCCGGGTCGCGCGGTGGGCAGTCGCGCCTGCACCTGGCCGCGGTGATCGATGAGCGCGGTGACCCCGGTGTTGGTGGCGCGCAGCATGGGCCTGCCGGTCTCGAGCGCGCGCATCCGCGAGATCTGCAGATGCTGCGGCAGGGCATGGGAATCACCGAACCAGCCGAGGTTGCTCATGTTCACCAGCACGCCCGCCGACACCGGCGCGCGCACCTGCGCGGCGATCTCCTCGCCGAACAGGTCCTCGTAGCAGATGTTGGCTGCGACGCGCTGCCCGTCGACGAGAAAGGGCGGCTGCGGCGCCGCGCCGCGGCCGAAGCTGCCCATGGGGATGCGCATCAGCCGCACGAACCACTCGAAGCCCCAGGGGATGAACTCGCCGAAGGGCACGAGGTGCTGCTTGTCGTAGCGCGGGCCCGGGCCGCTGCCGGTGATCAGCAGCGCGCTGTTGCTCACCCGCGGCGCGCTGCCGGGCACTGCATCGACGATCGGCACGCCCAGCAGCAGTGCGCCGCCGCTTGCGCGCAGGCCCTCGAGCACCGTGGCCGCGATCTCGGGCGGCGTGTGGGTCCAGGGCACCACCCAGGCGGTCTCGGGCAGCACGGTCAGGCGGGCGCGGCTGTCGGCCACCTGCGCGGCATACCAGCGCATCGCCTGCATGGCCGCGGGCGGATCGAACTTCATCGACTGGCCGATGTTGCCCTGGACCAGGCGCACGCTCACCGGCTCGCCCGCGATCTGCGTGAAGCGCAGCTGCCCGAGGGCGGTGCCTGCCAGCAGCACGGCCGCCGCCGCGATGGCCGGGCCGCGCCAGCCCCGCTCGCGCCAGCCCTGCTCGTGCCAGCGGCGCGCGGCCAGGGCGATGAGCGCGGCCACGGCCGCGGCGGCCAGGCCCACGCCATACACCCCCGTGAGCGGCGCCAGCCCGCCCAGCGGTCCGTCGACATGGGCGTAGCCGATCGACAGCCACGGAAACCCGGTGAAGACCCAGCCGCGCGCGGCCTCGGCAAGCGACCACGCGCCCGCCACGCCCGCCACCCAGCGCCAGCCGGGGCGCTCGTGCGCGAGCAGCAGGGCCAGCGCCGGCCACAGTGCGAGATAGGCGCAGAAAAGCAGCAACGCGAGCGCCGCCAGCAGCCAGGGCATGCCGCCGTGATCGTGCATGCTCACGTGCAGCCAGCACAGGCCGATGCCGAAGTGCCCCATGGCGAACCCGGCCCCGATCAGGCCGGCCTGCCGACGGTTGCCGGCACCCGAGGCCAGCCACAGGCCGAGGGCGAGCAGCAGCAGTTGCGCCGGCCAGGCGAGCGGGCCCGGCAGGAAGGACAGGCTGAGGGCATGGGCCGCGCCAGCGGGCACCGCAGCCAGCGCGCGCCGGCCTGCCCGGTGGTGATCGCCCGCCCTGCCGGCGATGGCCGGCGACGGGCCGGGCTCAGCGGCCGGCGTCGACGACGGCCGTGGCATCGGCGGTCGCGGTGCTCAGCCGTTCGGCCAGCAGCAGATGGGCCTGGCGCGCGTCGGCGCGCAGCACCTCGATGCGCAGGCCCTCGAGCGTGACGGTGTCACCGCGGCGCGGCACCCGGCCAAGCTGCGCGGTGAGCAGCCCGCCGATGGTGTCGAGCTCCTCGTCGGACAGGTGGGTGCCGAAGTGCCGGTTGAAGACCTCGATCTCGGTGTCGGCGCGCAGGCGAAAGCGCGGGCCCTCATGGCCGTCGCCGGCCGGGGTGATGGCGTCGGCCTTCGGCTCGGCGTCGAACTCGTCGTGGATCTCGCCCACGATCTGCTCGAGCACATCCTCGATGGTGACCAGGCCCGCGACCGAGCCGTACTCGTCGACCACGATCGCCAGGTGACTGCGGGTGGCGCGGAACTCGCGCAGCAGCACGTTCAGTCGCTTGGACTCGGGGATGAAGACCGCCGGCCGCAGCAACGCGCGAAGGGGCGGCGGCTCGGGGCCGAACAGCCGCAGCAGGCTCTTGGCGTGCAGGGTGCCCAGCACCTTGTCGAGCTCGCCGTCGATCACCGGGAAGCGCGAACGCGCGGTGCGGATCACCTGCGGCACGAACTGCGCCGGCTCCTGCGCGATGTCGATCACGTCCATGCGGGCGCGCGGCACCATGATGTCGCCGGCGCACAGCTCGGCCACCTGGAGCACGCCCTCGATCATCGAGAGCGCGTCATCATCGAGGAGTTCACGTTCGTGGGCGCCGCGCAGCAGGGTGAGGAGCTGTTCCCGGTCATCGGGGGCGCGCAGCAGCAGCGTGGACAGTCGTTCGAGCAGCGAGCGCCTTGGCTCTGCGCCCGACGGGGCATCGGACATCGATGGGACCGGAGTTTGCGAAGCGGCCAGCATACCCGATGGCCGCTTCAGCGCTCAATCCGGCGAGCGGCGCGCGCCGGCAATCGGCCGCGCCAGATAGGGGTCGGGGATGCGCAGGCGACGCAGCAACGCCGTCTCGAGCGCCTCCATGCGCGCTGCCTGCGCCGGGGTCTGGTGATCATGGCCCTGGGCATGCAGCACGCCGTGGATCACCAGATGCGCGAGATGGTGCTCGAAGGGCTTGCGTTGCGCACGGGCCTGCTCGCGCACCACCGGCACGCAGATCACGATGTCGGCGGCGCACAGGCCGCGGGCATCGTCCGGCGCTGGCGGATAGGTGAAGGTGAGCACGTTGGGCGCGTAGTCGCGGCCGCGGAAGGCGCGGTTCAGCGCGATCGCCTCGGCGCGCGCGGTCAGGCGCAGGGTGAGCCGGGCATCGGCGGCCAGCGCGAACCGCACCCAGCGGCGCAGCCGGGCCGGCGCCACCGGCCAGTCGGGCACGCGGGGCCCGCGCTGCAGCGCGAGCGCGAGCGCCGGCTCAGCCGCCGCTGCCGGCACGCTCGTAGGCATCGACGATGCGGGCCACCAGCGGGTGGCGCACCACATCGCTGCTGTCAAAGCGCGTGAACGCGATGCCGCGGACATCGCGCAGCACGTTCACCGCCTCGACGAGGCCGCAGACCTGTCCGCGCGGCAGGTCCACCTGGGTGGTGTCGCCCGTGACCACCGCGCGCGAGCCGAAGCCGATGCGGGTGAGGAACATCTTCATCTGCTCGGGCGTGGTGTTCTGGGCCTCGTCGAGAATGATGAAGGCGTGGTTGAGCGTGCGCCCGCGCATGTAGGCCAGCGGTGCGATCTCGATCGCCTGCTTCTCGAACATGCGGGCGGTACGCTCGAAGCCGAGCAGGTCGTAGAGCGCGTCGTAGAGCGGCCGCAGGTAGGGGTCGACCTTCTGCGCGAGATCGCCCGGCAGGAAGCCCAGGCGCTCGCCGGCCTCCACCGCCGGGCGCGTGAGCACGATGCGCTTGACCGCGTCGCGCTCGAGCGCGTCGACGGCGCAGGCCACCGCCAGGTAGGTCTTGCCGGTGCCGGCCGGACCGATGCCGAAGGTGATGTCGTGCGAGAGGATGTGCCGCAGGTACTCGCGCTGGCGGGGCGTGCGGCCCTGCAGATCGGCGCGGCGGGTGTGCAGCACCGGCGTGTCCGGTTCGTCGGGCGTCGCGGTGGCCGCGGCGGTGGCGGCAGCGACTTCTGCGCGGGCACCGGCCCGCAGCTCGACCAGGCCGAGCTGGATCTCGTCGATCGACAGCGCGCGCTGCGCCAGATCATGGAAGTGCTCGAGCGCGGCCCGCGCGGCGCGCGCCGAGGCGGGCGCGCCCTCGATCAGGAACAGCTCGCCGCGCCGCTGGATGCGGGTGTCGAAGGCCTCGGCGATCTGGCGCAGGTGGGCATCGAGCGGCCCGCAGAGATTGGCCAGCCGCTGGGTGTCGGACTCGGGCGGGCGGTACTCCAGCGCCTTGCCGCGCGCGCCCGCGGCGGCGCTCATGCCGGCAGTCGCGCGGCGTCGCCGCGCAGGGAATGGGGCAGGGCGGCAACGATGTCGAGGTCGATGAACTGGCCGATCAGCCGGGGATGGCCCGGGAAGTTGACCACGCGGTTGTTCGCGGTGCGCCCGGAGAGCTCGCTCTCGTCTTTGCGGGCATGGCCTTCCACCAGCACCCGCTGACGGGTGCCGACCATGGCCTGGCTGATCGCGCGGGCGTTGGCCTCGATGCGCGCCTGCAGGGTCTGCAGCCGCTGCAGCTTCACCTGCGCCGGGGTGTCATCGGCAAGGTCGGCCGCCGGCGTGCCCGGACGCGGGCTGTAGATGAACGAGAACGAGGCATCGAAGCCCACCTCGTCGATCAGGGCCAGGGTGCGGGCGAAATCGTCGTCGGTCTCGCCCGGAAAACCGACGATGAAGTCGGTGCTGATCGAGACCTGCGGGCGCGCGGCCCGCAGCCGGCGGATGATCGACTTGTACTCGAGCGCGGTGTAGCCGCGCTTCATGGCCGCGAGGATGCGATCGGAGCCCGACTGCACCGGCAGATGGACGTGGTCGGCCAGCGCGCCGATCCGGCCATGGGCCTCGATCAGTCGCGGCGAGAATTCGCGCGGGTGCGAGGTGGTGTAGCGGATGCGTCCGATGCCCGGCACGCCGGCCACGCAATCGAGCAGCAGCGCGAAGTCTGCGGGCTCGCCGTCGTCCATCAGGCCGCGCCAGGCATTCACGTTCTGGCCGAGCAGGGTCACCTCGCGCACGCCCTGCGCGGCGAGGCTGGCCACCTCCACCAGAACATCGTCGAGCGGTCGCGAGACCTCCTCGCCGCGGGTGTAGGGCACCACGCAGAAGCTGCAGTACTTGCTGCAGCCTTCCATGATCGACACGAAGGCGCTCGCCCCGTCCACGCGCGGCGGCGGCAGGTGATCGAACTTCTCGATCTCGGGGAAGCTGATGTCCACCTGCGGGCTGCCGGAGCGGCGGCGGGCCTCGATCAGCGCCGGCAGCCGGTGCAGGGTCTGCGGGCCGAAGACCACGTCCACGTACGGCGCGCGCGCGACGATCGCCGCGCCCTCCTGGCTGGCCACGCAGCCGCCCACGCCCACGATGAGCCCGGGCCGCTCGCGCTTGAGCGCGCGCACCCGGCCCAGGTCGGAGAACACCTTTTCCTCGGCCTTCTCGCGGACCGAGCAGGTGTTGAACAGGATGATGTCGGCCTGCTCGGGGTCGTCGGTGTGCTCGAGCGGCTCCTGTTCGCCGAGCACGTCGGCCATGCGGGCCGAGTCGTACTCGTTCATCTGGCAACCGAAGGTCTTGATGTAGAGCTTGCGCGTCATGGCAGGGCCGTGGCCCGGAGGGATTCGGATGCGCCGCAGTATATCGGGCGGGCCGCGCGTGACTGCGGCCGGCCTGCGGGCCGGCTCGGGTTCAGTCCGGCCCGGTTCAGGCCGGCCCGGCGTCAGGGCTATCTGGCCTCAGGCCGACCCGATGGGGGCGAAGTGCGGCACGCGCTGGCCGGCGGCCTCGGCCACCCGGCCGCTGACCCGCTGGCCGATGGCCAGGCCCGCAACGCCGTGGCCCATCAGGCGGGCACCCTCGTCGAGGTCTACCAGCACCAGGGTGTAGGGCACCAGCGCCCGCCAGGCATCGGCCGGCGCGCGTCGCACCTCGGTGATGGCCACCACCGTGCCGGTGCCCGCGCAGTCGTGCCAGCGCAGGTCGGTGCTGCCGCAGCCGGGGCAGGCGTGGCGGGCGAGGCGCTGGGCCAGGCCGCAGGCCGCGCAGCGCTGGTAGCGCAGCACGCCGGCGGCCAGACCCTCGGCGTAGGGGCGCGACAGGCGGGAGACGCTCATGCGCGGGCCTCGAGCACCAGGCTGACGTGGGCCGAGAGCACGCCGCCGTCGGCATGGAGCAGGCAGCGCCGGCGCGGCGAGATCTGCCGGGCGCCGGCGCGTCGGGCCAGTTGCCGCCAGGCCTCGGCGATGTGTGCCATGCCCCCGGCGGCGCCCGAGTGGCCAAAGGAGAGCAGGCCGCCGTGGGTGTTCAGGGGCAGCGCGCCCTCGGCGCCGAACACGCCCTCGCGGGCCCGCTGCGCGCTGGCGCCGCGCGGGCACAGGCCGATCTCCTCGAGCAGGATGGCCAGGGTGATCGTGAAGGAGTCGTAGATGGCGAGCAGGTCTAGATCGGCCAGCCCCACGCCGGCCTGCCCGAGCGCGCGCCGCGCCGAGGCCGCCGCGCCGAGGTCGTCGAGCTGATCGACCGCGCTCAGGTGCTGATGGTGGTGCGCCTGCCCGGCGCCGGTGATCGCCACCGGCACGCCATCGCCGCGCCCCGGGTCGGCGCTGACCACCAGCGCCACCGCGCCATCGGAGATCGGGCAGCAGTCGAGCAGCTTCAGGGGCGAGGCGATCGGCTTGGAGGCGAGCACGTCGGCCACGCTGATCGGCGCGGTGAGCTGCGCATCGGGATGGCTGGCCGCATGGCGGCGCATCAGCACCGCGAACTCGGCGAGATCGGGCTCGGTGAGCCCCCAGCGGTGCATGTACTGCGAGGCCAGCAGCGCGTAGTAGGCCGGCACCGAGCCGCCGTTGGGCACCTCGAAGTCGGCATCACCGACCTGGGCCAGGGTCTGGATCGCGTCGTCGCGGGTCTGGCCGCTGGCGCGGTTCTCGCCGGCGACCACCAGCACCCGGCGCACGCGGCCGGCGCGCACCAGGTCGCTGGCGAGCATGACCATGCCCGCGCCGGTGGCGCCGCCCATCTGCATGCCATGGGCGTAGGCGGGCCGGATGCCCAGGCGCTCGCTCACCAGGCTGGCAAGCATCAGGTGCGGCAGGGTGGTGGCGTAGCCGCAGAGCACGGCGTCGATCTCGCCACGGGCGAGGCCGGCCTCGCGCAGCGCGCCGTCGGCGGCCTGGGCCATGAGGTCGATGGCGCCCAGGCCGTCATGGCGCCCGAAGCGGGTGTTGCCGGCGCCGGCGATGTAGGCGGCGCTCAGAGCGGGCTCCGCGCGGGCGCTTCGCCGGGCCGGCGGGCGCTCACAGGCTGCTCTGGCGCAGGTAGGTGCGGCAGGCCGCGGCCTCGCGCAGCAGCGCTTCGGAGAGCGCTGCCTCGCGTCCGCTGATGCGTTCGCTCAGCGCGGCGATGCTGATGGCCGCGCTCGGGCGGCCGTCTTCGGAGAGGATGGGCACGGCAATGCCGCCCATGCGCGGCACCACCACATCGAGCAGCATGACGTAGCCGCGGCGCCGGGCGTCTTCGATGGAGCGGCGCAGCAGCGCCGGGCTGAGCAGCGGGTAGTTCACCAGCCGGTCGGCGATGAAGGGCATCAGCGCGTCGATCTCGTCATCAGGGAGCCAGGCCAGCAGCGCGAGACTGCCCGCGCCCACGCCGAGCGGACGCCGGCTGCCCACCTCGAGGTAGTTGGCGCGAATGGCGAAGCTGCCCTGGTGCACGTCGACCGCAACCGATTCGGCGCCGCGGGCCACCGACAGGATGGCGGTGTCCTCGAAGGTGCGCACGAGCTGGATGAGGCTGGGCCGGACCTTGGCGCGCGGGTCGCTGCGCGACATGGCGGCCGCCCCCAGCGCGAAGATCTCGGGGCCGAGGCTGTAGCGCTTGTTCTCGGGGTCGCGATTGACGAAGCCGTGCCGCGTGAGCACATCGAGCAGGCGCAGGGTGGTCGCCTTGTCCTGACCGGCCGCGTGCGCGATGTCGGTGAGGCGCGCATTGCGGGCGTCGGACATGGCCCGCAGGATCAGGCAGGCTTTCTGCACCGAAGAGGGCGCGCCGCCGCCTTCGGGACCGCTGGATCGGACTCCCCTGGGCATGGTTGGGTTGGCTGTTCGTGAAGGCGAATGCGGCCGATGCTAGGTTTGGCGCCATGGAGCGTCAAGCGGACTGGACAGCGCCTCATTTCATTCGCCGAACTCACCATGTCGAACCTCGCGATCACTCGGAAAGCGGGCCTTTCCGGCCGGTCGAAGCGCCCTGGATCGAGACGCGCGCAGGCGAGCCAATGGCATCGGCTGAAACCCGCTCCTGATCATCGCCGTCGTTGCGCACCGCATCGGGGGCCTGGGCTTCGCTGCTCATCAGCGCATCGGGCAGGTCTTCGGCAAGGCTGGCCGGTGGCGTATCCGTGTCGTTGGCCACCGATGGTGGTGGTCCGGCATCGGCGGGTGCTGTCACACCCGCCGAGCCGCGGCCCCGGCGCGAGCGAGCGTCGGGGCGTGGGGCGGCGAGGCGCCGCCACCGGGTCATCGCGACTTGATATCCACGTAGTCTTCCTTCTCCAAATCCCAGCGATGGGTCTTCATGAAGGCGGCGGTCTCGCGCTTGACCTGGGCGCGGGAGAGCTTGGAGATGTCGCGCGGCGGGCCGGAGATCGGCTCCCAGCGGCTGTACTCCTCGTTCCAGCGGTTGCCCTTCATGAAGCTGTCGCGGGCGGCGCGGATCTCCTCGCGCGACTTCACGCCTTCGGGCGGCCGAAAGCCGGGCTTGAGCACCCAGTTGCCGGCTTCCTCGTCCCACACATGAGTCCGGACGAATTCCTTCTGCTCCATGCGCACTTCGGCGCGGGTCTTGGGGGCGGTCTGGGCGTCGCTGGTCTGGGCACAAACGGGGCCGATCAGCCCCAGGGTGCAGATCGCTGTCGCGATCACGCTGCGTCCCATCATGCGCATGCTGTTTCTCCTTGGCGGGCAAGGCGCCGACGGACTGCCGGCGCGCAGGCCATTGTCGGCAGGGGGCGGCCACGAGGTGATGAGCCGGGTCAACGATCCCGCCCGAGGCCTGCGCGCTCGGGTATCGTTGCGCTTGCACAATCCACCATCGCCGTCCCGGATGCGCCTCGAGGAAGCCCGCTGGATCGAACAAGCCCTGCACCGTCATGTGCTGGGCGCAGCGCCGACAGGCGCGGCCGCGCTTGCCATCAACCTGGGCAGTGGGCCGCGCCGCATGCGCGAGGTGAACAAGCCTCACGTCCACCGCCAGACCATCCTGCCGCTGCTGCAGGGCGGCTGGCAGGTGGTGCACAGCGACCTCGAACCGGCCGACGGCGTGGACATCGCCGGCGACCTGTTCGACCCCGCGCTGCAGGCCCGCCTGCGCGCGATGGCGCCGGGTCTGGTGATGTTCTGCAACGTGATCGAGCACCTGCCGCGCCGGCTGCTGGCGGGCCTGCCAGCCGCGCTCGATGCCCTGCTGCCGCCGGGCAGCCTGCTGCTGGTGGCCGCGCCGCACTCCTACCCCTATCACGCCGACCCGATCGACAACCTCTACCGGCCCTCACCCACGCAGATCGCGGCGCTGTTCCCGGCGTATCGGGTGGTGGCCGCCGAGATCGTCGACAGCGAGAGCTATGGCGCGGAGTTTCGCCGCGGCGGGCTGTCGCGCCAGGTGCGTCGCGTGCTGCGCCTGCTGGTGCCCTTCGTGCGCCCGCGACGCTGGCTCTCGCACGCGCACCGCATGACCTGGATGGCGCGTCCGTACCGGCATTCGCTGGTGCTGCTGCACAAGCCGCCTGCCTGAGCGGATTCGACACGGCGCCGCGTTGACACCCGCGGGCCGATCACCAAGGCTTGCCCGTCGCGTGGCCGGGGGCTCCCGGCGCGCGCGTTCGCGGACAACGCCCACATCCCTCGGAGCGAGACAGACATGATCAGCATCGGCAGGCGCGCGGCGATGATCGCCGCGGTGGCGGCGGCAGTGCAGGCAGGACAGGCGGGCGCGCAATCGGTTGCGCCCTCGGGCCCGGTGAAGATCGGCATCCTGAACGATCAGGCTGGCGCCTACTCCAGCATCAGTGGCGCCGGTTCGGTGGTGGCCGCGCGGCTGGCGATCGAGGACGCTGGCGGCCAGGTGCTGGGCAAG
The DNA here is from genome assembly GCA_037146935.1 of Burkholderiales bacterium. GTDB lineage: Bacteria > Pseudomonadota > Gammaproteobacteria > Burkholderiales > Burkholderiaceae_E > Quisquiliibacterium. Next base: position 31,374 of record JBAWWD010000025.1, read on the forward strand.
CCGGTGGAACTGGTGGTGGCCGATCACGGCCACAAGCCCGACATAGGCTCCTCGCTGGCGCGCCGCTGGTTCGACACCGAGGGCGTGCTCGCCATCTTCGACATCTACAGCTCGGGCGTGGCCCTGGCGGTGCAGAAGATCGCCACCGACAAGAACCGCATCCTGGTGGCGTCTACGGCCAGCAGCCGCGAGATCTCCGGCAAGTCGTGCTCGCCCAACGGCATGCAGTGGGGCAACGACGGCTACTCGGTGGCCAATCTGGTGATCAAGGGCGCCTCGGGCTCGCAGCCCAACACCTGGTTCTTCCTCACCGTGGACTACACCGCGGGGCACAGCATCGAGGCCGATGCCCGCAAGATGATCGAGGCGAGCGGCGGCAAGGTGATGGGCGGGGTGCGCTTCCCGCTCGGGTCGGCCGACTTCAGCTCCTTCCTGCTGCAGGCCCAGGCCTCCAAGGCGCGCAACATCGCGCTGGTGGGCGGCGGCGCCGACTTCACCAATTCGGCCAAGCAGGCCAGCGAGTTCCGCATCCGCGAGTCGGGCCAGGTGTTCACGCCCTTCTCGCTGACCACCGATGACATCTACGCGCTTGGCAGCAAGGTGGTGGCCGGCATGCCGGTAGTGCAGAGCTTCTACTGGGACGAGACCGATGCCTCGCGGGCCTGGACCGAGCGCTTTCGCAAGGCCTTCAACGGCCGCATGCCCACCGATCCGCAGGCCAATGTCTACAGCGCCGTGCTGCACTACCTGAAGGCGGTGAAGGCCGCCGGCACCACCGACACCGCCGCGGTGCTGGCGAAGATGAAGGACACGCCGGTCAACGACTTCTTCACCCGCAATGCCCGCATCCGGGCCGATGGCCGCCTGATGCGCGAGATGACCTATGGCGTGGCCAAGGCGCCCGAGCAGATGAAGGGCAAGGACGACATCGTGAGCATCGTGCGGCGCTACCCGGCCGAGGAGTCGTTCATCCCGGCCGCGCTCAGCGAGTGCCCGCTGCTGCGCCGCTAGTCGGCGCCCCCGCCGGGGCTCAGTCGGAGAGCCGCTCGCGGCGCACCATCACCCCGGCGGCCTCGCGATCCCAGGTGTCGGCGGTCACGCCGGCGCTGCGGATCAAGTGCTTCTGCACCTTCTGCGTGGGGGTCTTGGGCAGCTCGTCCATCACCCGCACGTAGCGCGGCACCATGAAGTGCGCCATTCGCTCGCGCAGAAACCCGATGAGCTCGGCAGGGTCGAGCGTTCGGCCCTCGCCGAGCGACACCGCCACCAGCACCTCGTCTTCGGCGATCTCGCTGGGCACCGCGACAGCGGCCGCCTCGCGCACCGCCGGGTGGGCCAGCACCTCCGATTCCACCTCGAAGGACGAGATGTTCTCGCCGCGGCGCCTGATCGCGTCCTTCATGCGATCGACGAAGAAGTAGTTGCCGTCGGCGTCGCGCCGGAAGGCGTCGCCGGTGTGGAACCAGCCGTTGCGCCAGGCCCGCGCGGTGGCCTCGGGGTTGCCGTAGTAGCCCGAGTTCATCGCCCAGGGCGTGTCGGTGCGCACGATCAGCTCGCCCACCTCGCCCACCGGCACCTCGCAGTCGTTGGCATCGACCAGCCGCACCTCGACGCCGGGCCGCGGCCCGCCGCAACTGCCGGCCAGCGTGGGGTTCAGGTCCGACACCAGCGGACACGACACCTCGGTCATGTTGAAGGTGGTGACGATGTCCACGCCGAACCGCCGGCCGAATGTCATGCCGTCCTCGTCGAGCGGCACCGCCAGCGCCCAGCGCAGCGTGGAACGCGCCGGCGCCTCCTCGGGCGGGCGCTTGACCACGAAGCCGGCCATCACGCCCAGCAGAATCAATGAGGTGGTGCCGGTGCGCTCGATGAGCGGCCAGAAGTCCTCGGTGCGAAACGCGCCGGCCAGCACGAAGCTCGCGCCCAGGCGCAGCATCAGGTAGATCGGGATGGTGCTGCCGGCGTGAAACAGCGGCAGCGGCACCAGGTGCCGGTCATCGGCGCAGGCGGGCGGAAAGCCCCGGCCCGACTCGTGCAGCTGCAGGTAGGAGGTCATCACCCCCTTGGACGGGCCCGTGGTGCCGGAGGTGAAGATGATGCACTGGGTGTCCCAGGGCATGATCGGGCGGGCCAGCGCGAGGTCTGCGGTGGCATCGCCATCGAGCGCCTCTCGGCCGAGCAGCCGCAGCCCGTCGATCGCCTCGACCGGGCCACCCTGCGCCACCACCACGGTCTGCAGGCCTGACACGCCGATGCCTCGCAGCCTGGGCAGCAGCTCGGCATGCACCAGGCCCAGGCGCGCATCGGCCACCGAGATCGCGTGCTCGAGCACGCCGCCGCGATAGGCGGTGTTGATCGGCACATAGACCGCGCCCAGCCAGTTGATCGCGAACCAGCTGAGCAGGCACTCCGGGCCGTTGGGCAGCCACACCAGCACATGATCGCCCTGGGCCACGCCCAGCGCCCGAAGCGCGCTCGCGCGCGCGCAGACCTTCTCGTGCATCTGGCGGTAGGTCCACTGCTCGCCGTTCTCGAAGACGACGAAGACCTTGTCGGGCTGCCGCGCCACCCAATGCTCGAGCATCGGGCGCAGGACACACTGTTCGGTCGGCGGGATGCGGCGGTCGGTGCTCATGCGCGAAGGCCCCAAAAGAAAAAGCCCGCGGGACCGGGGTCCTGCGGGCTTGTTCGGTATTGGTGGCGCATCAGGGACTCGAACCCCGGACCTGCGGATTATGATTCCGTCGCTCTAACCAACTGAGCTAATGCGCCGAAGGGAGCGGAGTCTATCGGAGCCGCATCCGGCTTGTCAAAGTGATGGCGGCTGCGCGCCCGCGGGAAATCGCACCGTGAACACCGCGCCCACGCCAGCGGGCGCCGTCTGTGGCGCCGCGCCGGGGGCGGACGGCTCGGCGCCGCCCACGCTCACCTGCGCGGCATGCTGGCGCGCAATCTCGCGCACGATGGCCAGGCCCAGGCCGCTGCCCTCGATGCCCGACCCGAGCACCCGATAGAAGCGCTCGAACACCATCTCGCGCTCGGCGAGCGCGATGCCCGGGCCGCTGTCCTCCACCTCGATCACGATGTCGCCGCCGTCATGGCGTCGGCGCACCGTGACCCGGCCGCCGGCCGGCGTGTAGCGCAGGGCGTTGTCGATCAGGTTGCCGAAGAGTTCGCGCAGCAGGATGGGGTGACCGTTGATCGGGCTGGGGAGGTCGTCGTCCTCCAGGCCGAAATCGATGCCGCGGGCGAGCGCGGCATCAACCCAGCCGGTGACCACCTCGCGCAGCAGCGGCGCGAGGTCGATCGGCTGCAGGCCGCCCGCCACCCGCTGGTTCTCGGTGCGCGCGAGCGCCAGCAGCTGGCTGATCAGATGCGCCGCGCGGCCCGAGGAGATGGCGAGCTGCTCGAGGCTGCGGCGCAGCTGGGCGGGGTCGGTCTCGCGCAACGCAAGCTCGGCCTGGGTGCGCAGGCCGGCCAGCGGCGTCTTCATCTGATGGGCCGCATCGGCAATGAAGCGCTGCTGCGCGCCGATCCGGTCGTCGAGCCGAGTGAGCAGCTCGTTGAAGGCATCCACCAGCGGCGCGATCTCGGCCGGCACGCCGCCGCGGTCGATGGGCGAGAGGTCGTCGGGGCGCCGGTCGTGCAGGCGCTGGCGCACCCGCTGCAGCGGCGAGAGCCCGCGCGACAGGCCGAACCAGACCAGCCCCACGGCCAGCGGCAGGATGACGAACTGCGGGAAGATCACGCCCTTGATGATCTCGTTGGCGAGCCGGTCACGGGCCTGTTCGGTCTCGGCCACCTGCACCAGCAGCGTGGGGGCCGCGCCCTCGGTCTCCTCCACCTGCACGTGGGTGTAGGCGATGCGCACCTCCTCGCCATTGAGCGAGTCGTTGCGCAGCTTGATCACGCCGATCTCGGGGAAGTCGTAGAGCGAGGGCGGCGGCAGGTCGGCCTCGCCGCGCAGCATCTCGCCGTCGCTCGCGATGATCTGGAACCAGACCCGTCCGTCGCCGTCCACCGGCAGCAGGCTGCGCAGCTGCTGCGCCTGGGGCAGCGGCCCGCCCTCCATGTAGATGCGGGCCTGTTGCGCGAGCACGGTGGCATGGTCGATCAATGCGCGATCGAAGGGCGCATCGGCCAGCGAGCGCGCGACCACGAAGGTCACGGCCACCGACAGCGGCCACAGCAGCAGCAGCGGCGCGAGCATCCAGTCGAGGATCTCGCCGAAGAGCGAGCGCTGGCCGCTGGAGTCCAGCGGATCGGCGGGCGCTGCCGTGGTTGCTGCCGCTGTTGCTGCCGGGGCGCTGACGGCGTAGGAGGGCACCCGGATCGCGCCGCGTGGGGCCGACTCGTGGGTGGCCAGCAGGTCGCGGAACACCGATCTGGCGCCCCCCGAGGGCTTGCGCGTGGCGGCAGGCTCCGGTTGCGCCTCGCCCGGCGGCAGCACGCTCATCAGGCGAGCTTGCCGTCGGCCGGTCGCTCCAGGCAGTAGCCCAGCCCGCGCACCGTGGCGATGCGCACGCCGCCGCCTTCGATCTTGCGGCGCAGACGGTGCATGTAGACCTCGATCGCGTTGTGGCTGACCTCCTCGCCCCACTCGCAGAGGTGGCTCACGATCTGCTCCTTGCTCACCAGCCGGCCGGTGCGCTGCAGAAGGATCTCGAGCAGGCCCACCTCGCGCGCCGAGAGCTCCAGGGGCTGCTCGTTCAGGAAGGCCATGCGCCCGGTCTGGTCGTAGACCAGCGGCCCGCAGCGCAGCTGCGAGCTGCTCGCGCCGGTCCGGCGCCGGGCCAGCGCCCGCACCCGGGCCTCGAGCTCGCTCAGCGCGAAGGGCTTGGCCATGTAGTCGTCGGCGCCGAGGTCGAGCCCCTGCACCCGCTGCGCCACCGAATCGGCAGCGGTGAGGATCAGCACCGGCACCCCCTGGTTGCGAGCCCGCAGACGGCGCAGCACCTCGAGGCCGTTCATGAGCGGCAGCCCGATGTCCAGGATGAGCAGGTCATAGTCATGCAGCGTCAGGGCGGCGTCGGCCTGGCTGCCGTCGGGAACATGATCGACGGCGTTGCCCGAACCGCGCAGCGATCGGCACAGGCCATCGGCGAGCACGGCGTCGTCTTCGGCCAGCAGGATTCGCATGATTCCTCCACGCGGGACTGGCTGCCGGCGGGCCCGGCCGGCGAGGGCGTTGCGGGGCTTGTCGAGTGTAGGAAGGCGCGGCGCGGGCGGTCAATCACCCCCGGTGCCACGAACCCGCCTGGCGACCGCCAGACGCAGCGCGTCACGCGTGTCGCGGGCGGCCTGGCGCGCGGCCTCGGCGAAGTCCTCGCCCTTGCTGGCGTACAGGATGGCGCGCGAGGAGTTCACCATCATGCCCAGGCCGTCGGCGCGGCATCCGGCCATCACGGTGGCCTCGATGTCACCGCCTTGCGCGCCGATGCCCGGCACCAGCAGCGGCATGTCGCCCACCAGCGCGCGCACCCGGCGAAGCTCGTCGGGCACGGTGGCGCCCACCACCAGCCCGGTCTGGCCATGCGGGTTCCAGCGCTGCGCCGCCAGGCGGGCCACGCGCTCGTAGAGCCGCTCGCCGGGCGCGACCTCCAGCGACTGGAGGTCGGCGCCGCCGCTGTTGGAGGTGCGGCACAGCAGGATCACGCCGCGATCGGGCCACTGCAGCCAGGGCTCGATGGAGTCGGTGCCCATGTAGGGGCTGAGGGTGACCGCGTCGGCCCGATAGCGCTCGAAGGCCTCGCGGGCATAGCGCTCGGCGGTGGAGCCGATGTCGCCACGCTTGGCGTCGAGCACCACCGGGATACCGGGATGGTGGGTGTGGATGTGGGCGATCAGCGCCTGCAGCTGGTCTTCGGCCTGGTGGGCGGCGAAGTAGGCGATCTGCGGCTTGAAGGCGCAGACCAGATCGGCAGTGGCGTCGACGATGGCCTGGCAGAAGGCGAAGATGCCGTCGGGGCGGGCCTGCAGGTCGAGGGGAAGGCGCGCCAGATCGGGGTCCAGCCCCACGCACAGCAGCGAGTCGGAGCCGCGCCAGGCGGCGCCGAGCTTGTCGATGAAGGTCATGGCCGGTTCCTTGGGGGCGTCAGGCGAAGGCATCGTCGGCGGGCGCGGCGCCGGCGCTGCGGGCCTGGGCGCGCGCGAGAATGCCCGGATAGTGACGCTGGAAGTCGCTGACGATCTGCGACAGCGGCAGGTCAGACCAGGTGCCGTGATCGGCCAGGTACTGCATGTGCCGGCGCCCGTGGGCGTCGTGCTCCTGGTAGAGCGCGTGATCGCGGCCATCGAACTCGGTGGGCTGCACGCCAAAGCGCGTGCACAGCTCGATGTTGAAGGCCGGCACCGCCTTGACCCAGCGCCCGTCGATGAACATCGCGGTGTAGCCGTGGTCGTAGAACACGTCGGTGCCCATGGTCTCGCGCAGCTTCTCGGTGTTCAGGTGGTTGACCACATCGGCCAGGCCGATGGCCGAGGGAATGCCGGCGGCGCGCGCGCAGGCCGCGAGCAGCCCGGCCTTGGGCACGCACCAGCCGCGCGCCGCGGCAATGACCGCGCTGGCCTTGTACGCGGCGGGCTCGAACACCAGCCCATAGGGGTCGTAGCGGATGCGGTCGCGCACGGCGTAGAACAGCGCCACCGCGCGAGCGCGCTCATCGGTCGCGCCGGCAATGGCGCTGCCCACGAAGGCCTGCACCGCGGGGTGCTGGGTATCAAGGAAGGCGGTGGGCTGCAGATAGACCGAGAGGTCCGCGTCGGCGGGCGGCAGGTCGGGCAGATGCACGGTGGGCTGGGACAAAGGCGGTGCTCCGGGCAGGGATGCCGGGCAGATCGGGTCACCGGCTCGACATAATAAGGGGTTACCCAACCGCAGGAGACCCGTGATGATCCGTTCCCTCGTGCGCGCCGGCGCACTGTTCGCGCTGGCAGGCAGCCTTGCCGTGCCCCTGGCGGCCCAGGCCCAGACCTACCCCACCAAGCCCATCTCGCTGGTCGTGCCCTTCGCGGCCGGCGGCCCCACCGATGTGGTGGCCCGCACGCTCGCCGCCAGCCTCACCCGCATCCTGGGCCAGTCGGTGGTGGTCGAGAACACCACCGGCGCGGGCGGCACCATTGCCGCCAATCGGGTTGCCAAGGCGTCGCCCGACGGCTACACCGTGCTCATTCATCACAACGGCATGGCCACCGCGGTGGGCCTGTACCGCAAGCTCGCCTACAACCCGCAGGAAGACTTCGAGTTCGTGGGCCAGGTGGCCGATGTGCCCATGACCCTGCTCGGTCGCAAGACCCTGCCGGCCAACACCCTGCCCGAGCTGATCACCTACCTGCGCGCCAACCGCGACAAGGTCACGCTGGCCAACGCCGGCCTGGGCGCGGTCTCGCACCTGTGCGGCATGCTGTTCCAGAAGGCCATCGGCGTCGATCTGGTCACGGTGCCCTACAAGGGCACGGCCCCGGCCATGACCGATCTGCTCGGCGGTCAGGTGGACGTGCTCTGTGACCAGACCACCCAGACACTGCCGCAGATCGCGGCCGGCACCGTCAAGCTCTATGGCGTGACCGCGCCCGCGCGCATCGCCTCGCTGCCCAATGTCCCCACGCTGGCCGAGAGCGGCCTGAAGGACTTCCAGGTGGTGGTCTGGCACGGGGTGTATCTGCCCAAGGGCACGCCCAAGCCGGTGATCGATCGCCTGAACGGCGCGCTGCAGGCCGCCCTCAAGGATCCGGAGGTGCGGCGCAAGCTCACCGAGCTCGGCGCCGAGATCGTGCCGGCCGAGAAGCAGACCCCCGAGGCGCTGCGTGGCTGGCTCAAGGCCGAGATCGATCGCTGGACGCCGATCATCCGGGCCGCCGGCGCCTACGCCGATTGATTCGCGGTCCGTTCGCGGCGCGCCGGCAACTGCAGCCAGCCCGCCGCGAACCAGTCGTGCAGCACCTGGGCGAGCGCCGAATCCGCGCCCACCCGGGCCAGTGTGGCGGGCTCGAGCTGGCGCTGGTCGGCCAGGCGGCGCAGCAGGGCGCGGGCGGTGCCCGGCGGCTGCAGCGATTCGCCGTTGATGAACAGCTGGCTGCCGCGCCACGCCAGCCGGGTGCGCCGGTCGGCGATCACGCCTGCCGCCTGAGCCTGGCCCCACCAGCGCGGCAGCGCGGGCACCCGAGCCGGTGGCTCGAACCAGACCTGCGGCTTGGGCTCGGTGAGAAAGCGCCCCAGGTAATCATCGATCTGCGCCTGGCTTGGCCGCCAGCCCGCGAGCCAGCGCGACATCGAGGCCGCGAGCGGCTCCGGAATGCGGCCCGGCTGCCGGGTGGGCGCGAGCCCGGGGTCCGTGTGGCGCGGGTCGGGGCCGCCGGGCTGGTCGGCGCAGTCGGCCAGAAAGCCGCGCAGCAGTTCGTGCCGGGAGGGCGCCCGAAAGCCCACCGAGCAGGTCATGCACTCGCCCTCTGCGGTGCCTTCATGCGCCCACTGCGGCGGCAGGTAGAGCATGTCGCCGGGTTCGAGCACCCAGCTCTCGGTGGGCTCGAACTGCGCGAGGATGCGCAGCGGCGCATCGGGCAGCAGCGCTGAAGCGCCCGGCGGCGCGATGCGCCAGCGGCGCCGGCCCTGCACCTGCACCAGGAACACATCGTAGGAGTCAGTGTGCGGGCCCACGCCGCCGCCATCGGATGCCCAGCTGATCATCAGGTCATCGAGCCGCGCATCGGGCAGGAAGCGGAAGCGGTCGAGCAGGGTGCGGGCCGCGGGCGCGTGCAGGTCCATGCCCTGCACCAGCAGGGTCCACTGCCGTTGCCGCGTGTCGGGCAGCGTGGCTGCCTCGATCGGGCCATGGCTCACCTGCCAGCGCCGGCCACGGCGACTCACCAGCCGCGACTCGACATCATCGCGTCCCGCCATCTCGAAGAGCGCCTCGCGCGAGACGGGCGGGGTGATTCCCGGAATGGCGTTTCTCACCAGCAGGGGGCGGCGTTGCCACTGCCGGCGCATGAACTGGTCTACACTGACTTCGCCCAGCGGCGGTGGGTGGTTGCGCATCGATCTCGAATACAGGGAGCAGGGCATGGGCGTGGGTGATGGCATGTGGGTCACGGTGCGCTATCGGCTATTTGATTCCCTGGGTGAAGCGGTGGAAGACGCCGAGCGCGAACTCACCTATCTGCATGGCGGCTTCGGGTCGGTGTTCCCCAAGATCGAGGCCGCGCTGGCCGGCCATGACGCGGGCTATGCCACCTCGGTGTATCTGCAGCCCGAAGACGGCTTTGGCGATTATGACGCCGAGCTGGTCAATCTCGCGCCGCGCAGTGAATTCCCCGAGCAGCTCGAGGTGGGCATGACCTTCGAGAGCCTGGGTGAAGGCGAAGACGAGCGCAACGGCATCTTCACCGTCACCGACTTCAACGAAGAGTCGGTGGTGCTCGATGGCAACCATCCGCTGGCCGGCATGTCGTTGCGCTTTGACCTTCGCATCACCGAGGTGCGCGAGGCCTCCGAGGAAGAGATCGAGCAGGAGCGCCGCATGGCGCTCGAGAATGACGGCGGCCTTGACCTTGGCAGCCTGCTCGATGACGCCGATGCCGGCGCGCCACGCGACCGGTCACGCCTGCACTAGCTGCCAGACGCGCCTGCGGCGAGTGTTTCTCGCCAGCGGTAGATCAGATCGAGCGCTTCGCGCGGGCTGAGCTCATCGGGCCGCAGCGCCTGCAGGGCGTCGGCCACGGCCTGCAGCGCAGGGTCGGGCGCTGGCTGCGCGGCGGCGGGCTCGCTGGTCTGGCTCAGGTCGGCAGCGGGGCTCGTGTCGGCAAAGAGGTCTATCTGCGCGTCATCGGCCCGTGACTGGCTTTCCAGCGCCTCGAGCACCTGCGAGGCGGCGCGCACCACCGGCGCCGGCAGGCCCGCGAGGCGCGCCACCTGCAGGCCGTGGCTGCGGCTGGCCGGGCCGTCCTTCACCTCGTGCAGGAAGGCGATGCCGCCGCGATGCTCCACCGCCGACAGGTGCCGGTTGATCACGCCGGCATGGCGCTGGGCCAGTCGCGTGAGCTCGAAGTAGTGGGTGGCAAAGAGCGTGAACGCCCGGTTGTGGGTGATCAGCCGCGAGGCGATCGCCTGCGCGAGCGACAGGCCGTCGAAGGTGGAGGTGCCGCGGCCGATCTCGTCCATGAGCACCAGCGACTGGTCGGTTGCGGCGTTCAGGATGGCCGCGGCCTCGGTCATCTCGACCATGAAGGTGGAGCGGCCCCCGGCGAGGTCGTCGGAGGCGCCGATGCGGGTGAAGATGCGGTCGATCGGGCCCAGGCGGCAGACGTCGGCCGGCACCCAGCTGCCGCAGTAGGCGAGCAGCACGATCAGCGCGGTCTGGCGCATGTAGGTGGACTTGCCGCCCATGTTCGGGCCGGTGAGCACCACCATGCGCTGGCGCTCGTCGAGCACGCAGTCGTTGGGCACGAAACGCTCGACCCCGGCCTGCACCACCGGATGACGACCGGCGCGGATCTCGATGCCGGGCAGGGTCTGGAACTGCGGCGCCACCCAGCCCAGCGCCTGCGCGCGCCGCGCGAGCGTGGCCAGCACGTCCACCTCGGCCACCGCGCGGCCGATCGCCTGCCAGGCCGGCACCCAGGCCGACAGCGCCTCGAGCAGACCCTCGTAGAGCTCGCGCTCGCGGGCGAGCGCCCGTTCGCGGGCCGAGAGCGCCTTGTCCTCGAAGGCCTTGAGCTCGGGGGTGATGTAGCGCTCGGCGTTCTTCAGCGTCTGGCGGCGCCGGTAGTCGGTGGGCACCTTGTCGGCCTGGCCGTGGGTGATCTCGATGAAGAAGCCCTGCACGCTATTGAAGCCCACCCGCAGGTTGGCGATGCCGGTGCGGGCGCGCTCGCGCTGCTCCATGGCGGCGAGGAAGTCGTCGCAGCCGGCATCGATGCCGCGCAGCTCGTCGAGCAGCGGGTCATGGCCGTCGCGGAACACGCCGCCGTCACGGGCCAGCGCAGCCGGCTCGTCGAGCAGCGCGGCCCCCAGCAGCGCCAGCGCCGGCTCGGGCGGCTGCAGCGCGTTCACCGCGTCGGCAAAGCCGGGCACGGGGGCGAGCAGCGCGGCCAGCTCGCGCACGGTGTCTCCGGCATCGCGCAATGCCGCGAGTTCGCGCGGGCGTGCGTTGCGCAGCGCGATGCGCGCGGCCACGCGCTCGAAATCCACGCAGCGCGAGAGCACCGGCGCGAGCGCATCGGCCAGTCCGCCGGCCAACTCGCCGATGCGCTGATGCCGCTGCGCGGCCGCCGCCTGCGAGCGCAGCGGGGCCTGCAGCCAGGCGCGCAGCCGGCGCGCGCCGGCGCTGGTGGCGCAGTGATCGAGCAGCGAAAGCAGGGTGGGCGCGGGCTCGCCGCGCAGGGTCTCGATGATCTCGAGGTTGCGCCGCGCGGCGGGGTCGAGCACCAGCAGCGCGTCGCCGTGATGCACCCGCAGGCCCTGCAGGTGCGAGGGATCGCGGCCCTGCGTGCGCGCGGCGTAGGCCACCAGCGCGCCGGCCGCGCCGATCGCCGCGGGCGCCTCGTCGGCGCCGAAGCCGGCCAGATCGGCCACCTGCAGCAGCTCGGTGAGCTGACGGCGCGCGCGGGTCTCGTCGAACTGCCAGTCGGGCGCGCGCGCCAGGGCCAGGCCGCGCAGCGTGTCGGCCGCGCCCAGCGCGGTGAGCGTCTGGGTCGGGTCGAAGGATTCGGGGCAGAGCAGTTCGGCGGGCCGCAGCCGCTCGATCTCGGCGGCAAGGCCCGCAGGATCGGTCTGCGCGAGCCAGCACTCGCCGCTGGCCAGCGACAGCCAGGCCAGCCCCATCACCCGCCCCTGGGGGCAGGCGGCCATCAGCATGCGCTCCTCGCGCTCGGGCAGCAGCGAGGCATCGGTGAGCGTGCCCGGGGTGACGATGCGGAGCACCCGCCGCTCCACCGGCCCCTTGCTGGTGGCGGGGTCGCCGATCTGCTCGCAGATGGCCACCGACTCGCCCAGCCGCACCAGGCGGGCCAGGTACTGCTCGGCCGAGTGGAAGGGCACGCCGGCCATCGGGATGGGCTGGCCGGCCGAGACGCCGCGTCGGGTGAGGGTGATGCCCAGCAGCCGCGCCGCGCGCTGCGCGTCGTCGAAGAACAGCTCGTAGAAGTCACCCATGCGGTAGAACAGCAGCCGCTCGGGGTGCTCGGCCTTGATGCGCAGGTACTGCTGCATCATGGGCGTGTGTGCATCCAATGCCGCGCCGTCACCGGGCGATCGAGATTTGTCTTCTGAAATCAACGGGTTAGCTGCCGTGAGAGAGGTCGCGCATCCGATGGTTCGATCGGTGGGGTCATGCCCCTGCCATGAGCGACAAAAGCGCTGTCATCGAAGAAAATCGATCGAAAAACGCGTTGGTCAATGCGTGCATTATCCCGCAGTCATGTGCCACGGTAGCGTCGCCCCCACCGAGGGAGCAGGACAGGGCACATGGGGGAGCCCAATGCGCCCGGTTCGGCGCAGGGCGGCATACCGGTCTTCCTGCTGTGCCGGCGCCTGCGTTTCAGGATGTCAGCTTGCTGGATGCCGCCCATTTCGTGACGGCTTCACGTGCTGTCGGGGCGGGACCAAAAAAGTGTTCCTGCCTGGTCGTATCGGATACGAACCTGCCGGTTCTGAAGAACAGGAACATCCGGATCAGGTCATAGCCCAGTTCTGAAAATGGCCTGATAAATCGCACCATCACGCTGAATACCATCCACGGCACCACCCACTGCGAGAGCGGTCTGGCCGTGATCTGTGTGATCAACGCTGCAATCTCGCTCTGGCTTCTTGCGCCGTCCCGCCAGCCAATGTCTATGGTCTGGTTGGTGATGTCTTCGCCGGGCCAGGTTGCGGCCTTGGACATGGCGGCTGCCAGATCATCTGTCAGCACATAGGACCATCTGGTGGTTTTGTCGCCAACGGCATAGAACCGACCGGCCTTGACCCCATCTGCAATGTAGTCAGTGCTCTGGTCGAGGAACGCTGGCGCACGGACAAACACGTAGGGAATTCCTGAACTCCTGATCTGATCCTCCGCAACCTTTTTGGCATGGAAGTGCGGCACCTCGGGTGCGGCATCACAGGCTACGATGCTGAGGAAAACAAAGCGTTTCACGCGTGCCCGCGCGGCGGCTTCGATCAGGTTCTTGTTGCCTTGGAAGTCTGTGTCAATGGTCTCCTTCATGTAGCCGTTGGCCGAACTGACAACGACGTCCACGCCCCTGAGCGCCGCATCCAGCGATTCGGGGTCCATCAAATCCCCACGCACCCATTCCACCGAGGCATTGCAACCTGCCGGTGCTCCCCGCCTGGACATCGCGCGCAAGTCAACCATCGCCTCCTGCTCGAGTTGGCGTCGGATCTTGCTGCCGAGGAAACCGGTGGCGCCCACCACGAGAATTCTTGGCTTGCGTTGGATGGGGATGTTCCCCGAAGAGGCGGGCGCGATCGAAGGCTGCAGCACGGTTGGTTCCTGTTCGTTCGGCGTGGCGTTTGGCGCTGCCAACGGAGTTGGCAGCGAGTCCCTCGGTTGGATCAGCCGAGGCTCAGGATTTCCTCGCCAAGTATCTGCATGATCTTTTGTCCGTCTGTGCTCGCCCAGTTGCGGGCCAGTTCCGACAACAGTGCCGTGGTGGTGGTCAATGCGACTCCGCCGCGCTCCCGGGCCTTATCTGTTGCGCAATGCAGGCATGCCAAGCGGCGTGGCGATGACCGCCAGGAACCAGATGACCGGACCACCGACACTGCCTGCGTTGAGTTCAATCACTCCCGAGGTGACCAGGGAAAACAGGAAGGTCAGGTCACAGATGCCGATCACAAAGAGGCCGATGAAATAGGCCGGCCATGAAGCGCGCTTCAGGATCAGCCATGCCACTGCCAGGCCAAGAACCCCATAGCCGCCCACATCGATACAGAAATTGAGCAGCAATTGCCCCTGCGCAAAGGCCGTGATCGCGTCGGTGGTGTGAACGAACGCGGCACGCGGGGCATTGCTGCCGCCAACCACGATGTTCCACAGGCCGGGCGTGCCGTTGCTCAGGTATTGGTGGATGCCTTCATAGCCCACCCAGATGTGCAGGATGCCCCACGAGACGAAGAGCCAGGCGCCCATCTTTGCCGCGGTGCCTAGGGTGGGTGGCGTGTCTGGGCTGTATTTGCCGCCGTTTGGGAAAGATGCCATTGCGGATTTCTTGGTCGAGAGTTCACGCCGATGTCGGCCAGGAGGGTTGCCTCGCCAAGTTAAGGCATTGAATTCAGGATCGAAAGACGCGAACATGAGACGCATCGTCCCGAAACGCGAACCCATATGAACCTTGACGACCTGGCCGACTTTGTACTCGTGGCCACCAACGGAGGCTTCGCCCAGGCCAGTCGCACGAGCGGGCGACCCAAGGCCAGCCTGTCGCGCAAGGTGATGGATCTGGAATCGAGCCTGGGCGTGCGCCTGTTTGATCGAGGCGCCCGGTCAGTTCAATTGACGGAAGAGGGGGAGGCGCTCTTCAAGAGCACCACCGGGCCACTGAATGAAATCGCCGAAGCGGTGGATATGCTGCGTGACGGCCGCGCGCACCCTCAGGGGCGCTTGCGTGTCAACGTGCCCTCACTGTTCGGGCTGATGCTGATGGGCAGACTCGCCGCCGAATTCAGACTGGCTTGTCCCGAGGTCACGCTCGACGTAACCATGGAAGATCGCGAAGTGGATCCGGTGAGCGAGGGATATGACCTTGTCATTCGAGCCAATCCCAAGGCGGATTCGGAACTGGTGGGCACCTGCTTTCTTAGGGAAGAAGTGCTGGTCGTCGCGGCACCATCCCTGTCCGATCAGCCGCCCGTTCCGGTCGTGGTCAGAAGTGCCGCCCGAAACACCGCCTGGCAGATCGCTGGAACGCCTGATCGTGAAATCGAGATCAAGCCCGTCCTTGAACTCCCGGCGTTCACCATGATTCGTGATGCCGTGCTCACTGGAATCGGGGCTGCCCGGCTCCCCCGCATGCTCGTGGCAGAAGACCTGGCCAATGGTCGCCTCGTGAGTTGGGGTGCAGTCTCTGGCGAGGCCGCTGAGATATGGGCGCTGCACACGTCAAGGCGATTTGCGAGCGCGAAGGTCAAGGCATTCATGCAGTTTCTGAAGACTGCTTTTCCAGCGTCGTGATTCGCACTCGGCGCTGCGTGAGCACACGGAAACCGGCGTCAGTTTCCGGAAGTCGTCGAGATTCGCCTGCAAACGATCTTCTTGCCGCGCTCGATGCCGCTCGCCACGGGCTCGGAGGCCCGCCCGCGACGGGCTGCGGGTCTTCAGTGCGGCGCCCTAGTCCACGCCCCGAGACGGATGGCCGTGCCGGAGATGAGTGCCTGAATGACCATGCCCGCGGCGATCAGCCAGAAGAAGGGCGCGGGACCGACGTCAGGGATGCGGGAAAGGGCGATGCAGCCCGAAAAGATCACCAGCACCCGCGTCACGCTGGCGATCACTGGCCACGCGACGCGCCCGGCTCCCTGCGATGCAAAGTACAGGCAAAGCGCGAGGCCGAAGCATGCGTAGAAGGGGCCCACGATCTGCAGGTAGGTCTGGCAGGCGGCCCGAATGGCTTCCGAGTCAGTGAAGATATTGGCCCAGAGATTCGGGAAAACGGCGATCACCCCGCCGACCAGGCCGCTCAGGACCGCGCTGTAGAACGCCGCCGTCCAGCCCGCCTGATGCGCCCGCGGAATCTCGTTCGCGCCGAAATGCACGCCGACCAGCGCGGTGGACGCGGCACCGAATCCGAAGACCATCGGAATGATGAGGAACTCCAGACGCGAGCCGATGCCGTATCCCGCCAGGGCGTCGACCCCGAGGCGGGCGATGAAGGCCGTGATCACGGTCACCGCGGCGATCGAGCAGAACGAATTGATCGATGCCAGGGCGCCTACCTTCAGGATCGCGGCCATGGGCGCAAGACTCACCGGCATCCCTGAAAATCGCAGGCGAAGCTCGGCGCACCGGGTCATCAGGAAGACCACCAGCACCACAGCTGCCACCGCATAGCCGATCACGATGCCGGCAGCCGCGCCGGCGATGCCCATCTTCGGGAAGGGCCCCAGGCCGAACACCAGCACGCCCGAGGCCATGACCTGAACCACCGATCCGACCACCAGGCTCTTGGCCGCGACCAGCATCTTTCCGGTGGCGCGAACAATGGCAGCCAGGCCATTGGCCACCCACAGGCTGACGCATCCCATGAACAGCACATCGGAATAGGCCAGAGCCTGCTCCAGCACCGCACCGGACCCACCGAGCAAGCCGTAGATCTTCTTGCCGCCAAGCAGAAAGATCAATGCGCAAGCGCCGGCCAGCAGCACCACCAGCAGCACCGCATGAAATGCCAGTGTCTCCGCGCCGCTGCGGTCGCCGGCGCCCAGGCGTCGCGCAACGGCGCCGGTGATCGTGCCGCCGATCGAGCCGCCCGACAGCGTCATCACGAGCATCATCATCGGAAACGCCAGGGCCAGCCCGGCCAGGGCCGAGGTGCCGAGCTGGCCGATGTACCAGGCTTCGGCCATGAGGGTGATCATGGTCACCACCATGGCGATCATGTTGGGGGCCGCCAGCCGGATGATGGTGGGGCCGATCGGGGCGGTGAGCAGCGGCGAGGCTGCGCCGGTCACCACGGCTCGACCTTCGAACGCAGGTCGAGCTCGAAAGTCCAGGCGCGGGGCGGCTGCTGATGCAGGAACCAGTACGCCTCGGCCAGCCCGCCCAGATCGATCAGACGCTCTTCGCCCATGCGCTGGGCCACCTCGGGCCGCCCCTTGCGCAACTTGTCACCGTCGATGCCGCCATCCACGACAACGTGCCCGACGTGCAGGCCCTTTGGCCCCAGTTCCTTGGCCATTGCCTGCGCCAGATTGCGCAGCCCCGCCTTGGCCGAGTTGAACGCGGCAAAGCCTGCCCGCCCGCGCAGCGACGCGCTGGCGCCGGTGAACAGCAAGGTGCCACCGCCCGGGAGCATGCGGCGCGCAGCCTCGCGGCCGAACAGGAAGCCGCCGAAACAGCACACCCGCCATGCCTGCTCGAAGTAGCTGGCCTCCATCTCGGTGATCGCCCCGGGCGTGTTGTTGCCGGTGTTGTAGACGGCCACCTCAAGGCGACCGCTCGCGGCGCACACCTGGTCGAAGAGCGCCTGCACATCGGCTTCCCGGGTGGCATCGGCCACGACCGCCGTGGCCATGCCGCCGGCCTCCTCGATGTGCCGCACGACCTTCTCCAGGCTCTGCGCTGTGCGACCGGCAACGAAGACATGGAAACCCTCGCGCGCGAAGCGTGCGCTGATGCTGGCGCCAAGGCCCTTTTCAGGACCCACGCCGATGACCAGCGCCTTTTTCACCTCAGGCATGTCGGAGCTGCTGCCGGGAGTCGTCATGAGATCTTGGCCATGTTGCGATGGTGCTTCCTGAGGTGGGTGTGCGACCACCGGGCGAGCCCCTCCAGCACGGGTCGCAGGGCGGTGCCGCTTTCAGTGAGCTGGAAGGCGTTGTTGCGCGCCGTGGCCTGAGGGTCGGTGCGCTCTATCAGTTTCAGGCAGGTGAGCAGCTTCAGTCTCGCGGCCAGGATGTTGGTCGAGATGTGCTCGGGTGAAGCGAGGAACTCCGAGTAGGTGCGTGTCTCGTGAATCAGGAGATCCCGGATGATCAGCAGCGACCATTTGTCGCCAAGCACGTCAAGGGCCGAACTGATCGGGCACACGGAGCGCCAATCCACCCCATCGACATCATTCGCCATTGCTTGACTCCTGGGCATCTTCCCTGGTGCCGAATCGAGGCCGATGGCGCGACTCTCTGCTCAGCAGCTGGAATTGCTTGCGAAATGCAAGTTTATAACGAACACTTGCATTGTGCAAGCATCGCGCGGCAGACGCGCCGCCGCGCTCAGCCCGGCCAGGTCAGACGCACCGGATCGCTGCCGTCCCAGCCCTGCGCGGCCTCGCGAATGCCCCGGAAGATGCGCTCGCGCGCCGGGGTGAGGTCGGCCATCTCGATGACGGTGCCGGGGTGGCCCTCGTTCCAGAGGTACACGAAGCGGCCGCGCGCGCTGTCGCCCTGCTGGCCGATGGTGTAGCCGTTGGCCAGCGCCCAGCCCAGGCGCGCGTCGTAGTCGGCCGGCCAGCTCGAACAGTGCTGCATGCCCTCGTGGCCCGCGCGCAGGAAGTCGCGATACATGCTGGGCGTGTCGCAGCGCTGCTCGATGAGCTCCACCTGCACATCGCCCGAGTTGGCCAGGGCGATGGAGATGTGCACATCGTCATGGCGCTGGCCGCGATAGCTGAACTCGGTGACGGCCAGGCGATCGGTGTAGAACCACGGCCCCACGCCGCACACGTTCACCCAGTGCTTCATGGCCGCCTCGATGTCGCGCACCACGATGCCCACCTGACGGAACTCCCCGAAGAAACGGCTCATCTGACCACTCCCTGTATGCCCATGCGATCGGGGTATCGTATCGCCCGACCAACCCGAGGAGCGGCGATGCCGATCGATTTCTACACCTGGAACACCCCCAACGGCCGCAAGATCAGCGTGGCCCTCGAGGAGATGGAACTGCCCTACGCGGTCCACCCCATCGACATCGGCAAGGGCGAGCAGTTCGGCGAGGCCTTCCTGAAGATCAGCCCCAACAACCGCATTCCGGCCATCGTCGATCCCGACGGCCCGGGCGGCGCGCCGATCAGCGTGTTCGAGTCGGGCGCCATCCTGCTCTACCTGGCCGAGAAGACCGGCCGCTTCCTGCCGGCCGACATGCGCGCGCGGGTGCCGGTGCTGGAGTGGCTGATGTGGCAGATGGGCGGCTTCGGGCCCATGCCCGGGCAGGTGCATCACTTCCTGGGCGTGAAGGATCCGCAGGACCAGCGCTACGGCCTGGAGCGCTACAGCAACGAGACCCGGCGCCTGTACGGCGTGATGGATCGGCGCCTGGCCGCGCACGAGTTCTTTGCCGGCGAACTCTCGGTGGCCGACTTCGCCATCGTGGGCTGGGCCTGGCGCCATGAGCGCCATCGGGTTGACCTGGCCGAGTTCCCGAACGTGAAGCGCTGGTACGAGACGATGATGGCCAGGCCCGGGGTCAAGCGCGGCTTCGAGGTGGCCCTGAGCTGAGCGCCCCGGCCGGCAGGCCGGGCTTGCTCAGAGGTCGCGCAGCGCAGATGCGAGGTTGCGCCGGAAGGCCTCGACATCGCCGAGCGCCTGGGCGTCGAGCAGCGCGAGCTTCACGAGGAAGAGCTGGGCCTTTTCCGGGCCGGCGGCGTCGATCGCCTGGGCGAGCTCGTCGTAGACCTCCTCGAGCTCGGTGATGCTCAGTCCGGGTGGGGTTGGCATGGCGTTCACGCGCTTGTGGCCTCAGCGCGGCAAGGCCGTCTCGAGGGCCGAGCGCAGCCGCTGGCCATCCAGGGCGAGCCAGCGCGCGCAGAGGTGTTGATCGGGGCGCAGCAGGCAGGCGGTGCCTGACGCGATGGCGCCCCACCGAAGGCGACAGCGGCCTTCGGCATCGGCGAGCGTGAGGTCGGCACCGGGCACGGGTTGCGGCTCGCCGATCGCGATCACCCGGATCGGCACGCCGAGGGCACGCTGCTCAGAGATCACCGCGAGCAGGTCGGGGGCAACCGCGGGCCCGGGCCCGAAGAGCAGCAGGTCGAAGCCACCGCCGAGGTGGTCGAGCAGGAATCCCTCGGGCCCCAGTGCCGCATTGCGCGGCGGCGCGCCGTGGCCAGGGCCGTCGGCGAAGCGCGCGTCATCGTCGTGGGGGCTGTTGAGCATCGAGCCCACATAGGCATGCGGCCTCGAGGTGCGCCAGTGAAAGAGCGGCCGCACGAAGTCCTGCGTGAGCGACAGCGACAGCACCGCGTCGCGCAGCAGCCTGAACCCGCCCGCCGGCGGCGTCATGAAGCGGGTGCTGCGCCCGGCCTCGGCGATGATCTCGCGGGCAGCGCCCACCCGCTCGGCGCTGTAGCTGTCGAGCAGCCGGGCGTTGGCCAGACCGCGCAGCACGAAGGCAAGCTGCCAGCCCAGCGCCTGCGCGTCCTGGAACGCGGTGTTCGCGCCGCGCACGCCGAAGATGGGCAGCAGGTGCGCGGCGTCGCCCGCGAAGAGCACGCGACCGTGACGGTAGTGGGGCAGGGTGAGCGTGCGTGCCGAATACACCGAGCTCCAGTCGAGCTCCCAGGGGGTGCCGCCGAACCCGATCATTGCGAGCTGCGCGTCGATGCGCGCGCGCAGCGCATCGGGCGCGAGCGCCTGCTCGGGGCTCTCGCCCTCGGGAAGCTGGTAGTCGATGCGCCAGATGCCCAGCGGCTCGCGGTGCATGAGGATGGTGTTGCCGCGGTTCCAGGCGGGGTCGAACCAGGCGCGTCGCTCGGTGCTCAGCGGCAGGTCGATGCGGATGTCGGCGATCACGAAGAGGCCCTCGTAGGAGGCGCCTTCCATGCTCAGGCCCAGCTGCGAGCGGATGCCCGAGCGCCCGCCGTCGGCCGCGACCAGCCACTGCGCCTCCAGGGTGTAGGGCCCCTCCGGGGTGTCGACCTCGACCCTGACCAGATCAGGATGCGGCTCGACGCGCGCGACCCGATTGCCCCAGCGCAGCTCGACCCGTCCGCTCGCCGCGCAGGCCTCGAGCAGGTACTCCTCGAGGAATTGCTGCTGCAGGTTGGTCATCGGGAAGAAGCGCTCGTCGTCGTCGTGCGGCGCCTCCATCCGGAACACCGGCTGATTGCGATAGAAGGAGGTGCCGTAGCGCCAGGGCAGGCCCGCGGCCGTGACGCGATCGGCCACGCCCACCTGCTGCAGGATCTCCATCGTGCGGCGCGTGAAGACGATGGCGCGGCTGCCCTCGGACACCTGCCGCTCGGCATTCAGCACGACACTTCGCACGCCATGGCGCGCAAGTTCCAGCGCGGTGACCAGCCCGGCCGGACCGGCTCCGGCGATGACGACCGGATGCCGCGCCTGCTGGCCGTGGCGCGAGGCAAGCCAGGGCTCGTGGACCCGGTAGGGGTAGTAGAGCGAGGCGCGGGGCTGGTCGAGCGGCTGGTGCATCCCGACCCGGCGTCAGTGGCCTTCAGGCGCGCGGGCCTGGGCGAGCCGCAGCCGGGCGCGATCGATCCAGGTGGCCATCGCGTCGTGCAGGTCGGTGAGGCTGAAGGAGCAGCTCTCCTCGCCAAAGAGGGCTGCCGACTGCAGGCGCTGCTCGATGCCCTCGAGCACCGGACCGAAGGCCGGGGGCAGCGCGGGCAGCAGCCCGCGGGCCTGCGGCAGGGCGGCGATCAGCGCCCGGGGGTCGGCCTGGGTTCGCGCCTGCGCGAGCGCGCTGGCGAGCGTGTCGAGAACCGCCTGCTGCATGGCGCGGGCCTCAGGTCGGCTGACGCAGCAGCCCGAGCAGCTGCGCGAAGACCTTGGGCGTGCCGGCGACCACCTCCTCGCCGAAGAGGTGGTCGCCCTCGCCGGTGAAGTCGCCGATCAGCCCGCCCGCCTCGGTGACCAGCAGGCTGCCCGCGGCCACGTCCCAGGGCGCCAGGCCCAGCTCGAAGAAGCCGTCATAGCGGCCGGCCGCCACATACGCCAGATCAAGCGCGGCGGCGCCGGGCCGACGCAGGCCCGCGGCCTTCTGCATCACCGCCTTGAGCATGACCATGTAGCGGTCGATGTCGTCGATGCGCCGGAACGGAAAGCCGGTGCCGATGAGCGATTCCTCCAGCCGCGCGCGGCTGGCCACGCGGATGCGCCGGTCATTGAGGAAGGCGCCGCGGCCGCGGGTGGCGGTGAACAGCTCGTCGCGGTTGGGGTCGTAGACCAGGCCCTGCGTGACCACGCCCTTTTCCATGAGCGCGATCGAGATGCAGTACTGCGGCATCCCGTGGATGAAATTGGTGGTGCCGTCCAGAGGGTCGATGATCCAGACGAAGTCGGCGTCGCGCGCGTGTTCGGCGGCGCCCTTGCCCGGGGTGTGCCCGGACTCCTCTGCTAAGATCGAATGGCCTGGATAGGCGGTGAGCAGGGTGTCGATGATCGCCTGCTCCGAGGCATGATCCACCTCGGTGACGAAGTCGTTTCGCTGCTTGCGGGCGATCTTCACCTGATCCAGATCCAGGCTTGCCCGGTTGATGATCCGGCCTGCGCGGCGCGCGGCCCGGACCGCGACGTTGAGCATCGGGTGCATGTCGGATCCCGTAAAACCGTCCATTCTAAGGTATCGCGCTGGACTCTCTGCATCGCACCGGGCCAGATCTGCTCGACAGGGTCAGCGTGGTGCTGGTCTCGCCTAGCCACGGCGGCAATGTCGGGGCGGCCGCGCGGGCCATGCGGGTGATGGGCCTGCGCCGGCTGGTGCTGGTCTCGCCGCGCTTTGCCGGCATCGCCGCGCACCCCGAGGCCATCGCCTTCGCCAGTGGCGCCACCGATGTGCTCGCCCAGGCGCGTGAGCTGGGCTCGCTCGACGAGGCCCTGGCCGACGTGCACCTCGCGGTGGCGGTCAGCGCCGACACCCGCGAGTTCAGCGCCGCCCCGGTGCCGCCCTGGCAGGCCTGCGCGCAGGTGCTCGATGAACTGCGCGCCGATGCCGCGCTGCGGGTGGCGCTGGTCTTCGGCACCGAGCGCACCGGCCTGTCCATCGCGCAGGTGCAGCGCTGCGCGCTGGTCACCGCCATCCCGGGCGAGGCCGACTACCACTCGCTCAATCTTGCCCAGGCGGTGCAGGTGATCTGCTGGGAGCTGCGCCGCGCGCTGCTGTCCCGCGAGCCGGCCCCGGTCGCCCTCGAGCCCGATGCCGGGCCGCCGGCCACGCAGGCCCAGCTCGAGGGCTTTCACGCGCACTTCGAGCAGGCGCTGGTGGCCGTGGGCTTCCTCGACCCCGCCGCGCCCAAGAAGCTGCTGCCGCGCCTGCGGCGGCTGTTCGCGCGGGCGCGGCCGCGCGCCGAGGAGGTCGACTTGCTGCGCGGCCTGTGCAAGCAGATGCTGCTGGCCGCGCAGGGCCGCCTGCCCGGGCGCGCGCCGCCGGCGCAGGGCCCGCAGCCCGAGGCACGGCGCGATGCCTGAACGCCCCCGCGCCTCTGCCGCGGCCGGCCTGCCGGCCTCGCTGATGCGTGGCGGCGCGCGCAAGGCGCTCTTTCTGCCCGGCCGCGAGCTGCCCTCGCGCAGCGCCGAGCGTGACGCCCTCATCGCGCGCCTGCTCGGCTGCCCGGACCCCGTCGGACTGCAGCTCGACGGCGTGGGCGGCGGCAGCGCCGACACCAGCCGCGTGGTGGTGGTGACCCCGTCGCTGCGCGACGAGTGCGACATCGACGCGCAGTTCGGCACGGTCGATCCGCGCACCGGCCGCATCGACTGGACCGCCGGCGACAGCGACCTGGTGGCCGCCGCCGGCCTGTTCGCGCTCCTCGAGGGCCTGCATCCCTGCGCCGAGGGCGTCACCCGGGTGCGCATCTGGCATGCCGGCGCGCGCGCGCAGGTCGATGCCATGGTGCCGGTGCGCGATGGCCAGGTGCTGCAGGGCGGGGTCTTCACCGAAGACGGCGTGCCCTTTGCCGGGGTAGAGATCCGGCTGGAGTTTCTCGATCCCACCGATGGCGGTCGGGGCGGCCCCCTGCTGCCCTCGGGCCAGGCGCTCGAGCCGCTGGCGGTGCCGGGCCTGGGCAGCGTGGCGCTCACGCTGCTGGGCGGCGGCTGGCCCGCGGTGCTGGTGCGCGCCGACCGGCTCGGGCTCACGGGGCGCGAGACCCTGGCGCAACTCGAGCGCGATCGTCGCCTGCGCGGCCGGTGCCAGGCGGTGCTGGCCGCTGCCGCCAGCCGCTTTGCCGAGACCGGCAGCGTGGGGGCGCAGTCATTGCTCTTCGCGTCGGTCGATCCGGCGGCGGCGGGCGGGGGCGAGCCGCCCCTCATCTGGGTGGCTCCGCCAGCGCCCTATCGGGCGAGCGGCGGCGCCGCGGTCGAGGCCGCCGAGATCGACCTGCTCGCGCGCGCCTGGGTCGATGGCCGCGTGCAGCCGGGCCTGTCGCTCTCGGCCGCGGTGGCCGTGGCCATTGCCGCGGCGCTGCCCGGCAGCGTGGTCAATGGCGCGGCCCGAACCCTGCCGGGCGTGCCCACCCGCATCGGCGCACCGGGCGGCCCGCTCGCGGTGGGCGCTGATCTGCAGGCCACGGGCGCGCAGTGGCGCCTCGAGAAGGTGGCGCTCTCGCACGGGGCGCGTCGGCTCATGAGCGGGCGCGTGTTCGGCGCCCTGGGCTGAGCCGGCCACGCCGTCTGCCGCGCTGTTTGCAGCACCGTCTACCGCACCGTCCGCCGGGCCGGCCAGACCGCAGACCAGCGCTGACCCGCCCGCGCTCAGCGCGCTTTACGGGCCGGGCTTAGAATCCGGGTCCCGTCGGCGCCGGCCCCTGGCTGCCCGCCGTCACGCCCAGGAGACTGCCTTGTTCTTCGACCGGCTGCGCGAGGACATCGCCACTGTCATGGAAAAAGACCCGGCCGCGCGCTCGCGGCTGGAGGTGCTGCTCTGCTACCCCGGGGTGCACGCGCTCTTCATCCATCGCATCGCCCACGGTTTCTGGCGTTCCGGCCTGGTGCTGCCGGCGCGCTGGCTCAGTCATCTGGCGCGCTTTCTCACCGGCATCGAGATGCACCCTGGCGCCAGCGTGGGCCGGCGCGTGTTCATCGACCACGGCATGGGCGTGGTGGTGGGCGAGACCGCGGTCATCGGCGATGACTGCACCATCTACCAGGGCGTCACCCTGGGCGGCACGGCGCTCAATCGCGCCAAGCGCCATCCCACCCTGGGCCGCGGCGTGGTGGTGGGCGCGGGCGCCAAGGTGCTGGGCCCCTTCACGGTGGGCGATGGCGCGCGCATCGGCTCGAACTCGGTGGTCATCAAGGCAGTACCTGCCGGTGCCACCGCCGTGGGCACGCCGGCGCGCATCATCCTCGAGGAAGACGACAAGCGCCGCGAGGAGAACGCCGCGCGCATGGGCTTCTCGGCCTACGCCATCACCCGCAGCGCGGGCGACGATCCGCTGGGCATGGCGCTCAACCGCCTCATTGACCACGTGGCCGAGCAGGATCGCCGCATCGAGGCCCTGCAGGCCGCGCTCGATGAGCGCATCGAGGCCTCGCACGGGCGCTGAGGCGGCGCCCCGCATTGCGCCTCGCGCGGCGCTGACACCGCGCCTGCTTTCAGCTCCGCCTCACACCCCGCCCAGCGCAGCCACTGACGGCACCGGCGCAGGCCAAGGCCCCACCGGGCAGATCATCCCCTCACGCGCCAGCAGCATGCCGCCGCGGCCCTGCGCGGCATCCCAGTCGGGCAGCACCCAGCGCTGCGCGGGTTCGCCGTTGACGCGCAGCCGGTGATGCGCCGGCCGATGGGTGTGGCCATGGATCAGCACTCGGCAGCCCGATGAGGCGAGCAGGGCCGACACCGCCTCGGTGCTGACATCCATGATGGCTTCCTCGCGGGTCTGCTTGGCCTGCTCGCTCTGCGCGCGCATGGCGCGGGCGACCGCCTGACGCTCGGCCAGGGGCCGCGCCAGGAACGCCGCCTGCCAGGCGTCCGAGCGCGCCTGGGCGCGAAAGGCCTGGTACTCGGTGTCGGCGGTGCACAGCGCATCGCCGTGGGCGAGCAGGGCGGGCACGCCGTGCAGGTGGACGGGGCAGGGGTCGGGCAGCAGTTGCGTGCCGGTAGCCTCGCACCAGCCCGGCCGCGCCGGCGCCTGCAGCAGGAAGTCGCGGTTGCCGCGCATCACGGCCACGACCACGCCGCGCTGCGCGAGCGCGGCCAGCGCGCGAATGAAGCCGGCCTCGATGCCCTCGGGCGCAAGGCCGGCGATCTGGTCATCGCCCACCCAGGCATCGAAGGCGTCGCCCAGCACGAAGACATGGCTCACCGCGCGAGACTCGCGCAGGAAGGCCTCGAGAAAGAACTGGCCGGTGCGCGGCTGCGCATCGGCCAGATGCATGTCAGAGACGAAGAGCGCCGCCTGATCGCGGCGCACGCTCAGCATGGGCGCATCAGCATGGGCTGATTACTGGCCCGCCACCACCGCGGCCGACTCGATGGTGATCGGCTCGGCCGGCACATCGCCGAAGGGGCCCTTGCGGGTGGTGGGCACCGCGCGAATGCGGTCGACCACCTCCATGCCCTTGACCACCTTGCCGAACACCGCATAGCCATGGCCATCGGGCTGCGGGTGGTTCAGGCCGGCGTTGTCCACCACGTTGATGAAGAACTGCGCGGTGGCCGAGTTGGGATCACCGGTGCGGGCCATGGCCAGCCAGCCGCGGTCATTCTTCAGGCCGTTCTGCGATTCGAGCGGGATGGGCCCGCGGGTCTTCTTCTGGCCAAAGCCGGGCGCGTTCTTGTAGAAGTCGGCGGTGAAGCCGCCGCCCTGGATCATGAAGCTGCCGATGACGCGGTGGAACACCGTGCCGGCGTAGTGGCCGTCACGCACGTACTGCAGGAAGTTCTCCACGCTGCGCGGCGCCTTGTCCGGATAGAGCTCGAGCACGATCTCGCCCATGGAGGTCTTGAGCGACACCTGGGGGTTGGCCGCGACCGCGTCCTCGGTCATGGACAGCGCGACCAGCAGGGCGCCGATCAGGGGCAGTTTCTTGAGCATGAATCTCTCCGTCAGGGTTGGATGGGCTTCGTGGGGGGAGTGATGCGGCGGATGAGCTCGCGGGCGAGCGCGAGCTTCTCACGGCTGGCCTTGCCGGCCGGGTCGAGTTGCCCGGCGCGGGCCCAGGCGCGCTCGGCCATGCGCAGGTAGACATCGCCCAGGTTCTCCTGGGCCAGCGCGTAGCCGGGCAGGGCACGCACGGCGTTCTCGAGCGCGACCTTGGCCCGCTCGAGGTCGCCACGCGCGGCAAGCAGCACGGCAAGGTTGTTGTGCGGTTCGGGCAGTTCGGGGAAGTCTTGCGTGAGCTGCTCGAAGACCGCGATCGCGTCCTCGGCCCGGCCGCCCTCGGAGAGCAGCACGCCGTAGAGGAAGCGCAGTTGCGGGTTTCGCGGATGCTCGCGCAGCGCGGCATCGAGCAGTGCCAGTGCGCCGGTGCGATTGCCTTCGCGGATGAGGCGCTCGGTCTGTTCCAGCGCGGTGACCGCCGAGCGCGGGTCACTGAAGCCGGCCGAGCTGGTGGGCGCAGCCGCCGGACGCACGCCCGGGGTGGGCTGCACCGACAGGCCCGGCAGCGATGCCCCCGGGCCGGCGGGCTGCGCGCGTGCGGTGCCTAACAGCGCCCCGAGCAGCATCAGCAGGGCCGCCGCCTGGCAGGCCGATCGGCCTGAGAGCAAGGACTGGCGCGGGTCTCGAGGCCAACCCCCCGATGCTATACTCGGACGCATCCCGTCATTCTAGCAACCGAGCCCCGCGCCCCTGCGCCGGGGCGGGTTCCGCCTGCATGCTGCGCATCCACAACACCCTCACCCGCCGCAAGGAAGACTTCATTCCCGCGGAGCCCGGCCAGGTGCGGATGTACGTCTGCGGCATGACCGTCTATGACTACTGCCACGTGGGCCATGCCCGCATGCTGGTGGCCTTTGATGTGGTGCAGCGCTGGCTGCGCGCCAGCGGCTACCGGGTCACCTACGTGCGCAACATCACCGATATCGACGACAAGATCATCCGTCGCGCGGTCGAGAACAACGAGCCCATTTCGGCGGTCACCAACCGCTTCATCGCGGCCATGCATGAAGACACCGATGCGCTCGGTGTGCAGCGGCCCGAGCACGAGCCGCGCGCCACCCAGTACGTGCCGCAGATGCTGGGCATCATCGATCTGCTCGAGCGCAACGGCTACGCGTACCGGGCCACCGATGGCGACGTCAACTACTCGGTGCGCCGCTTTGCCGGCTACGGCCGGCTCTCGGGCAAGTCGCTCGATGACCTTCGCGCCGGCGAGCGGGTGTCGGTCGATGACGCCAAGCACGATCCGCTTGACTTCGTGCTCTGGAAATCAGCCCGCGCTGAAGAGCCTGATGACGTGAAGTGGCCCTCGGCCTACGGCCCCGGGCGGCCGGGCTGGCACATCGAGTGCTCGGCCATGTCCACCGCCCTGCTGGGCAACACCATCGACATCCATGGCGGCGGCGCCGATCTCCAGTTCCCCCACCATGAGAACGAGATCGCGCAGAGCGAGGGCGCGCACGGCGGGCAGTTCGTGCGCTACTGGATCCACAACGGCTTCGTGCGGGTCGATGACGAGAAGATGTCCAAGTCCCTGGGCAACTTCTTCACCATCCGTGATGTGCTGCAGCGCTTTGATCCCGAAGTGGTGCGCCTGTTCATCGTGCGCGCGCACTACCGCAGCCCCATCAACTACTCCAATGCCCACCTCGAAGACGCACGCGCCTCGCTGCTGCGGCTCTACAACGCGCTGTCTGATGAGGCCGCCGGCCCTGCGGATGCCTCGGTGATCGACTGGTCATTGCCCTGGGCCGCGCGCTTTCGCGAGGCCATGGACGACGACTTCAACACCCCAGAGGCCATGGCCGCGCTCTTTGACCTGGCCGCCGAGCTCAACCGCACCCGCAGCGCCGCCCTCGAGGTGCAGCTGCGCGCGCTGGCCGGCGTGCTGGGGCTGCTGCAGCGCCCGCTCGCCGAGGTGCGGCGCGGTGGCCTGCAGGGCCGGGCCGCGGCCGCGCAGGCCGGGCTCGATGACGCCGCCATCCAGGCGCGCATCGTGGCGCGCGCGCAGGCCAAGAAGGCCCGAGACTTCGCCACCGCTGATGGCATCCGGGCCGAGCTCCTGCAGCAGGGCGTGGTGCTTGAAGACACCGCCGCAGGAACCACCTGGCGCCGTGCCTGACGCCGCGGCAGCGCCCGTGGGCGATCAGACCTCAGGTGTCCCGTTCTGGGATCAGGCCCGGCGCTCGCTGCTGCGCCGAGACCCCGTGCTCGCCGGCATCATCCGCGCCTGCGGCCCCGCGCGGCTGCAGCCCCGGGGTGACCCCTTCCTCACGCTGGCCCGCTCGGTGGTGGGCCAGCAGATCTCGGTGGCCGCGGCCCAGACCATCTGGAACCGCTTCGAGGCCGCCTGCGGCACCGTGCACCCCGAGCGGGTGGGCCGGCTTCGCGCCAGCACGCTCACGCGCTGCGGCCTGTCGGGGCGCAAGGTGGAATACCTTCGCGACCTCGCCGGGCGGTTTCGCCGCGGCGAGATCGATCCGTCGCGCTGGCAGTCTATGGACGATGAATCGGTCATTGCCGAGCTCACCGAAGTGCGCGGAATCGGTCGCTGGACAGCCGAGATGTTTCTGATCTTTAATCTGCAGCGCCCCGATGTCCTGCCGCTCGATGACATCGGTCTGCTGCGGGCGGTGGCCCTGCATTACCCGCCGGCAGAGGGCAGCCCAGGTGGCGCGCCAGCGGCCCGGTCGGCCTCGGGCGGGGCGCTTGCCCCAGGCGCGCAGGCGGCCGAGCAGGCCGGCAGCGCGGCCAGCCGGCACCGCCTGAACCGCGTCCGCGCCCAGGCCCTGGCCGAGCGCTGGCGGCCCTGGCGCTCGGTGGCCACCTGGTATCTGTGGCGCAGCCTCGATCCGGTCCCGGTCGAATACTAGGAGTCGTTCATCCATGAAGACCACTTTCCTCGACTTCGAGCAGCCCATCGCTGATCTCGAACAGAAGATCGACTCGCTGCGATTCGTGAGCGACGACTCCGCGGTCGACATCGCCGAGGAGATAGACCGCCTGCAAAAGAAAAGCCAGGGCCTGGTCAAGGAAACCTACAGCAAGCTCACGCCCTGGCAGGTGGCGCAGGTGGCGCGCCACCCGCAGCGGCCCTACACGCTCGATTACATCGCCGCGCTGTTCACCGACTGGCATGAGCTGCACGGTGACCGGCACTTCGCCGATGACCCCGCCATCGTGGGCGGCATGGCGCGCTTCAACGGCCAGCCCATCATGGTGATCGGCCACCAGAAGGGGCGCGACACCAAGGAGCGCGGCTACCGCAACTTCGGCATGCCGCGCCCCGAGGGCTACCGCAAGGCGCTGCGCCTCATGAAGCTTGCCGAGAAGTTCGGCATGCCGGTGTTCACCTTCGTGGACACGCCCGGCGCCTTCCCTGGCATTGGCGCTGAGGAGCGCGGCCAGTCAGAGGCCATTGGCCGCAACCTCATCGAGATGGCGGCGCTGCGCGTGCCCATCATCACCACGGTCATCGGCGAGGGCGGCTCGGGCGGCGCGCTGGCCATCGCGGTGGGTGACTGCGTGCTCATGCTGCAGTACTCGGTCTACTCGGTGATCTCCCCCGAGGGCGGTGCGGCCATCCTCTGGAAGAGCGCGGCCAAGGCGCCCGAGGCCGCCGAGATTCTGGGCATCACCGCGCATCGCCTGAAGGCGCTGGGGCTCATCGACCGCATCGTCAACGAGCCGGTGGGCGGCGCCCACCGCGACCCCGCCCAGATGGCGCAACTGCTACGCCGCGCGCTGGCTGATGCCCTGCGCCAGTTCCAGGACGTGAAGCCGGCCGAACTGCTCAAGCAGCGCCGCGCGCGCGTGCTGGCCTACGGCAAGTTCAAGGAGATCAGCGACGAGCGCTGATCGGCCGCCGCGCGGGCGCCCGGCCTGCCCGGTGCTCGCGGCCCTTGCGGGCAGCCTTCAGGCGGCGCCCGGCGCCGGCCCCTGGCTGGTGGCCTTCAGCGGCGGGCTCGACTCCACCGTGCTGCTGCACGCGCTGGTGGCCGTGGCCGGGCCGCAGCGGGTGCGGGCGGTGCATGTCCATCATGGCCTGCAGGCCGCAGCGCAAGCCTGGCCCGCGCACTGCGTGGCGCAGGCGCAAGCATGGGACGTTGACTGCATGGTGGTGGCGCTGCCGCCCGCGCAGCCCGCAGGGCAGGGCCTTGAGGCCTGGGCGCGGCGCGCGCGCTACCAGGCGCTTGCCGAGCAGGCGCAGCACCTGGGCGCCAGCGCGGTGCTCACCGCCCACCATGCCGATGATCAAGCCGAGACCGTGCTGCTGCGCCTGGCGCGTGGCGCAGGCGTGCGCGGGTTGTCTGGCATGCCCGCGGCGCGGCCGCTGGCCGGCGGGGCGGTGATGCTGCTGCGGCCGCTGCTCGCGCTCAGCCGCGCGCAGCTGCTTGCCTATGCGCAGCAGCATGGCCTGCGCTGGGTGGAAGACCCCAGCAACGCCAACCTGCACCATGCCCGCAACCGCATGCGCCTGCAGGTGATGCCGGCGCTCACGCAGATTGCGCCGGGCGCCGCGGCCAACCTGCTGCGCGCGGCCGGGCACCTGGCGCAGGCCGCGGCGCTGCTCGATGAGGTAGCAGCCACAGACCTTGCCGCGGCGCGCGCCGCGCTGGACTGGGCCCAGGTGCCCCCGGCGCTGGGCCGGCTGCTGGCGGCAAGCCAGGGCGCCGCGCTGCACCGTGGGCCCTTGCGGGCGCTGTCGGTGGCGCGCCAGCAGCTCGCGCTGCGGGCGTGGATCGGTTCTCTGGGCCAGTTGCCGCCGGCGCAGGCGGTGCTGCATGAGGCGTGCCGGCAACTGATCAGCGCTCAGGCGGCCAGCGGCGAGGTGGCCCTGGCCGATGTCACGCTGCGCCGCCTGCGTGACTGGGTGTGGGCCGAGCCGCGGGCAGGCCTGCCGCAGCCGCTGCCCTGGCCCATGCAGGCGCGCTGGCAGGGTGAGTCTTGCCTTGCGCTGCCTGATGGCTGCCTGCGCGTGGAGCCCTGGGCGGGCCCGGGCGCGCTGCCGGCGGCGCTGCTGCGCGAGCAGCCCATCACGGTGCAGGCGCTGCCTGCGTCCACGCGGGTGCGGCTGCGGCCGGGGGGCGTGTCGCGCAGCCTCAAGCACTGGCACCAGGCGCAGGGCGTGCCGGTGTGGCTGCGGGCCGCGCTGCCCGGCGTGCTGGTGGGCGAGCGGCTGGTGTTCGTGGCGGGGCTGGGCCAACGCCATGCGCGGGCCGACGCCGCGCCGGCCTGCGCCCCCGGTGAAGCGGGCCTGCGGCTGCGCTGGCAGGCGCCGCCCGGCGACCCGCGCCATGCCCTGTGCGCCGAACCGCCCCCAGAGGGCCATCCGGTATAATCGAGGGCTTTGCCCAGCCTGCAAAACACAAGCCATGGCCCTCATCGTTCACAAGTACGGCGGCACCTCCATGGGCTCCACCGAGCGCATCCGCAACGTGGCGCGCCGGGTGGCCAAGTGGCATGCCGCCGGCCACCAGATGGTGGTGGTGCCCTCGGCCATGTCGGGCGAGACCAACCGCCTCATCGCCCTGGCCAAGGAGATCCAGCCCCAGCCTGACGGCCGCGAGCTCGACATGATCGCCGCCACCGGCGAGCAGGTGTCGGTGGGCCTGCTGGCCATGGCGCTCAAGGCGCAGGGCGTTGACGCGGTGAGCTACGCCGGCTGGCAGGTGCCGGTGCGCACCGACAACGCCTACACCAAGGCCCGCATCGAATCCATTGAAGACACCCGCGTGCGCGCTGATCTGGCCGCCGGCAAGGTGGTGGTGATCACCGGCTTTCAGGGGGTGGATGCGGGCGGCAACATCACCACGCTGGGCCGCGGCGGCTCAGACACCTCAGCGGTGGCGGTGGCCGCGGCGCTGGGCGCCGAAGAGTGCCTCATCTACACCGATGTGGATGGCGTCTACACCACAGACCCGCGCATCGTGCCCGAGGCGCGGCGCCTGCCCGGCATCACCTTCGAGGAGATGCTGGAGATGGCCAGCCTCGGCTCCAAGGTGCTGCAGATCCGCTCGGTGGAGTTCGCCGGCAAGTACAAGGTCAAGACCCGGGTGCTCTCCAGCCTCACCCCGCCCGACATCCCCCTGGCCGAAGAGGCGGTCTCGGGCACGCTGATCACGTTCGAGGAAGACAACAGCATGGAACAGGCCGTCATCTCCGGTATCGCCTTCAACCGCGACGAGGCGAAGATCACCGTGCTCAACGTGCCCGATCGCCCGGGCATCGCCTACCAGATCCTCGGGCCGGTGGCCGACGCCAACATCGACGTTGACATGATCATCCAGAACACCGGCAACCAGGGCCTCACCGACTTCTCCTTCACGGTGCACCGCAACGAGTACCAGAAGGCCATCGAGGTGCTGGAGGGCAAGGTCAAGGCGGGCATCGGCGCGGGCGCCATCGTGGGCGACCCCAAGATCGCCAAGGTCTCGGTGGTGGGCATCGGCATGCGCTCGCATGTGGGCATCGCCAGCCTGATGTTCCGCACGCTCTCGGAGGAGGGCATCAACATCCAGATGATCAGCACCAGCGAGATCAAGATCTCGGTGGTCATCGAGGACAAGTACATGGAGCTCGCCGTGCGCGCCCTGCACAAGGCCTTCGGCCTGGAGCAGGCCTGAGGGCGGCCCCGCCGGTTTGGGGTAGAATGCGCCCCGAGCCGGCATCGAGAGCAGATCTGCACTTGAAGCCAGGAGACGTGGCCGAGAGGTCGAAGGCACTCCCCTGCTAAGGGAGCATGCGGGCCAAAACCTGCATCGAGGGTTCGAATCCCTCCGTCTCCGCCAAGACAAGACCTTCGAACCTGCTGAGTGGGCTTCGAAGGCGCCCAGAGCCCCGCACCATGCGGGGCTTTGCGTTATGGGCTCCTGACTGTGGTCCCGGGCCAGGGCGCCGAAAGGGTGTCTCTAGGGCCCGTTTTCTCTGGACCTCCTGACTTTTGGGGGGTCGGTACGGGCCAGCAGTCACAAACGAGATGACTAGTCCTTCGGCCTCTCAGTTTGACTGAGGATGCCCTTCTCTGGGTCGCCGCTATCACGGCAATCATTTGGACTGCCAGCGCCGCTGGATGTGTCGCTCAACGGGTCTGCGCTTGAGTTCAATTCCTCTTGTGCGGGAAGCGGCTCATGGTGGTCCGGAACTCTGGCAGCGGCTTCCAGCATCGTATCCAGCGTCACCATCCCCGGAGACACTCCACCTTCAGGTGCGGATATGAGGGACGTCGGACTTGGTGCCAGGCAGGAAACGATTTGCTGTACGAACTCGGGGGTCAGTTCCAGTCCGACTAAGTAGCAGCAGGCGGCTGCAACCTTGTCTCCGTCCAACACCCGAAGCCTGAGAATGGCGGAGACGATATCCGTAGGTTGTGGCAAGGGGCCAAAACGTGAGGCAATCAGAAACCGAAAGAAGATCCCGACAGATATTGGACTGACATAGGACCCAAACGCTTCGGCAGCCTCTAATCGGAGATGCTCCAACCCGGTATGCAACGACCGCGAAAGGTGATCAATCTTGCCGTATCGGGCTTCGACCAGTTGATCGAACAGGGTACCAATCTCACTGGTCAGCAGCGTTCCTTCGGCAGGAATGTCGCGACCGCAGATGTGGCTCGCCCAAAGTGTTGCCGAAACCACCGCGTGGGCACACGAACCCTCAGTTGCTCGGGCCCGGTCATCTGAAATCACTTGACGAGCATCGATTTGTAGCCTTGCGGCAAGACTGTCGTAGACGCCAAGTTCGTGATGAGGCTCTCCGAGCAGACCAAACTCCTCGCTCCAATCAAGGGCTCCGTCGAGGCCCATCAGTCGAACCAGCTCCCTAGATCCACGGACCCGAAGGATTCGCCGCTGTTCGTCGGTCCAGGTTCGCCACTGCGCTTCAAAGATCGGCTCTGACAGCCGCACATTGCGCCTGCTCGCATCCTCTGACAGGTGCCGCTGAGCTGAGCTCGTGAGTGCAAAGAATGACCTCACTGCGGAGAGCTTGAGCAATCTTGTTAGGGGCCTTTCTAGCGGGGGTGACGATTCACCGTCGATTTGGGCTGCAATCATTCCATTTGCATCCCCTGACACGTACCGAGGCGCACGTGAGAACAGTGACCATGCAAGGGCATCCGGTGCAGCGGTCAGGGCATCTTCCGCGCCGGCAAACCGCTCACTCAAGATATCAACGGACCCCTGTGCACACAACAGTGCCCACTCGGTCTTTGTGAGGATGACAAAGTTCATCGCCTAGAAACGCCTCTTGGGCGCAGGCTTTGGAGTCGCCGAAATCAATATGTCGTCCTTCGGCATCTCGTCGATGTAGGGGTGTGGATTGCCGTGGTACGAGAGAAACAGATCCCGCCGACTCCTTGTCAACGCGACAAAGAAAAACTTTCGCTGCCACTCATCTCTCGACAATGAAAGGGGCTTGCCATCCTCGAACGACATACGGTCGTTGAGATTTGGTACGAAGACACTGTTGAAGTCCAGACCCTTGGCGCTCTTGTAGGTCATCAAGTAGCACAGTCTCTTCGTGTCACTTTCCGGCAGGCTGCCGTTGTTGCTTCCCAAAAACTGCAAAGGGATTCTTCGCTTTTTGAAGTGCTCGTTGAAATCGGAGTAGTCGACGATACGGCCCTTCTGGATTCGCGCCGGAGGCGCACCGACTCCTTCAATCGAACAAACCTCACTAGCAAAGTCATAGGCCATGTCGTGCGTTGGAAACAAGATCGCAGCCGGTCTTTCGACTACGGATACGGTCTTGGCTTTATCCCACACCCAGCGGACTTCTTCGGCAGGAGAGGACGCTCTATGAAGCTGCACCTTCACGCTGTCATCAACGTTCACCATGGCACCGCGGGCGATCTCGGCGTCGTAAATGGATGACACGATGTTGAAGACCTTGAGCGGGTACCGGTAGATGTTCACAAGCTCCCAGCTGGTGGTGCCGAGCACTTCCGGAAGGTCCTCTCGGTCCACTCGCCCGTGATACAGAGACTGAAATGGGTCTCCAGCCCATACAACGTGTCTTCCTCGCTGCTGGATCTTTAGGATGTCGGCTTCCTTGATGTCCTGAACCTCATCAACGAAGACCCAGTCGTATCGGACATATCCGCCTACGAATGCATCCACCGTAAAAATGTCAGCGTCCCCATCTAGGCCTGACGCCACGAGATCTTTTATAGAGTGGGTGTAGGTCACGAAGCAGATCTTTGCCTTCGGATGCTTCTTCCGTACTGCTGCGAGGGCAAGCGTCACGATAATCGTCTTGCCTGTGCCCGCATAGCCCTCGATCCAATGAGGCCCTGGATCGTTGATCACGGCGTTGAGAATGGCCTCTTGTACTTCATCAAGCACGGCGCGCTCAATCATCCAATGCATAAAGTGCCTCGCTCATGGTGCCATCTGGGTATTGACTGCATTGAACCGCCCCGGGTTTCGCGGAGGCCCGTTGGGTTAAGTCAAGCCGTCGCCTCGACAGCCTGACCGGCGAGTTGCTCGTAGTAGTTTGCCTCAGCCTCGGCCGGCGGGATGTATCCGATGGGTCCGAGCAGGCGGTGGTGGTTGAACCACGACACCCATTCCAGGGTCGCAATTTCGACAGCCTCCCTGGTTTTCCAGGGGCCGCGCCGGTGAATCAGTTCGGCCTTGTACAGCCCGTTGATCGTCTCGGCCAGCGCATTGTCGTAGCTGTCTCCCTTGCTGCCCACCGAGGGCTCCACGCCCGCCTCGGCCAGCCGTTCGCTGTAGCGGATGCTGACGTATTGGGCGGATTCAACCGGTCGTCGCAACACCTTCAAACAGGAGGTGTTTATGGGACGACCCGCAGGATGGATGACGCAGTTAACTGGCAGGGGTCCGATGCGATCTCCAGGGGCTCCATCGCATCGGCGAGAGGTTGAGCGTCAGTTCTGGGTTGAGATTGCAACCGGCATCACAAGTGAGAAGGCTGCCGAAGCCGTAGGCGTGTCGCAGGCCGTGGGATCACGCTGGTTCCGGCATCGTGGTGGTATGCCATTGTTCATGTCGAAACCTGTATCTGATAGGTACCTGTCGTTCGTCGAGCGAGAACAGATAGGGCTGCTGCGAGTGCAAGATCTCGGCGTACGGGAGATAGCGCGTCTCATTGGTCGAAGCCCCTCAACCGTGTCGCGCGAGCTCACACGCAACGCTGCGACACGAGGCTGCAAGCTCGAGTACCGTGCGTCAGTCGCGCAGTGGAAGTCAGAGCTTCTGGCCCGACGCCCTAAACCGGCCAAGCTGGTGACGAATCCCCGTCTGCGCGAGTATGTCCAAGAGCGCCTGGAGGGTTCGATCCACGATGCGAGAGGGCGTGAGGTCTCAGGCCCCCGGCAGACGCCGTTCATTGGCCGCAACAAACCTCACCGCGGCGATCGCAAGTGGGTCAATGGCTGGTCGCCAGAGCAGATTGCCAACCGGTTGCGGCTCGACTTCCCCGATGATTCTTCAATGCGCATCTCGCACGAAGCCATCTACCAGGCCCTGTACATCCAGGGCAGAGGTGCCCTCAAGCGCGAGCTGGTGAGCTACCTGCGCACTGGGCGTGCCTTACGCACCCCTCGAGCCAGGTCTCAGGCCAAAGCGTGGGCACATGTGAGTGAAGAGGTAATGATTTCCAGCCGACCGCCGGAGGTAGAGAATCGTGCTGTACCGGGCCACTGGGAGGGAGACTTGATCATCGGCTTGGACAGGTCGGCCATTGGGACGATGGTGGAACGCAAGAGCCGCTTCACCATGCTCGTACATCTCCCAAGAGAGGCAGGCTATGGCCAGACTCCACGAACCAAGAACGGTCCCCCGCTGGCAGGATACGGAGCTGTCACCATGGCCAATGCACTGAAGAAAGCAGTCACCAAGCTGCCTACCTGTCTGTGGCGATCGTTGACTTGGGATCGTGGCAAGGAGCTGTCCGACCATGCTCGCTTCACCGTCGAGTCCGGGGTGCAGGTGTTCTTTGCTGATCCCCACAGCCCATGGCAACGCGGCACGAACGAAAATACAAATGGGCTGCTGCGCCAATACTTCCCAAAGGGCACAGACCTATCGCGGTGGAGTGATGAAGAGATCCAAGCGGTGGCACTTACTCTCAACAATAGGCCACGCAAAACGTTGGGCTGGAAGACACCGGCAGAAGCACTGAATGAGTACCTAGAATCCGGCGCGTAACCCGGTGTTGCGACGACCGGTTGAATCCGCCCAATACGTCAGCATCCGCTACAGCGAACGGCTGGCCGAGGCGGGCGTGGAGCCCTCGGTGGGCAGCAAGGGAGACAGCTACGACAATGCGCTGGCCGAGACGATCAACGGGCTGTACAAGGCCGAACTGATTCACCGGCGCGGCCCCTGGAAAACCAGGGAGGCTGTCGAAATTGCGACCCTGGAATGGGTGTCGTGGTTCAACCACCACCGCCTGCTCGGACCCATCGGATACATCCCGCCGGCCGAGGCTGAGGCAAACTACTACGAGCAACTCGCCGGTCAGGCTGTCGAGGCGACGGCTTGACTTAACCCAACGGGCCTCCGCGAAACCCGGGGCGGTTCATACTGTCCCGCAAGAGCTCTATCACACACAGAAGGGCGACGTTATCTTCTTGCCCTGGACCCCAGAGGTTGGCCTGTGCGATCTGATACGCAGGGACGTTGCGGCGCACACCCAAGGGATTCATGCCTACACGGGCATAACCAATCTACTGATCTCTCAGGCTTCGGTCAGCGCACACGTGGGCAAGACGGGCAAAGCGCAGCGCGATACCTGCAAGGCGGCGGTCGACGCCCTTGCGGCTGCAGTTGCTCAGAAGAGGACTTGGTCCGACGACAGAGCCAGGGAGGCTCTTTTCTCGTATCTGGTGCAAGCAACCCTGCTTGCCAATCCAGTGGTCATGAAGCAGATCAGCGGCAAGCTTTTCAACTGAGGTTGCACGAGCGGGCACGCTGGTGAGATCCGTGTCAGTCTCCTCACCCTATTGAGGCGGCGCACGGGCCTCTCAGGAGTAACTTGGGCCGTAGTCCGGCTGGGCCGGTGGCGTTACTGAGTGTCAGCTTTATGGCACACAGCGCGAATAGGTTCGTCGGCCCCGACTGGCTCCTGACGCTGCAGAGCAGACCGTCAGAAGTTGAATGGCCGTTGAAGACTAAAGCCCGCCCTTCGCCTTCGCCGAGCGACCGGCGGCTACCGACCCAAAGCGGAACTTGGTTTAGGCGAATGAGTTGCCCGAGAGCTGCCGTTCAACGTTCGAACTAAGCGGGTGGCGGTCCGCTTGAGCGAGGGGTTAGACGTCGTTATCGGCTCGGTGGTACTTCGATGGAAGGCTTGGCCTCAATTGCCTGCTTGGCGATTGAAAATAGAAAGTCCACTCTTTTTTCCGTTGGCAGATATGAACCGTAGAGCCCAAGCATCCTTGTGATTGGGCCACGGTTTGCCGTGTCAAGCTTCCGTATGGCGGACGCTGCATCATCTGGGTTATATCCCGCCGCTAGGAAAAGTTTCATTCCTAGTTCGTCGGCGTCGCTTTCCATTTGCGCTCGACTGAGCTTATCCGGAACATGCTGAAGAATGACATGCGCCATTTCGTGGGCAACAACGAAAGCTAATTCGCCGTCATCGGAAAGCAACCGACTAATGCCGGATTCGAATGAGATTGCGCTCCCGCCGGCAAATGCACTCGACTTCTCGTTTGGGACGATATTGATTTTAATCTTACAGGTCAGTTCCGCGTTCAATTCCAGCGTATGTTCGTCCTCGGCTCTACGCACCTTTATGGTGAGACGAGATTGATTGGCTTTGGCATCTGAGAGGTTTTTAAGAAAAACATTTTGTTCCCGGACCTGTTCGGGCCAAATGTCGCCATTCACGGAGAGGATTTCGTCATTAACTTGCAGTCCGGCAAGCTTTGCAGGTCCTTTGGGGTTTACATGGATTACGGTCGGGGCGGCATTTATGGTAAACGCTGCGGCCCAAACAGTCCGCACCTCGGGAGAAGTTTCGCTGTTGACAAAAAGGTGAGAAAACCCGTAGGTGAGGCTTCTTTCTTTGCAAACATGGATGTTGGCCTTGGAGATGCTATCTGTAATTGAAACCACTCTAAAAAGTGCGTCATATGTCTGGCGCAATGATTCTGATGATGCTTGCCCGTAAGCCGATGTATACGCGGCAGCCAAGACAGCTAGGGCCGCGATAGAAAACGGGTTACCTTTCATTTTGTTTACGAGGCCTAACGCAGACGTTGAGCGCCGGCCCGTGCAAGCCTTCCGTTCCAACTGCAAGTTAGAAATCACCGCGCATACCTTTCCAGTCGCTCTTGAAGCGTACCAGTGTACAGTTCAAACGGTAATCCCCCCTGAAATCCAGTGGAGCCAGAAGTAGAATTTTCCGACAGGAAGGGTTCTACGACATGAAGAAGTCCCGATTCACCGACAGTCAAATCATGGATGCCCTGAAGCGGGCGCAGGCGGGCATCTCGGTGCCAGACCTGTGCCGCGAGCTGGGCGTGAGCACAGCCACGTTCTACAAGTGGCGCTCCCGGTTCGGCGGCATGGACGCCTCGATGATGTCCCGGCTCAAGGAGCTCGAGGAGGAGAACCGACGGCTGCGTCGCATGTACGTCGAGGAGAAGCTCAAGGCCGAGATCGCTTCGGAGGCGCTTGCAAAAAAGTGGTGAGGCCATCTCGGCGACGCGAGATGGCCGAGAGAGCGGTTCGAGAGCGCGGCGTGTCGGTGCGGCTGGCCTGCGAGGTCTTCCAGGTGAGCCAGTCATGCTACCGGTACGCCCCGCGGGCACGAGCCGAGAACGAGGAGATCGCCCAGTGGCTGCTCAGATTGACGGACAACCATCGCA
>JBAWWD010000026.1:0-69824 GCA_037146935.1 Burkholderiales bacterium
ACGATCCGAGCGCAGTTACTGCAGGCTTTCTACACCACTACCGGGGACACGACCCAGCCGGATGGACACAAAGTCGAAGCGAGCGAGGTTGTAGTGAGGGATCTCGGGGACGGACATCGCTGCAATTCTCGGGGCATTCCGGGGCCGTGCCGCAAGCCCAGGAGGAGATCGTGACCGGTCGGTTCGGCGCGGCGGCGCAGGCACCTCAGGCCGAATCGACGCGGCGGACGCAGGCTGCGCCTGCTGCCGGGCACCGACTAGTGCCGCTCCGTGCTGACGTAGGACGCCATCTCGCCGACGATGCGCCCGCATTCGATCGGCACGCAGTCGCGCGGGAAGTCCTGCACGAACGTCATCCCCTGGTCCTTCGCGCGCTGCACGAAGGTCTCCAGCCGGTCCATCGCGCCGGTGGGAAGGTCATGCACGACCAGCAGCGCATGCTCGAGCGCGCCGCACTGCGCGAGCGCGCGGTCGACCCATCCGGTCGGATGGGCCCAGTCCCCCGGAACCGCATTCCAGAGCACGCAGGTGTGGCCGTTTTCCTGCAGGTGCGTGAGCGCCTCGCGGTTGAGCAACCGTTTATCGAGCAGGCCTCCGCCACCGAAGGGCCTGAAGAAACGCCGCGCGTGGGCGAGGTCGGCGATCAGGGTCTGCGACCGCGCGATTTCGCGCACCGCGACGCCCGGCTCGACGGTCAGCCCCAGCGGCACGATGTGGTTGAAGGTGTGGTTACCGATCCAGTGGCCCTCGGCGTGCGCGCGCTCGGCAAGATGGCGCCGGTCGCGCAGCTTGTCGCCCAGCGGGAAGAAGCTCGCGCGGATGTCGTGTCGGGCCAGCACCTCGAGGACCTGCGGGGTCACCTCGGGGTCCGGGCCGTTGTCGAAGGTCAGCGAGATGAGTCTCATCGGCGTTCAGTCGAGTCGGACGCCGGAGGCACGGATCACCGGCACCCACTGCGCCCTGAAGGCATCCACCGTGGCGCGGGTCCGGGCGACGTCGGCCGAGACCGGCTCCGACTTCATCTGGACGAACTTCTCGCGAACCTCGGGTTGCTGCATGATGGCCGCGATCTCGCGGGCGTAGAGGGCGACGCGGTCGGCAGGCATCGAGGACTTGGCGTAGGCGGCATTCCAGCCGGTCGCGCTCAGGTTGAGGCCGGCTTCCCTGAGCGTGGGCACGCCATCGATCGCCCGCCGTTCGGCCGAGGTGGCCAGGATCCGCAGCTTGCCGCCCTGGTGATGCACGACGAGGCTGTCGAGCGTATCGACCCCGATGGCCAGATGGCCGCCGATCAGGTCGGTGGCCAGGGGCGCCGAGCCCTTGTAGCCGACGACGGTGACCTTGACCCGCGCCGCCTCGCCGATCATCAGCGCGAAGAAGTGAGGGATGCTGCCGGTGGCGGGCACCCCGAAGTTGCCCTTGTCGGGATTTGCCCGAATCCAGTCGAGCAGGCCGGCCACGCTCGTCGCGGGATGGTTCGCGGGCACGGCCAGGGCGAACTGATACTGGCTGATCTGCGAGACCGGCTGGAAGTCGGCCTCCGCGTCGTAGCCCGGCTGGCTCACCAGATTCGGCACCAGCGTCATGAGGGCGGGGTTCACGAAGACCAGGGCGTCGGCATCGGGCGGCAGCCCGCGCATGTGCTGCATCGCGATCCGTCCGCCGGCGCCCGCGCGGTTTTCGACCACCACCGGTCGTTTCAGGCGCGCCCCAAGTTCTGCGGCGAGGATGCGCGCCGAGGAGTCGGACGAGCCTCCCGGCGGATAGGGCACGATCAGCCGCAGCGCCGACTCCTGGGCACGGGCAACGGTGAGCGTGTTGCCGATGAGCGGCAACGACAGGGTGGCCAGGGCGTGGCGGCGACGCATGGGCATCTCCTGCGATCGGGTGGCGGCAGTATCGCCGATAGCCGGCGCCGAGGCGGGGCTTGGCGTGCCGGGTGCGTTTCGAAGCGCGCGCGCGATCGCGAGCCGCTGCCGCAGACGAAGGCAGTGACCGCCCCAGCAGGAATGCTCAGGCTCTCGGTTGCGCGGCCGTTGCCAACCGGTGGATCCCTCAGCCCAGTGGCCCGGCACCCGGGGACGAGGCGAGACCCCGCAGGAAGCGGATCGTCGCCTCGTCGGCCGCGAATCGGTGAAGTTGGCGATCATGGGCGCCTCGTTCACCGACCGGATCCGGACCCATGCCCCCTGCCCCCTTGCTCACGCCCGAAACGCCCGAACCGATTCCTGCCTTCTGGTACCGCTGGCTGCAGGCTGTCACCGCAGGAACCATCCTCTTCGGCCTGGCGATGGCGCTCCTGCCGGAACCGACTCGCCACGGTTTCAGCCTTCTGGTGTATGGCGAGGCCAGTGCGCTGGCAGCATTCGGCCCCGGGGTACAACCCTACCTCATGCTTGCGCACGGGGTCATGGGCTCCGTCATGGTGGGCTGGGGACTGGCCCTCTGGCTGACCTTGCGTGGCCCCTTCCGTCGCGGAGAGCGTCACGGATGGGATGTCTTCGTGATTTCGCTGGCGGGCTGGTTCGTGCCCGACACCACCATATCCCTGTGGACAGGGCTGTGGCCCAACGCCGTGCTCAATGTCGCGTTCGCCCTGGCCTTTGGCGTGCCGCTGCTTGCCTGCCGATCCCGCTTTGGCGCGCGGTGAGCATGCGATCAGATCACCGCGCTCAGGCACACAACCCATGCCCGACGCGATGCGGGCATTCAGCGCCCGGTGAAGGATCCTTGCAGCTTTCAGGGGATCGAGGGCGTTACTCCCACTCAATCATCAACGAGCGTTCTAAGCTTTTGATTCGTAAGGGGCTCGAAGCCGCCCCGAAGATTTTTACCGTCATTTTTACCGTCAACCTGTCAGGCACCAGCATCGGCGCGGGTTTGCGGGCGATTCGGCCAAAGTTGACCTTTCGAGATCTAT
Source organism: Burkholderiales bacterium (assembly GCA_037146935.1). Lineage (GTDB taxonomy): Bacteria > Pseudomonadota > Gammaproteobacteria > Burkholderiales > Burkholderiaceae_E > Quisquiliibacterium. Next base: position 2,921 of record JBAWWD010000026.1, read on the forward strand.
TGAGATCTATCGACTCCCGCAATGATCATCGAGCCCGTCGCCGACGCCATCGACGCGCGCCCGGGTCGATTTGGAAAGTGCCCCAGAAGGGCAGGCATCGAATCCCTCAAGCTATTGTCCCGATTCACTTTTTCGCCCACAATTTTACCGTCACGTACCCGCAGGAGCGTGGCAATGTGGGTGCCTTGATGGAGTTCTCGACCCACACCACGCGCTGGTACACGATCCCGGTGGTCTTCCGATCTCCCGCAGCCGCTCGGGCTCGTTCGGTCATGACGCCCTCACCTCGCCCAGCAGTTCAGGGTGGCGATCCAGCACCTTCAGCAGCTTCACAAGCGCCAATGGCGGTTTGGTCTTGCCGTTCTCATACCTGGAGAATGCATTGACGCCGCCGCCGAAGATCTCGGCGGCCTCGCGCTGGTCTAGTTCGAGCTTCTTGCGCACGCTGGCGATGAAATCCGGGTCCACGAATGAGGCATTCACCTGCTTGCTGAAGGCCAGCATCAGTTCCATCGTGCGGCGCGATTCCGATGCGTCCAAGATGGATTCGTCGCAGGCCGGACAGAAATCGCCCGTCACCTGGGGAAGGATCGTGGACTCGCCTTTGTAGGCATATGGCAGGTCACGGGTGTCATGCACCAGCCTTGACGCACCGCAGGTCGGGCACTTCATGGTCACAGCTCCTTGAACGACACGATGAGCACTTCATCGATCACCGTCAGCTTCAGATAGACCTCGCCGGCCGGCGTCACGGGCCGGTATACGTCCTGCCACACCCGGTGATCGGCATGCGTGGTCATGCTCTTGTGGAAGTCGGCCGTGGTCAGCGCCATCACGACGGCGAGCATCCCGTCGAACTCCAGACCCAAGGCCACGGCCCCCTCGCGAGCGCCTCGTGTAGTTCGCACCTTCCCGGCGTCGACCATGGCCTTGACGACCGCCAGCTTGCAATGAGGGGTGGCTTTCTCCACAAGACGCAATCTTAACCTAGTAGGTTATTTGTGGCAAGGCACCGATTAAGCCCGGTCCGCTGGAGTCGATGCACGCAATAGCCGCTCTCGCAGCCGCCCGGATCCGCCTGAAACTACGGTGCCGCCTCACACAGCTTGCGCTTGTCGAAGCGGCTCGCAGAGGCCGCAGATTTGGCCTTGCTGGTTCTCCGCTGTGTGGCCAATACCGGGGATAGGAAATTCAAACGCCCTCACCCTGGCCCGGCGCAAGCGGCGGGTCGGATCCAGGGCGGCTGAACAGCGCGAAGCCGACCCGCTTCTCGCACCGGGCCGTGTCTGCGATAGGGCTGCCGGCGTTCACGGCGTGCGATTCTGGCCTCGCTCTCGGGCTCGGCCGCGCGCTCGGGCACGTTGCGCGCACATCGCGCGCAGCGCCACCCCGGCTGCGCGCCGGCCGCTGCACGCCACCGGGCGGGTGCCCGCGTGGGCACCCGCCTCTCAGGCGGCGAACTCGAGCCCCGCCTCGCGCGCCTTGCTGCGCGGGGGCGGCTGCGGATCCAGCCCCAGGTGCGTGAGGATCTTGCCGATCACCGCACGCTCCAGGATCGCCGCGATGATCTTCACCTGCCCGCCGCCGCACCTCGGGCAGCGCTGCAGCTCGATGTCGAACAGAAGGACCTCGACATCTCACGCCTGCATGATGCCGTGCCACACCCGCGGAGGATCCGGCCCCTGATGGTGGGCTCGCACGGCGGCCTGGGCCGCGGCATCTTCACGCGTGACGCGGTGGTGCTGGCGCAGGTGCTCGGACCACGACGCCAGTTGAAACGTCTCCACGAAGACACCCGGCTCGTGCACGTCCTCAAAGACGGCCCAGGCCTGGGCACCATCGCGCAGGCGCTCGTCGGCCAGGCGATGCAGCGCCGCCAGGAAGGTGGCTGCGGCGCTCGGGTCGATGCGATAGGTCACGGTGACCAGCACGGGTAAGCGCTCGTTCAATCCGGCGGCCGCGACCTGAGGTGCCACGTCCGGCTCGGGCCAGTGCATCGACGGCGTCAGGTCGGGTTCGCCCTCGGGCAGCGGCCGTGTGAACGACAGCAGCAGCGCAACCAGGCCCAGGCCGGCCGCGGCCAGCAGGGCCGTCGCGACGCTGGTGGCATCGGCCAGGAGGCCCCATAGCAGGCTGCCGGCGGTCATGGAGCCGTAGAAGATGGTCAGGTACACGGCAAGGCCGCGGCCGCGCACCCAGTTGGGCAGCTGGGTCTGGGCGGCCACGTTCGCGGTGGTGAGCACGCCGATCCAGGCCACGCCCGCTATGGCCAGCGCCAGGCTCGCCAAGGCCTGGTGGGTCGTCAGTGCCAAGACGACCAGCACGCCCATCGTCAGCCCGGTGCCGACACGAACCACCCACTCACCCGACCAGCGCTGCCGCAGCGCCGGCAGGGTCAGCGCGCCCGCCACAGCGCCGCTTCCGATGCTGGCCAGCAGCACGCCATACAAGGTGGCATCGCCCTGGAGCTGGCGGCGTGCCACCAGCGGCAGGAGCGCCCAGTACGCGCTGGCAAAGGCGAAGAAGGCCGCTGCGCGCAGGAGGACGCGCTGCAGCGCTGGCGCGTGCAGTGCGAAGCGCAGGCCGGCGCGCATCGCGGGCCCAAGGCGCTCGCGTGCGCCGGTGCCGGCTCGAACGGAGGCGCCGCGCCACCACCACAGCGCACCGATCAGGCCGAGGTAGCTCACCGCGTCGGCCACGAAGGTCCACGCGACGCCTGCGCCGGCCACCACCAGTCCGCCCAGCGCTGGACCTATGGCGCGCGAAACGTTGGTGCCCACGCTGTTGAGTGCGATGGCCTGGCGAAGCAGCGGCTTGCCGACCATGGTGGGCGTCAGCGACTGCAGCACTGGCGCCATGATCGCGGTTCCCACGCCCGCGGTGAGCAGGCCGGCCACCAGCAGGGCCGGCGTCATCCATCCGGCGTGGGTGGCCAAGGCCAGCGCGGCCGATACGCTCGCCATCAGCACCGTGATCAGTAGCATCAGGCGTCGCCGGTCCACGATGTCGGCCAAGGCACCCGCCGGCAGCGAGAGCAGAAAGATCGGCAGCGTGGTGGCCACCTGCACCAGCGCCACGGCCATGGCCGAGGGCGACAGCGTGGTCATCAACCACCCGGCGCCGACGTCGCGCATCCAGGTGCCGACGTGGCCCACCACGGCGGCGATCCACAGCACCAGGAACACCCGGCTGCCAAAGGGGGACCAGGCGCCCGGGGTTGCGTCGGCAGGCCGTGGGGGCGTCGCGGTCTCAGCCATGGCCCGCCACACCCAGCAGCCCGCCGACGATGGCGAGGTGCTCGCGAAAGGTCGTGTGCGCCTGCCCCGCGGTGGCCCCGCGAAGCCGCCACGGCGCATGGACCATCAGGGTGGCGAACAACGTGAACGCGGCCAATAGCGCCGCGGCCACGCGCACGTGCCAGCCCAGCGCCAGCAAGCTGCCGGCAACCAACTGGAGTGCCACGGTGCCCGCGAGCACGCCCGCTGGCCATGGCAGGTGTATGGCCCGCACCTCGGCAAGGCCGCCGGTCCAGTCGCGCAGCTTGTCGACCGCGCTAGCGATGAACAGCCAGGCCAGCAGGCATCGTCCAGCCAGCACGAACCAGGCCGCGGCGTCGAAGGCGGACCCGGTCATGCGGGGTGTCGCAATCTGTTGCGTGCGGCCCGCATCACCAGGCACAGCCGCAACCCAGCGCACCCCAGAAGCCGTTTCGATCGGCCACGGGCGGGCTGTTCCGAGCGGCAAACCAATGACGGTGCCCGTGCAGCTGGCACGGCGTGGCACAGCAGGAAGCCAGGGCGTCGCGGGCGTCGGATGGTCGAGCCATGGGACGGAGCCGTTGGTAGCGGCCCGCCGGCGACCAGCCGGGACTGGCGGGCGGCGCGGCGGGCGCCAGCGCGTCGAACCCGTCGCTGCCGTGCACCACCCGCCCGCCGACCACCGTGAGCACAGAGTCGATCCCGGGAATCTCCGCCGGTAGCACGGTCAGGTAGTCCGCCGACAGCACGCAGAAGTCCGCGAACATCCCGGGTCGCAAGCTGCCCTTGACGTCGTCTTCCGTCGAGAACCACGCGCTGCCCTGCGTGTACAGCCGCAGCGCCTGTTCGCGGTCGAGGCACAGGGTGGGCGGCCTGATTTGCATGCCACCCACCGTCCGCCCGGTCACCAACCAGTGCAGGCCCACCCAGGGGTTGTAGCTGGCCACCCGCGTCGCATCGGTGCCCATGCCCACCGGCACGCCTGCTGCGAGCATCTGCTGCACCGGCGGCGCCTGCTGCGCGGCGGCCAGGCCGTATCTCTCGGCGAAGTACTCGCCCTGGTAGGCCATGCGGTGTTGGATGGCGATGCCCCCGCCCAAGGCCCGGATGCGTTCGATGTTGCGCTCGGAGACGGTCTCGGCGTGGTCGATGAACCAACGCAGACGGTCGATCGGCACCTCGCGGTGCACGCGCTCGAAGACGTCGAGCACGCGCGTGATCGATTCGTCGTAAGTGGCGTGGATGCGGAAGGGCCAGCCGTTCGCGGCCAGCACGCGCGTCACGCCCTCCAGTTCGCCTTCCATCGTGGAGGCCAGTTCCGGGCGCGGCTCCCGGAAGTCCTCGAAGTCCGCGGCGGAGAACACGAGCATCTCGCCCGCCCCGTTGTGGCGGAACCAGGCATCGCCATCGCCGGGCTTGACCTGTCGCGCCCACTGCACGAAGTCTTCGCGCTCCTTCTGCGGGCGCTGCGTGAACAGGTTGTAGGCGATGCGTACCGTGAGCTCGCCGGCGTCGGCCAGGTGGCGGACCACCGCATAGTCGTCGGGGTAGTTCTGGAAGCCGCCGCCAGCGTCGATGACTGAGGTGATGCCCAGGCGGTTGAGCTCGCGCATGAACAGCCGCGTCGAGTTCACTTGGTCGTCGTCCGACAGCCGGGGCCCCTTGGCCAGGGTGGCATAAAGGATCATCGCGTTGGGCTTGGCGATCAGCAGCCCGGTGGGGTTGCCCTTCGCGTCACGCTGCATCTGCCCGCCTGGAGGCTCGGGTGTGTCCCGGGTGTAGCCCACGGCCCGCAAGGCGGCCGCGTTGAGCAGCGCACGGTCGTACAGGTGCAGGATGAACACTGGCGTCTCGGGTGCGGCAGCGTTGATCTCCTCCAGCGTGGGCAGCCGCTTCTCGGCAAACTGGTGCTCGCTGAACCCGCCCACCACACGCACCCACTGCGGCGGCGGCGTGATGGCCACCTGGGCTCGGAGCATCGCCATCGCGTCGACAAGCGTCGGCACGCCGTCCCAGCGCAGCTCCAGGTTGTAGTTCAGCCCGGCTCGAATCAGGTGGGTGTGGCTGTCGTTCAGCCCGGGGATGGCGCGCCGTCCGCCCAGGTCCACCCGCAGCGTCCGCGGTCCCGCCAGCGCCAGCATGGCGGGCGTGCTGCCAACGGCGTGCACCCTGCTGCCGGTAACGGCCAGTGCTTGGACCTCCGGCGACGCCGGATCCAAGGTGCTGATACGGCCGTTGTGGAAGACGGCATCGACGGCAGCGTCCATCTATGCGTCCTCAGTGGCCTTCCGCGGCGTTGAACATCGACTTCGCGTAAACCAGCCCCAGGCCGTAGCCACCGCCGTACTGCATAGCGATGCCGGTGGTGCTGGCATAGGTCTCGTGGCGAGCCCAGTCGCGCTGAAGTTCGAGCAGGTACTGCAGCGCGGTCATCGGCCGCGCGCCGGCCTGCACCATGCGGTCCATGGCGCGTTGGTGCGCCTCGTCGGACACGTCGCCGCAGGCGTCCGCGATAACGTAGACCTCGAAGCCCTGGTCCAGCGCCGACAGTGCCGGGCCCACAATGCAGACGCTGGTCCACAGGCCGGCGAGCACGATGCGCGGGTGGCCCAGGGCATTGACCTTGTCCGCGATACGCGGGTCTTCCCACGTGTTCATCGTGGTGCGGTCGATCACTTCGGATTCAGGCAGGGCGCGCTTGATCTCGTCGAAGACCGGGCCGGAGAAACTCTTCTCGGCTACGCTCGTGATGACGGTCGAGATGCCGAACGAAGCCGCAGCCGAGGCCACGAGCCCGGCGTTGTTGCGCAGGGTGATGGCGTCGATCGACTTGGTGGCAAACGCCATCTGCGACTGATGATCGATGAGGATCAGCGTGTGGTCCTTGGGGTTCAGCAGTGACTTGCCGGGTGCGGCGGTGGCTTGGGGCATTCGGGTCTCCGGTTGCGGTTGAAGGATCGGCTTGATTCAGTCGGTGATGGCAGGCGCCGGTGCCTGCGCGCTCGTACGGCGCCCGATGGCCACCACGACACTTGCTGCGCCCAGCACCATGGCCGGCCAGGCACTGCCGCCGATGAGCAGAAGGTGTGTCAGTGCGGCGCATAGCATCGTCAGCCCGAGCAGGGTGGCCGCGTGCGCAGCGTAGCGGGGCCGCAGCAGTGCCAGAGCCGCCGCGACTTCAATGAGCCCCGTGACGAATCGAAACCACTGGCCGATGCCGATCTGATCGAAGATCTGCACCATGTCCGGCATGCCGACGAGCTTAGTGCTACCGGCGCCGAGGAACGCCGCCGACAGTGCGATCTGCAAGCCCCACAGAGCGAGGTGCACGGCGCGGGAGCGAGGGCGGAGGGGGTCGGGGGCTTGGATGTAGGTCGTCATGCAGACTCTGGATTGACGCGTTTGATGGGCCCGAAGTATGTGGATGCCCCGCGCGGGGAACAAGCTGTCAGACGGATCAGTGCGATCCACCTGTGGAACGGCGGTCCGGGACTTTCGGTGAAGAATCCAGGGAGGCGAGCCTCGTGACGAGGTCGCCTGAGAAGATTCGTCAACGCGGTTCAGCGTGCCATCCAGGAGCCAAGCCATCTACGACCTCAAGCAGATCCAGGTGTTCGTCAGCGTGGTCGAGCAACGCGGCATCCGCGCGGCGGCCGAGAAGCTGGGGATGGCGCAATCCAGCGTGAGCCGCGCTGTAAGTGCGGCCGAGGCCCGGCTGGGTGTGCGACTGGTGGAACGCTCCACGCGGACGTTCGGCATCACCGAGGTCGGACGCCTGTACTACGAGCACTGCCGCAGTGCGATGGATCGCATCGAACAGGCCGACGCGGTGGTCCAGAGCCGGGGCGCCGAAGTGGCCGGCACCCTGCGGGTCAGTGTGCCAGTGCTGCTGGCCCGCTACCTGCTGGCTGAGGTTGTGAGCATCTTCCTCGCTCGGCATCCCAGGGCGCGCATCATGTTGGACGCGTCCGATCGCCGGGTCGAACTGGTTCCGGAGGGTGTCGACCTGGTGGTGCGATTCGGGAGATCGCCCCAGGCCTCCGGCCTGGTGACCCGCGTGCTGGCCAGGCCGGCTGCGGGTCTGTATGCGAGCGCCGCATACCTGGCCGAGCGCGGCGTTCCGCGCTCGCCCAACGATCTGGCCGCGCACCGATTGCTGATGCTGGGTGCCAGCGACAGCCCGCAGGAGTTGCTGTTGCGCCACCAGGACGCCAGTGTTGTCGTGCAACAGGCGCCAGTACTCCACACCAACGACATGCCGACCCTGTTGCGCGCTGCGACGCAGGGCTGCGGCATCTGTGTGGCTCCGCACTTCGTATGCCGGCGGGAGCGGCTGCCCGAAACTCTGGTGCAGGTGCTGCCCGACTGGTACACCGATTCCCTTGAGGTGCGCACGATCTATCCGTCACGGCGCAGCGTGACGCCGTTGCTGCGCGCTTTCGTGGATCTCTTGGCTGAGCACGCTGCCATCTCCTTGAACGTGGAGCCGCCTCCCGGCTCATGACGCTGCACCCGGCGGCCTGGGTGGGGAACCGTTGCCAGTGGGGTCGGTTCTGGCTGTACTGGCAGACTGAATCGGCCTGAACCCGGATCTTTTGGAAGGGGCTTGCAGCATGCGCCCTGAACCTACAAGTCCCTGATCCATGTGACGCGCAGGGGATAGGAAATTCAAACGCCCTCACCCTGGCCCGGCGCAAGCGGCGGGTCGGATCCAGGGCGGCTGAACAGCGCGAAGCCGACCCGCTTCTCGCACCGGGCCGTGTCTGCGATAGGGCTGCCGGCGTTCACGGCGTGCGATTCTGGCCTCGCTCTCGGGCTCGGCCGCGCGCTCGGGCACGTTGCGCGCACATCGCGCGCAGCGCCACCCCGGCTGCGCGCCGGCCGCTGCACGCCACCGGGCGGGTGCCCGCGTGGGCACCCGCCTCTCAGGCGGCGAACTCGAGCCCCGCCTCGCGCGCCTTGCTGCGCGGGGGCGGCTGCGGATCCAGCCCCAGGTGCGTGAGGATCTTGCCGATCACCGCACGCTCCAGGATCGCCGCGATGATCTTCACCTGCCCGCCGCCGCACCTCGGGCAGCGCTGCAGCTCGATGTCGAACACCCGCTTCAACAGCCGCGCCCAGCCCATGCGCTGCGGGCGCGCCCGCACCGGCTCGACTTCCTCGCACTCGGCGCGCGCCTCGACCTCGGTGGCCGCGTGCCCCGGAGCGGGCGGCTCCTGCGGCACCACCCGCGCCCGCAGCTTCGCGTTGGGCGCCAGCACCCCGTGGTACCGGATCAGGTGCAGCCTCGGCCGCGGCACCAGCGCCGCCAGCCGCTGCATGAACTCCAGCGGGCTCATCACCAGGTGGGTCGTTCCATCTCGCCACGGCGACTTCAGCTCCAGCTGCACCTGCCCTGCCGCGTTCACCCGGATGCGCTTGTCCGACAGCGCCGGCCGCGTGATGTAGCGGCACAACCGCTCCAGCCGCTTGCGCTCGTGGGCTTCGATGCGCACCGCCGCGTGCAGGCTGAAGCCGTCGATGTCGGCACACAGCGGCTGGCGCGCGGCGACGTCGCGCGGCATCGCGCCTCGCAGCGTCAGCACCTTCTGGCCGGCGCGCGCTCCGAAGGCGATGCGGTACGTGACCGCCGCCGCCTGCAGCGGCCGCAGCGTGCGCGCCTCTTCGCCGTCGGCATCCGGCTCGGCCAGGTAGATCTGACCCATGTCCTCCACCAGTACGCCCCGACGCGTGAGCATCTTCATGAGCCGGGCGATGACGGTGTGCAGCAGCGCGTAAAGTGCCTCATCGGTGGGTGCAGCCGCATCGATGAACTCGGGTTCCCCCTCGGCGTCACTGCGGTACACCCCATCAAGCACCAGGCAATGCAGATGAATGTTGAGGTTCGCCGCCGATCCGAAGCGCTGGATGAGCGTCACGGAACCACCCCGGCCTTGGCTGCCAAAAACCCCCGCCGCTTCCTGCAGGTGTCGCTCGAGCACGCGCTGCACCATGCCCAGCACCGGCGTGATCAGCTCGGGCTGCGCGGCCAGCAGCAGCCGCAGCGGGATCGGCAGCGACAGCACCCACTGGCGCACCGGCACCTGCGGGATGACGTGATCCACCAGGCGCGCCGCAGTCTGCGACATGCGCCGCGCACCGCACGACGGGCAGAATCCGCGCCGCTTGCAACTGAACGCCAGCAGCTTGTCGTGGCCGCACTTGTCGCAGCGCAGTCGCAGGAAGCCGTGCGCCAGGATGCCGCACTGCAGGAACGCGTCGAACTCGTCCTTGACGAACCGCGGCAGCCGCGAACCGGTGCTGGCCTCGATGTGCACGACGAAGCTGGCCGCATGCTGCTGCACGAGCCGATACAGTGTGGTCTGCTCCGGTCGGTGGCGCGAGTGGTGCAGCGGCACACCATCGGGCGCATGCGATGCCGTGTGATCGCCGGAGGGAGCGTGATGGCGGGCGCCGGGCACGCGAAGCCTGAGAGGTCGAAACCCCGCACGGTGTCAGCGCCGGCAGCAGTCCGCCATCGACCACAGGACCGAGCCCCTTCGGTCTGCGAAGAACGACGTCGTCCCCTCGGGTCCGCGCAGATCGGTCCGACGCCCTTCGCCACCAGCGACGGCCCGCCGATCGGGCTTGCCGCTGGTTGCCTGACGATCCTGCTTTGGCTCGCGATGAGCGTGCGACCGGCTCACCGAGCCCAGGCGCGCACCATGCCCGGTGAAGGATCCCTGCAGCCAGCAGGGGTCGAGGGAGTCACTCCCACTCGATCGTCGCCGGCGGCTTCCCGGAAATGTCGTACACCACCCGATTGATCCCTCGCACCTCGTTGATGATGCGGTTGGATACCCGCCCGAGCAGTTCGTGGGGCAGATGCGCCCAGTGCGCGGTCATGAAATCCTGGGTCTGCACGGCGCGCAGCGCCACCACATGCTCGTAGGTGCGGCCATCGCCCATCACGCCCACCGAGCGCACCGGCAGGAACACCGCGAAGGCCTGAGAGGTGAGGTCGTACCAGCTGGCTCCGGCGCGCCCCGGCTCGGCCAGGCCGGCGGCCACATCGCGCTCGGTGGCGGCGGTGGCGCGCAGCTCATCGATGAAGATGGCATCGGCACGGCGCAGCAGATCGGCATGCTCGCGGCGCACCTCACCCAGGATGCGCACGCCCAGCCCCGGCCCGGGGAAGGGATGCCGATAGACCATCTCGCGCGGCAGCCCCAGCGCCACGCCGAGCTCGCGCACCTCGTCCTTGAAGAGCTCGCGCAGCGGCTCGAGCAGCTTCAGGCGCATGGATGCCGGCAGGCCACCCACGTTGTGGTGCGACTTGATGGTGTGCGCCTTCTTCTTCGCACCGGCGGATTCGATGACATCCGGGTAGATGGTGCCCTGGGCCAGCCAGCGGGCGTCGGTGAGGCGGTCAGACTCGCGCTGGAAGACCTCGACGAATTCGGCGCCGATGATCTTGCGCTTGGCCTCGGGGTCGGACACGCCCGCCAGGCGGCCCATGAAGGCCTCTGAGGCGTCCACGTGGACCACCCGGACACCCAGGTGCTGGGCGAAGGTGCGCATCACCTGCTCGGCCTCGTTGAGCCGCAGCAGCCCGTGATCGACGAACACGCAGGTGAGCTGCGCCCCGATGGCGCGATGGATGAGCGCCGCGGCCACCGAGGAATCGACCCCGCCCGACAGCCCGAGGATGACCTGATCGGCGCCCACCTGGGCGCGAATGCGCGCGAGCGCTTCATCGATGAAGCCGGGCATGGTCCAGTCGCCGCGGGCGGCGCAGATCTCGCGCACGAAGCGGCGCAGGATCGCCTTGCCCTGACGGGTATGGGTGACCTCGCTGTGCCACTGCATGCCGTACCACTGGCGGGCCTCATCGGCCATGCCGGCGATGGGGCAGCTCTCGGTGGAGGCCATCAGCCGGAAGCCCTCCGGCATGCGCACAACCTTGTCGCCGTGGCTCATCCAGACATCGAGCAGGCCGTGGCCTTCGGCGTTGACATGATCCTGGATGCCCTCGAGCAGGCGGGTATGCCCCCGTGCACGCACCTGCGCATGGCCGAATTCACGCACGCTGCCGGCCTGCACCTCGCCGCCCAGCTGCGCGGCCATGGTCTGCATGCCGTAGCAGATGCCCAGCAGCGGCACGCCGGCCTCGAACACCGACTGCGGCGCGCGCGGCGAGCCGGCTTCGGTGACCGAGCTGGGGCCACCCGAGAGAATGATGCCCTTGAGCGAACCGTCGGCACGCCAGGCGGCAAGCACCGACTCGAGTTCATCGAAGGGATGGATCTCGCAGTAGACCTCGCATTCGCGCACCCGGCGCGCGATGAGCTGCGTGACCTGCGAGCCGAAGTCGGCGATGAGGATCCGGTCGTGCATGCCGGATCAGTCGATGTGGTAGTTGGGGGCTTCCTGCGTGATCTGCACATCGTGCACATGCGACTCGCGCATGCCGGCCGACGTGATCTCGACGAAGGACGGGCGGGTGCGCATGGCCTCGATGTCGCGGCAGCCGCAGTAGCCCATGCTGGCCCTCAGGCCGCCACAGAGCTGGTACACGATGGCCACCACCGAACCCTTGTAGGGCACCCGGCCCTCGATGCCCTCGGGCACCAGCTTGTCGGCATTGGCGGAGGAGTCCTGGAAGTAGCGATCGGCCGCGCCCTCCTGCATGGCGCCCAGCGAACCCATGCCCCGATAGGCCTTGTAGGAGCGCCCGTGCAGCAGCACGACCTCGCCCGGCGCCTCTTCGGTGCCGGCGAACATGGAACCCATCATCACGGTATCGGCGCCGGCTGCGATCGCCTTGGCGACGTCCCCCGAGTAGCGGATGCCACCGTCGGCAATCATGGGCACCCCGGTGCCCATCAGCGCGCCAGAGACATCGGCAATGGCCGAGATCTGCGGCACACCCACGCCGGCCACGATCCGCGTGGTGCAGATGGAGCCCGGCCCGATGCCGACCTTGACCGCATCGGCGCCGGCCTCGACCAGCGCGCGGGCGGCCTCGGCGGTGGCGATGTTGCCGCCGATGACATCGATGGCCGGATACTGGCGCTTGATCTCGCGCACCCGGTCGATCACGCCCCGGGTGTGACCGTGGGCGGTGTCGACCACGATGGCATCGACCCCGGCGCGCACCAGGCGCTCCACCCGCTCTTCGCTGTCACCGCCCACGCCCACCGCCGCCCCCACCCGCAGCTTGCCGCTGGCGTCCTTGGCGGCGTTGGGGTGCTCGGTGGCCTTCATGATGTCCTTGACCGTGACCAGGCCGCGCAGCTCGAAGGCCGCGTTCACCACCAGCACCCGCTCCAGGCGATGCTGGTGCATGAGCGCCTGCGCCTCGTCGAGCGTGGCGCCTTCGGGCACGGTGATCAGCCGCTCGCGCGGCGTCATGATGGTGCTCACCGGCTCATCGAGCCGGGTCTCGAAACGCAGATCACGGTTGGTGACGATGCCCACCACCTTGCCGCCAGCCAGCACCGGCAGGCCCGAGATGCGGTGCTGCCGGGTAAGCGCGATGACATCGCGCACCCGCATGTCCGGGGTGATGGTGATGGGGTCTGACAGCACGCCGGATTCATACCGCTTGACCCGCAGTACCTCGGCGGCCTGGGCCTCGGGCGAGAGGTTCTTGTGGACGATGCCGATGCCGCCCTCCTGGGCCATGGCAATGGCCAGGGGCGCCTCGGTGACGGTGTCCATGGCTGCCGACAGCAGCGGAATGTTCAGCGCGATCCGCCGGGACAGGCGAGTCTTGAGAGAGGTGTCGCGGGGGAGGATGTCGGAGTAGGCAGGAACGAGCAGGACATCGTCGAATGTCAGCGCCTTCTTGGTCAGTCGCATGGCTTGCCCGCGTCGCAAAAGGCCATTATACCGTCGGCGCCTTCGGTCCATCCCGGCCATTGCCGCCTGCCGGCGGGGCCGCTCCGTTCGTCGTGGCGCCGCATCGATGGCCGGCCGCAGTCACCAGAATCATGGGGTGACCCTCCCCTCTGCCCTCACCCGCGCGCTCACCCTGCTGAGCCTCGCCGCGTTGCTCGTGGCGCCCGCGGCCGCGCAGTACAAGTGGGTCGACGAGAACGGGCGCACCGTGTACTCGGATCAGCCGCCGCCCCCGGGACGCGCGCTGATCAAGCAGTTGGCCCCGCCGGCGCCCGTCACCCCGGCGTCAGCGCCCACCGCCAGCAACCCGGCGAGCGCCGCGGGCGCACGCCCCAGCCCCGCCGAGCGCGACAAGGCCGCGCGCCAGCGCACCGACGAGGCCCGCAAGACCTCGGAAAAACAGGCCGAGGAGGCGCGCCGCACGGCCGAACTGCGCCAGGCCTGCGCCGATCGCCAGGCCGACCTTCGGGTGCTGGACTCCGGCGTGCGCATCCTGCGGGTGGATGCCGATGGCGAGCGCGCCTTCATGAACGACGACGAGATCAACCGCCGTCGGCAGATTCTGGTGCAGGCGATCCAGGACGAGTGCCGGGACCGCTGAGCCGTGATCGGGGGCCGCGCCCCCCGACGCGTGACCGGCCGCCACCAGCCGTCTCGCTCGCCTGCACCTGCTGCGCCCGCTTGTGCGCCACCCGGCGCTCGCGGGCCACCTTGGGGTCGACCTGCAGCGGCCCGAGCAGCTCGATGCGATCGCCATCCGCCAACCCATGATCCGGGCCGCGCAGCCGGCCGAAGACCGCCACGGTTGTCATCGGATCGCCCGCCACGGCTGCCGGCAGGCCTTGGGTCAATGCCAGCGCGAGCGCCTCAGCCAGACGACAGCCGGCCGGCACCTCGAGCGCGAGCAGACGTGCGTCGGTGCCCGATGCCCAGGCGAGGCTGATGCGGATGAGCGGGCCTGCCGCCTGGGCCGGGACCGACCCGGTCATGCCGGCGCCGCGTAGACCTGCTCGGCGCGGCGCACGAAGGCATCGACGAAGGACCGCGCGATCTGATCGAAGATGGGCACCAGGGTCTGGCCGAGCAGACCGCTCTTGAAGGTGTAGTCGAGCCGGAACTCCACCTTGCAGGCATCGGCGCGCAGGGTCTGGAAGCGCCACAGGCCATCCAGCGAGGAGAAGGGGCCGTCGCGCAGGGTCATGCCGATGCGATGCGGCGGATGCATCTCGTTGACGGTGCTGAACGACTGGCGGATGCCGTGGAAGTGGATGCCCAGGCTGGCCACCATGCGGTTCAGGCCGCGCTCGTGCACCGTGGCTGCCGAGCACCAGGGCAGAAAGGCCGGGTAGCTTTCGACATCATGGACCAGCGCGTACATCTGCTCGGCGCTGTAGGGCAGCAGGACCGTCTTGTGGACCGAAGGCATCTGTGAGGAGGAGCGCGGCGGCGGACGCGGCGGATTGTATCCTTGCGGACATGAGCATCGTCGAAAACAGAAAAGCGCGCCACGACTACTTCATCGAGGAACGCTACGAGGCCGGGCTGGTGCTCGAGGGCTGGGAGGTCAAGGCGATCCGCGCCGGGCGCGCCCAGCTCAAGGAGGCCTACGTGATCATTCGTCAGGCCGAGCTGTTCCTGATCGGCGCGCACATCACGCCCCTCACCTCGGCCTCCACGCATGTGAAGCCCGACCCCACGCGCACCCGCAAGCTGCTGATGAACGCCGCCGAGATCGACAAGCTCATCGGCAAGGTGGAGCGCGCAGGCCACACCCTGGTGCCCCTCGACCTGCATTACGTGCGCGGCCGCGTGAAGCTCGCCGTGGGCCTGGCCAAGGGCAAGAAGCAGTTCGACAAGCGCGCCACCGAGAAGGAACGCGAGTGGCAGCGCGACAAGCAGCGCCTGCTCAAGCAGACCGGCTGAGCCAGCGGGCCTGCGACGGCGCGCCAGGCTGGCAAACCCGCGAGCGGGCAGGGTTCAATTGCCCGGCCTCGGGCAAAACCGATAGCATCCGGCCGCACCTGCCCGGCGTCCGCGCGCCTGCGGCAGCCCCCTCGCCCGATACCCACCGAGTCCTCCCAGGAGAAACACGATGAACCGCTCCCTGCTCACGATCGCGATCCTCTCCGCGCTGGCCAGCGCGCCGGCCGCTGCCCAGACGGTGGTGAAGATCGGCCACGTCGCGCCCCTGACCGGCGCGATCGCCCACCTGGGCAAGGACAACGAGAACGGCGCCAAGCTCGCCATCGAGGAGCTCAACGCCAAGAAGCTGAAGATCGGCGGCAAGGACGTGAGCTTCGAGCTGCTCTCCGAAGACGATGCGGCCGACCCCAAGCAGGGCACGGCCGCCGCCCAGAAGCTGGTCGATGCCAAGGTGGCCGGCGTGATCGGTCACCTCAACTCGGGCACCACCATTCCGGCCTCGCGCCTCTACAAGGACGCTGGCATTCCGCAGATCTCGCCCTCGGCGACCAATCCCAAGTACACCCAGCAGGGCTTTGCCACCGCCTTCCGCGTGGTTGCCCATGACGGCCAGCTCGGCGGCACGCTGGGCCGTTTCGCGGTGAAGGAGACCAAGGCCACGTCGATCGCGATCATCGATGACCGCACCGCCTACGGTCAGGGCGTGGCCGACGAGTTCGAGAAGGCCGTGAAGGCGGCCGGCGGCAAGATCGTGGGCCGCGAGTACACCAACGACAAGGCCACCGACTTCAATGCCGTGCTGACCAAGCTCAAGGGCGCCAAGCCCGATCTGGTCTTCTTCGGCGGCATGGACGCCGTGGCAGGCCCCATGCTTCGCCAGATGAAGCAGCTTGGCCTGAACGCCAAGTTCATGGGCGGCGACGGCATCTGCACCAGCGAGCTCGCCAAGCTCGCCGGCGACGCGATGGGCGATGGTCAGGTGGTGTGCGCCGAGGCCGGCGGGGTCACCGCCGACAAGGCCAAGGCCATGGATGACTTCAAGGCGAAGTTCAAGACCAAGTTCAACGCCGATGTGCAGATCTACGCGCCCTACGTGTACGACGCCACGATGGTGATGGTGGCCGCCATGCAGAAGGCCAACTCCACCGACCCGAAGAAGTACCTGCCGGAACTGGCCAAGATCAGCCACGACGGCGTGACCGGCAAGATCACCTTCGACCCGAAGGGCGACATCAAGAACGGCGCGCTCACCCTGTACACCTACAAGGCGGGCAAGCGCGAGCAGATGCGCGTGGTGCAGTAAGCAAGGAGTTGAGCGCGCGCCCGGCGAGGCGCGCGCTGCGGGGCGGCCTGCAGGCCGCCCCCACCGCCTCAATCGGCCAGACCGACCGGCGGCAGCGATGCCGCCAGCTGCTTCCAGGTGGCAATCACCGTGTCGGGATTGAGCGAGATCGAGTCGATGCCCTGCTGCATCAGCCACTCCGCGAAGTCGGGGTGATCCGACGGACCCTGCCCGCAGATCCCCACATACTTGCCGGCCTTGTTGCAGGCGGCGATCGCGCGTTCGAGCAGCGCGAGCACCGCGGGGTCGCGCTCATCGAAGCCCTCGGCCACCAGACCGGAGTCACGGTCCAGCCCCAGCGTGAGCTGGGTGAGGTCATTCGAGCCGATGGAAAACCCGTCGAAATGAGCGAGGAAATCGTCGGCCAGGATGGCGTTGGACGGCAGCTCGCACATCATGATGACGCGCAGCCCGTTCTCGCCGCGGCGCAGGCCGTTGCGGGCGAGCAGGTCGATCACGCCGGCGGCCTCGCGCACCGTGCGCACGAAGGGCACCATGAGCTCGACGTTGGTCAGGCCCATCTCGTCGCGCACGCGCTTGAGCGCCCGGCACTCCATCTCGAAGCACTCCCGGAAGTCGGGCGAGACATAGCGTGAGGCGCCGCGGAAACCCAGCATGGGGTTCTCTTCCTCGGGCTCGTAGCGCGTACCGCCGATGAGCTTGCGGTACTCGTTCGACTTGAAGTCGGACAGGCGCACGATCACCGGCCTGGGATAGAAGGCCGCCGCGATCGTGGCCACCCCCTCGGTGAGCCGCTCGATGAAGAAGGCGCGCGGCGTGCTGTGGCCGCGGGCCACCCCCTCGACCGCCTTGCGCAGCTCGGGGTCGACATTGGGATAGTCGAGGATGGCCTTGGGGTGGATGCCGATGTGGTTGTTGATGATGAATTCGAGCCGGGCGAGCCCGACCCCGGCATTGGGCAACTGGCAGAACTCGAAGGCGAGCTGCGGGTTGCCGACGTTCATCATGATCTTCACCGGCAGCGCGGGCATGTCGCCGGTCTCGACCTCGGTGACCTCGGTCTCGAGCAGGCCCTCGTAGATGAAGCCGGTGTCACCCTGCGCGCACGACACGGTCACCAGCGCCCCATCGCGCAGATGATCGGTGGCGTCTCCGCACCCCACCACCGCCGGGATGCCCAGCTCGCGGGCGATGATCGCCGCGTGGCAGGTGCGCCCGCCGCGGTTGGTGACGATCGCCGATGCGCGCTTCATCACCGGCTCCCAGTTGGGATCGGTCATGTCGGTCACCAGGACATCGCCCGGCTGCACGCGCTCCATCTCGGCCGCGTCATTGATCACCCGCACCGGCCCGGCGCCCACCTTCTGGCCGATGGCCCGGCCCGAGGCAAGAACCTCCGAGGAGCCCTTCAGGCGGAAGCGCACCTGGCGCAGCGCCGAGCCCTGCGACTTCACGGTCTCGGGGCGGGCCTGCAGGATGTAGATGCGGCCATCGACGCCATCACGCCCCCACTCGATGTCCATGGGGCGCCCGTAGTGGCGCTCGATCTCGACCGCATAGCGGGCGAGCTCGATCACCTCGCTGTCCTCGAGCGAGTAGCGATAGCGCATCTGCTCGCTGGTTTCGACCGTGCGCACCGTGCGGCCCACCGATGACTCGGGGCCGTCGGCCGCCGCAGAGGGGTCGGCGAACTCCATGCGCAGCAGCTTGCTACCGAGTTGGCGCCGCACGATCGGGTACTTGCCCGCGGCGAGGATGGGCTTGTGCACGTAGAACTCGTCGGGGTTGACCGCGCCCTGCACCACCGTCTCGCCCAGGCCGTAGGAGCTGGTGATCAGCACGGCATCGCGAAAGCCCGACTCGGTGTCCATGGTGAACATGACCCCGGAGGCGCCGAGGTCGCTGCGCACCATGCGCTGCACGCCGGCCGACAGCGCCACCTCGCCGTGGCTGAAGCCCTTGTGCACCCGGTACGAGATGGCCCGGTCGTTGTAGAGCGAGGCGAAGACGTGACGGACGCGCTCGAGCACCGAGTCGATGCCGGTGATGTTCAGGTAGGTCTCCTGCTGGCCGGCGAACGAGGCGTCGGGCAGATCCTCGGCCGTGGCCGAGGAGCGCACCGCCACCGAGACCGGGCCGCCGGACTCTGCCTCGAGGCGGGCATAGTGCTCGCGGATGCCGGCCTCCAGGCGCGCCGGCAGCGGGCTGTCGATCACCCAGCGGCGAATCTCGGCGCCGCAGGCGGCGAGCGCCTTGACGTCCTCGGTGTTCAGGCCTTCGAGCCGGGCGGCGATGCGCTCGGTGAGGCGGTTGTGGGTGAGGAAATCGCGGAAGGCCTCCGCGGTGGTGGCAAAGCCGCCCGGCACGCGCACGCCCGAGGCGGACAACTGGCTGATCAGTTCACCCAGCGAGGCATTCTTGCCGCCGACCGATTCGACATCGGTCATGCGCAAGTCCTCGAGAGCGACGACGAATCGCCCATCGAAACGGTTCATGGAAAAGTCCTGGCATGTTGGAAATCGGGGGCCATGAGCGCGGCGACGCGGCACCCTGCCGCAGCCGTCGGCCAAGCGCTGTAGTCGGGCCCCGGCGGACGATCGGCGCGGCGGGCCGATGGCGGGTTGGGGCGCGACTGCAACACTCGGAACGCCAGACCCGGAATCTTACTGCGGCGCAGCGCCGGGGGCACGAAAATGACCGGTCTCCCCCTGATCCGGCTCGCCCGCCGGCCAACACCATGCCAGACCAGCCTCCCGCGGACCGATCGGTCTTCTACGTCTCAGACGGCACCGGCATCACCGCCGAGACCTTCGGACACTCGCTGCTCAGCCAGTTCGAGGGCATCCGCCTGCGGGAGATCCGTCTGCCGTTCACCGACTCGACCGAGAAGGCGCGCGAGGCCGTCAACCGCATCCGCCTGCAGGGCGAGATCGACGGGGTGCGGCCGATCGTGTTCAGCACCCTGGTCAACCCCGAGATCAGTCGCGAACTGCGCGATGTGCCCGCCATGTGCATCGACCTGTTCGCCAATTTCGTCGAGCCCCTGGAAAACGAGTTCGGCGTGCGCTCCACCCACCGGATCGGTCGCTCGCACACCGCCACCGACTCGGGCCAGTACCAGCGGCGCATCGAGGCGATCAACTTCTCGCTGGCCCACGATGACGGCCAGTCGAACACCGGTCTGGAGAAGGCCGATGTCATCCTGGTCGGGGTGTCACGCTGCGGCAAGACGCCCACCAGCCTGTACCTCGCCATGCAGCACGGCATCAAGGCGGCCAACTACCCGCTCATCCCGGAAGACTTCGACCGCGGGCGGCTGCCCGAGGTGCTCTACCGCCATCGCAGCAAGCTGTTCGGCCTGTCGATCGCGCCGGATCGCCTGGCCGAGGTGCGCTTCGAGCGGCGCCCCAACAGCCGCTACGCCTCCATCGAGAACTGCCGCGCCGAGGTGGGCGCGGCCGAGGCGATGATGCGCCGCGAAGGCATCCGCTGGCTGTCGAGCACCACCAAGTCGATCGAGGAGATCGCCGCCACGGTGCTGCAGGAGCTCGAGCTGCGCTGAGGGCGGGGGCACGGCGCTCGCGCAGTGCCCGGGGCCGATGCCCTCAGGGCAGATGGCGCTGGCGGCGCTGCTCGAACAGGCACACCGCCACGGCGGCCGCCACGTTCAGCGATTCCACCGCCGGCTCCTGCGGAATGCCGATCCAGCTCAGCGCAGGCGCGTCACGCGCGAGGTCAAGGCCCTGCCCTTCCTGCCCGAACACCCACAGGGCGGGGGGGGTGAGATCGGCCTGCCAGAGGCTCAGCTCGGCCCTGGGCGAGGTGGCCCGCACCGGCATGCGCAGGCGGGCAAGCACCTCGGGCCACGGCACCGATTCATGGATGACGAGCCCGAAATGCGCGCCCATGCCGGCACGCAGCACCTTGGGCGACCAGCACCAGACCGTGCCCGGCGCGGTGAGCACCTGGCCCACGCCGGCAGCCACGCAACTGCGCAGGATGGTGCCGACATTGCCGGGATCCTGCAGGCCATCGAGGTAGACGCCATCGGCCTCCAGCCGATCCGGCAGCGCCGTGCGTGGCGTGTCGATCAGAAAGGCCACGCCGATGCCCTTCTCGACCTGGCTGAGCAGCGCGAACAGCGGCGCGGTGATCTCCACCGGGGCCGTGCCGCCGGGCAGCCCCTCGATGGCTACGGCGTCCTCGTCGCGCGGCTGGTTCGCCGAGGCGTCCAAGGGTGCCCGTGTGAGCGCCGCGAGCAGCGCCATCACCTCGGGATGGGCCTGCGCCTCGGGGGTGACCAGGGTGAGCCGTGGTCGCCCCACCCGGGCCAGGTAGGCCGCGCACAGGTGAACGCCCTCGATGAAGCTGACCCCGAGCTGGCGCCGTTCCCGCGAAGACTCGACGATGCGCACCAGCTGCCGCAGCAGCGGATTCTCGCGCGAGCTCAGCTTGCGGCTCATGGCTGCGACGGCGGGTGCCCGGCCCCGAGCAGCGCATGGCGCACCGGCGCGAAGCTGCGCCGGTGATGCTCGCAGGGGCCGAACTGCGTCAGCGCGCGCAGATGCGCGGCCGAGCCATAGCCCTTGTGCCGGTCGAAGCCGTACTCGGGGTGCCGTTCATGAAGTTCACCCATGAGCCGGTCGCGATCGGTCTTGGCCAGGATGGAGGCCGCCGAGATCGCGGGTTCGGTGGCATCACCGCCCACCACCAGCCGCAGCTCGCAGGCCAGCCGCGGCGCCCGGTTGCCATCGATGAGCGCCAGCGTGGGGGCCAGCGGCAAGGCCTGCACCGCCCGCTGCATCGCCAGCAGGGTGGCGGCCAGGATGTTCAGGGAATCGATCTCGGCCACCGAGGCGCTGGCCACCGCCCAGCCGAGCGCCTGCGCGCGGATCTGTGCGGCGAGCACCTCACGCCGGGCCGCCGAGAGCTGCTTGGAGTCGCGCAGCCCGGCGATCGGCCGCGTCGGGTCGAGCACCACGGCCGCGGCGAACACCGGCCCGGCCAGAGGGCCGCGCCCGGCCTCGTCGACCCCGCAGACCCGCGACGGATCCGGCACGAAGAGCGCGGCCTGTTCCGCGGGCGGGGTGACGGCTCGCCCCATGTCAGCGCCCCGCCATCAACCCGCCGAGCACCTCGGCGCAGCGCGAGGCGCAGTCCTGGCGCAGGCTGTGGTGCAGGGCCTCGAAGCGGCCGGCGATGCGTTCGCGGCCGGCGGGGTCATCGAGCTGGGCGAGCAGCGCGGCGCCCATGGCGGGCGCGGTGGCGGCGCTCTGGATGAACTCGGGCACCACCCAGTCCTGGCACAGGATGTTGGGCAGCCCGATCCACGGCAGGTAGCCCATGCGGCGCATGATGAGATAGCTGATGGCGGGCATGCGATAGGCGATCACCATGGGCCGCCTGAAGAGCGCGGTCTCGAGGGTGGCGGTGCCACTGGCCACCAGCGCGGTATCGCAGGCCGCCAGCGCCTCGTGCGACCGGCCTTCGGTGAGCAGCACCGACGCACCGCCGCCGGATCGCGTGGCGAGCATCTGGCGCAGGCTGCGATAGCGGTGCTCGCCCGCGGCCGGCAGGACAAAGCGCAACTCGGGGCGCTGGCGCGCAAGCCAGTCGGCGGTGTCGAGAAACACCGCAGCCATGCTGCGCAGCTCGGCTGCCCGACTGCCGGGCAGCAACGCCACCACGGTGGCCGAGGCCGGCAGCCCGAGCGCCTGACGGGCCGTCTCCCGGGTGTGCGCGCCCGGAATGGCGTCGGCCAGGGGATGGCCGACATAGGTGGCCGGGATGCCGGCGGCCTCGTAGATGGCGGGCTCGAAGGGGAAGACCAGCAGCATGTGGTCGACCGCCTCGCGGATGCGCGCGAGCCGCTCGCGTCGCCAGGCCCAGACCGACGGACCGATGAAGTGGGCCGTGGGGATGCCGGCCGCGCGCAGGCCGCGCTCGAGGTCGAGGTTGAAGTCGGGCGCGTCAACCCCCAGGAACAGGCTGGGGCGCCAGGCCATCACCCGCTCGCGCAGATCGCGGCGCAGACGCAACAGCCGAGGGTATTCGCGCAGCACCTCGACGTAACCGCGTACCGAGAGCGCCTCGATCGACCACCAGGCCTCGAAGCCCTCGGCCTGCATCGCCGGTCCGCCGATGCCGGCCGCGTGCAGGGGCCCGCCGGCCGTGTCGGCGCGCAGCCCGCGCAGCACGCTGCTGGCCAGCAGGTCGCCGGAGGCCTCGGCGGCCACCACGGCCAGTTGCCGCGCGCCCGGACCCATGCCGCTCAGCGAACGATGCCGCGGGTGACCCGGTCGAGGAAGGCGGCGAGCAGGGCGAGATCGCCGGCGGCCGCGCCCTCGGGATCGATGCCCGTGGCGGCCTCGCCCGACAGGGCCGCGCGGGCCTCGGCCAGGGTGAGGCCCTCCTTGTAGAGGCGCTTGTAGGCGCGCCGGATGGCATTGATGCGCTCGGCCGAGAAGCCCCGGCGCCGCAGGCCCTCGGCATTGATGCCGTGCGCGGAGGCGGTGTTGCCCGAGACCATCACGAAGGGCGGCACATCGTGCAGCACCACCGAGCCGACCGCGGTCATGGCGTGCGCACCGATCTGGCAGAACTGATGCACGCCCGAGGCGCCGCCAAGGATCACCCAGTCACCCACGTGCACATGACCGCCCAGGTTGGTGCTGTTGGCGAAGATGGTGTGGCTGCCCACCACGCAGTCATGCGCGATGTGCACGTAGGCCATGATCCAGTTGTCATCGCCGATGCGGGTGACGCCGCCGTCCTGCACGGTGCCGCGATTGACGGTGACCGACTCGCGAAACGTGTTGCCGTCGCCGATCTCCAGGCGTGTGGGCTCGCCGCGGTACTTCTTGTCCTGCGGATCGGCGCCGAGCGAGGCGAAGGGGAAGACCCGGTTGTTGCGGCCCAGGGTGGTGTGACCATCGATGACCACGTGCGGGCCGATCACGCTGCCCGCGCCGATGCGCACCTCGGGGCCGATCACCGAGAACGGCCCCACGGTGACGTCAGCGTCGAGCTCAGCCCCGGCGGCCACCAGGGCGCTGGGGTGGATGCGGCTCATTCCGGGCTCTCCGCGGGCGGATCGATCTGCCGCAGGGTGCACATCAGCTCGGCCTGGGCGGCCACCTGGCCATCGACGGTGGCCTTGCCCGCGTACTTCCAGATGGAGCGGGCCACGCGCGTGATCTCCACCTCGAGGCGCAGTTGATCGCCCGGCACCACCGGCCGCTTGAACCGCGCGCTGTCGATGCCCACGAAGTAGTAGACCGACTGATCGTCGGAGACCCGCCCCATGGTCTGAAAGGACAGGATGCCGGCGGCCTGCGCGAGCGCCTCGATCTGCAGCACGCCCGGCATCACCGGCATGTGCGGGAAGTGTCCGACGAAGAAGGGCTCGTTGATGGTGACATTCTTGAGGGCGACGATACGCTTGCCCTTCTCGAGCTCGAGCACCCGGTCGACCAGCAGAAAGGGGTAGCGATGCGGCAGGTGCTCGAGGATGGCTCGGATGTCGAGCTGAGTCATGGTCAATCCCTGGATTCGTTGGCCGAAGGGCCCTGGGGTGAAGGCCCGTCGGGCCGGGTGTCGGACGCGCGGGCGCCTGCCGAGAGTTCGCGAAGCCGCTGGCGCATGGCCGGCAACTGCTTGAGGCTGGCGGCTGCCCGCTCCCATTGCGCATTGGGCATGAGCGGGAATACGCCGGTGTGCAGCCCCGGCTCGGTGACCGAGCGCGTGACCAGGCTCATGGCCGAGATGACCGCGCCGTCGCACACGCTGAGATGACCGAGGATGCCCGCGCCACCGCCGATCATGCAGCGTCGCCCGATCACGGCGCTGCCGGCGATGCCGACGCAGCCGGCGATGGCGGTGTGCTCGCCGATGCGCACGTTGTGGCCCACCTGGATGAGGTTGTCGAGCTTGCAGCCGTCGCCGATGAGCGTGTCGTCGAGGGCACCGCGGTCGATGGCGCAGTTGGCGCCGATCTCGACCGCATTGCCGATGATCACCCGACCGAGCTGGGCGATCTTGGCCCAGCCCTGCGGCCCCGGCGCAAACCCGAAGCCGTCGGCTCCGATCACGGTGCCGGCATGAATGAGGCAGTCGGCGCCGATCTCGCAGCCGTGATAGACCGTGACCCGGTGATGCAGCACCGTGCGCGCGCCGATGCGCGCGCGCTCGCCGATGAATACCTGCGCGCCGATGACAGCGCCCTCGCCCACCTCGGCCTGCGCCTCGATGACCGCGCCAGGGCCGACACTGGCCTGCGGGTGGACGCGCGCCGAGGGGTGGATGACCGCGCCCGGATGCCGCAGCCCCGGCGCAGGCCCAGCCTGCTGCCGCGCCTGCAGCCAGCGCGACGCCGCCGCATAGGCCGCATACGGGTCGGCCACCACCAGCCGCCCGGCCGTGGCCGGCAAGGCCTCGGCCAGCGCCGCCGACACGATGAACAGCCCCGCCCGGCACCGCGCGGCCTGCCCACGCAGACGGGCTGACGCGAGAAAACTGAGGTCATCAGGCCCGGCGCTCTCGAGGGAGGCCAGGCGGGTGAGGCGGCGTTCGGGCGCGATGCCGATCAGCTCACCACCGAGTTGGAACTGCAGTTCGGCAGCAGTGAAACCTGGCGATGCCTCAGGCCCCATGCGCGGGCCTCACTTGGCGGTGGCCAGCGCCCGCAGAACCTTGTCGGTGACATCGATGCGGGGATTCCAGTACACCGCATCCTGGACGATCAGGTCGAATTTCTCCTGCTCGGCGATCTGCCGGATGATGCGGTTGGCCCGATCGATGAGCAGCTGCACTTCCTCGTTCTGGCGCTGGTTGAGGTCCTCGCGGAACTCGCGTTGCTTGCGCTGGAAGTCTTTTTCAAGCTCGGCGAACTCGCGCTGCCGCCGGCCGCGCTCGGACTCGCTGGTCACGGCGGCATCACGCTCGAGCCGCTCGCTGAGCGATTTCAGGCGCGCAGCCAGGTCCTGGAGTTCCTTGTCGCGCTTGCCGAACTCGGCCTCGATCTTGCGCTGCGCCGCCTTGGCCGGCTCGGCATCACGCAGGATGCGCTGGGTGTTCACGAAGCCCAGGCGCAGTTCCTGCGCGCAGACCGGTTGGGCCGCCACTGCCAGACCGAGCGCCAGCACCGCGGTGCCGCAGACCGACTTCAGGAGGGAACTGGGGAAGGGAAATCGCATGGCGCCGGATTGTCGCACAGTTCACTCCTCAGAAACCCGAGCCGATCTGGAACTGCATCCGCTGCAGGCGGTCACCTTCCTGGCGGCGCAGGGGGAAACCAAAGCCGATCTTCATGGGGCCGATCGGGCTTGCCCAGTTCAGACCGATGCCGGTGGATGCACGCATGGTGCTGAAGTCGATCTGACCGGCAGAGAACACGTTGCCCACGTCCAGGAACACGAAGGAGCGGAAGCTGCGGTCATTGCCCGTGCCCGGCAGCGGGAAGATGAACTCGGCATTGCCCACCAGCCGGGTCTGGCCGCCCAGCGGCACATTGTCGACCGGATCGCGCGGGCCCAGCGATGACTGCGAGAAGCCGCGCACGCTGCCGATGCCGCCGGCATAGAAGTTCTTGAAGAGCGGGTAGATGTTGCCGCCGAGCGCGCGACCGACACCGAAGTCGGCGTTCAGAGCGAGGGTGTAGTCCTTGGTGATCGGCAGGAAGGTCTGGTGGATGTAGGTGGTGCGGTAGTAGCGCAGGTCTGCCGCCGGCAGGGTGATCTCGAGGTTGGCGGTGTTGAGATGGCCGCGGGTGGGCGCGAAGGCGCTGTCACGAGAGTCACGCCGCCAGCCGAGGGTGGCCAGCAGCGCATTGCTGCTCTCGCCGAAGGACGCGACATAGTCCTTGAAGCGCTGCGGCGGATTGCTGCCCAGGGTGAGCGTGTTGTTCTCGGCAGTCACGCCGAAGGACACCCGGTCGACCTCGGTGTAGGGCACGCCGAAGCGGATGCCCGCGCCGCTGCTGCGCCAGTGGTAATCACCCAGGTTCAGCGCCGACGCGTTGAATGTGCGGGTGTAGAGGTCGAAGCTGCGGCTGATGCCGTCCTGGGTGTAGTACGGATCGGTGAACGAGAGGTTCACGGTCCGGTTGATGCGGCTGGTGTTGACATCGAAACCCAGCGACTGGCCCGAACCCAGGAAGTTCTGCTGGTTGATGGACGCCGACAGGATGAGCTTCTCGGCGGTGGAGATGCCAACCCCGAAGTTGATGGCGCCGGTGGCCTGCTCGCGAACCACCACGTTCAGGTCGATCTGGTCGGGCGCGTCAGGCACGGGGGAATTGTCGATGCGCACATCGACGAAATAGCCCAGCCGCCCGATCCGTTCACGGGAAAGCCGGATCTTCTCGGAGTCGTACCAGGCATCCTCGAACTGGCGCATCTCGCGGCGAATGACTTCATCGCGGGTGCGCGCATTGCCGGAGATGTTGATGCGTCGCACGTACACGCGGCGCCCCGGATCGACGAGCACGTCGAAGGCAACCTCGCGCTTTTCACGGTCGATCTGCGGCACCGCGTTCACGTTGGCGAAGGCGTAGCCCAGCGCGCCCAGCCGTTCGCTGATCAGCCGGTTGGATTCAGCCAGCCGACGGCCCGAGAACACATCGCCCGGCTTGAGCTGCACCAGACGGGCGAGCTCGTCTTTGCGGCCGAGCAGCTGGCCGCCGAGGTTGATGCCGCTGACCTTGAACAGCCCGCCTTCCGTGATGCCGAGCACGATGTGGACGGCTTCCTTGTCGGGGGTGATGGACACCTGGGTGGAGTCGAGCGAGAACTCCAGGTAGCCACGATCGAGATAGAAGGAGCGCAGGGCTTCGAGGTCGCCGGCGAGCTTCTCGCGGGCGTAGCGGTCGGTCTTGGTGTACCAGGTGAGCCAGTTGGGAATGGTGAGCTTGAACTGGTCGAGCAGCACCGCCTCCGAGAAGGCCTTGTTGCCCACGATGGCGATGCTGCGGATGCCGGCGGTGTCGCCCTCCTCGACCGCCAGGGTGATGCCCACCCGGTTGCGCTCAAGGGGCGTGACGGTGCTGGTCACCTGCACCGCATACTTGCCGCGCGACAGGTACTGGCGCTTGAGTTCCTGCTCGCCGCGTTCGAGCAGGCTGCGGTCGAACACCCGGCTCTCCGCGAGCCCGATATCGCGCAGGGCGCGGCGGATGGTGTCCTTGTCGAATTCCTTGGTGCCGGTGATGTCGATGGTGGCCACCGCGGGGCGCTCCTCGAGCACCACCACCAGCACATCGCGATCGACCTCGAGCCGGACGTCCTTGAAGAACCCGGTGGCGTAGAGCGCCCGGGTGGCCGAGATGGCCTTGTCTGGGGTGAGGGTGTCACCGACCTTGACCGGCAGGTAGCCGAAGACGGTGCCGGCCTCGGTTCGCTGCGCGCCTTCGATGCGGATATCGCGAACGACGAAGGGCTGGAATGCGAAGGCCGACTGGGCCAGAAGCCACACGGCAACCGCCGCGCACGCCTGCAACAGGCGCCTCGCGGCAGCGCCGCGCCAGTAGCGCGGAAATCGCATCAGGATCCGATCAGGCGGCTGAGATCGTTGAACAGGGCCACCGCCATCATGAGCCCGATGACGGCCATGCCTGCCTTCTGGGTGAGTTCAAGGGAGCGCTCGGACAGCGGGCGACCCCGGATGGCCTCGACGCCGTAATATACCAAATGCCCCCCGTCGAGCACCGGGACCGGCAGCAGGTTGAGCACCCCCAGGCTGATCGAGATGAGCGCCAGGAAGCCCAGGTAGGCATACCAGCCCACACGGGAGCTCTGCCCGGCATAGTCGGCGATGGCCACCGGGCCGCTGAGGTTGCGCCAGCTGAGCTCGCCCATGACCATCTTGCCGAGCATGCGCAGCGAGAACACCGACATGTCCCAGGTGCGAACCACCGCGCGCTGCAGGGACTCGAGCGGGCCGTACCGCACATCGACCATGGCCACCCGCGCGCCGATGCCCGCGCCGATCCGGCCGATGGTCTGGCCCTGCTCGCCGGGCCGATCGGAGGCCGCGGCGTCGGGCGTGACCTCGATGCGCATGGCGAGCCCCTCGCGCTCGATGTCCAGGCCCACGGGCCGGCCGGGATTGGCCCGGATGAGATCGATGAGCTGCGAGGCGCGGGTGATCGGGGCGCCGCCCGCGGCGATGACCTCGTCGCCGCCCTGCAGCCCGGCGCGCTGCGCCGCCGATCCGCTGGAGATGCTGGCGATCCGGACCCGCCCCCCGCCGAGCTCGAGCCCCAGCGTGCGCAGGAAATCGCGTTCGAGCTCGCCCGGGGGCAGGCCGTCGGTGGCCAGGCTGAGGGTGAGCTGCTCGGCGCCCCGGGCCACGCCGACCGCCACCGGCCGGCGCTCGATCAGGCCGTCGATGAAGTGCAGGCGGACCTCATTCCAGGAGCGCACGTCACGGCCGTCGATGGACACCAGCCGGTCGCCACCCGTGAAGCCCGACTGCGCCGCCGCCGTGGCCGCGGGCGGCGAGGCGACCACTGCCGCCGGCTCGTCCACCCCGATCAGGTTGATCACGCCGTAGAGGCCGATGGCGAGGATGAAGTTCGCCAGCGGCCCGCTGACCACGATGAAGGCCCGCCGGCCCAGCGACTGGCGACTGAAGGCCCGCGGCAGGTCAGCGGCCGGGATGGCATCGGTGCCCTGCTCGCGCTCGTCGAGCATCTTGACGTAGCCGCCGAGCGGAATGGCAGACAGCGCCCACTCGGTGCGGTCGGGCCCCACCCGCCAGGTGAACACCGACGGCCCGAAGCCGACCGAGAAGCGCAGCACCTTGACGCCGCACCAGCGGGCCGCGAGGTAGTGGCCGAGCTCATGGACGAACACCAGCAGGGTGAGCGCGACCAGAAAGGCCAACAGGGTCTGGAGCATGGTCAGTCCTGCAAGGGGTGGGCGAAGAGGGCCGGCAAGGCAGACGATCAGGCCGCGCGGGCCAGCACCTCGGCGGCGGCGTGACGCCGGGCCTGGGCATCGATCTCGACCGCCGCCTCGATGGACACCGGCGAGGCCGAGCCGCCCAGCGTCTGCAGAGTGGATTCGACCACATCGGCGATCCGGGTGAAACCGATGCGCCGCTCCAGGAAGGCGGCGACCGCGATCTCGTTGGCGGCATTGAGCACGCAGGAGGCGCCGGAACCGGCCTCGAGGGCCTCACGGGCAAGGCGCAGACAGGGGAAACGCACGGTGTCGGGGGGCTCGAAATCGAGCCGGGCGAGCTGGGCGAGGTCGAGCGAGGCCACGCCGCTGTCCACGCGCTCGGGGAACGCGAGCGCGTGCGCGATCGGGGTGCGCATGTCGGGGTTGCCGAGCTGGGCGAGCATGGAGCCGTCGTGGTATTCGACCAGGGAGTGGATGACGCTCTGCGGGTGGACCACCACGTCGAGCCGGGCCGAGGGCAATCCGAACAGGCAGTGCGCCTCGATCACCTCCAGACCCTTGTTCATCATGGTCGCGGAATCGACCGAGATCTTTCGGCCCATGCTCCAGTTGGGATGGGCGACCGCATCTTCAGGGGTGACGGCATGCATCTCGGCCAGGCTGCGCCGCCGGAACGGCCCGCCCGAGGCGGTGAGCAGGATGCGCCGCACGCCGCTGCCCGCCGGCATGTGCTCACCGGCCTGCACCCCTGCGGGCATGCACTGGAAGACCGCGTTGTGCTCGCTGTCGATGGGCAGCACCCGGGCGCCGCTGGCGCGGCACACGCTCATGAAGAGTTCGCCCGCCATCACCAGCGATTCCTTGTTGGCCAGCAGAATGCGCTTGCCGGCACGCGCCGCGGCCAGCGTGGGCGCGAGGCCCGCGGCGCCGACGATCGCGGCCATGACCGCATCGACCGGCGCAGCGCTGGCCACCGCCGCCAGGGCCTCGGGCCCGTGGCCGATCTCGATGCCCTCCCCGGCCAGCAGCGTGGCCAAGCGGCGCGCGTCAGAGGCGCTGCCCACCACGGCCCAGGCCGGACGGTGCTGACGGCACAGCGCGGCCAGCTCGTCGACCCGGGTATGGGCGGTGAGCGCATGCACCCGGTAGCGGTCGGGGTGACGGGCGATGACATCGAGCGTGCTGGCGCCGATGGAGCCGGTGGCCCCGAGAATGGTGATCGCCTGGACGGGCATTGCAGCCTCCACAGTGTCAGCGCAGCAGTTCGAAGATCAGCAGGACCACCGGCATGGTGGGAATCAGGGCATCGATGCGGTCTAGCACGCCGCCATGGCCGGGCAGCAGACGGCTGCTGTCCTTGACGCCGGCCTGACGCTTCAGGAGCGACTCGTGCAGGTCGCCGACGATGGACAGCGCGACCACGCCCGCGAGCACCAGCGCCGCCCCCAGGGCGCCGGTGCCCTGCACCAGCACCGCCGGCAGCGGCTGCCACTGATGCAGCCAGTTCGGGCTGGCCAGGCTGGCGAGCGCGAGACTGAGGCCGACCACCGCGACCAGCGCACCGAGGACACCCTCCCAGGTCTTGCCAGGGCTGATCGCCGGCGCGAGCTTGCGCCGACCGAAGGCGCGACCGCTGAAGTAGGCGGCGATGTCGGCGACCCAGACCACGGCCATGCCCGAGAGCAACGCCACCGCGCCGATCTGCCGCAGCTCGAACAGCGCCAGCCAGCAGCCAAAGAGCAGCAGGCCGATCAGGGCCTGCCCCGCGCCCTGGGCGTCGTGACGCCGAAGATGGGTAGGCCCCGCGACCAGCCAGTAAGCGGTGAGCGCGGCCATGCCGGCCGCCAGCAGGCCCGGCGGCCAGGCATGCGCTTGCCGCCAGATCAGGACAGCAACACCGGCCAGCGCGAGCACGGCCGCAAGAGGCCAGCCGCGTCGCGGCAGCCAGGGCACCGGCCGGGTCGCGGGCGAAGCGGCGTGGGGCGCACCCGCGGCAGTGTCGGCTGCAGGCGCGGCACGGCTCGCCGGCAGCAGGCTGACCCATTCGGCGGCCGCCAGCGACAGGAAGGCCAGCGACACCGCTCCCCAGACCCAGGTGGGCGCGAGAAAGATGGACGGCAGCAGCACGACCAGGAGCGCCACGGCCGTGATGACGCGCTGGCCGAGCATGGTGCTCAGCGCCCCCGCCGTTGGCTGGCGCCAGGGCGCGCGCGGCTCACTGGCCTGCTCCGAGCTGCGCGCTGGTGCGGCCGAAGCGCCGCTCGCGCTGGCGGTAGGAGGCGAAGGCCGCATCGATGCTGGCGCCATCGAAGTCGGGCCAGTAGGTGTCGGTGAAGTAGAGCTCGGTGTAGGCGAGCTGCCAGAGCAGGAAGTTGCTGATGCGCTGCTCGCCACCGGTGCGGATGAAGAGGTCAGGCTCGGGCAGACCGGCCATGGCCAGGTAGGGCTCGAAGGCCGGCTCGGTGATGGCCGCCGGATTGGCCGCCAGTTCGGGATGCGCAATGAGCATGCGCCGCATGGCCTGGAGGATGTCCCAGCGACCGCCGTAGTTGGCGGCTACCGTGAGCACCATGCGCTCGTTGGCCGGTGCCCGTGCCGTGGACGCGATGATCAGATCACGCAGGCGGGGCTCGAAGGCCTGGATGTCACCCACCACCCGCAGACGGATGCCGCGCGCCGCAAGCTCGTTGAGTTCGCGCTGCAGGGTACGGATGAACAGGCGCATGAGCAGGGCCACCTCATCGGGCGGCCGGCGCCAGTTCTCGGAGCTGAACGCGAACAGGGTGAGATGCCCCACCCCGCGCTGATGGCAGGCTTCCACCACCCGCCGCACCGCCTCCACACCCCGCACATGCCCGGCGAAGCGCGGCAGCTTGCGCGACGTGGCCCAGCGTCCGTTGCCATCCATGATGATGGCCACATGCCGGGGCACGGAGCCGACTTCCGGGACGGCGGTGGTGGAGCTGGTGAAGTCGGCCATGGTGGAGCGGCTTGCCGGGGGGCGCAGGCTCAGATGGTCATGATCTCCTGCTCCTTGACCGCAAGCAGCTTGTCGATCTCGGCGACGAACCGGTCGGTGAGCTTCTGCACGTCATCCTGGGCGCGGCGCTCCTCGTCTTCGGAGACGGCCTTGTCCTTGAGCAGCTTCTTGAGCTGCTCGTTGGCCTCGCGACGCAGGTTGCGCACCGCCACGCGGGCATGCTCGCCCTCGCCCTTGACGACCTTGGTGAGTTCACGACGGCGCTCCTCGGAGAGCGGCGGCATCGGGATGCGGATGAGTTCGCCCATGGACACGGGATTGAGCCCGAGCCCGGAATCGCGGATGGCCTTCTCGATGGGGCCGGCCATCTTCTTCTCGTAGGGCGCCACGCCAATGGTGCGGGCATCGACCAGCGTGACGTTGGCCACCTGGTTGATGGGCACCGGGCTGCCGTAGTAGTCGACCTGCACGTGATCGAGGATGCCGGCATGGGCGCGCCCGGTGCGGATGCGCGCGAGGCTGGTCTTCATCGACTCGATCGACTTCTGCATCTTCTGATCGGCAGACTTGCGGACTTCGGCAATGCTCATGTTGGCTCCGGGGAAACAGGAAGGGCTCAGACGTGCACCAGCGTGCCCTCGTCCTCGCCGCGCAAGACACGGGCGAGCGCGCCCTCCTTCAGGATGGAGAACACCTTGATCGGCAGGCGCTGGTCGCGGCACAGCGCGAACGCGGTGGCGTCCATCACCTTCAGGTTGCGGCTGATGGCGTCATCGAAGCTGATGCGGTGATAGCGCACGGCGGCCGGGTCGCGGGCCGGATCGGCGGTGTAGACGCCATCGACCTTGGTGGCCTTGAGCACGATCTCAACGCCCATCTCGGCGCCGCGCAGCGCCGCAGCGGTGTCGGTGGTGAAGAAGGGGTTGCCGGTGCCGGCCGCGAAGATGACCACCTTGCCCTCCTCGAGGTAGCGCAGCGCCTTGGGCCGGATGTAGGGCTCGACCACCTGCTCGATCTTGAGCGCCGACTGCACCCGCGCCACCACGCCAACCTGGCGCAGGGCATCTTGCAGGGCGAGCGAGTTCATGACCGTGGCCAGCATGCCCATGTAGTCGGCGGTGGCGCGATCCATGCCCGAGGCGCCAGGCGCCACGCCGCGAAAGATGTTGCCCCCGCCGATGACCACCGCGAGCTCGATGCCGAGAGCGACCACGCCGGCGATCTCGGCAACCATGCGGTCTATGGTCTGGCGGTTGATTCCGAAGGAATCATCGCCCATCAGGGCTTCGCCTGACAGCTTGAGCAGGACCCGGCGGTAGGCCGGGCTGCCAGCGCCGCCCGGGCGCTCAGGACTGCGGTTGATCGGCACGGTGTTCACCCATCGTCCTCCGGTGAGATGGCCGCCCGCCGGCCAGGCGGCGGGCGGCGCTGTTGAACTCCGGACCGATTATCCCGGAAATCAGCGACCCGCCGCAGCCGCCGCGGCCGCCTGGGCGGCCACTTCCGCGGCGAAATCGTTCGATTTCTTCTCGATGCCCTCGCCGACGATGTACAGGGCGAAATCACGCACCTGGGCACCGCGCTGCTTGAGCAGCTGCTCCACGGTGAGCTTGTCGTCCTTGACGAAGGGCTGCCCCAGGAGGGTGTTCTCCTTGAGGAACTTCTGCACCGAGCCTTCGATCATCTTGGCGATGATCTCGGGCGGCTTGCCCGGGCGCCCTTCGGCGGCGGCCTTCTGCTGCTCCTCGGCGGCCTTGAGCTCGGCGATCGAGCGCTCGCGGGCGATATCGGCCTCGGCCACGCCATCGCGGGAAACCGCCTTGGGCTTGCTGGCGGCGATGTGCATGGCCAGGTCGCGGGCCAGGGCATCGTCACCACCGGCGAGGTCGAGCAGCACGCCGATCTTGGCGCCGCCGTGCACGTAGCTGGCCAGACGGGCATCGGTGGCAAAGCGCCGGAAGCGACGGATGCTCAGGTTCTCGCCGATCTTGCCCACCAGCGCCGTGCGAACCGCCTCGACCGTCTGGCCGTTGCAGGGCAGCGCCGAGAGGGCGGCCACGTCGGCCGGGTTGTGCTCGGCAACCAGGTTCGCGAGGGTGGCAGCCAGGGCGAGGAAGTCATCGTTCTTGGCGACGAAATCGGTCTCGCAGTTGAGCTCGACGATCGCGCCGCTGCGACCATCGGCGGCGAGGTTCACGCCGACCACGCCTTCCGCGGTCACGCGGGTGGCGGCCTTGGAGGCCTTGTTGCCGAGCTTGACCCGCAGGATCTCCTCGGCCCGGGCCATGTCGCCGGCGGCCTCGGTGAGGGCCTTCTTGCACTCCATCATGGGCGCGTCGGTCTTCTCGCGCAGTTCCTTGACCATGCTCGCGGTGATTTCCGCCATTTCAGATCTCCGAATTGAAGGATGACGGGACGCCGCCCGGGCGTCCCTGACGCTGACTGTTGCCCCCTGACGGGGCGACGCCGTGGCGCCGGCCGTTGGCCATGCGCCGCCCTGCGTGCGCCCGGGGCGTGCCGCGCGGCACACCCGGGCCCGCGGGCTTACTCGCTGGCGGCCACCTCGACGAACTCCTCGGTGCTCTCGCCCTGCACGATCTCCTGGATCGCGGCATTGCGGCCTTCGAGCACGGCATCGGCCGCGCCGCGCGCGTAGAGGCGGATGGCCTTGCCGGAGTCATCGTTGCCGGGGATGACGTAGTCGATGCCCTCGGGCGAGTGGTTGGTGTCGACCACCGCGATCACCGGGATGCCAAGCTTGTTGGCTTCGGTGATGGCGATCTTGTGATACCCCACGTCGATCACGAAGAGCGCATCGGGAAGGCTGACCATGTCCTTGATGCCGCCCAGGCTCTGGTTGAGCTTGGTGAGCTCGCGCTGGAAGGTCAGGCCTTCCTTCTTGGACATGCGCTCGAGGCCGCCCTCGGCCATGATGGCTTCCATGTCCTTCAGGCGCTTGATGGAGCCCTTGACGGTCTTGAAGTTGGTGAGCATGCCGCCGAGCCAGCGCTGGTCGACGTAGGGCATGCCGGCACGGGCGGCTTCCTCGGCCATGATCTCGCGCGCCTGGCGCTTGGTGCCCACGAAGAGGATGCTGCCGCGGTTGGCCGACAGCTTGCGCAGGTACTTCATGGCGTCCTGGTACATGACCAGGGTCTTTTCCAGATTGACGATGTGGATCTTGTTGCGATGGCCGAAGATGAAGGGGGCCATCTTGGGATTCCAGAACCGCGTCTGGTGGCCGAAATGGACGCCGGCCTCGAGCATTTCCCGCATGGTGACGGACATGGTTGAACTCCTGTCAGGGTTTTGACTGACGCGATGCCCTGGCCGTCCGGCCGTGCCCCCACCGCCCGAAGGCGATGCAAGGACCCTGGAGAGCGCCGCGCGCGATTAGCGCTGCCCACCGCCTGTGGCCACCGAGGTTTACCCGGCCCCACAGGCGCAAATGGACACCGCTGCAAGCCGGCCCTGAGCACGCAAAGGCGCGCGGACAGGCCCGAGCTAACCTATAATCATAGCATGGCAATCACCCTGAAGACACCCGACGAGATCGCCGCGATGCGGATCGCCGGCCGCCTGGCGGCCGAGGTCCTTGATTACATCGCCCCGTTCGTCAAGCCCGGCATCACCACCGGCGAAATCGACGCCCTGTGCCACCGCTACATGGTGGAGGTGCAGAACACCATCCCGGCGCCGCTCAACTACGCCCCGCCCGGTTACTCGCCCTATCCGAAGTCGATCTGCACCTCGGTGAACCACCAGGTCTGCCACGGCATTCCCGGCGAGAAGGTGCTGCGCAACGGCGACATCGTGAACATCGACATCACCGTCATCAAGGACGGCTTCCACGGCGACACCAGCCGCATGTTCACGGTCGGCGAGCCCTCCATCGCCGCGCGCCGCCTGTGCGACATCACCCATGAGTGCCTGTGGATCGGCATCGGTCAGGTCCGCCCTGGCGCCACGCTGGGCGACATCGGTCATGCCATCCAGCGTCATGCCGAGGCGGCGGGCTACTCGATCGTGCGCGAGTTCTGCGGGCACGGCATCGGCCGGCGCTTCCATGAGGAGCCGCAGATCCTGCACTACGGTCGCCCGGGCACCGGAGAGCGTCTTGAGGCCGGCATGATCTTCACCATCGAACCCATGGTGAACGCCGGCCGGCGCGAGATCCGCGAGATGGCCGACGGCTGGACCATCGTCACCAAGGACCACAGCCTGTCGGCCCAGTGGGAACACACCGTGCTGGTCACCGAGACCGGCCCCGAGGTGCTCACCGTGTCGGCCGGCATGCCGGCGCGTCCGGCGGTGCCCGAGCGCGCCGGGTCGGCGTCGGTCTGATCGGGCCATTCGCGTGCCCGTGACGCCCCCCAACGCGCCCGCCACGCCGCAGCCCTCGGGGGGCGACAGTGGCGATCAGACTGCCGGGCTGAGCCCGGCGGCCATCGCCGCCATCCGCCAGGCCTGCCGCGAGCGGCGCGAGCAGGCCATCGAGGCCTTTCGCCACGATCGTCGCCCCTCCCGACTGCTCAAGCGTCTGACCGCCGCCACCGACCAGTGCGTGCGCGAGCTCTGGCTGGCCGCAGCCTTGCCGGGCGGCGCGGTGCTCGCCGCGGTGGGCGGCTACGGCCGCGGCGAGCTCTACCCGCACTCCGATGTCGACCTGCTGGTGCTCACCCCGGCCTCGCCCGAGCCGGGGGCCGATGCCGCGATCGAGGCCTTCGTGGGTGCCTGCTGGGATGCGGGCCTGGCCATCGGCCACAGCGTGCGCAGCGCCGAGGAGTGCCTGAGCGAGGCGGCCGCCGACATCACCGTGCAGACCAGCCTGCTCGAGGCCCGCTGGCTGGCCGGCGATGCCGAGCGCCTGCGGGCGCTGCTCGCCCGCCTCGAGCAAGACCGCGATCCGGCCGCCTTCTTCACCGCCAAGCGCCTGGAGATGCGCCAGCGGCACATCAAGTACGACGACACGCCCTACAGCCTCGAGCCCAACACCAAGGAAAGCCCGGGCGGGCTGCGCGACCTGCATGTGGTGCTCTGGACGGCCAAGGCCGCGGGGCTGGGTCGCCACTGGCGCGAGCTGGCCAGCCGCGGCCTGGCCACCGACGAGGAGGCGCGCGCGCTCGCCCGCAACGAACGCATGCTGCAGGCCACGCGGGCCTGCCTGCATATCGTGTCGGGTCGCCGCGAAGACCGGCTCGTCTTCGATCTGCAGGCGCAGGTGGCGGCCGCCCTGGGCCTGGGGGGCGCCGATCCGCGGGCAGCCTCCGAGGAACTCATGCAGCGTTACTTCTGGGCGGCCAAGACCGTCACCCAGATGAGCGCGATCCTGCTGCAGAACCTGGAATCGGCGCTGCATCCGCAGCCCGACGCCGAGCCCGAGCCGATCGATCACGAGTTCCGCAACCAGCTCGGGCTGCTCGACATCATCGACCCGCAGCTCTTCGAGCGCGATCCGGCGGCCATCCTTCGCGCCTTCCTGGTGCTGGCCAGCCACGCCGAGCTGAGCGGCATCAGCGCGCCCACGCTGCGCGCGATCTGGCATGCCCGCACGCGGATCGACGCCGCCTTCCGGCGCGATCCGGCCAACCGGGCCCTGTTCCTGAAGCTGCTGCAGCAGCCGCGCGGCGTCACCCGCGTGCTGCGGCGGATGAACCAGTGGTCAGTGCTCGGCCGCTACCTGCCGGAGTTCCGCCGCATCGTCGGTCGCATGCAGCATGACCTCTTCCACGTCTACACGGTGGACCAGCACATCCTGATGGTGGTGCGAAACCTGCGCCGCTTCACCATCGCCGAGCACGTGCACGAGTACCCGTTCTGCAGCCAGCTGATGGCCGGCTTCCCGGCGCCCTGGCGGCTTTACATCGCGGCGCTCTATCACGACATCGCCAAGGGTCGCGGTGGCGATCACTCCGAACTCGGGCGGGTCGATGCCGCCCGCTTCTGCCGGGCGCACGGCCTGAGCGAGGACGACACCGGTCTGGTGGTGTTCCTGGTGGAGCACCACCTCACCATGTCGTCGGTGGCGCAGAAGCAGGACCTCAGCGATCCCGATGTGGTGCTCGCCTTCGCGCAGCTGGTGGGCACCCAGGAGCGGCTCACCGCGCTCTACCTGCTCACCGTGGCCGACATCCGAGGCACCAGCCCCAAGGTCTGGAATGCCTGGAAGGGCAAGCTGCTGCAGGACCTGTATCAGGCCACCCGGCGGGTCCTCGCCGGCGAGGCACCGCAGGCCGATTCGGCCCTCGATTCGCTGCGCGAGGAGGCGCATCGCATCCTGAACCTCTACGCGGTGCCCGAGGAGCGCTATGCGCGCTTCTGGTCGCAACTGGACGCGCCCTACTTCATGCGCACCGACGCGGCCGATGTCGCCTGGCACACCCGCGTGCTGCATGCCCACGCCGACACCGCGGTGCCGGTGGTGCGCACCCGGCTCGCGCCGATCGGCGAGGGTTTCCAGGTGGTGGTGTACCAGCCCGATCGGCCCGAGACCTTCGCACGCATCTGCGGCTTCTTCGACAGCCGCAACCTGTCGGTGCTCGATGCCCGGGTGCACACCACCCGGCACGGCTATGCGCTCGACAGCTTTCTGGTGGTCGATCCCGGCTCGGGCATCCATTACCGGGACATCCTGCCGCTGATCGAGGCCGAGCTCGTCGAGCGCCTGCGCGCAGACGCGCCGCTGCCGCCGCCCGTGCGCGGGCGCATCTCGCGGCGATCGCGCTACTTCCCGATCCAGCCCACGGTGGACCTGCGGCCCGACGAGCGCGGACAGCACTACCTGCTCGCGGTCACCGCCAATGACCGCACCGGGCTGCTCTACGGCATAGCCCGCGTGCTGGCCCGCCACGGCGTGAACCTGCGCACCGCGCGCGTCAGCACCCTGGGCGAGCGGGTGGAGGACATGTTCCTGGTGGACGGCCCTTCGCTTGCCAAGGCCCGCGAGCAGATCGCGCTGGAGACCGACCTGCTGGCCGCGCTGCAGGCCTGAGTGGGCGGCAGGCCTGCGGGCTGCAGGCCTAGGCGCGCCGCAGGCCTGAGCAGGCGGCCGGCCTCAGCGTACCGCCGGCCTGCGCATCAGCGAACGGTCGGGCGTCTGGCGCGGCTTTGACCTCAGCCCTGCAGGGCCGCCTGCCGCACGAACTCACCCAGGATGCGATGCACCCGGGCCATGGCCTCTTCCAGGGTGCGGCTGATCGCCTCCATGGAGATGGCCTGCGCGCTGTCGCCCATGCCGGCGGCGTGATTGGCCACGACCCCGAGCGCGGCATAGGGCACGCCGAGCTCGCGGGCAAGCACCGCCTCGGGCATGCCGGTCATGCCGACCAGATCGCACCCGTCGCGCGCCATGCGCCGGATCTCGGCTGCGCTCTCGAGTCGCGGGCCCTGGGTGCAGCCATAGGTGCCTTCGAGCGCGAGCGGCTCGCCGATGGAAGCCGCCGCGCGGGCCAGCCGCTGGCGCACCGCCTCGTCGTAGGGCAGCGTGAAGTCCACGTGGGTGACCGGCTGATCGGGCCCCTCGAAGAAGGTGGCGCGGCGGCCCCAGGTGTAGTCGATGATCTGGTCGGGCAGCACGAGCGCGCCCGGGCCGTACTCGCGGCGGATGCCGCCCACGGTGGCCACCGCCACCACCCCGTCGACCCCGGCGTCGTGCAGCGCCCACAGGTTGGCGCGGTAGTTGATCTCGTGCGGGGCGATGGTGTGACCGTAGCCATGTCGGGCGAGGAAGATCAGGTCTACCCCGTCGAGGCGGCCATGGGTGAGCGGCCCGGACGGATCACCGAAGGGGGTGCGCACCACCTGACGGCGGCAGTCGTGCAGGCCGGCCAGCGAGCTGAGCCCGCTGCCGCCGATGATGGCGAATTTCATGGGGATGGCTCCGGCGCACCGGGCGCCTGGGGGGATTCGATCATGGCCAGCAGCGCCGCCTCGTCGATGACCGGCACGCCGATCTCGATGGCGCGGGCGAGCTTGCTGCCGGCCGCCTCGCCGGCGAGCAGGTAGCGGGTCTTGCGCGACACCGAGCCCGAGACCGTGCCGCCCGCCGCGCGGATGCGCTCGGCCGCGGCCTCGCGATCGAGGGTGGGCAGGGTGCCGGTGATCACGAAGCTCAGCCCGGCCAGCGGCCCGCCGGCCGGCGCCTGACCGGCAGCCGAGGCCAGGGCGAGATCGCCACCCGGCTGCGGCGCCACGCCGGCATCGAGCAGCTGCGCGAGCGCGTCGCGGTTGTGGGGCTCGGCGAAGAACCGCTGCAGGCTGTCGATGATCTCGGGGCCGATGCCCTCCAGCGGCACGGCCAGCAGCGGCTCGGCGCGGGTGCGGCGGCGGGCGTTCTCCTTCTGGATCTCGGCCTTGCGCGCCTGGATGTCGGGCCAGGGCGCGGCCATCAGCGCGGGCAGGTCGGGGTAGGCGCCGGCCAGCTGGCGCGCCACCTCCTCGCCGACATGCCGGATGCCCAGCGCGAACAGCAGTCGCGCGAGCGCGGGACGGCGCGAGGCGTCGATGGCCGCGAGCAGATTGGCCGCCGACTTCTCGCCCATGCGATCGAGCCCGCCGAGCCGGGCGGCATCGAGCCGGTAGAGATCGGCCGGCGACAGCACCAGCCCGGCATCGACGAGCTGATCGACCAGCTTCTCGCCCAGGCCTTCGATGTCCATGGCGCGGCGCTGCGCGAAGTGCAGCAGCGCCTGCTTGCGCTGCGCCGGGCAGGACAGCCCGGCCACGCAGCGCCAGGCCACCTCGCCCTCCTCGCGCACCGCGGCGCTGCCGCAGGCCGGGCAGTGCGTGGGCATGACGAAGCGCCGCCAGCGCTCGGCGAAGGCCGGCGAGTCGGGCGGCGGGCGCTGGTCGGTGAGCGCGCGAGCCACCTCGGGAATGACATCGCCGGCGCGACGCACCACCACGGCATCGCCGATCAGCAGGTCCTTGCGCCGGATCTCGTCCTCGTTGTGCAGCGTGGCGTTGGACACCGTGGTGCCGCCCACGAACACCGGACGCAGCCGCGCCACCGGCGTGAGCGACCCGGTGCGACCGACCTGGATCTCGATGTCGAGCAGCTCGGTGACCGCCTCCTCGGCGGGAAACTTGTGGGCGAGCGCAAAGCGCGGCGCGCGCGCGACGTGGCCGATGCGCTCGTGCCAGTCGCGCCGGTTGACCTTGTAGACCACCCCGTCGATGTCATAGGGCAGCTCGGCGCGCCGCGCCTGCATCCGCCGATAGAAGTCGAGCAGCGCCTGCGGGCCGGACAGCAGCTCGCGCTCGGCCCCCACCGGCAGGCCGAGTTCGCGCAGCCACTCGAGCAAGGCCGCATGGGTGGCGGGCGGCGGCGCGCCACGCAGCTCGCCCAGCCCGTAGGCGAGAAAGCGCAGGGGGCGGCGAGCCGTGACCGCCGGATCGAGCTGCCGCAGCGCGCCGGCCGCGGCATTGCGCGGATTGACGAACTCGCGCTCGCCCGCCTGTCGCTGCGCCTGGTTCAGGCGCTCGAAGTCGGCCTTGTACATGAGCACCTCGCCCCGCACCTCGAGGAGCTCGGGCGCGACGCCGGCACGCAGCCGCAGCGGCACCGCGCGCACGGTGCGCAGGTTGGCGGTGACGTTCTCGCCGCTGGCGCCGTCGCCCCGGGTGGCGGCCAGCGCGAGCACGCCGTGCTCGTAGCGCAGGCTGACCGCCAGGCCGTCGTACTTGAGTTCCGCGGTGTAGGCCACGGGCTCATCGTTGGCCAGCAGCGGGCCGAGGGCCTCGCGCACCCGTCGATCGAAGCCGAGCACCTCCTCGTCATCGAAGGCATTGCTCAGCGACAGCATGGGCACCGCGTGCGGCACGGTGGCAAAGCCCGCCGCCGGGGCCGCGCCCACCCGCTGCGTGGGTGAGTCAGGGGTGATGAGGTCCGGGTGCGCCGCCTCGAGCGCCTGCAGTTCACGCAGGCACTGGTCGTAGACCGCGTCGGGCACGCTGGGCGCGTCGAGCACGTAGTACTCATGGTTGTAGCGGGCCAGCGACTCGCGCAAGGCCGCGGCCCGCGCGGCGGGGTCAGACACAGCCGAAGACGGATCGGCGCTCATGGCGCGCCCCGTCAGTTGAAGACCCGCAGCGCCAGCGGCGATCCAGGCGCGAGCCCGGCGTCGAGCAGCGCCTGCTGGCGGGCGGCCAGCTGTTCGCCGATGCGCAGCAGCACCGCCTGCGTGAGCGCCCTGCCCTGGTCATCGACCAGCCGGCCGTCGAGGCGCAGCGCGCAGTGGCGGGCGCAGTCGAGCAGCCGTTCCCAGGGCTCGGCCGCAAGCGGCGCGCGCGCCACATCGATGAGCAGGGAGATGCGATCGGGGGCGTCGCCCAGGCTCACCGAGAACAGCAGCTCGCCGCCCGGCCCCAGACGGACGTGGCGGTTGTTGCCACGCTCGACGCAGCCAGACTCCTGGGCCAGCCGGGCAAGATCGGCCAGGCCCAGCGCCTGCGGCGCGAGCACGTTCACACCCACCATCGCGTCGAGCGACGCGCAGGTCTCGTCGAGCGCGCGGGCGCGCTGCAGCACCGCGCTCATGTCGGGGATGTCGGCGAGCAGGCCGAGGCGGTCGGCCAGCGCCTGCACGGCAGCCACGAACTCGGAGAACTCCATGGCGTTGAGCGGCCCGTTGCGGTTGGCCAGCAGCACGCCGACCCGCAGCCGGGAGAGCCGCTGCCCCGGCGCCAGGGGCTCCCAGGCGGCATCGGGCTGCTCGGCGGCCGAGGCGGCGCAGCCCTCGAGCGCCACCGGCTTGCCGCCCACGCGACGCAGCGCGGCCGGGCCCGAGAGCAATCGCTCGGCACTGACCGGCTCGGGCAGCTCGAACTCGACCAGGCAATCGGTGAGCGGGCTCAGGCGAACCCCGGTGACCAGACTGGCCACCGACGCCGGGGCCTCGACGGGATCATCGGCGGGCGCTGCGCCCGGCGCAGCGGCCGGATCGTCCAACGCGCCCAGCGTGGGCTCGGCCCGTGTGACCGTGGTGGACGCGGTGGCCGGCGCCGGGGTGGCCACCGCCCTCAGCCGGGCGCCGCGACGCCGGGCCTGCCAGGCGTTGTAGCCCAGCACCGCCACCACGCCGAGCACGACCAGCACCAGGGCGCTGACCGCCAGCGAACTGAACGCGCCGGTGCCGTTCATGCTGCCTGCGCCATCTGACGGGCCGAGTCGATGTCGACGGCAACGATGCGCGACACGCCGCGCTCCTGCATGGTGACGCCAACCAGTTGCTGAGCGAGTTCCATCGCGATCTTGTTGTGGGTGATGAACAGGAACTGGGTCTGGTCCGACATGCGCCGGACCATCTCGCAGTAGCGCTCGGTGTTCGCGTCGTCGAGCGGCGCGTCGACCTCGTCGAGCAGGCAGAACGGCGCCGGGTTCAGCTGGAACATGGCGAACACCAGCGCGATGGCGGTGAGCGCCTTCTCGCCGCCCGAGAGCAGGTGGATGGTGGTGTTGCGCTTGCCCGGGGGCTGGGCCATCACCTGGATGCCGGCATCGAGGAGCTCGGCGCCGGTGAGGATGAGGCGGGCCTCGCCGCCGCCGAACAGCTCGGGGAAGAGCTGGCCGAAGCCGCGGTTGACCGCGTCGTAGGTCTGCTGCAGCAGCTCGCGGGTCTCGCGGTCGATGCGACGGATGGCGTCCTCGAGCGTGCTGATCGCCTCGTTGAGGTCGGCCGACTGGGCATCGAGGAACTGCTTGCGCTCGTTGCTGGCGCCCAGCTCCTCGAGGGCCGCGAGATTGACCGCGCCCAGCGCGCTGATGGCGTTGTCGAGCCGGGTGACCTCGCCCTGCAGCCAGGACGCGCGCGGCTCCTGCGGGAAATGCGCGCGCACGGCGGCCTCGTCGAAGGGCTTCTCGGCGATCAGGGTGGCGTACTGCTCCACGCTCAGGCGCGCGGCCTGCTCGCGCATCTGCGCATCGACCAGGCGCTGGCGCAGCGGATCCTGGCGGCGCTCCAGCCCGAGCCGGTCTTCATCGCGGGTGCGCAGGGTCTGGGCGATCTCGTCGAGCCGCTGGCGCGCGGCCGACAATGCCTGTTCAGTGCCGGCCCGCGCGGCCAGCGCGGCATCGAGCGCGAGCCGGGTCTCGGCATCAGACAGGCTGGCAAGCCGGGTCTCGAGGGCCTCGGCCTCCTCGCGACTTTCAAGCGCCTGCTGCTCGGCCTGCGCGATGCGGGCCTGCAGGCGCTCGATGCGCGCCTCGGCCTCGCGGCGGGCAAAGTCAGCCTCCTGCTCGGCGCGCTCGGCGCCGCGCACCCGGTCGCGGTGGGCCGCCAGCTGCGCCTCGAGGGCTTCGAAGGCCTGCGCGGCATCTTCCTGGCTCTGCTGG
Source organism: Burkholderiales bacterium (assembly GCA_037146935.1). Lineage (GTDB taxonomy): Bacteria > Pseudomonadota > Gammaproteobacteria > Burkholderiales > Burkholderiaceae_E > Quisquiliibacterium. The sequence continues at coordinate 47,499 of JBAWWD010000026.1, forward strand.
TGGTCGGCCAGATCGGCGTCGAGCTGCTCGAAGGCCGCCGACTGCTCCTCGAGCGTGGCCGCGGCCTCCTCGAGCTGGCCCGCCACCTCGGCCAGGTCCTGCTCCAGCCGACCGCGGGTCAGGCGTGCCCGCTCATGAATCTGCTCGAGCTTCTGGGCATCGAGCCGCACGCTGGCCAGATCGCGCATGGCGCGGCTGTGGTCCTCGCGGGCCTGGGCGAGCAGGCGCGCGGATTCAGAAGCCTGCTGCTCGGCGCGCCCCGCCGCGGCGCGCGCCTCGTCGGCCAGCAGCTGGCGGGCGCGCTGCTCGCGGGCCAGGTGCTCGAGATCGTGCTGACGGGCGAGCACGCCCTCCTGCGCGGAATCGGCTGCATAGAGCTGCAGCGACTGGGGGCCGACCACATGGCCCTCGCGGGTGACCAGGCGCTGGCCGGCGAGCAGGTCGGCGCTCTGGCCGACCGCGGCGTCGAGCGACTCGGCGCACCAGTGGCCGTGCAGCCAGTCGGCCAGCACCGCATGCAGCCCGGCATCGGTCACCCGGATGACCTCGATCAGGGGCCGCAGGCCGGCCAGCGGCGCAGCCACCACCGGCTGCACCCGCGGCGACAGGAACGCGACCTTGGCCGGGGGCGCGTCGGCCACCAGCGCCGCGGCGGTCTGCAGCCGGCCGATCTCGAGGGCCTCGACCCGCTCGCGGATGACCGACTCGACCGCGGTCTCCCAGCCCTCCTCGATGCGCAGGCGCTGCCAGAGGCGACCCAGGCTGTCCAGGCCATGGCGACTGAGCCACGGGCCGATGCGCGACTGGCTCTGCGCCCGCTCCTGCAGCTGCTTGAGCGCAACGATGCGGGCCTCGACGCGGGTGAATTCCCCCTCGGCCTCGCGCAGCGCCTGCTGGGCCGGGGCCCGGGCCTGCTCGGCCTCGCGCGAGCGGGTCTCGGCCTCGGTCTGCGCCTGGGCGCTGCGCTGCTCGGCGTCTTCGGCAATGGCCAGGGACTCGCGCATGGCGGCGAGGTCTTCGTCCGCGGGCGCCTGGATCTGCGCGCGTTCGCCCTGCAGGCGTTCCTGGCGGCGCTGGGCGTCGGCCAGCGCGCGCTGGGCATTGCGCTGGCGCTCGGCCGACAGCTCGATGGCCTGCCGGGTGCCGACCGCCACGGCGCGGGTCTGCTCGAGCCGGGCGCGCGCCTCGCGCACCTGCTGCTCCAGCGGGGCGGTGGCCTCGGTGAGCTCGAGCAGGCGACCGGAGAGATCCTCGGCGCGCGCCTGCGCTTCCTCGAGCGCGCCATGGGCCTCGGCCTGCTCCTCGAGCGCGCGCTCACCGTCCTGGCGGGCACGGGTCTCGCGGGCCCGCAGGCCCGTCAGGCGGCCGCCGATCTCCTCCTGGGTGTCGACCACGCGGCGGATGTCGTTCTCGAGGCGGACGACCTCGGCATTGGCGGTGTAGTACGCGCTCTGCGCGGCATGCACCTCGTCGCTCGCGGCGTAATGCGTGCTGCGCAGGGTCTCGATGGCCGCCTCGAGCTCGCGCAGCTCGGCCAGCGCGCCATCAACCGTGATCTGGGCGCGACCGGCCTCCTGGGCCAGCCGCTGCTGCTCGGCCCCGGCCTCGTCTCGGCGCACCAGCCACAGCATCTGCTGCTTGCGCTCCCGGTCGGCCTCATGCTCGCGATACTGGCGGGCAACCTCGGCCTGCCGCGACAGCTTCTCGATCTGCCCATCGAGCTCGCGGCGGATGTCCTCCACGCGGGTGAGGTTCTCGCGGGTGTCGGACAGCCGGTTCTCGGTTTCGCGCCGGCGCTCCTTGTAGCGGGAGATGCCGGCGGCCTCCTCGAGGAAGACCCGCAGGTCTTCGGGCCGGGACTCGATGATGCGCGAGATGCTGCCCTGACCGATGATGGCGTAGGCGCGCGGCCCCAGCCCGGTGCCCAGGAACAGGTCGTGGACGTCCTTGCGGCGCACGGCCTGGTTGTTGATGTAATAGGCCGACTGGTTGTCGCGGCTGAGCACTCGCTTGACCGCGAGCTCGGCAAAGCTGGACCAGGCGCCGCCGATGCGGCCCAGCGAGTTGTCGAAGACCAGCTCCACCGAGGCCCGCGAGGCCGGCTTGCGATCGACCGAGCCCGAGAAGATGACATCCTGCATCGACTCGCCGCGCAGCTCGGACGCCTTGGACTCGCCCAGCACCCAGCGCACCGCATCGATGATGTTCGACTTGCCGCACCCGTTGGGCCCGACCACGCCAACCCGCTGGCCGGGCACCTCGAAGGCAGTGGGATCGACGAAGGATTTGAAGCCCGACAGCTTGATCTGCTTGAGTCGCACGCGCGAAACACCCCGGAGCGATGGGCCCGACAGAAAAGCGAAAAGCCGCGCTGGCGGCTTCGACCCGCCTATAATAGCACCCGCCCACCCTGGCCCCGCCGGTTCCCAGCGAACCCTGCGCGGGGCTTTTGATTTGAGGGGCGCCTGCCTACCGGCGGGCGCCGCCGCGCCCGGAAAGCCGTTCGTCCATGCCCTCCAAGCCCAGCCAGCGCCTAGAGACCTTCCCCAATCCCGCCCCTGAGCGCGACTATCTCGTGCACCTCGAGGTGCCCGAGTTCACCTGCCTGTGCCCGCTCACCGGTCAGCCCGACTTCGCCACCTTCGTCATCGACTACGTGCCCGACAAGCGCAACGTCGAACTGAAGAGCCTGAAGACCTACATGTGGTCGTTCCGCGACCAGGGCGCCTTCCACGAGGCCGTCACCAACCGCATCACCGATGAACTGGTCGCCGGCCTGGCGCCCCGCTACCTGAAGGTGACGGCCCGCTGGTATGTGCGCGGCGGCATCTTCACCAACGTGGTGGTGGAGCACCGCAAGCGGGGCTGGAAGCCGCCCCAGCGGGTTGACCTGGACAGTTTCCCGCTCCAGTCAAACTTCAGATAATCATAAAAATCAAATACCTGGAGCAGATTCTTGAACCCAAGACTCAAGACACTGCAGGCCTATCCGTTTGAGCGCCTGCGCAGTCTGCTCAGCGGGGTCACGCCCGATCCCGCGCATGCGCCGCTGAACCTGTCGATCGGCGAGCCCAAGCACCCCACCCCGGCGCTGATCACCGACGCCCTGGTGGGCTCCCTGGCCGGCCTGTCCAGCTACCCCGCCACCGCGGGCTCGCCCGAACTGCGTCGGGCCATCGCGGGCTGGCTCGCGCAGCGCCACGGCCTGCCGGCGCTCGACCCGCGCAACCAGGTGCTGCCCATCAACGGCAGCCGCGAGGCACTCTTTGCCTTCGCCCAGACCGTGATCGACCCGGCCGGCGACCCGCTCGTGGTCTGTCCCAATCCGTTCTATCAGATCTATGAAGGCGCGGCCCTGCTCGCCGGCGCCAGCCCCTGGTACGTCGACCAGAACCCGGCCAATGGCTACCGCTGCCACTGGCAGTCGGTGCCCGAATCGGTCTGGCAGCGCACGCACCTGCTCTTTGTCTGCTCGCCCGGCAATCCCACCGGCGCGGTGATGACCCAGGCCGAGTGGGATCTGCTCTTCAGGCTGTCCGACACCCACGGCTTCTGCATCGCCGCCGACGAGTGCTACTCCGAGATCTACCTCGACGAGTCGCGACCGCCGCTGGGCGCGCTGGCCGCGGCCGTCGCCGCCGGCCGGCCGGATTTCCGGCGCCTGGTGGTCTTCGGCAGCCTGTCCAAGCGCTCCAATGCGCCGGGCATGCGATCGGGCTACGTGGCCGGAGACGCCGAGCTGATGGCCGCCTTCCTGCTCTATCGCACCTACCACGGCAGCGCCATGAGCCCGCCGGTGCAGCAGGCCTCCATCGCCGCGTGGTCCGACGAGGCCCACGTGGCCGAGAACCGTCGCCAGTACCGCGAGAAGTTCGCCGCGCTGCAGCCGCTGCTCGAACCCGTGCTCGGCGTGCAGCGCCCGGAAGCGGGCTTCTACTACTGGGCCCGCGTGCCGGGTGGCGACGACGAGGCCTTCGTGCGCGAGCTCTACCGTCGCTTCAATGTGCTGTCGCTGCCGGGCAGCTACCTCGCCCGGCCCGGGCCCGATGGCAGCAACCCCGGGCGCGGCCATGTGCGCCTGGCGCTGGTCGAGCCCCTGGCCGCGTGCGTCGAGGCCGCCGGCCGCATCGTCCGCTTCGTGGCCGGCTGAGCCGGGCCCGATCCTTCTTCACCCATCCCCGAGAGAACCCGCATGACTGACCTGCAGACCACCATCGATCAGGCCTGGGAAGGCCGCAACGCCCTGTCGCCCAAGGACGCCCCGGCCGCGGTGCGCGAGGCGATCGGCCACGTGCTGGCCGAACTCGACGCCGGGCGCGTGCGCGTGGCCGAGAAACGCGCCGGCGAGTGGATCGTGCACCAGTGGATCAAGAAGGCGGTGCTGATGTCCTTCCGCCTGGAAGACAACGCGGTGCTGCCGGCCGGCGCGCTGCAGTTCTACGACAAGGTGCCCACCAAGTTCGCCGACTTCACCGCCGCGGATTTCGCCCAGGGCGGCTACCGGGTGGTGCCACCGGCCGTGGCCCGTCGGGGCGCGTTCATCGGTCGAAACGTGGTGCTGATGCCCTCGTATGTGAACATCGGCGCGTACGTCGATGAAGGCACCATGGTCGATACCTGGGCCACGGTGGGGTCGTGCGCGCAGATCGGCCGCAACGTCCACCTGTCGGGCGGTGTGGGCATCGGGGGGGTTCTGGAGCCCCTGCAGGCCAACCCGACCATCATCGAGGACAACTGCTTCATCGGTGCCCGCTCGGAGGTGGTCGAGGGCGTGGTGGTCGAGGAGAACTCGGTGCTGTCGATGGGCGTGTTCATCGGCCAGAGCACCAAGATCTTCGATCGCACCACGGGTCAGGTGCTCTACGGCCGGGTGCCCTCGGGTTCGGTGGTGGTGCCCGGCTCCATGCCTTCGGCGGACGGTCGGGTCAATCTGTATTGCGCGGTCATCGTCAAGCGCGTCGACGCCCAGACGCGTGCGAAGACCGCGATCAACGAGTTGCTGCGCGGCGACTGAGCCGGGCGGCACGAGGGAAAGGCGGTCGCTCGTGTCGATGATGGAAAAGCTGCTGCGGCTGCTGGCCGAGAAGAAGGGGTCCGACCTCTTCCTGTCGCCCGGGTCGGCAGCCCACATCAAGGTGAACGGCCTCACCGTCCCCATCAACCAGCAACGCCTCGATCCTGCCGCGGTGATGGCGCTGCTGCGCCAGGTGGTCTCCGAGCGGCAGTGGCAGGAGTTCGAGGACCGTCGCGAGCTCAACCTGGGCTACAGCGTGATGGGGGTGGGCAGCTTCCGGATCAACGTGTTCCGGCAGCGCGGCTCGCCAGCCTGCGTCATTCGATACATCCCGGGCGACATACCCCGCTTCGAGCACCTGGGGCTGCCCGATGCCATGCGCCACATGGTGATGGAGCCGCGCGGCCTGGTGCTGGTGGTGGGCTCCACCGGATCGGGCAAGTCCACCACCATGGCCTCGCTGATCGAGCATCGCAACGAGAACCGCTCGGGCCATATCCTCACCTTCGAGGACCCGATCGAATTCACCTTCCGCAACAAGCGCTCGATCGTCAACCAGCGCCAGATCGGCACCGACACCGACTCCCTGCTGGTGGGCCTGCGCAACGCCATGCGCCAGGCGCCCGACTGCATCCTGATCGGCGAGATCCGCGATGTCGAGACCATGTCGGCCGCCATCGCCTACTCGCAATCCGGTCACCTGGTGCTGGCCACCCTGCACGCCAACAATGCCAACAATGCGCTGAACCGCATCGTGAGCTTCTACCCGCCCGAGAATCGGCGGGTGATGCTCTCCGATCTGGCCGGCACGCTCAAGAGCATCGCCTCGCAGCGGCTGGTGCGCAGCACCACCGGGGCCCGCATCCCGGCCGTGGAACTGCTGCTCAACACCCGCTACGTGGCCGAACTGATCGAAGCCGGCAACCTCGGCGACATCAAGGACGCGATGGAAAAGAGCCTCGCGCCCGGCTCGCAGACCTTCGAACAAAGCCTGCTGCAACTGGTGCGCCAGGGCAAGATCACCCGGGAAGACGCCCTGGCCAACGCCGACTCGCCCACCAACCTGCTCTGGCTCATGGAGAACTCCGAGCGACAGGTGGCTTCTTCCGAGAGCAAGAGCGAGAGCACCGAGACCAAGCGCGAAGGCGACGGGCCGTCTTTCGCGGAGTTTCTGCTGAACGTCTGAGGGCTGTGGGGGCAGGCGCTCCAACATCGGCAGAGAGGGATTTCGCGTAGAGTGACGGACCGTCCGATTCCGCTGCCCTCGCGCCGGCCGCGCCCATGACCCCCACCCTCTACGGCATCGACACCTGCGACCAATGCCGCAAGGCGCGCCAGTGGCTGCGCGCCCAGGGCATCGCCTTCACCTGGCACGATCTGCGCGCTGATGGCGTCAGCGCCGAGATGCTGGGACGCTGGCTTGCCCGCGTCCCCTGGGATTCGCTGCTCAACCGGCGCGGCCAGACCTGGCGGCAGCTGTCCGAGGCGCAACGACGCGCCGTGGTCGATGCCGCCAGCCTCACCGAGTGCCTGCTCGCGGCGCCGCTGCTCATCCGGCGGCCGGTCCTCGAGGCGCCGGAGCGGCTGCTCATCGGCTTTTCCGAAGCCACCTACCAGGCGGCCTTCCCCCGATGAGCAGCCCGTCGCGGGCGGGCGCGCAGGCCACCCTGCCGCAGGCCTCGCCGCTGCCGCCAGTACCCGGCCCCGAGCAGGCCGCGCGCGAACTCGTCACGCTGCGAGACCTGATCCGCTGGAGCTGCAGCCGGATGGCCGCCGCCGGTGTGGCGCTCGGCCAGGGCACCGAGAGCCTGCGCGACGAGGCCACCTGGCTGGCGCTGTGGGCGCTGCGCCTGGCGCTCGATGACCCCGAGCCGCACCTGGATGCACGCCTGCTGACGGCCGAACGCGAGGCCATCGCGGCGCTGGTGGAGCGCCGCTGCGTCGAGCGGCTGCCCACCGCCTATCTCACCGGCGAGGCCTGGCTGCGCGGCCTGCGCTTCAGGGCCGACCCGCGAGCGCTGATTCCCCGCTCGGTGCTGGTCGAGGCGCTCGATGGCGCCCTCGACCCCTGGCTGCCAGACGATCCGCCGGCATCGGTGCTCGACCTGTGCACCGGCGGCGGCAGCATCGCGGTGGCCGCGGCACTGCGCTTTGCGCAGGCCTCGGTGAGCGCCACCGACCTCTCTGCCGACGCGCTCGCCCTGGCCGCCGAGAATCTCGGCCTGCATGGCCTGGAAGACCGCGTCACGCTGTACCAGGGTGACCTGTACGGCGGCCTGCCCGCGGCGCGTCACGCGCTGATCCTGAGCAACCCGCCCTACGTGAACGCAGCCTCGATGGCCGCCCTGCCCGCCGAGTACCGCCATGAGCCGCAGCAGGCGCTGGCCGGCGGCCCCGACGGCATGCACCTGATCGCGCGCATCCTGCGCGAGGCGCCCGAGCGGCTCGCCCGGCAGGGGCTGCTGGTGATCGAGATCGGACACGAGGCGCGCCACTTCGAGGCCGCCTTCCCGGGGCTGGAATTCGCCTATGTGCCGGTCAGCGCCGGCGAGGAAATGATCGTGGCCATCAGCCGCGAGGCGCTGACCGCCTGGAAGCGCGCCACTTGATCCGCCTCAAGCGCATCTCGCTGGCACGCGGCGGCCGCCCGCTCATCGAGAACGCCGACGCGAGCATCGCGCCCGGCGAGCGCATCGCGCTGATCGGGCCCAACGGCTGCGGCAAGTCGACGCTGCTGGCGGCGCTCGCCGGCGAGGTGCACACCGAGGCCGGTGACTTCGAGCAGCCGCCGATGCGGGTGGTGCGCCTGGAGCAGCATGTGCCCGGGGGCGAGCTGCCCGCGTGGCGTTTCGTGGAGCAGGCCGATGAGGCGCTGCAGGCCGCGCGGTCCGCGCTGGCGCAGGCCGAGGCCAGTGGCGACGGCCTGGCGCTGGCCGCCGCGCACGAGTCGCTCGACGAGCGCGGCGACGCCTCGGCCCACGCCCGGGTCAAGGAGCTGCTGGCCGGTCTGGGCTTCTCGGAGGAGGCCGCCGCGCAGCCGGTGGGCTCGCTCTCGGGGGGCTGGCGCATGCGGCTGAACCTGGCGCGCGCCCTGTTCGTGCCGAGCGATCTGCTGCTGCTTGACGAACCCACCAACCACCTCGACCTGGACGCGATCGTGTGGTTCGAGCGCTGGCTCACCCGCTACCCGGGCACGGCGATCGTGGTCTCGCATGACCGCGACTTCCTCGACCGCGTGGCGCAGGCCACGCTCTCGTTCGAGAACCAGACCCTAGTGCGCTACGCCGGTGGCTATACCGCCAGCGAGCTGCAACGGGCGCAGCGTCAGGCCCAGCAACAGCGCCAGCAGGCCGAGCAGCAGGCCCGGGTGGCGCATCTCACCGCCTTCATCGACCGCTTCCGCGCGCAGGCGACCAAGGCCCGACAGGTGCAGAGCCGGATCAAGGCGCTCGAGCGTCTGGCCGAGATCGCGCCGCTGCGCATGAACCGGGCGGCCAGCTTCACGCTGCCCGATCCCGGTGACTCGCCCGATCCGCTCATCCTCGCGCGCGACCTGCAGGCCGGCTATGACGATGTCCCGGTGCTCGGCGGCGTGTCGCTCACCATCGAGCGCGGCGCGCGCATCGGGCTGCTCGGGCGCAACGGCGCGGGAAAGAGCACGCTCGTGCGCACCCTGGTGGGTGAGCTGCCGGCGCTCGGCGGCGAATGCCGGCCGGCGCGCTCGCTGCGCATCGGCTACTTCGCCCAGCACGGGGTGGAGAGCCTGCGCGAGGACGACAGCCCGCTCGCCTTCTTCCAGCGCGCGAGCCCCCAGGCCAGGGAGTCGGCGCTGCGTGATGAGCTCGGCCGATTCGGCTTTGCCGGCGATGACGCGCTGCGCCCCATCGGCCCCATGTCCGGCGGCGAGAAGGCGCGGCTGGTGCTGGCCTCCATCGTGCGCACCCGGCCGCACCTGCTGGTGCTCGACGAACCCACCAACCACCTCGACGCGGCCACCCGCGACGCCCTCACCGACGCGCTCGCCGATTTCGACGGCGCGCTGCTGCTGGTGTCGCACGACCGCTACCTGCTGCGGGCCAGCGTCGACCGGTTCGTGCTGGTGCATGACGGCCTGGCCGACCCCTTCGACGGCGACCTGGACGACTACCTCGCGTGGCTGCAGCGCGGCCCGGGGCAGGCAACCGCGCGCAGCGCCGGCATGGCTGCGTCCAACGGCCAGTCCGGGCCCGAGGCGGGCGGCATCGCCCGCACCGATCGCCGCGAGGAGCGCCGCCTCGCGGCCGCCCGCCGATCGGCGCTGTCCGAGCGGCTGCGCCCGCTCGAGCGTGAACTGCAGCAGGCCGAGAGCCGCCTGCAGGCGATCGATGCGCGACTGACGCAGATCGAGTCGACCCTGTCGGATGCCGCGGTCTATCGGGATCCGGCCCGCGCCGCCGATCTCGGCCGGGAACGCACCCGTCTGGCCGAGGAGAAGGAAGCGCTGGAGACGCGCTGGCTGGAGCTTGCCGACCAGCGCGAGCAGCTGCAGCGCGAGGCGGCGGCGGCCTGAGCCGCCGCCCTGCCCCGCCCGCCCCGCCCGCCCCGCCCCGCCCCGCTCCAGCCAGCCCGCCCGTTCAGCGCCGGGCCGCGGCCAGCGCCTGATTGGCCTTCCGATCGGCGGCCACCCGCTTCATCGACTCGCGCTCGCCCATCGCCTTGAGGTAGTCACGCACCGGCAGGCCGGCCAGCATGTCCTCGCCGTAGATCGCCTTGGTGGCCATCGACACGGTGGGCAGGCACACCAGGGCCGAGCAGTCGGCGATGCTGAAACTCGAGCCCCCCACGAAGGGCGAGAACTTCGCCAGGCGGGCGAAGGCCGGGATGTTCTTCTCGAGTTCGGCGCGGACCTCGTCCTTGGTCTCCTGCGCCACCTTGCCGCCGAAGAAGGCCTCCTTGTACAGGCGGCGCGCCACCAGTTCGAGGTACAGCTCGATGAACGTGACCAGCTCGCGCAGCTTGGCGGCCTGGTAGGCATCGGCCGGCACCAGCGGGTGCTCGGGGTAGGCCTGCTCCAGGTAGTCGATGATCACCTGCGATTCGCTCAGCGGCCCGTGCTCGGTGACGATGAAGGGCACCTTGCCGAGCGGGCTGCGCGCCAGCGTGGCCTCGTCCTTGGCCGCCCAGTTCAGCTCCTCGGTGAACGGCACGCCTTTCTCGAGCAGCGCGAGCTTGACCTTGTTGTAGTAGTTGCTGACGGCGAAACCAACCAGCGTGACCATGAGCGTCTCCTGAATAGTGGGGTTTGCGGGTGATCCGGATTCACGGCTTGCGGCGCCCACTCTACGCGAGCCCGTCCTCGCCGAACGGCTGCCCCGTATCGGTCCTTTACAATCCCCCCACCTGAAACAACGCATCGGAGACACCCAATTGAGCTCGGTTTTCCAGCGGATCGGCGTGGTCGGCGCCGGCGCCATGGGGCGCGGCATCGTGCAGCTCTTTGCCCAGGCGGGCACGCCGGTGGTGGTGTTCGACACCCAGCCCGCGACGGTGCAGGCCGCGCTCGCGAGCCTCTCCGACACGCTCGGCAAGCTGGTCGACAAGGGCAAGCTCGCGGCCGATGCATCCGCCGCCACGCTGGCCCGGATTTCAGCCGCAGAAACCCTCGAGGGCCTCGCCGGGTGCGATCTGGTCATCGAGGCGGTGATCGAACGGCTCGACATCAAGCAGGCGCTGTTCAGGTCCCTCGAGGCCCTGCTCGCGCCCGAGGCGGTCATCGTCACCAACACCTCGTCGCTCTCGGTCACCGCCATCGCGGCGGCCTGCCAGCGCCCGGAGCGCATCGGCGGCTATCACTTCTTCAACCCCGTGCCGCTGATGCGCATCGTCGAGGTCATCGGCGGGCCGCGCACCGCGCCCGAGGTGCTCGAGCGGCTCTCGGCGCTGGCCCGGGCCGCGGGGCATCTGCCGGTGGTCTGCCAGGACACCCCCGGATTCATCGTCAACCACGCCGGCCGCGCCTTCGGGCCCGAATCGCTCAAGGCCCTGGGCGAAGGGGTCACCAGCCATGCCGACATCGACCGCATCCTGCGCGAGCAGGTGCAGGTCGACGGCCAGGGCTTCAAGCTCGGGCCCTTCGAGCTGCTCGACCTCACCGGGCTCGATGTCTCCCACCCCGTGATGGAGTCCATCTACCACCAGTACTACGAGGAGCCGCGCTACAAGCCCTCGGTCATCGGCGCGCAGCGCGTGGCCGCGGGCCTGCTCGGGCGCAAGACCGGCCAGGGCTTCTACCGCTACCAGAACGGCGCGGTGGTGGCCGATCCGGCGCTGGCCGAACCGCCGCCGCCGCCGGTGCCCTCGGGCATCCGGGCCTGGGTGGCGCCCGGCCCGTCGCAGGGCGCGGTGCGCGCGCTGCTCGAAGGGCTGGGTGCCAGCCTCGACACCGGCGCGCAACCCTCGCCGGGGTCGCTGATCGTGCTCACTCCCGTGGGCATCGACGCCACCGAGGCCGCCCGCGGCCTCGACGCGAAGCGCGCCGTGGCTTTGGACACGCTCATGCCCTTCGGCCTGCGGGCCTGCAAGCGGCGCGTGCTCATGACCACCCCGGCCACCGAGCCGGCCTGGCGCGATCAGGCCCACGGCCTGCTCGCCGCCGACGGCGCCAAGGTGAGCGTGCTGCGCGACAGCCCCGGCTTCATCGCGCAGCGGGTGCTGGCCATGATCGTGTCGGTGGGCTGCGAGATCGCCCAGCAGCGGGTCGCGTCACCCGCCGACATCGATGCAGCGGTTCGCATCGGCCTGGGCTATCCGGCCGGCCCGCTCAGCATCGGCGACCGGATCGGCCCGGCGCGCGTCCTCGAGATCCTCGAGGGCATGCACCGCGTCACCGGCGAGCCGCGCTACCGGCCCAGTGCCTGGCTGCGACGTCGCGCGCACCTGGGTCTGTCGCTGCTCACCGACGACTGACCCGATCTCGGGCAGCCTTTTTCCCGTCACCGCGCAGGAGCCTCCGTGTCCGCCTCTTCGTCCACCGGCACCGTCCAGGTGCCCGATCGCCATCAGTTCGACGTCGCCGCCCTCGAGGCCTGGCTCAGCGCGAACCTGCCCGGCTTCGCCGGCCCGCTGAGCGCGCGCTCCTTCCAGGGCGGGCAGTCCAACCCCACCTACCGGCTCGACACGCCCGGGCGCAGCTACGTCATGCGCGCCAAGCCCGGGCCGGTGGCCAAGCTGCTGCCCTCGGCGCACGCCATCGAGCGCGAGTACCGCGTGATCGGCGCGCTCGGCAAGGCCGGTCTGCCGGTGCCGGCGGTCTACTGCCTGTGCGAGGACGAGTCGGTGATCGGCCGCGCCTTCTACCTCATGGAGTGCATGGAGGGCCGGGTGCTCTGGGACCAGGGCCTGGCCGGCTTCGGCCGCAGCGACCGGGTTGCCATCTACGATGAGATGAACCGCGTGCTGGCGGCGCTCCACAATGTCGACTACCGGGCCGCGGGGCTCGAGGACTTCGGCCGGCCGGGCAACTACTTCGCCCGCCAGATCTCGCGCTGGACCAAGCAGTACCAGATCTCCGAGACCGAGCCCATCACCGAGATGAACCGGCTGATCGAACTGCTGCCGGGCGCCATCCCCGCCGGCGAGGAGGCCACGGTGGTTCACGGCGACTACCGGCTCGACAACCTGATGTTCCATCCGGTCGAGCCGCGCATCATCGCCATCCTCGACTGGGAACTCGCCACCATCGGGCATCCGCTGGCCGACTTCTCCTACCACTGCATGTCGTGGCACATCAACCCGGCCGACTTCCGTGGCATCGCCGGCCTGGATCTCGAGGCGCTGGGCATCCCCGCCGAGACCGACTACATCCGCCGCTACTGCGAACGCACCGGCCGCGACATGGCGGCCGTGCAGCAGCACTGGAACTTCTATCTCGCCTACAACCTGTTCCGGCTGGCCGGCATTCTCCAGGGCATCATGAAGCGCCACCTCGACGGCACCGCCTCCAGCCCGCAAGCGGCCGACGCCGGCCGCCAGGCCCGGCTGCTCGCCGAGATCGGCTGGCGCTACGCGCAGCGCCTGGGCTGACCCCTCCGGCGTGCCCGCCGGCGCGCCGGGTCGCGGCCGGCGTGCCGCCCCTCCTCTCCTCCCTCCACAAAGGAACCCCGATGGACTTCACCTACTCGCCCAAGGTTCGCGAGATGCAGGCGCGCCTGAACGCCTTCATGGATCGCCACATCTACCCCAACGAGCACCGGTTCCACGAGGAGATCGAGGCCAATCGCCAGGCCGGCAACGTCTGGCAGCCCACGCGCGTGGTCGAGGAGCTCAAGCCCAGGGCCCGCGAGGCCGGGCTCTGGAACCTGTTCCTGCCGCATTCGCCGCGGGTGCCCGAGGGCCTGTCCAACCTCGAGTACGCGCCGCTGTGCGAGATCATGGGCCGCGTGCACTTCGCCGCCGAGGTCTTCAACTGCTCGGCGCCCGACACCGGCAACATGGAGACGCTCGAGCGCTACGGCGCCGAGCATCTCAAGCGCCAGTGGCTCGATCCGCTGCTGCGCGGCGAGATCCGCTCGGCCTTCGCCATGACCGAGCCTGATGTCGCCTCCTCGGACGCCACCAACATCCAGTCGCGCATCGAACGCCAGGGCGATCACTACGTGATCAACGGGCGCAAGTGGTGGACCTCGGGCGCGGCCGATCCGCGCTGCAAGGTCTTCATCTTCATGGGCAAGACCAACCTCGAGGCCGGCCGCCACGAGCAGCAGTCGATGATCGTGGTGCCCGCCGACACCCCGGGCATCACCATCAAGCGCGAGCTCAGCGTGTTCGGCTACGACGACGCGCCGCACGGTCACTCGGAGGTGCTGTTCCAGAACGTGAAGGTACCGGTCGACAACATCCTGCTCGGTGAAGGCCGTGGCTTCGAGATCGCTCAGGGCCGCCTGGGCCCGGGCCGCATCCACCACTGCATGCGCAGCATCGGGGTGGCCGAGCGGGCGCTCGAGTACATGTGCAAGCGCCTGTCCGCGCGGGTGGCCTTCGGCCGCCCGATCTCCACCCAGACGGTGTGGCAGGAGCGCATCGCCGAGGCGCGCTGCATGATCGACCAGGCCCGCCTCATGACGCTGAAGGCCGCGCACATGATGGACACCGTGGGCAACAAGATCGCCAAGGCCGAGATCGCCATGATCAAGGTCATCGCGCCCAACATGGCCTGCAAGGTGGTCGACTGGGCCATCCAGGCCCATGGCGGCGGCGGGGTCTCGCAGGACTTCCCGCTGGCCAGCTTCTACGCGCACCAGCGCACTCTGCGCCTGGCCGATGGCCCCGACGAGGTGCACCGCAACTCCATCGCCAAGCTCGAACTGGCCAAGCACCTGGCCATTCCGGGCGCCGCAGACGCGGTCGAGATGCCGATCACCCGCGGCTCCTGAGCCGCCGGGCGCCCGTTCAGCCGGGCGCCCGCCGCCTGGGCCACAGCCCGGCGATCAGCACCAGCGCGGCCACCACCGCAAAGCCGGTGGACAGGCCGCTGCGCAGGAAAATCGCCGGGTCGCCATCCGAGATGGACAGCGCCTGGCGCACCGAGCGCTCGAAGATCGGGCCGAGCACGTAGGCCAGGATCACGATGCCCAGGTCGAAGCCCTGCCGGCGCAGGAAGTAGCCCACGAAGCCGAACACCACCGCCACCACCACGTCGGCGGGATTGCCGCTGTTCGAGTAGACCCCGATCAGGCACACCACCAGGATCATCGGCGTGAGGTACACGCGCGGGATGTCCAGGATGCGCACGAACAGGCCGATCAGCGGCAGATTGAGCACCAGCAGCATGACGTTGCCCACGTACATGCTGGCCACCACGCCCCAGAACACCTCGGGCTGACGCTCGAGGATGGTGGGGCCCGGCGTCACGCCATGGATCATGAACGCGCCGATCAGCAGCGCGGTGATGGCATTGGCCGGAATGCCCATGCACAGCAGCGGCACGAAGGCACCGGTGGTGCCGGCATTGTTCGCGGCCTCGGGGCCGGCCAGGCCCTCCACCGCGCCGCGGCCGAATTCCTCGGGCCGCTTCGAGAGCCGCCGCTCGATGCCATACGACAGGAACGACGCGATCACCGCGCCCCCGCCGGGGAGCAGCCCCACCAGAAAGCCCAGCACCGTGCCGCGACCGATCGGACCCACCGAGCGCCGCGCCTCCTCGCGGGTGGGCAGAAAGCCGAGCAGGCCACGTGGCGGCGCGATCACCGCGCCGGCCGCGTCGGCGCCCCGCGCCATGAACAGCACCTCCGAGAGCCCGAACAGGCCGATCGCCAGTGGCACCAGGTTCACGCCATCGCCCAGCGCCACGATGTCGAAGGTGAGTCGCGGCGTCATGTTCATGGGGTCGCTGCCCACGGTGCCCAGCAGCAGCCCGAAAGCCGCCATCAGCAGCGCCCGCGGCAGCGAGCCGCCCGACATGTAGGTGACCATGGACAGGCCCGCCAGCATCAGCATGGCGTACTCCGCCGGCCCGAAGGCCAGCACCAGCCTGGCCAGCGGCGGCGACAGGAAGCTGATGGCCACCACGCCCAGCGTGCCGGCCACGAACGAGCCCACCCCGGCGATGAACAGCGCCGCGCCGGCCCGACCCTTGCGCGCCATCTCGTAGCCATCCAGGCAGGTGACCACCGACGAGGCCTCGCCCGGGATGCGCATCAGCACCGAGGTGACCGTGCCGCCATAGGCCACGCCGTAGTAGATGCCCGAGAGCATGATGATCGCCGAGGTGACCTCCATCTTGAAGGTGATCGGCAGCAGGATGGCGATGGTGGTGAGCGGCCCCAGCCCCGGCAGGATGCCCACCACCGTGCCCAGGAAGGCCCCGATGAAGCAATAAAGCAGGTTGGCCGGCGTGAGCACCACCGCGAAACCGTTGAGCAAGGCCTCCATGGTCAGGATCCCGGCAGCCGCAGGCGCTCAGCGCACCAGCGAGAAGAAGGCCCGCTCGACCGGGCCGGCGGGCAGGTCCACCCGCAACAGCCAGCCGAAGCCGGCGAGCGCCACCAGCGCGCAGACCAGCCCGTAGACCACGGCCGCGCGCCAGGATCGCCCCTCGGCGAAGCGGATGATCAGCACCGACACGGCCAGCGCGGTGAGCGCGATGCCCGCATAGGCCGCGCCGAGCGCGAGCACGACAAGGCTCGCGGTGTAGATCGCCATCCGACGCGTCGGGCTGATCGGCCCAGCTGCCTCGCTTGCCGGCGATGCATCGGCATCGTCACCGCCGGCGCGCCCCGGAAAGCACAGCACCACGGTGGCGAGGAACACGCACAGGCCCGCGACCAGCGTGGGGAAGAGGCCCGGCCCGGGCCCCTCGAAGCTCCAGCGCTCCAGGCGCCAGGCCTGCCACAGACCGACCAGGGCGCACGCGAGCAGGGCCAGCGCGGCCAGCCGGCCCCCGACACGCGCCCGCTGCTCGGCCGACCCGCTGGGAGTGCCCGCGCTCATCCGCGCTTCTTGGCCATGCCGGTCTCGGCCAGGATGGGCAGCAGATCGCCCTCGATCTTCTTCAGGTGCGCCTTGTAGTCGGCCCCGTTGCGGTAGATGGGCACCACGCCGATGTTGGCGATCTGCGCCTGCACGGCCTTGTCGGCCATCACGTCGGCGAGCGCGGCATCCATGCGCTGCTGGATCGACGGGTCGACGCCCGCGGGGAACGCATAGCCGAACGGGCCGTTGGTGACCGCGTCGAAGCCATGCTCCTTCAGGGTCTTGACGTTGGGGTAGTCGGGCCAGCGCTCGTTGCCCGCCGAGGCCAGGAAACGCAGCTTGCCAGCCTCGATCTGCGGCTTCATCTCGGTGACGGTCTGGATCACGGCATCGACGTGGCCCCCCACCGCCTGGGCCACCGACTCGACGCCACCGCTGAACACCACCCAGCGGAACTTGCCGCCGGTGATCTTGGCGAGCTGGAACATGGCCACCACGTTGGTGACGTTGTTCGAGCCGTAGGTGACCAGCCGCGTCTTGCTGAGCGCCACCAGTTCCTCGATGGTCTTGATCGGCGAATTGATGCCCACGCCCACGCCGTAGCGCAGCATGGCCACCTGGCCGATGATGGTGAAGGCCTCCCAGGGGTTGTACTTCACGTCCATCATCGCCGGCACGGTGATGTGGCTGGAGATCGCCACCAGGCCCATGGTGTGGCCATCGGGCGCGGCGGTGGCCAGCGTGGACGGACCCAGCGCTCCGGCGCCGCCGACCACGTTCTTGACGATCACGGTGTTCTGCAGCCGCTTCTCGAGCGCCTGCGCCACGATCCGCGCCGTCAGGTCAGTGGCCGCGCCCGGCGCATTGGGGTTGATGAGCGTGATCTCGCGACTGGGCCACTTGCCGGCCTGGGCCGAGGCGATGCGCGGCGCAGCGGCACCGGCAGCCAGCGCGCCGCCGGCGCGCAGCATATTCCTGCGGTTCATGGTGTGTCTCCGTGGGGCGCGCGGCTCGGCGGCCGGCCCGTGTTGTCGTTGCGGTGCCCGAGCTTATCGGATGAGCCCGCGCAGCGGCAACGCCGCCGCCCGACCTGGCGACTACTGCAGCGGTTCCTTGCCGGAAACCGGCATGGGAAAGCTCACGACCTCGATGCCCTCTTCGGCCAGCGCCTCGCTCTCGCTGGGCGTGGCCACGCCCCGGATGCCGCGGGCCGGCGCCTCCTGGTAGTGGATGCGGCGCGCCTCTTCGGCGAATCGCTCGCCGACGTCTTCGGTGTTCTCGCGGATGTGCCGGGCAAGGCGCACCCAGGCCTGCTGCAGCGCCCGGGCATCGGGCACCGGCGTGGAAGCCCCTGACGCCGACGCGGCGGACAGATTCAGGCGCGGCGCCGACGGGCGCCGGACCACCGAGGCGCTGCCGCACATGGGGCACTCCACCAGGCCGCGGGCGAGTTGCGACTCGAAGGCATCGGCGGAGTCGAACCACCCTTCGAAGCCGTGGTCCTTGTCACAGACCAGATCGAAGACTTTCATCGCCGGATTGTACGACGCGCCCGCCCGATGCCGCGCAGCCGCCCGCCTCACCGGGCGTAATACAATCCGACCGCGCTGCCGGTCCGCCGGCCCGGCCTGCCATCGTGACTTCCGCCCCCCGAGACCCCCAGCCCGTTGCCGCCGAGACCGCCCTCGCGCGGCTCGATGACTACGACCTGATCATCGACGCGCGCAGCCCCGCGGAGCATGCCCTGGACCACCTCCCCGGCGCGATCAGCATGCCGGTGCTCGACGACGAGGAGCGCGCCCGCGTCGGCACCCTGAATGCGCAGGCGGGCGCCTTCGAGGCCAAGCGCGTCGGCGCGGCCCTGGTCTCGCGCCGCATCGCGGCCCTGCTCGAGGGCCCGCTGGCCGAACTGCCGCGACAGGCCCGCTGCCTGGTCTACTGCTGGCGCGGCGGCAACCGCTCGGGCTCGCTTGCCACCGTCATGGCTCGGGTGGGCTGGCCCGTGGCCGTGCTCACCGGCGGCTATCGCGAATTCCGGCGTCAGGTCATCCGCGATCTGGCGCAGTGGCCCGGCCAGCGCCGTTTCCGGGTGGTGGGCGGCCCCACCGGCAGCGGCAAGAGCCTGCTGCTGGGCGAGCTGGCCCGCCGCGGGGCGCCGGTTCTCGACCTGGAAGCCCTGGCGCGCCATCGCGGCTCGGTGCTGGGCCATCTGCCCGGCACCCCGCAGCCCTCTCAGAAGCGCTTCGAGACCCTGGTCTGGGACGCGCTGCGGCGCGCCGATCCCCTGAAACCGCTGTTCGTGGAGTCCGAGAGCCGCAAGATCGGTCAGTGCCAGGTGCCGCCGGCCCTCATCGAGGCGATCCGCGCCGCAAGCGGGGTGCTGATCGAGGCCTCGGATGCGGTCCGCTGCGAGCTGCTCATGGGCGAGTACCGCCACTTCCTGGCCGAGCCCCCGTTGCTGGTGGCGCGCCTGCAGGCGCTGGTCGCGCATCACGGCCACGAGCGCATCGCAGCCTGGTCTGCCCTGGCCACCCAGGGCGCATGGCCCGACCTGGTCGGCGCGCTGCTGCGCGACCACTACGACCCGGCCTACCAGGCCTCGCTCAGGCGCAACTTCGGTCGGCTGGACAGCTTCACGGCGGTGCGCCTGCCCAGCACCGATGCCGCCGGCCTGGCCGCGGCCGCCGAGGCCATTCTCGCGCTCGACTGAGGCGGGCGCCGCTCAGCGACCGGCGTCGGCCTTGTCGATCAGCCGGTTCTCGTGGCGGACCACCTTGGCCCGCGACTTGAGCGCCTCGAGATAGCTGGTGGTGTCCTGCTGCCCGAAGAGCTGGCCAAGCTGCGCCTGGAAGTCAGCTCGGCGAGCAGCGACCTGCTCGGCGCTTGGCGGGATCACCCGGGTGATCTGGAAGAGCCCGTACGAGCCATCGGCCAGGGGCACGCCCACCCAGGCAGGCAGCTTGCCCGAGGGCGCGCGGAACACCGCCTCGAGCACCTCGGCCGGCGTCTCGGCCCCACCCTGGCGCGACACCGACCGGGCGGCCGACAGCCCGGCTTGCGCGGCGGCCGGGTCAGCCTGCAAGGCCTTGAGCCGCGATTCGCCAGCCTCGCGGGTGAGCCGCCGCGCCTCCTGCTCCGTGAAGCGGGCGAGCACCTCGGCCCGCACCGCCTCGAAGGGCTTGCGCTGGGCGGGCCGGTGCTCGAGGATGCGCGCCGAGACCAGGGTGTTGCCGCCGGTCTCGACCGCCTCGGTGTTGCGCTTCTTGGCCACCGAATCCTCGCTGAAGAGCGCCGCCAGCACCTTGGGGTGATTCAGCGGCGACTTCGCGGCGCCCGGCACCGGGTTGCGCTCCACCGCATCGGCGGTGCGGATCTCGAGCTTGAAGCGATCCGCGGCCGCCTTGAGCGAATCGGACTGCTCGTAGACCAGGTTGGTGAAGGCCTCGGCCGCCTCGGCGTAGCGCCGACCGGCCTGCTGGCGCCGCACCTCGGCCTCGATGGCCGGGCGGGCCGCCTCGAAGCTTTGGGCCGCCGCGGGCTGGATGCCGGTGAGCCGGATGATGTGCAGGCCGAACTCGGTCTCGACCGGATCGCTGATCTCGCCGACCTTCATGCCGAAGGCCGCATCGGCGAAGGGCTTGATCATGGCCTCGCGCGGGAAGAAACCCAGGTCTCCGCCCTGCGCCGCCGAGCCGGGATCCTGCGACTGGGCCTTGGCCAGCGCCGCGAAGTCTGCGCCGCCACGCACCTGGGTGAGCAGCGCGCGCGCGCGCGTCATCGCCTTCTCGCGATCAGCCGCGCTGGCGCCGGCATCGAGCTTGACCAGGATGTGGCTCGCGCGCCGCTGCTCAGGCGTGGTGAATCGCGCCGCGTTCTGCGTGTAGTAGCCGCGCAGGTCATCCTCGCCGAGCGCGATGCCGCGGGCGAGTTCGTCGGCGCTGAGCACCAGGTACTCCACCTTCGCGCTCTCGCGGGTCTCGAAGGCGCGGCCGTTGTCCTCGTAGAACTTGCGCAGCTGCTCATCGGTGGGCTTGATCGCAGCGAGCTGCTCGGCGGGCTTGAGCCGCAGCTCGCGCACCTCGCGCACCTCCTCCTGCAGCGTCAGCAGCCGGGTGGCCACGGCCGCAGGCAGCAGCGCACTCTGGGCGGCCGCCTCGGGCAGCAGCCGCAGGGTCTGGTCGCGCCGCAGCTGCGACTCGAAGACCGCCTCGTTCAGGCCCTGGGCGCGCAGCAGGCTCTGGTAGCGCTCCATGTCGAAGCTGCCGTCGGGCTTCTTCAGACCCGGGATCTCCAGGATGGACGCGCGCAGCTTGGCGTCACTCACGCCGAGGTGCCGCTTGGCGGCCTCGCTCTGCACCACCCGCTCCAGGATCAGACCGTCGAGCACCTCGCGGCGCGCCGCCGGGGTGTCGAGCAGCTTGGCGTCGATCTGGTCGCCGAGCACCTGCCGCATCTGGTCGAGCTGCCGGCGCATGGCCTGATCGAAATCCTGACGGGTGATCCGCGCCCCGTCGACCTTGGCGACATTGTCGTCATCGGACAGGAACTGGTCATAGCCCGATACGCCGAAGAAGGCGAAGGCCGGGAAGATCAGCAGCAGCAGCAGGAACTGCAGGACGCGCTGGTGTTTACGGATCGACTCGAACATGGCGGGATGACCGGATGGCGGCGCGGTCAGACGGGCAGGCGCCGCGACCACGCATGACTGGCTGGAGGAGCGCCGCAGACCCGCGGCGAACGCCAGGACAAGGCCGGCATCTTACCGCAGCGTTTCAGGCAAGCCGCGCCGACGACTCACGCCCGCGGGGGCTCGGCTAGAGTGCCCGCGTTCCCGGCCAGACGGCCGGCCGCGCCGCCCGTCCTCCAGGAGCCCGATCATGCCCGCGCCAGCCTCCCAGTCCGCCCGCACTGCCCATGACCCGTCGTGGGGTCGACTCGCGGGCAAGGTGGCGATCGTGACCGGCGCGGCAAGCGGCATCGGGGCGGCCTGCGCCCGCCTGTTCGCTGCGGAGGGCGCGGCGGTGCTGTGCACCGACCTCGACGTGGAAGCGGGCACGCGCTTGGTTGACGCCATCGCCGAGGCAGGCGGCAAGGCGGCCTTCGCGCGGCACGACGTGGTCGAGGAGGCACAGTGGGTCGAGGTCATGAGCCTCGTGCTGTCGCGCTTCGGCGCACTGCATGTGCTGGTCAACAACGCCGGCATCGCCCCCGCGGGTGGCGGCGGCCCCGTGGAAAGCCGCAGCCTCGCCCAATGGAAACGCACGCTGGCCGTGGACCTCGACAGCGTCTTCCTGGGCTGCAAGCACGCGATCGGCGCCATCCGCCAGAGCGCGAACGACACATCGCAGGGCTCGATCATCAACATCTCGTCGGTGGCCGGCCTGATCGGTCTGCCCAACGCCGCCGACTACTGCGCGGCCAAGGCGGGCGTGCGCCTGCTGACCAAGTCGGTGGCGCTGGAGTGCGCCGCGGCCGGTTACCGCATCCGCGTGAACTCGGTGCATCCCGGCTACATCGACACCCCGATGGTGCGCGGCACGATCGGGCGACGCGCCGGCAGCACCTCGAGCAGCCTGCGCGAGGTGGAGCAGGCGCTCGTCACCCAGCACCCGATCGGCCGGCTGGGGCAGGCCCAGGAGATCGCGCAAACCGTGCTGTTCCTGGCCAGTGACGAGGCCTCGTTCACCACCGGCGCCGAACTCGTGGTCGATGGCGGCTACACCGCGCGCTGAAACCACCAGCGCGCGGGGCAAAAAAGACAAAGGGCGCGGTGCGTTGGCACGGCGCCCTTTGAATGCCCTGGCGGGCTTTTTGGCGGAGTGGACGGGACTCGAACCCGCGACCCCCGGCGTGACAGGCCGGTA
>JBAWWD010000027.1:0-58396 GCA_037146935.1 Burkholderiales bacterium
CCCGCGCCCTCAGCGCCGGTGGCGGCGGTCGCCGCGCCACCCGCGCCACCGCCGGCGCCGGCCCGCCCCGTGCTGCGCAAGGGGGTCAAGCCGTTGCGTCAGGCCCGGCCGGAGTACCCGCGTCGGGCCTTGCAGGACGAGATCGAGGGCGACGTCCTGGCGCGCGCCCAGGTCGGCCGCGACGGCCGGGTGGTGTCGGTGACGATCGTCAGCGCGCGGCCGCGGGGTGTCTTCGAGCGGGTGGTGGAGCAGGCGCTGCGCCAGTATGAATTTCCGCCCGACGACATCGAGTACGTCGTCGAGGTGCCGTTCAGCTTCCGGCTGGAGTAGGGCGGCGCGGCCGCGCCGCGCGTGCTCAGGTGCGGTTGGCGCGCGGCTGCGTCTGGCGCGCGCGGCCGCCGTCCTTGCGCCCTTGCCGGGCATCGACGGCCGGCTGGCGGGTGGGCTCGCCACTGGCTTTGCGGGCGCTGGCGGGCTTTGCGCGTGGCGCTTTCGGCGCCGCGCTGGGGGGGGTGGACAGGGCCACCGTCTGCGCCGCCACCGGCGCCTGGCTGGTCTGGCTGACCACCGAGCGCTCGCCCTGCTCGGTGGTGAGCAGGGTCTGGGTGCCCGCCGGCTGCACCAGCAGGCGCATGCCGCGCGAGATGCCGCTGCGCAGGCCGTTCCAGGCGGCCAGGGTGGCCGCCGGGATCCGGTAGCGGCTGGCGATCGAGGCGAGCGACTCCTTCTGACCCACGGTGTGGTAGAGCGCCGGGCGATCGACCTGTTCGTACACCGTGGGCGCCACGAAGCTCTCGATGCGCACCTCGTCGACCGGCTCCCCGCCGTGCGGCGCGAGCAGGCGCGTGCCCGGCATGATCCGCGAGCCCTCGCGCAGTCCGTTGGCCCGCCGCAGCTCGGTCACCGGCACGTTGGTGCGTCTGGCCAGACTCTCGAGCGTCTCACCCGGCTTCAGGGTGTAGGGCTCCCAGGTGGCGAAGGCCTGCTGCTGCTGTTCATGGCTGGCAATCGCCTGCCGGAAGGCGTCGGCCCGGTCGGCCGGCAGCTTGATGCCGTTGTTGCGGGCGGGCGAGATCACCGGCCGGTTGTGCGCCGGGTTCAGCGCCACGAACTCGTCGACCGACATGCCCGCGAAGCGCGCGGCCAGTTGCAGGTCGATCGGCCGGGTCTTCTCCACCGTGACGAAGTAGGGCCGGTTGGGCAGGGGGGGAAGCGCGAGGCCCAGCGTGCCGGCCTGCTGGATGATGTTCTTGAGCGCGATCAGCTTCGGGACATAGTGCCGGGTCTCGGCCGGCATGGTCAGGCTCAGGTAGTCGGTGGGCTTGCCCATCGACTGGTTGCGGCGCACCGCGCGCGCCACCGCGCCCTCACCCCAGTTGTACGACGCCAGCGCGAGGAACCAGTCGTTGCCATGCATGGCGTGGATCTTCTGCAGGTAGTCCAGCGCCGCCTGGGTCGACTTGACCACATCGCGGCGGTTGTCTACCCACCAGTCCTGACGCAGGTCATAGGCCCGGCCGGTGGAGGGGATGAACTGCCACAGGCCCGCAGCCTGGGCCGGCGACAGCGCCACCGGGTTCATGGCGCTCTCGACGAAAGGCAGCAGCGCGAGTTCGGTCGGCAGGCCGCGCTTCTCGATCTCCTCGACGATGTGGAACAGGTAGCGCCCGCCGCGCTGGAACATCCGCTGCAGGTATTCGGGGCGCGCGAGGTAGAAGCGTTCCTTCTCGGCAACCAGCGGCGTGTCGAGCTCGGGCATCGCGAAGCCCGCGCGGATGCGCTGCCACAGGTCGATCTCGGGGGGCGGCGCGATGGCGACCGTTTCGGGGCTGGCGGAGGACGCTGCCTGCGCGGCGTCGGGCAAGCCTGCGCGCCCGGTTGTCGCAGATGCAGCGGGGCCCGAGACGCCGGCCGAGCGGCCCGGTGGATTGCCGGGGACGGCGAGAGGGAGCGCGACGGATGCGCCGACGCCCGCGGCGCTCACGCTTGTCCCGCTCGCCGCCGCACCCGATGCCGCGGAGGTCTGGCCTGCCGATGTGCTGACCGATGCCGGCGCTGCCGCCGCGCTGGCCGATGGCGAACCGGCGACGGGCCCGCCCGACAGACTGGCGCAGGCGCCCAGCAGACTGGCCATCGCCAGGGCGAGCCAGCGCAAGGCCTGCGGCGCGCGAATCGGTTCGAAGCGGTGCAACGGGTCTCCCGGGGAGGGGCTGCGCGGGCCGTCGATCGGCCGGCCGCAGCCGCAAACGCGCGATGCTAGGTCAGGGCCTCGGGCAGGGTCAAGCCAAGGCGCCCTCAGCGAAACTGGTTCTTCCAGTCACGGATCGCGCCGAAACACTCGGCCGCATCGGCGGGCGCGCGGCCAAGGTGTCGCGTGGCTGCCGCCCGCAGGGCTGGCAGATGGGTGCGCAGGAAGGGGTTGGTGGCCCGTTCGGCAGCCATTTCGCCGGGCACGGTGGACTCGCCACGGGCGCGGCGCGCCTGGGCCTGGGCCAGCCGCGCCTGCAGCTCGGCATTGTCGGGGTCGACCGCCACCGCGAACCGCAGGTTGGCCAGCGTGTACTCGTGGGCGCAGTAGACCCGGGTGGGATCGGGCAGGGCGCTCAGGCGGGTGAGGGAGTCGAGCATCTGCGCCGGGGTGCCCTCGAACAGCCGCCCGCAGCCGCCGGCGAACAGGGTGTCGCCGCAAAAGAGCGCCGGCGGATCGGCCTCGTCGAGGCGCTCCGCAAAATACGCGATGTGCCCCCGGGTGTGGCCGGGCACTGCCGTCACGGTGAACTGCAGCGCGAGCCCGGGCAGTGCCACGCGGTCGCCTTCGTCGAGCGGGTGGTCGACCCCCTCGATGGCCTCGCCGCGCGGGCCGTACACAGGGCACGACCAGCGGGCTTTCAGGGCCGCCACGCCGCCGGCATGATCCCGGTGATGGTGGGTGAGTAGAATCGCGTCCAGCGAGAGCCCACGGCTGCTCAGGGCACGCTCGATGGCCTGGGCATCGCCCGGATCCACCACCGCGGCCCGGCGCTGGTCGGGCGAGAGCACCAGCCAGAGATAGTTGTCATCGAAGGCCGGCACGGCCACCACCCGGCGGTGCGGATCGGGGCAGAAGACGAGGGAGTCAGTCATGGTGGGGCGACCCTGTTCGATGCGATGAGTGAGTCCGATTATAGGCAGGGCCCCGCCCAGTCGCCCTCGGCGCTCGCCTGGCAGCGCTGGTTCGATTCTCCCCCCGGCCGCTATCTGCTCGCCTGGGAACAGGCGCAGTGCGACCTGCTGGTCGATGAGGTCTTCGGGTTCTACTCGGTGCAGTGCGGGCTGCCGCAACTCGACAGCCTGCGCGCCAGCCGCATCGCCACCCGGATCAGCGCCTTCACGGCAGCCGCGCCCGCGACGGCCGATCCTGCCGACGGCGGTCGGGCACGGGTGCAGGTGGGCCACTTCGGCGAGCTGCCCTTCGACAGCCAGAGCGTCGATCTGCTCGTGCTTCCGCATGTGCTCGAACTGGCCGCCGATCCGCACGCCGTGCTGCGCGAGGCCGACCGGGTGCTGCGCCCGGAAGGGCGTCTGATCCTCACCGGGTTCAATCCGGTGAGCCTGTGGGGCGCCCGCCAGCTGCTGCCGGGCTGGATGGCGCCGCCCTTCCTGCCGGTGGGCGCGCAGTTCATCGTGGCCCCGCGCCTGCGCGACTGGCTCAAGCTGCTGTCCTTCGACACGGCCCAGGCCCGTTATGGCTGTTTCCGGCCGGCCTGCCGTACCGAGCCCTGGCTGTCTCGCTCGGTCTTCCTCGAGCGCGCCGGCGATCGCTGGTGGCCGGTGTGCGGCGCGGCCTACACGCTGTCGGCGGTCAAGCGGGTGCGCGGCATGCGGCTGGTCGGGGTGGTTCGCCGGCTTGCGCCGGTGGCCGCGCCGGTGGGGGCCGCCCGGGTGCGCGAAGCCGCGTCGGGCCGCAGCGGGGCTGCCCGTGCGTCGGCCCGCGCGGCGGGTGGCACGGCGGGTCGCGGTAGCATCCGTCCATGACCGACATGCCCCACACCGACGCCGACGCCGTCCAGATCTACACCGATGGCGCCTGCAAGGGCAACCCCGGCCCTGGCGGCTGGGGGGCGCTGCTGCAGGCGGGCGCACACGAGCGCGAGCTCTTCGGCGGCGAGCCGCAGACCACCAACAACCGCATGGAGCTGATCGCGGTCATCCGCGCGCTGCAAGCGCTCAAGCGGCCCTCCCGGGTGGTCATCCACACCGATTCGCAGTACGTGCAGAAGGGCATCTCGGCCTGGATCCATGCCTGGAAGGCCCGCGGCTGGGTGACCAGCGATCGCAAGCCGGTCAAGAACGCTGACCTGTGGCGTGAGCTCGACGCGCTGGTCGGCTCGCACCGCATCGACTGGCGCTGGGTGAAGGGCCACGCCGGCCATCCCGGCAACGAGCGCGCCGACGCCCTGGCCAACCGGGGCGTGGGGCTGCGGCCCGACTGAGGGCGCTGGGCGCGTCAGCGCCTCAGGTGCGCGGCCAGGCGCGCCGCGCCCTCCTGCAGCATGGGCACGGGCTTGGCAAAGCACCAGCGCAGCCAGCCCTCTGCCTCGGCGCCGAAGGCAGCCCCGGGCGCGAGGCCCAGGCCGCTCTCGCGCACCAGTGCCTTGGCCAGGGCCACGCTGTCGCTCATGCCAGCCACGCGGATGAAGAGGTACATCGCCCCGGGGGGCGCGGCGGCCGTCACGCCCTCGATGCCGGCGAGCGCCGCTGCCAGCGCATCTCGCCGCTCGCGCAGACCGGCCACGAAGTCGCGCACGCCTGGCTCACCCTGCGCCAGCGCGAGCACCGCCGCCTGCTGCAGGAAGCCGGGGGCGCAGGAGGTGTTGAACTCGATCA
The DNA here is from genome assembly GCA_037146935.1 of Burkholderiales bacterium. GTDB lineage: Bacteria > Pseudomonadota > Gammaproteobacteria > Burkholderiales > Burkholderiaceae_E > Quisquiliibacterium. The sequence goes on from JBAWWD010000027.1 coordinate 4,867, forward strand.
GCTTGCCCAGGTCGTCCTCGAGGGCGGCCGGCGTCACCAGCCAGCCCAGGCGCCAGCCGGTCATCTGCCAGGCCTTCGAGAACGTGTTGGCCACGATCACCCGGTCGTCCGGACCGGTGAAGTCCAGCGCCGAGGGGGCGCAGCGCGAGCCGTCGAAGACGAGCCGCTCGTAGGCTTCATCGGACAGGATCCAGATGCCGTGGGCCCGGGCGCGCGCCACCACCGCGCGCCACTGGTCGGCGGTCATCGTCCAGCCGGTGGGGTTGGCGGGCGAGTTGATGATCACCGCCCGCGTGCCCGGGGTGAGCTCGGCCAGCAGGCGGTCCAGATCAAGTTGCCACAGGCCCTGCGCGTCGGGCTGCAGCGGCACCCGGACCACCTCGGCGCCCAGGATGCGCGGTATCTCGGTGAGATTCGGCCACAGCGGCACCACCGCCACCACCCGGTCGCCGGGCGAGAGCACCAGTTGGGCGGCGAGCATCAGCGCGTTCACGCCGGCGCTGGTCACCGCGATCCGGCGCGCATCGATCGGGCCGTGCAGGGCGCCGAGGTACTCGGAGAGCGCGGCGCGCAGCGCCGGGATGCCCAGGTTGTGCACATAGAAGGTGTCGCCCTGCGCCAGCGCCGCCGTGGCGGCCTCGCGGATGGCCGCGGGGGTGACCGCGTCGGGCTCGCCGAACCAGAAGGGCAGCACGCCGGGCAGGCCGAGACCGGCATTGGCCACCTCGCGGATCCGCGAGGCGGGCAGGTTTCTGATCGCCTCGCGGGCGAGGGCGGGGTGGGCAGGGCGCTCTGGCATGGTCGGTTCCGCGCGACGAATCGCGCAAGATAGCAGGCCAGGGCAGCCGCCCGGGGCCCGGCGGAAGGCTCCCGCGGCGCCGGGCGCGCCTGTGCTAGATTGCCTTCGCCTCCCGAGACCGCCCATGCGACAGATCGTCCTCGACACCGAAACCACCGGCCTCACCGTCGAAGACGGCCACCGCATCATCGAGATCGGCTGCGTCGAGGTGATCAACCGGCGCCTCACCGGCCGGCACCTGCACCTCTACCTGAACCCCGAACGCGAGGTCGACGAGGGCGCCCGTGCCGTGCACGGCATGTCGCTCGACATGCTGCTCGACAAGCCCCGCTTCCCGGAGGTGGCCGCAGACCTGACCGCGTTCGTGGCTGATGCCGAGGTGCTCATCCACAACGCGAGCTTCGATGTCGGCTTCCTCGACGCCGAACTCGCCCGCCTGGGCCTGCCGCCGTTCGCCGCTGGCTGCCGGGTGACAGACACCCTGCGCCTGGCCCGCGAACTGCACCCCGGCAAGCGCAACTCCCTCGACGTGCTCTGCGAGCGCTACGGCATTTCCAATGCCCACCGCAAGCTGCATGGCGCGCTCCTCGATGCCGAACTGCTCGCCGACGTCTATCTGGCCATGACCCGGGGGCAGGACAGCCTCGAGATCGCGCTGCATGGCGGATCCGCCCGCGCGCAGGCCGCCGACGACGCCACCGAGTGGCCGCCGGTCGGTCTCAGGGTGGTTGCGCCGCTGCCGCAGGAGTCTCAGGCGCATCTCGATTACCTCGCCGGCGTCGCCAAGGAGGCGAAACGGCCGGCGCTCTGGAGCAGCCTGGAGCCGGCCGAGGCCGTGCCGCCGGCGTGACATAAGTCCGCCAAATGCGAAAAGTGTGACTTAGTTCCGCAGTCACGCCGTTCGTCCGTGCTAAAAAGCCATTCATCGGGCCCGGGTGCGAGTGTTGCATCTGTCACGGGCCCTGCCACTGATTGAGGTCAACATGATCCGTCTTGCCCTTTCCGCGATCGGCATTGCCATGACCGCCCTGTCCGGCGTCGCCAGCGCCGACATCACCGTCAACCCCACCTACGCCGGCCCGGCCGACGCAGGCACGGGTGTCAACGCCTCCTTCATCGCGATCGACGGCAACTGGAAGGGCAGCACGGTCCTCTGGAACGAGTCCACCCGCCAGTACGGCAATGATCCCAGCGTTGCGGGTTTCGCGCCGATCGGCTCCTACGCCTGGGGCACCGGCCTGTGGGGCCGCGCCGACTGGCAGTCGATCAACGCGCCGGGCTCCACGATCCCCGTGCTCAGCTCCTCGTCGCTGCTCGCGCCGGTGATCAACTACGCCAACAACTGCTACAACCAGACCTTCGCGCCGAGCACCCCGGGCACGCAGCCGCTGGCCGGTGCCACGGCAGACTGCCCCCCGGGCGCCTCGGTGGCCAACAACCTGAACAACTGGACCTCGCGCTTCACCGGCTTCATCCGCATCACCACCCCGGGTGCCTACAACTTCAGCGTGCTGTCCGACGACGGCTTCTTCTTCGACCTGTACGGGTCGGGCGGTGCCAAGCAGTCCATCCAGCGTGACTTCCTCAATGCCCGCAACGTCGACAGCTTCTCCCAGAGCCTGGTGCTCAGCGAGGGCCTGTATCAGTTCGAACTCGGTGCCTGGGATCGGCTCGAGGCTGGCGCGGTCGATCTGCGCTGGAAGCTGCCGGGCGCGGCTGACTTCACCCTGATCCCCACGCAGAACCTGGTTGCCAGCGTCAGCATGCCGGGCACCCTCGCCCTGGGCGCCATCGCGGGCGTGTTCGGCTGGGCTGCCCGTCGCCGCCGTCCGGCCGCCTGATCGCCCGGACTGTTGTCGTGATGCATGGCCTCCGCTGATCGCCACCTCCCTCGGGAGTATCCGGAGCGCCATTCCCCGCCGCTCACCCTGCTCCAGAAGGTCGGTCACTTCCTGATGGTGCTGGCGGGCTGGTTGCTCTTCATCTGGATGTGGTCCCTGGTCGTGGCCCGGCCCTGGGACAGCGGGCCGCTGGTCCTGCTGCTGGTGCTCTCCATCATCGCCGCGCCGCTCATCACCTTGCTGTGGATCTTCCACAACATGGGGATCTACAAGCGCAAGGGCCCGCGCAAGGGCATGCGTGAAGTCAAGCCGGTCTACGACGTGGACTGGACCGGGCGCGAGGTGACCGCCGATTGGGATGCGCTCAGCCGATCGCGGGTGGTCGTCATCGAGATCGACGAGTTCGGCAAGAATTACCGAGTGGCAAGCACGCGATGACTCCCTTGCAGGAGTTCCTGATCGCGGTCCAGCAGACCACGGTCTACTGGTGGGCGCTTTTCTATTTCGCCGCCTACCCGATCGTCACCAGCGTGATGTGGATCACCACCTCGTGGATGTTCCGCCTGCGCTGGGAAGACACCTCCCATGAGATCGTGGCTCCGCCCAATGGCTGGCCACCGGTCACGGTGATCATTCCCGCGCACAACGAGCAGGCGGTGATCCGCCAGTCGCTCGCCTCGGTCATCGCGCTCGACTACCCCGACCTCGAGATCATCGTGGTCGACGACGGCTCCACCGATCAGACCTTCGACGCGATGATCCCCATGCTGCCGGGGCCGGCGGTTCGGGTGGTCCGCAAGCTCAACAACGAGGGCAAGGCGCTGGCGCTGAACGACGTGCTGCCGCTCGCCCGGGGCGAACTGCTGCTGATCCTCGATGCCGACGCGCAGCCCGAGCCCGACATGCTGCTCTGGATGGTGCCGCACTTCACCCATGGCCGGGTCGCGGCGGTCACTGGCAATCCGCGGGTGCGCAACACCAACTCCTTCCTCGCGCGCCTGCAGGCGATCGAATTCTCGTCCATCGTCAGCCTGCTGCGTCGATCGCAGCGCATCTGGGGGCGGATCACCACGGTTTCCGGGGTGGTGACCATGCTGCGCAAGAGCGCGGTGTTCGATGTCGGCGGCTTCAGCCCCAACATGCCCACCGAGGACATCGAGCTCACCTGGAAGATGCAGAAGCGCTTCTACGACATCCGCTACGAGCCGCGCGCCATCTGCTGGATGACCGTGCCGGTCTCGCTGCGCGGCCTGTGGCGCCAGCGGCTGCGCTGGGCCCGGGGTCTGATGCAGGTGCTGCGCAAGCACTACGACGTGGCCACCCGCTGGCAGTTGCGCCGGATGTGGCCGGTGTTCACCGAGTCGGTCATGTCCACGGTGTGGTGCTTGTGCTTCGTGGGCCTCACCCTGATCTGGTTCCTGTGTATCGCCACCGGCCTGCCGCCCGCCGGCGCCACGCCGATGCCCAACCTCTGGGGCATGACCATCGGCACGATCTGCCTCGTGCAACTGGCCGCCGGCGCGCTCATCGACCGCCGATATGACCCGTTCATCAGCCGGTACTACCCCTACGCGGTCTGGTATCCAATCATCTACTGGATGCTGCTCGCGCTCTCGACCACCTGGGCGCTGCCTTACCTGCTCAAGCGACCGGGCAAGGATTCCATCACCTGGAACACGCAGCGAAAGGGCAAGGGTGCATGAGTCTGTTGCTGTCTCGGGGGTGCTGGGCGTTGCTGGCCGCGTTGTCGGTCGCGCCGGCGCTCGCCCAGACCAGCAGCTACACGGTGCGTGCCGGCGGGGTGATCGTCGACCGACCGCCCCGGCCTGAGGTCATCGCCGATCTCGGCACTGCCCGCCGCCTGGCGCAGGCCAATGACTACCAGGCCGCGCTGCCCATGTACCTCATGCTCGCGGCGTCGGATCCGTCTGATGCCGAGATGTCCATCGAGCTTGCGCGCGTGCTCGGCTTTGCCGATCGCAATGGCGAGTCGGCTGCCGTCTACCGGCGCGTGATCGCGCAGGCGCCGCAGCGCCGTGCCGAGCTGCTGCCCAGCCTGGCCTGGCAGACCGCCTGGGCCGGCGATGCCGCGCAGGCCGAGCCGCTGTTCCTTGAAGTGGCCCAGTCGTCCATCTATGACGAGCCGGTTCGCGCTGAAGCCTGGAAGGGCGCGGCCGAGAGCCGCCAGAACCTGGGCCGGCTCGATGAATCGCTCGCGGCCTACGATCGCGCCCTGGCCCTGAAGCCCGATGACCGCAACATCGCCCGCAAGCGCGCGCAGATGCTGCTCTGGACCGACCGCCACGCCGAGTCGATCGCGGCCTACCAGGCGCTGGCGGTGTCCGATCCCGCCGATCGTCTGACGCAACTCGGCCTTGCCCAGGCGCTCAACTTTGCCGGTCGCCATCGTCAGGCGCTGGCCATCTGGCGCGACATCGACGCCCCCGCGAGCCCCGATGAGCAGCGCGAAGTCGCGCGCGGCCTGCGCTGGGCCGGTTTCGAGGACCTCGCCCACGACACCCTGCAGGGCGTCGATCTTGCTGATGCCGCGTGGCTGCGCAACTGGCGCACCTTCCGCGAGACCGCCCGCAATGGCTGGGCTGCCTACGAATGGGCACGCGACCGCGATTCGCTGGTGATCAGCGCGCTGACGGTGGGTGGTCTGGTGCGGCCGCAGCGTGGCCATACCCTCGAGGTGGCCTGGCGGCGCGCCTCGATCAGCGAGCCCGCGTCGTCGCTCAATGCAGACCGGCTCTCGGCGGCCTACGGCTGGCGGCTCGGTGATCCCTACACCCGCTGGGGCACGCTCTGGCCCAGCCTGAGCCTGTCGGCCAACCGCTATGCCGGCTGGTCGCCGGTCACCGGCGCCGCGCGGCTGCGCTGGATTCCTCGTGATGGCCTGCGCCTGGATGGCGAGGTAGGCCGCGAGACCATCGAGAACACCACGGCCCTGGCCAACCGGGTCACGGTGGCCACCACCAGCCTGGCGGTCGACTGGCGCCCGCTGCCGCGCTGGAACGCCGGTGGCAGCCTGGCCCTGCTGCGCTTTGACGACGGCAATGTGCGCACCCGACTCACCGGCCGTGCCGACTATGCGCTGCGCTTCTCGCCCAAGGTGGTGGTGGGCATGGAGGGGCAGCTGTTCAGCAGCGCCGATCCCACCAGCGACACCCGGCCCGGCCGCGGCTACTGGAACCCCAGACGCTACAACGAGGCTCGGGCCTATGTCGGGGTCTATCACGACTTCAATCCCTGGGAACTGCAGGCGCGGGTCGGCCTTGGCGTGTCCCGCGAGGTCGACGGCTTCGGCAACCAGAGTTCCGGCAATCCCAATGTCTGGGAACTCAGCCTGGGTCGGGACATCACGCCCACCTGGCGGGCGCGCTTCTACGCGGGCGGCTCGGGCAGCAATTTCGCCGCCGGCAGCGGAGGGGCGGGGTACTGGCGCCGCTTCGCCGGCGCCTCGATCACCGGCTGGCTCTGAGCCTGCACAGGCTCGGCTGCCGGCTCGTGCCGGCCCGATCGGCTACACTCACGGGTTTACCTGAGCGAGTTTTCGCCCCCGAGGCCCGATGAAAGAAGCCAGACACTCCCGCGGCCTGCGCGAGCGCAAGTCCCACCTCTCGCCAGACGCCGAGCGCCTGGTCGCGGCGGCGCTCGGGCTGTCGAATGCCGGTAGCCGCACCGAGGATCGGTTCTGGGAGGCTGCATTGTCTGCCCGGCTCGAGAAGCTGCTCGACGGTGGGCATGCCCAGCCAGTGGAAGACTCGCTCGAGCGCCTGAACCAGACCGATACCGAAGCCTACAGCGCGCTGATCGAGGCGGTTGAGGACACGAGCGAGGCGCTCACCCTCGAGATCGACGGTCAGCCCTGGCAGTGCCTGCTGGTGTCGGCGCCGCTGGTGGTCTGGACCCGCTTCCGAATCCCGTCCGGCCCCATCGCTGCCGACGTAGCGCTCACGCTGTCCACCCAGTGGCAGGCCCATGCGCTGGCCTCGCAGGCGCGGTTTCGCATGGCCCCCTGCCTCTACAGCATCGACCAGTTGCCGCGTGATTTCGCTGACATGCGGCGGCTCACCCGTCGCCTGGGCACCAGCGCCATCACCGGCCAGTCGGCCCGACTCGATCTCAAATCGCTGCCCGACACCGCCGACATGCTGGCCGATACTCGCTTCCTGGTGGGCGTGGTGGCAGCGCCCGCTGGCATGCCGCTCTTTCGCTGGCAGGAGACCGATGCCGCGGGGCACCCCGGCCGCGTGCATTGCCTGGAGCAGTGGATCGCGCAGGGCCGGCCCAGCCTGGAGCCGCTGCTGCCCGGCTGCGGCTTCGAGTGTCTGCTGCCCGACGCCTACCACATCAATCTGCGCGAGGCCGATCGCCGGGTGCGGCCGTATGCCATTCGCGCCGCCATGCACCTGCTCACCCATGCCCTCGGGGCCAAGCCGGCCGACATCACGGCCGCCATCGCGCCCTTCGGGCATGAGCGGGTCGATGAATACCGGATCGGCCTGTCGATGGGCGAATCCGAGGATGTCGCCCAGGGCGTGGTCTGGCCACTGCTCGGCGCCGAGAGCGACCAGGACGATCCCTCGCCGCTGGAGCAGATCCGCGCCACGCTTCGCGAGGCCGGCATCACCGAGATCCGTTTCTGGCCTGACCTGAACGAGCCCGATTTCTGCGAAGACTGCGGCAGCCCGCTCTACCCGAACGGCAAGGGCGAGATCGTGCATGCCGACATGCCCGAGGACATCGAGCCCGAGACCACGCATTTCCATTGAGCCGCGCAGCCTTGCGCATTCTCAATGCCGCCAGGGACGCGGCCGTCTACGATGGCCTCACACCGTCCTCCTGGTGACTTTTCGGGCAGACCGGCCAAGCCAGGCCGCTCTGCCCTTTCTTTTTTCGGTCACTCTGCGCGGCAGTCGCCGCGCCGTGGGCCGTGGGCCGCGCCTCAGCGTCTATCATCGGGTCTTCAGCGACCGGGCCGGCAGGGCCCTCAGGGAGACGACAGATGGCGCGTGTTCAGGTGGTGAGCGAAGTCAGCGGTTCGGTCTGGAAGATCGAGGCTGCCGCCGGTGCCGAACTGGGCGCGGACGACACGATCATGATCATCGAGTCGATGAAGATGGAGATCCCGGTGAGCAGCCCGCGTGCCGGCCGCCTGGTCGAGATCCGGGTCGCCGAGGGCGAACCGGTCAAGGAAGGCCAGGTGGTCGCGGTCGTGGAGTGATCCGCGATCAGTCCGATCAGTCCGGCTGGTCTATGCCCACCAGCACCTTGCCCACGTGGCTCATGCTCTCGGTGGCCTCGTGCGCCAGGGCGGTGTCGCGCATGGCAAAGCGCTGGTAGAACTGGTGGCGCAATTCGCCACTGGCCAGCGCGGCATTGATGAACATGGCCGCGTCGTCGTGGGCCTGCTGTGACATGGCGTACACCAGCACGAAGCGCACGGTGATGTCCTTGGCCAGCATCGGCCAGAACGGAATCGCCGGCTCGGGCTGCGCGTCGGACGCATAGGTGGCGATCACGCCGCCGGGCCGCAGCAGCGGCAGGTTCACCGGCAGGTTCTGGCCGAAGGCCACCTCGATCACCCGATCGATGCCCTGCGTCTCGCCGGTGATCTCCCGCACCCGGGCCACCACGTCTTCCTGGCGGTAGTTGACCACCTCGTGGGCGCCCGCGGCGCTCGCCTGGCGGGCCTGCTCGTCGCGGCTCACCGTGGCAATGACCCTGGCCGCGCCGGCGAGGCGCGCGATCTGGATGGCATAGAAGCCCACCGCGCCGGCGCCGCCGTGCACCAGCACGGTCTTGCCCAGCACCGGGCCGTCGGCCATCACGCAGCGGTGGGCGGTCATGGCCGGGATGCCCATGCAGGCGCCGGCATCGAACTCGGCGCGGGCCGGCAGGGGCACGGCCTTGAACGCCGGCACCACGGTGTACTGCGCGCAGGTGCCGTGCGGGCGACCCTGAGTGGCCTCGTAGATCCAGACGCGCTGTCCGATGCGCTGCGGATCCACACCGTCGCCCACGGCATCGATCACGCCGGCGCCGTCCTGGTGGGGGATCACCACCGGGAAGGGCATGACCAGGTTGCCGCGCGCGCCGCCCCGGTTCTTGGTGTCGGACGGATTGACGGCCGAGACATGCACCTTGACCCGCACCTCGCCGGGCGCCGGCTGTGGCAGGGGCCGTTCACCGAACTGCAGCACCTCGCGCGCGGGACCTTTTCGTTCGTACCAGACGGCCAGCATGGGCGCTCTCCGGGGGACAGGGGGCTGGGGAATGCGGCCGTGGCGCGCGGCGCCACGGCCCTTAGGCGATGGCCGGGCTCAGGCGCGCACGAGGCGGCCGGGCAGGGTACCGGTGGGTGCGCCCTCGCGGTACACCACCTGGCCCGAGACGATGGTGGCGTCATAGCCGGTGGCGCCCTGCAGGAAACGGCGCCCGCCCGCGGGCAGGTCACGATGCACCTGCGGCGCCTGCACGGCGAGGTTCTCGAGGTCGATGATGTTGATGTCGGCCTTCAGGCCCGGCGCCAGCGCGCCGCGGTCGGTGAGGCCCACCGCCTGCGCGTTGCGGGCCGACAGCAGATTGACCAGCAGCGGAATGGGCAGCCGGCCATGGCCGCGCCGCACGCCCCAGTGGCTGAGCAGGTAGGTGGTGAAGCTGGCATCGCAGATGGAGGCCACATGCGCGCCGCCGTCGCCCAGGCCGAAGAGCGCATTGGGGTGGCTGAGCTGCTCGGCGCAGGTATCGAGATTGCAGTCGGCGTAGTTGGCAAACGGGGCCAGCAGCAGGGCGCTGCCCTCGTTCTCGAGCATCAGGTCGTACGCGGTGTCGAGCTCGGTGCGGCCGGTGCGCCGGGCGATGTGCGCCACCGACTTCTCGAGCGGCGGTTCGTAGTCTGGCGGGGAGCCCAGGGCGAAGACCCGCTCGTAGTCATAGGGCTTGCCATCCACCCGCAGGAAGGGGTGCTCTACCGACTCGGCGAGGATGCGCGCGCGGACCGCGGGGCTGCGCATGGCCGCCGCCATGGCTGCGGGCGCGAGCGTGGCGCGCAGCTGCAGGAAGGTGGGCGAGCCATGCACCGGGCTGCGGTTGGCGAGCAGGCCGAAGAGCACGCCCACCGCGCGCGGCGCCACCTGGGCGGCGATGCGCGTGCCGGTCTGGGACTCGGCGTGGATGCGCGCCAGGGTCTTGCGCCAGTCATCGGGCTTGCGGTGGCTCTGCGCCAGCGAGATCGACACCGGACGGCCGCTGTCGCGGGCGATGCGAAAGACCATGCCGAGCTCGTCGCCCTGGCTGTAGGCCATGTCGGAGATGATCTGGATGACGCCCTTGCCGGCGTCGGCCAGGCCGCGACCGATGCCGATCAGCTCGTCTTCGCCGGCCTTGAGCGAGGGCGTGGGATCGCCCTTGATGCTGCGGTGGTTGAGCGAGCGCGACGTGGAAAAGCCCAGCGCTCCGGCGCGCACCGCGTCGCGGGCGAGCTCGCGCATGCGGGCGATGTCGGCCTCGTTGGCAGGCTCGAGGCGCGCGGCGCGCTCGCCCATGACGTACAGGCGAAGCGCGCCGTGCGGCAGCTGCGCGGCCACGTCGATGTCGCGCGGCACGGTGGCCAGGAAATCGAGATAGTCGCCGAAGGACTCCCAGTCCCAGCTCAGGCCCTCGTGCAGCGCGGCACCCGGGATGTCCTCGACGCCTTCCATGAGCTCGATGAGGCGGTCATGGTCGGCGCGGCGCACGGGCGCGAAACCCACGCCGCAGTTGCCCATGACCGCGGTGGTCACGCCCTGCAGGCTGGAGGGCTGCATGCGCTGGTCCCAGGTGGCCTGGCCGTCGTAGTGGGTGTGGATGTCGACGAAGCCGGGGGTGACCAGCCGGCCGCGGGCGTCGATCTCCTCGGTGCCCGAGCCGCTGAAGCGGCCGACCGCGGCGATGCGCCCCTGGCTGATGCCGACATCGGCCTCCTGCAGGGGGCCGCCGAGGCCGTCGGCGAGCGTGCCGCCGCGGATCACCAGGTCGAATGGCTTGCTCATGGCGGAAGTCCTTTCGTGGGAGGGTCGGGGCGGCGCCCACAGGCGCGGCCGGGCATCCGATCGATGATACTTGCCTTTCCCGGGCGCCGGTATGCTCACGCCCCGATGCCGTTTCGCGGCCCTGCCGCCCTGTGACCCAACCCTGCGGAGACACCCCATGCCCCTCGACGCCGAGATCGCGAAGATCCTGCCGCGCATGCCCCTGCGCGATGTGCCCACCATGACGCCGCAAAGCGCGCGCGACTCGCTGCTGGCCATGGCCCAGGCCCGCAACGACCAGCCCCTGCCCGATCCCGGCCGGGTCGATGCCGCCACGCTGCCCGGGCCGGCCGGGGCCATCCCGGTGCGCGTCTACCGCACGGCGCGCAGCGCCGCGCCCACGGTGGTGTACTTCCACGGCGGCGGCTGGGTGGCCGGCGACCTCGACACCCATGACCGCGCGGCCCGCATCCTGGCCATCGAGCTCGACGCCACGGTGGTGAGCGTCGATTACCGGCGCCCCCCGGAGGCGCGCTTTCCGGCGGCCTTCGACGACGCGCTCGCCGCGGTGCGCCATGTGGGCGCCAACCTGGCGGCCTTCGGCGGTGCCGGTCAGCCGCTGGGCGTGGCCGGCGACAGCGCCGGCGGCAACCTCGCCGCGGCGGTGGCGCTCGCGGCGCGCGATGCCGGGCCGCGGCTGCACGCGCAACTGCTGGTCTATCCGGTCACCGATGTCACGGGCCACTTCCGCGACGACGCGCTCAATCGCGCCTATCCCTCGCGCACCCAGAACGCCGAGGGCTACTTCCTGTCGCTCGCGGTGATGCAGTGGTTCTCCGACCACTACCTGGGCGCAAGCGCGCTGTCTGCCGATCCCAGGGTCTCGCCGCTGAAGGCGGGCAGCCTGGCCGGCCTGCCGCCCACCGTGCTGTGCACCGCGCAATTCGACCCGCTGCGCGACGAGGGCGAGGCCTACGCCGCGGCGCTGCGGGCCGCCGGCGTTCGGGTCATGGAGCACCATGGCTCGGGGCTCATCCACGGCTACTTCGGCATGGGCGGCGCCGTGCCGGCCGCCGGCGAGGAGGCGCGGCGCGTGCGCGCCGACTTCCGCAGCCTGCTCGAGTCGGCGGCGTGAGCGCCGCGGCCGATGCCGGGGCGCCGATGAAGCCGGCGAGCGCCCACACCTGCTGCCTCAACCGCAAGGTGTTCAGCACGCTCGACTTCTCGGACCGCGAATCCTTCGAGGATGCCGGCCGGGGCCTGATCGGCAGCATTCCCGATGCCCGCATCCTCGGCGGGCGCGGACAGGTGGTGTGGGATCTCTCCAGCTTCGGTTTCCTCGAGGACGAGCAGTCGCCCGACTCGGTCAATCCCAGCCTGTGGCGTCAGGCGCGCCTGAACCGCCTGCATGGCCTGTTCAAGGTCACTGACAGGCTCTACCAGGTGCGCGGCTTCGACCTCGCCAACATGACGATCATCGAGGGAGACAGCGGCATCGTGATCATCGATCCGCTGATGTTCACCGAGACCGCAGCGGCCGCGCTGGCGCTCTACCGCGCCCACCGCGGCGAGCGGCCGGTGCGGGCGGTCATCTACTCGCACAGCCACACCGACCACTACGGTGGCGTCGAGGGGGTGATCACGCCGGCGCAGGCCGCCAGTGGCGAGGTCGCGGTGATCGCCCCCGAGGGCTTCATGCACGAGGTGATCTCCGAGAACGTGCTGGCCGGCGTGCCCATGCGCCGGCGCGCGATGTTCCAGTTCGGGCCTACCCTGGCCCGTGGCCCGCTCGGGCATGTGGACAGCGGCCTGGGCAAGGTCACCGGGCGCGGCACCCAGAGCCTGATCGCGCCCAACTGCATCGTCAGCCAGCCCACCGAGACCCTGGTCATCGACGGCATCGAGGTCATCTGCCAGCTCACGCCCGAGACCGAGGCGCCGGCGGAGATGAACTTCTTCTTCCCGCAGTTCGGGGTGCTGAACCTCTCGGAGAACGGCTGCCACACGATGCACAACCTGTGCCCCATCCGCGGGGCCAAGACCCGGGATGCGCTGGCCTGGTCCAAGTACCTCGATCAGGCGCTCGATGCCTTCATCGACCGCACCGAGGTCTGCATCGCGCAGCACCACTGGCCCACCTGGGGCCGTGAGCGGGTGCGCCGCTTCATCGCCGAGCAGCGCGACATGTACCGCTATCTGCATGACCAGACCCTGCGTCTGATGAGCCACGGCCTCACGCCCAACGAGATCGCCGAGACGGTGCGCATGCCCGCGTCCCTGCAGTCGCGCTGGCATGCGCGCCCGTACTACGGCGCGGTCGAGCACAACGTGCGCGCGGTCTACGCCCACTATCTCGGGCCCTATGACGGCAACCCGGTGAACCTCAACCCGCTCGCGCCGCAGGCGCAGGCGCAGCGCTATCTCGCCTACATGGGCGGGGCCGACACGGTGCTCGCGCGTGCCCGCCAGGACTTCGAGGCCGGGGATTACCGCTGGGTGGCGCAGGTCTGCCACCACCTGGTGTTCGCCGACCCGACCAACCGTGCGGCGCGCGAACTCTGCGCCGATGCGCTCGAGCAGCTCGGCTACCAGAGCGAGTCATCCACCTGGCGCAATGCCTACCTGCTGGGCGCGCATGAACTGCGCAAGGGCGCGCCGCGGGCGCCGGCCGGCGCGCAGGGCGGTGTCGCGCCGCGGGTGGTGGCGATGATGCCGATGCCGATGTTCTTCGACTACCTCGCCATCCGCATCAACGGGCCGCAGGCCGAGGGGCTGGCGTTGCGCATCGACTGGCGCATGTCCGACGAGGACAGTTGCCACCGGCTCACGCTGAGCCACGGCGCCCTCAGCCACGCGCAGGGCAGCCACGCGCAGGGCAGCCAGGGATCGGCTGCCCAGGCCACGGTGCTTGCTGACCGCGCCGCGCTGGGCGCGCTGCTGTCGGCCGGCAAGCGATTCTCGCAAGCGCTCGAGGAAGGGCTGCTCACGGTGACGGGTGAGCGCGCGGCGGTGGTGGCGTTGTTCGGAGTGCTCGACGACTTCTCGCCGATGTTCAACATCCTCGAGCCCTGAGCGGCGCCCTGAGTGGGCCTGGGTCAGGCGGCGCCCACCAGCAGCCAGACGCTGGCACTGACCAGGGCCAGCGCGAGGCCGCGCGCCGGTGCCTTCAGGCGCGCCCGCAGGGTCGGCATGAGCCGGCTGGCCAGCAGCCACGCCCCGACCAGCAGGCCGGCCTGCAGCAGCGCCAGGCCGGCGAGATAGGCCAGCAGCGGGGTGGGCTCGGCGCCCACCACCGCTTCGCCGTAGACGAGCCCGTGCATCAGGCCGGCCACACCCGCTGCCACGGCCCAGCGCGCGTTGCCGGGCGCAAGACTGGCGCCGGTGCTGGCCAGGCCCAGCACGAATGCCGGCAGCAGCAGGCTGAGCGCGACGGCCGCATCCTGCTGCGACAGCGCCACGCCCGCCGCGCCGGCCACCGTGCCGATGAGACCGGTGATCAGGAACAGGCCAAGCAGGCGAAGGCCCTGCGCGCGCGCCATGGGCAGGCAGGCGATCGCGGCGGCGCAACCCAGCAGAAAGAGCAGATGACCCGGCTCGATCAGGGGGTGGCCCAGACCGGAGAGCAAGCCTTCAGCCAGGGTGGCCGGCATCTGCCCGCCCATCGGATGGTGGGCGAGGGCGGGGGAGGCGCCAAGCGCGAGCGCGAGCGTGATCGCCAGCCGCGCGGGCGTGGGGGCAAGGACGGATTGCGCAACGGGATGGGTCATGGCCGGGACTCGGTGAGCGGGGTGGGGCATAGTGCCTGGGCGACGCCGATCATGCTGTCGCGGCTGACCAGTCGGGCGAGCGCCTCCTCGCCGAGGCCCTCGGTGTCGTCCGGGCGTCGCGGCAGGACGAGGAAGCGCATGTCGGCAGTGCTGTCGTGCACGCAGATCGCGGTGCTGGCCGGCAGATGCAGCCCGAACTCGGCAAGCACCGCCTCGGGCTCGCGAACGGTGCGGGCACGGTAGGCCTTGCTGATGTACCACGATGGCGGCTGGCCGAGGATCGAGCGCGGGTAGCACGAGCACAGCGTGCACACGATCAGGTTGTGGATGGCGTCGGTGTTCTCCACCACCACCAGCTGCGCCTCGCCGACCCGGATGTCGAGCTCCGCGGCCGCATCCTTGCCATTGGCCAGCAGCCGGGCGCGAAAGCCCGGATCGACCCAGGCCCGGGCCACCAGCCGGGCGCCGAGGTGGGTGCCCGGTGCCTCCAGCTTCTGGATCTCCAGCGTGACTTCGCCCGCCGACAGGATGCCGCGCTCGATCAGCAGCGCCTGCAGGGCATCGACCATCTGCTGGCCGAGCAGGTTGCCCTCGTCGTCCTCGATCACGAGGGCATCGTGCTCGTGGGCGTGGCCATGCGCGTGGTCATGGTCATGGTCGTGGTCATGATCGTGCGCGTGCCCGATCGGATGGCCGTGCGAGGGGACGGCGGGCGGCGGTTCAGCCATGGGATTCTCCCGGCTCGGGTTCCAGCCAGTGGTCATAGATCTCGATGCACAGGGCATCGTCGGGGTGGCGGTGATGTTCGGGCCAGAGCTGGTTCATCGCGAAGCGTACCCGGTAGAGCGGCACCACCTGGCCATCGGTACGGCCCACGGCAAGGTCCTCCGGGTTGAGGAACCAGCCGCAGCACTGGATGACCTCACCGCAGTGTCCCAGGATGTAATCGGGGGTTCGCACATGGCCGGGCTTGCGCAGGTCGCGCACCCGGACACGGTCGCCGAGCCTGAACCGCTGACGCGCCATGATGGTCGAGGCCTCAGCCTTCGCGGCAGGGGGTGGTCCAGCGCTCGCGCACCGCCGCCAGCTCGGCCTCGAATTCCTCGCGGCTGAACAGGCCCTTGGCCACCAGGGTGTCGATCATCGCCTCCAGGCGGCGCCGATAGAACGAGTAGCGCTGGTACTTGTCGAGCCCGAAGGATTCGAAGCCGTGGCGGATCTCGTCGAGCGAGATCACCCGGCGGGCGCTGTCACCGAGCAGGTTGCGGATCGCCTCGGCCTGCTTCTCCCAGTGCTGGAAGGGCAGTTCCACCTGCGGGATGGGGCCGGCCGGCAGGCCGCCGATGTCGTGGTAGCCACTCATGTCGGCGCTCCCGGATCAGGCCAGGTCCGCGGGCTTGAGCAGTACCTGGCGGACATCCATGCGGTCCTTGAGCACGCCCTCCTTGTGGAACACGTCGACCAGCGCCTGATAGGAGCGGATATCGGTGTCGTTGAGCTCGTTCCAGGCCCGCAGGTATGGCTGCGCGATGATGCGAACGCTCTCGCCACGGATGGCGGTGTACTTCGCGAAGTAGGGCCGCACCCGGTCGAACTCGGTGTTGGCCAGGCGCGTGGCCTGGTCGAGCACCTGCACCACCTTGCGCGCCACCTGCGGCCGCTCCTTGATGAAGCGCGTGGTGAGCAGCGAGACGCCCGAGTAGAAGGGATCGGCGATGACGCTTGCGCAGGGGTTGGTCATGGCGCGCGTGGCCTCGCCCGAGGCCACGGCGATCGAGCCCACCGGCTCGAGCGAGAGCGTGGCATCGATGCTGCCGGCCACCACCGAGGGCACCTGCAGGCCGACCGCGATCTCCTGCAGGCGCACGTCCTTGTCCGGGTCCAGGCCGTTGACCCGCAGCATGTGGCGCGAGATGGTCCGCCACTGGATGCCGGGCAGATGGCCCAGCGACTTGCCGCGCAGGTCCTTGAAGCTGCGGATGGTCGAGCCGTTACGCACGATCAGGCCATCGTTGATGCGATCGACGCGCACGCCGCCGCCCTGCAGGCCGAACACCTTGAAGGTGCCCGGGTAGCGCGCCTCGGCCAGCATGGTGATGCCGGCTGCCGCGCCGGGCGCGCCGACATCGGCCTGGTTGGCCACCAGCGAGTCGATGATCTGGTTGGGGTTCTGGAACTGGATGGCCTCGGCCTCGATCCCGGCCTTCTCGAAGAGCTTGTCCTGCAGGGCCACGTAAAGCGCCGTGGTCTGCATGATCGGCAGCCATGAGAGCTTCACCTTCTCGGCCTTCTGGGCATGCACCCACGGTGCGGCAAGGCCACCGGTGGCGGCGGCGGCAGCGCCCAGCAGGCGGCGGCGGGTCGTGATCATCGGATGGCTCCAGTCAGTCAGTGCGTTTGTCCGGGCGCGCGCCGCTCAGCGGCCTGCCCATTTCACGAAATGCCGCTCCAGGCCCAGGAACAGGATGTTCAGCCCGTAGCCCAGGCAGCCGGTGGCGATGATCGAGGCGTACATCTGCTTCAGGTCGAAGACCTGCTGCGCGTCGATGATGCGTCGGCCCATGCCGTTGGCCGAGCCGATGAACATCTCGGCCACGATGATCACCACCAGCGCGTAGGACACGCCCAGGCGCAGCCCGACACAGGTCTGGGGCAGCGACTCGTAGAACATCACGTCCCGGAAGATGCGACCCCGCGACGCGCCCATCACCCGCGCCGCCAGGATGCGAGTCGGTCGCGCGTTCATCACGCCATAGGCCACGTTGAACACGATCACCAGCCAGGCCGAGAACGCGGCCACCCCCACCTTCGACTCCTCGCCGATCCCGAAGATCAGCAGAAAGAGCGGGAACATCGCGGTCGCGGGCGTCGAACGGAAGAAATCGATCGCGAACTCCAGCGAGCGATAGATGCGGGTGTCGGAGCCCAGGGCGATGCCCACCGGCACACCCAGCGCCGCCGCCAGCGCGAAGGCGCCCAGGGTGCGCTTCAGGGTGCCGCCGAAGTCGGCGAGGATGGAGCCATCGGCGATCGAGGCGCTCAGGGCCTGCAGCGTGGCGGCAGGCGTGGGCAGCAGCTTGGGGCTGATCCACTGGCCGGCCGCGGCCAGCCACCAGACCGCCAGGATCAGCGCCGGGCCGATCCAGAACGGATGGCGCATCGCGGGCGCCAGCAGCCGGGCGAACCGGTTCATCGGCGCACCTCGCGCTGGAAGATCGCGAGGCTGCGGGCCTTGGTGGCGATGAAGTCGGCATCCACCAGCGTGGCGTCATTGCGCGGGCGCGGCGCGCTCACGTCCACGATGTCGGCCACCCGCGTCGGCCGCTTGGTGAGCAGCAGCAGGTGGTCGGCCAGATAGACCGCCTCCTCGAGGTCGTGCGAGACCAGCAGCATCGTCACGCCGGTCTGCTGGAAGACGCTCTGCAGCCGCTCGCGGATGAAGAGGGTCATCTCGTAGTCGAGCGCCGAGAAGGGCTCGTCGAGGAACATCACCTCGGGTCGCGGCGCCAGGGCCCGCAGGATCGACACCAGCTGCTGCTGTCCCCCCGAGAGCTCGTAGGGCTTGCGTCCCAGGTCGAATCCCACCTCGAACTGCGTGATGAGCTCGTCCACGCGGGCCTGCCGCTGCGCGCTCGGCAGGCCGCGCACCTTCAGGGGGTACTCGATGTTCTGGCGCGCGCTCAGCCAGGGGAAGAGCGCGTCGCGATAGTTCTGGAAGACGTAGCCGATGGTCACGTCGCGCACCGGCCGGCCATCGAAGAGGATCTCGCCGCTGTCGATCGGAATCAGGCCGGCGATCAGGTTGATCAGCGTGGACTTGCCGCAGCCATTCGGGCCGAAGACCGAGATGAAGCGCCCCGCGGGGATGTCGAGATCGAAGTCCTGATAGAGCGGCGCTTCGCCGAATCGCTTGCACAGGCCGCGGATGCTGATCGCCGGCCGCCGCCCGGCGTCGAAGTTCAGTCGGGGCGAGGGCAGGGCGGCGAGCGCGGAATCGGGCAAGGGAGCGTTCATGGTCGGTCACCGGCGGCGTCCGCCCCATGGCGGGATCGGTCCCGGTGCACTCCTCCCTTGCACGAGGCGTGCCATGGCTGCCTGAAGGCCTGTCGCCCCGCGGATGGGCGCGTCACGCCCTGCGAGTGCTCGCGGGCGCCCGTTTCAGGTGCGGCCTGCCTGCCCGCCTGCGGAGCGCAGTCGCGGCGCGCCGCGTCTCATACCAGCCCCTGCCGATTTCCCTTCGCCGTGAGCCGGGCCGTAGACTGCGCCGGCACTCACACCCTGCATCGGAGCCGTCATGTTGCGCCACACCCTGTCAGCCGCTCTGCTTGCCGCCCTGCTGCCCGCCGTTACCGGCGCCCAGGAGGCCAAGCTGCCCGCCACGCTCACCCTGACCGCCTACGAGACCGGCTCCAACGCCTTCAATCAGGCCGTGGCGGTGGGCAACATGCTCAAGAAGCGATTCGGCACCGACATGCGGGTGCTGCCGGCGGGCAACGACGTGGCCCGCCTGGCGCCGCTCAAGGCCGGCCGCGCCCAGGCCTCGGCCATGGGCATCGGCACCTTCTTCGCCCAGGAGGGGGTGCTGGAGTTCGCGGTGCGTGAGTGGGGTCCGCAGCCCTTGCAACTGATGCTCACCGCGTCCACCTGCAGCGGCCAGTCACTCGGCGCCGCCAATGATGTGGGCATCCGCAGCGCCGCAGACCTCAAGGGCAAGCGGGTGGGCATGGTGGTGGGGTCACCCGCGGTCAACCAGAGCGTGCACGCGCTGATCGCCTTTGGCGGCTGGACCACCAACGAGGTGAAGCCGGTGGAGTTCGCCAGCTACGGCGCCATGATGAAGGGCGTGGTCAACAACGAGATCGACGTGTTCTTCGCCTCGACGATCTCGGGCATGGCCAAGGAGATCGAGAGTTCTCCGCGCGGCATCACCTGGATCTCCATGCCGGCCACCGACAAGGCGGGCTGGGCGCGGGTGCAGAAAGTGGCGCCGTACTTCTATCCGCACAAGTCCACCTGCGGCGCCGGGTATGGCAAGGGCCAGGCCATCGAGACCTCGGTCTATCCGTATCCGATCTTCATGGCCTACGGCACGCAGGATGCCGGCATGGTCTACGCGCTCACCCGCGCCATGCTGGTCCACTACGATGACTACAAGGACGCGGTGCCTGGCGTCGATGGCCTTGAAGGCAAGCGTCAGAACCTCACCTGGACCATTCCGTATCACCCCGGCGCGGTCAAGGCCCTCGCCGAGGCCAAGCTCTGGACCGATGCCGCGCAGAAGCACAATGACGGGCTGCTGCGGCGTCAGGAGGTGCTGGGCAGCGCCTGGAAGGACTTCCTCAAGACCAGCCCGCCGGAAGACCGCGAGCAGTTCCGTGCCGCCTGGATGAAGGCGCGCGCCGCGGCCCTCACCAAGGCCGGTCTCGAACTCATGGCCAACTGAGCCATGAGCGCTGCCTCGTCCTGCGGGAGCCGCTCATGATGCATCCCCGCCGTCGTGAGCTTGTGCGGGCTGCGCTCGGCGCCGCGGCAATGGCCGCGCTGCCGGTCCGCGGCCAGGACTTCTCCGCGAAGCCGATCACCATCGTGGTGCCCTTCGCCGTGGGCGGGGCCACCGATGTCACCGCGCGCCGGCTGGCCGACGAACTCGCCCGCAGCCTGAAGACCACGGTGGTGGTCGAGAACAAGCCTGGCGCGGGCAGTTTCGTGGCCACCACCTATGTGACCAAGGCGCCCAAGGACGGCCACACCCTGCTGTTCGGGGGCTCGGGCATCACCAGCGTCAACCCGCACATCTTCCGCAACCTGCCGTACAAGGTCTCAGATCTGGCGCCGGTCTCCACGGTGTCCAAGCAGGCCTTCGTGCTCAACGGGCACGCCGGCCTGCCGGTGCGCACCGTGGCCGAGCTCGTCGCCTACGCCCGCACGCGGCCCGACGGGCTGGCCATCGGCACGGTGGGTACCGGCACCACCTCGCACATCCTGGCCGAGTGGATCGCCCGCACCCTGGGCATCAAGGCGGTCTTCGTGCCCTACAAGGGCACTTCCCAGTCCACCATCGACCTCATCAGCGGGCGCATCGACGTGCAGATGGACGGCATGTCCACCGCCATTCCCATGCACCGCGCCGGCAAGACCCGGATCGTCGCCTCGATGGGCAACGAGCGCTTCAGCCTGCCCGACGGGGTGCAGACCTTCGGTGAGGCAGGCTTCCCCGAGCTGGTCGCCTACGCGCAGTTCGCGCTGCTCGCGCCGGCCGGCACGCCCGACCCGGTGATCCGTCGCCTGCATGCGGCGGTGGCCGCGGCGGTGCGCCTGCCCGAGATCGCCGACAAGCTGCGCGCCGGGGGCGAGATTCCCGAGGCCAGCGCCAGCCCGGAGGAGTACGCCGCGCTGATCCGCAGCGAGGACAAGCGCTGGGGCGACATCATCCGGCCGATGAATCTCCGGCTCGACTGACCCCCTGCGCCGCGCGCGGGCCGCCGATCGCGCGGAGCAGGGGCGCCAGCAGCCCGATCAGACCGCGTGGGAACAGGGCCAGCGTGGTGATCAGCACGCTGCCCAGGATGATCTTGTCGGCATAGCCGCCCAGCGACAGGAACTTCTCCTGCGCGAGGATCATCGCCGTGGCCAGCAGCGGCCCGAGCAGCAGGCGCCGTCCGATCAGGATCACCGCGGTGAGCATCAGGATGAGGAAGTAGGAATCGAGGATGTCGGCGCTGACGTAGGCGCGCTGGTGCGCGTAGAGCCAGCCGGCTGCGGCGGTGATCGGCGCCGAGAACAGGAACACCTTCAGGCGCACCTGCTGGGGGTCGATGCCCGACATGATCGCGAGGCGCGGATTCAGGTGTGTCATGACCGCGGCGCTGCCCAGGCGCGAATGGCGGAAGCGGTCGACCAGGTAGAGCGCCGCGATCAGCAGACCGAAGGCATAGGGCCAGAGCTCGCGGTCGTTGGCCGCCTTCAGGCTGAGCGGGCCGATGGACAGATCGAGCGGCGGGATGCCGCGCAGGCCGTCGGAGCCGCCCAGGAACGACCAGTTCTGGGCCACGGTGGCCGCCACCACCGCGATGGCGTAGGTCACCAGCGAGAAGACGAACTCGCGCAGCCGCAGGGTGATGACGCCCACCAGCGCGGCAAAGACCAGTGCCACCCCTAGCGCGCCGGCCAGGGTGAGCCAGCCGCCGGCGCCAGCCCGGGTGGCCAGCAGCGCGGTGGCATAGCTGCCCACTGCGAAGAACACGGTATGCGCGAGGCTGACCTCGCCGAGATCGGAGACGATCAGGTCGAGCCCGTAGGCCATCACCGCGAAGATGGCGATCAGCACGAAGGCGCTGTAGACCGCCGCCGAGCCACCGAGCAGGGCCGGTGCGAAGTAGCCGGCCACCGCCAGCAGGGCGAGCAGGGGCAGGCGCAGGGCGGGTTTCATGTCGGGCTCCGGTTCATCGGCTGCCGGCGGCCAGGCCGCCCGGGCGCAGCACCAGCACTGCGATCAGCACCACGAAGGCCGCTGCGGTGGTGTAGGCCGGCGAGACCAGGGCGCCGAACAGCGCGGTGAACAGGCCGAGCGCGATGCCGGCCACGTAGCTGCCGGTGATGCTGCCGATGCCGCCGAGCACCACCACCACGAAGGTCATGATCACCTCGTCGAAGCCCATGGAGGTGAGGATCGGGGTGCGGGGGCCCACCATGGCGCCGGCGAACGCCACCGCCGCGCCCTCGAAGGCGAACACGCCGAGATAGACCCGGCGCACATCGATGCCCGCGAGCTCGGCGAGCTTGGGGTCTTCGGCCACCATGCGCACCAGTCGGCCTACCCGGGTCCGGTCGATCACCAGCTTCAGGGCCACGAACACGGCAATGGCGGCGATCACGATGGCGAGGTCCTGGGCGCTGAACCAGAGCTCGCCGATCGTGATCTCGCGCACCGACAGCGGGGTCTCGAGGATCTGCCCGGTTGAGCCGAAGATCAGCGCGGCCGCGCCGTGCATCACGTAGCCGAAGCCCAGGGTCATGATCATGATCGACACCAGGTTCTGCTCCAGGGTGGCCTGCAGCATCACCCGCTGCAGCACGAAGCCGATCAGCATGCCGGTGACCACCGCCACCGGGATGGCGAGCAGCCAGGGCAGGTGCAGGCCGTTGATCGCGAACCAGGTCATGAAGGCGCCGACCATGTACATCTGGCCGTGACCGAAGTTGACCAGTCGGGCCACGCCGAGCAGCACCGTCCAGCCGATGGCCACCAGGGCGAAGGCGTGGCCGAGCACCAGGCCGTTGATGAGTTGCTGACCGAGGTTCATGCGTCGTGTCCGCCAAGGTAGGCGCGGGCGATGCGCTCGTCGTCGCGCATCTCGGCCGCGGTGCCCTGGGCGATCACCCGGCCGCGCTCGAGCAGCACCAGCCGGTCGACCACCTCGATGGCGGCTCGCACGTTCTGCTCGACGAGCAGGATGGACAGTCCGGTGGCGGCCAGGGTGCGCATGGTCTGCAGCACCGTGGACACCAGCCGAGGCGCGAGGCCGATCGAGGGCTCGTCGAGCATCAGCGCCTGCGGCCCGAGCATCAGCGCGCGGCCGATGCCCAGCATCTGGCGCTCGCCGCCCGAGAGCTGCGAGCCGAGGTGGCCGCGTCGCTCCTTCAGGCGCGGAAAGAGCTCGAACACCGCGTCGCGGTCGTACACCCGCCGGTCGGCGCCCGAGGGCGGGCGGCCCGGCAGGCTCAGATTCTCGTCGACGGTCATCTGCCCGAAGACCAGCTTGCCTTCGGGCACCAGGAGCAGGCCGGCCCGGGCCCGGGCATGCGCGGGCAGGGCGCCGACCGGCCGACCGCCCAGCCAGACCTCGCCGCTCACGCGCGGCGCGCCGCGCGACCAGCCGGCGATGGCATTGACCAGGGTGGACTTGCCTGCGCCATTGGCCCCGACCACCCCGACCACTTCGCCGCGCCCCACTTCGATATGGTCGAGCGCGAGGGCGGTGTTGCCGCCATAGGCGACGGTGAGCTTGCGGGCCTGCAGGACCGGGTGGGTCGCGGTGGTGCCGCTCATTGCGTGCGCCCCAGATAGGCCTCGAGCACTGCCGGATCGCGCTGGACTTCGGCGGGGGTGCCCCACGCGATCTGTCGGCCCTGGTCGAGGACGACGATGCGATCGGCCACCGCCATGATCAGGTCCATGTGGTGCTCGATGACCACCACCGCGAGACCGTCGCGCTTCAGGGCGAGCAGCAGATCGGTGAGCCGCTGCATGTCGTCGCCGCCCAGGCCGGCACCGGGTTCGTCGAGCAGCAGCGCGCTGGCGCCCGTGCCATGGGCCAGGGCGATGGACAGCAGGCGTTGCGTGCCGTAGGGGATCTCGGCGGGCAGGCGCCCGTGATAGTGGGCCTCGATGCCGAAGCGCTCGAGCAGGGTGGCCGCCTGCCCGGCAGCCTGCGCCCGACGGCGCGCGCTGACCCGCGGCGTGAGCGCCGCCGCCAGCAGACTGCTGCCCGCGGTGCGCTGCATGACCGAGAGCATGTTCTCGAGCACGGTGAGCTCGTGGAAGAAGGCGTTCTGCTGGAAGGCCCGCTTCAGACCGCGCTCGGCCAGCCGGTGCGCTGGCACCGCGGTGATGTCCTCGCCGCGCAGGCTGACCCGCCCCTGGCGCGGCACCATGGCGGTGACCGCGTCATAGCAGGAGCTCTTGCCCGCGCCGTTCGGGCCGATGATGCCGAGCAGTTCGCCCGCGCCCACCGACCAGGACACCGAGTCGAGCGCGACCAGTTCGCCGTAGCGAACCCCCAACCCTTCGACGCTCAGGACGCCCACTGCGCTCAGTTGCCCTTCTCGACGATCATCTTCTGGCCCTGTACGCCGAACACGTAATGACGGTTGGCGAGCTGGCCATTGGCGGCGAAGGTGACGTCACCGAGCAGGGTGCCGCGGAAGCTGCCGCCGCGGATGCGCTTGGCGATCGCCTCGCGATCGAGGGTCTTCAGTTCATTGGCCGCCATGGCCCAGATCTGCAGCGAGGCCGCGCCCAGCGCCATGAACTTGTCGGGCGTGAGCTTGTGCTGCTCCTGCACCTTGGCCACGTAGCGACGGTTGGCCGGGTTGGACGCGAAGGGCTCGACATCGGGGAAGTAGATGTCGGCGCCCACCAGCCCGTTGGCGGCATCACCCGCCACCGAGATGACGCTGGGGGCGATGGTGCCCACCGCGGCGATCAGCTGGCCGGGAACCCGCGCCTGACGCGCCTGACGGATGAGCGCGGGCATGCCCAGGCCTTCGCTGGCGTTGATCGCCACCACGGCATCGGGATTGGCGGCGCGCACGTTGGTGAGGGCCACGCGGAAGTCGGCCTGGGTGAAGGGGAACTTCTCCTCGGCCACCCGCTCGTAGCTGTGATTGAGCTTCTTCAGTTCGCCTTCGATGGATGCCTGGGCGCCATTGCCGTATGCATCGTTCTGCGTGAGGAAGGCCACGCGCCGCGCCTTCAGGCGGTTGGCGATGTAGTCGGCGATGACCGCGCCGTCCTGCGAGTTGGAGCTGTTCAGGCGGATGGCCAGCGGATTGCCTTCGCCCGACAGGATGGGATCGGCCTTGGAGATGGCGGTGATGTCGAGTACGCCCGCGCGGCTGATCACCGGCTGCATGGCCAGGGTGACCGGGCTGTTCCAGCCCTCGATGATCACCGACACGCCGGCCGAGACGAGCTCGTTGGCCCGCGACACGCCCACCGCCGGCGTGGACTCGTCATCGCGCGCCTCGATCACCAGCTGGCGCCCGAGCACGCCGCCACCTTCGTTGATGAGCGCGGCCATCGACTGGATGGACTTGACCAGGTGCTGACCCTGCGGGCCGGCGCCGCCGCTCAGCGGGAAGATCACGCCCACCTTGATGGGCTGGGCGATGCCCGGGGCGGCAAGGCCCAGGCCGAGCGCGAGGCTGGCGAGTGCGGAAGCGAGGAATTTCATTGATCGATCTCCGGACGGTGGAAGCGCAGCGAGTGTAGCGGCAGTCCGTATCATCCGGGCGTGCACGAGGAGCCGCCCATGACCGAAAAAACCGTTCTGATCGCCGGCGCCTCCGGCGTGGTGGGCCATGCGGCCCTCGAGCATTTCGACTCGCTGTCCGATTGGCGCGTGCTTGCGGTGTCGCGGCGCTCGCCCGCGCTGCCCAAGGGCTTTCGTGGCCGCCATCTGCCGGTCGATCTCACCGACCCGGCCGATTGCGCGCGTGCTGCGCAGGCGATGCCGCCGGTGACGCACCTCGCCTATGCCGCCCTGCACGAGAAGCCGGGGCTGGTGCGCGGCTGGCGCGAGACCGACCAGATGCAGACCAATCTTGCGATGCTGCGCAACCTGATCGAAGCCCTGCTCGCGGCCGGCCATCGCCTGCAGCACGTGAGCCTGCTGCAGGGCACCAAGGCCTATGGCGTGCACCTGCACCCGGTGGCGGTGCCGGCGCGCGAGGACGGGCCACGCGACGACCACGAGAACTTCTACTGGCTGCAGGAAGACTATCTGCGCGCGCGCGCGGCCGCCGCCGGCTTCGGCATCACCATCTTCCGGCCGCAGCTGGTCTTCGGTGATGCCCTGGGCGTGGCCATGAACCTGATCCCGATCATCGGGGTGCATGCCGCGCTGTGCGCCGATGCCGGTGAGCCCTTCGCCTATCCCGGCGGGCCCTCGAACATCCTCGAGGCCACCGACGCGCGCCTGCTTGCCCGCGCGCTGGCCTGGGCGGCCGAGGCGCCCGCGGCGCGTGGCGAGATCTTCAATGTCACCAACGGCGACGTGTTCGTGTGGCGCAACCTCTGGCCCGAGATCGCCGACAGCCTGGGGGTGCGCACCGGCCCGGACCGACCTCTGTCGCTGGCGCGGCACCTGCCGGGGCAGGCAGCGCGCTGGGATCGCCTGGTGCGCGCGCATGGTCTGGCTGCCCCGTCGCTGGATGCGATGCTTGGCGAGTCGCATCACTATGCCGACTTCTGCTTCGGCTTCCACGCTCGCGAGGCGCCGCCGCCGGTGATCGTGAGCACCATCAAGATCCGGCAGGCGGGCTTTGCCGACTGCATCGACACCGGCCGCATGTTCCGTGACTGGTTCGCGCGCTTGCGCGAGCAGCGCATCCTGCCGCCGCGCGGCGCGCAGGGCATGCCGGGTCCGCAAGGCGCGAACAACGCATCGGCCGGCTGACCATGCCGCGCGTGGCCGTCATCGGCGCCGGCATCGTGGGCGCCTGCTGCGCGCTCACGCTGGCCCGTGAAGGGCATGCGGTGGTGATCATCGATCCGGCCGAGCCGGGCGGGCCGCATGCGGCCAGTCACGGCAACGGCGCGTGGTTCAGCCCGGCGTCGGTGGTGCCCATGTCGCTGCCCGGCCTGTGGCGTCAGTTGCCCGGCATGCTGCTCTCGCGCGAGGGGCCGGTGCGCCTGCGTCCGGCGGCCGTGCCCCGCCTCGCGCCGTGGCTGTGGCGCTTCCTGCGGGCTGGGGCCTCCCCCGCGCGCGCCGCTGCCATTGCCGGCGCGCTCGGCCCGCTGCTGCGCGGCTGCGCGGCCCGCCACGCGCAACTGGCCCAGGCCGCGGGCGTGCCGTCGCTGGTGGTGCGTGGCGGGCTGCTCTATGCCTATCCGGACCGTGATGCCTTCGCCCGAGAGGGCTTCGCCTGGGGCTTGCGAGGCGATCAGGGCGTGGTCTGGCAGACGCTCGAGGGCGAGGCCCTGCGCGAGCGCGCGCCGAGCCTGGCCGAGTCCTGTCGCTTTGGCGTGTTCGTGCCCGAGGGCGGACACTGCACCGATCCCGCGGCGTATGTGCAGGCGCTGGTGGCTGCCGCCGAGCAGGCCGGCGCGCGGCGCGTCCGCGCGGCAGCGCTGGGTCTGGGTCTGCGCGCGGGGCGCCTCGCCGCGGTGCGCACCACGCAGGGCGAGGTGGTCTGCGAGGCCGCGGTCATCGCCGCCGGCATCGATTCTGCCGCCCTGGCCCGGCAGGCCGGTGACCGGGTGCCGCTCGCGGCCGAGCGCGGCTATCACGTCGTCTTCGATGCGCAGGGGTTGACGCTGCCGGTGCCGGTCATGCCGGCCGACGGCCGCATGGCCAACACGCCAACGTCGGACGGGCTGCGGGTGGCCGGTCAGGTCGAGTTCGCCCCGCCCGGCGCGGCGCCAGACTGGCGACGCGCCGATCTGCTCGCGCGCCAGGCGCGGCGCCTCTGGCCCGATCTGGCCGGGCGCGAGGTGGCTTCGCGCTGGATGGGTCAGCGGCCATCCACGCCCGACGGCCTGCCGGTGCTCGGGCGGGCCAGCGGCTGCGCCGAGGTGCTGCATGCCTTCGGCCATGGCCATGTGGGCATGGCAGCGGCGCCCGCGAGCGCACAGCTCATCGCCGATCTGCTCGCCGGACGCACACCTGGCCTCGATCCCGAACCCTACCGGGCGGCGCGCTTCGGGGCGCCCCGATCGCCGGGCTTATGATCCGGCTCTCTATGCGCCCTGGAGAACGCGATGTCGCTGGTCCGGTATGAGGTGATCGATGGGGTGGCCGAGCTCTTGCTCGATCGGCCACCGGTCAATGCAGTCACTGCCGAGCTCGTCGATGCGTTGCTCGCCGGTCTTGCCAGGGCTCGTGACGATGCCGGGGTGCGGGCGGTGCTGCTGGCCAGCGCGAACCCCGGGCCGTTCTGCGCCGGGCTGGACATCCGCGCGGTCGATGGCCAGCCCTCCGAGGCGCTGCACGCGCTGCTCGACAAGCTCTATGTCCGCGTGGCCGATGCCCAGCATCACCTGGGCAAGCCCTCGATCGCGGTCATCGGTGGCGCCGCCCGAGGCGCGGGCATGACGCTGGCGATCTCCTGCGACCTGATCGTGGCCGAGCGCGGCGCGAGCTTCGGGTATCCGGAGATCGACGTGGGCCTGATCCCGGCCATTCATTTCGCGCATCTGCACCGGGTGGTGGGCCGGCATCGCGCCTTCGACCTGCTGTTCACCGGCCGCCGCTTCGACGTCACCGAGGCCGCCGAACTCGGGCTGGTCAGCCGGGTGTGCGAGACCGGTGAGGGGCTGGCCACCGGCCGGGCGCTGGCCCGTGAGCTGGCTGCCAAGGCGCCGGGTGTGATGCGGCGCGGCCGGGCCGCCTTCCTGCGCGAGTGCGACGCCGATTACCGGCGCGGGGTGGCCGCCGCAGTGGAGAACTTCACCAGCCTGGCGGCCACCGCCGAGGCCCGCGAGGGCATTCGGGCCTTCATCGAGAAGCGCCCGCCGGCGTGGCGCATGCCGGCCAACGACTGAGCGGCCGGTTCAGGCCCGTGCGAGCAGCCGGGCGATCTCGTCGGCCGGCATGGGCGCGCCCGACAGGAAGCCCTGGAACAGCCGGCAGCCGTGGGCGCGCAGGAAGGCGAGCTGGCGCTCGGTTTCCACGCCCTCGGCGATGACATCGAGCTGCAGGCCGCGCGCCATGGACAGCACCGCGATGACGATCGCGGCGTCATCCGGGTCGTCGCTGATGTCGGTCACGAAGGATCGATCGATCTTGAGGGTGTCGATCGGCAGGGTCTTGAGGTAGTTCAGGCTCGAGAAGCCGGTGCCGAAGTCATCGATGGCCAGACGCATGCCGAGATCGTTCACCTGGCGCAGGGTGGCCAGCACCTCGTCGGTCTTGCTCATGAGGGTGCCTTCGGTGATCTCGAAGGCGATGGCCGAGGGCTCGACGCCGTGCTCGGCCAGCATCTCGGCCACGCGCTGCCCGAAGCCGGGCAGGCGCACCTGGATGCTCGAGAGGTTCAGCGCCAGGCGCGGCGGATTCAGGCCGTCGCGCCGCCAGGCTGCGATCTGCTGGCAGGCCGCGCGCAGCACCCACTCGCCGATCGGCACGATCAGCCCGGAGGCCTCGGCCAGACCGATGAACTGCGCCGGGGGCACCAGACCGCGCACCGGATGCTGCCAGCGCAGCAGCACCTCTAGGGAGTCGATCGCCATCGAGCCCATCTCGAAGATCGGCTGGAAGTGCAGCACCAGCTCGCCGCGTTCGGCGGCACGGCGCAACTCGTTGGTGAGCGCGTAACGCTCGACGGCCTCGACATTCATCTGGGCCGCGAAGTACATCCAGTGGTTGCGGCCCGACTCCTTCACCTGATACATGGCCGTGTCGCTGTGCCGCAGCAGCGTATCGACATCACTGCCGTCTTCGGGGTAGAGCGCGATCCCGATGCTGGACCCGACGAAGACCTCCTGGCCGTCGATGGAGAAGGGCTGCGACAGCATGGTGTGCAGCGACTGCGCGACCAGGCCGGCGGCCTGCGGGCTGTCCAGCTTGGGGATGAACACGATGAATTCATCGCCGCCCTGGCGGGCCACCGTGTCCTCGGCGCGCACGCTCGAGGCCAGCCGGCGCGCCACTTCCACCAGCAGCCGGTCACCGGTGGTGTGGCCGAGCGAGTCGTTCACGGCCTTGAACTGGTCGAGGTCGATGAACAGCACCGCGGCGCGATGGCGATTGCGATGGGCGCTTTCCAGGGCCTGGTGGATGCGGTCGCGCAGCAGGGCCCGGTTGACCAGGCCGGTGAGGCTGTCGTGCGTGGCCAGGCGCAGCATCTCCTGCTCGAACTGCTTGCGCTCGGTGATGTCGATCCGGATGGAGATGTAGCGCTCGACCTCGCCCTCGGCGTTCTTCATCGGCACGATCGCGGCATCCACCCAGTACAGGGTGCCGTTCTTGGCCCGGTTGCAGATCACGCCGCGCCAGACCTCGCCGCGGGTGAGTGATTGCCACATCCGGCTGAAGAATTCCTTCGGATGGACGCCGGAACTGAGGATGCGGTGGTTGCGCCCGATCAGCTCGTCGCGGCTGTAGCCGCTGATGCGCAGCAGCGGCTCGTTGACATCGAGGATGCGCCCGGTGCGATCGCCCACCGACACGATGGCGTGCTGGTCGATCGCCTTCATGTAGGAGGACAGCTCCGTGAAGGCGCGCTCGACGCCGCGCTGCGCCTCGAGCAGCGCCTGCGCGGCCTGGGTCTCGAGCGAGGAGCGGCGCAGCCGCAGCTCGGCATCGCGCAGTTCGCGATCCTGGGTGCTCAGGCGCCAGGCAAACCCGCTCAGGGCCGCGAAGCTGGCGATGAGGATGGTTGCGATCAGCAGCGTGGTCTGGTTGATCTGGTCACCGGCCAGCAGCTCGGCCTTGTCCAGCGGGATGGTCACCGAGAGCGCGCCCATCAGCTGATGGGGTTCCCAGTGCTTGCCCGGCATCACGCCGGAGGCCACCCGCCGGGCGATGATCTCGGGCCGTGTCTCGTAGGCGTTGTGGCAGCTCGCGCAGGCTGGCTGCGAGGCCGGATCGGCCGACAGATAGCGCAGCACGCGGCGTCCGTCGCGGGTCTCGATGCGGGAGATGGCCTTCCAGTTGATCGGCCCGGTGGGGGTGGGCTGATCCTGGGCCTCGAGCTGCGGCCAGGCCCAGCGCAGGAAGTCATCGTCCAGTCCCTGGGAGGGCTCGAGGTTCCAGCGGCTGACGGGCTTGTACTGGTACAGCCGGTGGGCGTTCTCCGAGGAGGCCTTGCCCACCAGCTTCAGAAACTGCGCCGGGATGGGCACGAAGCCCGCCTTGCCCTCGGATTCGACATGCGGGCCCAGGCCCTCACGCGCCAGCTTGGCGGCGATCTCCATCGCATAGACGGAGCGGGCGGTGGTCGCCTGGCTGGCAACCACCTCGGCAATCGCGAGCGCCTGACTTTCGACCGTGGTGTTGACCGCCTGCCGGACGGCAAGGTAACCGAGCAGGCAGGCCAGCGAGAACACCGCCAGCAGGGTGACCAGCAGCCGTCTTCCGAGACCGGCGGCGGGCGAGGCTTCTGCCGCGCCGCCCAGGCCTACCGCCACACCCGCGCTGGTGCCGATCGACTCTGCGCCGGAAGCCTGGCCCGAGAAGCCCATCAGGTCACCGCCTCATGGACCCGCGGGCCGTGAGTCTGGCCAGGGGCTGGCACGCCGGCCTGGCACTCATCCGGATCAGCCCAGCGTCCTGCCGAAGAACCGGAAGGTGCGATCCCAGGCGATCTGCGCCCACATCGGGTCGTACTGGGTGATGGGCAGCCGGCCGGGGCCGACCGCCGTCTCGTTCGCGAAGGCGTGCTGGGCGAGGTAGCGATGGCCGGTGTAGGCGGTGCCGGCGGCGGCCAGCCGGGCCTCGAGCTGGTCGACGGTATCGATCGCGAAGGCGGCATCCTGGGTGGCCCAATGGGCGAGCAGCGGCACCCGGATCTTCGACGCGTCGACGAATTCCAGCGGCGGCAGGCCGTACCAGACCACCCCGGCGTCCATCTCGGGCACCAGCATGGACGACAGCACGGTGAGGGCCCCACCCATGCAGTAGCCGGTGACCCCGACCTTGCCGCCGCGCGCCTTCAGGAACTGCGCGGCGCCACGCACATCCTGGGAAGCCGCGTCACCGAAGTTGAGGTTCGACATCAGGTGATGGGCCTCCTCGGCCTCTACCGTGGCTCGGCCGCGGTAGAGGTCGGGCACCAGCGCGGTGTAGCCGGCCTGCGCAAAGCGCTCGGCCACGCCGCGGATCTGGTCGTTCAGGCCCCACCACTCCTGGATGACGACCACCGAGGCAACGGCCCCCGGTGCCTCGGCCAGATAGCCCTGAACCGACTGGCCGTCGGGGCGGGTGAAGGTGACGGTGCTTCCCATGTGCGTTCGCTCCTAGTCAGACGAATTCCCAGACCTTGCCGTTGAAGCGCTGCAGCTTCATGTACTCGATGACGCGATAGTCGGTGGGGCTGGTGTTGATCAGGCTGCCGGGCAGGAGGGCTTCGTTGCGGTAGTCCTTCAGGTTGGCGGCCTGGCGCATGATGTTCTCACGGGTGAGGTCGTCACCGCACTGGCGCAGCACCTGCTCCAGGGTCTGGGCGTAGGCGTAGCCGGCCAGATTGAGCGAGTCGGCGATGTTCGCGTCGGGCATGTATTTCTTCATCCACTCGAGCCAGTTGCGCATGAAGGGGTCGTTGGCCCACTGCGGATCGGTGGCGTCCTTCATGAAGCCCGCGGTCTTGATGCCCACCGAGCGGTCCAGCCCGGCCGGGGTGAGCGTGGCGCCGATCGAGGCCGAGCCCAGGTGCAGGTAGGTGTCGGGCTTCCAGCCGATGTCGGAGATCTTGCGGATCGCCTGCGCGGCCTGCTTGGAGTAGGTGAAGAGCATCAGCGCATCAGCGCCCTGGCCCTTGAGCTTGACCAGCTGCGAGTCGACCGTGGGATCGGTGGCCTGGAAGCTCTCGGCGCCCACCACCATGGTGTTCGCCTTGGCGCCCAGGGCGTCCTTCAGGCCGGTGAGCATCTCCTTGCCGAAGTCGTCGTCCTGGTAGAGCACGCCCACCTTGGCGTTGGGGTGCGAGGTCATCAGGTGCTTGGCATAGAAGCCCGCCTCGGTGTAGAGCGTAGGCTGCCACCCCATGGACCAGGGGAAGCCGGCCGGGTCGGCAAAGCGCATGGAGCCGGCGGCATTGAAGATGTGCGGGATCTTGCGCTGGTTCAGGTAGCCGCGCACCGCCAGGTTGATCGGGGTGCCCAGCACGTTGAACATGAAGGCCACCTCGTCCTGCTCCACCAGGCGGCGCACCTGCTCCACCGCCTTGGGCGGGCTGAAGCCGTCGTCCAGGCTGATCAGGTTGATCTTGCGGCCGTTGATGCCGCCGCGCTCGTTCAGGTACTTGAAGTAGGCGGCCTCGGCACGCCCGATCTGGCCGTAGGCCGACGCGGGACCGCTGTAGGGCAGGGTCTGGCCGATCTTGATCTCGGTGTCGGTCACGCCGGGCCCGTACTTCTTTTGGCCGAAGGCGGCGCCGGCCGGCAGCGAGGAGGCGGCGATCGCTGCCAGCGGCATGAGAAGCGTGGAGCGGCGAGTCGGGTTGGTCATGTCGGATCCTTCGGTCGAGAGGGAACGTTGGCGGTCACCGCCCGTGCGCATGGCGCGAGGCCGGCGCCCGGTTCTGGTGCGACGTGCCGCCCGATTCTAGGGCGGCACGGTTGACGGCAGGCGCGTGGAGTCGGCAATCACGCCAAAGTCGAGACGATCGAAGGGGCTTTTGAGCCGCCCGGAGTTTCAGGAGCCCAGCGGGGTATGTCGGGCGGGCAGTCGCATGGCTGCCAGTGCCGACAAGGCAAGCGCGGCGCTGGTGCAGGCAAAGACCAGCGAGAAGCCGCCCGCCAGCGTCGGCTGAGCCTGCCCGGCCTCCCGGATGAGGGCGGCGGCCGAGCCCTCGGCGCTGCGCCCGAGCGCGGCGAACAGCACCGAGGTGAGGCAGGCCAGGCCCAGCGCACTGCCCAGGGAGCGGGCCAGCCCCAGGAATGCCGTGGCGGCGCCGGTGCGGGTGGGCGCCACCGAGACCTGCACGGCCACGATGCCGGGCGGCAGGGAGATGCCGATGCCCAGCCCCATCAGCAGCATCGAGGCGCCTACCCCCCAGGGAGACTGGAAGCGCAGCAGCGCCAGGCTGGCCGCCGCGCAGGCTGCCAGCAGGGCACCGAACACCATGTTGCGGCGAAAGCGCATGGTGCGCGGCATCATCCGGCCGCTGAAGAACGCGCCGCAGGGCACGGCCAGCGCGTGCATGAGCATCTTGAGCGCGACCCGGTCGGGGGTGTCGCCGGCCACGGTCTGCAGCGCCAGCGGCAGCATCACCGCGCCGCCGATCATCGAGAAGAACACCAGCGAGGATGACAGGCTGGCCCAGAGCACCTGGGGGTTGGTGAGCAGGTCGGGCGCCATCACCGGGGCGGGGGTGCGGAACTGACGTCGCCAGAAGCCGACCAGCAGCGCCGCGGCCAGCAGGAACAGCGCGGCGCCCGCCGGGTCGTCGAGTCGCGCGCCCTGGCCGATGCGGGTGAGGGCGATCATCAGCGCGCTCAGGCCGGCGGCGAGCAGCCCGATGCTGGGATAGTCGATCGCGCGGGCCTGCGCCGGGCGCGGCAGGCTGGCCAGGATCCGCCGGGTGAGCACCAGCGCGATCAGCGCCAGCGGCAGACTGACCAGGAACACCGAGCGCCAGCCGAACCACGCGGTGAGGTAGCCGCTGGTCACCGGGCCGACCAGCGCGGCCAGGGCGTAGGTGCCCGACAGCCAGGCCTGGTAGCGGCCGCGTTCGGTGGGCGGCACCACGTCGCCGATGGTCGACTGGGCCAGCACGATCAGGCCGCCGCCGCCCAGCCCCTGCAGCACGCGCAGCACCAGCAACTGGCTCATCGACTGCGCGAACACGCAACCCACGCAGGCAAGCAGATAGATCAGGATGGCCACCGTCATCATGCGCTGGCGGCCGTGCAGGTCTGAAAGACTGCCGTAGACCGGCGTGGCCACGGTGGCAGCCACGGTGTAGCCGGCGATCACCCAGGCGATCAGGCCGGTGCCGCCGAGGTCGCGGGCGATGGACAGCAGCGCCACCGACACCAGGGTGGAGTCGAGGGCAGCCACGAAGATGCCCACCTGCAGCCCGCTGACCACCCGGCGCTGCTCCTGGGGCGGGAAGGGCGTCATGTATCGAGGGCTTCGCGCTGAAAGGACGGGCCTGACAATAGTCAATGCGATCGCGGACAATGATCCGGAGCATCGGATAACGGAAGCGCGCGGTCGGTGCCGCACGCATTGCCGCCCGATGCCGCTATCAGCCTACGGAGCCCCGATGTTCGAATTTCCCGCCCGCGTGCAAGAACTCCAGGAGCGCATCCGCGCCTTCATGGAGGCCCATGTCTATCCCAACGAAGCCCGCTTCTATCGCGAGGCCGAGGAACTCGGCCCCTGGAAGGTGCTGCCGGTGGTCGAGGAGCTCAAGCCGATCGCCCGTCGCGAGGGCCTGTGGAATCTCTTCCTGCCCGAGTCGGGCCATGGCGCGGGCCTGAGCAACTTCGAATACGCGCCGCTGTGCGAGATCATGGGCCGCTCGCATCTCGCGCCCGAGCTCTTCAATTGCTCGGCCCCCGACACCGGCAACATGGAGGTGCTGGCGCGCTACGGCACGCCCGAGCAGCAGGAGCGCTGGCTCAGGCCGCTGCTCGACGGCGAGATCCGGTCGTGCTTTGCCATGACCGAGCCGGCGGTGGCCTCGAGTGACGCCACCAACATCGAGTCGAGCATCGTGCGCGACGGCGACCATTACGTCCTCAACGGGCGCAAGTGGTACACCACCAACGCCACCGATCCGCGCTGCCGCATCTGCATCTTCATGGGCAAGACCGACCCGGACAATCCCAACCGGCATCTGCAGCAGTCGATGATCCTCGTGCCCATGGACACGCCGGGTGTGCGGGTGGTGCGCCCGATCGCGGTGTTCGGCTTCTACGGCGTGCCCGATCGCGCCTCCGAGGTGGTCTTCGAGAACGTGCGGGTGCCGGCTGCCAACATGCTGCTCGGTGAAGGCCGCGGCTTCGAGATTGCCCAGGGGCGGCTCGGTCCGGGCCGCATCCATCACTGCATGCGCCTGGTCGGCC
Organism: Burkholderiales bacterium; assembly: GCA_037146935.1. Taxonomy (GTDB): domain Bacteria; phylum Pseudomonadota; class Gammaproteobacteria; order Burkholderiales; family Burkholderiaceae_E; genus Quisquiliibacterium. The sequence goes on from JBAWWD010000027.1 coordinate 40,749, forward strand.
TGGCCGAGCGCATGCTCGAGCTGATGTGCCGGCGCAGCCTGAGCCGCGTGGCCTTCGGCAAGCCGGTGGCCGAGCAGGGCGTGACCGTCGAGCGCATCGCCGAGGCCCGAATCCTCATCGAGCAGGCCCGCCTGCTCACCCTGAACGCGGCCTGGCGCATGGACAAGGTGGGCAACAAGGAGGCCAAGGCCGAGATCGCCATGATCAAGGTGGCCGCGCCCAAGATGGCCTGCCAGGTGATCGACTGGACCATCCAGGCCTTCGGGGGTGGCGGCACCAACAACGACCACGGCATCGCGTCGGCCTATGCCACGGCCCGCCTGCTGCGGCTGGCCGATGGCCCTGACGAGGTCCACCGCAACCAGATCGGGCGGATGGAACTGGCCCGTTACCGGCCGGCGCGCGCCTGATGCGCCGTCTGCCCGCAGACCGCCTGGCCCGGGTGCTCCCATGAGCGAGCGTCGCGCCGCGATCCTTGGCCATGCCGCGGTGCCGATCGGCCAGCACCAGCGGGTGGCGCAGGGCGATGCGCCGCTCGAGCACGAACTCGCCACCGGGGTGGTGCTCGACGCCATGGCCATGGCCGGCCTGGGTCGCGAGCACCTCGATGGCGTGGTGGTGGCCCATCCTGGGGACCATACCCGGCAGGGCTACTTCCATACCTTCCTCACCGCGCATCTCGGCATCCGGGCCACCGGCACGGTGATCCAGGTGCTGGGCAATGGCATGACCGGCGGCCATGCCTTCGACACTGCCGTGCATCAGGTCACCTCCGGGCGCAGCGACTGCGTGCTCTCGGTGGGCGTGCACTTCGAGACCGGCGTGCCCACTGCCCGCCACCTCGACTACAGCATCCGGCTCACGGGTGATGTCGACTACCAGTCGGTGTTCGGCGCGGTGCCGATCGCCTGGTACGCGATGGATGCGCAGCGCTACCTGCACGAGCACCGGGTGCCGCGCGCGGCCCTGGCGAGCGTGGCGGTGAAGAACCGGGCTCACGCCGCGCTCAATCCGCTGGCGCAGTACCGCACCCCCATCACCCTCGAGGAGGTGCTCTGTGCCCGGCCCATCGTCGAACCGCTCGGGCTGCTCGAGGTGCCCGGGCGCGCTGACGGCGCGGCGGCCCTGGTCATCGTCTCCGAGGAGATCGCCCGCGCCAGTGGCCGACCGCATGTGCTGGTTCGCGGCCGGGGCTTCGAGCACGAGGGCCTGCATCAGCTCTCCGATCGGCCTGCCGATGCGCTCGACTACGGCACGCTGCGCGGCGCGTCGCGCCGAGCGTTGTCGCAGGCGGGCCTGTCGTTGGCCGACATGGCGCTCTTCCAGTTGTATGCGCCGTGCACCATCGTCGAGGTGCTGGCCAGCGAGGCGCTCGGCCTGTTCGCCCCGGGCCGTGGAGCACAGGCCGCCGCCGACGGCCTCACGGCGCTGGGCAGTCGCCAGCCGGTGAACACCTGTGGCGGTGCCTTGTCGCGCGGGCATCCGCCCGAGGTGACCCCGCTCTACGATGTGGCCGAGGCCACGGCACAACTGCTTGGCACTGCGGGGCTGCGTCAGGTGCCTGATGCGCGCTTCGCCATGACGGTCTGCGAGCTGGGCAAGTACAACGCCTCGCTGGTGCATGTGCTGGAGCGCGCGGCATGAGCCCGATGCCCCAGGTGCGTCTGGCCGGCCCGCGGCCCTTCCCGCCGCGGATATCGGCCTTCAGTCGTCCGTTCTGGTCGGGCCTGGCTCGAGGTGAGCTGCTCACCACCCGCTGCCGGGCCTGCGGCGCGCTCGGGTTCCCGCCGCGCAATCTTTGCCGCGGCTGCTGGGGGCGGGCCCTGGACTGGGTCCCACTGCGTCCGCAAGGCCGGCTCTACAGCTTCACTCGGGTGCACGTGGCGCCGGAAGCCTTTCGCGCCGAGGTGCCCTATGCCATCGGCCTGATCGACCTGGATGATGGCGTTCGCCTGATGTGCCGGCTGGTGGGCGAAGTGGGCGCGGGCGATCTCGACCAGCCGATGGAGATGGTGGTGCTGGTGCATGACGACGGGCTGCTGTTCGGCGCGCGTCGGCGCGCGACCGACTGAGCCCGCGGCAGGAGCCCCCACGGCAAGCGGGGTGAGCTTGAGGCGATGGGTCGGTGGCCCGAGAATGCCGGCTGTTCCCGCTTACCGTCATTCGTCCGGAGATCGCCATGCCGCAGTCCGACCCGACCCATTCCTCGCCCCGTCGCGGGCTGCTGCAGGCGCTGGGCGCCGGCGCCGGCGCGGCAGCGCTCGGCGCTCCGGCCTCGCTGCTGCTGCCCGGCAGCGCCGGCGCCCAGCCGCGTGACCTGATCCTGCGCAAGATCCCGCGCACCGGCGAGACCATCCCCGCCATTGGCCTGGGCACCTACCTCACCTTCGACCTGCTGCCGGGTCAGCCGCGCGAGCACATCGGCGAGATCATGCGGCGCTTCTGGGAGGGCGGGGGCCAGGTGATCGACACCTCGCCCCTCTATGGCACGGGCGAGATCAGCGTGGGTGACTTTGCCGCGGCCATGGGCATCACCCGCAAGATGTTCATCACCAACAAGATCTGGTCCACCGGCGAGTTCCTGGCCGATGACAGCCATGCCCGTCGCAGCCTCGAGCAGTCGATGCAGCGGCTCTGGCGCGACACCATCGACGTCATGCAGGTGCACAGCCTGGTCAACGTCGACCAGATCCTGCCGGTGCTGCGCAACTGGAAGCGGGAAGGGCGCATCCGCTACTTCGGGGTCACCCACCACGAACTGCCGTACTTCAATGCGCTCACGCCGTACGTGGAGCGGGGCGAGGTCGACTTCGTGCAGGTGCACTACTCCATCCACACCCGGCTGGCCGAGGAGCGCATCCTGCCGGCGGCGCTCGACAAGGGCATCGCGGTGCAGGTGAACATGCCCTTCGAGAAGGCGCGCCTGTTCAAGATCGTGGAAGGCCGGCCCCTGCCGGATTTCGCCCGCGAGATCGGGGTGAGCAACTGGGCCCAGTTCTTCCTGAAGTGGGTGATCTCGCATCCGGCGATCACCTGCGCCATTCCCGCCACCTGCAACCCGGATCACCAGACCGAGAACATCGGCGCGCTGCGCGGACCGCTGCCCGACCGCGAGATGCGGGCGCGCATGGTCCGCCACATGGAGACCATCCCGGGCTTCGATCGGCTGGCCGAGATGCCGCCCTATCCGGGCAAGGCCTACAACGGGATCATTCGCCGGGCGCAGAATCAGCGCGCGGCGGCGGCGGCAGCCCGGCCGTAGTCGCGCTCGCGCGCCCGGGTGGCTCACCGGGGCGCGCATGCCCGGCCAGCCGTGGCCGGGCTCGCTGTCAGGCGATCAGGTTGATCAGGCTCTGGTTGGCCTGTTCCTGCATGAGGGTGGGCAGCATGGCCGGATTGGCGGGAATCGCATTGGTCCAGTAGTTGACCGGATCCTGATTCACGTTGAGTTGCGCCGCCTCGGGCGTGGCGATCAGGCCTTGCGCGTTGTAGAGGCCGGCATCGGAGGCAGTGCCGGCGCCCAGCGTCACGATCGCCGACTGCAGCGGATCGGAAGCGTCGGCATAGCTGCTGATGGTTTCCGATGCGGTGACCAGGTTCGGGTCGACGGTGGTCGCCGGCGTGGTGCTCGCCGGTGCTGGAATCTGGGCCAGCAGGCCCGCATTCATCGTGTTCAGATCGATCGCCATGTTGCCTCCGGGCAGCTTGTCGCGGTCAGGCGCCAGGCGGCGCGAGACTCGCGTGATCTGGGGTGGCAGCGCATGCCGGCTTGCCGCACAGGGCGACCCGACCGTCTGTAACCAGGCGCTATCGCCACCCCACTCCTTCCCGAGATATCGGCAGGGAGCGCCCGGGCTTGAGCGAAAGGGCTTGCCGTGCGTCCGTTGCGATTGACCGGTTGTCTGTCGGAGGGCTCCGGCGGTCGGGATGGGGTGTGACGGGGTTCGGTCGCGCCTGAGGGCGACGAATGGCGCTTGGCGTCGCCGCAGGCAAAAAAAACGGCGCCGTGTGGCGCCGTTTTTTCTGGGCTGTCTGGTGGGCGGCACAGGGTTCGAACCTGTGACCCCTGCCGTGTGAAGGCAGTGCTCTACCGCTGAGCTAGCCGCCCGAACGAAGGGCCGCAGTATAGCCGATTGTTTGGCCAAGCAAAGTCGAGGGGGGATAATCCCCGCCCGGCCCGCATCCCCAGGGCCTCACCACTGTCCGCCGGAAGCACCCATGAAGCACGACGATGTCGCCACCGCCCTGCCCGAGCAGGAGGTCTCTCTCGATGTCCTCCTCGAGAAGTACGCCAAGGGCGACGAGCGCACGCCGCAGGACATCCGCCGGCGAGTGGCCGCGGCGCTCGCCTCGCTCGAGCCGGCCGCTGAACGCGAGCGCTGGCAGGCCGACTTCCTCTGGGCCATGGAAAACGGCTTCATCCCGGCGGGGCGCATCAACTCGGCTGCCGGCACGAGCATCTCGGCCACGCTGATCAACTGCTTCGTGCAGCCCATCGGCGACGCCGTCTGGGGCTACGCCGAGGACGGCACGCCCGGCATCTACGCCGCCCTGCAGGAGGCGGCCGAGACCATGCGCCGCGGCGGCGGGGTGGGCTATGACTTCTCGGCCATCCGGCCGGCCGGCGCCTGGGTGGGGGGCACCCGCTCGCGGGCCTCGGGCCCGGTGTCGTACATGCGGGTCTTCGACAAGAGCTGCGAGACGCTCGAGTCAGCCGGCGCGCGGCGCGGCGCGCAGATGGCGGTGCTGCGCATCGATCATCCCGACATCGAGGGCTTCATCCACGCCAAGCGCGACGGCTCGCTCACCAACTTCAACACCTCGGTGGCGATCACCGATGACTTCATGCAGGCGGTGCAGGCCGATGCCGCCTTCGCGCTCGTCCACCGCGCCGCCCCCTATGACCGGGACCAGGCCCGCCAGCGCGAGGACGGCCTGTGGGTGTATCGCGAGGTGCCGGCGCGCGCGCTGTGGGACCAGATCATGCGTTCCACCTATGACCACGCCGAGCCGGGCGTGATCTTCATCGACCGGGTCAATCGCGACAACAACCTCGCCTACTGCGAGACCATCGCCGCCACCAATCCCTGCGGCGAACAGGCGTTGCCGCCCTATGGCTGCTGCGATCTCGGCTCGCTCAACCTCACCCGGTTCGTGAGCGAGCCCTTTGCCGAGGGGGCCACGGTCGACTGGGACCGTTACCGCGGCGTGGTGCGACTGGCGGTGCGCGCGCTCGACAACGTGCTCGACCTCACCCTGTGGCCGCTGCCGGCGCAGGCCCGCGAGGCCCAGGCCAAGCGGCGCATCGGCCTGGGCTTCACCGGCCTGGGCAATGCGCTGACCATGCAGCGCCTGCGCTATGACAGCGATGCCGGGCGCGAGATGGCGGCGCGTTTCGCGCGCGAGATGCGCGATACCGCCTACGCGGCCTCGGTGGAGCTGGCCCGCGAGCGCGGCGCCTTCCCGCGCTTCGAGGCCGAGGCCTATCTGGCCGAGCCCCATGCCGCCTCGCGCCTGCCGCAGCCCATCCGGGACGCGATTCGCGCCCACGGCATCCGCAATTCGCACCTGATGTCGGTGGCGCCCACCGGCACCATCTCGATCGCCTTCGCCGGCAATGCCTCCGGGGGCATCGAGCCGGCATTCTCCTACACCTACACCCGACGCAAGCGCATGCCCGACGGCTCGCGGCGCGAGTACGCGGTCGAGGACCATGCCTGGCGCCTGTATCGCCACCTGGGCGGCAACACCGAGGCGCTGCCGGACTACTTCGTGTCGGCGATGGAGATCCCGGCGCTCGACCACATGCGCATGAGCGCGGCGGTCCAGCCCTATGTGGATTCGGCGATCAGCAAGACCGTCAACGTGGCAGAGGACTATCCCTACGAGGACTTCCGCGAGCTCTACCTCGAGGCCTGGCGCGCCGGCCTCAAGGGCATCACCACCTACCGACCCAATGCCGTGCTGGGCTCGGTGCTCAGCGTGAGCCAGCCGGCGGCGCCCGCGCCCAGCCCGGTGATGCCGCAAGACCTTCAGCATGATGCCGATCGCCGGCTGCGGCTCGAGACGGTGCCGCAGCCTGCGCTGGCCTCGCTGCGCTGGCCGGGCCGGCCCGCGCTGCCGGCAGGCAACCTCGCCTGGAGCTACCTCGTGGAGCCGGTCGATCAGCGGGCCTCGTTCGCGATCTTCATCGGCCAGACCGACGAGGCGGCGGCGGGTGCCGCGGCCGCCCGCCCGGTGCCCTTCGAGACCTGGGTCAACGGCAACGAGCAGCCGCGCGGGCTGGGCGCCATCGCCAAGACGCTCTCCATGGACATGCGCTCCAACGACCGGGCCTGGCTGCGGCTCAAGCTCGATGCCCTGGCCGCCACGCGCGATGACCTGCCGCTGGTGCTGCCATTCCCGCCCGAGGGCGAGCTGCAGACCCGGCCCGGGGTGGTGGCCGCGTTCGCCGACATCGTGCGTTACCGCTGCGAGCAGCTCGGCGTCTTTCAGGATGCGCCCGATGCGGCCACCCCGATGATCGACGCCATGCTGTTCCGGGCCGAACCCAAGTCGGGTCCGCTCGGCACGCTCTCCTGGACGGCCGACATCGTCAATCCCGCCACGCGGGATGACTTCGTGCTCGGCGTGAAGGAACTGCAGCTGCCCGACGGCTCGCGCCGTCCCTACTCGATCTGGCTTGCGGGGGACTATCCGCGCGTGCTCGACGGCCTGTGCAAGCTGCTCTCGCTCGACATGCGGGTGATCGATGTCAGCTGGGTGGGCCTGAAGCTGCGCAAGCTGCTCTCCTTTGGCGAGCTCAACGGCTCGTTCTGGGCGCCGGTGCCCGGTGAAGGACGGCAGCAGGTCTGGCCGAGCACGGTGGCCTATCTGGCCGCGCTCATCCTGCATCGTTACCGGGTGCTTGGTCTGCTGGACGCCGAAGGCTGCGCGATCGGCGGTGTGGCGGCGCTGGCCCGCCCGCAATCGGCCACCGCCCAGGGCACCGGCCCGGCAGCCGCACCGGTGATCCCGGGCTTTGCCTGCCCGGCCTGCGGCACCCGAGCCTACATCCGGAAAGACGGCTGCCTCTTCTGCACCGCCTGCGGCCACCAGGGCGAGTGCGGCTGAGCCGCCGCGGCGGGCGGCGAGCTCAGGCGGGCAACTGGAACTGCTCGCCGCTCATCAGCGGCTGGCTGATGTACCGGGCGCGGTAGGTCTCGAAGGGCAGGGTGTCATCGGCCTCGATGCGCCGCTGCTCCTCGAGCGAGGCCGCGGCCATGGTCTGCCAGCGGGCTGCCCACTGCGGGTCTTGCGGATGGTGGCCCAGCACGGCGCGGTGCGCCAGGGTCTGCGCCAGCCCGAAGCCGATGAAGGAGTGATCGGGCCGGGCCGCGATGGCGGCCAGCACCCGCGCCGAGGGCAGGCCGTCGGGCTCGCGCAGCGCGCGGGCGGCGGCATCCAGCGCGTCGCGATGCGCGGTGCCGCCATGCGCGGCGTCCAGCGCCTGCGCGATCGGCGCGCATTCGGCCAGCAACTGGGCGGCCCAGTCGCTCAGCGCGATCTCGGTGTCGCCGCGGCGCAGTTGCAGGCCTGGCTCGCGGCCGCGGTCGGCGATGCGGTGCTGGTTGGCCAGCAGCGCGGCGATCTCGGCTGGCGAGTCTGGCGGGCTCTCGTGCAGCAGGCAATGCAGCAGGAACACATCCAGGAACTTCATGGTGGCTGCGCCGATGCCCACCGGCTGGAACGGATCGATGTCCATGCAGCGCACTTCAACGTACTCCACCCCGCGCTCGCCGAGCGCGTGCAGCGGCCGCTCGCCTGAACGGATGCGCCGCTTGGGCCGGATGGTGCCGTAGAACTCGTTCTCGATCTGCAGCAGCGTGGTCGAGAGCTGGCGGTAGTCATCGCCCTCGTGCACCCCGATCGCCTCATAGGGCGGATAGGGCTCGGTGAGCGCGCGGTTGAGCGAGGCCGCATAGCCGGCGAGGCTGTTGTAGCTCACCGCCAGCGCGGATTGCGCGTCGCTCTGGTATCCCAGCGGCCCCATGCGCAGCGAAGTGGCATGCGGCAGGTACAGGCTGTCATCGGACAGCGGCGCGAGCGCGTGGCTGCGCCCGGCCACGAAGCAGCGCGACACCGCGGGCGAGGCGCCGAACAGCACCAGCAGCAGCCAGGAATGGCGACGGAAGTTGCGGATCAGCGAGAAGTAGCCGGCATTGCGGTAGGCCTCGAGGCTGCCGGTGTGGCCATCTGCGGCCTGCAGCGCCGGCCAGGCGGCAGCCGGCAGCGAGAAGTTGTAGTGGATGCCCGAGATGGTCTGCATCCGCCGCCCATAGCGATGCGCAAGGCCATTGCGGTAGACCGTCTTGGAGCGTCCGACATTCGAGTGGCCGTAAAGGCCCAGCGGAATGTCACGGTCTCGGGCGGGCAGGCGGCAGGGCATGCTCGCGCCCCACATGAGCTCGTCTCCCAGCTCACGGCAGACCGCCTGGTGGATCTCCACCAGTTCGGCCTCGCAGGCCTCGGCGGTGGTGTGCACCCCGGTGATCAGCTCCAGTTGCGACTCGCTGAAGTCGGTGGTGATGTGCGGATGGGTGAGGGCGCTGCCCAGCCCGACGGGGTGGGGCGTCTGCGCGAGCACCGCATCGGCGCCGACGCGCAGCCCTTCCTTCTCGATGCCGCGCAGCATGCCGGTGAGCAGCGTGCGGTCGAGGGCTTTCAGCAGCGTATGCAGTCGATTCAAGTGGGTTCCCCGTGGACGAGGCATGCTTTTACCCTATTCCTGCGCGCCGCGTCGGGCGGCCGGGAGGCAGTCGGTTCGCGCGTGACGCCTTCAGAGCGGGCCGGGCGGGATTCCCGACCGGCATTCGATAGAATCGCGCCCCATGAACGGATCCCACGCCCAGGTTCGCACGCGCTTTGCGCCCAGCCCCACCGGCTTCCTGCACATCGGCGGCGCCCGCACCGCGCTCTATGCCTGGGCCTTCGCACGGCACCACGGCGGCACCTTCATCCTGCGCATCGAAGACACCGATGTGGAGCGATCCACCCCGGAAGCGGTGCAGGCCATCCTCGATGGCATGCAGTGGCTGGGCCTGCAGCCCGACGAAGGCCCGTTCTACCAGATGCGCCGCATGGATCGCTATCGCGAGGTCATTGCGCAGATGCTCCAGGCCGGCACGGCGTATCGGTGCTGGTGCAGCCGCGAGGAACTCGATGCCCTGCGCGCCGCGCAGGAGGCACGGGGCGAGAAACCCCGCTACGACGGACGCTGGCGCCCTGAGCCCGGGCGCGCGCTGCCCGAGCCGCCGGCGGGCGTGGCGCCGGTGATCCGCTTTCGCAACCCGCGCGATGGCGTGGTGGCCTGGAACGACCTCATCAAGGGGCCGATCGAGATCGCCAACGCCGAGCTCGACGACCTGATCATCGCCCGCTCCGACGGCACGCCCACCTACAACTTCTGCGTGGTGGTCGATGACTGGGACATGCGCATCACCCATGTCATCCGGGGTGACGACCATGTCAACAACACGCCGCGCCAGATCAACATCCTGGCCGCCCTGGGCGCCACGCTGCCGCGCTATGGTCATGTGCCGATGATCCATGGCCCCGACGGCCAGAAGCTCTCCAAGCGGCACGGCGCGGTGTCGGTGATGCAGTACCAGAGCGATGGCTACCTGCCGGAGGCGGTGATCAACTACCTCGCCCGCCTGGGCTGGAGCCACGGCGATGCCGAGGTTTTCTCGCGCGAGCAGTTCGTGGCCTGGTTCGATGGCGCGCACATCAGCCGCTCGCCGGCGCGCTTCGACTTCGACAAGCTGCGCTGGCTGAACAACCATCACATCAAGGCCACCGACGATGCCGTGCTGGCTGCCGAGGTGGGGCCGCGGCTGCAAGACCACGGGGTGGCAGACCCGGCCGCCAGCGGGGTGGACCTTGCCGCGGTCTGCGGCCTCCTGAAGGAGCGGTGCGGCACGCTCGAGGAACTCGCCGAGAGCGCGATGATGTTCTACCTCGCGCCCCATGGGGTGTCAGAGGCCCTGCAGACTGCGCTGTCCGGGCCGGCTGCCGCCGCGCTCGGCGAGTTCGCCGCCGCGGCCCAGACCGTGCCCTGGACTCGCGAGGCGCTGGCCGGTCTCATCCGCCAGAGCGTGGCTGCCCACGGCCTGAAGATGCCGCAGTTCGGTCTGCCGGCGCGGCTCATGCTCTTTGGCCGCCCGCAGACCCCGGCGCTGGAGGCCGTGCTGGCCCTGCTGCCCCGTGAGGAGGCGCTCGCGCGCTTGCGCGCCGGGCTGGCGCCGGTCTGAGACCGGCGCGCCGCGCCGGCTCAGTCCATCGTGAGCTTCTGCTCGGCCACCACCTTGCGATAGACCTCGAACTCGGCCGCGATCTGGCGGGCGAAGTCCTCCGGGGAGTTGCCGATCACCAGCGAGCCGGTGTCGGCAATGCGCTTGGCCACGCCCGCGTCGGCCAGCGACTTGCGGGCGGCCTCGTTCACGCGGTCGACGATCGGCCGGGGCAGGCCCTTGGGGCCGACGATGCCGTAGTAGGCCATGCGGTTCACCGGTTCGAGGCCCACCTCCTTGAAGGTCGGCACGCCGGGCAGCACCGTCAGGCGCTCGGGCGCCGCGACCACGATCGGGATCAGCTTGCCGTCCTTGATGAAGGGCAGGGCCGAGGGGAGGTTGTCGAAGATGATGGGGACCTGCCCGGCCACGGTGTCGGCCAGCGCCGGCCCCGCGCCCCGGTAGGGGATGTGGATCATGAAGACCTTGGCCAGCGACTTGAAGAGTTCGGTCTGCAGGTGGCCGATGCCGCCCGTGCCCGAACTCGAGTAGGAGTAGCGCCCCGGGTTGCGGCGCAGGGCCTCGACGAATCCCTTGAAGTCACGGGCCGGAAATGACGGGTGCACCGCGATCACGTTGGGCGTGGCGGCGAGGTTGGTGATCGGCGTGAAGTCGCTGAGCGGGTTGTACGGGATCTTCGGGTTGATGGCCGGGTTGGCCGCCGTGGTGGACACGGTGGCCATCCCGAGCGAGTAGCCATCGGGCGCCGAGCGGATCAGTTCCACCGCGCCCACCACGCCGCCACCGCCTGCCTTGTTCTCGACCACCACTGCCTGGCCGAGGTTGTCGCGCAGCTTGTCGGCCACCACCCGGGCCACGATGTCGGTGGTGCCACCGGGGGCGAAGGGCACGATCAGCTTCACGGGGCGGGTGGGGTAGGCCTGCTGGGCGCGGGCAAGGGGCAGCATCGCGGCGGCCGATCCAGCCGCCAGCGATGTGACGAGCCGACGACGAAGGGGGCGCGTGGCGTTCATGGGGTCCTCTTGAGGGTGATGGCGGGCCGGATGCGCCCGGGTCTGGGGCCGCCCAGGGGGCGGCGGGTCGCGCAGCATAGAATGACGGACCGCGCGCAAAGCCTTTCAGTTTACTGACATGTCGGGAAATACCTTCGGACTGCTCTTCACCGTGACCACCTTCGGGGAATCCCACGGCCCGGCCATCGGCTGCGTGATCGATGGCTGCCCCCCGGGGATGGCCCTCTCCGAGGCCGACATCCAGCCCGACCTCGATCGACGGCGGCCGGGCACCTCGCGCCATGTGACCCAGCGCCAGGAGGCCGATCGGGTGGAGATCCTCTCGGGCGTGTTCGAAGGCCTGACCACCGGCACCCCGATCGCGCTGCTGATCCGCAACGAGGATGCGCGCAGCAAGGACTACGGCAACATCGCCGACACCTTCCGGCCCGGCCATGCCGACTACACCTATGCCCAGAAGTACGGCCTGCGCGATCACCGCGGCGGCGGCCGGTCCTCGGCGCGCCTCACCGCGCCAGTGGTGGCCGCGGGCGCGGTCGCGCGCAAGTGGCTCGCGCAGCGGCACGGCGTGCGGGTGCGCGGCTGCATGTCGCAGCTCGGCCCCATCCCCGTGCCCTTCGAGAGCTGGGACGAGGTCGGCGCCAACCCCTTCTTCGCGCCCAATGCCGGCGTGGTGCCGGCCCTGGAGGCCTACATGGACGAGCTGCGCCGCGCGGGTGATTCCTGCGGCGCGCGCATCGATGTCATCGCCGAGGGCGTGCCGGCCGGCTGGGGCGAGCCGCTGTTCGACCGGCTCGATGCCGACATCGCCCACGCGATGATGGGCATCAATGCGGTGAAGGGCGTGGAGATCGGCGCCGGCTTTGCCAGCGTGGCCCAGCGTGGCTCCGAGCATGGTGATGAGCTCACCCCGGCGGGCTTTGCCGACAACCAATCGGGTGGCGTGCTGGGCGGGATCTCCACCGGGCAGCCCCTGCGGGTGTCGATCGCCATCAAGCCCACCTCGAGCATCCGCACCGCAAGACGCTCCATCGATCGGGAAGGGCGCCCCGTGGAGGTTCAGACCCTCGGTCGTCACGATCCCTGCGTGGGCATCCGCGCCACGCCGATCGCCGAGGCGATGCTGGCGCTGGTGCTGATGGACCATGCCCTGCGCCACCGCGCGCAGAACGCCGATGTGCGGGCAGCCACCCCGGCCATCCCGGGGCAGATCGCCTGAGCCCCGCTCCCGTCCGCGCCGACGCTTGCGTGCGATGAGCGCCGAGGCCGCCGCCGGCACGCCCAGCGCCAGGCAGGTGGCCACGCTGTTCTTCTCGGCCTTCGCGCTGGTGGGCGCGATGTCGCCCTACATGGCGCTCTACTTCGAGGCCTGGGGTCTGAGCATCGCGCAGATCAGCCTGCTGCTGGCGGTGCCGCAACTCGTGCGGCTGGTGGCTCCCTCCTTCTGGGGCTGGTGCGCCGACCGCGCGGCCGACAAGGGGCGTCTGCTGGTGCTCGGCGCGGCTGGCACGCTGTTGGCCAGCCTGCTCATCGCGCTGGCCCAGGGCAGCGCCGGCTGGCTCATGCTGTGGTTGGCGATCTTCCACTTCTGCACCGCGGCGCATTCCCCGATCGGCGAGGCCATGGCCCTGCGCGTCACCGCCGGCGATGCCGGCGCCTATGGCCGGGTGCGGCAGTGGGGCTCCATCGGCTTCATCCTGGCCGTGGCCGGGGTGGGGCCCTTGCTCGACGCCAGCGGGGTGCGCTGGCTCACCCTGCCCATGGCGCTGCTCTCGCTGCTGCTGCTGGCAAGCGCCTGGCGCATTGCCCGCGCGACCGCGCCCGCGGTCGTTCCCGCGTCGGCGCCCGATCTGGAATCCGCTTCGGCGACCGATTCGGCGACCGCGGGCGGCGGCGTTCAGACGGCGGCTGCCGCGGCGGCGCCGGGTCCCGGGGTGCTGTCCCGGCTCAGGGAGCCCCGGCTCGCGCTCTTCTTCCTCTCCTGTGCGCTGATGATGTTCGCGCACGCCGCGCTCTACGGCTTCTATTCGCTGCTCCTGGATCGCCAGGGCTTCAGCAAGGCCGGCATCGGGCTGGTCTGGACGCTGGGCGTGCTTGCCGAGATCGTGCTCTTCCGGATGCAGCACCGCATCTTCGGCCGGTACGGCGCGCTGCCCCTGCTGGGCTTCAGCATGGCGGTTGCCGCCGTGCGCTTCGTGCTGATCGGGCTGGGGGATGGGCACTGGCTGCTGGTGGTGCTGGTGCAGCTCATGCACGCCATCACCTTCGGTGTCCACCACAGCGCGGCGATGGCGCTGCTGCACCGCTGGTTCGAGCCGGCGGCGCAGGGCCGGGCGCAGGCGCTCTATGCCACGCTCGGCTATGGCCTGGGCGGGGCGGCCGGCTCGCTCGCGGCCGGCGCCATCTGGGCATCGGCCGGCCCGGCCTGGACCTTCTCGGTGGCTGGCCTGGCCGCTGCTGCGGGCGGGCTCGCGGTGCTGGCCTGTCAGCGGCTGGACCGGCGCGCGGCCTGGCCGGTTCAGGGAGCGGGCGCGTGACCGTCAATTGCGCTGCGCTGCGGGCGGTGGTGCTCGCGAGTCTGATCGCCCTGGCGGCCTGCGCCGCCCCGCCCGGCCTCTCGCCCGGGCCTTCGCCGCTCGATCCGCGCACCGTGCTGCCCACCACGGCCCGCATGCCCGCGCCCGGCCAGGTGGCGGCCACGCTCGACCTCGCCTGGGCGCGCCTGCAGGCCCGCGCGCTGCCGGCCGACGCGCCTGCGCTGGCCCGCATCGCCCGGATCGCGGGCCGTCTCGCCCATGCCGCGCCCTCGGGCGAGGCGGCCTGGCGCGACGCCGAACCCGCCGCGCTGATTGTGGCCGGTGATGAGCCCGACGTCTGGTGCCTGGCACCGGCGCGCTGCGCGCTCACCCTCGGCATGGCGCAACTGCTGGGCGGTGACGATGCGCTGCTTGCCGCGGCGCTGGCCCACGAGATGGCTCACCTCATGCTCGACCACGCCCGCGAGCGACTGGCTCAGGCCGGCGCGCCCGCGCCCGCCGAGGGGGCGACGCTCCTGCTCGATGCGCCCCATCATCGGGTGCATGAACACGAGGTGCTCGGGCTGGCCGCCGAGCTGATGGCCCGCGCGGGCTTCGATCCGCGCGCCAGCGTGGGTTTCTTCGCGGCGCTGGCGCCATCGCCCGAGGGGCGCGGGGCGGCCGGTCACGCCCTGCGCCATCCCCGCGAGGCTCAGTGGCCCGATGTGCTGCTGCGCCATGCCCGGCGGGTGATGCCGCTGCTCCCCTGAAGGCTGGCCTGGACCCGCTCGGGCTCAGCGCGCCAGGGCGCGTTCGCAGCCCTCTCGGGATGGCAGCGTCGCGAGGGGCGCATGGCATAATCTTGGGTTCCGCACAACCCTGAGACGGCCCTCACGGCCGGCCTGCCGATGTCGCTCGTTGCCCGCACGCTGTACGACAAGCTCTGGGATGAACACGTGGTCCATCGTGAAGACGATGGCACCTGCCTCATCTACATCGATCGGCACCTCGTCCACGAGGTGACCAGCCCGCAGGCCTTCGAGGGTCTGCGCGTGGCCGGTCGCACGCCCTGGCGCACCGCCTCGGTGGTGGCCACCGCCGACCACAACACCCCCACCACCGGCTGGGATCGGGGCATCGACGGCATCGAGGACCTCACCTCGCGCGAGCAGGTGGTCACGCTCGATCGCAACATCCGCGAATTCGCCATCCCCACCTACTTCCCCTTCCTCGATCAGCGGCAGGGCATCGTGCACGTGATCGGGCCTGAACAGGGCGCCACGCTGCCGGGCATGACCGTGGTCTGCGGTGACTCGCACACCAGCACGCACGGCGCGCTGGCCTGCCTGGCCTTCGGCATCGGCACCTCCGAGGTCGAGCATGTGCTGGCCACGCAGTGCCTCATGGCCCGCAAGATGAAGAGCATGCTGGTCGAGATCGAGGGCGCGCTGCCGCGCGGCGTCACCGCCAAGGATCTCGTGCTGGCCGTGATCGGTCGCATCGGCACCGCCGGCGGCACCGGCTATGCCATCGAATTCGGCGGCAGCGCCATCCGCTCGCTGTCGGTCGAGGGCCGCATGACGGTGTGCAACATGGCCATCGAGGCCGGTGCCCGCTCGGGCATGGTGGCTGTCGATGACACCACCATCGCCTACCTGAAGGGCCGCCCGCTGGCGCCCACCGGTGAAGACTGGGTCAAGGCCGAGGCCCACTGGCGCACCCTGCGCTCCGATCCCGGCGCGCGCTTCGATCTGGTGGTGCGCATGAACGCGGCCGAGATCGCCCCGCAGGTCACCTGGGGCACCTCGCCCGAGATGGTGGTCGCGGTCGATGCGCGTGTGCCCGATCCCGACAAGGAAAAGGATCCGGTCCGCCGCGAGGGCATGGAGCGCGCGCTGCAGTACATGGGGCTCACGCCGAACACCCCCGTCGAGGCCATCCGCATCGACAAGGTCTTCATCGGCTCGTGCACCAACTCGCGCATCGAAGACCTGCGCGCCGCGGCGTCGGTGGTGCGCGGCCGGCGCAAGGCCGCCAATGTCAGGCTCGCCCTGGTGGTGCCGGGCTCCGGGCTGGTCAAGCGGCAGGCCGAGGCCGAGGGCCTCGACCGCGTGTTCCGCGACGCCGGTTTCGAGTGGCGCGAGCCGGGCTGCTCCATGTGCCTGGCCATGAACGCCGATCGCCTCGAGCCGGGCGAGCGCTGCGCCTCCACCTCCAACCGCAACTTCGAAGGGCGCCAGGGCAACGGCGGCCGCACCCACCTGGTCAGTCCGGCGATGGCCGCCGCCGCGGCGCTGGCCGGGCATTTCGTCGACATCCGTCGGGCCTGAGTCCGGAGACGATTCCATGCAAGCCCTCACCGTGCATCGCGGCCTGGTGGCCTACCTCGACCGCGCCAATGTCGACACCGACGCCATCATCCCCAAGCAGTTCCTGAAGTCGATCAAGCGCACCGGCTTCGGCCCCAATCTGTTTGACGAGTGGCGCTACCTCGACCGGGGCGAGCCGGGCATGGACAACAGCCGCCGCCCGCTGAACCCCGACTTCACGCTGAACCAGCCGCGCTTTCGCAATGCCTCCGTCCTGCTGGCGCGCAAGAACTTCGGCTGCGGGTCGTCGCGCGAGCATGCGCCCTGGGCACTCGAAGACTACGGGTTCCGGGTGCTGCTGGCCCCCTCGTTCGCCGACATCTTCTTCAACAACTGCTTCAAGAATGGCGTGCTGCCGGTTCGCCTGGCCGAGTCCGAGATCGACTGGCTCTTCCATGAGGCGGCCGCCTTCCCCGGCTTCGAACTCGTGGTCGACCTGCCGTCGCAGACGGTGTCCACGGCCGACGGCTCGCGGCGCTTTGCCTTCGAGATCGACCCCTTTCGCAAATACTGCCTGGTCAATGGTTTCGACGAGATCGGTCTCACCCTGCGGCATGCAGACCGGATCCGCGAGTTCGAGGCCCGGCGCCTGAACGAGCAGCCCTGGCTGGGCCGCACCCTGGCCGGTTGAGCCTGGCCCACCCGCGCGCCCAGGCGCGAACCGGGCGCCGCACCGTCGGCGCCGGCCTTCGATGAAGAGAGTTCCCATGAAGATCGCTGTTCTTGCCGGCGACGGCATCGGTCCCGAGATCACCGCGCAAGCGGTTCGCGTGCTCCAGGCGCTTGCCGCCGGCGGGCTCGAGCTCACCCTGGAGAACGCGCTGGTCGGCGGCGCCGCGGTTGATGCCAGCGGTGATCCGCTGCCGCCCGAGACGCTGCGGGTGTGCGAGTCGGCCGACGCCATCCTGTTCGGGGCGGTGGGCGGCCCGCGCTATGACACCCTGCCCAGGGCGCAACGCCCCGAGCAGGGGCTGCTGCGCCTGCGCAAGCACTTTGACCTCTTCGCCAACCTGCGTCCGGCGGTGGTCTACCCCGAACTGGCCCATGCCTCCACGCTCAAGCCCGAGGTGGTGGCCGGGCTCGACATCCTCATCCTGCGCGAACTCACCGGCGACATCTACTTCGGTCAGCCCCGCGGCGTGCGCACCACCGAGAGCGGCGAGCGCGAGGGCTTCGACACCATGCGCTACACCGAGAGCGAGATCCGCCGCATCGCGCACTCCGCCTTCCAGGCGGCCCGCAAGCGCGCTGGCCGGGTGTGCTCGGTGGACAAGGCCAACGTGCTGGAGACCACCCAGTTCTGGCGCGACGTGGTCACCGACGTGCACCGCGAGTACCCCGACGTGGCGCTCTCGCACATGTATGTCGACAACGCGGCCATGCAGCTCATCCGCAACCCCAAGCAGTTCGACGTGATCGTCACCGGCAACATGTTCGGCGACATCCTGTCCGACGAGG
>JBAWWD010000028.1:0-54024 GCA_037146935.1 Burkholderiales bacterium
GCCCGCGCCGGCAGCCGTGCCCGCAGCAGCGCCGCCCGAGGAGGCACCGGCACCCGCCCCGGTGGCCCAGGCCGCGCCCGCGGCGACTGCGGCCCCCGCGCCCTCGCTGGAGAGCGTGGTCGCTGGCGCCGGACTGCAGCTGGTCGAGACCCGGGCCCGGCCGGTCGAGCCCGAGCCCGACGCGCCCGCCGCGCCGCGCGCCCCCCGGGTGCGCAAGCCGCGTGCGCCGGTGGCTGCCGAGCCGCTGCAACTCGTGGAGACCCGCAACCCCCCGCCGGACGCCTGAGTCCGGAAGCGCTTGCCGGCCGGTCTAGGCCGCCGGCAAGCCGGATGCCCGCGTGAACCCCTGGTGCCATCCGGATACCCCGGCAGCGGGTTGCTAAGATGAGCGGGCCATCATGACCGAACGCATCATCTCCATCGCCGACGAGCGCTACCAGCGCTTGCCGCCGCATGTGCCGGCCCCGGGCGAACTCCCCGCAGGCCCGCCGCAAGACCGCCTCGGCCGGCGCTTGCATGATCTGCGCATCTCGGTCACCGACCGCTGCAACTTCCGCTGCACCTACTGCATGCCGAAGTCGGTCTTCGGGGCCGACTACGCCTTCCTGCCCCAGAGCTCGCTGCTCAGCTTCGAGGAGATCGAGCGACTGGTGCGCATCTTCATCGACCACGGCGTCGAGAAGATTCGTCTCACCGGCGGAGAACCGCTGCTGCGCCGCCACCTCGAACGCCTGATCGAGAAGCTCGCCCGGCTGCAGACCAGCCAGGGCAAGCCGCTGGACCTCACCCTCACCACCAACGGCTCCCTGCTGGCCCGCAAGGCCCGGGCGCTGCGCGATGCGGGCCTGCAGCGGGTCACCGTGAGCCTCGACGCGCTCGATGATGCGGTGTTCCGGCAGATGAACGACGTCGACTTCCCGGTGACCGATGTCCTCGACGGCATCGATGCCGCGCGCGACGCCGGCCTCGCGCCGGTCAAGGTCAACATGGTGGTCAAGCGCGGCGTGAACGACGCGCAGATCGTCCCCATGGCACGCCATTTCCGCGGCTCCGGACACATCCTGCGCTTCATCGAGTTCATGGACGTGGGCGCCTCCAATGGCTGGCAGATGAACGACGTGGTGCCCAGCGCCGAGGTCGTCGAGCGCATCCATGCCGCCCATCCGCTGCGAAGCCTCGACGCCAACTACGCCGGCGAAGTGGCCGAGCGCTGGACCTACCTCGACGGCCAGGGCGAGATCGGCGTCATCTCGTCAGTCACCCGGCCCTTCTGCGCCGGCTGCACCCGCGCCCGCCTGTCCACCGAAGGCCGGCTCTACACCTGCCTGTTCGCCGATCGGGGCCACGACCTGCGCACCCTGCTGCGCAACGGCCTTGACGATGCCCAGATCGCGCGGGCTATCGCCCATGTCTGGCTGGGCCGCGATGACCGCTACTCCGAGATCCGCTCCGCGCAGACTGCCGCATTGCGCAAGATCGAGATGTCCTACATCGGCGGCTAGGCGGGCATGACGCGCCCCGCGCTCAGCCGGTGCCCCCGACCGGCCACCGTGACGGTGTCGGCCCAGGACGAACACGGCCAGGCGCGCGCCGTCGACATCGCCGACGAGCATCCGCTCACCCTCTACCTCGACCGCCGCGAGGTGGTCACGCTGATGACGCTCGGGGCCGCTCCCGAGGAACTCGCCCTGGGCTATCTGCGCAATCAGCGGCTGCTCGCCTCGGTGTCGGAGGTGGCCTCGATCCAGGTCGACTGGTCGGTGTCCGCGGTGGCGGTCACCAGCCGCAGCCTGGCCGAGCGCGACGTGCCGCTGTGGTCCGACGCGTCAGCCGCCGCACTGCTCTCGCGGCGCACCGTCACCAGCGGTTGCGGCCAGGGCACGCTCTTCGGTGACCTGCTCGAGTCACTCGCCGCGCCCGCCCTCCCCGCAGACACCCGCCTGAGCGAAGCCACGCTGATGCGGGTGCTCGACGAGGCACGCCGCCACGACAGCATCTACAAGCGGGCCGGCGCGGTGCACGGCTGCGCCCTGTGCGAGAACACGCCCGGCCGAGAGGGTCGCATCCTGCGCTATGTCGAGGATGTCGGCCGCCACAATGCGGTGGATGCCATCGCCGGCTGGATGTGGCTCGAGGACATCGCCGGCGCCGACAAGATCTTCTACACCACCGGACGCCTCACCTCCGAGATGGTGATCAAGTGCGCGCAGATCGGCGTGCCCTTCCTGGTGTCCCGATCGGGCCTCACCCGCATGGGGTACAGCCTCGCCCAGGATCTCGGTCTGACGCTGATCGGGCGCTGCCAGGGCCGCCATTACCTGCTGTTCACCGGCGCACAGCGCTTCGAGCGCGGCGCGCCCGCGGCCTCGGCATGAGCGCCGACCGACCGTCAGCGGCCTGGCCGCCCGCTGAGCCGACCGACCCGGACCAGCGCATTGCGCCCAGCGAGATCACCGGCCTCGTGCTCGCCGGCGGCCTCGGCCGGCGCATGAGCGCTGACGGTCAAGGCACAGACAAGGGGCTCATCGCGTTCCGCGGGCGCCCGCTCGTGCAGCATGCGATCGAGCGGCTGCGCCCCCAGGTGGCTCAGCTGCTGATCAACGCCAACCGCCATGCCGAGGTCTATCGCGGCTTCGGCGCCGAGGTGGTCGGTGACGCCCTGCCCGACTTTGCCGGGCCATTGGCGGGACTGCTCGCCGGCATGGCAGCCGCGCGCACGCCCTGGGTGGTGATGGTGCCCTGCGACTCGCCCTTCGTGCCCGCCGATCTGGTTGCGCGCCTGGCCGCTGCGGCCGCCGCGTGCGGCGCCCCGGTGGCGGTGGCCCGCAGCGCCGGCCGTGAACAACCGGTCTTCCTGCTCGCCGCCACGCACCTGCGCGACGGGCTGGCCGACTATCTCGCGCAGGGCCGACGGCGCATCGACGCCTGGTATCAGCCGCTCTCAGCCGCGGTGGTCGACTTTCCCGACGAGACGGCCTTTCGCAACATCAACACCCTTGCCGAACTGCAGGCCCTGGAATGACCCCTAGCCGCATCGACCCGCCCGCCAGCCTCGCGCAGGCCATCGCCGAGCTGCCGGCCTACAACCCGGCCGCGCTGCCGGTGGCCGACGCGTGCGCGCTGATCGCCCGCACCCTCGCGCCGGTCCAGGCCGTCGAGCGCCTGCCGATCCGCGACTGCCTGGGCCGGGTGCTTGCGCATGACATCGACTCGCCGATCGACGTGCCGGCCCACGACAACTCGGCCATGGACGGCTATGCCCTGCGCCATGCCGACCTCGCCGCCGATGCGCCAACCCGCCTGCGGGTGATTGGCGCGGCCTACGCCGGCAAGCCCTTCGCGCAGGCGGTGGCGGCCGGCGAGGCGGTGCGCATCATGACCGGCGCGGTCATGCCGGCCGGCGCCGACACCGTGGTCCCGCAGGAATCGCTGCGCGCGGAAGGCGACGCCATCCTGGTGCCGTCCGGCCAGCAGGTCGGCCAGAACCGGCGCCTGGCCGGCGAAGACCTCGCTCGGGGGCGCGCGGCCCTGCGCGCCGGTCGCATCCTCGGCGCGGCCGACCTCGGCCTGATCGCCTCGCTGGGCATCGCCGAGGCTCCGGTGCGCCGGCGCCTGCGGGTGGCCTGCCTGTCCACCGGTGACGAGATCGCCAGCCTCGGTGAGGCGCTCGGCCCCGGGCAGGTCTACGACAGCAATCGCTACACCCTCCACGGCATGCTCACCCGACTGGGGGCCCAGGTCATCGACCTGGGCGTCGTGCGCGATGACCCGGCCCTGCTCGAGGCGGCGATCACCCAGGCCGCCGACTGCGCCGACGCGGTGATCTCCTCGGGTGGCGTGTCGGTGGGCGAGGCCGACTTCACCCGCGACATCATGGCCCGGCTCGGCGAGGTGGCCTTCTGGACGATCGCGATGCGCCCGGGCCGGCCGCTTGCCTTCGGGCAGATCGGCAACGCACGCTACTTCGGCCTGCCGGGCAACCCGGTGGCGGTGATGATCACCTTCCTGTTCTTTGCCCGCCCGGCGCTGCTGCGCCTGATGGGCGCCAGCGCGGCCGACCCCATGCCGGTGCTTGCCCGCGTCGAGGAGCGCCTGCGCAAGCGCCCTGGCCGCACCGAATATCAGCGCGCGCAGGTGCGCGTGGCGGCCGACGGCGAACTCGTGGTGCGCACCACCGGCAGCCAGGGATCGGGCGTGCTGCGATCGATGTCGGAGGCCAACGCCATCATGGTGCTTGGCCATGAGCAGGGTGACGTGCAACCCGGCGACCGGGTGTCGTGCCTGCTCTTCGAGGGACTGCTCTGACCCGGCCGGCGGGCATGCACGCCCACCGGCTCAGGGCCTGGCCGGGCAGGCGCCCGGCCCGCCAGGCTCAGCGCTTGACCGAGAGCCCGCCCGGCAGCGAGCTGTAGTAGGCCGCGAGGTTGCGGACGTCATCGCGCGAGAGCTGCTTGGCCTGACCGACCATGATGGCGTTCTTGCGGGCCTCGCTGCGGTAGTCGAGCAGGGCGCGCTCGAGGAAATCCTTGTGCTGGCCGGCGAGCTTCGGATACGAGGGATCGATCGGAGTGTTGCCGTCCTTGCCATGGCAGGACGCGCAGACCTGCTCGGCCTTCTGCCGACCGAGATCGGGGTTGGCGGCCAGCGCGGCACCGGCCGACACCAGGAGGACGCAGGCCAGCAGGCCGCGCGAGAGACTGGAAATGGCGATCATGTGGGGGCTCCTCACTTGCCGGCGTAGTAGGCGGCGAGATCGGCAATCTCCTGATCGCTGAGCGATCCGGCGATGCCGCGCATGGTGGGGTGGGAGCGTTCACCCTTCTTGTAGGCCTGCAGGGCGTTCTCGAGGTACTTGGCGTTCTGGCCGGCGATCATCGGCACCCGGTAGACCGACGGAAACGAGGCCTTGTACTCGGGAATGCCATGGCAGCCGATGCACATGGAGGTCTTCTGACGCGCGTCTTCCGGCTTGCCCTGGGCATGCACGAGCCAAGGAGTTGCCGCCAGCACCGACGCGAGTACCAATTTCTTCAGCATAGCCACCTGGGAATCTAGAAGAACCATCGGACGCGCCCGCCTCACCGCCGGTGAACGAACGCGAAGTGATTGTTTTGCAAGCCAACACTCGATTTTATCCGAGCGCTTCAGGGGCCGTCCAGTTGGGCAGCGACGCAGCGGACCTTCCCGTATACTCAGACGACCCGTGCTTCGCACTTCTCGACACCACGCCAATCCCATGCGCTTCGAAGGCACCTCGCAGTACGTCGCCACCGACGACCTCAAGCTGGCGGTCAACGCTGCCATCACGCTCCAGCGCCCGCTGCTGATCAAGGGCGAACCCGGCACCGGCAAGACGATGCTCGCCGAGGAGGTTGCCAAGGGCCTGGGCATGCCGCTGCTGCAGTGGCACATCAAGTCCACCACCAAGGCCCAGCAGGGCCTGTACGAGTACGACGCGGTCTCGCGCCTGCGCGACTCCCAGCTCGGCGACGAGCGGGTCAAGGACATCCACAACTACATCGTCCGCGGCGTGCTGTGGCAGGCCTTCGAGGCCGACAAGCCGGTGGTCCTGCTCATCGACGAGATCGACAAGGCCGACATCGAGTTCCCCAATGACCTCCTGCGCGAACTCGACCGCATGGAGTTCTACGTCTACGAAACCCGCCAGCTGGTCAAGGCGCGGCATCGTCCGGTGGTGATCATCACCTCCAACAACGAGAAGGAGCTGCCCGACGCCTTCCTGCGTCGCTGCTTCTTCCACTACATCAAGTTCCCCGACAAGGAGACGATGCAGTCGATCGTCGATGTCCATTACCCCGAACTGAAGAAGACCCTGCTCAAGGAGGCCATGGAGGCCTTCTACCAGATCCGCGAGATCCCGGGCCTCAAGAAGAAGCCCTCCACCTCCGAACTCCTTGACTGGCTCAAGCTGCTGCTCGCCGAAGACATCCCGCCCGAGGCGCTCAAGTCCCAGGATGCCAAGCAGGTGATCCCGCCGCTGCACGGCGCGCTGCTCAAGAACGAACAGGACGTGCACCTGTTCGAGCGCCTGATCTTCATGGCGCGCCACAACCGCTGACCGGCCGCCTGCGCCGGGGGGCAGCACCCCCGCCCGGCGCAGCCCCCCGCCCTCCGCCGGAGACCGCCGCCATGCTCATCGACTTCTTCCTCCACCTGCGCCAGGCCAAGCTGCCGGTCTCCATCAAGGAGTACCTGATGCTGCTCGAGGGCCTGAAGCAGCACGTGATCAGCAATTCCATCGACGAGTTCTACTTCCTCTCGCGGGCCACGCTGGTCAAGGACGAGCGCAACTTCGACAAGTTCGACAAGGCCTTCGGCGCGTACTTCAAGGACGTGCAGGCCCTGCCCGGCATCGACCTGGACCTCCCCCTGGAGTGGCTCAAGCGCCAGCTGCAGCGCGAGTTCACCGCCGAGGAGAAGGCCGCCATCGAGGCCATGGGCGGGCTCGACAAGCTGCTTGAGCGCCTGCGCGAGCTCCTCGAAGAGCAGAAGGACCGCCACGAGGGCGGCAAGAAGTGGATCGGCACCAACGGCACCTCGCCCTTCGGCAACGGCGGCTTCAACCCCGAGGGCATCCGGGTGGGTGGCCCCTCGGCCGGCAACCGCACCGCGGTCAAGGTCTGGGAACAGCGCAGCTACCGCGACTACGACGACCAGATCGAGCTCGGCACCCGCAACATCAAGGTGGCGATGCGCCGGCTGCGCAAGTTCGCCCGTGAAGGCGCCGAGGAGGAACTCGACCTCGACGACACCATCGCCAGCACCGCCCGCAACGCCGGCTACCTAGACATCAAGCTGGTGCCCGAGCGGCATAACACCATCAAGGTGCTCATGCTGCTCGATGTCGGCGGCACCATGGACGACCACATCAAGCAGACCGAGGAGCTCTTTTCTGCCGCGCGCAGCGAGTTCAAGCACCTCGAGTTCTACTACTTCCACAACTGCGTCTATGACTTCGTCTGGAAGAACAACCGCCGGCGCCACTCCGAGCGGCATTCCACCTGGGATGTCATCCGCAAGTACAACAGTGACTACCGCCTGATCTTCGTCGGCGACGCCACCATGAGCCCCTACGAGGTGCTGCAGCCCGGCGGCTCGGTCGAATACAACAACGAGGAAGCCGGCGCCATCTGGCTGCGACGCCTGGTCGAGCGATTCCCCAAGTTCGCCTGGCTCAACCCCGAGCCGGAAGGCGTCTGGGAGTACCGGCAGTCCATCTCGGTCATCAAGCAGCTCATGCAGGCGCGCATGTACCCGGTCACGCTCTCCGGCCTCGAGCGGGCCATGCGAGAGCTCTCCAAGTAGGCGGCTGCGCCCGAGGGCGCCGCCTCAGTGCTCGATCGGCGGCGCGTTGCGCACCACCTCCTCGAAGGTGGTGTCGCCCTGGGCGATCTTCTGCGCGCCTGACAGCCGCAAGGGCCGCAGGCCTGCCTGGATGGCCGTGGCCCGGATCTTTCGCGGATCCGGCTGCTCCGAGACCTGGGTCCGCAGGGTGTCGGACACGCTCATGATCTCGTAGAGCCCCACCCTGCCCTTGTAGCCGGTCATGCGGCAGTCCAGGCAGCCCACCGCGCGCCAGACCCGCTCGGGCTTGCGCGCCCGGAAGGGGCTGATCAGCCCCTTCCACTGCTCGTCGGTCAGCGACTCCCCCTCCTGCTTGCAGTGCGGGCAAAGGGTGCGGACCAGCCGCTGGGCCATCACGCCGATGACCGTGGAATTGATCAGGTAGGAGGGCACGCCCAGATCAAGCAGGCGGGTGATCGCGCTGGGCGCGTCGTTGGTGTGCAGGGTCGAGAGCACCAGATGGCCGGTGAGCGCGGCCTGGATCGCCATCTCGGCGGTCTCCAGGTCGCGGATCTCGCCGACCATGATGATGTCCGGGTCCTGACGCATCAGCGCGCGGATGCCGTCGGCAAAGGTGAGATCGATGCCGTGCACCACCTGCATCTGGTTGAAGGCCGGCTCGACCATCTCGATGGGATCTTCCACCGTGCAGACATTCACCTCCTCGGTGGCGAGCTGCTTCAGGGTGGTGTAGAGCGTGGTGGTCTTGCCCGAGCCGGTGGGCCCGGTGACCAGCACGATGCCGTTGGGGCGGCTGACCATGCCGTTCCAGGCGGACTGGTCCTCCTCGCTGAAACCGAGGTCAGCGAAGTCCTTGACCAGCACTTCCGGATCGAAGATCCGCATCACCAGCTTCTCGCCGAAGGCGGTGGGCAGGGTGGCCAGACGCAGCTCGATCTCGCGGCCGGTGGTGCCGCGGGTCTTGATCCGGCCGTCCTGCGGGCGGCGCTTCTCGACCACATCGATGCGCCCCAGCAGCTTGAGCCGGCTGGTCATGGCGGCAAGCACCGAGGACGGCACCTGGTAGACGTTGTGCAGCACACCGTCGATGCGGAAACGGATCACGCCGAGCTCGCGCCGCGGCTCGAGATGGATGTCGCTCGCGCGCTGGTCGAAGGCGTACTGCATCAGCCAGTCGACGATGGTGACCACGTGCTGGTCGTTGGCGTCGAGCGACTTGCCGCTGCGGCCGAGCTCGACCAGCTGCTCGAAGTTGTTCTGGTTGTTGGTGGCGCCGTTCTTCTGCGCGTCGCGAACCGACTTGGCCAGCGAGAAGAACTCCGCGATGTAGCGGTTGATGTCCTGCGGATTGGCCACCACGCGCCGGATGTCGGCGCGCAGCAGCTGGCCGATCTCGCCAACCCAGTCGGTGATGTTGGGCTCGGCGGTGGCCACCACCACCTCGCCCGGGCGGACCTCCAGCGGCAGGATGCGAAAGCGCGTCGCGTACTGGCTGGACATGACATCGGCCACCCGCGACAGGTTGATGCGCAGCGGATCGATGTGCACGTAGTCCAGTCCCACCCGGCCGGCGAACCACTCGGTGAGCGTCTCCAGATCAAGCACCCGATGCGGCGGGCGGGCGTCGCGCAGCTTGCGCTGGGCGAGCGAGACCAGCGCGTGCTGGTCATTGCTGCCCAGGCTGGCGTAGCGGGTGGCGGTGCCGCCCTCTGCCGGATCGAGCAGGCCATCGGCCACCAGCGCGGCAACCACGTCGGCCACCTGGATGCGCTGACCGGCGCGGCCCAGGCCTTGTGCCTGCGGCTGGCGGCGCCGATCCTGCCGGCGCCGTTCGATGAATTCCGTATCGCTCAAGGATGTGCCTTCTGGTCTTGGGAGGGCTGACATGGCAAGGCAGCGGCGGCCGCAACCGACGCGAAGGCGGATGACCCCGTCAGGTTAGCAGGCGCCATCGGGCCGCAACGGAGAGCCACGGATGGGCGGCACCGCGACAGCCGCGAGCGGCAGGCTCAGACCTGGCAGCGCTCGCCGGGTCGCGCCGCGCGGATCGCATTCACCCACTGCCCTGTCGGCCAGCCGAAATGCCCGCCGATCACCGCGGCCCGCTGCCGCAGCGCCGGCCAGGACACCGCCAGCTCAGGGCCCTTGAAGGCCAGCACCACGATGTTGCCGGCGGCGCCGGCCGGCAGCGCCAGGATGCGGCCCTCGAAGGCACGCGAGAGCCGGGCGAGATTGCGCCGGTACGAGGCATGCCGGCCGAACAGATTGACCACGCAGATGCCGGGATCGGCCAGCGCCCGCCGGCAGTCCTCGTAGAACGCGAGGCCCTCGCAGGTGGGGCCGCGAGCCTCGGCGTCGTAGAGGTCGACCTGGATCACGCCGAAGCGGCCCCGGACATCGCGCCGCGCGACAAACCGCCCGGCATCGTCGCAGCGCAGCCGCAGGCGCTCGTCCTCGGGCGGCAGCGCGAAGCAGGCATGGCAGACATCGATGACATCGCTGCTTGCCTCGACCACCGTCACCCGGGAACCGCGAAAACGCTGGTGCGCAAGCCGGGTGAGCGAACCCGCGCCCAGGCCGAGCTGCAGGATCTCGGCCGGCGGATGCAGGAACAGCAGCCAGGCCATCATGCGCTGGATGTACTCGAGCACCAGCACCTGCGGCTTGCCGACCAGCATCGCCCCTTGCACCCAGGGCGTGCCGAAGTGCAGACAACGCACCCCCTCGCTCTCGGAGAGGGTGATGGGAACCGGGACCGGCCGGTGCCGGCTCGCGGCGCTCACGCCCCGCGATCAGCCAGCAGCATGCCGTTGAGCCGGCGCACGAAACCCGCCGGATCCTCGAGCTGTCCGCCCTCGGCGAGCATCGCCTGGTCGAAGAGCAGGCCGGCCCAATCGTCGAAGGCCGGGTCATCGGCCGACAGGCGCTTGACCAGGCCATGCTCGGGATTGATCTCCAGGATGGGGCGGCGAGGCGGCGCCTTCTGCCCGGCCTGGCGCAACAGCCGCTCGAGATGACCGCTCATGTCGCCCTCGTCGGACACCAGGCAGCAGGGCGAATCGGTGAGGCGCGAGGTGACCCGCACCTCCTTCACACGCTCGCCCAGGCTGGCACTCAGCTTCTCGAGCAGCGGCTTGAAGGCATCGGCAGCCTCCTCGGTCTGCTTCTTCTCGGCCTCGTCGGCGAGTTCGCCGAGATCGAGCCCGCCGCGCGAGACCGAGACCAGCGGCTTCTCCTGCCAGGCCTGCAGGAAGGAGAGCATCCACTCGTCGACCCGGTCGGTGAGCAGCAGTACCTCGATGCCCTTCTTGCGGAAGACCTCGAGATGCGGGCTGTTGCGCGCCGCGGCCGGGTTCTCGCCGGTGACGTAGTAGATCGCCTTCTGACCTTCCTTCATGCGCCCCGCATAGTCGGCGAGCGACACATCCTGGTCATCGGCGTCATTCTTCGTGGACGCGAAGCGCAGCAGCGCCGAGAGCCGCTCCTGCTGCCCCACATCCTCGCCGATGCCTTCCTTGAGCACCTGACCGAACTCGCGCCAGAACTGCGCGTAGCGCTCGGGCTGGTTGCCGGCCAGGTCTTCGAGCATGCTCAGCACGCGGCGGGTGCAGCCCTCGCGGATGGCCCGCACATCGCGGCTTTCCTGGAGCAGCTCGCGCGAGACATTGAGCGGCAGATCGGCGGAATCGACCACCCCGCGCACGAAGCGCAGGTAGGCGGGCAGCAGGTCGCCCGCCTCGTCCATGATGAAGACCCGACGCACGTAGAGCTTGAGCCCGCGACGCTGCTGGCGATCGAAGAGATCGAAGGGCGCCTTGCCGGGCAGGTAGAGCAGCTGCGTGTATTCGCTGCGCCCCTCGACGCGGTTGTGGGTCCAGGCAAGCGGCTCGTCGTCGCCGTGCGACAGATGCCGGTAGAACGACTTGTACTGCTCGTCGTCGATCTCGCTCTTGGGCCGCGCCCACAGGGCGCTGGCCTGGTTCACCGTCTCCCAGTCGTCGAGGGTGCGGTACTCGGACTTGTCCTTGTCCCATTCCTCGCGGCGCATGCGGATGGGCAGCGCCACGTGGTCGGAGTACTTGCGCACGATGTTGCGCAGCTCCCAGGACGACAGCAGCGACGAGAAGGCGGACTCGGCATCGCCGCCCTCGGGATCGGGCCGCAGGTGCAGGATGACCTCGGTGCCGCGCTGCGGCAGCTCGATCGACTCGACGCTGAACTCGCCGGTGCCGTCGGACTCCCAACACACCCCCTCCTGGGCGGCCAGGCCGGCACGGCGGGTGCGCACCGTCACGCGATCGGCGACGATGAAGGCCGAGTAGAAGCCCACGCCGAACTGGCCGATCAGCTGGGCGTCGCGAGCCTGATCGCCGGAGAGCTTGCCGAAGAACTCGCGGGTTCCGGAGCGCGCGATCGTCCCGAGATGGTCGATCGCCTCCTGGCGCGACATGCCGATGCCGTTGTCGGCGATGGTGATGGTGCGGGCCTCGCGGTCATATGCGAGGCGGATCGCGAGCTCGGGGTCATCGGCCAGCAGGGCCGGCTGGTCGATCGCCTCGAATCGCAGCTTGTCGCAGGCGTCGGAGGCATTGGAGATCAGCTCGCGCAGGAAGATCTCGCGATGACTGTAGAGGGAGTGGATCATCAGCTGCAGCAGCTGACGCACCTCGGTCTGGAATCCCAGGGTTTCCTTCATGGCGTCCATGGTGTGGGTGGGCAGGGGAAACGCCGGCAAGCCGCCGGCGGGCGGCCGTCGTGGCGGCCCGGTCCGCCGACCCACATGGGGACGGCGTCTGCGATTTCAAGCGTCGGCGAGCCGACGGCTCAGCGGAAGTGGCCCTCGACCTCGTCGAGCGGCACCGCGGCCAGGTCAGGGTGGGCCCAGCGCGGCTTGCGATCCTTGTCGATCAGCAGCGCCCGAACGCCCTCCGGGAAGTCATGGCGGCGCTGGAACTGGCGCGCAAGCACCAGGTCGAGGGCCAGCACCTCTGCCAGCGAGCGGTGGCGGGCCCGGCGAAGATACTCATCAGTAACCCAGGCGGCCATGGCGCTGCCCTCGGCGAGGCTGCGGGCCGGCGCCGAGAACCACGGGTCATCCGAGGCGGCGGCCGCCAGGGCATCACGCACGCCAACCAGGGTGGGTTGCATGGCGATGAAGCGCAGCGCGTCGAAGTACTGCGCGAGATGGTTCAGGGGCAGGCCGCTCTTGCAGCGGCGGTGGTGCGCCATCAGCAGGTGCGACAGGGCCTGGCCGTCGGCGCGCCGATCGCCCGTCCAGGCATGGGCCAGGATCTCGTCGACCACCGCGTCGCGGAACTCCTGCGCGATGAAGTAGTCGGCCAGCCCGGCGAACAGGGTATCGGCCTCGTTCAGGGTCAGACCGGTCAGCGCCATCACCCGGCCGATGCCCCCGGGCACCCGGTTGAGGAAGAAGCCGCCGCCCACGTCGGGGAACAGGCCGATGTGGATCTCGGGCATGGCCACCCGGGAGCCTTCGCTGATCACGCGGTGACTGGCGCCGGCCACCAGGCCCACGCCGCCGCCCATGCACACCCCGTGCGACCAGGACAGCAGCGGCTTGGGATAGGTGTGCAGCAGCAGATCGAGCTGATACTCGACCTCGAAGAAGGCGTCGCCATAGACGAATCGGCGCTCGCCACCGGCACGCACCTGCCGGACCACCTCGGCAACATCGCCGCCGGCTGAAAACCCGCGATCACCCGCGCCTTGCAGCATCACCAGCGCGATGCCCTCGTCGGAGGCCCAGGTGCGCAGGGTGGCCAGCATGCGCTCGCACATCTCGAGCGTGATCGCGTTGAGCTGGCGGGGGCGATTGAGGGTGACCACGCCCAGCCGGCGCCCGCCGGCGGTTGGACGCTCCTCGAACAGCACCACGGGCGAATCGTTCATGCCGGCATCACTCCTTGACGGCGCCGGTCATGCCGGAGACGTAGTACTCGACGAAGAAGGAATAGAACACCGCCACCGGCAGCGAGCCGAGCAGCGCGCCGGCCATCAGCGGCCCCCAGTGATAGACATCGCCCTCGACGAGTTCGGTCACCACGGCCACGGGCACGGTCTTGATCTCGGAATCGGAGACGAAGGTGAGCGCGTAGATGAACTCGTTCCACGACAGCGTGAAGGCGAAGATGCCGGCGGAGATCAGGCCGGGCACCGCCAGCGGCAGGATGATCTTGACCAGGATCTCCCAGCGGGTGGCGCCATCGATCAGCGCGCACTCCTCCAGCTCGTAGGGGATCGAGCGGAAGTAGCCCATCAGCAGCCAGGTGCAGAACGGGATCAGGAAGGTGGGGTAGGTGAAGATCAGCGCCCAGCGGGTGTTGAACAGCCCGAGCCCCTGCAGCACCACCGCCAGCGGGATGAACAGGATGGAGGGCGGAATCAGGTAGGCCATGAAGATCGCCAGCCCGGCCTGCCGCGCGCCCTTGAAGCGAAGGCGCTCGATGGCATAGGCCGCGAACACCGAGGCCAGCAACGACAGGAAGGTGGACACCACCGCCACGATCATGGTGTTGAGCAGCCACTCCGGGTAGTCGGTCTCGAACAGCAGCTTGCGGAAGTGCGCGAGCGTGGGCTCGACCACCCAGAACGGATTGCCATCGCGGGAGAGGAGCTCGTTGTTCGGCTTGAAGGCGGTGATCACCATCCAGTAGAACGGGAACAGCAGCACGAACACGAACAGCCCGATCGGGATGTACGCGACCACCCAGCGCCGCGGCAGGCTCTCGAGGAAATCCATCCCGCCGGTGTCCTTGTCCGCGCTCATCGGTCCGACCCCTGTTGCCAGGCCCGACGCTGCAGCCCGAAGTAGGAAAAGAGAATGGCCGCCAGCAGGAAAGGCACCATGGCAGTGGCCAGCGCCGCGCCCTCGCCCATCGCGCCGCCCGAGATGGCGCGCTGGAAGGAGAGCGTGGCCATCAGGTGGGTGGCATTGAGCGGCCCGCCGCGGGTCAGCACGTAGATGAGCTGGAAGTCGGTGAAGGTGAACAGCACCGAGAAGGTCATCACCACCGCGATGATCGGCGTGAGCAGCGGCAGCGTCACGAAGCGGAAGCGCTGCCACGGAGTGGCGCCGTCGATGGCGGCCGCCTCGTACAGCGAGGGCGAGATGGTCTGCAGGCCCGCGAGCAGCGAGATGGCCACGAACGGGATGCCGCGCCAGACGTTGGCCGCGATGGTGGAGAAGCGGGCGTTCCAGGGGTCGCCCAGGAAATCGACATAGCGGTCGATCAGGCCGAGCTTGAGCAATATCCAGCTGAACACCGAGAACTGCGCGTCGTAGAGCCACCAGAAGGCGATGGCAGAGAGCGCGGTGGGCACGATCCAGGGCAGCAGCACCACGGCGCGCAGCAGCGTCTTGAAAGGCAGCGCGCGATTGAGCAGCAGCGCCAGCCACAGCCCGAGCAGGAACTTCAGGATGCTGGCGATGAAGGTATAGAACAGCGTGTTGAACAGCGACAGGAGAGTGACCGAGTCGCCGATCAGGAACGCGTAGTTCTCGAGCCCGACGAACACGCCCGGGCGCCCGATCTTGGCATCGGTGAAACCGAGCCAGACGCCGAGCCCCAGCGGGTAGGTCAGGAACAGCAGCAGCAGAACGGCGGCGGGCAGCATGAAGGCGATGCCCAGACCGTTGCGGCTGTTCTGCAGGCGAGCGAGGAGTGACACGGTCTCATCCGGCAGGAAGGTTGGCATGCCCGGTGCGCAGGCCGGGGGCGCGCGCACCGGGGGAGGCGTGCCCGCAAGCGGGCACGCGCGGCGACGGACTCAGACCCGGTAGTAGCGCTCGGCGCGCTTCTGGGCGCGCTCGGCCGCTTCCTTGGCGGTGGACTTGCCCGAGGCCGCCTCGGCCACCATGTTCACGATGATGAACTCGGCGGTGGCGCCGGCGGAGGCATAGCCGAGCTTGCCCGAGTAGCCAGCCGGCCGCATCTGCTTCATGACATCGCGATACGGGGTGTGCTTCGGGTCTTCGGTCCAGATCGGGTTCTTCTCGTAGGCCATCAGCGGCTGGGCGACATAGCCGATCGAGGCCTTCATCCAGGGGCCGAACTGCTCTTCCTCCATCATGAAGCGCAGGAACTCCTTGGCCGCCTTCGGGTACTTGGTGTGCCGGAAGATCATCTGGTTGAAAAACAGATGGAACTCGGTGGGCACACCCACCGGGCCGATCGGCATGTTGGCGTGCTGGATGTCAGCGGCCAGTTCCTTGACCTTGGGGTCGCTGGAGTTCTTGGCGGCGTAGTACACCGAGATGCCGTTGTTGGTGACGCTGACCTGGCCGTCGAGGAAGGCCTTGTTGTTGTTCGGGTCGAGCCAGGACAGGGTGCCGGGCACGAAGGTGCCGTAGAGCTCCTTGGCGTACTCGAGCGCGCGGATGGTCTCGGGGCTGTTGAGCACCACCTCGTTCTTCTCGTTGGCGAGCTTGCCCCCGAAGGCCCAGATCAGCCAGTGGCAGAAGCCGTTGGCGTCACCCGTGGCATTGCCCAGCGCGAAACCGCCCGGCGTGCCCTTGTCCTTGAGCGCCTTCATCAGGCGCAGGAAGCCGTCGGTGTCCTTGGGGAACGACTGGAAGCCCGCCGCCTTGATCTGGCTGTCGCGGTACACCATGGCGCCGCCCGCGGCGCCCAGGGGGATGGCGATCCACTTCTTGCCATCGGGGCGCAGGTACTGCTCGCACACCGGATACCAGCCGCCGTACTTGCGGCCCAGGTAGGTGGCCAGATCGGTCACGTCGACCAGCTTTTCAGGGTAGAGATTGGCGTCGTCGTTGGTGCCCAGGATGATGTCCGGGCCGCTGCCGACGTTGGCCGCCACCGCCGCCTTCGGGCGGACGTCTTCCCAGCTCTCGTGGTCGACCCGCACCTCGATGCCGGTCTTCTCGGTGAACTTGCGCACATTGGCCAGATAGACGTCCTCGTCGCCCTGGACGAAGCGCTTCCAGCGCAGCACGCGCAGCTTGGCGCCCTTCTCGGGCTGGTTGCTCCAGGTGGCCTGGGCATGCACCGCGGGGGCACCCACGATGGCGGCGCCGGCGGTGGCGCCGGCCGTGGTCTTCAGGAAATCGCGACGCGGACTCTGGGTCATCGAATGTCTCCTCGTTGGATGTCGCTGGGGCTGGCAGCGGTTGCGCCGCTGCCGGGGTGAAACAGGGCGGGCGGCAGGCTCAGGCGACGGGCAGCCGGCGGCCGGAGGCCGCGTCGAAGACATGCAGGGCGCTGGCGTCGGGGGCGAGCATGATGTGGTCGCCGGGCCTGAAGGTATGCCGCTCGCGGAAGATGGCGCTGATGCTGCCGGCACCGCTGCGCGCGTACACCTGCGTGTCGGCGCCAGTGGGCTCGACCACCACCACCTCGGCGGCGATGCCGCTGCCGCCCAGGGTGAGGTGCTCGGGGCGCACCCCGAAGGTGATCGCCTGGCCGGGGCTGGCCTGCAGGCCCGGCACGGCCACCGATCCGCCGCCTTCAAGATCGATGCCGGCACCGCCCGCGCTGACCACGCCCTTGAGCATGTTCATGGCCGGCGAGCCGATGAAGCCCGCCACGAAGGTGTTGGCCGGGCGGTCGTAGAGCTCGAGCGGCGAGCCCATCTGCTCGACGATGCCATCGTGCATGACCACGATCTTGTCGGCCATGGTCATGGCCTCGATCTGGTCGTGGGTGACGTACACCGAGGTGGTGCGAAGCCGCTGGTGCAGCTCCTTGATCTCGGTGCGCATCTGCACGCGCAGCTTCGCGTCGAGGTTGGACAGCGGCTCGTCGAACAGGAAGACCTGCGGATCGCGCACGATGGCGCGGCCCATGGCCACCCGCTGGCGCTGACCACCGGAGAGCTGCCGCGGATAGCGGTCGAGGAGCTGCGACAGGCCCAGGATGCGCGCGGCCTCCTGCACGCGACGGTCTATCTCGGCACGCTCGGCCTTCGCCAGCTTCAGGCTGAAGGCCATGTTGTCGTAGACCTTCATGTGCGGATAGAGCGCGTAGTTCTGGAAGACCATGGCGATGTCACGCTCCTTGGGCGGGACATCGTTCACGACCTTGTCGCCGATCTCGATGGTGCCGGAGGAGATCTCCTCGAGACCGGCCACCATGCGCAGCAGCGTGGACTTGCCGCAGCCGGACGGGCCGACCAGCACGCAGAACTCGCCATCGGCGATGGCGACGTCAACGCCCTTGATGACCTTGGTTTCGCCGAAGTGCTTGTGCACTCCGCGGATGGCAACAGCAGCCATGGCGCTCCTCCGGACCCTTCTGGGTCTTGTTGTCGAGTCTGCCCCGTCGTGGGAGCAGTGCCGCGCGATTATGCCCGAGTTATGCGCCGGTTCGTCGACGGGCCTGCGGCTCCCGCAGGCGGGGTTCGAGCAGCCGTCCCTTGCGGGCCCGCTGGCCGCGCCAGGCCTCGAGCTCGCGGGCGCTGAACTCGCGGCTGATCGCTTTCGCGCCCCGGCCGGTGCCATCGATGACCACACCCTGCGGCCCGAAAACCAGTGCCTGACACAAGGTCTCTCCCGCCTCGAGCGTCATGAGCTGGCTGCCGCGACCGCCGTTGCGCAACTGCCTGAGCTGATCACGATCGAACACCAGCGCGCGCCCTTCGACCGACAGGCACAGCACCCGGTCATGCTCGGGCGCGAAGACCACCGGCGCGAGCGGCTCGTCGCCATCGTCGAGCGTGAGGAAGGCCTTGCCCTGGCGGTTGCGCCCGCCCAGATCGCCAGCCTGGCAGACCAGCCCCACCCCCTGCCGGGTGGCCAGACAGACGCCGATGTCGGCGGCGGCCGCGAAAAGATGGTCGAGGCGGGTGCCCGGCTCGAGCTCGACCAGGGTGGTGATCGGCACCCCATCCCCGCGGGCGGAGGGCAGCAGCGACACCGCCACCGAATACACCCGCCCGTTGCTGCCCACGCCGTAGACCGAATCCACGGTGTTCACCTCCCAGGCGCCCGAGAGGCTGTCGCCCGCCTTGAACTGGAAGGCCGCGGGATCGTGCCCGTGCCCCTGGCGGGCCCGCACCCAGCCGCGCGCCGAGATGATCACCGTGACCGGCTCCTCGACGACCCGCACCTCCATGACCGCGCGCCGCGCCTCCTCGATGAGCGTGCGCCGGTCATCGCCGTACTGCTTGGCATCCTGCTCGATCTCGCGCACCACCTGGCGGCGCATGGCGGCCGGGCTGGCGAGCAGGGCCTCGAGCCCGCGCTTGCGTTCGACCAGCTCGGCCAGCTCTCGCTCGATGCGCAAGGTCTCGAGCCGCGCGAGCTGGCGCAGGCGGATCTCGAGGATGTCATCGGCCTGTCGCTCGGTGAGCCCGAAGCGCGCGATCAGGGCCGCCCGCGGCTCGTCGGACTCGCGGATGATGCGGATCACCTCGTCGATGTGCAGCAGGATGAGCTGCCGCCCTTCCAGGATGTGGATGCGCGCGTCGACCTCGGCGAGACGGTGACGCGAGCGACGGGTGAGGGTCTCGAGGCGGAAGCGCGCCCACTCGCCCAGCACCGCGACCAGGCCCTTCTGGGCAGGGCGGCCATCGAGCCCGATGCACACCAGGTTGACGGCCACGCTGCACTCCAGGCTGGTGTGGGAGAGCAGCGTGGTGAGCAGTTCCTGGGGCTGGATGCGCGAGCTGCGCGGCTCGAACACCAGGCGCACGGCCGCGTCCTTGCCCGACTCGTCGCGGACCGCATCGAGCACGGTCAGCACGGTCTGGCGCGTCTGGAGCTGCTCGGGCGCGAGCGACTTGCGACCCGCCTTCACGCGCGGGTTGGTGAGTTCCTCGATCTCCTCGAGCACCTTCTGCGCCGAGACGCCGTGGGGCAGCTCGGTGACCACGAGCTGCCACTGCCCGCGGGCGAGGTCCTCGATCACGTGGCGGGCGCGCATGCGCACCGATCCGCGGCCCCCGGCGTAGATCTCGCGCAGGTCGGCGGCCGAGGAGATCACCTGTGCGCCGCCGGGGAAGTCGGGCCCGGGCAGCAGCGCCATCAGGGCATCGAGCGTGCTCTCGGGCTCGCGCACCATCAGGGCGGCGGCGGCCGCCACCTCGCGCAGATTGTGTGGCGGGATCTCGGTGGCCATGCCCACGGCGATGCCCGAGGCGCCGTTGAGCAGCATCATGGGCAGGCGCGCCGGCAACTGGCGCGGCTCGCGCGCCGAGCCGTCGTAGTTGGGCACGAAGTCGACCGTGCCCTCGTCGATCTCGTCGAGCAGCAGCCGGGCGTAGCGGGTGAGCCGCGCCTCGGTGTAGCGCATGGCCGCCGCACCATCGCCATCGCGCGAGCCGAAGTTGCCCTGGCCGTCGATCAGCGGATAGCGCAGCGTGAACGGCTGGGCCATGCGCACCAGCGCCTCGTAGGCCGCGGTGTCGCCGTGCGGATGGAAGCGGCCGAGCACATCGCCCACCACGCGGGCGGACTTCACCGGCTTGGCCCCCTCGGCCAGGCCCATCTCGTTCATGGCATGCAGGATGCGCCGCTGCACCGGCTTCTGGCCGTCGCACAGGTCGGGCAGCGCCCGGCCCTTGACCACCGAGACCGCGTAGTCGAGGTAGGCGCGCTCGGCGTAGCCGGCGAGATCGAGCGACTGGCCCGCGGAAGGCGGCAGGTTGGAGAACAGGTCTTCGGCCATCAGATGTCCACCTCGGCCTCGTTGCCGCGCGCCTCGAGCCAGGCGCGGCGCGCCGCGGCCTCGCCCTTGCCCATGAGCATGGTGAAGCGCTCGGATGCCGCCTGCTCGCCGGCCTCGCCCACCATCACCGGCAGCAACCGCCGGGTGTCGGGGTTCATGGTGGTCTCCCAGAGCTGCTCGGCGCTCATCTCGCCCAGGCCCTTGAAGCGCGAGATGCTCCAGGCGCCCTCACGCACGCCCTCCTTGCGCAGCCGGTCCTCGGTGTGGCGCAGTTCGCCGTCATCGAGGCAGTAGAGCTTGCGCATCGGGCGTCGGCCCTGGGCGGGCACGTCCACGCGATAGAGCGGTGGCCGCGCGATGCACACATGCCCGCGCTGGATGAGCCGCGGGAAGTGGCGATAGAAGAGCGTGAGCAGCAGCACCTGGATGTGCGAGCCGTCGACGTCGGCGTCCGAGAGGATGCAGATGCGGCCATAGCGCAACCGGGAGAGGTCGGGCTCATCGGCCGGACCGTGCGGATCGACCCCGATGGCCACCGCGATGTCATGGATCTCGTTGTTGGCGAACAGGCGGTCACGCTCGGTCTCCCAGGCATTGAGCACCTTCCCGCGCAGCGGGAGGATGGCCTGGAACTCCTTGTCGCGGCCCTGCTTGGCCGAGCCGCCGGCCGAGTCGCCCTCCACCAGGAACAGCTCGTTGCGGGTGAGGTCGGTGGACTCGCAGTCGGTGAGCTTGCCCGGCAGCACCGCCACGCCGGAGCTCTTGCGCTTCTCCACCCGCTGCGCCGCGCGGCTGCGGGCCTGGGCCTGGCGAATCACCAGCTCGGCCAGCCGCCGCCCCTGGTCGACATGCTGGTTGAGCCAGAGCTCGAGCTGCGGGCGCACCAGCGAGGACACCAGGCGAAGCGCATCGCGGGAATTGAGGCGCTCCTTGATCTGGCCCTGGAACTGCGGATCGAGCACCCGGGCCGAGAGCACGAAGCTGGCCCGCGCGAACGCGTCTTCGGGCAGCAGCTTCAGACCCTTGGGCTGCAGCGAGTGCAGCTCGATGAAGGAGCGGATGGCGCTGAACACGCCATCACGCAGCCCGGCCTCGTGGGTGCCGCCGGCGGTGGTGGGGATGAGATTGACGTAGGACTCGCGCACCAGCGAGCCCTCCTCGGTCCAGACCAGCACCCAGTGGGCGCCCTCGCCTTCGGCGAAGCTGTCGTGGCCAGCCGGGTAGCGCTGATCACCCTCGAGCGGCGCGATGATGGGCTCGGGCGCGCCGCCCTGGGCGAGCGTCTCGCGCAGATACCCCCGCAGGCCCTCGTCGTACTGCCAGGACCAGTCACGGCCCGACTTCTCATCGGCGAGCCGCACCCGCACGCCGGGCAGCAGCACGGCCTTGGATTGCAGCAGCCGGATCAGATCGGGCAGCGGCACCTGGGCGCTGTCGAAGTAGCGCGGATCGGGCAGGCAGCGCACCCGCGTGCCGCTGCGCCGATCGCCGCGGGCGGCCGGTCGCGAGACCAGCGCGCTGGCCACCTCGCCGCCGGCAAAGCCGATCTCGCTCACCTGACCGTCTCGCCAGACGGTCACCTCGAGCCGGCTGCACAGCGCGTTGGTCACCGACACGCCCACGCCATGCAGGCCGCCCGAGAAGCTGTAGGCCCCGCCGGCCTGCTTGTCGAACTTGCCGCCGGCGTGCAGACGGGTGAAGACGATCTCGACCACCGGCGCCTGCTCCTGGGGGTGCAGGCCCACCGGGATGCCCCGGCCGTCATCCTCGACGCTGATCGTGCCGTCGGCGGCAAGCTGCACCGCGATCTCGCGGCATGCGCCGGCAAGCGCTTCGTCGGCCGCGTTGTCGATGACCTCCTGGATGATGTGCAGGGGGTTGTCGGTGCGGGTGTACATGCCGGGCCGCTGACGGACCGGCTCCAGGCCCTTGAGGACCCGGATGGAGGCTTCGCTGTAATCGCCTTTGCGTGTCGCCATGGAGGATGCTCGAAGAGACGTCGAGCATTGTACCGACGCCCGATCGCCTGCCCCGCCGCGTGGCGAAGACAGGCGTCGGGCGCCTGGGTACTGGCGTGGACATCGGCAGGGAGCGCGATCCGCGTCGGCCCCTGCCCGCCTGACACCGGCGGCAGCGCCCGGGAGGGCGCCGCGCACCGGCCGCGGCCGCTACTTCTTCGCCTCGCCGGCGGCCGGCTCGACGCTGTGCTTCTCACCGGTCATGTCGACATCGCCGCCGCCCTTCATGAGCAGCAGCATCGCCAGCCCGGCAATCACCACGAATCCGACGATGATCTTCCACATGGCGGGCTCCGATCAGTCCTCTTGAAAGATGTCGACATCCTTGGTCTCGCGCACGAACAGCATCCCGATCACGAAGGTGACCATGGCGATGATGATCGGGTACCACAGGCCGTTGTACATGTTGCCGGTCTGGGCCACGATCGCCAGCGCGGTGGCCGGCAGCAGGCCGCCGAACCAGCCGTTGCCGATGTGATACGGCAGGCTCATCGAGGTGTAGCGGATGCGGGTGGGGAAGAGTTCCACCAGCATGGCCGCAATGGGGCCGTACACCATGGTCACGTAGATCACCAGGATGGTCAGGATGAGCACGATCATCGGCTTGTTGACCTTGGCCGGATCGGCCTTGGCCGGATAGCCGGCGGCGCGCAGCGCATCGACCACGTCCTTCTTGAACGCGGCGTCACGGGCCTTGGCCTGATCCGCCGGCAGCCCGGCTGCGGTGTAGGACTCGATCGACTTGTCACCGATGGTGATCTTGGCGGTACCGGTGCCTGGCGCGTTGTCATAGCTCACCGAGTTGGCCGAGAGCACCTGCTTGGCGATGTCGCAGGAACTGGTGAACTTGACCGTGCCGGTGGGGTTGAACTGGAACGAGCACTCGGCCGGGTCAGCGACCACCATGACCTTGTTCTTGGCCTGGGCCGCGGCCAGATCCGGATTCGCGGCCTCGGTGAGCGCCTTGAACAGCGGGAAGTAGGTCAGCGCCGCGATCAGGCAGCCCGCCATGATGATCGGCTTGCGGCCGATCCGGTCGGAGAGCGAGCCGAACACGATGAAGAACGGCGTGCCGAGCACCAGCGACGCGGCGATCAGCAGGTTGGCGGTGGCGCTATCGACCTTCAGCGCGCCGGTCAGGAAGAACAGCGCGTAGAACTGGCCGGTGTACCAGACCACTGCCTGACCCGCCGTGAGGCCCACCAGCGCGAGGACGACGATCTTCAGGTTCTTCCATTGGCCGAAGGACTCGGACAGCGGCGCCTTGGAGGTCTTGCCCTCCTCCTTCATCTTCTTGAAGGCGGGCGACTCGTTCATGCTCAGCCGGAT
Organism: Burkholderiales bacterium; assembly: GCA_037146935.1. Taxonomy (GTDB): domain Bacteria; phylum Pseudomonadota; class Gammaproteobacteria; order Burkholderiales; family Burkholderiaceae_E; genus Quisquiliibacterium. The sequence continues at coordinate 23,318 of JBAWWD010000028.1, forward strand.
CCACACCGAGATGCCGAGCAGGACCACCGACACCAGGAAGGGAATCCGCCAGCCCCAGTCAGCGAAGGCCGCCTCACCGATCGCGCTGCGCACCCCCAGGATGACCACCAGCGACAGGAACAGGCCCACCGTGGCGGTGGTCTGGATCCACGAGGTGAAGGCGCCACGCTTGCCGTGCGGCGCGTGCTCGGCCACGTAGGTGGCCGCGCCGCCATACTCGCCGCCGAGCGCCAGGCCCTGCAGCATGCGCAGGATGATGAGGATCACCGGCGCGGCGATGCCGATGCTGGCGTAGTTGGGCAGCAGGCCCACGATGAAGGTGGACACGCCCATGATCAGGATGGTGACCAGGAAGGTGTATTTCCGGCCGATCATGTCGCCCAGGCGGCCGAAGACCAGCGCACCGAAGGGCCGCACGATGAAGCCGGCGGCAAACGCGAGCAGCGAGAAGATCGTGCGCGAGGCCGGATCAAGAGCCGAGAAGAACTGGTTGCCGATGATGACGGCGAGCGTGCCGTACAGATAGAAGTCGTACCACTCGAACACCGTGCCGAGGGAAGAGGCGAAGATCACCTTCTTCTCTTCGGCGGTCATCGGCGCGCCAGAGGCCGCCTTCCCGTTCATCGTCGTTGCCATCGCGTCTTCTCCTTGGTATGAGCGGCCTGTACCGGCCGACCGGCGGAGTCTGTGGGGGCGCGCTGACGCGCCCCTGACGCGGTGCTTACGCGAAACTGACAGTTCGCTCCTGAATGTCAGACCCAGGCCTGCAGCACGTAGTCGTAGACCGCGCGCCCGTTCATGAGATCGACCCGCTGCAGGCGGATGCGCAGCCCCTGCGGCGTGCGGACCAGACTGTGGCGATAGGTGCCGCCGAAGTGCCGGACATCGTCACGGCGCAGCTCCATCATCTGGAACCGCGAGCAGACCTCGATGCGATCGGCGCTGACCGACTCGATGACCACATTGCCCACGAGATGACTGGTGCCCCACTGGGGCGCCTGCGACCAGGCGTTGGGGTGGTTGAGCCGGCCCATGCGGATCTCCATGATCAGCCGATCCTCGGCGAAGATGGAGGGCTGCCCGACCCAGTCGGTCTGCTCCTGCGCGATCGGCATCCAGTAGACGCCGTCATCGGCGAACAGGTTGATCCAGTCCTGCCAGCATTTCGCGTCGAGCAGCGCCGCCTGCCGAAATAGGAAGTTCTCCACCTCGCGCTGCAGGTCGTTCGGGGTGGCGGGTACCGCCGGCACGTACTGCGTGCCCTGCACCGCGGGATGCCCGCGGCCGGTGTGGTCGGGCGCAATCGACTCCGCGCCGGTCATCGACTCGATGGCCTCGATGATCACCCCGCCGTCGAGGGCCTTGCCCACCAGCTCGGTGGTGTCGCGCTTGCCATTGCCGCTCATCTCAGGCCTCCGTGGCGCCATCGGCGCCCATGTAGTCGGACCAGGCCCGGAACTGATTGCGCATCACCACCTCCGAGGTGCCGTGGTTGGACATCAGCACCCCATCGACCTCGGTGTCGCCGCCCGCATCGCGGTGCAGGCTCACCCACTCGCCGCCCTGTGACTGCAGGCCCCACTGCGCCTTGGTCCAGTTCTCGAGGTCATCGGCATTGATGGGCGTGGCCGGCGAATTCACCAGGTTGAAGTACCACATGGAGCGCCGGTAGATCGCCTCGGGCACGCCCTTGAGCCGGAAGTGCCAGATCTCCGAGAGGGTGCGATCGGCCGCCACCGGGCGCAGGCAACGCAGCTGCTGCAGCGGCGACTGCACCGACAGGTAGGGGTAGACCAGCACGTGGTGGATGTTGCGCGAGAGGTATTCCTCGGTGCGGGCCTCGCCGTAGGCCTCGCGCAGCAGCGCTTCATGGGCGAGCGTGTCGGGATCGGTGGGCCGCAGGCCCATGTAGCCCTTCAGGATGCCGTGCCCGTGCGGGAAATTCACGGTCTGCACCGAGTCCCACTGGTCGAAGCTGGAGGCGAAGGCCGACAGGTAGTGGAAATGCAGCGGCGGCGTGCCTCCTTCAGCCCGGATGCGGTTCTCGACCCGGCGCGCCGGCACGCCGGTGGACTGATGGGTGACCGACGGGTGCAGGGCATCGAGCTGGTTCTCCATGAAGAACTTCCAGTTCGAGTGCTGCATGACCCGGTGGCAGTAGGGCACCACCTCGACCTCGCCCACCGGCGAACGGTCGCACATGTCGTCGAACGCAACCCGCGCCTCGCCCAGGAACTCGACGAGCGAAGGCCCCTCGGCGCTGAGGCTGGCGAACACGAAGCCGCGATAGCTGTCGACCCGCGCGGCCCGCTTGACATGGCAGTCGGGGTTCTCGCGGTTCAGGCGGGTGCCCTCGTAGCCGCTGGCCAGCGGCAGCGCGCGCAGCCGGCCGTCGAGGTGGAAGGACCAGGCATGGTACGAACACACGAAGCCGGTGCCGGTGTTGCCGCTCTGGTTGCCGCACAGCTGCACGCCGCGGTGCGGGCAGCGGTTGTACAGCACCTTCACCGCGCCGTCGCGGTCACGCACCATGATCATCGGCTGACGGCCGATGTTCAGCGTGTGGTAGTCGCCGGCGCGCGGCACCTGGCTTTCATGACCGCAGTAGACCCACACCCGCTCGAAGATGCGCTCCATCTCGAGATCGAAGATGGCGGGATCGGTGTAGACGCTGCGGTGGACGCGGTCGGGTTCGACCAGAGCCTGGAGATTCATGGGCAATCCTCGGGGACGCAAACCCGATATGGTAGCCGGCCGGCGCCGGCATGCGAGGGCACCCGCCGCCGCAGGGGCGGCGCCGGCGCCCTGCCCGATCAGCCCGCCCGCTGGAAGCGGTCGGCGCGCACCGCGATGCCGGCGCGCTCGCGGTCCCAGGTGTCGGCGGTCACGCCCTCACGGCGCAGCTCGGCCTTCATGACCTTGTTGCTCGGGGTCTTGGGCAGCTCGGCCACCACCCGCACATAGCGCGGCACCATGAAGTGGGCCATGCGCTCACGCAGGAAGGCGAGGAGCTCGGCGGGGTCGATGCCGGCCCCCTGCATGGGCGCCACCACCACCAGCACGTCCTCCTCGCTCATCTCGTTGGGCACGCCGATGGCGGCCACCTCGCGCACCGCGGGGAAGGCCTGGACGTCGGCCTCCACCTCGAAGGACGAGATGTTCTCGCCGCGGCGCCGGATCGCATCCTTCTTGCGGTCGACGAAGTAGTAGTACCCCTGGGCGTCGCGCCGGAAGGAGTCGCCGGTGTGGAACCAGCCGTTGCGCCAGGCCTCGGCGGTGGCCTTCGGGTTCTTGTAGTAGCCGCTGTTCATGCCCCAGGGCCGATCGGTGCGCACCATCATCTCGCCCACCGTGCCATCGGGCACCTCGCAATCGTTGTCGTCGACCAGACGGACATCCACGCCCTCGCGCTTGCGCCCGCAGGTGCCGCGCACCAGCGGGTTGGGCTCGGAGATGATCGGCGTGGAGATCTCGGTCATGTTGAAGATGGTGTAGATCTCGCACCCGAACCGGCGCGAGAACGCCGCGATGTCACCGGCGAGCGGCACCATGAAGGCCAGCCGCAGCGGGGTGTCGGCATCGTCGGGACGCGGCGGCAGCTTCTCGAGGAAGCTGGCCATCACCCCGAGCAGGAAGGTGGCCGTGGTGCCGGTGCGGCGCACGGTATCCAGGAAGCTGGCGGTGTCGAAGCGATCGACGAAGGCCACCGAGCCACCGCGCACGAACATCACGAACACCACGCCCATGCCACCGATGTGGAAGAGCGGCATGTTCACCAGGAAGCGGTCCTCGCCGGTGACGCAGGGCCAGGTCTCGGGCCCGGCATTGGTGAAGATGTGCAGGTAGCTGGAGAGCACCCCCTTGGAGGGGCCGGTGGTGCCGGAGGTGTAGATGATCGACTGCGGATCCCAGGGCTCGATCGGGCGCGCCGGCGCCTCGAGCCGGCCCGCGGTGGGCAGCAGCACATCGGCGTAGTGATGGGTGCGCAACCCCGGGCACGCCACGCGCTCGCCCACCACCACCGCATCGGTGAGCGCGGCCAGCGCGACCCCATCCAGGCGCGGCGCGAGTTCGGCATGCACGATCGCCAGCCGGGCGTCGGAGTTCTCGATCACATGGGCAAGCAGCGCGCCCTTGTACGCGGTGTTGATCGGCACGAATACCGCGCCGAGGTAGTTGAGGGCGAAGAACACCCGCAGGTGCTCGCGGCTGTTGGGCAGCCACACCAGCACATGATGGCCCTGAGCGACACCCAGCCGCTGCAGGCCGAGCGCGGTCTGCACCACCAGCTCGCGGAACTGCCGGTAGGTCCAGCGCTCGCCATCGTCGGCGAACTCGAGGAAGACCTTGTCGGGGCACTCCCGAACCCAGCGCTCCATGAGCGCGCGGGTGACCACGCGTTCGCGGGCCGGGATGCGCGGGTCGGTGGTCTCGGGGCGCTCGGGCGTGGGCGCGACCTCGATCGCGAATGCGGCGGGTGTCATGGCGGTCTCCAGCGGAGGGACATCGGATCGCGGCGATTCTGAACGACACGCGCGAGCCCGCCAAATTCCGGGAACCCCCACCCGGGCCATGGCGGGCGGCATTGAAACGCGGCACGATCGCCGCCATCAGGGCGGCGGTCGGCGGCGGGCAAGGGGTCCGCCGCGGCTGCGCCCGTCACCGGGGATGCTGACATGGGACCATTGGCAGGCTTGAAGGTTGTCGAGATTGCGGGCATCGGGCCCGGCCCGTTCTGCGCGATGATGCTTGCCGACATGGGCGCCGACGTGGTCCGCGTCGATCGCAAGGAATCGTCCGAGCTCGGGATTCCGGTCGACCAGCGCTTCGGGGTGCTCGGCCGCGGTCGGCGCTCGATCGCGCTCGACGTGAAGGCGCCCGATGACCTCGCCACGCTGCGTGGCCTGATCGCCAAGGCCGACGTGCTGGTCGAGGGCTTCCGGCCCGGCGTCATGGAGCGGCTGGGCCTGGGCCCCGATCAGTGCCTGGCGCTCAATCCGCGCCTGGTCTTCGGCCGCATGACCGGCTGGGGCCAGGAAGGCCCGATGGCCAAGGCGGCCGGCCATGACATCAACTACATCGCGCTCACCGGCGTGCTCGCCGCCATCGGCCCGGCCGATGGGGTGCCGATGCCGCCGCTGAACCTGGTGGGCGACTTCGGTGGCGGCGGCATGCTGCTGGCCATGGGCCTGCTGGCCGCGGTCTACGAGGCAGGCCGCTCCGGCAAGGGCCAGGTGGTGGACGCGGCCATGGTCGATGGCGCGGCCCTGCTGATGTCGAGCATCTACGGCCTGCGCGCCGCCGGACGCTGGACCGACCAGCGCGAGGACAACATCCTCGATGGCGGCGCGCCCTGGTACGGCGTGTACGTCACGTCCGACGACAAGCACGTGTCGGTGGCGGCCATCGAAGCCAAGTTCTACGAGGAACTGCTGCAGAAGATGGGCCTGGCTGGCGCTGGCCTGCCGCCCCAGAATGACCGCAGCGGCTGGCCGCTCATCCGCAAGGCCTTCACCGACACCTTCCGCAGCAAGACCCTGGCCCAGTGGTGCGCCATCCTGGAAGGCTCGGACGCGTGCTTCGCGCCGGTGCTCACCATGGGCGAGGCGCCCGCGCATCCGCACATGGCCGCGCGCGGCACCTTCGTGACCGTCGACGGCGTGGTGCAGCCCGGCCCGGCGCCGCGCTTCAGCCGCACCCCCTCGGGCATCCGCCACTCGCAGCCCGCCAGCGGGCAGCACGGCGAGGAGATCCTGCGCGACTGGGGCGTGCGCGCGGGCGGCTGAGCCTCAGGCCTGGCCGGCCTCCCCCACCCGCTCGCGCGCCAGCGCCTGCAGCACCGAGCGCTGGATCTTGCCGGTGGAGGTGCGGGGGAAGTCGGCCATCACGGCCAGGTGGCGCGGCACCTTGTAGTCGGCCATCAGGTCGCGGCAGCGCGCGCGCAGCGCGGTCGCGTCGAGCGTGGCGCCTTCATGCAGCTGCACGAAAGCGAAGCCCACCTCGCCCAGGCGCCGGTCGGGCACACCCACCACCACCGCCTGCCGGATCTCGGGCAGGCCCTGCAGCAGGCGCTCGATCTCGGCCGGGTAGGCATTGGAGCCGCCGACGATGAACATCTCCTTGAGGCGCCCGGTGATCTTCAGGTAGCCCTCGGCGTCGAACTCGCCGAGGTCTCCGGTGCGAAACCAGCCGTCGGGGGTGACCGCCTCGGCGGTGGCCTGCGGATTGCGGTAGTAGCCCTGCATGACCAGATGGCCGCGCACACGCACCTCGCCCACCTCGCCCACCGGCCGGGGCAGGCCGGTGGCCGGGTCGCACACCATGACCTCGAACTCGCCGATCGGACGGCCCTTGTTCTCGCACAGCACCGACAGCGGCGCATCGTGCTCGCTGAAAACGGTGGCCGCGGTGGTCTCGGTCATGCCGTAGACCGCCTGCAGGGAGCTCAGCCCGAGTTCGGCGCGCGCGGCCATCGCCACGTCGGGCGTCACCGGCGCCCCGCCGATCCAGGCCGAGCGCAGGCAGGAGACATCTCGCGGCCGGCGCCGGATCGCGTCGAGGCAGTCGATGAAATGGGTGGGGATGCCGCCGAAGATGGTGACCCGCTCGCGCTCGATGGTGTCCAGCGCCTCGTCGGGCACCCACTGCGCCAGCGTGACCAGCGTGCAGCCGAGCATCGCCATCGGGACCACCGCGGTGAAAGCCCCCGCCACGTGATAGAAGGGCATGTGCCCCAGGATGACGTCCTCGGGGCCGATGCGCATCACCCGTGCCACGTTGGCGGCATTGCGCATCACCCGGTGGCCGTGCACGGCGCCCTTGGGATGCCCGGTGGTGCCCGAGGTGTAGACGATGATCACCGGATCCTCGGGCTGGGCGGGCGGCAGCGCATCGCCGCGGGCCAGCCGCCGTTCGCCTTCGGCGCGCAGCGCCTGCAGGTGCGTGCAGCCGGGGCGCGACACCGCGTCCCACCAGACCACCGCTCGCAACTCGGGCAGTTGCGGGTCGTGCAGCTTGCCCGGCTCGCTCGCAGCCAGGCCCGGCAGCAGCGTCTCGACCATGCCGGCGAAGTCGATGTCCCAGAAGCGGTCCATGCCGATCAGCACTCGCGCGTCGGACTGCCGCAGGATGTAGGCGACCTCGTCGGGCTTGAATCGGGTGTTCACCGGCACCAGCACCGAGCCCAGACGCACACAGGCCATCCAGACCGACACCCAGTCAGGGCAGTTGGTCATCCACAAGGCCACGCTGTCGCCCCGGCCCACCCCGAGCGCCGCGAGCCCGTGGGCCAGACGATCGGCGTCCTGGTCGAGTTGCGCAAAGCTCAGCCGGCGACCCAGGCCCGTCACGGCGATGCGCGCGGGCACGCGCGCGGCGGTATCGCGCAGCGCCTGGCCGATGGTGGCGGTGTTCCAGTCCATGCGGGTGTCCTTCGGGTGTCAGACGCTGAGGTAGCGGCTCCACAGGGAGCGGTCGGCATCGAGCGCCGCCGAGGTGCCGCTCCAGGCCACCCGGCCGCGCGACAGGATCAGGTGGCGGTCAGCCAGGCCGATCAGGCGATTGACGTACTTGTCGACCACCAGGATGGTCTGCCCGTCGGCGCGCAGGGTGGCCAGGCAGGCCCAGATCTCCTCGCGGATCAGCGGGGCGAGCCCCTCGGTAGCCTCGTCGAGGATCAGCAGCCGGGGATTCGTGACCAGCGCGCGGCCGATCGCGAGCATCTGCTGCTCGCCCCCCGAGAGCTGGTTGCCGAGATTCTCGCGGCGCTCGGCCAGGCGCGGAAAGAGCCGATAGACGCGCGCGGCATCCCAGGGCTGGGCCGAGCCGCTGCGGTTGGCGGCGAAGGCGCTCAGGTGCTCGTGCACCGACAGGTTGGGGAAGACCTGACGCCCCTCGGGGACCACCGCCACGCCCAGTCGGGCGATGCGGTCGGAGCCGGGCGAGCGCAGCGTCTGCCCCGCAAACTGCACCGAGCCCGCCTTGTGCGCCAGTTGCCCGATCAGGGCGCGGATGAGGGTGGTCTTGCCCATGCCATTGCGCCCGAGCAGGCCCACCACCTCGCCGGCGTTCATGGCGAGGTCGATGCCGAAGAGCACCTGGCTCGGCCCGTAGGCCACCTCGAGCCCGCGCACGCTGAGCAGCGGCTCGGTCACGTCACTGCCTCGTCGCCAAGATACGCGCTGATCACCGCCGGGTCGGCGCGGATCTCGGCCGGCGCGCCGCAGGCGATCACCCGGCCACCCACCAGCACCGAGATGCGGTCGGCCAGTTGGAACACGGCCTGCATGTCATGCTCGACCAGCAGCACCGTGGCGCGGCCCCGCAGCCGCTCGATCAGCGCCACCATGGCCGCCGACTCCTGCGCGCCCATGCCGGCCAGCGGCTCGTCGAGCAGCAGCAGTCGCGGGCCAGTGGCCAGCGCGAGCGCCACTTCGAGCGCCCGTTGCTCGCCGTGGGAGAGGTCCTCGCTGAGGCTGGCTTCCCGGGCCTCGAGCCCGACCTGCGCGAGCACCTCACGCGCCTGCGCGACAAGCGCCGCCTCGCGCGCCACCGGGCGCCAGAAAGACAGGCTGGAGCCACGCGACGCCTGCACCGCCAGCGCGACGTTCTGGAGCGCGCTCAGCCCCCGGAACAGGCGGGTGATCTGGAAGGAGCGGGCCAGCCCCAGCCGTACCCGCCGATGGGCGGGCAGGCGCGAGATCTCCTGGCCCTGGAAACGGATCGCGCCAGCGTCGGGCAGCAGCGTGCCGGCGATCTGCGCGAGCAGGCTGGTCTTGCCCGCGCCGTTGGGGCCGATGAGCGCGTGAATCTCGCCGGGAGCCACGCTCAGGCTCGCGCCATCGGTGGCCACCAGCGCGCCGAAACGCTTGACCAGCGCATTGACCTCGAGCAGCGGCGTATCAGCCATGATTCAGTGCCGAGCGCGCGCGGCGGCGCGTCGCCATGAGGCCAGACCAGCCAGGCCGCGGGGGGCGAACAGCACCACCGCCAGCAGCAGCCACCCCACCCAGAACTGCCAGTGGATGGTGTAGAGCGAGAGCGTCTCCTCGAGCAGCAGCAGCGCGGCCGCCCCGAGCAGGCCCCCCCAGCGCGAGCCCACGCCGCCCAGGATCACCATGACCATCAGCGTGCCCGACTGCGTCCAGTAGAGCAGGTTGGGGTTCACGTAGCGTTGCTGGTTGACCATCAGCGCGCCCGCCAGACCGCCCAGCGCGCCGCCGATGACAAACAGCAGCAACTGGTAGCGGGCCACCGGAAAGCCGATCGATTCGGCACGGATCTCGTCGAGCCGGATGGCGCGGATCGCCTGGCCGAATCGCGACTGATCCAGGCGCTGCAGCGCCACCAGCAACGCGGTGAGCACCCCCAGCACCAGCAGGTAGAAGTGCAGGTCGTTGCCGAGATCGATGCCCAGCCCGAAGGCCGAGCGGGCCGCGAGGTTCAGGCCTTCATCGCCCCCCCAGGCCTTGATGGAGTTGGCGAGGTAGAACAGCATCTGCGCGAAGGCCAGCGTGATCATGATGAAGTACACGCCCCGGGTGCGCAGCGAGATGGCGCCAATCAGCAGCGCCGCCAGCGCGGCCACCGCCACCGCTGCCGGAAAAGCCACCCAGCCGCTGCCCACGCCCGAGACCGACAGCACCGCCACCGTGTAGGCGCCCAGCCCGAAGAAGGCCGCGTGCCCGAAGGACACCAGCCCGCCATAGCCCAGCACCAGATTCAGGCTGGTGGCGGCAACGGCATAGACGCCGATGCGCGCGGCCACGCTCAGGTAGAACTCCTGCCCGAGGGCGAGCGCCGCGAACGGGAATGCCAGCCCCACGCCCAGCAGCAGCAGCGGCCACAGCGCCGAAGAGACGGGCGCTCTCATCCGCGCGCCGGAAACAGCCCCTGGGGCTTGAGAAAGAGCACCGCCGCCATCAGCACGTAGACGATCACCGAGGCGATCGCCGGGCCGGCAGCGCTGGCCATCTGCGGCGGCAGGAACTCGCGGAACAGGTGCGGCAGCAGCGTGCGCCCCAGGGTGTCGACCAGGCCCACCAGCAGCGACCCGACCAGCGCGCCGCGCACCGAGCCGATGCCACCGATCACGATGACCACGAAGGCGAGAATCAGGATGTTCTCGCCCATGCCGATCTGCACGGCGAACAGCGGACCGAGCAGCGCGCCGGCCACCGCGCACAGCGCGGCCCCCACCCCGAAGACCGCGGTGAACAGGCGCGGGATGTTCACCCCCATGGCCTGCGCCATCTCGCGGTTGGATGCGCCGGCGCGCACCCAGGCGCCGATCCGGGTGCGTGCCACCAGCACATAGAGCGCGAGCGCCAGCGCCAGACCGACCCCGATGATGAGCAGCCGGTAGGCCGGGTACGGCAGACCCGGCAGGATCTCGACCGGGCCCGAGAGCGCCGCCGGCGCCGACAGCGGCAGATCGGCCCCCCAGATCATGCGCACCGATTCATTGAGGATGAGGATCAGCGCAAACGTGGCAAGCACCTGCGCGAGGTGATCGCGGGCATACAGGCTGCGCAGCAGCGTCGATTCGATGAGCATGCCCACCACGGCGGTGGCCGGCACCGCCAGCAGCACGCCCGCGAGGAAGGACCCGGTGAGATCCACCAGCCAGGCGGCCATGAAGGCCCCGACCATGTAGAGCGACCCATGGGCGAGGTTGATCATGTCCATGATGCCGAACACCAGGGTGAGCCCGGCGGCCAGCAGGAAGAGCATCAGACCGAACTGCAGGCCGTTGAGGGCCTGCTCGATGATCAGCAGGGCGGACACGGCGCCCTGCCCTCAGGGCATCTTGCAGTCCTGCACGTAGGCGTCACCGTGCTGGCGGAAGATCGGCTCGCCGAGCGACTTGTTCACCAGCCGCCCCTGGTTGTCCTTGCCCACCACGCGCAGGTAGTAGTTCTGGATGGGGTAGTGGTTGGTGTTGAACTTGAACTCGCCCCGCACCGAGGCAAAGCGCGCCGCGCGCAGCGCCTTGCGCACCGCGTCCTTGTCCTCGACCTTGCCCTTGACATCGCGCACCGCGGCATCGATCAGCAGCGCGGCGTCGTAGCCCTGCGACGCGAACACCGAGGGCAGGCGCTTGTACTCCTTCTCGAATTCGGCCACGAAGCGGCGGTTGGCGGCGTTGTCGAGATCCAGCGCCCAATGAGCGGCATCGAACAGGCCGAGCATGGAGTCACCCACCGGGCGGATGATGTCCTGGTCGGAGCCGAAGCCGGGCACCAGCAGCGTGGTGTCGCGCGACAGGCCCGCCGCCACGAACTGCTTGATGAAGTTGATGCCCATGCCGCCCGGCAGGAACACGTAGAGGACCTCGGGCTTGGCGGCGCGGATCTCGGCGAGTTCGGCGGCGTAGTCGAGCTGGCCGAGCTTGGTGTAGACCTCGGCGGTGATGGTGCCCTTGAAGTGGCGCTTGAAGCCCGCCAGCGAATCCTTGCCGGCCTGGTAGTTGGGCGCCAGCAGGTAGGCGTTCTTGTAGCCTTTGCGGGTGGCATGCTGGCCCGCGGCCTCGTGGTAGGCGTCATTGGGCCACGACACCGCGAAGAACCACGGATTGCAGTCCTTGCCCGCCAGGGGCGAGGGCGCGGCATTCGGGCTGATGTAGAAGGTGCGGCTGCTGAAGGCTTCGGGCACGGCCGCGAGCATGATGTTGGAGAACACCACGCCGGTCATGAAGTCGACCTTGTCGCGCTTGATGTTCTTCTCGAAGAGCTGGCGCGCGACATCGGGCTTGAACTGGTCATCGCCGATGAGCACCTCGGCGGGCAGGCCGCCGAGCTTGCCGCCCGAGAGCTTGAGCGCAAGCATGAACCCATCACGAATGTCCACGCCCAGGCCCGCCGAGGGACCCGACAGCGTGCTGACCAGGCCAACCTTGATCTTGTCGGCGGCCTGGGTGGCTGGCGCGGCACCCAGACCGAGCGCTGCGGCGAGCAGGCAGGCCAGCGCGCGGGCGCGCACCGGCAACGAGGCGGAGGGGAACATCGTGGGTCTCCAGAGGGGCGATATCGGGTCGGCAGGCCGACCGGAAAACGCGCAGTTTAGCCCAAGCGCGTCGCGCTCATCCGGCCCCTATCCGCCTTGCGAACCTGGAGGGGAAGGTTCACCGAGCGAGCGATTCCAGCGCGGCTGTCAGTGGGGCGAGGTCCAGCCCACCGTCGGCTGCGCGGCGCCGCAGACCATGCAGTTCGCGCAGCGCGCCAACCGGGTCGTCGGGAAAGCGCAAGACCGTGTGGACCAGGTGGTCTATGGCGTCGCCGCCGGGCTGGCGGCGCTGAGGCCAGGCGCGCGGATCATCGGGTCGGGTCTGCCGCAGCAACAGCGCCCAGACCAGGTCGATCAGCCTGGGGTCTTGGGCGGCCTTGCGCAACCACCCGATGATCCGCTCGGCCTCGTCCAGACGGTCGTCCGCGGCGCATCCCACGGCCAGTCGCATCAGGGCGGCCATGATCGACTCCGAGGGAAAATCGGCGTCGACCCGGGCCAAGGCCCGCTCCCGATCGATCGCGATGAAATCGGCGGGGTGGCGCAGGGCGCGAAGCCCGGCCTCGATCACGGCCGCAAGGCTGCCCAGCATCGGAGCGGGCGCGCCGTCATGAAGCGCGACGCGAGTCCGCGCAAGCACCATACGCAGCAACTGGTGCGGGTCAGGTCGTGCGGTCATCGTAGGCGAGACGGTCATGGGCATCCCGGGGCAGCGGCACGAAAGCTGTACACGCTATTGCTTGCAGGGGTCAGGGGATGTGATGGCGGTCACGCGCCGGAACATCACTCGGGTTTGCCCCATGAGGGTTGACCCGGTCCGGGTGTGCCGCAGCTAGGCGCCCGCGCTCGGCTCGGTTGACATGGCGGGTGGCCCGCGGCATCCCGCCTGCCGGCCAACACACGGAGGGAGTCGATGCAAATCGGAAACCTGTTCAACAATGTCATCAAGCCGATCGCGCAACTGGTCGCGCCCCTCATTCCGGGGGTCGGTCCGGCAGTAGCCACGGCGATCACCATGTCGGATGTACTGCAGGACGCGATGCGTGGTCAGCTCAAACCCAATGAGCTCGCGGCGAACGCACTGCGGGTGGTCGGATCGCGCGTGGGCTGAGGTCTCGAGGGCATGCGTCTGGCTCGGGGCCATCCTGATAAGCTCGCCAGGATGGCCCTGATTTTCATGGGCCGCCTTTGCGGATCCTTCTCATGTTCACCGGCATCGTCCAGGGCATCGCCCGCGTCGCGCAGATCACTGACCGGCCCGGCCTGCGCAGCTTCCTGCTCCAGTTTCCCGATGGGTTCACGCATGAGCTCGCCGTGGGCGCGAGCGTTGCCGTCGACGGCACCTGCCTGACCGTCACCGAGGTGGTCGGGGGCGACGCCGCCCGTTTCGACGTGATGCAGCAGAGCCTGGGGCTCACCACCCTGGCCGGTCTGGCCCAGGGCAGCGCCGTCAACGCCGAGCGGGCCGCGCGCGATGGCGCCGAGATCGGCGGGCATCCGCTATCCGGCCACATCGACTTCATGGCCCGCATCGCCCAGATCCGGCGGCCCGAGAACAACTGCGTGCTGCGCTTCTCGGTGCCCGCGCCCTGGATGCGCTACGTGTTTGCCAAGGGCTACATCGCGGTCAACGGCGCCAGCCTCACCGTTGCCGAGGCCGGCCGCGAAGCGGGCGGCGCAGGCTGGTTCGAGGTCTGGCTGATTCCCGAGACGCTGCGCATGACCACCTTCGGCGAGAAGCGCGAAGGCGACCCGGTGAACATCGAGATCGAGCGCTCCACGCAGGTATTCGTGGACACCGTGCGCGAGGCCATCGATGAACGGCTCGGGCCCCTGCTGCCGCTGCTGCAGGAATGGCTGAGCCAGCAGGGCCGCAGCCTGGATGAACTGGCCGCGCCACTGCCCGGCGTCAGCGCACCCGGGCGAACGTGAACCAGTTCTGGAAGCCTTCCCGGTTCTTCCAGTAGAACTCGATCACGCCACTGCGCAGTCTGGCGCGTCCGTCGTTCCAGGGCGCGAGCGGGCCGCCGAAAATCACCTCCTCGCCCTCGATGCGGTAGCGCGCTGCCACGCCGTTGAAGCGGTAGCTGCCGTCTGCCGCGATCTGCAGCACGCCCGCGGTGCCGTTGATGCCGCGCCATTCGCCGGTGAGATCGGCCGCGCTGAGCCCGCTGGCGCGCGCGCGGCGCTCGTACACCGGCGCGCTGGCGCCTTCGCGCTCGACCACCACGCGCAGGCCCTGCTCCCGGTAGTCGCGCAAGGCCCCCTGGACCTCGAGGGTGGTCAGCCCCGGCATGATGCCCTCGGCCGTGGTGCAAGCAGCGCCCTCGCAGCGCAGCTGGCGAATCTCGAAGGCCTCGCCGGCCGCCGCCCGAGCGCTCGGAGCGGGCAGCAGCATCGCGAGCGCGACGAGCACAGGCAACAGCATGGCGGTCACGAGCGGCCTCCCGGGCGAGGCTCCTCTGTGGACTCCACCGCGTATTGCAGGCACACCGAACGGCAGATCGCTGCGGCGCTTTCGTTGCGGATGCGATAGAAGATCTGCGTGGCCTCGCGCCGCCGGCCCAGCACCCCTGCCCTGTAGAGCGTGCCGAGATGCTGACTCATGTTGGGCTGGGTGGTGTCGATCTCGGCGAGCAGCTGCGAGACATTCTTTTCGCCCTGGCAGAGCGCGCTGATGATCCGCAGGCGGATGGGCGTGGCCAGCAGGCCGAAGAGCTCGGCGGCGGAACGGAAGACAGCGTCGGAGTCGGCGGGCTCGGCGGCTGGCGAGGGCGCAGACACAGGGGTCATGAGCGATGCCCTCAAGGCCGGGTGCCTGCGCGCGGACCAGCGCCAAAGCGATAGTGATCGCGATTGAGCACCGCAGCCACGGCCGTGCTTTCCTCGGGGAACAGACCGAGCTTGAGCTCGGTGCTGCACATGTCGACCATGCCGCGCAGTGCGCCCGGGGTGTTGATCCGTCCGGCGGGCCGGTAGATGGCCGTGCCGTCACCCCCCACCTTGCGGACATGGCAGGCCCCGCACTGGTGCTCACGCAGAAGCTTCTCGCCCAGCGGGAGATCCGCGTCGCGGAAGATCTCGGGCACCTGGGCCTGCGCCAGGCAGGCGCCCGCCAGGAAGAACAGGCCGGGGAGCAGCAGGACGGTGGGTGACAGGCGCATTGGGGTTCCCTGCGGGGTTGGCGCGGATGGGGCGCTTCAGGCGGGCTGCAGCCACTGCATGACATCTTCCTCGAACATCTCGCCGGCGATCACCTGCTGCAGCCGACCTGCCCGATCGACCAGCACCGTGAGCGGAATCACCTTGCGGGCCGACAGGGCGGCCGCCATGGCCGCGTGATCGAGCGTGACCGCAAACCCGTAGCCGTGCTTGGCGAGGTAGGCCGACACGGCGGCGGGGTCGCGGTCGCGGCAGACCGTGAGGATGCCCGGCGCCCCGCCCCCGGCTGCACGACGCAGCTTCTCGATGTGCGCATTGTGCCGCAGGCAGAACGGGCAGGTGACAGACCAGAACACCACCACCATGGCGCGCCCGGCGGCCTGCGCCGGCCCCCAGCGCTGACCATCGAGCAGGGTGACGGTGGGCCAGTTCACCGCGTCGCCAGGCTGTGCCGGTGCCGCACGGGCAAGTCCCGGCAGGCTCGGCGCCACCAGCGCTGCCGCGCTCAGGCCCAGAGTGAAACGCCGCCGGGCCTGACCCGCGCGCCCAGGCAGGCAGCCGCACCGCGAAGCGTTCATCTGGACGCCCCCGTGCGCATCAGCCTGCGAGCCCCGGATTGCCCTCCACCGAGCGCAGTCGCGGGGTATTGATCTGCCGCGGCGCGACCCGCCCGCCGGGCTGCGCCTTGAGCCAGCTCTCGACCAGGTCCCATACCGGCTTGTTGCCGGCCCGGGCCGCCTCTTCGGAGACCGGCGCCCAGCCGGCCACCCGGTAGGTCTTGTCGGCCTCGATCGGCCGCCCGCCCAGGCGCATGTCCGAGATCCGCGCGCCCATGCGCGCGGTGGGATCGATGCTGTAGGTCAGCCCGCCGACCCGGACCATGTCGCCGCCCTGCTGGTAGTAGGGATCGGGATTGAAGAGATTGTCGGCGACATCCTCGAGCACGGTGCGGATGGTCTCGCCGGTCATGGGCGTGACGGTTGCATGGGGATAGGTGATCGCGAGCTGGTCCATCATGAGCTCGCGCGTGATCGCCTGCCCGGGCAGCAGCGAGGTGCCCCAGCGGAAGCCCGGGCTGAAGGCGATCTCGGCGCCCTGCGTGTCCATGAGGGCATCGCACACGAGCTGGTCCCAGCTGCCGTTGAAATTGCCGCGGCGATAGAGCAGACCATCAGACACGGCAAGCGTCTCGCGCAGCCGGCTTTCATAGGGGGCGCGCACCCGCGTCACCAGGGCCGCCATCTCGGGATCGGGCGCCAGCACGTTGGCAAAGATCGGCAACAGCCGCCAGCGATGCGCCGCGATGCGCCCCCCGCGCACGTCGAGATCCATGACACCCAGGAACTTGCCATTGCTGCCCGAGTTGGTGACCAGGGTGGTGCCGCCGCCATTGCGCACCGGCACGGCCACCGGCACGCCGTCGTGGGTATGCCCCCCCAGGATCACGTCGATGCCGCGCACCCGGCTGGCCATCTTGAGATCGACATCCATGCCATTGTGCGAGAGCACCGCGACCACCCGCGCGCCCTTGCCGCGCGCCTCGTCGACGGCCTTCTGCATGTCGTCGTCGCGGATGCCGAATGCCCAGTCGGCGACCAGGTGCCGGGGATTGGCGATGGGGGTGTACGGGAAGGCCTGCCCGATGATGGCCACCGGCACCCCGTTGATCTCGCGGATGACGTAGGGGGCGAACACCGGGTCGCCGAAGTCGGCGGTCTTGACGTTCTGGGCGATGAACTCGATGCGGCCCTTGAAGTCGCGCTCGACGATCTCGGTGACCCGCTTCATGCCGTAGGTGAACTCCCAGTGCCCGGTCATGATGTCCACGCCCAGCGCCTTGCAGGCGTCGACCATGTCCTGGGCCTGAGTCCACAGCGAGGTGGCAGAGCCCTGCCAGGTGTCGCCGCCATCGAGCAGCAGCGCGCCCGGCCGCGACGCCTTCAGGCGCCTGACCAGCGTGGCAAGATGGGCGAAGCCGCCCACCTTGCCGAAGCGGCGAGCGGCGCGCTCGAAGTCGAGGCTGGTGAAGGCGTGCGCCAGGGCGGTGCCGGCAGGCACACCCGCGGCACGCAGCAGCTGCTCGCCGACCAGATGCGGCATCTGCCCCTGCATGGTGCCCACGCCGAGATTGACGCTGGGTTCGCGGAAATGAATGGGCAGCAGCTGCGCATGGCAGTCGGTCATGTGCAGCAGGCTGACGAAACCCGGCCCCTGGCCCAGGGGCGGCAGTTCGTAGAGCGCGGCCTCGGCCTGCGCGGCATCGGTCTGCTCGTGACGGCCCAACGCCATCCCGGCCACGGCCGCGGCACCCAGCACCTGGAGATACTCGCGGCGACCGAGAGTCATGTCGGCACCCCTCAGCGGTTGACCGGCGAACGCGGGTCAAGCAGCAGCGACATCAGATGCCGGATCTGCTCCTCGTTGAGCAGCTTCTGCTGGCCGAAGCGCGGCATGCTGGAGCAGGCCAGATAGGCATGGCTGTTCCAGAGCTTGCCCCAGGTGTACTGGATGATGGGGGCCGCGGTGGGCGCCTGAAGATCCTGGATGCCACGGTCCTTGCCGTAGTTCCAGAGCGAGGGCCCGAGGGTGCCATGCGAGAGCTCCTTCTGGTCGATCTGGTGGCAGTTGTAGCAATTGCCGCCGTTGCCGGCCGGATCGGCGGAGGCATCGGTCCAGGTCATGCCCCGACCGCTCTGCGCGAGCTGTTCGCCCTTGGCCCAGTCGCCAAAATACTGGCCGCCCGCGGGCCAGCGGATGCTCTGCTGGGCCTGCTCGCGGATGCGCTGGGCGGTGTCGTCATCAGGGGGCTGGGCACCGGAGCAGGCGCTCTGGGCGAGATCCTGCCGAAGGCGATCAACCGTGGCAATGCCCTGGGTGCGGAACGAGGCGTTGATCACCGCGTTGGCCTGCGCGTCGAGCTCGGCCGGAGACGGCGCGACAAGGCCGCAACCGGCAAGCAGCGCGGCGGCGCCGATGAGGATCGAGGGGGTGCGTGCGGATGGCATGGGCTTTCTCCGGGCTCAGCGCTTGATCGCCGGGGCGATCGACTGCGCGCCCTTGGCGTTCACGCCCATGTAGGTGGCGAGCGCCACGGTCACCTCGGAGCCGAAACCCGGGTACGGGAAGCGCTGCTGGCGGAAACAGTCGTTCAGCCGCAGCTGCATGCCCCACATCTCGCCATTGCTCACGCGATAGGCAGGCCAGGCGGCGAACCCGACCCCGTCACCCGGGTTCTTCGTGAGGTTGGGCAGATCCTGCAGCCGGATGCGCTTGCCATCGGCGGCGTGACAGGTGGCGCAGGCGAAATCATGCGTGCCGGCCCGGAACAAGAACGCCCGCTGGCCGATCTCGTAGCTGCGCCGTTCCTCGGGATGGCCCTGCGAAAGGTTGAAGCGCAGGCCGCGGGACATCGAGGCAATCCAGGTGGCCAGCGCGGTGACATTGGCCATCTCGCCGCGACCGAACGGGGTGGCTGCGATGGCCGCCCCGTCAAAGCCTTGCAGCGACTGCATGCAATGCACCAGCCGGGTCTCGAGGTCCATGACCTTGCCGGTGTCGGCGAAGAAGCGCGGCAGCTCCACGAAGGCGCCCTTGACCACGCCCGGCCCCTTGCCGAGGTCACAGGCCTCGAGCGACGCGTTCTTCGGGCCGCGCTTGCGCGCCCAGAGGTCTTCGCCCTTGGCCTCGAAGAGTTCGGCCGGATTGCCGTCCTCGAGCAGCTTGCGGTACTCGGCGATGCCGTCGGCCGCCGACTTGCCCTGCGCCCAGGCTCCTGCCGAGAGCAGCACGGCGACGAGCGCGATTGCGGTTCTGATCATGTGTCCCCCAGGTCATAGCTCACCGGCATCCGCGGCCGGCTCAGCGGCCGGACCTTGTCGGGACACCGGGGGCGGTTGTTCAGGTCACGGTGGCTTCGTCGGTGCGCTTGCCGCCCTTGTTGTCGGTCCAGGTGACGGCGATCTTGTCGCCCGGCTTGGCGCCCTTCACGCTGAACTGCAGGAAGGGGTTCTTGGACACCGAAGGCCCCCACTCGGCTCGCATGACAGGCTTGCCGTTGAGCGTGGCGCTCACCTCCTGGATGAACCAGGCCGGAATGGTCTTGCCGGCGGAGTCCTTGCGCAGACCGGTCTCCATCTCATGGCTCATCAGCACGCGCACCGTGGCCTTGTCACCGGCCATCTGGGCGCGAATGCGCATCGGATCGGACATGTTCGTATCTCCTGTGGATTGACCGGGTCAGCCGCCGCAGCCGCCGAGGGTGACCTTGATTTCCTTGACGCCGTAGAGCACGCGGCCATCGGCCATCATGGCCACCGCGTACACATTGGATGACTGGCCCATCTTGACGCGGGTGGTGAAGTTCGCGTCGACCGAGTCGGTCACGTCGAACACCGCGGCCAGCACGCTGGGATTCTTCTCGACCAGGATGGCCATGCGCCGCACGCCGGGCAGGTTGGTGGAGCAACCCACCGGCACCACGGCGCCGTTCTCGGCGATGTCGGGCCCGGTGAGCGTGATGTCCTTGCTCTCGGTGGGCGCGCCGCCGCCGAGCGCCTTGACGGCATCGGCCAGGGTCTTGGACTCGAAGGCGGCCTGCGTCCAGGCGGCCTGTGCGGCAGAAGGCAGCAGGCCGGCCGCGGCCATCAGGCCGGCCAGAGCCGCGCCGTGCGCGAGAACCGCGCGTCGGGTGGTGCGCATGGGAATCTCCTTGAAAAGGGAATCAGGATCGGTTGTACGGGACCGGCCAGCGTGGCTGCCGCGCTGCCTCATCGGGACGCGCCTGCGGCCACCCAGCGCGCCAGCGCGTCGGCGTCGGCCCTTGGGATGTTCTGCGCGGGCATCGGGATGGCGCCCCAGCCACCCGCCGCACCACCCAGGATTTTAGCGCCGAGATACTCCACCCTGTCTGCGCGAGCCGCATGGCGGCGCGCGACCTCCTGCATGGCAGGGCCCACGAGCTTGCGATCGATGCCGTGACAGGCGCTGCAGTTGTGCCGGGTGAACAGCGCGAGCGCCGCGGCATTGCCCGAGGTGGCCGGCGCAGCTGAAGCGGCCGACCCGGGCTGCGCAGAGGGCGTGGCCGGCGCGGACTGCGTGGCCGACGCGGTTCGCGCCTGGGCGACAGCGCCGGGCCGGGTGGTGTCAGCGCCATGCTGGGCGCCGACCATGCGGTTCTGTTCGGCCAGATTGCCGTGGGCATTGCGGGCGTGGTCGGGCAGCAGCGAGGCCACGGTTGCCTCGGTGGCGCACTGGCTCATGCAGGCCACCGCGCGCACATCAGGCCTGCCGCCATTGCCGAGCGCACGCCCCGGCCACAGGCCATGGTCGGCATGCATGCCGTCCCGGTTGGGCAGCCGTTGCTGAACCTCGGCGATGTTCGCGTCCGAGAGCGTGAAGCCCTCGGGCACCACTTCGGCCAGGTTCAGCACATAGGCGACGAGCGCGTAGACCTCGTCCGCCTTGAGCGACTTCGGCGCATTCCAGGGCATGGCGCGATTGATGTAATCCCAGAGCGTGGCCACGCTGGAGAGCTTCATCATCGTGGTGCGCCCCGGATACGCCGCGTCGGTCAGCCGCTTGACGCGCCCGACCCGGATGTCTTCCCGGGTGGTGCCGCCCACGATGGGCGCGAACACCTCGTTGCTCTCGCCAAACACGCCATGGCAGGACGCGCACTTGGCCTCCCACAGGTCCATGCCCTGGGCGACGCTGCCGCTGCCACGCGGCAGGCCCTTGAAATCGGGCCGCACATCGATGTCCCAGGCGGCGATCTCCTTGGGCGTGGCCGGGCGACCGATGCCCGGATAGCCGCTCGCCGGCTGCGCCGCCGCGACAGATGCACCCACGCAAAGCATCACGGCAAGCAGCAGTGACCGCGCCGCGCCCGGCCATCGGGCCGCGGCACGCCGGGGATCAGGAAAGCTGGACATTCTTCACCTCCCCGCTCTCCTGGACCAGCCAGGTCTGGATGCTGTTGTTGTGATAGATGGAGCGCGAGCCGCGCACCGCGCGCAGTTGCCGATAGGTGGGCTGCACATAGCCGGTCTCATCCATGGCCCGGCTCTGGATGATGGCGGGCCGGCCATTCCAGGCCCAGTCGAGGCTGAAGCGGGTGAGGCACCTGGAGAGCACCGGGGTCTGCAGCCGCGCGGTGCGCCAGTTGGCGCCGCCATCCACCGAGACATCCACCCGTTTGACCTTGCCGCGCCCGGACCAGGCCAGGCCGGTGATCTGGTAGTAGCCCTGGTCGAGCAGCACCTGGCCGCCAGACGGCGTGGTCACCACGCTCTTGCATTCCTGGATGCTGGTGTACTGGCGATGGCGGCCGTCGGGCATGAGGTCGACGTAGTGCAGCACCTCGTCCTTGGCGCCGTAGGGCTTGTCGCCCACCTCGATCCGGCGCAGGTACTTCACCCAGCTCACGCCCTGAACGCCAGGCACCACCAGGCGCAGCGGATAGCCGTTCTCAGGGCGCAGCATCTCGCCGTTCTGCCCGTACGCCACCAGCACCTCGCCGTTCTCGATCATTTCCATCGGGATGGTGCGGGTCATGGAGGACCCATCGGCGCCCTCGGCGAGCACGAAGCGCCCGCGGCGCGCATCGACGCCGCACAGATCGAGCAGGACCTTCAGGGGCACCCCGGTGAACTCGCTGCAACTGAGCATGCCGTGGCTGTACTGGCAGGTGGGCACCGCGACGTTGCCCCACTCCATGCCGGTGTTGGCGCCGCACTCGATGAAGTGGAAGCGGCTTACCGACGGCAGACGCATGATCTCGTCCATGGTGAAGACCTTGGGCGTCTTCACGAGGCCGGCATCGGAGCCATTGACCATGAGCCGGTGCCTGGAGGGATCGACATCCCACCAGCCCTGGTGATGACGCTCGAAGTGCAAGCCGCTGGGCGTGACGATGCCGAACAGGCTCTGCAGCGGCGCGAACGAGACCGAGGCCTGCGCGGTCTGGGTCAGGCCCGGGCTCTGCCGGCGCTGCACGTTGGCCTCGTAGCGCGAGGGCTTGCCGTAGCCGTCGGTGGCCACGGGCTGGCCCAGGCCCGTGCTGTGCGCGGGCAGATTCAGGATGTTGGGGTCCCCACCCTCGGTAGGAACCGGATTGGACTGCGCCCTGGCGGTACTCGCGCCGGCACCGGCAACGGCAGTTGCGAAAGCGGTCCGGATGAAGTCTCGACGCCCCGCGCGGGCCTCGCTCATCACGGTGCGCACGCCTTGAGGGTCCAGGAAGTGTTCGGGGGCCTTGATCAGGCGGCCGGGTTCGACGCGATGCGACGGCACGGGGATCCTTTCACCGGAGCGGGCGCTTCATGACGCCCTTTAATATCATTATTTGCGAATATATCGAATCTTTATGACATTGGACAGGCCAGCCGTCTCGAACCCCGTTCGCGAGCCGAGGCCAGTGACAGGCCGCGGCCTAGACTGACCGCCTGCCTTCCAACCAGACTGCCCACCGCCGGAGCCCAGGCATGACGCCACGCCTCACCCCCATCACCGCCAATGGCATCCGCCTGCGCGCCGCCATCGCTGGGCAGGGCCCCCTCGTGCTGATGGTTCATGGCTTCCCGGAGAGCTGGTACAGCTGGCGCCACCAGCTCGGTGCGATCGCGCAGGCCGGGTTCACCGCCTGTGCCATCGATGTCCGCGGCTACGGGGGCTCTGACAAGCCACCGGCGGTCGCCGACTACGGCCTGGAACAGATCACCGCCGACGTAGCCGGGGCGATCGAGGCCCTGTCACCGGATGGCACCGGGGTGCTGATCGGCCACGATTGGGGAGCGCCCATCGTCTGGAACACCGCGCTCGCCCATCCGGACCGCGTGCGCGCGGTGGCTGGCCTGTCAGTGCCCTGGACCGGCGTGCCCTCGGTGTGCTTTCTGGACGCCGTGCAGGCGGCCTACACCGCCAAGGGCCGCTTCTTCTATCAGGTCTATTTCCAGGACGAGGGCGTCGCCGAGGCAGAACTGCAGGCGGACGTGCGCGGGGCCCTGCGCCGCTTCTACTACGCCATCAGCGGCGATGCGCCCGACGGAAGCTGGCCTGCCAAGCCGCACGGCGCGCCCCTGCTGGAGGGCCTGGTTGACCCAGACCCCTTCCCTGCCTGGCTGAGCCGCGCCGACGAGGACTACTTCGTGGCCGAGTTCCAGGCCAGCGGTTTTCGCGGGCCGCTGAACCGCTACCGCAACCATCGGCAGGACTTCGCCTGGCAGCAGACCCTGAAGGATCGGGTCATTGCCCAGCCGTCGCTCTTCATTGGCGGCGATCGCGACCTGGTGCTGAAGATGCTGCCCGGCGTCGACATGGTCGCCCGCATGCGGCCACACCTGCCCGGCTTGCGCGGCGCGCACCTGCTGCCCGGCATCGGGCACTGGACGCAGCAGGAGGCGCCCGATGCGGTGAACCGGCTGTTGGTCGAGTGGTTGCAGGGGCTGTAGGGCCCGCGAACTCCCGATCACGTCTCGTCACGGATTTTCACCAACCTGCATGGATGATTCCCGAATAAGTCTCTGATCCTCGTTCCGCGCCCAGGCGCATCGGGCTCGCTCGCCCGGCTGCTGTCGCTGTCCCTGATCGCGCTGCTGGGGGCCTGCTACCACGGCTCCGGAACCGTCAGCAACGGCACCGATTCGGGCACCGACGGGTCGATCACGGTGAACCACGCCGACGGCTCCACCGAGACGATCCTCCCCGGCTCGCCGAGCACGCCCAGCAATGTCGGCTCGCTCGTGGCGCCCAGCACCACGCCTGTGGTGGCTGACAAGCCGATCCCCGTCGCAGACAGCACCATTCTGCTCATGCTGGGCAACCGGTCCGGTGCGAGCCAGCTGGGCGAGATCTATCGGGTGAATGCGGCCGCCAACACCAGCAGCGTGGTGAAGACCTTCACCGGGCGCCCGTGGAGCAGCAGCGAGGGCGTCGCCTCGAACGGGCTGGTCTTCAATGCGACCGACGGACGCTTCTACGGTGTGCTCGACCGGGTGGGCCTGACCCACGACGCGGGCGTGCTGTACGCCTTCGACCCCAAGACCGACACCTTCACAGCCCTCAAGACCCTTTCGAATGCGGGCGTGGGGTCGGTGGCGGGCCTGAACGGCACCACGGTGCGCGACCTTCCCCGTGGCGGCTTCGAGCGCAAGCCGCTACTCAGCCGCGACGGCAAGTCAGCCATCCTGCTCGCCTCCTGGGGCGGGCGCGATGACCGCGGCATGCTGATTCAAGTGAACCTCGATGCGACCAGCGCCGCCTACCTGAAGGAAACGGTCGTCTACGATTTCTTCTCCTATGAGGAGAGCCGCGGCGATACCTGCCAGTCGCTGGAGGGCATACCGACCGAACTGGTGTGGGGCAAGGACGCCGTCGGGCAGACGGTGGTCTTCATGGGCAGAGAGGGTGTCGCGTACACCCTGGACCCCAGCAACCCGGATCCGACTCATCCCAAGTGCAACACGCTGACCGATCAGGGAACGGGCAAGGTCATCGAGAACAAGTTCGGCCAGGTCTTCAGGCTGCAGCCCTCCGATGCCGGCGATCTGTCCAAGCCCTGGGTGTATGCCGGCAGCGAGGCCGTGCTCAACGCGCCGCTGTATGTGTCGCTGGGCCGGCGCATCGGGTTCGACAGCTACCGCAACAAGGTGCGCTGGACCACCGAGAACAAGGCCGACGGCGAGCTGGGTCTGTACTCGGGCGGATCGACGATCGGCAACCCGGCGCACTCTGCCTCGAAGTCCGGCACCTGGGACACCGGGTGCTTCCGCCTGACCGGCATGGTCATGACCGACTCCTCGGGCACCGGCATCCTGCTGTGCGGCGGGCTGAACGGCTCCGATCCCGCGACATCCGCGGCCTGGGTGAAAGACCAGCCGCCGATGCTGTTCACGCATCGCGGCGGTAACGGCGAACTGAGCTTCCAGGCGTCCTTCAACGACTGGTACGCCTCGAAACTGTCGATCGACGGCGCAACATGGAGTTGAACAGCGCTGCCTGCGGCTTCATTGGCCTCGATCGCCCGCGACAGCGGGCATCTGGCCGACACCCGTCATTCAACCTCAGCTGGTAAACCACCGCAACCAATGCCCGGCGGCCGCACTCCTGATGATGCAGATGGCAATCCGGCGCACGCAGACGGGTTTGTGCCGCGAGGGTGTCGCGGTCTCAATCAGCCATGTGAATCGTCACCCCTGAGGCCAGCAGATCGCTGGCCGTCAGGCCGAACATGCGCTTGAAGGTGGTGCTCAGATGCGCCGAACTCGAGAACCCGGCGCAGTGGGCAGCGTCGGTCAAAGTTGCGCCGGCTGCCACCGCCCGCATCACGGCGGCCATGCGCCGCCACAGGCGATAGCGGCGGAAAGGCAGGCCAAGCTCGGCGTCGAAGCGCGCCCTGAAGCGCGACGGTGACAGACAGGCCAGCGCGGCAGCGTCATGCGCACGGCCAAAGGCGTCGGGCCGGCGTTCGATCTCACGCACGACGCGCGCGATGCGTGCGTCCCGCGGGGTGTGAGGCCTCAGCCCAAAGGCGGCGAAGGCTTCCTCGAGGCCGATCCCCGACCCCGCCAGCCGCAGCCTCTCACGGCCGCGCAGGAGGTCAGCCTCGGACAGCGGGTGCCGACGGTCGGTGAGCGGATCCAGGTAAAGGAATGCCATCGGCCCGAGGCTCTTCAAGTGATGCAGCGTCTCCGACGCGATGACGCTGATGACCTCCGGGCGCCACGGCGACCAACCCGCTGGCTTCGACCAGGTCCGCAACTCGAAGGGCTGCCGCAGCGACACCGCGATCGTCGTCGCCACGTTCAGGTGCGGCGCGAGGTCCAGCCCCGGACCCACGTACAACGCGCGCGCTGAACCCGCCCAAATGCGCGGAAGGACAGGCGATTCCTGAAAGCCCGAAGCGCGCCGCTGCGCCACGATCGCGGCATCGAATTCGCTGTGGCTGGGTTCCATGCAAGACCTTCCTGGCGTCAACAACCGAATCAACCCGGAGGAAGTCCGTGAAGTATGTCTGCGTTGCCGCCCTGCTCGTCGCGGGCCTCATTCATCTGCTGCCCATCCCCGGCGTGATGGGAGCGAGCACCCTGATGCGACTCTACGGGATCGAGGTGCATGACCGGAATACAGCCATCCTGCTGCAGCACCGGGCGCTGCTGTTCGGCGCGCTGGGTGTGCTGATGCTCAGTGCCATCGCGCTGCCATGGCTGCGCATCACGGCGCTGAGCGTCGGCCTGTTCAGCACGGCCAGCTTCATCTTCGTTGCCATGGGAGTTGGTGGCTATAACTCCGCCATCGGCAGAGTGGTGTTTGCCGACGTGGTGGCCGCGGTGCTGCTGGCGGCCGGGCTCCTGGTGGAGTTGTGGTTTCCGGAAAAGATCTGAACGCGGCGCGTCACGCCGTCACCGGCTGAAAGACGCGGATCCCGGGCAATGGCTTGGCCCGGCGTTCCAGGCCAGCCACCCGGATGAGTCTCGTCAGGCAGCCTGGCAATGTTCCAGCCAGTTCACAAGCGCCGCGGTCACCGCGTCGGGCTGCTCGATCGTCGACAGATGACCGCAGTCCTCGATCACGCACAACTGTGCGCCAGGGACGCAGGCCGCCATGGCTTCATGGTCTGCCAGCGGTGTCACGGGGTCTTGTCGGCCGCACATCACCAGTGTGGGCACACGCAGCCGGGCCAGATCGGCGTGTGAATCGGGCCGCCCGAGCATGGCCGTCTGCTGATTGAACTGACCGCGCGCGCCCACGCTGCGCGCCATCTCGCCCATCAGCGTCGACAGGGACGGGTTGTCCACATGCGCTGGCAGCAGCCAGCGAGAGGGCAGTTCAGGGATGAGCGCCTCGATGCCGCCTTGCTGCACCTTGGCGATGTCGTTCAACCGCCCCTGCCGGCGTGCAGGGTGATCGGCCACGGCCGTGGTGTCGATCAGCGCCAGGCGCTCCAGGCGACCGGCTGCCTGCCGGATCACCTCGAAGGCTGCATAGCCGCCCAGCGAGAGGCCCACCATCGTGAAACGCTCGGGCATCGCGTCAAGCACTTCGCGCGCCATGCCGGCCATGGAGTCGTGGTCGCGGAAGACGAACACGCGACAGTCATGCGTATCGGCCAGCGCTTTGAGCTGATGCGCGTACAGCCGCTCGTCCGTCATGTGGGCACAGGCAAAGGCCAGTGCAGGTCGTGTGCTCATGGGGTCAGCTCCTCAGGCCAGTTGCAGGCCGAGCAATCGGGTGCAGAAGTCCACACAGGCACTGCGGCGTGCGGTGGTGAGGACGAGATGGTCGAGGTGATCGATCATGAGAACTGGTTCCGAAGCTCGGCCACATACTCTGGCGCGGGGTGCAGGTCGGTGATGAGCCCCGCCTTGGCCACCTGACCGGGCACGTCATGGCCGACGATGGCCGGCAGGCTGCGCGCCACGGCCAGCAGGCGCGGCAGGTTTATGCCGGTGTCGTAGCCCATGGCGTGCAGCATGTGGATGGCATCTTCGCTGCAGAGGTTGCCGGTAGCGCCAGGGGCATAGGGGCAGCCGCCCAGCCCGCCGAGCGAGCCATCGAAGCGATCGACGCCTTCCTGCACCGCGGCCAGCAGGTTGGCCGCGCCCATGCCGCGCGTGTTGTGGAAGTGCAGCGTGAGTTGCAGGTGGCCGAAGCGCTCGCGCAGGGCCCGGCACAGGAGAGCCACCTGCGCGGGATGGGCCATGCCCGTGGTGTCGCAGATGGTGAGGCCGCGCACGCCGAGGTCCGCAAACCGGTCCGCCCAGCGAAAGACCTCGTCGACCGGGACGGGGCCTTCCATCGGGCAGCCGAAGCTGGTGGAGAGCGACACATTGACGGGCACTCGGCCGGCCGCCATGGCGATGACCTCGCGCAGGCCCGCAAAGCTTTTCTCGCGCGGCATGCGCAGGTTGGCCAGGTTGTGCGTTTCCGAGGCCGACATGACCAGGTTCAGCTCGTCGGCGCGCGACTCCAGGGCACGCTCGGCCCCACGGACATTGGGCACGAGCACGGTGGTCTCGACGCCGGGAATGCGCTGGATGCGGCCCATCACCTCCTCGGCATCGCGCAGCATCGGAATGGCCTTGGCCGAGGTGAACGAGGTGACCTCGATCTTGGCGTAACCACAGGCGCTGAGCTCGTCTATCAGCGCCACCTTGGCGTCGGTGGGCACGAAGGCGGGTTCGCTCTGGAAGCCGTCGCGGGTGACGACCTCGTTGAAGTAGATGCGTGGCATGGGGCTATCCCGTGGGCTCAGTTGACGATACCGCGCTCTTGCAGCGCGACGATTTGCGCGTCGGTCAGGCCGATTTCTCGAAGCACCTCCGCGGTGTCCTGCCCGAGCGTGGGTGCGTTGCGTCGGTGACTGCCCGGCGTGGCCGACAGCTTGGGCACGATGCCCGGCAGGCTCAAGGTGGAGCCATCGTCCAGGCGCACGTCCTGCAGCATATCGCGGGCGCGGTAGTGCGGATCTGTTGCGATGTCGGCCACCGTGTAGATGCGGCCGGCCGGCACCGAGGCGCTGTCGAGCGCGGCCAAGGCGTCGTCCACACTGCGTTGTGCCGTCCAGGCGCCGATCACCTCGTCGATCTCTGCCACACGCGCCACGCGGCCCGCGTTGTCTGCGAGGCTGGGGTCGTTGGCGAGATCGTCGCGGCCGATCAGGATCATCAGGCGGCGGAAGATGCTGTCCCCATTGCCGGCAATCAAGGCGTAGGCACCGTCCTGGCAGCGGTAGGCATTGCTGGGGGCGATGCCCGGCAAGGCGCTGCCGGCCGCGCCGCGTACAGCGCCGAACGCGCTGTGCTCGGGCAGCAGGCTTTCCATGCAGTTGAAGACCGCCTCGTACAGCGCCACGTCGATGACCTGGCCGCACCCGCTGATGTGACGATGCTGCAGCGCCAGCAGGATGCCGATGACGCCGTGAAGCGCGGCAAGGGTGTCACCGATGCTCACGCCCACGCGCACCGGCACGCGGCCGGGCTCGGCGGTGAGGTGGCGCATGCCGCCCATGGCCTCGGCCACCACGCCAAAGCCCGGGCGGTTGCGGTACGGACCGGTCTGCCCGTAGCCGCTGATGCGCAGCATGATCAGGCGCGGGTTGGCGGCCAGCAGGTCGTCCGGGCCCAGCCCCCAGCCCTCCAGGGCACCAGGGCGGAAGTTCTCGATCAGCACGTCGGCTTCCCGTGCCAACTGCCTCACCACGCCCTGGCCTTCGGGGGTTCGCAGATCGAGCGCCAGGGATCGCTTGTTGCGCGACTGCACCTGCCACCACACCGAGGTGCCGTCCTTGAGCAGGCGCCACTTGCGCAGCGGATCACCGCTGCCAGGCGGCTCGATCTTGATGACCTCGGCGCCGAAGTCGGCCAGCGTCTTGGCCGCAAAAGGCCCTGCGATCAATTGGCCGAGTTCAAGAACCTTGAGGCCGTCCAAGGCGGCGGGCGCGACCTGAGGCGGCAGGGTGGAGGAGGCTGAAGCGGGGGCTGAAGACGGCATGACGCCAAGTGTGCGCCGGCCAGCCGGATGCGACTATTTGAATCTGGCGCTCGCAGCCTTAGCACTCTGCGAAGTCGGGAGCAGGAAGTCCGGGAGCAGGAAGTCCCTCAGGGCGACCACCGTCGCATCCGCATCAGGGCGGATCGCCACCTGCAGCTGTCGTCGTGCCCAGGCATCAGACAAGGGCCGCCATTGCAGCTTCATCACCCGGGCGATGGGCAGGGCTGCGGCCTTGGGCAGGGCCGCGATGCCCAGGCCGGAGGCCACCATGTGACCCACGGCGTCGAAGCTTCGCACCTGCATGCGCAGCTTCAAGGGGCGCCCAGCGGCCATGGCGGCCTGCTGCTGGGCCTGCAGCATCGCGGCCCCGGGGGGCAGGCTGATCCAGTATTCGTCCAGCGTCTCGACGAAGGCCAGCGCACTTCGGCCTGCCAGCCGGTGACCCGCCGGCAGGATGAGCACCAGCTCGTCCTGGCGAAAGTCGCGCACCTCGAGGCCGCGCACGTCCGGGCCCGCCACGTAGACGCCCAGGTCAGCACGCCCCTCGCGCACGGTGGCCACCACCTGCTGGGAGACCTGCTCTTCCAACTCCACCTGGACCTCCGGGCGCCGCTCGGCATATTCGGCCAGCAGCGGCGGCAGAAACTGCGTGATGGCCGCCGTGCCCGCACAGACATGCACATGGCGCACCACGCCTTGACGGGCGTCGGCCAGTTCGATCACCAGGTTGTCGAGCTCCTGGAGGATGGCCATGCCCCGCTTGATGAAGGCGCGCCCCAGCGCCGTTGGTGTCACGCCACGCGAATGACGCTCGAACAGCGGCCCGCCCAGCGCCTTTTCCAAGTCCCGCACGCGACGGCTGGCAGCCGGCAGCACCAGGTTGCACTCACGCGCAGCTTCCGTCAGGTTGCCCGTTCGCGCGCACACCACCGCCAGCCGGAGGTCGCGTCCCGGGACGTGGTGTAGAAACTGAGCGGTAAAGGCGGGCCCTTGCGGGGGCCATCGGTTCGTCCGGTAGGGTTGGAGTTACCAGGCTTCAACCAAACTGAGGAAAA
>JBAWWD010000029.1:0-49860 GCA_037146935.1 Burkholderiales bacterium
ACACCCACCACCACCTGTTCCAGAGCCTGCTCAAGGGCGTGCCCGAGGGCATCGATCTGCCGCTCGTGCCATGGCTGTCGGCGGTGCCGGTGCGCTGGCGGCGGCATTTCGACCATGAAGCGGTGCTGCGCACGGCGGCGCGGGTCGGGCTGGTGGAACTGCTGCTCTCGGGCTGCACCACGGTGGCCGACCACCAGTACCACTACTGGCCGGGCATGCCCTTCGACGCCTCGGCAGCGGTCTTCGACGAGGCGGCGCGCCTGGGCCAGCGCATGGTGCTGTGCCGCGGCGGCCAGACCCGTTCGCGCAGCATCGACGTCGATCCGCCACCGCAGACCGCGCCTGAATCGCTGGACGAGTTCCTGCGCGCGGTGGCGCACGACACCGCCCGCTTCCATGACCCCGCGCCCGATGCCATGCGCCGTGTGGTCTGCGCGCCCACCACGCCCACCTGGTCGGTGGCGCCCGACGAACTCGCGCCCATCGCGCGGGCCGCGCGCGCCCTGGGCATCCGCCTCCACAGCCACCTCTCCGAAAGCGCCGACTACGTGCGCTTCTGCCGCGAGGTTCACGACTGCACCCCGGTGGAATTCGTCGAGCGGCACGAGTGGCTGGGCCCCGATGTCTGGTACGCCCACATGGTTCATCTCAGCCCCGACGAGGTGCGCCGGGTGGCCGAGACCGGCACCGGCATCGCGCACTGCCCGCAGAGCAACTGCCGGCTCGGCTCGGGCGTGGCGCCCATCCCGGCGCTGATCGCCGCCGGCGCGCCGGTGTCGCTGGCGGTCGATGGCGCGGCCTCCAACGAGGCCGCCGACATGCTTGCCGAGGCCCATGCCTGCTGGCACGTGCACCGCGCCGTGGGTGGCGCGGCGGCGATCGGCACCGACGCCGTGATCCGCCTCGGCACCGCCGGCGGCGCGCGAGTGCTGGGCCTGGATGCGATCGGCACGCTCGCGCCCGGCCAGGCCGCCGACATCGCGGTCTGGTCGCTCGATGCGCCGCGCTTCTTCGGACTGCACGACCCGGCCGCCGCCACCGTGGTCGCCGGTGGCCGGCCGACGCTGCGGGCGCTGCTCGTGGCCGGCCGACTGACGGTGGTCGATGACGCGATCCCCGGCCTGGACCTGGCCGCGCTGCGCGAGGAGGCGGCGCAGGCGCTCGCCTGCATGCGGCAGGCGCAGGCCGAACTCGACCTCAAGCCCAAAACCGGACCCTGAGGCGGCACCAGCGCGCCCGGCGCACCGCGCGCGAGCGCGCTCCCGGAACGGATCGCGCCCCCCGGATGCCGCGCCAGACCTGGCGAGGGCGTAGCATCGTCCACAGTCTGCAACCCGGTGGTGCCTGCCGCCGTCGGCCTGGCCAGGCGCCGCCCTCTGGGGCGTGCCATCATCGACCACCTTGTCCCTGCGGCGCGACCCTTCCGGTCCGTCATGATCGCCAACCGTGGCGAAATCGCCATCCGCATCGCGCGCGCCGCGGGCGAACTCGGCCTGCAAACCACGGCCATCTGCTCGCAAGACGACCTCGCCAGCCCGCACGGCTTCGCCGCCGACCGCTGCATCGCGCTGCCCGGCACCGGCGCAGCCGCCTACCTCGACATCGAGGCGGTGATCCATGCCGCGCGGCAGGCCGGCTGCGAGGCCATCCATCCCGGCTACGGCTTCCTCAGCGAGAACGCCGAGTTCGCCCGGCGCTGTCACGAGGCCGGCCTGGTGTTCGTCGGGCCCGCGCCCTCGGTGCTCGCGCTGTTCGGCGACAAGCTGCAGGCGCGCGCCCTGGCGCACCGCCTGGGCGTGCCGGTGCTGCCCGGCACCGACGGACCATGCTCGCTCGATGAGGCCCAGGCCTTCCTGCGCGGGCTCGGGCCTGGCGCGCGGGCCATGATCAAGGCGGTGGCCGGCGGTGGCGGCCGGGGCATGCGCCAGGTGGACTCCCCCGAGACGATCGCCGCCGCCTATCCGCGCTGCCGCTCCGAGGCCGCCAGCGCGTTCGGGCAGGCCGATGTCTACCTCGAGGCGCTGGTGGCGCCGGCCCGCCACATCGAGATCCAGGTCCTCGGCGATGGCGACGAGGCCAGTCACCTCGGCGAGCGCGACTGCAGCCTGCAGCATCGGCACCAGAAGCTGATCGAGATCGCGCCCAGCCCCTGGCTGGCTGACGGCCTGCGCCAGGCGATCGTCGAGGCGGCGCTGCGCCTCACCCGCGCCAGCGGCTATCGCGGCGTGGGCACCATGGAGTTTCTGGTCGGCAGCATCGGGCCGGCGCACGGCGAGGGCTTCGTCTTCATCGAGGCCAACCCGCGCCTGCAGGTGGAACACACCGTCACAGAGGCGGTCACCGGGGTCGACCTGGTCCAGACCCAGCTGCGGCTGGCCATGGGCGAGTCGCTGGCCAACCTGGGCCTGGACGCCGGGCGCGCGCCAGCGCCGCGTGGCCATGCCATCCAGTTCCGGGTGACGCTGGACCCGGTGCTGCCCGGGCCCGGGCCCAGCGGCGCGATCACCGGCCGGCTCGACGCCTTCGATCCGCCCGGCGGTCCGGGCGTGCGAGTGGACACCTTCGGCTGCGTGGGGCTCGCGCCCAGCGCGCAGTTCGACCCACTGCTGGCCAAGCTGATCGTGAGCGCCGGCACCTTCGCGGCCGCGGCGCAGCGAGGCCACCGCGCGCTCAGCGAGTTCCGGATCGCCGGCGTGGCGAGCAACCTGCCGCTGCTGCGCTGCCTCGCGCGGCACCCCGCGTTCCTCGCCGGCGAGATCACTACCGACTTCCTCGCCACCCACCTCGAGTCGCTCGCGCAACTGGCCGCGCAGCCGCAGCCCGAGCGCCACGCGCCGCTCTCGTCGGGCGCGCCAGCGCCCGACGCGCCCGCGACATCCGCTGCACCGCCGGGGCCGGGCGATGTGCGCGCGACGCTGCGCGGCACCCTGCTCGAATGCCTGGTCACCCCCGGCCAGCGGGTGCGCGCCGGCGAGCCGCTGCTGGTGATCGACGCGATGAAGATGGAGCACGTGCTGACCGCGCCCCGTGCCGGCGTGGTCGCGCACGGTGCAGGCACGCCGGGCGAGGCGGTCGATCAGGGCCAGCTGCTCATGCGCATCGATGCCGATGACGCGATCGCACTGCCGGACGAGGCCACGCTGATCGCAGACACCGCAGACGATGGCACCACCACAGACGTCGCCGCCGATGCCGCTGCCGGGTCGCCCACCGAGCCGCGCCCTGACCTCGCCGAAGCCCTGGCGCGGCATGCGCTCACCCTGGATGCGGCCCGCCCCGACGCGGTGGCCCGCCGACGCAAGACCGGCCAGCGCACCGCGCGCGAGAATCTTGCCGACCTCTGCGACGACGGCTCCTTCCTGGAATACGGCGCGCTGGCGGTGGCCGGCCAGCGCAGCACCCGATCCTTCGAGGACCTGCAGCGCATCAGCCCCGCCGACGGCTTCATCTACGGGCTGGCCACCATCAATGCCGGCGCGGTCGGGCCGGTGCGCAGCCGCTGCCTCGTGGCCGCCTACGACTACACCGTCTTTGCCGGCACCCAGGGCTACATCGGCCACAAGAAGCACGACCGCCTGCTCGAGCTGGCCGTGTCGCTGCGGATCCCGCTGGTGCTGTTCGCCGAGGGCGGCGGCGGCCGCCCGGCCGACTCCGACAACATCGGCGGCGTCAACCTCGCCAATCCCACGTTCTGGCACTTCGGCCAGCTCAGCGGCCTGGTGCCGCTGGTGGGCATCGTGTCGGGGCGCTGCTTCGCCGGCAACGCCGTGCTGCTGGGCAGCTGCGACGTGGTGATCGCTACCGAGAACGCCACCGTGGGCATGGGCGGACCGGTGATGATCGAGGGTGCCGGCCTGGGCGTGTTCGCCCCCGAGGAGGTCGGCCCGGCTGCGGTCCACGAGCGCGCCGGCTCGGTCGATCTGCGGGTGCGCGACGAGGCCGAGGCGGTCGCCGTGGCCCGTCGCTACGTCAGCTACTTCCAGGGCCCCGTCGACGACTGGCGCTGCGCCGACCAGACCCTGCTGCGCGAGACCATCCCCACCCGCCGCACCCGTGCCTACGATGTGCGGCGCGTCATCGACCTGCTGATGGACGAGGACTCGGTGCTCGAGCTGCGCCCGGCCTTTGGCGCGGCGGCGGTCACCGCGCTGGCCCGCCTGGAGGGCCGCCCGGTGGGCCTGATCGCCAACAACCCCATGCACAACGCCGGCGCCATCGGCTCCGACGAATCCGACAAGCTGGCGCGCTTCATCCAGCTGTGCGATGGCTTCGACCTGCCGATCATCTCGCTGTGCGACACCCCCGGGTTCATGGTCGGGCCGCAGGCCGAGGCCACCGGGCAGATCCGCCACTGCTCGCGGATCTTCGTCACCGCGGCCAACATCAGCGTGCCCATCCTCACCGTGATCCTGCGCAAGGCCTATGGCCTGGGCGGGCAGGCCATGGCCGGCGGCTCCTTCCACAAAAGCTCGATGATGACGGTGGCCTGGCCCACCGCGGAGTTCGGCTCCATGGGCCTCGAGGGTCAGGTCCGACTGGGCTACCGCGCCGAGCTCGAGGCGATCGCCGACCCGGCCGCGCGCCAGGCGCGCTACCAATCGCTGGTGGATGGCCTGTACCAGCGCGGCAAGGCGGTGAACGTGGCGCCCTTCCTGAGCATCGACGACGTCATCGACCCGGCGCAGACCCGCCGCTGGCTGATCGCCGGTCTGCAGTCCTTCCCGGTGCCGCCACCCCGATCGGCGCGCAAGCGCACCCACATCGACACCTGGTAACGGCGCAGCCCGCCGCCGCCCTCTCCCCCACCCCTGGAGCCTCTCATGCGCCCCTTCGCCCACCCCCTGCTGCGCGCCGGCCTGTGCCTGATCCTCTCGCTGGGGCTGGTGGCCGCCAGCGCCGCCCAGAGTGCCTGGCCGAGCCGGCCGATCCGTTTCGTAGTGGGCTTCAGCGCAGGGGGCATCACCGATGTCGTCGCCCGCATCATGGCCGAGCATGTCCGCGCCCGGCTGGGGCAGCCGGTGATGGTGGAGAACCGCACCGGCGCCAATGGTGTGCTGGCGGCGCAAGAGGTGCTGCGTGCCCCGCCCGATGGCCATACCGTGCTGATCAGCAACTCCAGCACCCTCACCCTGAACCCGCTGCTCGCCCGCAAGCCGCTCTACGAGGCCTCTGACTTCGCGCCGGTCGCGCTCATGGTGTCGTACCCGTTCGTGATCGCCACCAATCCGGCCAGCGAGAAGACCGGCTCGGCCACCACGCTGCCCGAGTTCATCAAGCTGGCGCGCGAGCGTCCGGGCCAGTTCACCTATGGCTCCACCGGCAATGGCGGCCTGGTGCATGTCGGCTTCGAGCTGCTCGCGCACATGGCCGATATCCGCATGGTGCACGTGCCCTACCGCGGCGCCTCGGCCGCGCAGGTGGCGCTGCTGGGCAAGGAGGTCGATGTGGTGTTCGAGAACCCCACCTCGGTGGCCCAGTTCCGCAGCGGTCGCCTGCGCGCGCTGGCGGTGACCAGCCCCGAGCGCTGGCGTGACCTGCCCGACGTGCCCACCGTGAGCGAACTCGGCTACACCGGCTTTGACTCCTCGTCCTGGGTGGCAGCGGCGGTGCCCGCGCGCACGCCGCCGGCGATCGTCAAGGCCTTGGCCGATGCGATCCGTTCGGCGGCGGCCGATCCGGCCGTCCGCGCGCAACTGATGCAGCATGGCAACCTGCCGATGCTCGACCCGGCGCAGTTCGCCGCGAAGATCAAGGCCGAGAGCGACCTCAACGCCAGAATCATCCGACAATCGAACATCAGCGTCGATTGAGACGTCCACCCTGCCCGCCCAGCCACCATGACCGATGCCGCCGCCTCCCCCGTCACCCCTGACTTCGACGTCCTGATCATCGGCGCCGGCCTTGCCGGCCTGTACCAGCTCTACCGGGTGCGCGAGCTCGGGCTGAGCGCGTGCGTCATCGAGGCCGGCAGCGATGTCGGCGGCACCTGGTACTGGAACCGCTACCCTGGCGCCCGCTTCGACTCCGAGAGCTACACCTACGGCTTCTCGTTCTCGCCCGAGCTGCTGCAGGACTGGAGCTGGTCCGAGCACTTCGCGCCGCAGCCCGAGACCCTGCGCTACGCCCAGCACGTGGCCGAGCGCTTCCAGCTGCGCCCGCACATCCGCTTCGGCCGTCGGGTCGACTCGGCCCGCTGGGACGAGGCAGGCCGGGTCTGGCGGCTGCAGCTCGATGACGGCAGCCAGCCCTGCGCCCGCTTCCTCGTCACCGCGATCGGCGCGCTGTCGGTGCCCACGCTGCCGCGCATCCCCGGCATCGAGTCCTTCCAGGGCACGTCCTGCCACACCGCCAACTGGCCCAAGGAGCCGGTCGACTTCACCGGCAAGCGGGTGGCGGTGGTCGGCACCGGCGCCAGCGGCGTGCAGACCATCCAGGAAGTGGCCAAGACCGCCGGCCATCTCACCGTCTTTCAACGCACCCCCAACTGGTGCGCGCCGCTGCACAACGGCCCGATCACCGACGAGGAGCAGCGCGCCATCAAGGCCAGCTATTCCGACATCCTGCAGCGCTGCCGCGAGAGCCCCGCCGGCTTCATCCACACCCCCGATCCGCGCCGCACGGTCGATGTCCCGCCCGCCGAGCGCGAGGCCTTCTGGGAGAAGCGCTACACCGAGCGCGGCTTCGGCATCTGGATGGGCAACTTCCGCGATGTGCTGGTCGATCGCGAGGCCAACGCCCTGATGTCCGACTTCGTCGCGCGCAAGATCCGCCAGCGGGTGAAGGACCCGGCGGTGGCCGAGAAGCTCATCCCGAAGAACCACGGCTTCGGCACCCGGCGCCTGCCCCTGGAGACCCGCTACTACGAGGTCTACAACCAGCCCAATGTCGAACTGGTCGATCTCACCGAGACCCCCATCGACCGGGTCACCGCCACCGGCATCCGCACCACCGCCCGCGAATTCGAGTTCGACATCATCGTCTACGCCACCGGCTTCGACGCGCTGCGCGGCGCCTACGACCGCATCGATCTGCGCGGCCGCGACGGCGTCTCGCTGCAGGACCTGTGGCGTGGCGGCGCGCGCACCTTCTTCGGCATCCAGAACGCCGGCTTCCCGAACCTGCTGATGGTGATGGGGCCGATGTGCGCCCTCGGCAACATCGTGCGCAGCATCGAGTACAACGTCGACTGGGTCACCGGGCTGCTGCGGCACATGCGCGACCACCGGCTGTCGCGGGTGGAGGTGCGCCCCGAAAGCGTCGATGCCTGGATGGAGGTCGTTCGCAAGGCGTCCATCGGCCTGCTCTCCAACGAGGTCAACTCCTGGATGACCGGCGTCAATTCCAACGTCGAGGGCAAGGCGGAACGGGTGCTCGCCCGCTACAGCGGCACCGGCCCCGAGTTCCGCGCCAAGGCCGACGCGGTGGCCGCGGGCGGCTATCGCGAACTCGACCTCGCCAGCTGAGCCCCCGCCCCTCTTCCTGCAGGAGACACACCATGAGCCGCACCGTGCACGTGGCCGGCGTCGGGATGATCCCGTTCGTCAAGCCGGGCAACAACCAGCCCTACCCCGAGATGGGTGCGCAGGCCCTGCGCGCCGCGCTGGCCGACGCCGGGCTCGACTACGCCCTCGTCCAGCAGGCCTACGTGGGCTATGTCTACGGCGACTCCACCTGCGGTCAGCGCGCGCTCTACGAGGTGGGCATGACCGGCATCCCGGTGCTCAACGTCAACAACAACTGCTCCACCGGCTCGAGCGCGCTGTTTCTGGCGCGCCAGGCCGTCGAGAGCGGCGCGGTGGAGTGCGCGCTGGCCCTGGGCTTCGAGCAGATGAAGCCGGGCGCGCTCGGCACCCAGTTCGCCGACCGGCCCAGTCCCTTCGAGCGCTTCGATGCGGTCACCGATGATCTGGTCGGCCATGCCGAGATTCCGCTCGCGCTGCGCTACTTCGGCGGCGCGGGCCTGGCCCACATGCAGCAGTACGGCACCCCGCTCGAGACCTTCGCCCGCATCCGGGCCAAGGCGAGCCGGCACGCCGCGAACAACCCCATGGCGCTGTTCCGCCAGGTGGTCAGCACCGAGGAGGTCATGGCCGCGCCCATGATCTGGCCCGGCGTCATGACCCGCCTGATGGCCTGCCCGCCCACCTGCGGCGCGGCCGCGGCCATTCTGTGCTCGCCGGCCTTCGCCGAGCGCCATGGCCTGGACCGCAGCGTGCGCATCCGCGCCCAGGCCATGACCACCGATTCCCCGGCCACCTTCGAACAGCGCGACATGCGCGAGGTGGTCGGCTACAGCATGGCGCGGGCGGCCGCCGACCAGGTCTATCGCAGCGCCGGGGTGGGTCCGGAAGACCTCGACGTGGTCGAGCTGCACGACTGCTTCGCCCAGAACGAGCTCATCACCTACGAGGCGCTCGGCCTGTGCCCCGAGGGCGGCGCGCAGCGCTTCGTCGAGGATGGCGACAACACCTACGGCGGGCGCGTCGTCACCAACCCCTCGGGGGGCCTGCTGAGCAAGGGCCATCCGCTGGGCGCGACCGGCCTTGCGCAGTGCACCGAGCTGGTCCAGCAGTTGCGCGGCAGCGCCGGCGCCCGACAGGTGCCGGGCGCGCGTCTGGCGCTGCAGCACAATCTCGGCCTGGGCGGCGCCTGTGTGGTCACGCTCTACGAGCGCGTCGATCCCGCCTGATCCAGCCCCGAGAGCCCGCCATGTACAGCGCCATCGACGATCCCGCCCGCTGGGTCCTGCCCGATGTGCTGGCCGAGATGGCCGCCACCCGGCCCGACGCCCCCTGGATGAGCGACAGCGGCGGTGACGCCATGAGCTTCGGCCAGGCCGACGCCGACACTCGCCTGGCCGCCGGCTTCCTCAACCAGCTCGGCG
The DNA here is from genome assembly GCA_037146935.1 of Burkholderiales bacterium. Taxonomy (GTDB): domain Bacteria; phylum Pseudomonadota; class Gammaproteobacteria; order Burkholderiales; family Burkholderiaceae_E; genus Quisquiliibacterium. The sequence continues at coordinate 8,885 of JBAWWD010000029.1, forward strand.
TCGATCGCGGCCACCGCGTGGCGGTGTTCATGCTCAACAGCTGCAACCAGATCCGCGCCTGGCTCGGGCTGGGCAGGCTGGGCGCGGTCGCGGTCATGCTCAACACCGAGCTGCGCGGCGCCTTCCTGCGACATCAGCTCAACGATGCCGAGGTGGGCTGCGTGGTGGTCGACGCCGAGCTGGTGCCGGCCCTGGTGGCCATCGCCGACGAGCTCACCCACCTGCGCCAGCTGGTGGTGGTCGGCCACAACGACACCCGCCTGCCGCTCGCGTGGCGGGCGCATGACTGGGCCGGCATCCGCTCGGCCGATCCCTGGACCGGGCCCGGTCCGTCGGCATCCGACACCGCCTGCATCATGTACACCTCGGGCACCTCGGGCCCGTCCAAGGGCGTGCTCATGCCGCACGCGCACTGCACGCTCTACGGCATCATCAACATCCGCGCCCTCGAGCTCGGCCCGCAGGACAAGTACTACATCAGCCTGCCGCTCTTTCACGCCAACGGCCTGCTGATCCAGCTCGCAGCCACGCTGCTGGCCGGCATCCCGGCCCACGTGCGCACACGGTTCAGCGCCACCGCGTGGCTCGCCGATGTCCGCAAGCACGGCGCCACGGTCAGCAACTTCCTGGGCGCCACGGCCGCCTTCCTGCTCGCCCAGCCGCCCGGCCCCCACGACACCGACCACCGGCTGCGCGCGCTCATGAACGCGCCCAACCTGCCGCAGCACGAGGAGCAGTTCCGCCAGCGCTTCGGCATCCGCGATGTCATCTCGGGCTTCGGCATGACCGAGGTGAACATGCCCATCATGGGCCGCATCGGCCATTCGGCGCCGGGCGCGGCAGGCTGGACCGTCGAGCCCTATTTCGAGGTATGCATCGCCAACCCCGACACCGACCAGGCCCTGCCCGCCGGCACCATGGGCGAGATCCTGGTGCGCCCGAAGGTGCCCTTCGGCTTCATGAGCGGCTACTTCAACGCGCCGCAGAAGACCGTCGAGGCCTGGCGCAATCTCTGGTTCCACACCGGCGACGCCGGCGTGATGGACGCCGACGGCCTCATCACCTTCATCGACCGCATCAAGGACTGCATCCGCCGCCGTGGCGAGAACATCTCCGCCACCGAGGTGGAATCGGTCGTGCAGGAGATCGCCGGGGTGGCCGAGGTGGCGGCCTACGCGGTGCCCTCCGACATCCCCGGGGGCGAGGACGAGCTTATGCTGGCCCTGGTGGCGCACCAGGGCACCCGCCTCGACGCCCGCATGGTGGTCGATCAGGCGGCAGCGCGACTGCCGCGCTTTGCCCGCCCGCGCTATGTGAAGGTGGTGGCGCAACTGCCCAAGACCGCCACCGGCAAGGTGCAGCGCGCGGCACTGCGTCGCGAGGGCGCGCAGGGCGCCATCGACCTCTCCGCCAGCGGCTGATCCGCAACCCCGGCCGGGTTCCGCAAACCCTGAGCACGCCCCGCGCGGCCTGCCGCCGGGGCGCGTAAACTCATGAGATCCCGCCGCCCGGCGCGCTGCCTCGCCCGGGCCCTCCACGCGCCCCACCGGAACCCGCCATGCCCGACACCGCCGCGCCCTCCGCCTTCAGCAACCTCGAGTTCGACCCCGACGGGCTGCGCCGCCGCTATGACCTCGAGCGCGACCGGCGCATCCGCCCCGAAGGCAACGAGCAGTACGTCGAGATCACCGGTCGCTTCGCGCACTTCCTCGCCGATCCGTATGTAGACCCCGACTACACCCGTGCGCCCATCGAGCGCGACATGGACGTGCTGGTGGTGGGCGGCGGCTTCGGCGCCCTGCTGGCTGCCGCGCGCCTGCGCAATGCCGGCTACGAAGATGTCTGCATCATCGAGAAGGCCGGCGACTTCGGCGGCACCTGGTACTGGAACCGCTACCCCGGCGCGGCCTGTGACACCGAGAGCTACATCTACCTGCCGCTGCTCGAGGAAACCGGCTACATGCCCAAGGCCAAGTACGCCCGCGGCCCCGAAATCCTCGAGCACACCCAGCGCATCGGCCGGCACTTCGATCTCTATCGCTCGGCCATCTTCCAGACCACCATCACCGACATGCGCTGGCTGGAGGCCGATTCGCGCTGGCTGGTCTCCACCGATCGCAACGACACCCTGCGCGCGCGATTCGTGGTCCTGGCCGGCGGGCCGCTGAACCGGCCCAAGCTGCCCGGCATCCCCGGGGTGGACACCTTCGCCGGGCACTGCTTCCACACCAGCCGCTGGGACTATGCCTACACCGGTGGCAGCCCCGAGGGCGGCCTCACCGGGCTGGCCAACAAGCGGGTGGGCATCATCGGCACCGGCGCCACCGCGGTGCAGTGCGTGCCGCACCTGGGCGCGGGCGCCAAGGAACTGTTCGTGTTCCAGCGCACCCCGTCGTCGGTCGATGTGCGCAATGACCGGCCCACCGATCCGGAATGGGCGCGCAACCTCAAGCCGGGCTGGCAGCGCGAGCGCATGGACAACTTCACCGCCGTCATCTCGGGCGGCAAGTTCGATGTCGATCTGGTCAACGACGGCTGGACCGACCTCATCGGCAACATCCTGCTCGCGGCCCGCCGACAGGCCGCGGCCGGCGAGACCGTCGAGAACGTCGAGGAGCTCATCCAGCTCGCCGACTACCGCAAGATGGAGCGGGTGCGGGCCCGCGTCGATGAGGTGGTCAGGGACCACGCCACCGCCGAGGCCCTCAAGCCCTGGTACAACCAGTTCTGCAAGCGGCCCTGCTTCCATGACCAGTACCTCGACACCTTCAATCGTCCCAATGTCCACCTCGTCGACACCGAGGGTCGTGGTGTCGAGCGCATCACCGAGCGCGGCGTGGTGGTGGCCGGTCGCGAGTACGAGCTCGACTGCCTGATCTTCGGCACCGGCTTCGAGGTCGGCACCGACTTCACCCGGCGCCTCGGCTTCGAGGTGCGCGGACGCCAGGGCCTCACCCTCACCGACAAGTGGAAGGACGGCGCCCAGACCTACCACGGCCTGTTCACGCGCGGCTTTCCCAACCTGTTCGTGATGACCACCCAGCAGTCGGGCCAGAGCGCCAACTTCCAGCACATGCTCGACGAGCAGTCGCGCCACCTCGAGTACCTGCTGCGCGAGGTGAAGGCGCGCGACATCGACACGGTCGAGGCCAGCGAATCGGCCGAGACCGCGTGGGTGGACACCATCGTGAAACTGTCGCGCGCCCGTCAGCCCTTCCTGAACCAGTGCACGCCGGGCTACTACAACAACGAGGGCCAGCCCAACGAGCGCACCGCGCGCAACTCGCAGTTCTGGCGCGGCCCCATGGTGTTCATCCGCATGCTCGATGCATGGCGCAAGGAGGGTAGCCTGCAGGGGCTCGAGCTGCGCCCGCGTGCCCGCGAGACGCAGTCGGCCTGAGCGCCGCTCAGCGCACGGCGTTGCGCGGCACGTCGCGGTAGGGCTTGTCGGTGTCCACGCTGGGCTCCTTGGGCATGCCCAGCACCCGCTCCGCGATGATGTTGCGCTGGATCTCGTCGGTGCCGCCGGCAATCGAGGTGGCCGGCACCGACACCAGGATCTCCGCGATCGTGCCGTTCAGGGGGCCGTCGGCCCCCGACAGCAGGGCATCGGCCCCGCTGATCTGGGTGTGAACCCGCGCGGCCGCCCGCGCCACATGGCTGGCCACGAGCTTGCCCAGCGAGCCCTCGGGGCCCTGCGGCCGCCCCTGCGCCTGGGCGCTGCGCGCGCGGCGGGCCGTCCATTCCGCCGCGCGTGACAGGATCATCAGGCGCGCGATCTCCTGCCGGACCACCGGATCGGCCAGGCGGCCGGTCTCGCGGGCGCGTTCCATGATGAGGTCGATCCGACCGGCGCGGTTGGGGTACCACTTGTAGGGCGCCAGCGCCACGGCGATCTCGGCACGCTCCTCGTCGTAGACCCGACCGGGCAGGTCATAGCCCTGAGCCCAGGTGCGCAGGGCATCCGCGCCACGCCGCTCATGCATGAGCGTGGTGGTGGTGACGGCCCAGCCACCGCCCTCGGTGCCCACCAGCAGTTCGGGCTCGATCAGCGCGTCGGTGATGAAGACCTGGTTGAAGGTGGCATGGCCGTTCATCTGCTGCAGCGGCTGCACCACCACGCCGGGCTGACGCATGTTCAGGATGAAATACGACAGGCCGGCGTGCTTGGTGCGGTCCCAGTTGGTGCGGGCCAGCAGCAAGCCCCAGTCGGCCTTCTGGGCCCCGGAGGTCCAGAGCTTCTGGCCATTGACCACCCAGTGGGTGCCATTGAAATCGGCCCGGGTGACCGCGCCGGCCGCGTCCGAACCGCTGCCCGGTTCGCTGAAGAGCTGGCACCAGGCATCCTCGCCGGTGAGGCTGCGTCTCAGGAAGCGCTGCTTCTGCAGGTCGGAGCCATGGGCGAGGATGGTGGCCGCCGCCAGCGTGCGGATGCCCACCCGCGCAACGCTCACCGCGCCAATGCGCTTGAACTCCTCTTCCACCACCGGCACCAGCCCCGCCGGCAGGTCGCGGCCATGCCACTGGCGCGGCCAGTGCGGGGCGCCCCAGCCGGAGTCGACCAGCTGATTGCGCCAGGCGATGAGCGACTGATCGGGGTTCCAGTGCGCCTCGAGCCAGGCGCGGACGTCGGCGCGGACCGCCGATTCGGTCAGTTCGGTCATGCGGATCTCCTCAGGCAGCCCAATGGCGCATCATGCGTTCGCGGTGCAGGTGCGCATCGCCGAGGAACACCTCGGCGCTCTTGGCGCGCTTGAACCAGAGATGGGTGTCGTTGTCCCAGGTGAAGCCGATGCCGCCATGGATCTGGATGGCGTGGATGGCGGTCTGCAGGTAGGTCTCGCTGGCGCAGGCCTTCGCCAGCGACGCCGTGGCGGCAATGTCGGCGTCCCCCTCGTCGAGCGCGGCGGCCGCGAAGTACGCGGCCGACTTGGCCAGTTCCACCTCGAGCAGCATGTCGGCCTGCTTGTGCTTCATCGACTGGAAGGACGCGATCGGCCGGCCGAACTGCATGCGCAGCATCGCGTAGGCCAGCGCGTCTTCGCGCAGGCGCGCCGCGCCGCCCACCATCTCGTTGGCGAGGCAGACCGCCGCCTCGATCATGGTCCGGTCGAAGGCAGCGCCGCCGCCGCCCTCGTCACCGAGCAGTTCAGCCGCCACGCCGTCGAACTGCAGGCGCGCGAGCTTGCGGGTGGTGTCGAGCGTGACCAGCGCGCGCCGGCTCAGGCCCGGCGCGTCACCACGCACGGTGAACAGCGACAGGCCCTCGTCGCCCTGCGAGCCCGGCGCGCGCGCGAGCACCACGATCAGGTCGGCCGTGTGGCCATCGAGCACGAAACTCTTGTGACCGTCCAGACGCCAGCCCTTGCCGCTGCGGGTGGCGATGAGCCGGGTGCCCGCGGCCTCCCACTGGCCGTCATCCTCGACGCCGGCCAGGGTGGCCACGGTGTCACCGGCGGCGATGCCGGGCAGCAGCGCCTGACGCTGGCTCTCGCTCGCGCCGTTGAGGATGGCGCCCGCCGCCAGCACGGTGGTGGCGAAGTACGGCGCGCACAGCAGCGCGCGCCCCATTTCCTCGTGAACGATGCAGTGCTCGCCAAAGCCGAAGCCCTGGCCACCATAGGCTTCGGGAATACGCACCGCGCACAGGCCGAGTTCGCTGTTGAGCGCCTGCCAGCCCTCGCGCTCCCAGCCTGCCTCGGTCTGCATCAGGCGGCGCACATCGCGGGTGGTGCAACGGTCCGACAGGAAGCGCCGGATCGTGCTGCGGAACATCTCCTGCTCGGAAGAAAAGGCGAATCTCACGTCGGTTCCTGTGCAGAGGGGCGCCGGACGAGGCCGGCATCGATGAGATGGCCATCATAGGCGCGCGATCCGGCGCACGCGCCGCGGGCGCGCGGAACTCGGAAACAGGGCCTCGCACCCGCATGATCCAGGCTGGACGCACCGGCGCACCATTCCCAACACGCCGAGGCCGCCCGCGGCCGGCCAGATGCGCCGACACTGCGGTAGCCTCCCGGCATGTCATCCAGGTCATCCGCGGCCGCGCCGCCGCCATCGCTGCCACCCTCGCCTCCCACCGACGACCGGCGCCTCAGCCTCGACCGTCTCGCCATCACGCTGATCCTCGCCTGCTGCGCGATCTGGGGCGCCAACCAGGTGGTGATGAAGGTCACCCTGAGCGTGGTGCCGCCGCTCATGCAGGGCGCGCTGCGCTCGACCATCGCCGCGGTGCTGGTCGGCCTGTGGGCGCGGCATCGCGGCATCGCGCTGTGGCCTGCCGATGGGGTCAATGCCTCGGGCATCGTCGCCGGCGTGCTCTTCGCGCTGGAATTCTGCTGCCTCTACGGCTCGGTCCAGTACACCAGCGCATCGCGGGTCATCGTGTTCCTGTACCTCGCGCCGTTTCTGGTGGCCGCCGGCATGCCGCTGATCGCGCCTGGCGAGCGGCTCAGGCCCGCACAGGTGGCTGGGCTGGTGCTGGCATTCTCGGCGCTGGTGTTCACCTTTCGCGGCGGCCTGGCCAGCGGCGGCGGCGATGCCCGCACGCTGTGGCTGGGCGACCTGCTCGCGCTGGCGGCAGCGGCGCTCTGGGGCCTGACCACGCTGTGGATTCGGGCCACCCCGGTGGGCCGCGCCGCGCCCGAGCGCACGCTGTTCCAGCAACTGGCGGTGTCGGCGCCGCTCATGGCGATCGGCTCCTGGCTGATGGGCGAGCCCGCGCCCCAATGGACGTCTCCCCTGGCTATCGGCTCGCTCTTCTACCAGTCGGTGGTGATCGCCTTCTTCAGCTATCTCGCCTGGTTCTGGCTGCTGCGCCACTACCCGGCGGCACGGGTCTCGGCCTTCACCTTCCTCACGCCGGTGCTGGGCCTGCTGGCCGGCGTGGTGCTGCTTGATGAGCAGCTCACGGTATCGCTGCTGATCGGCCTGGCCGGCGTGGCGGTGGGCTTGTGGCTGGTCAATCGGCCCACCCCGCGCGCCAGCCCCTGACGCAGCGCCGCGCCCGCGGGTCAGGCCCGCGCGCCCTCAGACCGGGCGCTTGCGCTCACGCATCGCCTGCATCACCGGCGACTGGCTGAAATCGATCCAGCCGGACTCGAGCCCCGCGCAGTAGCCGCGATCCACCGGGATGTCCACACCGTTGAGCCAGCCACAGGGTTGGCAGATCAGCATCTCGATCACCTGGGCGATCTCGTCGGGCACGGCGGGCCGACCGACCTGAGCGCGCGACCACGCGGTCTGCTCGCTGCCCATGAGTGCCTCGAACTGCGGCGAGAGCGGAGTGTCGATGCCGCCCGGGCTCAAGCACAGGATCCGCGTGCTGCGGTGCACGTGCTCGCGCGCCTCGCGCAGCGAGAACGCGGTGACGCAGCGCTTGGAGAACGAGTAGGGGTCGCGCGCGAAGGCATCGGTCTGTGCCCGGCACCAGGCCAGACCATCGGCCATCGAGGCGGTGTCGAGCAGCGGCAGGATCCGGTCCAGGCGGGCGCGCCAGTCTCGGCCGGCGATCGACGAGACATTGACGATGCCACTGCCCTCGGCCAGTCGTGGGGTGAGCGCGCGGGTGATCTCGCGCAGGCCGAGGAAGTTGACCGCAAGCACCCGCACCGGATCGGCCGCCCGGGCCATGCCGGCCACGTTGGCCAGACCGTGCAGGCTGCCCGGGAGCGCCGCCACCGCGCTGGCGATGGCCTGGGCGTCACCGAGATCGCAGCGCACGAAGGTCTGGCCTGCCAGCGGCGCAGCCGGTTCGGTCACATCGAGGGTGAACACCTGATGACCGGCGGCTGCCAGGCGCCGGACCAGCGCGGCCCCCACCCCGGAGGACCCGCCGGTGACCACAACATTGCCCATGATCGATCTCCTTGAGCGCAGGCCGCGTGCGGCCTAATCGGTTCGGACCTTCGCGTAGTCCACCGCCCGGCGATTGACCGCCGCCTCCTGGGCCAGCAGCGACGCCACGTTCTCCGTGCCGTTGGCCACCCGCGAGCCGCCATCCTCCAGACGCTTGCGGAAGGCCGGATCGCGCAGCATGGCCAGGCTGGCCTCCTCGAGGCGGCCCCGGATGTCGGCCGGCAGGTTCTTCGGGCCGAGCAGCATGAACCAGCTGCCCATCGACACGCCCTGGAAGCCGGGGAACTCGGCCAGCGAGGGCACCTGCGGCAGTTGCGGCGAACGCTGGCCCTCGCTGACGGCGAGCGGCACGACCTTGCCCGCCTCGATCTGCGGCAGGATCGAGCTCTGCACGAACATGGCGTACTCGATGCTGCCCCCAAGCAGATCGGACTGCAGGGGCGCCACGCCGCGATACGGAATGTGGGTCATGAACAGGCGGGCGCGTTCCTTGATGGTCTCGCCCACGAGATGCAGCGCCGTGCCCACGCCGGACGAACCGTAGCTGAAGCGGCCGGGATTGGCCCGCACCTTCGAGACGAACTCGCTGAAGCTGGCCACTCCGGCAGCGCGGGTGGTCACCAGCACGATCGGCTGAGACGACAGATACCGCAGCGGCGTCATGTCGGTGGCCACATCGTAGCGGGCGGCCGCCGACACCAGCGGCGCGATCGAGAGCTCGTTGTTGGCCCCCACGAACAGCGTGTAACCGTCCGGACGCGCGGCCATGGCCTTGCGCAGGCCCACCACGCCGCCCGCGCCGCCGATGTTCTCGACCAGCACCGGCACCTTGAGCTGGCGCGACAGGCCCTCGGCCGCGGCCCGGCCGGCGGCATCGGTGCTGCCCCCCGGCGGATAGCCGACGATCAGCGTGATCGGGCGATCCGGATACGCGGACTGCGCCCGGGCCGACGGGAACGGGCTGGCGCCCAGGGCGAGTGCCGCGAGCAGCGCGCGGCGGTTGGTCATGGAACTCATGAAGCGATTGCCTCGGGAATGCAGGGATGAAGCGCGTGAGCGGGCGGGCGGGTCACATCAGCAGGTGCTCGCCGGCATTGTCGCCGCCGAGGATCACGTAATTGACCCGGCGCACATCCATCAGCCGGGTGCCACCGGCATAGCTGATGGAGCTCTGCAGGTCCTGACGCATCTCGGTGAGGGTGTCGGCCAGGTGGCCCTTGATCGGCTCGAGGATTCGCTTGCCCTCCACGTGCTTGTACTCGCCCTTGTTGAAGTCGGAGGCCGAGCCGTAGTACTCCTTGTAGCGGCGACCATCCACCTCGACCGTCTGGCCGGGCGACTCCTCGTGGCCGGCCAGCAGCGAGCCGATCATGACCATGGTGGCGCCAAATCGGATGCTCTTGGCAATGTCGCCGTGCTCGCGAATGCCGCCGTCGGCGATGATCGGCCGCGTGGCCACCCGGGCACACCACTTCAGGGCCGAGAGCTGCCAGCCGCCGGTGCCGAAGCCGGTCTTGAGCTTGGTGATGCAGACCTTGCCCGGCCCGATGCCCACCTTGGTGGCGTCGGCGCCCCAGTTCTCGAGGTCGATCACCGCCTCGGGCGTGGCCACGTTGCCGGCGATCACGAAGGAACCCGGCAGGCGGCGCTTGAGCAGCTCGATCATCAGCCGCACGCTGTCGGCATGGCCGTGGGCGATGTCGATGGTGATGTACTCCGGGGTCAGCCCCAGCGCCACGAGGCGCTCGACCGCGTCGCGGTCGGCCTGCTTCACGCCCAGCGAGATCGAGGCATAGCGGCCCTGCGCGTGCATGCGCTGCACGAAGGCCACGCTGTCGAAGTCGAAGCGGTGCATCACGTAGAAGTAGCCGTGGTCTGCCAGCCACTCGCAGATCGGCTCGTCGACCACGGTCTTCATGTTGGCCGGCACCACCGGCAGGTTGAAGCGGCGCGGCCCGAAGTCCACCGTGGTGTCACACTCCGAGCGGCTCTCCACGCGGCACTTGCGCGGCAGGAGCAGGATGTTGTCGTAATCGAAGATTTCCAAGGCGGGCTCCGGCAGGACTCGGGACAGCCGACGATTCTATCCCCGCACCGATCCCAGGAAACCCATCATGCGCAGGCGCACCTCCTCCACCCCCTCCCTCCAGGCGATCGACTTCGAGCTTCGCGGCGAGCACATCGCCCTCGATGCGCTCCTCAAGGCCGCCGGCCTGACCGGCAGCGGCGGCGAAGGCAAGGCGCTGATCACCGGCGGCGCGGTCCGCGTGGACGGCGCCGTGGAACTGAGACGCGGCTGCAAGCTGCGCGCCGGCCAGCTGGTGGCCGTGGGCTCCGTGCGGATCCGCCTGCGTGGCGCAGAGGCACCCGCCGGTGGCGACAGCGCCACCGATGACCCGGCAGGCGCGGGCGCCCGCTAGCTGCCCAGGCTGAAACCGGCCAGGCGCGCGCGGGCGGCCTCCGAGAGCGCAGCCCCCGACGGCCCGCCGCGCCGCAGCGCGACCATCACCGCCTCGCAGGTGGCCACGCAGCGGTCGGCGTCGTACATGGCGCCGCGCACGGCGAGCGAGCGTTCGCCCACCCGGGCCACGCCGCAGCCAAGCCGCCACTGGCCGGGCGCCGCGGTGCGTTCCCGCCACTGCACGCTCACATGGGCGACCAGCATGCCGCCGAGCATCTCGCGCCGCCCGTCGAAGACATCATTGAGGAACTCCACCCGGAGCTGTTCCGCGGCACGCGCCAGGCAGGTGTCGCTCACCAGTCGATGGGCGTCGCTGTCGGCAAAGCGCAGCGGGAAGATGGTCTGCCAGGGGAATGCGTCGGCTCCGGCCGGCGCGGCCCACGCGGCCGCGGGCTCGGCGCTGACCATGGCGGGCGCCCGGGGCACGCCCGCCGCGCCCAGCGCCGCGATGGCCGGCGCTGGCAGGCCGATGTCGCGGCCCTCCGACCAGCCGCTCAGCCGGGACTCGTGCAGGCCGATGCACTGGTCCTGCTGGAAGAGCGCGGTGGCCACACGCAGTCCGCCCGCCTCGGCGGCCAGCAACCGGGCACCCCAGCGCACCGCGCCGGGGTACTGGCCCTCGGCCAGGAAGTCGGTGGCGCCGGCGCTCACGGCCAGCGCCGGCGAGCGCTCGCGCCAGGCCTGTTCGCCGAGCACGCTGCGCAGGGCAGTCTGCACCGCCTCGGCATGCAGGGTGATCAGCGCCACGTTGTTCAGGTGCTGCCAGACATCGACATCGGTGTAGCGCGGCAGGACCTCGCCGCGCAGCGGATAGGCGTCGGGCTCACGCCGCCAGGCATCTTGCCTCATGGTGCGATCGGGCCGGTGCAGGCCGGCCGGGAAGTGGCTGGAGTCGCGGGCATGATACGTGGCCGGCATCAGCCGCCCGTGCCGCAGGCGCGCGGAACGCCTGCCGCGCCGACCCATGCGCCGGGAAGCGGACCGCCGGGCCGCTTTCGAACCGCGGCCCGCTTGCGCCCCCGGGCGTGCCCGCCTATGGTCGGACCGCCCGCGATCCGCCGCGGGTCGCCCGCCGCCCGGGCGCCGATCCCCTCCATGGAGATGTGCAGCATGTCAGCCCGACCCGATCGGCGCGCCATCCTCAGGTCCGCCGGTGCCGCGGCCCTGGCAGGTCTTGCCAGCCGGCCCGCTTCGGCCCAGAAGATCCCCGGCGGCACCATCCGCATCCTCGTGGGCTTTCCCGCGGGCGGTGGCACCGATGTCATGGCCCGCTACATCGCCGACAAGCTGCGCGAACGCACCGGCGCCAACGTCATCGTCGAAAACCGCGCGGGCGCCAGCGGCGTCATCGCGATCGACGCGCTCAAGAAGGCGCCCACCGACGGCAGCGTGATCATGTACGGCACCGCGGCCACCACCGTGGCGCTCACGGTCACCCGCAAGGCGCCAGGCTTCTCGCTCGAGAAGGACATGGTGCCCATCGGCCTCACCGGGCTCACCTCGACGGTGTTCGTGGTCTCGCCCAAGATCGGCGTGAACACGCTGGCCGAGTACACCGCCTGGGCCAGGCGCAACCCCGACAAGCACACCTTCGGCACCACCGCGCTGGGCAGCAACACCCACTTCTTCGCGGTGCTGCTGGGCAAGGCGATCGGCACGCCCCTGGAGGCCGTAGGCTACAAGGGGGCGGCGCCGTTGCTGTCCGATCTGATGGCCGGGCACATCACCGCCGGCTGTGGCGGCCTCACCGACTTCCTCACCCACCATCAAGCCGGCAAGGTGAAGATCATCGCGCTCAGCGCATCGCGTCGGCTGCCATTTGCCCCCGACCTGCCCACGGTGAGCGAACTCGGCCATCCGTCGCTCGGCTACGAGGGCTTCTACGGCTTCTACGGACCGCCCGGCATGGCGCCGGGTCTGGTCGAGGCCTGGAGCCAGGAGCTCAAGGCCTGCACCGAGTCCGCCGACCTGAAGCAGAAGCTCTACAACACCGGCCTGGACGTGCTCACCGCCGGCCCGGCCGAATTCGCCGCGCGCCAGACAGCCCTGGTGCAGTCCTTCGCCGAGATGATGCGCAAGGCCGGCCACAGCCCCGAATGAGGAGATGACCATGGAATTCGATGACGTGATCCGCCAGCGCCGCAGCATCCGGGGCTACCTCAAGAAGCCGGTGCCGCGCGCGCTGATCCGCGAAATCCTCGAGCTCGCCATGCGCGCGCCCACCTCGCTCAACACCCAGCCCTGGAATTTCTACGTGGTGGGCGGCGCAGTGCTGGACCGCATCCGCCAGGGCAATGTCGAACGCAACCTCGCCGGCGTGCCCGACTCGCGCGAATTCCGCATGGGCCCGGGCTATCAGGGCGTGCACCGCGAACGCCAGATCGGCATCGCCAAGCAGCTGTTCGCCGCGATGGGCATCGAACGCGACAACAAGGAGAAGCGCCAGGACTGGGTGCTGCGCGGGTTCCGGCAGTTCGACGCGCCGGTGTCCATCGTGATCACCTATGACCGCTCCATCCACGGCAGCGACATCGCGCCCTTCGACTGCGGGGGCGTGGTCAATTGCCTGGTCAACGCGGCCTGGTCGCGCGGGCTGGGCTGCGTGATCAACAGCCAGGGCATCATGCAGTCGCCGGTGGTGCGCGCCGAGGCGGGCATCCCCGATGACCAGGTCATCCAGACCTGCGTGGCCATGGGCTGGCCCGACAACAGCTTCCCGGCCAATGCGGTGGTCTCGGAGCGCAAGTCGGTGGACGAGGCCGCGGTGTTTGTCGGATTCGACGACTGACACGGGCGCGGCGGTGTAGCCTGAGCTGATGTCCGCTCCCGCCACCGCCGCCGAACGCGCCTCACTGGACCAGATCGTCTACGACGCGCTGTTCGACGACATGCTCGCCGGCCGCCTCAGGCCCGGCGAGCGGCTGGCCGAGGTGCAGCTGTGCGCCCAGTTCGGGGTGAGCCGCACGGTGGTGCGCCAGGCCCTTCGCCGCCTGGCCGAACTGCGGGTAGTCGACATCGTCCCGAACAAGGGCGCCGCCGTGGCCGCGCCCTCGCCGCGCGAGGCCCTGGAGGTGTTCGAGGCGCGCCGTGCCGTTGAGGCCGCCGTCATTGGCCGGCTGGCGCGGGAGATCGGCCACACCGACCTCGAACGCCTGCGCCAGCGCTTGCGGGCCGAACATGAGGCACTGCACCACCAGGACCAGCCCCGCTGGGCGCACCTGGCCGGCGGCTTTCATCTCACGCTGGCGCAGATGGCAGGCAACAGCGTGCTGCTGCGCCTGCTCACCGAACTGCTCACCCGCTGCACGCTGATCGTGGCCCTGTACGAAGCGCCCGGCAACGCGCACTGCGAGCACGAGGAGCACGAGAAGCTGGTCGATCTTCTCGCGCTGCGCGACGCCGACGGCGCCCAGCGCCTCATGGACGCGCATCTCAGCGGTCTGCTGGCCCGCCTGACCCTGCCGGTCTGAGCCGGATCCAGGCGCCCCGCCCCGGGGCGACACGCACCGATCTGGCGCGTTGTGTACAAGGCATATACGAATCAAGTCACTGATTCGCATAAGAAATAAAATCCTCACCCTTGGCATGGTTCATGCGTGTATACAATCCGCCAGAGGCGTTCTGGCGCTCACACAGGACATCCCATGAATCGTCGCAACGTCATGGCCACCGGTCTGGCCACCGCCGCACACGCCCTTCTGCCCCGCAGCGCACACGCCAATCGCACCGGCAGGCTCAAGGTGGGCTTCGTCTATCCCGGCCCGATCGCCGATGCCGGCTGGACCTACCAGCATGACCTCGGCCGCAAGATGGTCGAGAAGGAGTTCGGCAACCGGGTCGAGACCGCGTATGTCGAGAAGGTGCCCGAGTCATCCGACGCCGAGCGCGTGATCCGCGATCTGATCGCCACCGGCTGCGAGATGATCTTCACCACGTCCTTCGGCTTCATGAACCCCACCATCAAGGTGGCGGCCGACTATCCCAAGGTGGTCTTCGAGCACTGCTCGGGCTACAAGACCGCCCCCAACGTGGGCATCTACCAGACCCGCTTCTATGAGGGCGCCTATCTGCTGGGCGTGCTCGGCGGCCTGAAGACCAAGTCCAATGTGCTGGGCTACGTGGCGCCCTTCCCCATTCCCGAGGTGATCCGCAACCTCGATGCCTTCGTGCTCGGCGCGCGCAGCGTCAATCCCAAGGTCACCGCCAAGGTGGTCTGGGTCAATACCTGGTACGACCCGCCCAAGGAGCACGAGGCCGCGCTCACCCTGATCAACCAGGGCGCCGACATGCTCTACCAGAACACCGACTCCACCGCCGTGGTGCAACTCGCCGAATCCAAGGGCGTGTGGGCCTTCGGCCAGGACTCCGACATGACCCGCTTCGGCCCGCGTGCCCACCTCTCGGGCAACACGCTGAACTGGGGCGTGTACTACGTGCACAAGGTGCGCCAGATGCTCGAGGGCAAGTGGAAGTCCGAGGACACGAAGTGGGGCATGAAGGAAGGCATCGTGCAGGTGGTCAAGCCCAACAAGGAGAACTCGAGCGCCGCGGTGGCCGCCTTCGACAAGGTCAAGGCAGATATCCTGTCGGGCAAGTTCCATGTGTTCACCGGCCCCATCAAGGACACCGAAGGCAAGGTGCGTCTGGCGGCGGGCAAGGTCATCACCGAGGACGAGCTCTGGCAGATGAAGTGGTATGTCGAGGGCATCACGGGCAAGCAGCCCGGCTGAGGAACGCACCATGACCGAGGTCGACTTCGAACAGATCACCAGCTATCAGCGCTACAAGCTGATGGCGAGCCTGATCGTGCCGAGGCCGATCGCGCTGGTCACCACGCTGGGCGTCAACGGGGTGGCCAACGCCGCCCCGTTCTCGATGTTCAACATGATGGGCGAGGACCCGCCCATCGTGATGATCAGCATCAACCGCCTCACCGACGGCCGGCTCAAGGACACCGCAGCCAACATCCTGGCCAGCGGCGAGTTCGTGGTCCACATGTCCGACGAGCTGATGGCCGCCCGCATGCACGCCTGTGGCGAATCGCTGCCGGCCGATGTGAGCGAACTCGCCAGGGTCGGGCTCACGCCGGTCGCCTCTCACTGCGTGGCGCCGCCGCGCATCCTGGAGGCGCCGGTGGCCTTCGAGTGCGTGCTGCACGAAACGCTGGAGACCCCCTCGCGCTATGTGTTCATCGGCCGCGTGCGCTGGATGGCCGCGCGCGACGGGCTGATCGACACCCAGGCCTGGCGGGTGAACCTGCGCGAGTACCACCCGGTGGGCCGCTTCGGCGCGAGCTTCTACACCACCACGCGTGACCGCTTCGCCATCGAGGACGCCCCCGATCGGCCGGCGCTCAACACCACCGCGATAGACCAGATCTGAAGGCAGCGCCATGTTCACCGACGACGACGCCCGCTTCATGCAGACCGCCATCGAGGCATCGGCCATCGCCGTGCAGGCCGGCGACATGCCCTTCGGCGCAGTGCTGGTCTCGCCCGAGGGCAAGGGCCTGCTGGTGGCGCGCAACAACCAGAACACCGCCGCTGACTGCACCGGGCATGCCGAGATGGTGCTGGTGCGCGAGGCGGCCCGTCGGCTCGGCCCGGCCAGCCTGCATGGCGCCACGGTGTATGCCAGCGGCGAGCCTTGCGCCATGTGCAGCGGCGCGCTGTTCTGGGCGCGGGTGCGGCGGGTGGTCTACGCCGCCTCCAGCCAGGACATCGTTGCCGCCCTGGGCGAGCCGATGCTGCCGATCGACAGCGCCACGGTGCTGGCCGCGGCGCGGCCCGTCGTCACGGTGGAAGGCCCGCTGCTCGGGCCGCAGGCCGTGCAGGTCCTGCGCGACTTCGCCGAGGGTGCCGGCAAGTGAACCGACCGGCATTCCGATAAGCGCGGGCACGCGCCCGGCCCGCCAGCCTCGGCGACCCGAACCGGGCCCGCCTGCGCTAGCGTGGCGAGGCCGTCGCGCCGCAGTCGCGGCCCGACGTCCCCGCACCGTCTCAGGAAGGCCGCCATGTCCGCACTCCCCTCGAACCGGCCCGCCCGGGCACAACCCCAATCAGGTCGCGCACGCGCCACGCGACGCCGTCTGCTCGGCGCCGCGGCCGGCGCCGGCCTGCTCGCCGCGCTGCCTGCCGAACAGGCGAGAGCCCAGGCCTTTCCGAGCCGTCCGATCACCCTGATCGTGCCCTTCCCTGCGGGCGGCGTCACCGACGTGCAGTTCCGCGCGCTCGCCCAGATCGCCACGAAGGAATTCGGCCAGCCGGTGGTCATCTCCAACCGGCCAGGCGCCACCGGCACGCTCGCCCCGGGCCAGATGGCCGCCACCGCGGCGCCTGACGGCTACACGCTGTCGGTGGTCTCCTCGGGTCAGTTCCGCATGCCCCATGTTTCCAAGGTGCCCTGGGACCCGCTGCGCGACTTCACCTGGATCCTCGGGGTCACCGCGTACTCCTTCGGCGTGGCGGTGCGCACCGAGGCGCCCTGGAAGACCTTCGCCGACCTGGTGGCCGACGCGAAGGCCAACCCCGGCAAGCTCACCATGGGCACCTCGGGCCGGGGCAACGTCGGGCACGTCGCCATGGAGAAGGTCTCGCGCACCACCGGCATGAAGATGACGCTGGTGCCCTTCAAGGGCGCGGCCGAGTTCATGGCCGCGCTGGTAGGCGGCCATATCGACGTGGTGCCCGATGGCGGCTGGGGCACCATGGCCCGCGCTGGCAAGGTGCGGCTGCTCGCCATGATGACGCCCAACCGGCTGCCTTCCTGGCCCGATGTGCCCACGCTCAAGGAGCTGGGCCACGATGTCGAGGTGCTGCCGATGCTGATGATCGCCGGGCCCAAGGGCATGGATCCTGCTGTCGCGAAGCGCCTGCACGACGGCTTTCGCAAGGCCATGGCCGATCCCGCCTTCCAGAAGGTGCTCGACGCCGACAACCAGACCGTCATCTACATGGATGCCGAGGCCTGCCGGCGCTACGGCGCCGAGCGCTTCGAGGAGGAGCGCCGCATCGTCGCCGAGTTCGGTCTGGCCCAGCAGTAGGGCCGGCAGTGTCACGTCTCATGCGCCAGGCCCCACGCCATGACCACTCCCCTCCCCCATCTGCGCACGCCTGACGATCGCTTCGCCGCATTGCCCGGCTACCCCTGGGCGCCGCGCTACCTCACGGCCCTGCCCTCGCTGGGCGGCCTGCGGCTGCATTGCCTTGATGAAGGTCCGCGCGAGGCGCCCCGCACCTGGCTGTGCCTGCACGGCAACCCCACCTGGAGCTATCTCTACCGCCGCATGATCCCGGTGTTCCTGGCGGCAGGCCACCGGGTGGTGGCGCCCGATCTGCCGGGCTTCGGGCGCAGCGACAAGCCGCTCGACGAGGCACAGCATCGATTCGACTGGCATCGCGCGGTGCTGCTCGAACTCGTCGAGCACCTGGACCTGCAGCGCGTGAATCTGGTGGTGCAGGACTGGGGCGGTCTGCTCGGGCTGACCCTGCCGATGGCCGCGCCCGAGCGCTATCAGGGGCTGCTGGTCATGAATACCTTCCTGGCCACGGCCCGGGCGCCCCTGCCCGAGGGCTTCGTGCAGTGGCGCGCCATGTGCCGATCGAAGCCCGACTTCTCGATCGGTCGGCTGCTCGGGCGGGGCAATCCCCACCTGAGCCCGGCCGAGTGCGCGGCCTATGACGCGCCCTTTCCCGATGAGCGTTACCGGGCGGCCACCCGCGCGTTCCCGGAGCGGGTCGCGGGGCATCCCGATGATGATGGCGTCAGCGTGTCGCGGCAGGCCGAAGCCTTCTGGTCGCAGGCCTGGCGCGGCCGCTCGCTGATGGCCATCGGCGAGCAGGACCCGGTGTTCACGCCCGCGCACATGGAGCGGTTGCGCGCGGGCATCGCGGGCTGCCCGCCGGCCATGCGCATCGCCGCGGGCGGCCACTTCCTGCAGGAGCATGGCGAGGGCATTGCCGCCGAGGCGCTCGCGCGACTGGCCTGAGCCGGAATCCGCGCCCCGCGCGTGGACAGGTCGGCGGGTCACGCCGATGATCGGCAAGGACTCTCCCCTTCCGATCCGAGACCGCCATGAACCACGCCACCGCTGCGAATCGACGCGCGCTCCTGCAATGGGCCGTCAGCGGCGCCGCCCTGACCATCGCTGGTCAGGCGCGCGCGCAAGCCGAGTGGCCGAAACAGCCGCTGCGGCTGGTGGTGCCCTATGCGCCCGGTGGCGCCAACGACGTGGTGCTGCGCCTGGTGAGCCGGCATGTGGCCGAGCGCCTGGGGCAGCCGATCGTGATCGACAACCGCCCGGGCGCGGGCGGGCTGATCGGCACCAGCGCCGTCGTGCAGGCACGGCCTGACGGCTACACCGTGGGCGTCGGCGCCACCTCCACGCTGATCGCCACACCGCTCACCAACCCGCAGTCACCGGCCGAGCCCGCCCGCGACCTCGCCTTCGTGGCGTTGCTCGCCGCCGCGCCCATGCTGCTGGTGGCCCACCCCTCGCTGCCGGTGGCCAGTGCCGCCGAACTGCCCAGGTACCTGCGCGAGCAGCGCGGCAAGCTCGGCTATGGCTCGATGGCGGTCGGCCACTTCGGCCATGTGCTCATCAAGGAACTGAGCGATGCCGCGCAGGCCGACATGACGCATGCGCCCTACAAGGGAGAAGTGCCGCTGCTGCAGGATCTGGTCAGCGGTCAGATCCAGATCGCCCTGGCTACGCCGCCCGCGGTGCGCGCGCTGGCCGACACCGGGCGGGTGAAGCTGCTCGGCGTGAGCGGCACCCGGCGGCTGCGGCTGTATCCCGCCGTGCCCACGCTCGCCGAACAGGGCTTCTCGGCGCCCATCTACCGCATGACCGCAGGCTGGATCGGCATCGTCGCGCCGGCGGGCACGCCCGAGCCGATCGTGCGGCGCCTGGGCACGGAGTTCGTGGCTGCCATCCAGGCACCCGAGGTCAACGAGCGCCTGCTCGAACTCGGCCTGGAGCCCATCGGGGCCGACGGGCAGGCCTTCGCGGCCACGTATGCGAGAGAGCGCCCGATCTGGCGCGACCTGCTGGTGCGCGCCGGTGTCGAGGTGCGGGCGCCCTGAGCGCAGCCGCGCCGCAAGAGGCTCACGCGAGTCGCAGCGGCTCAGAACACCAGGGTGCGCCAGCGGCGATCGACCGCGCGCGCCATGAACTGCAGGGCGCCGCCGCGGCCGCTGCATTCGGCGATCAGTGGCGTGTCCTCCAGCCCATGGGCGCGCAGCGCATCGCTGCAGGCCCACAGCGTGGCGCCGTGCGCCACCGCTTCGCGCAGGGAGTCGAGCACCGACTTCGGATGGGCCGGGTTGGGGTGCAGGTCGGCAGCCACGCCGGGCGCAAGCAGCCGAACGCTTGCCGCGCTGAAGTAGATCTCGACCGGCACGTCCATGGCAGCGGCGGCAGCCGCATGGAAGAACGGCGTGGCCAGCCGCTCCGGCTGCGCGGGGTCGGCCGCCCAGAGCAGCACCGCCACGCCCTGCACCTGATCGTCCCAGCGGATCGAGTCCCCAGGCAAGGTCATGCCTCGAACCCGTTGAGCCAGGCGTGATGCCGCATGGCCGGCCCCACCGCCTCGCCCTGCAGCAGGCCCGCGAGGTCGTTCGCCCAGTCCCGCAGCGCGAGACGGGCGATCCAGCCCTCGCCGTAGGGATCGAGGTGGATGCGTTCGGGCTCGCGGGCAAGCCGCGGGTTGACCGTGAGCACATCGCCGCTCACCGGCGACCTGACCGAGACGATCGACTTGGCGAGTTCGACCACCGCCACCGATCGCCCCTGCGCCACCGGGCTGCCCGGCGGCTTGGGTCGGCACATGTAGATCTCGCCCGCCAGGCGGATGCCCAGCGAGGTGATGCCCACCACCGCGGAGCCATCGGATTCAACCCGCGCCCACACCTGATCCTCGATGCGGTAGTGAAGCGAATCCGGGAAGTCGAGGCCGAGGATGATCATGGGCTGGGATGCGCGCGCAGGCAGACGAACGCCCGGCGATGGCGGAGGGGAATGGGAGTCGAACCCACCCGGCAGCGCGTGGCGCCGCCCACCGGGTTTGAAGCCCGGCCGACCCACCGGGATCGTGTCCCCTCCGGTGCGTGCGCGAACAAGCCCGCACTTTGCCTCATCCGGCGCCGCCTTGCATCTCGTCGCGGAACAACGCGCAATCCGCGCGCACGCGATGCACATCGCCCACCCGGCGGGTCAGCCCGATCCGGTCGAAGTACTCCAGCACCTGGATGGCGCGCTTGCGCCCGAGCCCGGTGGCATCGCGAAACTGCGCGGCCGAGACCTCGCCTGCGTGAGCCTCGGCGAGGTCCCGCACGATGCGCGCCATGCGGTGCAGGGTAGCCACCGGATAGACCAGGTCGCGCACCACCTGATGCACCTCGGCGCGTTGCGCCAGGCGCGCCAGGGCCACCCGCATCAGCGGCTCGCTCTCCTGGGCATCACGCGCCAGATCGCGAGCCCAGGCGCCCTCATAGCCCGCGGCAACGAGCCGAGGCGCGATCTTCTGCGCGATGCGCTCGTCCACCGCCGACAGACGGATCGCGTGCTCGGGCAGATGCACGAAGGCGCCCTTGATCACCACGCGCCCCTCGCCCTGCAGCGCCGTGAGCAGCGCCCGCCACAAGGGCTCGGGCAGCCGAGGCAGCGCAAGGCGCCGCAGGCGCGCCGCATCCGGACCGATCTCGTCGGGCGCGCGGGCGTGGCAGTCGCGCAGCACGTCCAGCACGCGCTCGCCGGCATGCGCCCGATGCTCAGCGGCCAACGCCCAGTGGGCCTGCCCCTCGCTCTGCGTGATCAGCGGGGTGGCCTGCGTGGCGGGCATCGGGGCCATCGAGGGCATCGCCGGCACCTGTCGCAGCCCCTCGGCCGCCTGCACGCGCCGCAGATCGATGCCCCAGCTCGCGATCGACAGGCGCGCCGCCAGACGCTGGGCAGGATCGGTGGCCGCCAATGCGTCGAGTTCGGCGAGGCGCGCCGGGGTGCGCCGGTAACGCGCCGGCGCAAACGGGTCGAGCACCATGCCACCGGCGAGGGTGCGGCTGGCCGACGCATCGCGCAGCACCACCCGATCACCGTGCCATGCCGCGACCGGCTCTCGCAGCACGAGCTGCACCCGGGCCTCGCGCCCCGGCGCGAGGGCATCGCCCGCGTCGAGCAGCGCCACCGAGCCGATCACCGACGTGGCGCCAAGATGCACATGCACCGGCATGCCCGCGCGCAGCGGGGCGGTCTCGGCCGCCCAGAGCGTGAGCTGCGCGTCGAGGCGATCGGTGGCCAGCCCCACCGCCGGCGTCACCCACCAGTGGCCGCGGCGCACCGCATCCCGAGGTACGCCGGCCAGACCGATCGCGCAGCGCTCGCCCGCCGCCGCCCGATCAACCGCCCGACCCTGCGCGTGCAGGCTGCGAACCCGGGCGCGCAGCCCGGCATCGGACGCCGGGGCGAGGCAAAGCTCATCGCCGACGATCACCGTACCGGCATGGATGGTGCCGGTGACCACCGTGCCCGTGCCCTCGACCGTGAAGACGCGATCGACCGCCAGCCGGAAGGCGCGATCCGAATCCACCGAAGACACCTGAGCGGCATCGAGCTCGAACAGCCGCTGACGCAGCGCCGGCAAGCCCTCGCCGCTGGGCGCGCTCACCGCGAGCACCGGCGAGCCGTCGAGCCCGCTGCCAGCGAGCAGCCCGGCCACCGACTGGCGCACCGCCATGAGCTCGGCCGGGCCTACCCTGTCTGCCTTGGTGATCACCACGGTGGCGCTGCGCAGGCCCAGCAGGCAGAGCACCGCGAGATGTTCGCGGGTCTGCGGCATCACCCCGTCATCGGCGGCGACCAGCAACAGGGCATGATCAATGCCGGTGGCGCCGGCCAGCATGGTGTGCACCAGCCGCTCGTGACCGGGCACGTCGATGAAGCCGATCCGCCGGCCCGAGGGCGCATCGAGGAAGGCGTAGCCCAGCTCGATGCTGATGCCGCGGCGCTTCTCCTCAGGCAGGCGATCGGTGTCCACCCCGGTGAGCGCTCTCACCAGCGTGGTCTTGCCGTGGTCGATGTGACCCGCGGTGCCGACGATCATCGATGAACGGGCCGCAGCCGCGCAGGCTCAGTCGCCGGCCCCCGAATCCGAGCCTGGCGCCGGTGCATCCGGCGCGCCATCGCCGGGATCGCCGAAGAGCAGCATCAGATTCACGCCATGGCGCTGGCGCCCTTCCTCGGCGACGAGCAGATCCAGGGTCAGGCTGGCCAGATCATCGGCCACGGCCTCCACCTGCGGATCGCGATCGGTATGGAGGATCTTGAGATAGTGGCCGCAGTCGTCACAGGTCTCGGCCTGGATGGCCGCAGCGGCCACGCCGGCATCGGACGGCGCCTGCGCTGCCTGCAAGGACTGATAGGCAAGCGAGCGCCCGGACAGGCAGTGCGGGCACTTGATGCGCACCATGTGCCACTGGCTGCTGCACAGGCTGCAGACGAGGTAGCGCTGCCCCAGCGACTCGCCACTGCTGCGCGTGAGACTCGCCACCGGCCGGCTGCCGCAGCAGGGGCACAGGGTCTCGTCGGTGATGCGCCCGAAGGGCTGGCCGCGCGCGTTGCCTGCGGCCAGCACCGACAGGACGAGGTGCGTCCAGTAGACCTGCAACGCCGCCGCCACCAGCGGCGCCGTCGCGAGATCCAGCCCATGGGTGACGCCGGTGAGCAGGCAATCGGCCTGCACCTCGAGCGCGGCATCATCCAGCGCGCCGAGGCGATCGATGACCGGGTGCGTGGCCGCCGGCACCGTCGGCCGCAGATCGGCGAGCAGGGTTCGCAGGCCCTCACGCCAGGCAGCATCGCGAGGCCAGTCCACCGCCGGCAAGGGCGGCGCACCGGCGCGCGCGGCCGCATCGAGCGCCGCATCATCGGGCAGCGGCGCAACCGGGAAGCGCTGGAGCAGCGCGTGCTGCGCCCGCGCGAGTTCCGCCACGAAGGCGAGGAAGTCGCCCATCGCATGCCCTCGGGACAACTGGCGCAGACGCATCTCGCGCTCTGCGAAATGCGTGCTGCGCTCGGGCCAGAGCAGATACGGCGTCTGTCCGCCCGCCTTCGCCGCGATCTCCTCGGGCGACATCACGCGAACGGTGGCGGTCTGTGTCATCCGGTTGCCTCGAACACGCAGCGACCCCGGGCGCCTCAGCGGCCCTTGGTCATCTCCTCGTGCCACAGCGGGTGGTTCAGGCGCGCCCAGTTCTCGGTGACATCGCCCCGGGTCATGGCGCGAACCGTGCCCTTGACCCAGATCGCGGCGTACACGTGCATGATGGTCGAGAGAATGAGCACCACCGCCGCCACCGAGTGCAGCAGCACCGCCGCGCGCAGCACCGCCACCGGGAAGAACGGCGCAAACCACGGACGCCAGAAGACAAAGCCCGTGATCAGGAGCACGACCAGGCTGCCGGTCATGGCCCAGAACACCATCTTCTGCCCGTAGTTGTACTTGCCCACCGGTGGCATGCCCGCCTTCTGGCCTCGCAGCATCTGCCCCATCTTCTGTTTCCAGGCCCGGTCGGCATCGGTGATGAGATTGTCACGCCACAGTCGGACGAACAGCACCGCAAACCCGAGCACCATCAGCACCCCCATGAAGGGGTGCAGGATGCGGGCCCACGAACCGCCGCCGAAAAGGTTGACCAGGAAGAAGAACGCCGGGTGGAAGAAGGCCAGGCCCGAGAGCCCGGCCAGCAGGAACATGAGCGCGATGAACCAGTGGTTCATGCGCTCGCCGTCCTGGTAGCGACGGATCATTCGCGGCATCACGCGTCCTCCTTCTCGGTCTTTTCCTCGACCGGGCCGACCTTCATGTAGTGGAAGAAGCCCGCCACGAAGGCGCCGATCATGCCCGCCACCGCCAGCGGCTTGGCCAGCCCCTTCCAGAGCGAAACCATCGGATCGATCGACGGATTGGCCGGCAGGTCCTCGAGCTCGGGCTTGTTCGCGTGCTTGAGCACGTACATCACATGCGTGCCGCCCACGCCCTGCGGGTTGTACAGCCCGGCATCGGCAAAGCCCCGCTCCTTGAGCTCGCCCGCGCGCTTGTTGCCGTAGGACACCATGTCGTCCTTCGTGCCGAAGGAGATGGCGCCCGTGGGGCAGGTCTTCACGCAGGCGGGCTCCAGGCCCACGCCCACCCGGTCGGAACACAAGGTGCACTTGTACGCCTTGTTGTCCTTCTGGCTGATGCGCGGCACATCGAAGGGGCAGCCCTTGACGCAATAGCCGCAGCCGATGCAGTTCTCGGAGATGAAGTCGACGATGCCGTTGGCGTACTTGACGATGGCGCCGGGCGAGGGACAGGCCTTGAGGCAGCCCGGATCCTCGCAGTGCATGCAGCCGTCCTTGCGGATCAGCCACTCGAGGTTGCCCTCCTTGGGCTCCACCTCGAAGAACTTCATCACCGTCCAGCTGCTGGGGGTGAGATCGCTCGGGTTGTCGTACACGCCGATGTTGGTGCCGACCTCGTCACGCAGGTCGTTCCAGTTCATGCAAGCCACCTGGCAGGCCTTGCAGCCGATGCACTTGGACTCGTCGATGAGCTTGGCGACCTGCGGGGCGGCGGTGCGCACCTGAGGCGTGGAGGTGGTGGTGGCCGAACGGGCCACGACATCCAGGGATTGAAGACTGGCCATGCGCTCCCCCTCAGGCCTTCTCGATGTTGACCAGGAACGCCTTGAACTCCGGCGTCTGCGAGTTGGCGTCGCCGACGAACGGGGTCAGGGCATTGGCGAGGTAGCCGTTCTGCGTCACCCCCTTGAAGCCCCAGTGGATGGGGATGCCGACGTGATGGACCTTCTTGCCGTTCACGTCGAGCGCCTTCATCCGCTTGGTGACCACACACGCGGCAACGACCTCACCGCGGTTGGACCGCACCTTGACCCGGTCGCCCTGCTTGATGCCCTTCTCCCTGGCCAGCTCCTCGCCGATCTCGACGAAGGGCGCCGGCTGGACGATGGCATTGCTCTTGGAGTGCTTGGTCCAGAAGTGCAGGTGCTCGGTGAGCCGGTAGGTGGTGGCCGCGTAGGGGAACTCCTCCTTCTTGCCGAAGGCCTCGAGGTCACCCTTGTAGACCCTGGCGGCGGGATTGCTGACGGCCTTCGGGTTGCTCGGGCACATCAGGTTCACGCCCAGCGGCGTCTCGAAGGGCTCGTAGTGCTCGGGGAAGGGACCTTCAGCCATGCCCACCGCGTGCAGCCGGGCCACACCCTCGGGGTTCATGATGAAGGCACCCACGCCCTGGTCGGGAGCGGCATCCGGACGCATGTCGGGCACGTCCGCGCCACCGGCCCAGCTGGTGCCGTTCCACGCCAGGTACTTGCGAGACGGATCCCAGGGCTTGCCGTTGGCATCCGCGCTGGCGCGGTTGTACAGGATGCGTCGGTTGGCCGGCCAGGCGAATCCCCAGTTCGGGAACACGCCCAGCCCGGTGGGATCGGCGTTGTCGCGCCGCGCCGTCAGATTGCCCGTCGGGCCCCAGCAGCCGGCGTAGATCCAGTTGCCGCAGGCCGTGGAGCCGTCATCGCGCAGCATCGCGAAGCCGGGCAGCTGATCGCCAGCCTTCACGAGCACCTTGGGCGGCTCCTTGGGGTTCTTCGGGTCTGGCGGGGCCATCACATCGGCCAGGGCCTTGCCGTTGATCTCGCGCAGCAGCTCGCCCGGCTGCGGCACGTTGGCGTTGATGTAGGGCCAGGTCAGCGCCGCGATCGGCTCGGGCAGCGCGCCGCCGTCCTTGGCGTACATGCCGCGCAGCTTCACGAACAGGCGCGCCATGATCTCCGAGTCGGGCTTGGCCTCGCCAGGCGGATCGACGGCCTTTTCCTTCCAGCTGATGACACGACTGGAGTTGGTGAAGGTGCCGGTCTCCTCGGCGAAACAGCTCGTCGGGAAGCGGAAGACCTCGGTCTTGATCTCCTCGGGCTTGACGTCATTGAGCGGGCCGAAGTTCTTCCAGAACTCGCTCGTCTCCGTCTCGAGGGGGTCCATCACCACCAGATACTTCAGCTTGGCCAGGCCCGCCGACAGCTTCTTCTTGTTCGGCACCGCCGCCAGCGGATTGAATCCCTGGCAGAGGAAGCCGTTCATCTTGCCCTGGTGCATGCGCTCGAACATCGCGAGGACGTCGTAGGCGCCATCGCGCTTGGGCAGCCAGTCATACGCGAAGTCGTTTTCCTTCGTCGCCGCATTCCCGTAGTAGGTCTTCATCAGACTCGTGTGCCACTTCGGGAAGTTCTGCGTGAAGGCCATCTGGTTCGGCCGCAGCGGCTTGCCGGTGCGCGTCTCCAGGTACTTCGTCCGCGAGTCGTCAGCGTCGGTGGGCGCGCTCAGGTAGCCCGACAGCACCTCGGAGTAGGCGCACATGTCGGTGATGCCCTGCACGTTGGCGTGCCCGCGCAGCGCGTTCACCCCGCCGCCCGGACGGCCCATGTTGCCCAGCAGCAGCTGGATCATGGCCATGGTGCGGATGTTTTGCGAGCCCACCGAATGCTGGGTCCAGCCCAGCGCGTAGCAGATGGTCATCACCTTGTCCGGGGCGGACGTGGTGGCGAGCATCTCGCACACCTTCAGGAACTGCTCCTTGGGCGTGCCGGTGATCTTGCTGACGAGTTCGGGCGTGTAGCGCGCGTAGTGCTTCTTCATCTGCTGGAAGACGCACTGCGGGTTCTGCAGGGTGTCGTCCGTGAGCACGTAGCCATCCTTGCCGAGCTGGTAACCCCAGCTCGACTTGTCATAGCTGCGCTTGTCGGCGTTGTAGCCGCTGAAGAAGCCGTTCTCGAAGGAGAACCCCTCCTTGACCAGGAAGCTCGCGTCGGTGTTGAGCTTGACGTAGTCGAGGTGGATCTTGTCGCTGGCAAGCAGGTAGTTGATGACACCGGCCAGGAAGGCGATGTCGGTCCCCACGCGAATGGGCGCGTAGTAATCGGCCACCGCCGCGCTGCGGGTGAAGCGTGGATCGACGACGATCAGCTTCGCCTTGCGCTGCTGCATCGCCTCGGT
The DNA here is from genome assembly GCA_037146935.1 of Burkholderiales bacterium. Taxonomy (GTDB): domain Bacteria; phylum Pseudomonadota; class Gammaproteobacteria; order Burkholderiales; family Burkholderiaceae_E; genus Quisquiliibacterium. Next base: position 36,250 of record JBAWWD010000029.1, read on the forward strand.
CACCCACTTGAATCCGCAGGGGTGGGCTTCGGCGGCATTGCCGCCCATGATGAGGACGAGATCAGTGTTCTTGATATCCGTCCACGAGTTGGTCATCGCTCCGCGACCGAAAGTCGGGCCCAGACTGGACACCGTCGGCGCGTGTCAGATACGTGCTTGCGTATCGAGTGCGACCATCCCAAGGCCGCGAGCGACCTTGACGGAAAGGAAACCGGATTCGTTGGAGGACGCCGACGAGATCAGCATCCCGGTGGTGTTCCACCGGTTGACCGTCACGCCCTTGTCGTTGGCCTTCACGAGGTTGGCATCGCGGTCGGCTTTCATCAGCCGGGCCACACGCGTGAGCGCCTCGTCCCAGGAGAGCGATTTCCATTCGCTGGAACCGGGCTCGCGAACCTGCGGCACCCGGACCCGATCGCGCGACTGGATCATGTCCATCACGCCAGCGCCCTTGGGGCACAGCGTGCCGCGATTGACCGGGTGATCGGGATCACCCTCGACGTGGATGATGGTCGACTTGACGTTCTTGGCCTTGTCGCCAAGCGTGTACATCACCAGCCCGCAGCTCACCGAGCAATACGGGCAGATGCTGCGGGTTTCGGTGGTGCGGGCGAGCTTGAAGTTTCGCGTCTCGGCCAGCGCGGCCGTTGGCGAGAAACCCAAGGCAGCCAGGCTGGATCCCACCAGCCCCGCGCCACTGACCCGGAAGAACTGCCTCCGGTTCATATCCATGGTTCAGCGTCCCCCCGCCCGGTATCAGCCGGGCTTCATTGGTTTGATGAATGAAAACGTGCAGCAGTTTCATTGTCGACCACTTTCCGGCCGCGCTGCAATGGGGGGGAGGAGATGTCCGGACGCGCGCGGAAGGCCGCCAGACGCGCGAAACTCAGCGCACGTTCGCCAGGAAATACGCGAGGTCAGCGAGATCGGCAGCTGACAGTCCGGCGAGAGTCTCATTCATGGCCGTGGTGTAGCCGAGCCGGGCGCCAGACTGGAATTCGCCCAGCACCAGACGGAGATATTCCTCGCGCTGGCCCGCAATCCGCGCGACCTGACCGCCGCCCGCGTAGTCGTTTCCGTGACACGCCCCGCAGCGGTGGCGGGCAGCCAGCTGCGCGCCACGCCGCATGCGGTCAGGGTCGGCAGCAGCGACATCGCCCCCGGACGAGGCCGCAGGCAGGGCAGCGATGAGTTCCGAAAATGCGCGCATGTCGGCATCACTCATGCCCTTGGCAATCGCGCTCATCACCGGGTTGGCGCGACGGCCTTCGCGATACAGGAACAGTTGCGTGATCGCGTAGAAGGCGTGCTGACCCGCAAGCGAAGGCACCTCGGCTTGCTGGCTCCGACCGCCGGCGCCGTGGCAGGCGAGGCACTCGGTCTGGAACCGCTCGCGCTGAGCCTGCTCGGCGGCGAGCTGGGCCGCGGAGGGTCCGGCTGGCGCTGCAGCCGGCGCGGCAGCCGGCTTGCGCGCGCCACCGGACGCGCGCGAGGGCGCGTTGGCCGGCACCGCGGCAGGCGACTGCGCCCATGCCGATGCCACCGGCTCGAACGCCGGTGACCACGACAAGGCGCCCAGTGCCGCCGCCAGAGCGGCGGCGGCGACCACGCCTCGGGTCAGGCGCACGCGGCGCCTACTTGCCCGCGTAGCTGATGCGGTAGATCGCACCATTGTGGTCATCAGAGACCAGCATCGAACCATCCTTGAGGACCAGCACATCGACCGGTCGACCGAGATAGCCGTTGTTCTCCACCAGACCCGTCATGAAGGGCTCCATCTTCGAGATGCCGCCCTTGCCATCCGGGTAGGCCACCATGATGTCGGCCCCGAACTTGGTGGTGCGGTTCCACGGACCATGGCGCGCCAGGAAGATGGCGTTCTGATACTTCTTGGGGAACATCTTGCCGGTGTAGAAGCGCATGCCGAGCGTGCCCGCGTGCGGCCCGGTGAGCGCGGCCGGCTTGGTGAACTCGTTGCAGTCCTTGCCCCAGCCGAACTCCGGATCGGCAAAGTTGCCCTGGTGGCAATACGGGTAGCCGAAGTGGTCCTTGCCCGGCTTGCCCACCCGGTTGAGGGTGTCGTTGGGCAGGTCTTCGGAGAGCCAGTCGCGGCCGTTGTTGGTGAACCAGAGTTCGCCGGTGACCGGGTGGAAATCGAAGCCCACGGTGTTGCGAACGCCGCGCGCCACCACCTCCATGCCGGTGCCGTCGAGGTTCATGCGGGCAATCTCGGCAAAGCCCGGCTTCTCCTCGCAGATGTTGCAGGCCGCGCCGGTGGGCACGTACAGCTTGCCGTCCGGACCGACCTTGATGAACTTCCAGCCGTGCGGCACCAGGCCGGGCAGCTTGTCGTAGACCATCACCGGCTTGGGCGGATTGTCGAGGTTGGCCTCGATGTTGTCGTAGCGGGTGATGTCCTTGGGCGTGGCCACGAACAGCGAGCCCTTGTGATACTCGATGCCGTTGGGCAGGAACAGCTTCTCGGCGATGGTCTTGATCTCGCGCTTGCCGCCCTTGTCCTGGATCGCGTAGATCTTGCCGGCGACGAACAGGGTGCTGACGAAGACGGTGCCGTTGTCGCCCTGGCGCATGCCGCGGGCGTCGAGCACCCCGCTCGCCCAGACCTCGGCCTTGAAGCCCGGGGGCAGCTTGAGCTTGGCCAGCGGCAGCTTGTCGGCCGGGGTAGGCACCGGGAAGGCCGGCACAGGCGCCATCTGCTTGCCAGGACCGGTCTTGGGCATGCCCACCGCCCAGAAGGGCACTTCCTCGGGCTTGGCATCCTGTGCCCAGGCCGCGGTCATGCCGAACGACAGCGCGCAGCCTGCGGCCAGCGCCTTCCATGCCGGCATGATGGCCGAGCTCGTTGCGGATCTCTTGATCATCTTCCCTCCTCGAATAACGGATTGCGACGCCGGATCGGCCGGTGGCGACGGCCACCCCGAATGATGGTTTTCCAACCCGACGAACCGGTCCGACGATGCCGGACCGCACCTTGACGGCGCCCGAACATCCTACACCCGATGCCGGCCACCGGGCCCGGGCCGGCGGCAGGATGGTTCGATCAGAAGCGGGCCGACAGCGAGAGGCCGGCCAGCCAGGTTCGCCCGGGGCCGGGCTCGAAGAAGCGGCGATTGCCCTCGTTGACGATCACCGAACCCACATGGCGACGGTCGGTGAGGTTGTCGATGCGCGCGAACGGAACCAGTCGCCACGCGCCGATCTCTCTGGGCAGGCTCGCCCGCAGATGAATCAGCGTGTAGCCCTCGGCAGCGTCGGTATTGGCGTCATTGACCGGAATGGCGCCCACCTTCAAGGCCTCCAGCCCAAGCTGCAGACCGGCGAGCATGCCGTCCACGCGAGGCCGCCACACCAGTTCGCCAAAGGCGAGGCGATCGGGCGTGCCCGCCAGCCGATTGCCGGCAGCCACCGTCACGGCCCCACTGCCGGTGCCGCTGACAAAGCCATCACGGAATCGCGCGGACAACCAGGTGAGGGCGACACGCGCCGTCAGGCCCGGCGACACGCTGGCAAACCATGCGAGTTCGGCGCCATCACGCTGCGTGCGTCCGGCATTGCGGTAAGTGGTGCGACCGCCGACGTTGGCATCGACCACGATCTCGTCGTCAGTCCCGATCGAGAAGAACGCGAGATCGGCGCGCTGGCTGCCGTCGCTGCTGCGCCATTTCGCGCCGACTTCCGATTGCCGGCTGCGCGAGGCCTGCAGCCCCAGATTCAGGCCGGTGAGGCTGCCAGAGGTGGATCGATAGGCCAGCTCGGCGAAGGTGGGCGTCTCGAATCCGCGGCCAAGATTGGCGTAGAGGTTCACGGTGCTGCCGATGGCGCGCGACACCCCCAGCACCGGCGACACCGCCTGGTACTGGCGCGCCCCGCTGTCGTCGCCATTGCCCGTCGTGATGTACCGATCGTCGGAGCGGAAGTGCACCCGGCTGGCACGCGCGCCGGCGGTGAGGGTCCAGTCGGTGGGCAGGCGCAGCACCGCCAGCGCATAGAGGTCGGTGTTCTGCACACGATTGAGCTCATCGCGCTTGAGCGCTCCGACAATGCCGGCGTTGTTGATGAAGCCCAGGCGCTGTTCCCGTTGCCGATCATGATCGAGCCCCAGCACCACGCTGAGCCGGGATTCGCCCAGCGCCATGCCGTGGCTGTACTGCAGGCCGATCCCGCCAAAGTCGCGGTCGAGATCGACGACCCCGCCAGGCGCGGTCGCGGCGGTCTGCGCCGACAGCGGCGTGGAAAGCGTCTGGAACACTGCCCGCTGCCCGGCGTACAGGCGCGCGCTCAGCGACCGATCGGCATCCAGCCGGTGTTCGGCCACCAGGCCAGCCTGGTTCTGGGCAACGGTCTTGCGGGTGTCCTGGCTGAGCGCCGACGGGTCCACCTGTCGCGGGTCAGCCTGCATCTGAGCGCGGGTGAGGCCGAGCGGATCCTGGGAAAGCGGCTGGTCGAACACGTTGGCCACCAGCGTGATCCGGGTATCCGCGTCCGTGCGCAGGCGGACGATGCCATTGAACTGCTCGCGCCGGGCCGCGCTGTGATCGCGATAGCCGTCAGTCTGAAAGCGTGACCAGTCAGCCAGCAGGCTGGCCGACCCGGCCTGCCCGGAAGCCCCGAGCCCGAGACGCTGCGCCCCCTGGCTGCCCGCCGACAGACTGGCCGAGGCCATGGGCTGCGCCGGCGGCTCGAGGCTGAACGCCTGAACCACGCCCCCGGCGGCGTTGCCGTAGAGCAGGGCGAGAGGGCCACGCAGCACCTCGAGGCGGCCCACAGACGCCAGGCTGACAGTGGCCGCCTGCCCCTGCCCATCGGGCATGGTGGCCGGGATGCCATCGACGATCAGGCGAACGCCCCGGATGCCGAATGCAGAGCGGGCACCGAACCCGCGGATCGAGAGTTGCAGATCCTGCGCGTAGTTCTGGCGATTGAGCACCACCACGCCGGGTACCCGCGACAGCGATTCGGAAAGGTTCACCTGCGGCCCGGCCGCTCGGATCGTTTGCGCATCAACCGACTGGATCGAGGCCGGCGCGTTGAAGCTGCGCTGTGCCTGACGGCTGGCCGACACCACAACCTCGGACAGCGTATCCACCGGCGCCCCTTGCGCGCCGGTGGTGTCTGCTGGCTGGGCAAGGACGGCGTTCGGGGCGGCCCCCAGGCTTGCCAGGCTGAACACGAACACCGCAGACGCCCCGACGCGCTGCGCCCTGCGCGCATCGCGCAAGGCCGCGCGGCTCAATCGATCATCGAAAAAGGAAGCGAAGAACATCGTGGCGCCGGCAGAGCCCGCGACGGCGGGCAAGGCGGCCATGCTAGCCGATCCGGATGCCACGAGGCCTGGCTGCCGCCCTGCTCGGGTTGCAACTGCGAAACACCTCTGCCGCGAAGTGTCGGCGGCCTTTACATCCTGCCCGAAGGGCTCCGCCGAAAAATCACTCAAGCCATTGAAAAAAAACGTCTTTCACCTGAAGGCCCGGAAATTGCAGACCCCATTCCCGCATCGGCCGCGAGGGCCGGTGTCGGCAGCGTCCTGCAATGCAACAACTGGAGGTCATTCAAATGAGGAACGCAACTCTTGGGGCGGCAATTCTCGCCGTCGCGGCAGCCTTGACGGCCGCACCGTCTCACTCGGCGGTCGTGATCAGCAAGGGCAATACCGTCGATACCATCCCCGGCCTCACCGGCTTTTCCACCACCGGCGCAGACATGGACAACCTGAAGGTGACGGCAGCGTTTTCGGGTGGTCTGACCCAGACCCTGAACTGGGCAACGACGGGCGCGAGTTCGGGCGGGGTCACCGGCACGGGCTGGTCCTTGAGTCTCAGCGGTGACACATTCAGCGCGCCCTGGGTCTTCAACTTCACGAATGGCAACGGCATCGGCAGGCTGAACACCCTGACCCTGGATGGATCGGACTTCGGTCAGATCACCGTGTTCGACACCACCGATCCCAGCCCCGGCACGAACGGATCCGCGTCCGGACTGGACTTCGCGATCAATAGCGGCTGCACCGGCTGCAACGGCGTCGCCCTCTACCAGGTGGCGATCGCGATCGACCCGAATGCGCCCGTCGGAGACCTCTTCCACAAGCTGACCGTCAGTTTCGATCCCGGTACCGGCCCCGACACCAACTGGAGCTTCCTTCAGGACACCGACAACGACATCCGCAAGGAGACCGGCTTCGTCCCTGAGCCCAGCAGCCAGGCGCTGGTGGGCATCGCGCTGCTGAGCCTGATCGGCAGCCGGCGTCGTCGCAGCTGAGCCGCTTCGCCGATTGAATCCGCGCGGGCATGCCGAGCAGTCGGCACGCCCGCTCGGAAAGGTCTCAGGCGGCAGCCAGCGCCCGGGCGCGCAAGACCGCGTCGGCCCACTCGCGCGGACGCTCCTGCGGCGGATTGTGTCCGCAGCCTTGCAGGAACCGATGCTCATGCGGCCCGGTGAATTTCGGGATGCCGCTGGTGGTGTCGGTACGCAAACCATCCGCAGTGCCGTCGAGGGTGACCGCCGGCACGGGAATGACCGGCTGCGCGGCCAGTCGCGCCTCGAGATTTGCGCAGGCGGGATCGCCCGGCACCAGCCCGAAGCGGTGACGGTAGGAATGGATCACCACCTCGACGAAGTCCGGATTGTCGAAGGCGGGCGCCGTGCGCAGGAAGGTGGGCTCGTCGAACGCCCAGGTGGGCGACCACTGACGCCACAGCGTGCGCGCGATGTCACGGCGGTTCTTCTCCAGGCCACGCCGCCCGCGCTCGGAATGAAAGTAATACTGGTACCAGAGCGCCGACTCCTCGCTTGCCGTGGCCGCAGGCTCCATGGCGCGGGCGATGTTCTGGATGTTGTAGGTATTCGAGGACACCAGCGCGACCACCCGCTGCGGCCACAGCGCCGAGACCACGCAGCAGGCACGACCGCCCCAGTCATAACCCCCAAGCACCGCGCGCTCGATGCGCAGGGCATCGAGCAGGGCCAGCAGATCGGCGCCCAGCACCGCCTGCTCCCCCGAGCGGGGCGTATCAGCGGACAGGAACCGCGTTCCGCCGAAGCCACGCAGGGAGGGCACGATCACGCGGGCACCGGCCTGCGCCAGCAGCGTCGCGGTCTCGTCATAGGCATGCGTGTCATAAGGAAACCCATGCCCCATCACACAGGGCCAGCCATCGGCCGGCCCATGCTCGGTCACCTCGACCTGCAGCACTCCGGCCTTCACCGATGTCTGCCTCATGACTGCATGCTCCTGCCGTGCCGCCAGACCATGACGCTCATTTCAGCGCGGGCAGCGGATTGGGCCCGCCATTGGGGATCGGGGTGCGGTCGACATTGAGCACCATCGACACCAGCGAGTAGTAGCCATTGACCGCCATGAGGTCCATGGCGCCCTGCTCCCCGAAGAGTTCGATTACCTTCCGGTAGGTGGCATCGCTCACCTGCTTGTCGTGGTGCAGCTCGTGGCTGAAGGCATACACCGCTTCTTCATCGGGCTTCATGCCCGCGGGCCTGCGGCCGTGGGCGATCTCCTCGGCAATCTTCGGATCAAGGCCGGCCTGCAGCGCGAGGCGGTGATGGGCATGCCATTCATACTGGGCATTCCAGTAGCGGGCCGTCACCAGGATGGCGAGTTCGGTCAGGCGCTGCCCGAGGGTGCTCTTGAACCGGATGTAGCTGCCCACCTTCTGGAGGTCCTCGCCCAGTTCAGGGCTGCGCAGGAACACATTGAAGGGGCTGCCCACGGTGCCGCCGGACTGATTGGCCGCCGAGCCCTGCACCGAGGCCCGCGGGCCCGACTGGATGCTCTTCACCAGGTCGCGCTGCGCGGGGGTCATCTCGTCAGGCTTCAGGATGCGGAAACGGCGCTGGGACTCCTGGGCCAGCGCGCCGGTCAGGGGTGCCGCGCAAAGCGCGGCAGCCAGCGTAAGACGCAAAAATGAACGCATGATTTTCTCCAGGAATTGGACGCCCCTGCGGCTCAGCGCGGCTGCCAGGGGCCGGCAACCGGCTCTGCTTCTTCGTCGCTGTCGGGCCAGGGCGGCATGGTGACAGCGACCGCCGCGAAAGGCACGTCACCCACCGTGCAAAACTGGAAGCTGGTCCCGCGCGGGATGGAAAGGCACATGCCGGGCGCGAGCGCGACCTCCTGGGCAAGCCCGCCCTGACTTCGCCACATCAACGCGCGCCCCTCGAGGACATACCAGAGCTCCTCGACGCTGCGATGCCGGACCGCGGCCGAACAGCGCCCGACGCCGAGGCTGAAGTGCGCCATGCTGCCGCCGCTCAGACGGAGCAGGACACGGACATCCGAGCCATCGGGCGCCATCACGGTGGGCTTAAGGGGTAGCGGCATCGCTTCGAACGGGGTCATGGCGGCTTGCCCTCCAGGGGTACCGGCCGGACCCGACAGGCGGCGACCAGAGGCCGACGGGCGCCCGGCGGCCCGGAATTACGTCACCTGAAAACGTGACGCACGAGCCTACCTTAGACAACCGCCTGGAAAGGCTGCGGCATCGCCTCGCGCGTCCGCAGTCGACCCCAGGTGGGGGACAGCCCCCCATCTCGCCGAGTCCGGCCCCCTCCCCTGCGAAACCGAGGATCCCGTGGCATTTGATATCTACATCGACGGAAACCAGGCCACCGAAGGCAACCTGAGCAACCGCTATCTCAGGTGGCAACTCGGCTGGATCTTTGGCGACTCGGAGAGCCTGCCGGTGCCGGCATCGGTCACGCTGGGGTTCTCTCCGCGATCGACCGCATCCGCGGGGACGGACTACTCGACCGAGCTGCAGGTTTCGACCGACGGCGGCACCACCTGGGTCGCTTACAGCCCGGGCAGTTCGGTGAGCATTCCGGTGGGCAGCACCTCGATGCTCGCGCGAACGCTGGTGATCGATGACCGGCTGTTGGAGGGCGAGGAGGCAGTCATCCTCGACGCCACCATGACCGCGGGCGCTCAGGGCAGTTCAAGCGCCAGCGGGGAGGCGCGCATCACCGACACCGACCTGCCCGATCTCACGGTGGTCGGCAATTCAGCCACGGAAGCCAATGGCGGCTTCGTGCAGTGGACCATCTCATTGAGCGAGAAGCTGCCGGCAGCCGAACGGTTCGGCACTGCGCGTCTCACGCTCGCTCCGCAGCCGAGCAGCACTGCAACCGCCGATGTCGACTACAGCCAGGCGCTCGAGTACTCCTATGATGACGGCGCCAGTTGGACAGCCGTTGACGGTGACTCGATCGAGCTGGACTCGAACTACCAGACCCTGAAGGTTCGGGCCGCCATCCTGGACGATGCCGCGCAGGAGGCAAACGAAACCGTCGTGCTGGGCGCGACACTGTCGCTGCAGGGCCGGATCTCGACCAACGCCTCCGGCACGGCCGTGATCCTGGACAACGACACCGCCTCGGAACTGCCGAGCGTCGCGATTGCCGGGAGCAGTGTGGCAGAAGGTGCCGGCAATTTTGCCCAATGGAGCATCGCCTTGGGCTCGCCGATGCCGGTGGCCGGCAACCTCGCATTGAGCTTCGGCGCCGGCACCGCCACGGCGGGCACCGACTTCAGCAACACCCTCCAGGTCTCCACCGACAACGGCACCTCCTGGACCAACTACAGCGCCGCGGTCAGCGTCCCGGCCAACACCACCCGCCTGCTGGTGCGCGCTGCCATCCTCGATGACGCCGTCTACGAGGCCAGCGAGACGGTGGTGCTCAATGCCACCCTCTCGGCGACTGGGCGCACTTCCAGCACCGGCACGGGCTCAGTGACCATCACCGAGACTGATCTGCCCGGTCTGAGCATCTCCGGCAACAGCGTCAATGAAGCCGCTGGAAACTTCGCTCAGTGGACGGTAAATCTAGGCTCGGCCATGCCCGTGGCCGGCAGCCTCGCTCTGAGCTTCGGAGCCGGCACTGCCAGCGCAGGCGCCGACTTCGGCAATTCGCTGCAAGTGTCCACCGATGGCGGCACGAACTGGGTTTCGTACAGCTCCGCCCTGGCCATCCCTGCCAACACCACCAGCCTGCTGGTGCGCGCTGCGATCCTCGATGACGCTGCCTACGAGGCCAATGAGACCGTGGTGCTCAACGCCACCCTCTCGGCCACCGGGCGCACCTCCAGCACCGGCACCGGTTCGGTCTCCATAACCGAGACTGACCTGCCCGGTCTGAGCATCACGGGCAATGGCGTCAATGAAGCAACCGGCAACTTTGCACAGTGGACGGTAAATCTAGGCGCGGCCATGCCCGTGGCCGGCAGCCTCGCCCTGAGCCTGGGGTCGGGTACCGCGACTGCCGGTACTGACTTCAGCAACTCGCTGCAAGTGTCCACTGACGGGGGCACCAACTGGGTCTCCTATAGCGCTGCGCTCGCCATCCCCGCCAACACCACCAGCCTCCTGGTGCGAGCCGCCATCCTCGATGACTCGACCTACGAGACCAGCGAGACCGTGGTGCTCAACGCCACGCTGTCGGCCACGGGGCGCACCTCCAGCACCGGCACGGGCTCGGTGACGATCACCGAGACTGATCTACCCGGTCTGAGCATCACCGGCAATAGCGTCAACGAAGCAACGGGCAACTTTGCACAGTGGACGGTGGCCTTGGGCTCAGCCATGCCCGTGGCTGGCAGCCTCGCGTTGAGCTTCGGCTCGGGCACCGCCGCCGGGGGCACGGACTTCAGCAGCTCGCTGCAGGTGTCTACCGACGGGGGTACCAACTGGGTCTCCTATAGCTCGGCCCTCGCCATCCCCGCCAACACCACCAGCCTCCTGGTGCGCGCTGCGATCCTCGATGACTCGACCTACGAGGCCAGCGAGACCGTGGTGCTCAACGCCACCCTGTCGGCCACCGGGCGCACCTCCAGCACCGGCACCGGCTCGGTGACCATCACCGAGACTGATCTGCCCGGTCTGAGCATCACCGGCAACAGCGTCAACGAAGCAACGGGCAACTTTGCGCAGTGGACCGTGGCCTTGGGCTCGGCCATGCCCGTGGCCGGCAGCCTGGCCCTGAGTTTCGGCTCGGGTACCGCCGCTGCGGGCACCGACTTCAGCAGCTCGCTGCAGGTGTCTACCGACGGGGGTACCAACTGGGTCTCCTATAGCTCGGCCCTCGCCATCCCCGCCAACACCACCAGCCTCCTGGTGCGCGCTGCGATCCTCGATGACTCGACCTACGAGGCCAACGAGACCGTGGTGCTCAATGCCACCCTCTCAGCCACCGGGCGCACCTCCAGCACCGGTACCGGCTCGGTGACCATCACCGAGACTGACCTGCCCGGTCTGAGCATCTCCGGCAACAGCGTCAACGAAGCCGCTGGCAACTTCGCACAATGGACCGTGGCCCTGGGCTCGGCCATGCCCGTAGCTGGCAGCCTCGCGCTGAGCTTCGGCTCGGGCACCGCCACCGCCGGTACGGACTTCACCAATGCCCTGGAGGTCTCCACCAACGGCGGCAGCACATGGACCGCCTACAGCTCGTCTCTGGCGATTCCCGCCAACACCACCAGCCTGCTGGTGCGCGCTGCCATCCTGAACGACTCGCTCAGCGAATCCACTGAATCGATCGTGCTGGAAGCCACTCTGTCAGCACAAGGCCGCACGTCAAGTACGGCGACCGGCACTGTAGTGCTGCTGGACGACGATGCGCCGCTGCCTGGCCTGAGCATCACCGGCAACACCGTGGCCGAAGCAGCAGGTAACTTCGCGCAATGGACCGTGGCCCTGGGCTCGGCCATGCCCGTAGCCGGCAGCCTGGCCCTGAGCTTCGGCTCGGGCACCGCCGCTGCGGGCACCGACTTCAGCAGTTCGCTGCAGGTGTCCATCGATGGGGGCACCAACTGGGTTTCGTACAGTTCCGCGCTGGCCATCCCGGCCAACACCACCAGCCTGCTGGTGCGCGCTGCGATCCTCGATGACTCGACCTACGAGGCCAATGAGACCGTGGTGCTCAATGCCGCCCTCTCAGCCACCGGGCGCACCTCCAGCACCGGCACCGGCTCGGTCACCATCACCGAGACTGATCTGCCCGGTCTGAGCATCACCGGCAACAGCGTCAATGAAGCAGCTGGCAACTTTGCGCAATGGACCGTGGCCCTGGGCGCGGCCATGCCCGTAGCCGGCAGCCTGGCCCTGAGCTTCGGCTCGGGCACCGCCGCTGCGGGCACCGACTTCAGCAGTTCGCTGCAGGTGTCCATCGATGGGGGCACCAACTGGGTTTCGTACAGTTCCGCGCTGGCCATCCCGGCCAACACCACCAGCCTGCTGGTGCGCGCTGCGATCCTCGATGACTCGACCTACGAGGCCAATGAGACCGTGGTGCTCAATGCCGCCCTCTCAGCCACCGGGCGCACCTCCAGCACCGGCACCGGCTCGGTCACCATCACCGAGACTGATCTGCCCGGTCTGAGCATCACCGGCAACAGCGTCAATGAAGCAGCTGGCAACTTTGCGCAATGGACCGTGGCCCTGGGCGCGGCCATGCCCGTGGCTGGCAGCCTCGCGCTGAGCTTCGGCTCGGGCACCGCCACCGCAGGTGCGGACTTCACCAATGCCCTGGAGGTCTCCACCAACGGCGGTAGCTCCTGGAGCACCTACAGCTCGGCTCTGGTCATTCCTTCCAACACCACGAGCCTGCTGGTGCGCGCTGCGATCCTCGATGACGCCGTCTACGAGGCCAGCGAGACGGTGGTGCTCAATGCCACCCTGTCGGCAACTGGGCGCACTTCCAGCACCGGTACCGGCTCGGTCACCATCACCGAGACCGATCTGCCGGGGCTGAGCATCACGGGCAACAGCGTCAACGAAGCCGCTGGCAACTTCGCCCAATGGACCGTGGCCCTGGGCTCGGCCATGCCCGTGGCTGGTAGCCTGGCCCTGAGCTTCGGAGCCGGCACTGCCAGCGCAGGCTCCGATTTCGGCAACTCGCTCCAGGTATCCACTGACGGGGGTACCAACTGGGTCTCCTACAGCTCGGCCCTCTCCATCCCAGCCAACACCACGAGCCTGCTGGTGCGGGCCGCCATCCTCGATGACGCCGTCTACGAGGCCAGCGAGACAGTAGTGCTCAATGCCACCCTGTCGGCGGTTGGGCGCACTTCCAGCACCGGCACGGGCTCGGTCACCATCACCGAGACTGATCTGCCCGGGCTGAGCATCACCGGCAACAACGTCAATGAAGCAGCCGGCAACTTCGCGCAATGGACCGTGGCCCTGGGCTCGGCCATGCCCGTGGCCGGCAGCCTAGCCCTGAGCTTCGGCTCGGGTACCGCCGCTGCGGGCACCGACTTCAGCAGTTCGCTGCAGGTGTCCATCGATGGGGGCACCAACTGGGTTTCGTACAGTTCCGCGCTGGCCATCCCGGCCAACACCACCAGCCTCCTGGTACGCGCCGCCATCCTCGATGACTCGACCTACGAGGCCAACGAGACCGTGGTGCTCAATGCCACCCTCTCAGCCACCGGGCGCACCTCCAGCACCGGTACCGGCTCGGTGACCATCACCGAGACTGATCTGCCGGGGCTGAGCATCACGGGCAACAGCGTCAACGAAGCCGCTGGAAACTTCGCGCAATGGACCGTCGCCCTGGGCGCGGCCATGCCCGTAGCCGGCAGCC
>JBAWWD010000030.1:0-44981 GCA_037146935.1 Burkholderiales bacterium
CCGGCGCCGCCCTGCCCCTGGCCGACGCGGGCGCCGCCTCGCCAGGGCTGCGCCCGCCCGGGTTGGCAGCCGCCGCCGAGCCGGCGCCGGGCGCCGCGGCCACCGGCGCCAGTGCAGGCATGGTCGCCGCCCTGCCCGAGGACACGGCCGGCACCCCGCCGCTCGGCTTCGCGCTGGCCCAGCTGCATGGGGTGTACATCCTGGCCCAGAACGCGCGCGGCCTGGTGCTCATCGACATGCACGCCGCGCATGAGCGGGTGGTGTTCGAACGACTCAAGCGCGAGCTCGACCAGGGCCCGCCAGCGGTGCAGTCGCTGCTCATTCCCGCCACCTTCCGCGCCGATCCGCTGGAGGTGAGGCTGGTCGAGGAAGATGCGGCCGCACTCGCCGCGCTGGGGCTCGAGCTGACCGTGCTGTCACCGGGCACGCTGGCGGTGCGCGGCGTGCCGGCGGCGCTCGCCGATGCCGACCCGGCCTCGCTCGCCCGCTCGGTGCTGTCCGAGCTGCGCGAGGTGGGCAGCTCACGCGCGCTCACCGAGCAGCGCAACGAGACCCTGGCCACCATGGCCTGCCATGCCGCGGTGCGGGCCAACCGGCGCCTGACGCTGCAGGAGATGAACGCGCTGCTGCGCGAGATGGAGAACACTGCCGGCGCCGACCAGTGCAACCACGGGCGGCCCACCTGGGTCCAGGTAGGCTTGGCCGAGCTCGACGGCTGGTTCCTGCGCGGTCGCTGACGGCCATGGGTCACGCCCCAGCGCGGCGCGCGGCCGCGGCCCTGCTCGCGCTTGCCGGCCTGCTGGCGGGCGCGCTGCCCAGCGGCAGCATGGCGGCGGCCAGTGCAGACGCGCCGGAACTGCCCTCGGGCTGGACGCCGCGCCCCCTCGTTCGCGCCCCGCGCGACATGGTCGCGGCCGCGCACCCGCTGGCGGTGCAGGCCGGCGTGGCCGCGCTCGCCCGCGGCGGCTCGGCGCTCGATGCGGCGATCGCGGCGCAGTGGGTGCTGGCGGTGGTCGAGCCGCAGTCGTCGGGCCTGGGTGGCGGCGGGTTCCTGCTGCACTTCGATCCTGCCAGCGGCGCGGTCACCAGCTACGACGGCCGCGAGACCGCGCCGGCCCGCGCGCAGGCCTCGCAGTTCCTCGATGCCGGCGGCCGTCCGCTCGGCTGGCCGGCGGTGATCGATGGCGGCCATGCGGTGGGCGTGCCCGGCCTTGCCCGCATGCTCGAACTCGCCCACCGGCGCCATGGTCGCCTGCCCTGGGCCTCGCTCCTGGACGACGCCATCCGGCTTGCCGAGACCGGCGCGCCGGTGTCGGCAAGGCTGCACGGCCAGACCCGCGCCGCGCGCGAGCGCATCCTCGCCCAGGGCGAACCGGTGGCCTCGGTGCTGCTCGGGCCCGATCGACAGGCCTGGCCGATGGGCGCGCTGCTGCGCCAGCCCGCTCTGGCGGCCACGCTGCGCCGGGTGGCCGCCGACGGCGCTGACGCGCTGCACACCGGCGAGATCGCGCGGGCGATCGTCGATCGCGTGAGCAGCCACCCCGAGCGACCCGGGCGCCTTAGCCTGAGCGACCTGGCCGGCTACCAGGCGCGTGAGCGCCCCCCGGTCTGCGGCACCTACCGCGGCCACCGGATCTGCGGCATGGGGCCTCCCTCCAGCGGCGGCATCACGGTGCTGCAGACCCTGGGCATGCTCGAGTTTTTCGACCTGCGCGCGCTGGGGCCGGGCTCGCTCGACGCGGTCCATCTGGTGAGCGAGGCCCAGCGCCTGGCCTATGCCGACCGGCTGCGCCATGTCGCCGACCCGGATGTCGTGCTGGTGCCGGTGGCCGGCCTGCTCGACCCCGCCTACCTGCGCGCGCGGGCTGCGCTGATCCGGCCGGATCGCAGCCTGGGCGTGCCCGCGCCGGGCCAGCCGGCCGGCGCCCTGCGGCTGGCGAGCGACGCCTCGACCGCGCTGCCGTCCACCACGCATCTCTCGGTGGTCGATGCCCAGGGCCGCGCGGTGGCGCTCACCAGCAGCATCGAGAACGGCCTGGGCAGCCTGCAGATGGCCGCCGGCATGCTGCTCAACAACCAGCTCACCGACTTCTCGCTCGCGCCCGCCGGCCCCGACGGCCTGCCGGTGGCCAATGCGCTGGCCGGCGGCAAGCGCCCCCGCAGCGCAATGGCGCCCACGCTGGTGTTCGGCCCGGATGGCCGGCTGCGCGCGGTGATCGGCTCGCCGGGCGGTCCGGCGATCATCTGGTACGTGGTCAAGACCCTGATCGGCCTGATCGACTGGGACCTCGACATCCAGCAGGCCATCGACCTGCCCAACTTCGGCGCCCAGGCCTCGGCCACCACCGTGCTCGAGCGGGGCACGCCGCTGGCGCAACTGGCCGAGGGCTTGCGTGCGCGCGGCCACACCGTGCTGATCACCGACCTGAACAGCGGCCTGCACGGCATCGTGGCCGCCCCCGAGGGCGGCTGGACCGGCGGCGCCGATCCGCGTCGCGACGGCGCGGCCCGCGGCACGCCATGAGCCCGAGCGTCGCGCTCCCGCGTCCGGAGGGCCGCAGCAGCGCGGCTGCGGGCGGGCAAGCCCCGCCCGCGGTGATGCTGCTGGGCCCGACCGCCTCGGGCAAGACCGCCGCCGCACTGGCGCTGGCCCGTTCGCTGCCACTGGAGGTGATCAGCGTCGATTCGGCGCTGGTCTATCGCGGCATGGACATCGGCACCGCCAAGCCCGACGCCGCCGAGCGCGCAGCCGTGCCGCACCACCTGATCGACATCCTGGAGCCCACCGAGGCCTATTCGGCCGCGCGGTTTGCCGCCGACGCGAGCCGGCTGATCGGGGAGATCCGCGCCCGCGGCCGACTGCCCCTGCTGGTGGGCGGCACCCTGCTCTATGCCCGGGCGCTGGTCGAGGGACTGCATGATCTGCCGCAGGCCGACCCGGCCCTGCGCGCCCGGCTCGAGGCGCAGGCGCGCGCAGAAGGCTGGCCGGCGCTGCACCGGCAACTGGCGGCGCGCGACCCGGTGACCGCGGCACGGCTTGCGCCCGGCGACGCGCAACGCATCCAGCGCGCGCTCGAGATCCTCGAGACCACCGGCGAGCCGCTCTCCACGCTGCTCGCGCGCCAGGGGCGCACCAGTGGCCTGGCCGGGGTGCCGGTGGTGTCGCTGGAGCCCGGTGAGCGCGCGGGGCTGCACGCGCGCATCGCCCGACGCACCGAGGCCATGTTCGCCGCCGGCCTGCTCGATGAGGTGGCTGCGTTGCGCGCGCGTCCGGGCCTGCACACCGGCCTGCCGGCGATGCGCTGCGTGGGCTACCGGCAGGCCTGGGAACACCTCGACGGTGTGTACGATGCCGCCACGATGCGCGCGCGCGCGGTGGCCGCCACCCGCCAGCTCGCCAAACGGCAGCTCACCTGGCTGCGCGCGATGCCGGCGCGCCAGGTGGTCGACTGCCTGTCGCCGGACGCCGCCACGCGGGTCGGGCACCTGATCGAGGAGCTCCTGAGATGACTGCGATCGGCATGATCGGACTGGGCCGCATGGGCGCGAACATGGCCCGGCGGCTGGCGCGCGCCGGCACACGGGTGCACGGCCACGATGCCGCCGCTGCCGCCCGCGACGCGCTCGCCGATGAACCCGGCGTGCGCACTCATGACACCCTGGCATCGCTGGTGGCGGCGCTGCGGGCCGACAGCGGGCCCGCGGTGGTATGGCTGATGCTGCCCGCCGGCGAGATCACCGAGACCGCGCTGCGCGATCTGCGGGCGCTGCTCGCCCCCGGCGAGCTGATCGTCGAGGGCGGCAATGCCAACTACCTTGACTCGCAGCGCCGCGCCCGCGAGGCCGCCGAGGCCGGCCTGCAGTACGTGGACTGCGGCGTGTCGGGCGGCATCTGGGGCCTGGCCGGGGGCTACTGCCTGAGCCTGGGCGGCGAGGCCGACGCGGTGGCGCGGGTGACGCCCTTCGCCCGGCGGCTCGCGCCCGCGCCGGACTCGGGCTGGCTGCACTGCGGGCCCAGCGGCGCCGGGCACTTCGTGAAGATGGTTCACAACGGCATCGAGTACGGGATGATGCAGGCGCTGGCCGAGGGCTTCGCGCTGCTGGAGGGGCGCCAGGACCTGAACCTGCCGCTGGCCGACATCGCGCAACTCTGGCGGCACGGCAGCGTGGTGCGCTCCTGGCTGCTCGATCTCACCGCCGACGCGCTTTCCGAGCCCGGCGCGCTGCAGGCGCTGCAACCGCACGTGGCCGACTCCGGCGAAGGCCGCTGGACCGTCGACGAGGCGGTCCGACAGGGCACGCCCGCGCCGGTGATCGCAGCGGCGCTGATGAGCCGCTTCGACTCCCAGGGTCGGGCCGACACCGGCAACCGGCTGCTCGCGCTGATGCGCCAGGCCTTCGGCGGTCACGCCGTGCGCCGCGCGGGCGAGTCATGAGCACCGGGCTCGCCGGCCGCGGCGCGGCGCCGATCACCGCGCTGCTGCTGATGGGGGTGTCGGGCTGCGGCAAGACCACCGTGGGCGAGGCGCTGGCCCGCGAACTGGGCTGGCGCTTCGTCGATGCCGATGACCATCACCCGCCGGCCAATGTCGAGAAGATGCGGGCTGGCCGGCCGTTGGACGACACCGACCGCGCGCCCTGGCTGGCCCGGCTCAATGCCCTGCTGCGCCACAGCGCCGCGCGCGGCGAGCCGGTGGTGCTGGCCTGCTCGGCGCTCAAGGCGCGCTACCGGGCGCAACTGGCCGACCGGCTGCCCGGCCTGCGGATCGCGCACCTGAGCGGCAGCCAGGCGCTGATCGAGGCGCGGCTGGCCGACCGGCAGCACCGCTACATGCCGGCATCGCTGCTGGCCAGTCAGTTCGCGGCGCTGGAGGCCCCGCAGGACGCCTGGGTGGTCGAGATCAGCGACGCGCCGGCGGCGCTGGCCGCCGCGCTGGCCGCACGGGTGCGGGCCGAGGGCCGCTGAGCAGCCCTGGGGCGACCGGGCCGGGCCCCGATCAGGCCGCGCCGATCACCCCGGCGCCGCGCAGCGCGCCGAGCGCCGCGGCATCGAAGCCCCAGTCGCGCAGCACCGCATCGGTATCGGCACCGGCCGCCGAGGGCGCCACCGGCGTGGCCGGCGGCGTGCGCGAGAAGCGCGGCGCGGGCGCCGGCTGCATCACCCCGGCCACGTCCACGAAGGTGCCGCGGGCCTGGTTGTGGGGATGGCCCGGCGCCTCGTCCCAGTCAAGGACCGGCGCGAAGCAGGCATCGCTGCCCTCGAGCAGCGCGCACCACTCGTCGCGGGTGCGGGTGCGGAACATCTCGGCCAGGCGCTGCTTGAGCGCCGGCCAGCCGGCCGGGTCCAGCTGCGCGTCGAAGGCCGGGTCGGTGATGCCGCAGAGCTCGCGCAGCCGGGCATAGAACTGCGGCTCGATCGCGCCCACCGACACGCACTTGCCGTCGGCGCAGGTGTAGGTGTCGTAGAAGTGCGCGCCGCCATCGAGCAGGTTCTCGCCGCGCGAGGTGCTCCAGGTGCCGCGGGCGCGCATGCCGTACATCATGGCCGAGAGCATGGCGGTGCCGTCGGTCATGGCGGCGTCGACCACCTGCCCCTTGCCCGACTGGCGCGCCTCGTGCAGCGCGCACATGACGCCGAAGGCGAGCAGCATGCCGCCGCCGCCGAAGTCGCCGATGTAGTTGAGCGGGATGGCCGGCTTCTCGCCGGGACGCCCGATGGCCGCGAGCGCGCCGGCGATCGAGATGTAGTTGATGTCGTGGCCGGCGGCCTGCGAGAGCGGGCCGAACTGGCCCCAGCCGGTCATGCGGCCGAACACCAGCCGCGGGTTGCGCGCGAGACAGACCTCGGGGCCCAGGCCCAGGCGCTCCATGACGCCGGGACGAAAGCCCTCGATGAGGATGTCGGCGCGCTCGACCAGCGCCAGCACCGCCTCGGCGCCGCCCGGCTTGCGCAGATCGATGCACACCGACCGGCGGTTGCGCGCCAGCACGTCGAAGCGCGCCTTGTCGGCCGCGCCGCGGCCGCCGGCGGCCTGCGGCCGGTCGATGCGGATCACCTCGGCGCCGAGGTCGGCCAGCGCCATCGCGCAGAACGGGCCCGGTCCGATGCCCACCATCTCGATCACCTTCAAGCCGCTGAGTGGCCCTGCCATGCTGGTTCTCCCTGCCGTGTCGCCGGCGAATTGAATGCGACAATGATGACCGCGTCGGCGGCGGCGTGCAGTCACGCGCGCCATGAACCGATCCGCCGCCTCACAGCCGCTTCCGGAGAACCCCATGAATGTCAGCGAAGCCGTCGCCAGCCGGCGCTCGATCCGCGCCTTTCTCGACAAGCCGGTGGACGCCGGCGTCATCCGCCGCGTGCTCGCCGCCGCGGCCCGCTCGGCCTCGGGCGGCAACCTGCAGCCCTGGCATATAGACGTGGTGGCCGGCGAGCCGCTCGCCGAGCTCAAGACGCTCATGCAGACCCGCGTGCTCGAGGCACCTGGCGGCGACGAGGTCAAGGACTACAGCATCTACCCGCCCGAGCTGGTCTCGCCCTATCGCGAGCGCCGCTTCATGGTCGGCGAGGACATGTACGCCATCCTGGGCGTGCCGCGCGAGGACAAGGCCGGCCGGCTCGCCTGGTTCGCGCGCAACTACCAGTTCTTCGGCGCGCCGCTGGCGCTGTTCTGCACGGTCGATCGCCGCATGGGCCTGCCGCAATGGTCTGACCTGGGCATGTACCTGCAGACCGTGATGCTGCTGCTGCGCGAGGAGGGTCTGGACAGCTGCGCCCAGGAATGCTGGGCGGTCTATCCGCAGACCATCACGCAGTTCCTGGGCACGCCGCCCGAGCGCATGCTGTTCACCGGCATGGCGATCGGCTGGCGCGACCCTGATCACGCCATCAACCGCCTCGTGACCCGGCGCGCGCCGCTCGAGGAATTCGCCACCTTCCGCGGCCTCTGAGCGCCGCCCCGGGAGCCTTCGCATGACCCATCGCCTGCCCTCCAACACCACCACCGCCGAACCCGGCCGCCGCCAGGCCCTGCGCGGCGCCGGCGCGCTGGGCGCCGCGCTCGCCCTGCCTGGGATGTCCCTGCCCGGCGGCGCGTTCGCCCAGCCGGCCGCGGCCCTCGACACCGTGCGGGTGGTCACCGGCTTTCCGCCGGGCGGCACCTCCGACACCCTGTGCCGGCGGGTGGCCGACCGGCTGCGTGGCGGCTATGCCCGCAACGCCGTGGTCGAGAACCGCACCGGCGCCGGCGGCCAGGTGGCCATCGACCTCATGCGCGCCGCGCCGCGCGATGGCAGCGTCATCCTGCAGACGCCGGCCTCGATGCTGATGATCTACCCGCACATCTACCGCAAGCTCGCCTACAACCCCTTCGAAGACATCTCGCCGGTGTCGCTGGGCTGCCGCTTCGAGTTCGGCTTCGCGGTGGGGCCGATGGTGCCGGCCTCGGTGCGCTCCATCGGTGACTTCCTGGCGTGGTGCAAGGCCAACCCGACGCAGGCCAACTACGGCTCGCCGGCGGCGGGCTCGGTGCCGCACTTCATCGGCGCGCTGCTCGAGCGCGCCAGCGGCGTCGATCTCAAGCACGTGGCCTTCCGGGGCACGCAGCCGGCCATCCTCGACATGATCGGCGGCCAGATCGCCGCGGTGTCGGGCCCGGTGGGCGAGTTCACCCAGCATGTGGCCGCCGGCAAGTGCCGGGTGCTGGCCACCTCGGCGGCGCAACGCTCGCGCTTCGCGCCCGAGGTGCCCACCTTCAGCGAACAGGGCTTCAAGGATCTGGTGTTTCGCGAGTGGTTCGGCTTCTTCCTGCCGGGCAAGCCGGCACCCGAGGTCACCGCGCGGGCCAATGCCGCGCTGCGCGCCGCGCTCGCCGCGCCCGAGGTGGTGGACGGGCTGGCGCTGATGGGCCTGGAGGCCGCCTCGTCCACGCCCGACGAACTGCGCGCGCTGCTCAAGGCCGACCATGACCGATGGGGTCCGATCGTGAAGACGATCGGCTTCAGCGCCGACTCCTGAGCCCCCGCTCCTGAGCGGCGGGCAGCGGCCCTGGGCAGCCGCCGCGCGCGGCCCCCGTGGCCGGCGGCTCAGCCCTGCGGCGCCCAGGCCGGCGGGCGACGCTGCGCGAAGCTGGCCAGGCCCTCGAGCGCCTCTGCGCTGCGCCGGCGCTCGGCGTGTTCGGCCACCAGCTGCTCGAAGCGGGCATCGCCCAGGATGCTCCCGGCGCAGGCCCGCGCGCTGCGCTTGCTGATCGCGGCCGCCTGCGGTGCGGTGCGCAGGAAGGCGTCAATCACCGGCGCAGCGGCGGCATCGAGACCGCCCGCTGGGCAGCACTCATGCACCAGGCCGATGGCCTGCGCGCGAGCGGCATCGAAGACCTCGCCGCTCAGCGCATAGCGACGCACCTGACGCACGCCAATGGCGGCATCAAGCTGCGGAAAGATGATGCTGGCGGCCAGCCCCCAGCGCGCCTCGCTGATCGCGAAGCGCGCGGTGTCTTCGGCGATGACCAGATCGCAGGCCGCGACGATGCCGGTGCCGCCGCCGATGCACGAGCCCTGCACCAGCGCGAGTGTGGGCCGGTCGCAGTCATCGAGCGCACGCACCGCTTGCGCGGTGAGCCGCGAGGCGGCGAGATTGGCCGCGGCATCGGCCGCCGCCACCGAGCGCAGCCAGGCCAGGTCGGCCCCGGCCTGGAAGTGCGCGCCGTTGCCGCGCAGCACGACGAGACGCACCGAATCATCGGCCTGCAGCGCGGCCAGGCCCTGCAGCAGCCCGCGCAGCATAGCCTCGTCGTAGGCGTTGTTGCGCTGCGGCCGGTTCAGCCACACCGTGGCCACGCCGCGGGCATCGCGCTCCAGGAGCACCGCGGGCTGGGCAGCGTCCATGCGCTCAGCGCTTGTTCGGGCCCATGAACCCGAACAGGTAGCCGGCCACCTTGCGCATCTGGATCTCCTCGGAGCCCTCGGTGATGCGGTAACGGCGGTGGTGGCGGTAGATGTGCTCGAAGGGCTTGTGCCGCGAGTAGCCGATGCCGCCGTGCACCTGCATCGCCCTGTCTGCCGCCTCGCAGACCAGCCGGTTGGCCCAGTAGTTGCACATCGAGACCTTGTCCGAGAGCTGCTTGGCGACCTCGGGGTGCGGCATCTGGTCCATCTCCCAGGCGGTCTTGCGGATGAGCAGGCGCAGCATCTCGCACTGGGTGGCCAGCTCCACCAGCGGAAACTGGATGGCCTGGTTCTCGGCCAGGGCCTTGCCGAAGGGCTTGCGCTCGCGGGCGTAGCGCACGCTCTCGTTCACGCAGTAGGTGGCCGCGCCCAGCGAGCTGGCCGCCTGGCGGATGCGGTTCTCGTGCACGAAGTGCTGGGCGATCGCGAGGCCGCGGCCCATCTGGCCGAGCACCACGGTCTCGGGCACCCACACGTTGGTGAAGCTCACCCGCGGGTGGTCGGTGGGCATGTTGAAGGTCCAGAGGTACTCCTCGACCTTCACGCCGGCGGTGTCGGCGGGCACCAGGAAGCAGGTGATGCCGGCGGCATCGCCATCCTGGCCGCTGGTGCGGGCGAACACCGCGCAGTGCGAGGCCACATGCATGCCGGTGGTCCACATCTTCTCGCCATCGATGCGCCAGCCGGCCACGCCGTTGCGGGTCTCGGGCACCGCGCGGGTCTCCATGTGGGTGGCATCCGAGCCGTGGTCGGGCTCGGTGAGGCCGAAGGTGATGCGACGGGTGCCGTCGAGCGTGCCCGAGATGAACTCGGCCTGCTGTGCCGGCGTGCCGAAGTCACGGAAGATCAGCACGAAGGGATAGTTGGCGACGATGGAGTGCTCGTTCTGCAGGTCGTTGTGCAGCCCCAGGCCCTTGGCCGCGAAGTGCTCGCGGATGACCGCCATCCAGAAGTTGCTGCCGTCGCGGCCGCCGTACTCGGCGGGCAGCGCAAAGCGCAGGTGCCCGGCGCGGTCGGCGCGGCGCTTGGCCTCCTTGAGCAGGTCTTCCCACTCATGGCGGGGCAGGCCGCCGTTGTCGAAGTCGGTGCGCGCCCATTCGCGGCGATGGTCGAAGAAGCGCTCGTTGTCATCCTGGGCCTGCAGCGGCTTGATCTCGCGATCGATGAACGCGTCGAGTTCGGCGAGATAGTCGGTCAGGTCCTGCGGAAGGGTGAAATCCATGGGGTCTCCGGGTGGATGGCCGCGCCTGGCGATCAGGACGGCGGCAGGATGGGATGCTCCTGCGCGAAGAAGATCGGCGAGCGGGAGAGGTCGATGAACTGGCGTTCGTCCTCGAGCAGGACGCGACCGGCCTCGCGCGCCTGCGGGCCGCGCGCCGCAAGGCACTGCTCGAGGCTGTCGAACCAGAGCTCGGCCACGCCGTCATAGCCACCGGGCGAGCCACGCGCGCCGGCCAGCCCGGCCGCCGCGGCGTCATCGAGGGCATGGCTCTGCACGTAGCGGCGGATGCCGAGCGCAGGCGCGTGGCGGGCCACCAGCGGCGCGTGCACATCGCGCCAGCGGGCCTGGAACTGCTCGCGGCTGAGGTGCGGCAGGCGGTGCAGGCAGAAGACGATCTTGATCATGATGGGCCCGCATTTTCCGCCACGCGCCAGCGGCCGACCAGCCGGGCGGGCAGGCCGCAGTCCGTTACCTGCCGGAATGGCGGCGCGGCGGCGCTACACCCGCTCCAGCCAGATGCTGCCGCCGGGATTGCGCAGGCACAGCGGCATGCGCTCGCGAAAGAAGTCGGCGTGGAAGTGCTCCATGAAGGTGTTCATGAGCACCACCCGCCAGGCGGCGTTGTACTGCAGGAAGGCGCGCAGCAGGTAGAGCTCGTTCCAGGCCCGGCCGCCGAACACCCACTCGCGCGGATACTCGAAGGGGTGGAACACGTCGTGCACGTGCACATGCACGCCCGGCGCGAGCACCGGCAGCACCTCGAAGAAAAGCCGGTTCACGTCGCTGCCGGTGCGCGCCACATGGGTGGAGTCGATGAACAGCACATCGCCACGCTGCAGCTGCGCGAACACGGCCAGATCGACATCCTGCAGGCGCTGCGGCAGCAGGGTGATGCGCTCGCGGTCACCCGGCCGCAGCAGCGACTCGAGCAGCGCCGGATAAGGCTCGATGCAGGTCAGCTCGAGCTGGCCCGCGAGGAAGCGCTCGCGGGTGTCGAGCACCACGCAGGTGGAATGACCGCTGCCGACCTCGATCAGCCGCCGCGGCCGCAGGTGGCGCAGCATGCAGTAGAGCAGGATGGCGTCGGAGTACGAGTAGGCCGGGTTGTCGAAGCGGTAGCGGTTGGCGGCCACCGGCTCGTGAGTGAAGGGCATCTCGGCATAGAAGCCGGCGAAGCTCTCGAGCAGCGCGAGCTGCGCCGCTTCGCGCAGGTCGATGCCCGGGATCTCGCGCGGCATGGGCCCGAACAGGCGGGCCTCGTCGCGGCGCAGCTCGGTTTGCGAGGGGATGGGCGAGTAGAAGTGCCCGGCCGGCACGAAGCCGGCATCGCGGATCAGGCGATCGCGCTCCTCGATGAGGTCGCGCACCGGCGGCAGCCGGCGCGCCAGGGACTTCAGCCAGCGCTTCATGGCGCGCCCGCCGCGACCTGGTCGATCCAGGCGAGCTGGCGGGGCAGGCACACCCGCTGGAGGTCATAGGTGTCACGCGCGAAGGCCCGCGCCTGCGCGCCCAGACGCTGGCGCTGCGCGGGGTCATCGAGCAGGCCGCAGACCTCGTCAACCAGCGCCGCGCCCTCGAAGAACCCCACCAGACGGCCGGTGTCGCCATGGCGGATGGCCTCGCGCAGCGGCTCGGTGTCGCTGGCGACGATCGCGCAGCCGAGACTCATCGCCTCGAGCAGGCTCCAGGAGAGCACGAAGGGGTAGGTGAGATAGACGTGCACCGTGGAGAGCTGCAGCAGGGCCACGAATTGCCCGTAGGGAAGGTTGCCCAGGAAGTGCACCCGCGACCAGTCGGCGTCGGGGATGCGCGGCCTGACCTCGGCCACCAGCAGGTCCTTCCAGCTGCCGCCGCCGCTGGGGCGGGCGCCGTAGCTCACCTCGTTGCCGCCGACGATCATCACGCGGGCCCGCGGCCGGCGCCGCAGCAATTCGGGCAGCGCGCGCATGAACACGTGGTAGCCGCGATACGGCTCGAGGTTGCGGTTGACGAAGGTGATCACCTCGTCGCGCCGGGTGAGCGCAATCTGGCCGTTCAGGCTCAGGTTCACGCCGGGCGCCGGGGCGAGCGCGGCGGTGTCGATGCCGTCGTGGATGACCGAGATGCGCTGCCGGAAAGGCTCCGGGAAGGTGCTGGCCTGCCAGCGGGTGGGCGAGATGCCGGCATCGGCCGCCTGCATGTGCAGGGTGCTGTTCAGGTTCTTCAGGCGCAGCCGGCCGGGGTCACCGGCATCGGGCCGGGAGAACTCCGGATCGAAGCCGACATCGGCGCCCTGGGCCTGGTAGTGGAACTCGCAGTAGATCGCCAGCCGCGCGCGCGGCCAGGCGTCCTTCAGGAACAGGGCCTCGCCCCAGCCCGGATGGGCCACGATCAGGTCAGGCTCGAAGCCCTCGGCCTTGAGCGCGAGCGCCGCCCGGAAGCAGGCCTCGCCACGGATGGTCTTGGTCTCGAAGTCGGCCAGCCAGGGGTGCACCCCCGTGCCCGCCCGGCGGGCGATCGGATAGCGCACCAGCCGCACGCCCTGCCACTGGTCGCCCTCGCCCTGGCGCAGGGTGAGGGCGAGCACCCGATGGCCGGCGGCGACCAGCGCCGGGGCGAGGTGCTTGAACTGAGCGGGGAAGTTCTGGTGAACGAAGAGGATGTTCATGCAGACGCCATGATGCCGCAGAGCCTGGGCGCGAGGATTGCGCGCGGCCAATGCGGTGGCCCGGGCGCAGGCCCGGCGCGGGTTCAGCGATCCACGGCCCGGTCGATAGCCTTGGCGCGCAGGCTGGCCTCCTCGTTGGCCGCGCGGGCTCGAGAAAGCGGGTTGCCGCCGCCGGCCCCGGCGCCCGCGCCAGCCGGTGCAGCACCCACGTCTGCGGGCGACGCTTCCCCGGCCGACTCGGCCGCGGGGGCAGCCTTGGGCAGCGCAGGCACCACGCTCACCTGGGCGTTGGACATGGCCTTCTCGGTGCTGCCGCTCGGGCAGGGGCCAGCGGTGTACAGCACCGATTCGCCGCGCACGCACTTGCGCAGGCCGGCCGGCGCGTCTGCCCCGGCGCCGCCGGCGCCGCCGGCAGTGCCTGGCGTCGTGCCGGCGCGCGCGCCCGGCGCCGCAGTGGCGCCCGGGCCGCTGCCGCCCGGCACAAACGACCTGGCCTGATCACCGGCCTTGCCGATCAGTGTCCGGGCCTGGGCCAGCCATCCCGACACCGGCGGCGTGTCGCGCTGCACCCAGGCGCCCACCCCTGCAGCGATCATCAGGACCAGCAGAAACCTCGCGAGCATCGGCCATCTCCGTCGGACAAGGACCCTGCGGTCGAGTGTAGCCGGTGCCCTGTCGCGCCCGCGCCGTCGAATCGGGCTGCGGCGCCGAAGGGCACCCGGATCCGGATCGGCGGCACCAGGCTTGGCCCACGGGCCTGATCGGGTATTGCCTGGCCGGCGGACAGCCGAATTTAGTCTAGGACAAACGCTGGACAATCATGCCAGCCCGGCACTACCATCGGCGGGTCAACGATTCGACCGCCCTCCCCTCGTCCGCCCCATCCGCCCACCGAAAGCCGCCCATGTCCACCGTCAAAGCCTGTCTCGCACAGAAATCCGCCAAAGTCTTCTCGCTCGAGAGCACCGCCACGGTGGTGCAGGCCCTGCAGATGATGCGCGAGCAGCGCATCCGCTCGGTGCTGGTGATCGAGGGTGGCGCGCTCAAGGGCATCGTCACCCAGGGCGACTGCGCCATCAAGGTGCTGCTGCCCGGCCGCGACGCGCGCACCGTGACCCTGGACGAGATCATGAGCCGCAACCCCCAGACCGTGAATCTGGCGGCCACGCTGGATCAGTGCATGAAGATGATGATGGCCCGCAGCATCCGTCACCTGCCGGTGCTGGATGGCAGCACGGTGGTGGGCATGGTGTCGATCGGCGACATCGTGAAGGACATCATGCAGCAGCAGGGCGAGCACATCCGCTACCTCGAGACCTACATCAAGGGCCACGCGGTCGAGTATTGATGCAGGGGGGGTCAGGCCGCACTGCGGCCTCGTCGCCTCAGCCCTTCACCGACGGAAACACCGGCGCGCGCTTCTCGCGCACGGCGGCCACGCCCTCGGCGGCATCGTCGCCGAGAAAGCACATCATCTCCATGGCGAGCGAGCTGTCGAAGATCGGCCGCGCCATGTCGAGCCAGCCATTGAGCGAGCGCTTGGTCAGCCGGATCGCCTGCTGGCTGCCGGTGCCCAGCTTGTCGGCCACCGCCATCGCGCGGGTCATGAGATCAGCCCGCGGCACGCACAGGCTCACCAGACCGATGCGCTCGGCCTCGCGTCCGTCGATGAAGTCGGCGGTGAGCAGGTAGTACTTGGCCTTGGCCATGCCGCACAGCAGCGGCCAGCAGATCGCGGCGTGATCGCCCGCGGCCACACCCAGTCGCACATGGCCGTCGGTGATCCGGGCCTCCTCGGCCATGATGCTGATGTCGGCCAGCAGGGCCACCGCCAGCCCCGCACCCACCGCCACGCCGTTGATCGCCGAGATGATCGGCTTCTCGCAGGCCATCATGTTGTGGACGATCTCGCCGGCCTCCTTCATGACCGTGGCCACGCGCCCGGGGTTGCCGACCATGCCGGCGATCCACTCCAGGTCGCCGCCGGCCGAGAAGGCGCGATCGCCCGCGCCGGTGACCACCGCCACCCGCACCGCGGGGTCGGCGTCGATCACGCCCCAGATCCGGGTGAGTTCCCAGTGCAGGCGGGCGTTGGTGGCGTTCATGGCCTCGGCGCGATCGAGGGTGATCAGCAGCACGCCGTTGGGCCGGGTCTCGAAACGCAGAAATTCGAAGTCATCGTAGTGCATGGGGCTCGCTTTCAGGTAGGGGCGCGCGGGCGCCGGAATGCGCGCCCTGCCGCGGGCGGGGGGCGCAGCGGCATACTCTAATCGAGCCGATCCACGGCCGTTGCCGCCTGCCGGCGCCCGGCCACCTCCAGGAGAGTCCGCATGAATTCCAGCCTGTGCCGCCGTCTCGGGATCTCGTTCCCGCTGTTCGCGTTCAGCCACTGCCGCGACGTCATCGCCGAGGTCAGCCGCGCCGGCGGCTTCGGCGTGCTGGGCATCGTCGGCCACACCCCTGAAAGCGTGAAGATCGAGCTCGACTGGCTCGACGCGCGGGTGGGCGATGCGCCCTATGGCGTGGACCTGCTAGTGCCCGGCAAGCTCGACGCCAAGGAGGGCGGCCTGAGCCCCGCCGAGATCGAGGCGCGCATCCCGCCGGAGCACCGGCGCCATGTCGAGCGCATCCTGCGCGATCACGGCGTCGACACCGCCGGCCTGTGGGACGCCGGCATCGACGCCAACTACGGCGACAACCTGCGCGAGAGCGGCGCACGCGCCGTGCTCGAGGAAGCGCTGCGCCACGAGCGGGTGCGCCTGGTGGTCAATGCCCTGGGGGTGCCCCCGCCCTTCATGATGGCGATGGCCCGCGAGCGCGGCGTGATGGTGGGCGCGCTCACCGGCGCGCGCGAGCACGCGATCAAGCACGCGCAGGCGGGCGTGGATCTGCTGGTGGCGGCGGGCGGCGAGGCTGGCGGCCATTGCGGCGACGTGGCCACCATGGTGCTGGTGCCCGAGGTGATCGAGGCGGTGAAGCCCTGGCCGGGCACCTTCGTGCTGGGCGCGGGCGGCATCGTCACCGGCCGGCAGATGGCCGCCTGCATGGCGATGGGCGCCGACGGAGTGTGGTGCGGCTCGGTGTGGCTCACCACCCGCGAGGCCGAGACCAACCCGGTGGTCAAGCAGAAGATGCTGGCGGCCGACTCGCGCCAGACGGTGCGCTCGCGCAGCCGCACCGGCAAGTACACCCGCCAGTTGCGCTCGCCCTGGACCGATGCCTGGCAGGGGCCGGGCGCGCCAGACCCGCTGCCCATGCCGCTGCAGGGGCTGGTGAGCGAGCCGGCGCTGGCGCGCATCGACAAGCTGGCGCAGGCGGGCGACCCCGGCGCCGCGGCGCTGGCCACCTACTGGGTCGGCCAGGGTGTGGGCCTGATGAACCAGCCCCTGGGCGCGCGCCAGGTGGTGCAGGACTTCATGGAGGACTTCGCCAGCGCCTGCGAACGGCTGGCCGCATTCGGCCACTGAGCGCCGCGCCGGCGCTCAGTCGAAGGACAGCCGCCAGAGCAGGTCGATCGCCGACTCGCTGCCGGTCTGGGCGCGAATCGCCATCCGGTTGGTGATGTCGTACTGGATGCGCAGCAGGTTCCATACGCCGCGCAGACCCTGCTCGTAGGTGACCACCAGGCGGGAGCTCAGGCGCTTGCCGATCGCCACCACGTTCTGGCCGACCGCGCCTGGCGACACGGTGGCGCTGCCGCCCACCTGGCCGGGCACCGCGCTGCCGCTCTGGAAGCCCGAGAGCGTGGACGAGGCCGCGAAGCTGTCGAGCGCGCCCGAGCCGCGGATGGTGAGCACATCCAGACCCAGCGCGCTGGCCAGGCCGCCGTCATTGCGCCCGAACAGGGTGGCCGCGGCCGCCTGCAGGGCGGCGGTCTGCGCGCCGGTCTGGGCGCCGTCGGGCGCGGTGCCCAGCACCAGCCAGCTGAGCTTGTCGGCATCGTTCATCTCGGGCCGCGAGACCAGCCGGATGCGCGGCGACAGCACGGTGCCGGTGAGCGAGACGCCCACCTCCAGCGGCAGGTTCGGGCGCAGCGCGGTGAGATCGAGCGCCGGATTGTCGATCGGGCCGTTGAACACCACCCGCCCGCGCGAGATGTCGAGCTTCTGGCCATAGGCGCTGTAAGAGCCGTCGCGCACCCGAACCGTGCCAAAGGCCCGCGGGGCCTCGGGCAGGGTGCCGCGCAGGGCCAGGGCGCCGGTGAGCCGCGCATCCACGCCGCTGCCGCGCACGCGCAGCTTCTCGCCGAGATCGATGGCCAGGTCGGCATGCAGGCGCAATCCGGCCTCCGCGGCGGCGGCACCCGGGCGCGCCGGCGCTGCCGCGGCAGCCGTGACAGGGGCGGCAGCGCCGACCACCACCATGTCATCGGGCAGCGAGGGCGCATCGCCACCGCGCAGCTCGATCAGGCCCTCGTCGGCGCGCAGTTTGCCCTTCACCTCGAAACGCCCGGCCTGGCTCAGCACATCGGCCTCGCCCGAGACCACCACCCGCTGTCCGGGCCCGAAGGGCACCGGCGCGGCCTGGGCGCGCAGCGTGAAGCGGCCGCTGCGGTCGGCGGCCCGCAGGTCGCCGGCCAGGTCGATCGCACCGGGGGCCAGCGCGGCGGCATCGCCCCCGGCCGGCGCCGGGCCACGCGGCGCGGCGTCGATCGCCGCCTGGCCGGAGTAGAGCCGCAGGCTGTCCAGGCGCAGCCGGTCGCCATCGAAGCGGGCCTGCAGCCGGCCTGCTCCCAGGCGCCAGCCCATCGAGCGTTGCTCGAGCCGCAGCGCCTCGCCGCGGACATCGCCGGTCAGACGCGGCGCGCTCAGCGTGCCGCCGAGCTGGCCGGCGAGCGTCAGCCGGCCATCGAGCGACCACTCCGGCCCGATCCAGCGGTTGACCACGGCCAGGGTGGGCAGGCTCATCTGCAGACTGCCCTGCATCGCGCCCTCGCGCAGGCGGATGGCGGCATCGGCCACGCCCTGCACGCCGGCCGGCGGACGCGCGCGCAGGCTCAGGCTGCCGCTGAGGTCATCACGCCCCGAGCCCGAGAGATCGGCATCGAGCTCGACGCTCAGGTCGTCGAGGTCAAGGTCGGGTGGCGAGGCGGGCCGCTCCAGGCCCAGCGCGTCGGCCAGGCGGGCCAGCCCGCGCAGGCGCGCCTCCCCCGCACCGCTCCAGCGGCCATTGGCGAGGCTGAGCTGGCGCAGGCCGAGCGTGCCGGCATCGCTGTCGATGGCCGCGGCGCCGAGTTGCAGGGCGTCACGGGCAAGGGAAAGCGTGACTGGCGCGCGCAGCCGCGCGCCGACCGGTCCGCGTAGCGCCAGCTCGGTCAGCTGCCCGGACCAGCGTGGCGCCGACCACTCGCCCAGCATCGCGCCGTCGGCGGCGGCCTGCAGCTGATGGGCGCCGGCGCGCAGGGCGACCCGCCCGCGATGCGCGGCCGGGCTGCCCTCGAGCTGCAGATCGAGCGAATCGAGCGGCCGGCCGGCCACCTGCAGCCCGCGCGCCTGGCCATTCAGGCTGAGCTGATCGGCGCGCAGCTGGCCGTTCACGCTGGCCTGCGCGATCTGGTGCCCGCCCATGCGCCAGCGCGCGAGCGTCGCGTTCAGGCCGAGCGCCGGGTGGGCCGCACTGCCCTGCCAGCTGCCCTGGGCCTTGAGCTCGCCCTGCATCGCCGGCAGCCCGGCCAGGGCCGCCAGCGGCGCCAGCGCCGGCGCATCGAGGTCGAACTGCAGCGCCTCGCCGGCCACGCCCAGGCTGCCGGCGGCGCGCAGGCGGCTGGCGCCCCACTGCGCACTCAGGTCGATCTCGCGCAGGCCGGCGCTCGGCAGCAGGGCACTGCCCCGGCCGCGCAGCGGCAGCCCCTGCAGGCTGCCACGCTCGACCTCCACCGTCAGCTGCAGCGCGCGCGGCTGCGCGGCCGAGCCCACCGGCCCGCGCACCGACCAGCGGCCCTCGAGACCACCGCGCCAGTCCGAGGGCAGCAGGCCGGGCCGCAGCGCATGCACGGCCGCGAGGTCGAGGCCGTCGACGCGCCCCTGGAGGGCGGTGTCCCAGGGCGCCTGCAGCTGCAGCGACCCGCTGGCCTGCGCGCTCGCCGCGCCCAGGCCGGGCAGCCGCGCCACGCGCAACTCATCGAGCACCAGCCGATCGCCCTCGAGCCGGCCCGCGGCACTGGCCTGCCCCCGGGCGGCATCGCTCAGCGCCACGGCGAACTGCTGGCCGGTGAGGCGGGCGGTTCCGGACAGGCGGGCCGCTGGCAGCGCGCCATGGAGCAGCGACGGCTGCACGCCGGCGAGCTGCAGCTCACCCTGCAGGCCCGGCAGCGGCAGCGGCAGCGCGCGGGCAGGATCGACCGTGATGACCCCGCTGATCCGGCCCTTGTCGGGCAGTTCGGCAACCAGTTCGGACAGCCGCCAGCGGTTCGGCGTCCAGTGCACGACGGCGTGCAGGCCGGTCAGCGGCAGGCCGTGCTGATCCAGGCGGGCGGGTTCGCGGTTGCTCAGGTGCGCCTTGCCCGAGAGCTGCGGCTGGGGGCCCTCCGGGCGCCAGTGCATCACCGCGCTGCCATCGATGAGGGCCTGCGGGCCGGCCAGACCGAGCTGCGCGGGCCGCAGACCGCGCAGGGTCAGCAGCACCGGACTGACCGTGCCTGACAGCCAGTTGATCTCGCTGCGGGCATGCAGCACAGGCGCGCTGTCCGGCGCAGCACCCGGCGGGCGAGCCTCGAGCTGCACGTCGGGGCTGCCCAGCGAGCCGCCGGCGTGCAGGCGCAACGCGATGCCCTGCCAGGCGAGATCGGCCTGCGCCAGCGCGTCGAGGGGGAACGGCTGGCGCGTCCCGATTCGGGCGCGCAGCGAGGCGGCGCCCCAGACAGAGCGGGCGGCCAGGCGATCGATCTGCCAGCGGGCCTGCTCGGGGTCATGATCGGCCGCGAGCGTCACCGCCTCGAGCAGCACGGGCTCGCCGCCCGCCGGGCGCAGCAGCAGGCGATCGATGCGGACATCGGGCAGCGCGACCCACACGGGCAGGGCAAGCGACTGCGGCAGGCTGGGCGGCGACCCGTCGTCGGCAAGCTCGACCGTGACCTCGGCCACCCGCAGCGTGGAGATGACCACGCGGCCAAGCAGCATCTGCGGCCAGCGCCAGCGCAGGCGCACATCGCTCAGGCGCGCGCGGGTGCCGGCCGGCGGCTGCCAGGCCAGGCTGCGCACGCGCAGGCCCTCGGTGAGACTGCCGCTGACGCCCTCGATCTGCAGCTTGCCCTCGCTGGCATGAACCGCGCGCTCGAGGGCCCAGACGAGCACCCGGTCATGCACCTGCCAGGCGGCAAGCGCCAGCAGCGCGAACACCACCGCCCCGATGAGCAGACCGCGCGCGAGCGCTGAACGAGCGGCGGCCATCAGAAGCTGTAGCCCACCGAGAAGTGGCCACGCACGGCGCGGTCGCGCTGGCCATAGGCCACATCGAGATTGACCGGGCCGATCGGCGAGCGCCAGCGCAGACCCAGGCCATAGCCCACCGCCGGGCGCCACTGCTCGACCACATCGACCACGTTGCCGGCATCGACGAAGCTGGCCGCCCACCAGTTGCCGCTCACCGGCACCTGGTACTCGAGACTGCCCAGCGCCATCACCCGGCCACCCACGACCGCATCGCCTTCCTTCAGGCCCAGCGACAGGTAGCGATAGCCGCGCACCGACTGCGCGCCACCGGCGCGAAACAGGTTCTGCGAGGGGATGTCGTCGCGCGAGCCGGAGATCACGAGGCCGCCCTCGGCCAGGCCGATCAGCGTGCCCCGCGGCAGCAGGCCTTCGCCATCGATCGGCCAGAAGCGCATGCCCCGGGCATAGAGGCGCACGAAGGAGCGGTCGGAGAGCACGCCGCGGGACGCCGCCGAGACCTGGGTGCTGAAGGTGTAGCCCTGCCGGGGATCGACCCGCGAGTCGAGCATCCGCTGGCTCCAGGCCCAGCCCAGGGTGAGCGCGGCGCGGTTGCCCGTGGTCTGCTGGCCGCCGCCCTCGTCAACCCGCGAGAACTCGGTCTGGTACTGCACCGACAGGAAGCTGTCGATCACCTCGGTGCGCTTGCCGCGCCCGGCATAGACGGTGTGGGTGCGGGTGTACTCCCCCAGGGTGTCGAGCCGCTCGCTGCGCAACCCGCCCTGCCAGTACTGCCCGCCGGATTCCTGCGGACTGCGCAGGTTCAGGAACGCGCGCCCGCGGATCTGCTCGAGCTGCAGGCCCGACTCCAGCAGCCAGCCGCGGCCGAAGAGGTTACGGTGGTCGTAGCCCAGCAGGCCGCGCGCGCCCTGATCGGTGGAGTAGCCCAGGCCGGTGGTCACGCGCTGCTGCGAGCGCTCGGAGAGCTCCACCAGCAGCGGCACCTGCGCCAGCTCGGGATCATCCTCGAGAGCAGCGAGATCGGGCAGCACCGTCACCGCGCCGAACTGGCCGGCCGCCCGCAGGCGCTGCTGAAAGGCGAGCAGCAGCTCCAGGGTATACGGCTGTCCCTGCGTGAAGGGCTGAAGGTCATCGACCAGCGAGCGCGGATAGCGCTTGAGCCCCTTGAGCACCAGCGGCCCGAAGCCGATGCGCGGCCCGCTGTCGACCACCAGCGAGAGCTGCGCGGCGGTGAGTTCGGCGTCGACCCGCGCCACGCTGCGCTCGATGCGCGCCCGCAGGTAACCCGCGGCCTGCAGCTGCTCGAGCAGGGCGCGCTTGCCCTGCTCCCAGTCGGCCGAGCGCAGGAAGCTGCCCTCGGGCAGCGGCCAGGCCTGCAGCAGCTGCTTCTCGATGGCCTGACCGGTGGCCTCGCCGTGCAGGCTCAGGCTGAAGGCCGCCACCGTCGTGCGCGCCCCGGCATCGACCACGATGCGCACCACGGGCGGCGCGCCCGGCTGCGCCGGCGGATTCGCGGACACCGTCGCGGTGGCCGAGAAGAAGCCGGCGGCCTGCGCCACCGCCACCGCCTCCTCGCGGCCGCGCTCCAGAAAGAGCGGCAGCTGCTCGATTCCGAAGCCGGGGTCCTCACGCCAGCGACCGAGCAACGTGCGCTCGCGCAGCGGCTCGACGAGCTCCTCGGGCGCCTCGATCTGCAGCTGGTAGTTGACGGTTCGCGCGCCGCCCAGCGGGCCGCGGGCATTGGTCTCGGCGACCGCGACCGCCGGGGTGAGCGCACCGGCCACGCCCAGGGCCGCAGCCAGGAAGACGCTTGCCGCCCGCAGGCGCGCGAGCCGCGACCCCGAGGCCGCCCTCCCCCAAACCGGCACGCGCTCGGTCAGCATGTGCATGCCCGGCGCTCTGGGCCGGCCGGGCCGGGCTCAGCGCACCACGGTCTGCGGCTGCCCGTCGGGGCGGGCGACGATCTCGCCGATGCGGTGCACGGTCTCGCCCTGCGCGACGAGCAGGGCCTGCGCGGCGTCGGCATGCTCGGCCGCCACCACCACCGCCATGCCGATGCCGCAGTTGAAGACCCGATGCATCTCGGCATCGGCGATGCCGCCCTCGCGCTGCAGCCAGTGAAAGAGCGGCGGCATCGGCCAGGCGTCTCGGTGGAGCACGGCCTGCAGGGGCTCGGCCAGCACGCGGGGCAGGTTCTCGACCAGCCCGCCGCCGGTGATGTGGGCCATGCCCTTGACCGGCAGCCGGCCGATCAGCTCGAGCAGCGGCCGCACATAGATGCGGGTGGGCGCCATGACCGCGTCGGCAAAGGGCGCGCCATGGAAGTCATCGGCCATGCGCGGGGAGCCGATGGCGCCATGCGCGCGCTCGATCACGCGCCGCACCAGCGAGTAGCCGTTGGAGTGCGCGCCGCTGGAGGCGAGCCCCAGCACCACGTCGCCGGGCGCGATGGTGCTGCCGTTGATGATGCGCGACTTCTCGACCGCGCCCACCGCGAAGCCGGCGAGGTCGTATTCGCCGTCGGGATACATGCCCGGCATCTCGGCGGTCTCGCCGCCGATCAGCGCGCAGCCGGCCAGCTCGCAGCCGCGCGCGATGCCACCGATCACCGCCGCGGCGGTGTCCACCGACAGCCGGCCGCAGGCGAAGTAGTCCAGGAAGAAGAGCGGCTCGGCGCCCTGCACCAGGATGTCGTTCACACTCATGGCCACCAGGTCGATGCCCACGGTGTCGTGCCGATCGAGCGCGAAGGCGAGCTTGAGCTTGGTGCCCACGCCGTCGGTGCCCGAGACCAGCACCGGCTCGCGATAGCGCTTCGGCACCTCGAAGAGCGCGCCGAAGCCGCCGATGCCGGCGAGCACGCCCTCGCGCATGGTGCGGCGCGCGAGCGGCTTGATGCGATCGACCAGGGCGTCGCCCGCGTCGATGTCGACGCCGGCGTCTTTGTAGGAGAGCGGGGTAGTCATGCGCCGATTGTAGCCGCCCGACCCGCCGCGCCCATTGAGATGCCGACCGGGCGCGCGCCCCGGGGCGACTGCCCGGCGAGGCGGGCCGGGTGGACTAGAATCGGCCCATCTTCCCCACGGCGCCCGCGCGCAGCCCCTCTTGACCCTCACCCCACGCCAGCGCCAGACCCTGACCTGGAGCCTCGTCGCCGCGGCCCTGCTCTGGGTGCTGGTGGTGCTGCGGCCGGTGGTCACGCCCTTCCTGGCGGCGGCCATCCTCGCCTACGCACTGCAGCCGGGCGTGCAGTGGCTGACGCGCCGCGGCGTGGCCCGCGGCCTGGGCGCGGTGCTGGTCATGGTGCTCGCGCTGC
Source organism: Burkholderiales bacterium (assembly GCA_037146935.1). Classification (GTDB taxonomy): domain Bacteria; phylum Pseudomonadota; class Gammaproteobacteria; order Burkholderiales; family Burkholderiaceae_E; genus Quisquiliibacterium. The sequence continues at coordinate 23,520 of JBAWWD010000030.1, forward strand.
TGTGCCTGGTGGCCGTGCTGCTGGTGCTGGTGCCCATCGTGCAGACCGAGATCGGGCAGATCCGCCAGCGCCTGCCCGGCCTCGCCCAGGCGATCAGCGAGCGGCTGCTGCCCTGGCTGCGCGACACCCTCGGGCTCGAGCTGCGCCTGAGTGGCGCCGAGATCCGCGCCTGGCTCGCCCGCCAGCTCAGCAGCGCCGGCGAGGACTGGGCGGCGCTGCTCTTCGGCTATGTTCGCTCCGGCTGGTCGGCGGCCATCGAGGCCGCCGGGCTGGTGTTCCTGGTGCCGGTGCTCGGCTTCTACCTGCTGCTCGACTGGCCCGCGATGATGGCGCGGTTGCGCGCCCTGGTGCCGCCGCGCTGGCGCGACAGCGTGTTCGAGGTGGCCGGCGAGATCGATTCGCTGCTCGGGCAGTACGTGCGCGGCCAGGCGCTGGTCATGGGCTCGCTCGCGGTGTTCTACAGCGCCGGCCTGCTGATCGCCGGCTACTCGCTGTGGCTGCCCATCGGCGTGCTGAGCGGCCTGCTGGTGGCGATCCCCTACCTCGGCTTCGCGCTGGGCCTCATCTTCGCGCTGATCACCGGCATGCTCGAGCTCGGCCCCCTGCACGGGCTGGTCGCCACCGCGGTCATCTACGGCGCCGGTCAGGTGCTCGAGAGCGTGGTGCTCACCCCGCGCCTGGTGGGCGAGCGCATCGGCCTGCACCCGCTTGCGGTCATCTTCGCGCTGATGGCCTTCGGCACCCTGCTCGGCTTTGCCGGGGTGCTGCTCGCGCTGCCGCTGGCCGCGATGGCCTCGGTGGGGGCCCGGCGCCTGCATGCCAGCTACCTCGCGAGCGAGTTCTACCGGCGCGAGCCATGAGCCAGCTCGCCCTCGACCTGCTCGCCCGGGTCGCGCCCAGCCTGGACAACTTCGTGCCCGGCAGCAACCGGGAGTGCCTGCAACGCCTGCGCGCGCTGGCCGATGGCGAGCGCCAGCATCGGCTGATCTACCTCTGGGGCCTGCCCGGCTGCGGGCGCAGCCACCTCGCCGGCGCGCTCGCGCAGGCGCTGCCGCAGGCCTGGGTGACCGATGACGTGCAGCACCTCGACGCCGAGGGGCAGGCGGCGCTGTTCGCCCGCTTCATCGCGGCCGCGGCCGACCCGCAGCAGGTGATGCTCAGCACCGGCGACCGGCCGCCCCTCGCCCTGCAGCTTCGCGAAGACCTGCGCACCCGGCTGGGCGCCGGTCTGGTGTTCGAGCTGCGCGCGCCCGACGACGCCGGCCGCGCGCAGGCGCTGGCGCAGGCCGCGCGCGAGCGCGGGCTGCCGCTGCCCGAGGGGGTGATCAGCTGGCTGCTCACCCACCACTCGCGCGACCTGCGGGTGCTGATGGCCACCCTCGAGGCGCTCGATCGCCATGCGCTCGCGCGCCAGCGCGCGCCCAGCCTGCCGCTGCTGCGCGAGTGGCTGGCCGGCACGCGCGGCGGGCGCGACACCCCAACGGCTGATAAAATCCTTTAGGAATCATGGATCTGGCCCTGTTCGACCTCGATCACACCCTGTTGCCGCTCGACAGCGACTATGAATGGGGCCGTTTTCTCGCGCGCATCGGCGCGGTCGATGCTGAGGAGCAGCAGCGCGAGAACGACCGCTTCTACCGCGACTACCAGGCCGGCCGGCTCGACATCCAGGCGTTTCTCGCCTTCCAGCTCGCGCCGCTGGCGGCCCATCCGCCGGCGCAACTGCGGCGCTGGCACGACCAGTACATGGCCGAGGTGATCGAGCCCGCGCTGCGCCCGCAGGCCATCGGTCTGGTCGAACGGCACCGCGGGCAGGGCGATCTGTGCGTGATCATCACCAGCACCAATGACTTCGTCACCGGGCCGATCGCGCCCCGCTTCGGCATCGAGCACCTGATCGCCACCCGGGTGGGGCGCAGCGGCGAGGGCTACACCGGCCGCGCCGAAGGCACGCCCAGCTTCCGTGAAGGCAAGATCACCCGGCTCGACCAGTGGCTGGCCGACCGCGGCGCCGCGCTGTCGGACTTCCCGCGCTCGTACTTCTACAGCGACTCGGCCAACGACCTCCCCCTGCTCGAACGGGTCACCGACCCGATCGCCACCAATCCCGACGACCGGCTCGCCAGCGTGGCACGCGAGCGTGGCTGGCCCGTCCTGTCCCTGTTCGCATGATCACCCGATTCCTCAGCAAGCTCTTCGGTCGCGGCGGTTCCGCCCGGCCCGCGCCCACCGCACCGGGCCCGGCATCGGCGCCAGCGGCGGCCAGCACCGGCGCAGGCCGTGCCGGCGATCGCGGCGGCCCGGTCGTGCCGCGCGAGCCGGTGCGCTACACCGGCAGCACCGAGGGCGTGCGGCGCGCCGACGTGCCCTCCTCGGCCATCCGCACCTGCGAGACCCTGCAGAAGGCCGGCTTCAAGGCCTATGTGGTGGGCGGCGGTGTGCGTGACCTGCTGCTCGGCCTCAAGCCCAAGGACTTCGACGTGGCCACCGACGCCACGCCCGAGCAGGTCACCGGGCTGTTTCGCCGCTCGCGCCTGATCGGCCGGCGCTTCCAGATCGTGCACGTGATGTACGGGCGCGAGACCATCGAGGTCTCCACCTTCCGCGCGCTGCAGACCGATGCCGAGACCGACGAGCACGGCCGGGTGCTGCGCGACAACGTCTGGGGCAGCCAGGCCGAGGACGCCACGCGGCGTGACTTCAGCATCAACGCCCTCTACTACGACCCGGTCGCCGATCTCATCCTCGACTACCACGACGGCGTGAAAGACCTGCGCCGCCGTGTGCTGCGCATGATCGGCGACCCCACCCGGCGCTTTCGCGAAGACCCGGTGCGCATGCTGCGCACCGCGCGCTTCGCGGCCAAGACCGGGTTCACGGTCGAACCGGGCACCCGCGCGCCGATCCGCGAGCTCGCGCCGCTGATCCACAACGTGCCGGCGGCGCGCCTGTTCGACGAGATGCTCAAGCTGCTGCAGTCGGGGCACTCCCTCGAGAGCCTGCACCAGCTGCGCAGCGAGGGCCTGCATCATGGCCTGCTGCCCATGCTCGATGTCATCCTCGAGCAGCCTGACGGCGAGCGCTTCATCCGGGTGGCGCTCACCCGCACCGACGAGCGGGTGCTCTCGGGCAAGTCGGTGTCGCCAGGCTTCCTGTTCGCCACCCTGCTCTGGCAGGAGGTGCGGGTGCGCTGGGCCGAGCGGCTCAAGGCCGGCGAGCAGGCGATCCCGTCGCTGCACGAGACGATCGACGCGGTGGTCGAAGACCAGGGCGCCAAGCTCGCCATCCAGAAACGCATCATCGCCGACATGCGCGAGATCTGGACGCTGCAGCCGCGCTTCGAGCGTCGCACCGGCAGCGCGCCGGCGCGGCTGTTCGAGCATCTGCGCTTTCGCGCCGCCTATGACTTCCTGCTGCTGCGCTGCGAATCCGGCGAGACGCCTGCCGAGCTGGGTGACTGGTGGACGCGCTACGCCGACGCCGATGGCGCCGGCCGCGAGGCCCTGATCGCCGAGGCCGCGGCCGGGCCGGGTCGCGGCACCACGGGCACCGGGCGACGCCGCCGACGGCGACGCGGCGGTGGCCGCGGCGAGGGTGGCGAGGGTGGCGGCGACGGGCGCGTCGAGGGTGGCGAGAGCGGCGGCGACGGACGCGGTGAGGCCCGCAATGGCGACGATGCGCCGCGCGCGCCCACGGCCGCCACGGCCCCGGCAGCCATACCGCCCGCAGGCCCCGCTGCCTGACATGGACGCGCCGGCCTCCGGGACGCTCGCCTGCCTCGGCCTGGGCGCCAACCTGGGCGATCCGGCGGCGGCGATCGCCAGCGCGCTGGCCGCGATCGAGCGACTGCCCGACACCTGGGTGATCGCCCGCTCCTCGCTGTGGCGCAGCGCGCCGGTGCTGGCCGAAGGCCCCGACTTCATCAACGCCGTCGCAGTGCTGCGCACCGGCCTTGCGCCGCTTGCGCTGCTCGACGCGCTGCAGGCGATCGAGCTCGCGCATGGCCGCGAGCGGCCCTGGCCCAACGCGCCACGCCTGCTCGACCTCGACCTGCTCCTGCACGGCGATGCCGTGATGACCACCGAGCGGCTCACCCTGCCCCACCCGCGCATGCACCAGCGCGCCTTCGTGCTGGCGCCGCTGGCCGAGGTCGCGCCGGCCCTCACCCTGCCCGGCCTGGGCCCCGTCGGCCCGCTGCTGGCCGCCTGCGCCGGACAGCGCTGCGAGCGGCTGCCGGCCGATCCGGCCGAACTCGCCGGAGACGAGCCGTGAGCGCGCTTGCCAGCCTGCCGGTGCCGGTGCAGACCGTCGGCCTGCTGCTCGCATCCAATGTCTTCATGACCGTGGCCTGGTACGGCCATCTGCGCAGCCTGTCGGCGCGGCCCTGGTACATCGCCGCGCTGCTGAGCTGGGGCGTCGCGCTCTTCGAGTACCTGCTGCAGGTGCCGGCCAACCGCATCGGCTACGGTCACTTCTCGCTCGCGCAGCTCAAGATCATCCAGGAGGTGATCACCCTGGCGGTCTTCATGCCCTTCGCGGTGCTGGTCATGAACGAGCCGCTGCGGCTCGATTACCTCTGGGCGGCGCTGTGTCTCATGGGCGCGGTCTACTTCATCTTCCGCTCCTGAGCCCCGCGCCCCGACACCATGAGCACGCCCACCGCCCCGGCCTCTCCCTTCGAGCGCTTCCGCCACATCGTGGTCGAGGGCCCGATCGGCGCGGGCAAGACCACGCTCGCGCGCAAGCTCGCCGAGCGCTTCGGCGCGCGCCCCGTGCTCGAGGAGCCCGAAGGCAATCCCTTCCTCGAGCGCTTCTACCGCGACGGCCCCCGCTACGCGCTGCCCACTCAGCTGTTCTTCCTGTTCCAGCGGGTCAATCAGCTGCGCGAGCTCGCCCAGCGCGACCTGTTCTCGCAGGCGGTGGTGGGAGACTTCCTGCTCGACAAGGACCCGATCTTCGCGCGCCTCACGCTGGCCGACGATGAGCTCGCGCTCTACCAGCAGATCTTCGCCAACCTGCAGCCGCAGGCGCCGGTGCCCGACCTGGTCATCTACCTGCAGGCCCAGCCCGACCAGCTGGTGGGCCGCGTGCGCCAGCGCGGCATCGCCATGGAGGCCGACATCTCGGAGGCCTACCTGCGCGAGCTCACCGAGGCCTACAGCCGCTTCTTCTACCACTACGAGAGCGCGCCGCTCATGATCGTCAACACCGAGCGGCTGAACCCGGTGAGCCGCGAGGAGGACTTCGCCATGCTGGTGCGCCAGATCGTCGAACTGCGCGGGCGGCGCAGCTTCTTCAACCTGGCCGACTGAGCGGCGCAGCGCGCAACCGTCATGATCGAGGCCGGCAGCCACGGGCAAACCGTCACGAAACCGTCACCGCACGGTCATATTCTCGCGGCCATGACAGCCCGGATCCTCATCGTCGAAGACGAGCCCGCGATCGGCGAGCTCATTGCCGTGAACCTGCGACACGCCGGTTACACCCCGGTGCTGGCGCATGACGCTGCCAGCGCCCGCCAGCAGATCGATTCCGCACTGCCAGACCTCATCCTGCTCGACTGGATGCTGCCCGACAGCCCCGGCATCGAGCTCGCGCGCCGGCTGCGCGCCGACACCCGCACCCGCGCGCTGCCCATCATCCTGCTCACCGCGCGCGCCCAGGAGACCGACAAGCTCGCCGGTTTCGAGGTCGGCGCCGATGACTACATCACCAAGCCCTTCTCGCCGCGCGAGCTGCTGGCGCGCGTCAAGGCCATGCTGCGCCGCGCCGCGCCGCTGGCTGCCGACGAGGCCCTCGAGGTGGGCGGCCTGCGCCTCGACCCGGTCACCTTCCGCGTGCAGGCCGGCGACACCCCGGTCTCGCTCAGCCCCACCGAGTTCCGCCTGCTCCACTACCTCATGACCCAGCCCGACCGCGTGCACTCTCGTGCCCGCCTGCTCGACGCGGTCTGGGGCGACCATGTCTTCATCGAGGAACGCACGGTGGACGTCCACATCCGGCGCCTGCGCGTGGCGCTTCAGGGCACCGGCCACGACCGCCTGGTCGAGACCGTGCGGGGCGGCGGCTACCGCCTGCTGCCGGCGTGATCTGGCTGCGCTCCCTGGTGCCCACCGCGCTGGCCCTGGCCATCGCGGCGCTGCTGTCGGTCACCCTGGGAGACACCTGGTCAGCGCGCTGGCTTGCCGCGGCGCTCGTGCTGCAGGCCGTGCTGGTCACCTTCATCATGGCGCGCCTGCACTTCTGGGCAGCGCTGCCACGACAGCGCGAGGTGCCGCGCATCGGCGGCGTCTGGCAGCCTTTCCTCGACCGGCTGGCCCGCATGGTCAAGACCGAGCGCGAGCACCGGCAGCAGATCACCGGCGAGCTCGAGCAGTTGCATCGCGCGGTCGATCGCCTGCCCGACGGCCTGGTGCTGCTCGACCGCTACGATCACGTCCAGTGGTGCAATGACGCGGCCCGCGAGATCCACGGCGTGGTCGGCGCGGGGCGCCCCGTCCACCACTTCATCCGCCAGCCCGAGTTCATCGCCTACCTCGAAGGCGCGGACCTCTCGCGCCCGCCGGTGCTGGCGCTGCCGCAGCGCCCGGGACGGCTGTTCGAGCTGCGCCTGCACCGGCCCGATGAGCAGCACAAGCTGCTGATCAGTCGCGATGTCACCGAGCAGGCTCGGCTGGAGGCCATGCGCCGGGACTTCGTCGCCAATGTGTCGCACGAGATCCGCACGCCGGTGACGGTGATCGGCGGCTTCGCCGAGACCCTGCTCGAGATTCCGCTCGAGCCCGCCCAGCAGCGCGACTACCTCGGCACCATCCTCAAGCAGAGCCGCACCATGCAGCGGCTGGTCGAAGACCTGCTGATGCTGGCCACGCTCGAGAGCTCCACCGCGCCGCCCGAGGCCGAGCGCATCGACGTCCACGCCATGATCCGCGCCGTGGGCACCGAGGGGCTGGCGCTGTCGCAGGACCGCCATCAGATCACCTATCGCCTCGACGGCCCGGTGGGCATGATGGCCGCGCCCATCGAGATCGAGAGCGCCGTCCGCAACCTGGTGATTAACGCGGTGCGCTACACGCCGGCGGGCGGGCGCATCGAGATCGGCTGGCGCATCACCGGCACCGAGGGGCACCTCTGGGTGACCGACACCGGCATCGGCGTCACGGCCGAGCACCTGCCGCGCCTCACCGAACGTTTCTACCGGGTAGACCGCGGCCGCTCGCGCGACACCGGCGGCACCGGTCTGGGGCTGGCCATCGTCAAGCACATCATGCAGCGGCACGGCGGGCAGCTGCGCATCGCCAGCGTGCCGGGCGAGGGCAGCACCTTCACGCTGGTGATGCCCGCCGCGCGACTGGCCGCCGACGCCAGCCCGGCGCCCGCCACGGCCGAGCCCGAGAACCCCGCCTGAATCCGGGCCAGTCGGACCGGAACATCTCGCGGCGCGCGGCATCACGCCCGCCAATCCGGGCGTGTGACAATCGGCCGATGCCGCCCACCGAACCGCGACCGCAGCCGCAGAGTCCGGCCGAACTCTTCCGGGTGTTCAATGCCCTGGCCCTGCGCGGCTTCGGCGGCGTCCTGCCCTTCGCGCAGCGGGCGCTGGTCGAGGAAAGGCGCTGGCTGAGCGCCGACGAATTCGCCGAATCGCTCTCGCTCGCCCAGGTGCTGCCTGGGCCCAACATCTGCAATCTCGCGCTGATGATCGGCGACCGCTTCTTCGGGCTGCGCGGTGCCTTCGCCGCCCTCGCCGGCATGATGGCCGCCCCCATGGCGCTGGTGCTGGTGGTGGCCTCGCTCTACCTCGAGTTCGCCCATGAACCGGTCGTCACGCGGGTGCTCACCGGCATGTCGGCGGTCAGCGCCGGGCTCGTGCTCGCCATGGCACTGAAGCTCTCGCGCTCGCTGCGCGGCCGTGGCGCCACGGCCTGGGTGCTGGGCGGGCTGGCCTTCGCCATGGTCGGCCTGCTGCGCTGGCCGCTGCTGCCGGTGCTCGCCGGGCTGGGCGTGATCTCGGTCGGGCTTGCCTGGCGGCGGCTGCGGCCATGAGCCACGCTGACCTGCTCGAGCTCTTCGGACGCTTCCTGCTGCTCTCGCTGCTGGCCATCGGCGGCGGCATCACGGTGGTGCCCGAGATGCACCGGCTGATGGTCGAGCGTCACGGCTGGCTCACCGACCCGCAGTTCTCGGCCTCGATCGCGCTGGCGCAGGCCTCGCCCGGCCCGAACATCCTGCTGGTGACCGTGATGGGCTGGAATGCCGGCGGCTGGGCCGGCGCGGCCGCGGCCACGCTGGGCATCCTGCTGCCCTCCACCACCGTGGCCCTGATCGCCCATCGCGGCGCCGAGAAGTGGCGCGCCCATCGGCTGGTGATGGCCTTCCGCGAGGGCACCCTGCCGCTCACGCTCGGCCTGCTGGCCGCCGCCGGCTGGATCCTGGCCGCGCCCACCGCCAGCGCACCCGCGGGGCTGGGCCTCACCCTGCTGAGCGCCGTGCTGGTCTGGCGAACCCGCATCAACCCGCTGTGGCTGATCGCGGCCGGCGCGCTCGCCGGGGGCCTGGGCGCGCTCTGAATCCGGGAGACAAGCCGATGCGACCGATCCGCCGCGCTGCCGCCGCCACCCTGGGCCTCGCGCTGGCCATGGGACTGGCGCTTGCCTCGGGGCTGCGTCCGGCCCATGCCGCCGGCCTGACGAGCTTCAGCCCCAGCGGCGATGTCGGTCTGGTGCGCGAAGTCCGCGCGGTCTTCAGCGAACCCATGACCCGGCTGGGCGACAGCGGCGCGCCCGATCCCTTTGTCATCGACTGCGCCGTGAAGGGCGACAGCCGCTGGGTGGACAACCGCACCTGGGTGCATGTCTTTCGGGTGCCGCCGCGGGCCGGCACCCGCTGCGGCTTCAGCCTGAGGCCCGAGCTGCGCACCCTGGCCGGCGAGGCGCTGAGCGGCCGCGCCCGCCACGAGTTCAGCACCGGCGGGCCGGCCGTCGTGCGCAGCATGCCCTGGGAGGGCAGCCGCATCGACGAGGACCAGAGCTTCCTGCTGGTGCTCACCGGCCCGGTCGATCCTGACTCGGTGGTGCGCAAGGCCTGGTGCCGCGCCGCGGGCGTGGGCGAGCGCGTGCCGGTGCGGCTGCTGCCGCCAGCCGAGCGCGACCTGCTCGCGCGCCGCTTCGCCCCTGACGAACCCGACGTGCTGGCGCTGGCCTGCGCCCGTCCGCTGCCGCCGCAGGCCCGGGTCGATCTGGTCTGGGATGCCGGCATCGCAACCCCATCGGGCGTGAGCACCCGGCGGGCGCAGTCGCTCGGCTATGAGGTGCGCAGCGCCTTCAGCGCCCGGCTGAGCTGCCCGCGCGAGAACGCCAGCGCGCCCTGCACGCCGCTGGGCGACATCCGCATCGAGTTCAGCGCGCCGGTGGCGCGGGCCCAGGCCGCGGCGGTGCGCCTGACGCTTGGCGACACCGAGCGCAAGCCGCGCCTGGAAGGCGGCGCCGATGCGCCCACGGTGGAAGCGGTGGTGTTCCCGGGGCCGTGGCCGGAGTCGGCGAGCGTGCGCGTGAGCCTACCGCCCGGGCTGCGCGATGCCGATCAGCGCGCGCTCACCAATGCCTCGGCCTTCCCGATGGTGAGCCGCATCGGCGCCTATCCGCCGCTGGCCAAGTTCGCCGCCGCGCCCTTCGGCATCATCGAGCTCGACGAGGCGCCGGCCATGCCGCTCGCGCTGCGCAAGGTGGAGCGCGCGCTGACGCTGCGCGAGGCGCAGCCCGGCCGCGGGCTGGTGCGCGACCTGCGCCTGCAGGATGACGCCGCGATCATCACCTGGTACTCGAAGGTGCTGCGACTGCACGAGACCGTGATCGAGCCGGCGCTTGCCCGCGAGCTCACCGGGCAGACGCCGCCGGCCGGCGCGGCGCCCGCGAATGCCTCGGCGCGGCCCGGTGCGCGCGCGCCCGCGCCGGCGCCGGTGGCCACCCGCACGTTGTCGCTGCTCGCGCGCGAGCCTGGCGCGCGGGCGCTCAGCCTGCCCGAACCCGAAGGCGGCGGCGAGCGGCCCTTCGAGCTGATCGGCGTGCCGCTGCCCGAGCCGGGCTTCCATGTGCTCGAGGTGGAATCGCGGCTGCTCGGGCGGGCGCTCCTCGAACGCGACGCCCCGATGTACGTGCGCACCGCGGCGCTGGTCACCAACCTCGCCGTGCACCACAAGCAGGGCCGCGATAACGCGCTGGTCTGGGTCACCCGCCTGGATCGCGGCCAGCCGGTGGCCGGTGCCGAGGTGCGGATCAGCGACTGCCGGGCGCGCCTGCTCTGGTCGGGCCGCACCGACGCGCAGGGCCTTGCCCGGGTGCCGGTGGCGCTGCCCGAGCCCGCCGGCGAGTGCGGCGAAGACCGGCCCGGACACTTCGTGTCGGCGCGCGCGCGCGATGCGCAGGGCCGCGAGGACCTGTCCTTCGCCTGGACCGGCTGGCAGCAGGGCATCGAGGCCTGGCGCTTCGAGCTGCCGGTGAGCTGGTCGGGCGCCACGCAGGCCGCGGCCCATACCGTGTTCGACCGGGTGCTGCTGCGCGCCGGCGAGACCGTGTCGATGAAGCACTTCGTGCGCGCCCACGCCTCGGCCGGACTGCGCCGCCCGAGCGCGACGCAAGTGCCTGCCACTGCGGTGATCGTCCATGAAGGCAGCGGCCAGAGCTGGCAGCAGCCGCTGAGCTGGCAGGGCGGCGCGGCACACTCGCAGTTCACCGTGCCGCCGGGCGCGCGCCTGGGCCGTTACCAGGTCTACCTCGAGCAGGCCGAGCCGGCCGCGGGCGCACCTGCGCCGCTGTGGCCCGGCCGGCTGGCCAGCGGCAGCTTCCGGGTGGAGGCCTTCCGACTGCCGGTGTTCGACGCCCGGGTCACGCTGCCGGCCAGCCCGCCGCCGGCCGCCCGCGAGCTGGCTGCCGACCTGCGGGTGGCGTGGCTGGCCGGTGGATCGGCGGCCGGGCTGCCGGTGCGGGTGAGCGCGCGGCTGAGCCCGCACCAGCCCGCGCCGGAAGGCTGGGAGGGCTTCGCCTTCTCGCGCCGCGACCTCGAATCCGAGGAAGCTTCCGACCCCGATGCCGAAGACTCCCCGGCCCGACGGGCCGCCGCCGACCAGCGCCTGGCCAGCCGCGGCATCCACCGCGAGCGGCTGGTGCTGGACAAGCAGGCGGTCACGCTCGATGACCAGGGCGGCGCGCGGGTGCGTCTGGCCAATCTGCCCGCCATGGCCGTGCCGCACCGGCTGGAAGTGGAGGCGAGCTTCACCGATCCCTCCGGCGAGATCCAGAGCGTGGCGCGCAGCACAGTGCTGCAGCCGGCGGCGCTGATGGTGGGCATCAAGGCCGATGGCTGGCGCGCACCAGGCCAGGCCCTGGGCGTGCGGGTCGCGGTGCTCGATGCCCGCGGACAGGCGCTCAAGGGCCGCGAGGTGCGCCTGCGTGGCCGGCTCGAGCGGGTGATCTCGCACCGCAAGCGGCTGGTGGGCGGCTTCTACGCCTACGAGAACCGGCGGGTCTCGCGCGATCTCGGCGAACTGTGCCGGGCCCGCACCGCGGCCGGCGGCGTGGCGATGTGCGAACTCACACCGAGCCTGGCGCCCGGCGAGGCCGGCGAGCTGGTGCTGGTGGCCAGCGCGCTCGACGACGCCGGGCTGAGCGCCACCGCCAGCGCCTCGAGCTGGCTCTCCGAGCAGGGCGAGCAGTGGTTCGACGCCCAGGCGGTCGACCGCATCGACCTCATCCCCGAGAAGCGCCGCCTCGCGCCCGGCGAGACCGCGCGCCTGCAGGTGCGCATGCCGTTTCGCCAGGCCACGGCGCTGGTCACCGTCGAGCGCGAGGGCGTGATCGATGCCCGCGTGATGGAACTGCGCGGCACCCACCCGGTCATCGAGCTGCCCATGCTCGCGAGCTACGGGCCGAACGTGTTCGTGTCGGTGATGCCGATCCGCGGCCGGCTGCGCGAGGTGCCCTGGTACTCGTTCTTCCGCTGGGGCTGGCGCAGCCCGGCGCAGTGGTGGCAGGAGTACCGCAGCGCCGGCGAGCTGCCGACGGCGCGGCTCGCGCCCACCGCCACGGTCGATCTGGCCCGGCCCGCCTTCCGCCTGGGCATCACCGAACTGCAGGTGGGCATCGACGGCTCGCGCCTGGCGGTTCGCGTGGCGCCCGAGCGCGACACCTGGCGGGTGCGCGAGCAGGCCCGCGTCAATCTCGACGTGCGGCTGCCCGACGGCCGCACGCCCGCCGCCGGCGCCGAGGTGGCGGTGGCGGTGGTCGACGAGGCCCTGCTCGAGCTCATGCCCAACAGCAGCTGGCAGTTGCTCGAGGCCATGATGCAGCGCCGGCCGCTGGCGGTGCAGACCGCCACCGCGCAGATGCAGGTGGTGGGCAAGCGCCACTACGGCCGCAAGGCGGTGGCCGCCGGCGGCGACGGCGGGCGCAACCCCACGCGCGAGCTCTTCGACACCCTGCTCTACTGGAACCCCGCGGTGAAGCTCGACGCGCAAGGACGCGCCCAGCTGAGCGTGCCGCTGAACGACTCGCTCAGCCGCTTCCGGGTGGTGGCGATCGCCGATGCCGGCGAGAGCCTGTTCGGCACCGGCGAGGCGGTGATCCGCACCCACCAGCCGCTGCAGATCGTGGCCGCGCTGCCCGGCGTGGTGCGCGAGGGCGACACCCTGCCCGCCGAGGTGGTGGTGCGCAACCACAGCGCCCAACCGATGACGGTCACGCTGAACGCCACCGCGCGCCCCGATGACGCGCAGGCCGCACCGGTGCTCGGCACCCAGCGCAGCCTCACGCTGCCTGCCGGGAGCGCGCAGTCGGTGACGCTGCCGCTCACCGTGCCGGGCGGCGCTGCCCGGCTGCTCTGGACATTGCAGGCCAGCGAGCCGGGCGGCCAGCGCGACAGCCTGTCGGTCAGCCAGACCGTGGCGCCGGCAGTGCCGCCCACGGTGCGCCAGGCCCTGCTCCAGGCCATCGAGGGCCAGGCCGACATCGCGCTGGCCAGCCCGGCGGGCGCGCTGCCGGGCAGCACCCGGCTGCGGGCCACGCTCTCGGCCGGGCTGGGCGGCGCCAGCGAGGGCGCGCGCGACTGGCTGACGCGCTACCCCTATCGCTGCCTGGAGCAGCGCGCGGCGCGGGCCGCGGGCCTGGCCGACGCCGGGCTGTGGCGCGCGCTGGTCGACGAGATGCCCAGCCACCTCGACGAGGCCGGGCTGCTGCAGTTCTTCCCGGTGCGCGAAGGCGAGCGGGCCGCGGGCAGCGACAGCCTCACCGCCTACGTGCTGCAACTCTCGGCCGACTCGGGGCTCGCCCTGCCGAACGCCCTGCGCGAGAAGCTTATCGCCGGCCTGGCGGCCTATGTGGAAGGACGTTTGCGCCGCCCGGGCTGGTCGGCAAGGCCCGACACCACCGAGCGGCGGCTGGCGGCCCTGGCCGCGCTCGCGCGCCACGGCCGCGCGCCGATGGCCCAGGTGGCCGCGCTGGGTGTCGAGCCGGTTCGGCTGCCGCTCTCCGGCCTGATCGACTGGCTGACCGTGCTCGATGCCGTTCCCGCGCTGCCGCAGCGCGAGGCCCTGCGCGCCCAGGCCGAGCAGCTGATGCGCGCGCGGCTCGTGAGCAGCGGCACCCAGTTCGCGCTGGCCCCGGGCCCGGTGGCCGAGCCCTGGTGGCTGCTCAGCAACGACGACAGCGCCATGGCGCGGCTGCTGCTGCTGACCCGCCAGCGCCCGGGCTGGCAAGCCGATGCGCCGCGACTGGCGCTGGGCCTGCTCGCGCGACAGCGCCAGGGCGCCTGGTCGGGCACGCCCGGCAATGGCTGGGGCCTGCTGGCCCTGCGGCGCTTCAGCGAGAGCGCCGAGGCCACGCCGGTGAGCGGCAGCACCCGCCTGCGTCTGGCCGGGGAGCAGCGCGAGCATGCCTGGCGCGACGGCGCCCAGGCCCAGCTGACGCTGCCGGTGCCAAGCGGAGACTCCCGTCTGCAGGTCAACCACAGCGGCAGCGGCCGGCCCTGGCTGCAGGCGCAGCTGGTGGCGGCGGTGCCGCTCACCCAGCCGGTGATCGCCGGCTACCGGGTCAGCCGCAGCCTCGAGGCGGTGGAACGGCGTCAGCCCCAGGCCTGGAGCCGCGGCGACCTCATCCGGGTGCGGATCAGCGTCGAGGCCGACGCCGCCCTGCCCTGGGTCGTGATCGCCGATGCCCTGCCGCCCGGCGCCACCGTGCTCGGCTCGGGTCTCGCGCGCGACACCCGGATCGTGCCGGCGGCAGGCCCCGCCCCGGTTGGTGATGCGGCCGCGGGCGCCGAGCTGACGCCCAGCTTCATCGAGCGCGAGGCGGCCTCGGTGCAGGCCTACTTCGCCGAGATGCCGGCCGGTCGCTGGCGCTTCGAGTATCTGGTGCGCCTGAACCAGCCCGGCGAGTTCCGGCTGCCGCCCACGCGCGTCGAGGCCATGTACGCGCCCGACGCCCGCGGCGAGCTGCCGGTGGCGCCGATGCGGGTGCAGCCCTAGGCGGCCCCATGCGCATCGGCCTGCGGCGCTGGCTGGGGGCCGGCCTGCCTGTCCGGCGGGTCGCGGCCGCCGCTGGCATCGCCGCCCTGCTCGGGCGCGTCGCCGCCCTGATCGTCACCGCCGCCGCGCTGCTCGCGCCCGCGGGCGCCCTGCTCGCCCCCGCCACCGCCCTCGCGGGCCTGCCCGGCTTTGCCGAGGTGAAGGCCGCCTGGCGCAGCTCCGAGGCCTGGTTGCTCGACCGCAATGGCGAGCCGCTGCAGCGGCTGCGCCTCGACCCGCAGGCGCGGCGCCTGGCCTGGGTGCCGCTGGCCGAGGTCTCGCCGGCCCTGCAGCGTTCGCTGCTGCTCTCCGAAGACCGGCGCTTCCTCGAGCACAGCGGCATCGACTGGCGCGCGGTGGGCTCGGCCCTGGGCGAGGCCGCCGGCGGCGGGCCGCTGCGCGGGGCCAGCACCATCAGCATGCAGCTCGCCGGTCTGCTGGCCGGCACCGCGGGCCAGGGCCGTCGCGGCCTGATCGACAAGCTCGATCAGGCCGCGGGCGCGCTCGCGCTGGAGCGCCACTGGACCAAGCCGCAGATCCTGGAGGCCTATCTCAACCTGCTGCCGCTGCGCGGCGAGGCCGTGGGCGTGGGCGCCGCCGCCGAGCAGTTCTTCGGCAAGCTGCCGATCGGGCTCGATGCAGCGGAAAGCGCGCTGCTCGCCGCGCTCGCGCGCGGCCCCAATGCCCCGCCGGCGCGGGTCGCGCAGCGCGCCTGCCTGCTGCTGCGCGAGCAGGGCCTGCAGGGCCTGTGCGGCGGCCTGGAGGGTCGGGCGCAGGCGGTGCTCGGCCGCGCCGGCAGCGGCGGGCCGGCGAGCGAAGACCTCTCGCCCCAGCTCGCGCCCCACCTCGCCCGCCAGCTGCTGAGCACGCCGGGTCAGCGTCTGCGCAGCACCCTTGATGCCGAGGTGCAGCGGCTGGCCCGCGACGCCCTGCGCCGGCACCTGCGCGAACTGGCCGATCGCGGCGCCACCGACGGCGCGGTGGTGGTGCTCGACAACGCCAGCGGCGAGGTGCTGGCCTGGGTGGGTTCCTCGGGCCCGCTGTCGGCCGCGCCCGAGGTCGATGCCGTGCTCGCCCCGCGCCAGGCCGGCTCCACCCTCAAGCCCTTCCTGTACGGGCTGGCGATCGACGAGCGCCGGCTCACCGCCGCCTCCTGGCTGGAGGACCGCGCCGCCGACCTGCCCACCGACGCGGGTCTCTACCTGCCGCAGAACCATGACCGGCAGTTCCGCGGCTGGGTGAGCCTGCGGGTGGCGCTCGCCTCCTCGCTGAACCTGCCGGCGGTGCGGGTGGCCGGCATGGTTACCCCCGATGCCATGGCCCGCACGCTGCGCCGCCTGGGCATGGTCTCGGTGGACAAGCCCGGCGACCACTACGGCCCGTCGCTGGCGCTGGGCTCGGCCGATGTCAGCCTGATCGAACTGGCCAATGCCTATCGGGCGCTGGCCAACGGCGGGCGCGCCACGGCGCCGGTGGTGCGGCTGCAGGGGCCGCAGCCCGCGCGCCTCACCGCGCTCGCCGGCGGGCGCGCGCTCGGCGAGCCGGCGGCCTTCGTCATCGCCGACATCCTGGCCGACCGCGACGCGCGCGCGGCGAGCTTCGGCTGGGACAGCCCGCTGGTCACGCGCCAGTGGAGCGCGGTCAAGACCGGCACCAGCAAGGACATGCGCGACAGCTGGTGCCTGGGCTTCTCGCGCCGTCACACCGTGGGAGTCTGGGTGGGCAATGCCGCCGGCGAGCCGATGCGCCAGGTGAGCGGCGTGCGTGGCGCGGCGCCCGTCTGGGCCGAGCTCATGGCCCACCTGCAGCGCGGCGCGGGCTCGCGGCCGCCGCCCGCGCCGCCGGGCCTGGTCCGGCAGACGGTGAGCTTCGAGCCGCCCCGCGAGCCGCCGCGCAGCGAGATCTTCCTGCGCGGCACCGAGCAGCCGGTGACCCGGCTGGCGGGCGCGCCCACCCGCGCCGGGATCGCCTACCCGCCCGACCAGACCCGGATCGCGCTCGACCCGGACATCCCGCCCGTCAACCAGCGGGTGCTGCTGCGGGCCCAGCCCGGCCCGCAGGCCGTCGCGGCGCGCTGGCTGGTCAATGGCCGCGAAATCGGCCGCGGCGCGCAGCTTGCCTGGTTTCCGCAGCCCGGCCTGCATCGCATCGCGCTGCGCGCGGCCGACGGCAGTCCGCTCGACGAGGTCGGGATCGAGGTGCGCGGCGCGCAGCGGGTAAGTTCGATCACTGCCGCGACATCGACCTGCCTGCCCCCTTCCCCCTGCCCGCCTGGAGCCCGTCCGCCATGACCCCGCCCATCGCCCCTCACCCGAGCGCGCCGCGCCGTCGCCGCTTCACCCAGGCGGCTGCGGGCCTGATTGCCGCCAGCGCGCTGCCGGCCGCACGCGCGCAGGCCGACTGGCCCCGCGCGCCGATGCGCCTGATCGTGCCCTACGCCCCGGGCGGCGTCACCGACCTGCTGATGCGCCTGCTCGCCCGCCACGCCGCCGAGCGGCTGGGCCAGCCGATGCCGGTGGAGAATCGCGCCGGCTCCGGCGGGGTGGTGGGCACCGCCGCGGTGGCCCGCGCCGCGCCCGATGGCCTGACCGTCGGCGCGGCCGGCAGCTCGGCGCTGATCGCCACGCCCATGCTCAATCCGCAGATCCCGTTCAGCGTGGCCAACGACCTCGCCTTCGTCAGCCTGTCAGCCGTGGTGCCGATGGTGCTCGCGGTCAATGCCGCGGTGCCGGTGAACTCGCTGGGCGAGCTGCTGCGGTACATGAAGGCGCAGCGCGGCCGCCTGAGCTACGGCTCGACCGCGGTGGGTCACTACGGGCACGTCTCGCTGATGGCCATGAGCGACACGCAGGACGCGGCCATGGTGCATGCGCCCTACAAGGGCGAGAGCCCGCTGGTGCAGGACCTGGTGAGCGGACAGATCCAGCTCGCCTTCCTCGCGCCCTCCACCGTGCGCCCCATGGTCGAGAGCGGCAAGGTCCGCCTGCTCGCCTGCTCGGGGCTGAAGCGGCTGCGGCCGCTGCCGGCGGTGCCCACCCTGATCGAGCAGGGCCTGGACGCGCCGGTGTTCCGCATGAACCCGGGCTGGCTGGGCATCATCGCGCCGGCACGCACCCCCGCGCCCGTGCTCGCGCGCCTGTCGGCGGAGTTCGCCGCGGTGGTCCGCCAGCCCGAGGTGAGCGATCAGATCGTGCAGTGGGGCATGGAGCCGGTGGGCAGCACCGCCGAGGCCTTCGCGGCCACCTACGAGGCCGAGCGGCCGGTGTGGCGCGAGCTGCTGACGCGGGCCGGGCTCGAGGTGCGCTGAGCGCGCCGGACTCCGGTGGCGCTGAACGCGCCGCGCGCGAGCTGCACTGAGCACGCCGCGCCGCGCCCGCGCGGCCGGCCTCAGGCCACCAGCTGCCAGGCGAGCTCGGCACGCTGCGCCGCCAGCGCGCCCCGCGCCAGCGACTGCGGCGAGGCGGCCGTGCCGTCAAGGGCACGCCGGTACACGCCCTGCAGGATGGCCGCGAGCTTGAACAGGTTGAAGGCCAGGTAGAAGGCCCAATCGGCCGGCGGCTCGCGGCCGACGCGCTCGCAGTAGGCCCCGACATAGCTCGCCTCGTCGGGAATGCCCAGCGCGGCCAGGTCATGACCGACCAGGCCCGAAGGCGGCTCGGCGAGATGCCAGGCCAGGCAGTTGAAGGCGAGATCGCACAGCGGGTGCCCGATCGTCCAGAGCTCCCAGTCGAGCACCGCCGCCACCCGCGGCTCCCGCGGGTGGATGACCAGGTTCGCGAGCTTGTAGTCGCCATGGGTGATCACCAGCGGCCCGTCCTCGGGCAGGTGCCGCGGCAGCCAGGCGATCAGCCGCTCCATGGCCGCGATCTCGCCGGTCTGCGCGGCGCGGTACTGGCGGGTCCAGCGCTCGACCTGCCGCGCCAGGAAGGGACCGGGCCGCTCGAAGGCCGCCAGCCCGAGCGCGCGGTGATCGAGCCGGTGCAGGCGGGCGAGCGCCGCGTTCATGGCATCGAACACCGCGCCGCGCTCGGCGGGCGCGAGGCCCGGCAGCGTCGGGTCGGTGAAGATCCGCCCCTCGACATGGTCCATCAGGTAGAAGGCCTCGCCCAGCACCGGGTTGCCGTCGGGGCGGATGAGCAGCGGCGCGGGCACCGGCACGCCCGAGCCGGCCAGCGCGCCCAGGATGCCGTACTCGCGATCCACCTGGTGGGCCGAGGGCAGCAGCACGCCTGCCGGCTTCTTGCGCAGCACCAGGCGGCCGGTCGCGCCGCCAGCGCGCGCGAACTGCAGCAGGTAGGTGGGATTGGAGAAGCCGCCCGGAAAGCGCGACACCGCGAGCGCGCCGGCGTAGTCGGGCAACGTCTCGGCGAGCAGGCGATCGAGCGCTGCGGTGTCTAGCCGGTCGCGCTCGGACAGCGGCAGGGTCTGAGGAATGGCCGATGCGCTCATGGGGTCAGTCCTCGCGGCCCTCGATCAGGTCGAGGATGTCCCAGGCGGGCTCGGCAAGACGCCGGCCCACCGCGGCGAACTCCAGTCGCCGTCGGGTCTGGTGACGGAAGCTGCGGGCGCGGCGCACGCAGCCCAGCGCCCAGCGCACCGAGCCCATCACCTCCCAGAAGCGCACCGCCTGGGGATCCACCGCCTGCCCGCTCGCCTGCTGGTAGGCCGACAGCAGTTCGGCGCGCGGGCCGAAGCCGCCGACCGGGCCGGCGCCGCCGAAGCGCCAGGTGCGCATGCACAGGTAGCCGAGGTCTTCCATGGGGTCGCCAAGATGGGCGACCTCCCAGTCGAGCACCGCGCGCAGGCCTTCCGGGCCGACGATGAAGTTGCCGGTGCGAAAGTCGCCATGCACCACCGCCAGCCGGGTGTTGGCGGGCCGGTGCTCGCGGCCCCAGCGCAGCGCGAGCTCGATCACCGGCAACGGCCGGGCCACGCCATCGAGCACGCGCTGGTACAGGGCCAGGGTCTCATCGGCCCCCAGGCGCCCCAGGAAGGGCATGCGCGCCGGTGCGATCGCATGCACCGCGGCCAGGGCCCGCGCGCACTGGCCGGTGAGCGCATTGCGGGCCGCGGCGAACGCGGCGTCACGCACGATGCGCGGGCCCAGGGTCTCGCCCTCGACCTGAGCGGTGATCGCGCCCGGGCCGATGGGGTCATCAGCGCCGAGCAGGGCATGCACCCGCGGCACCGGCACGCCGGCCTCGCCGGCCGCGATCATGGCGGCGAACTCCTGCGCGCCCACGAGCATGGGCAGCCAGTCGTCCTCGGCATCGGGGGCTAGCGCGGCCGCCTCGGCGGCGCGCTGCAGCACGAAGCCGCGCCACTGGCCCTCGACCAGCGCCTCGAACGACCAGGTGGCCTTGTTCGCGCCCGCGGTGAGCGCACGCAGCGCGCGCACCGGCGCCTGCGCGCCGAGGCGACGCGCGGCGAGTTCGTCGACGGACCGTTGCAGTTCCACGCTGTCGGACATGAGCGCCTCGTGGTCCCGGGCCTTGGGTATGCTCGGGCGATGCCCGGATCCTCACACAGCCGCGGGTCACCGGCCCGCCGGGCACCGGTTGTCGCGCGGCGCGGCCAGGAGGCCTGATGGATTTCGAAATCCCGGCATCAATCCGGACACGACTCGCGGAACTCGATGCCTTCATCGAGCGCGAGATCGTGCCGCTGGAGCAGGCCCACCCCGAGTTCTTCGACCATCGGCGCGAATACGCGCGCACCGACTGGGAGCGCGGCGGCGTACCGCGCGAGGAGTTCGAGGCGTTGGTGCGCGAGATGAAGGTGCGCGCCGATCGGGCCGGCTTCCTGCGCGTGGGGCTGCCGCGCGAACTGGGCGGCGAGGCGGCCTCGAACCTCGAGGTGGTGATCATCCGCGAGCACCTGTCGGCACGCGGGCTCGGCCTGCACGGCAACCTGCCCGACGAGTCCTCGCTGGTGCCGAGCATGCCGATGGTGCACATCCTGAACGCCTACGGTTCGCCCGCGCAGAAGGCGCACTACCTGCAGGGCCTGGTCACCGGCGAGCACTACATCGCCTTCGCGCTGACCGAACCCGATCACGGCAGCGATGCCACCTGGATGGAATCCACCGCGGTGCGTGACGGCGACCACTGGGTGATCAACGGGGTCAAGCGCTTCAACAGCGGCGTGCACAAGGCCACCGCAGACCTGGTGTTCGCGCGCACCTCGGGCCGCCAGGGCGAGCCCGGCGGCATCACCGCGTTCATCGTGCCCATGGACGCGCCGGGCGTGAAGATCGAGTACTACCACTGGACCTTCAACATGCCCAGCGACCACGCCGAGGTGAGCTTCACCAACGTGCGCGTGCCGGCTGACTGCATCCTCAACCGCGAGGGCGAGGGCCTGGTGCTGGCCCAGCACTTCGTGCACCAGAACCGCATACGGCAGGCGGCCCAGAGCGCCGGCGTGGCCCGCTACTGCATCGCCGAATCGGTGCGCTATGCCAGCGAGCGGCGCAGCTTCGGCAAGCCGATCGCGCAGCATCAGGCGATCCAGTTCCCGCTCGCCGAGATGCATGCCGAGTGCGAGATGGTGCGCCACTACGTGTTCCGCACCGCCTGGGAAATGGACCGCCAGCCGCACGAGGCGGTGAGCGATCAGGTGGCCATCGCCAACTACCGCGCCAACCGGCTGGCCTGCAATGCGGCCGATCTGGCCATCCAGGTGCACGGCGGCATCGGCTACACGCGCACCAAGGCCTTCGAGCACTTCTTCCGGCACCACCGCCGCTACCGCATCACCGAGGGCTCCGACGAGGTGCAGATCCGCAAGATCGCGGCCTATCTGTTCGGCTTTGCCGGCCCGCGCAAGCGGGCGCGCAAGCCGCGCTGAGGCGCGGGGCGCCGGCCGCGCGCGGGGGCGCTGCGCGCTGGCTGGGCGCGAGCGTCGCG
>JBAWWD010000031.1:0-41654 GCA_037146935.1 Burkholderiales bacterium
GGCGCCGGGTTCACCGTCCCGGCCTGCAGGCCGGGGCGTGGGGGACCCGAAGCGCCAGGTCTGAGGCCACTGGCCGGCGCCGGGTTCACCGTCCCGGCCTGCAGGCCGGGGCGTGGGGGACCCGAAGCGCTGCGGCAGAGGGCAACTGCCGGCACAATGCGCGTGCATCCGCGGAGACATGAGACATGGCGAGCGCCACCCGACTGATCAAGAAGTACCCGAACCGGCGCCTCTACGACACTCAGACCAGCGCGTACATCACGCTGGCCGATGTCAAGCAGCTGGTCCTCGACAGCGAGGACTTCAGGGTGGTCGACGCCAAGTCGGCGGAGGACCTCACCCGCAGCATCCTGCTGCAGATCATCCTCGAGGAAGAGGCCGGCGGCGCGCCGCTGTTCTCCTCGGTGATGCTGTCGCAGATCATCCGCTTCTACGGTCATGCCATGCAGGGCATGATGGGCGCCTACCTCGAGAAGACCATGGGCGCCTTCGTCGAGATCCAGGGCAAGATGCAGGATCAGTCGAAGGCCTTCTATGACGCCAAGGGCCTGCCCAGCCCCGAGCTCTGGACCCAGTTCATGTCGGTCCAGACGCCCATGATGCAGACCATGATGGGCAACTACATCGAGCAGAGCAAGAATCTGTTCGTGCAGATGCAGGAGCAGATGCAGCAGCAGGCCCGCAGCATGTTCCAGACCTTCCCGTTTCCGCCGCCCGGCGGCGACAAGAAATAGCGCCGTCGCCGCCCGGTCAGGCCGGCGCGGCGGTCTCGCCGGCTGCGGCCGGCTCGCTGGCGCTTGCGCCGGTGCACGCCTTTCTCGCATGACACAGACTCCGTCCAAACCCCTGCGCCGCGCCGCGGCTCGTTCGAAGCTCGCGCCGCGCGTGGGGTTCGTGTCGCTGGGTTGCCCCAAGGCGCTGGTCGACTCCGAGCGCATCGTCACGCAGCTGCGCGCCGAGGGCTATGTGATCGCGCCCAGCTATGCCGACGCTGACCTGGTGGTGGTGAACACCTGCGGATTCATCGACGATGCGGTCACCGAGTCTCTGGATGCCATCGGCGAGGCCCTCGCCGAGAACGGCAAGGTGATCGTCACCGGCTGCCTGGGCGCCAAGAGCGGCGCCGATGGCGGCAACCTCGTGGCGGGCGTGCACCCGAGCGTGCTCGCGGTCACCGGCCCGCATGCGCTCGAGGAGGTGATGGGCCATGTGCATCGTCACCTGCCGCGGCCACACGACCCCTTCGCGGATCTGGTGCCCGAGGCTGGCGTCAAGCTCACCCCGCGCCATTACGCCTACCTGAAGATCTCCGAGGGCTGCAACCACCGTTGCGCGTTCTGCATCATTCCGGCCATGCGCGGTGATCTGGTCAGCCGTCCCATCGGCGAGGTGATGCGCGAGGCCGAGGCGCTCGTGAAGTCAGGCGTGCGGGAGCTGCTGGTCATCTCGCAGGACACCAGCGCCTACGGGGTCGACCTGCGCTATCGCACCGATTTCGTCGGCGGGCGGCCGGTGCGCACGCGCATGCTCGAGCTGGCGCGCGAGCTCGGGCAACTGGGCGTGTGGGTGCGCCTGCACTACGTGTATCCCTATCCCTCGGTCGACGAGGTGATCGGGCTGATGGCCGAGGGCGGGGTGCTCCCTTACCTGGACGTGCCCTTCCAGCATGCCCATCCGCGGGTGTTGCGGGCCATGAAGCGGCCGGCCAGCGGCGAGCGCAACATCGAGCGGATCCAGGCATGGCGCAAGGCCTGCCCCGAGCTGACCATCCGCAGCACCTTCATCGCCGGCTTTCCCGGCGAGACCGAGGCCGAGTTCGAGACCCTGCTCGACTTCCTGCGCGAGGCCCGGCTCGATCGGGTGGGCTGCTTCGCGTATTCGCCGGTGGAGGGCGCGAGCGCCAACGATCTGCCGGGCGCGCTGCCCGACGAGGTTCGCGAGTCGCGCCGGGCGCGTCTGATGGCGGTTCAGGCCGAGATCAGCCGGGAGCGGCTGTCGCGCTTCGTGCGCCGCACGGTGGATGTGCTGATCGACGAGATCGAGACCGACGAGCGCGGCGAGATGCTCGGCGCGATCGGCCGCTCGGCGGCCAGCGCGCCGGAGATCGACGGCTGCGTGTACGTCAAGCCGCATCCGGGCCTGCGCGTGGGCGAATTCGCGCGGGTGCGGATCACCAGCGTCATCGAGCACGACCTGCGCGGCTCGGTGGTGGCCTGATCGGCGCGGCTGCCGCCGGCTGGCCTACCAGAGGGCGCTCAGGTAGAGCGAGCCGCTCACGCCCCAGGCAACGATCCACACCAGGCTGCGCAGCGCGGCCAGGTCGGCCAGATACAGCGCCAGATAGGCCACGCGCAGGGCCACGAAGACCACGGCCAGCAGATCGATGCGGCCTTGCGGCACCTGCATCCACTGCGCGGCGAGCACGCCCGCGGCAAAGAAGGGGAATGCCTCCCAGGCATTGGCCTGCGCGGCGTTGGCCCGCGCCCGGAAGCCGCCCAGACGCGACAGCCACTCCCGCGGATTGTGGTTGTCGTAGTCTCTCAGGCCGGCCTTGGAGATGCCGGCCGATACGATGGGCAGCACGCCGGCGATCAGCATGCACAGGATGGCGGTGGTCATGTCGGATCCTTGGGGACGCAAGTCATCAGGGTAACTCGGATGCGGGCCCGCGCCCCTGACTCAGGGTCGCACCGCCGGCGTCTCCAGCACCATGCCGGCGGCCCGCTCGAACAGGTGCAGCTCGAGTTCCACCAGTTCGGCCGAGCCGGCCGCATGGGGTTGGGCGCGGATGCCGGTCATGCAGTTGCGCAGGCGGCGCTGCAGGGAGCCGAGCGCCTGCCATTGCAGGCGGTACAGCGGATAGCCGGTGGGGTGCCCCTGGGGAATCGGCGTGCCGCCCAGGCTGCGGCCGGCCAGCCGGTCGTGACAGTCGGCGCACGAGAGGTTCATCTGGCCGATGCGGGTCTCGAATCGCAGGCGACCCCGCTCGCGGTGTTCGTCCAGCCGTGGGTCGGCGGGCGGGGCGATCGGCAGCCCGCGGGACTGGCGCCCGATCAGGGCGGCGAGCGCGAGCAGGGGAGGGCTTTCCCAGGCCCAGGCCGGCGCCTGCTGGTGACGCTCGCGGCAGGCATTGATGCGGCCCTCCAGGGAGATGGGCCGCCCGGAAGCCGCATCGAATGCCGGGTAGCGTGACGCGACGCCGCGCAGGCGCGCGGGCTCGCCGTGGCAGTGGCCGCAGGCGGGGCGGGCGCCGGGCGCCGGCTCGCGCCACAGCGCGTCACCGGCTAGCACCGCGAGCATGCCGGGGTTGGCCGCGTCGTCGCGCTGCATGACCTGGGTGGCGGCGCTCATGTCGAGATAGCCGGAGCGTCGCGTCGCGTCGGCGGGCATGACGGCATCGGCGGCAGCGGTGGCGCTGGTGGGTGTCGTGGTGGATGCAGTGGCAGTCGCAGTCGCGGTCGCGTTCGGGGTCGCTGGACCGGCCGCGGCAGCGCCCGCGAAGACGCCGCAAGGAAGGCCGATCGCTACGAGCAGCCACGCCGCCATGCGCCGTCGCCAGGAAGCCCTGCCGATGCCGCCGCCCCCCGCCGGGCTCATGACACCCGCAGCATGGCCTGCGCGCTGGCCTCGCGGCCCTGGTCGTCGGTCCAGCGACACACCACCGGCGCGGTGATGGTGGCTCGCAGGGATACGCTCAGGTAGGGATTCGCGGTGATCGCCGGGCTGAGCTCGGCGCGCAGCACCTCCTGGCCGGCGTAGTGGATCTGCAGCTCGCGGATGATGTGTCGCGGCACTGTCCGGCCGGCGTCATCGGAGCGCAGTCCGGTCTCCATGGGATGGGCGATCAGCACCCGCAGCTCAACGAGGTCCCCGGGGCGGGCCTGAGCCGGCAGGCTGAGCAGTGCCCCGCCGGTGCTCATGGCGCACACCCTGGTCGATATCCCGCGCAGGGCGTGTTCACGGGGCTCACTCCAGGCAGGCGGCCAGCGCGACCACCACGTCGACCCGCGCGATGCGGATCTCGCCATCGGCCATCTCGGCCAGGGCGGTGAGCGACTGCGAGTCGGCCATGCGCATGCGGAAGCTCACCTGCGCGAGCGCCGCGGCCGGGCCGAAGTGCGCCACCAGCACGTCGGGCGCAGGATTGCGTTCGCTGAAGACGGCCACTCGGCGGACGCGGTCGGCGCCCGTCATGGCGCTCTCCACCCGGACGGTGACCGGCACCGAGTTGCCGTTCTCGACGATCTCGGGCACCGAGAGCACGATGCCGCGCGACTGCGGCTTGCGTCCGCGCGCAAAGCCGTCGATCTGCGCCTGCATGGCCGCGGGGGTGGCCCGGGCCGACAGCGGGCGCAGGGCGAGCGCGAGTCCGCCCAGGCCGATCAGGGTCTGGCGCCGCGGTGCCTTCATGGTCTGGGCGCGCGCAGGCTGGCCAGCCAGGCCACCACGTCATCGATCTCGTCGGGCTGCAGCAGCGGGCGATCGCGCCAGGCGGCGCCCACCTGGCGCTGGGCCGCGGTGTCGGCGTAGGAAGGCATGACCGAGGCCGGATTGAGGCGGCGGGCATGCGCGACCCGTTCGCGCAGTTCGGCCAGGCTCCAGCGTTCGCCGGCGCCAGCCAGGTCGGGGCCGATGTCCCCCTGGAATCGCGCTTCGGGCACGGGCGCGGCGTGACAGAGCAGGCAGAAGCCCTTCTGACGGTCGAGCGCCAGCGCCTTGCCGCGCTCGGCATCAGCGGCGGCTGCCGGCGGCGCGAGCAAGGCCACCGGCGCGACCAGAGCCAGCCGCAGCATCACGGCTGCGGCCGGACTCATGCCTTGCGCAGGTCGTGGTGGCGCAGCGGCAGGCTGCGGACGCGCTTGCCGGTGGCCGCGAACACCGCGTTGAGCACCGCCGGCGCGGCCACCGCGATGGTGGGCTCGCCGACCCCGCCCCAGAAGCCGCCCGAGGGCATGACGATGGTCTCGACCCTGGGCATGTCGGCCATGCGCACCATCGGATAGGTGTCGAAGTTGCGCTGCTCCATGCGGCCGTCCTTCACGGTGCACTCGCCGAACAGCGCGGCCGACAGGCCGTAGGCGAACGAGCCCTCGACCTGATGCGCGATCTGCTGCGGGTTGACCGCATGCCCGGGGTCGGTGGCCGCCACGATGCGCAGCACCTTGAGCTGCCCGTCAGCGCTGACCGAGACCTCGGCCACCGCGGCCGTGAAGCTGCCGAATCCCTTGTGCTGGGCCAGGCCGCGGAACACGCCCGCCGGCGCCGGCGTGCCCCAGCCGGCCTTGCTGGCCGCGGCCTCGAGCACCGCGAGGTGCTTGGGGTGCGCGCCCATCATGCGACGGCGGAACACCAGCGGATCGACCTTGGCCGCGTGCGCCAGTTCATCGATGAAGCATTCCAGGTAGATGGCGTTCTGGTTGTGGTTGACCCCGCGCCAGAAGCCCGGCGGCACGTGCGGATTGCGGATGGCGTGGTCGACCAGCAGATTGGGAATGCCATAGCCGATCTGGCCGTCGCCGCTGTCGGTGAGCCCCTGGAAGGACACGATGTCGCGGCCGTTCTGCAGGTTCTGCGGCGCCACGCCGGCGAGAATGGACTGGCCCGACAGCCGCAGGTGCAGCGCGGTGAGGCGTCCCGAGGCGTCGAGCCCGCCGCGCAGGCGCGCCTGGGTGACCGGGTGGAAGCGCCCGTGGAGCATGTCTTCCTCGCGCGACCAGATCAGCTTCACCGGGATGCCCGGCAGCTGGCGCGCGATGCGCACGGCCTGCCCGACCCAGTCATGCACCGCGCCGCGCCGCCCGAAGCCGCCGCCAAGATGCAGCTTGTAGACCTCGCATTTCGCCGGGGGCAGGCCGCTGGCCTCGGCGGCGGCGGCCAGCGCTGCCTCGCCGTTCTGGGTGGGTGTCCAGACCTCGCAGCGCTCGGGCGTGTAACGCACCGTGGCGTTCATGGGCTCCATGGTGGCGTGGTTCTGGTGCGGGTAGCTGTAGACCGCCTCGATGCGCGTGGCTGCCTGCGCCAGGGCCGCGCTCACGTCACCGGACTGATTTCCGACGAAGGCCTGGGGGGCGTCGAGGCCGGCGGCCAGTTCGCGCGCGAAGCCCTCGCTGGAGGCGCGGGCGTGCGGGCCTTCATCCCACACCACCGGCAGCGCCTCGAGCGCGGTGCGGGCCTGCCACCAGGTCTGGGCGACCACGGCCACGGTGGACTCATCCACCCGCAGCACCGCGCGGACGCCCGGCATGGCGCTGACCCGGGCGGCATCGAAGCTGACCAGCTTGCCGCCGAACACCGGGCAGGCGCGCACCGCCGCATTGAGCATGCCGGGCAGCTTGAGGTCGATGCCGTAGACCTGGCGACCGGTGAGCTTGTCGGCGGTGTCGAGGCGCTTCATGGGGCGCCCGGCGATCTTCCAGGTGCGCGGATCCTTCAGCGGCACCTCGGCCGGCGGCGCAAGGCGCGAGGCGGCGGCGGCCAGTTGCCCGTAGCGCAGACGCCGACCGCTGGGCCCATGGGTGACCACGCCCTGGCTGGCGCTGCACTCGGCCAGCGGCACCTGCCACTGCGCGGCGGCGGCCTGCACCAGCATCATCCGCGCCGCGGCGCCGCCCTTGCGGACGTATTCATGCGACTCGCGGATGCCGCGGCTGCCGCCCGTGGAGAAGTTGCCCCAGACCCGGTTGCGCGCCAGGTTCTGGCCCGGCGTGGGGTACTCGGTGGTGACCCGCGCCCAGTCGCACTCGAGTTCTTCGGCCACCAGCTGGGCCAGGCCGGTGAGGGTGCCCTGGCCCATCTCGGAGCGGGCGATCCGGATGACCACGGTGTCATCGGGGCGCACCACCACCCAGGCATTGACCTCGGCGGTGTCGGTGGCCGACTGCGCGCGCGCGAACGGGATGTGGAAGCCCAGGCTCAGCCCGCCCAGCGCGCTGGCCGAGCCGATCAGGAAGCCGCGGCGCGCGGCCAGGCGCTGCCGGGTGCCGGGCGCGCGGGCGCTGCCAGCGGCCGGGGCGGCGGTGGGGGTGTCGTCGGCAGCGGCGTCGGCGCTGGCGGGGCGAGGGTGACGCAGGGATGCGGTCATGGCGCGCTCCGGCTCAGGTCTTGGTGGCCGGGGGCTTGCCGGCGGCGAGATGGATTGCCGCGCGCACCTGGTTGTAGGTGCCGCAGCGACAGATGTTGGTCATCTCGGCGTCGATGTCGGCGTCGGTGGGCCGGGGCTTGTCGGCCAGCAGCGCGGCGGCCGCCATGATCATGCCGGACTGGCAGTAGCCGCACTGCGGCACGTCGAGCGCCAGCCAGGCCTTCTGCACCGGGTGCGCGCCGTCGGGCGAGAGGCCCTCGATGGTGACCACCTTGCGCGCCCCCACGGCGCTCACGGGCAGCACGCAGGAGCGCACCGGGGCGCCGTCCAGGTGCACGGTGCAGGCGCCGCACTGCGCCACGCCGCAGCCGTACTTCGTGCCGGTCAGGCCGAGGTGCTCCCGGAGCACCCACAGCAGCGGTGTCTGGTCATCGGCCTGGTGTTCGAGGGTCTTGCCGTTGACGGTGATGCTGGGCATGCGGAATTCCTCCGGGAAGGGGCGCGCTCCGAGGGGCTCGGAACGGGTTCGATGGGAGCGCACGCGCAATGCCTGCGTGATGCGCGGTTCAGGCTTGCGCGCGGCGAGACGCGGCGCACGAGTCGGAAATCTACACCAGCCTTGCCCGAGGGGGCGTGGCGCGACGGCGATCGCAGCGCAAGGTCGGATTCCGGGTTCCGTCGTGGCGGCGGGCGGCGCGCGCGGCGGCCCACCATAATCCGCCGCAACCCTCGGCACAGGCAGGAGCGCAAGTCATGGAGCAACTCACGGGGCGGGTGGCGGTGATCACCGGCGCGGCCAGCGGCATCGGCCTGGCCATGGCGCACTGCTTCGCGCGCGAAGGCATGAAGCTCGTGCTGGCCGACATCGAGCCTGCGCCGCTTGCGCAGGCGGTGGCCGCGTTGCGCGATGCCGGTGCGGTGGTCGCGTCGGCGCAGGTGGACGTGGGCGACGAGGCGCAGGTGACGGCGCTGGCCGATCTCGCCTGGCGCACCCACGGCGCGGTGCATCTGGTGTGCAACAACGCCGGCGTGGCCTCGCCCGCCCTCACCACGCGGGCCTGGGAGTCATCGATCGCCGACTGGGACTGGATCCTGCGGGTGAATCTCATGGGCGTGCTGCATGGGGTGCGCGCCTTCGTGCCGCGCATGCTGGCCGATGGCCAGGAGGGGCATGTGGTGAACACCGCCTCGGTGGCGGGTCTGCTCACCGGGGCCAACCCGTATCACGTGTCCAAGAACGGCGTGACCTGCCTCACCGAGGGGCTGTACCGGGATCTGCGCACGATCGGCGCGAAGGTGTCGGCCTCGGTGCTCTGCCCCGGACTGATCCGCACCGGCATCCTCGATGCCGAGCGCAACAGGCCGGCCGAACTCGGCCGCACGCAACTGCACGAGATGCGCGATGACCTGCAGCGCTGGGCGGTTGGCTTTCGGCAGGCGCTCGAGGCGGGCTGGGATCCGGCCCGGGTGGCCGAGGCGGTGCGTGACGCGGTGCGCGCCGATCGCTTCTACATCGTGCCGGCGCAGGACAATCTGCAGGCGCTCATCCGCACCCGCATGACCGACATCATCGAGCAGCGCAACCCGACCCTGCCGCCGCGGGTCTGAGCCGCTCAGGGCGCCGACACCGGCGCGCCGTAGCTGTCCTCGAAGCAGTTGAGGATCGCGTCCAGGCCGCAGTGATTGAGCGCGTGCGTGGTCTGCGCGCGCACCACCGGCTTGGCGCGGTAGGCCACCGACACCCCGGCCACGCCCATCATCTGCAGGTCGTTGGCGCCATCGCCCACCACGATGCTCTGCTGCGGCGTGCAGCCCAGTTGCGCGCACAGCGCCAGCACGGTCTCGCGCTTGACGCGGGCATCGACCACCTCGCCGGCCAACTCGCCGG
This sequence comes from Burkholderiales bacterium, assembly GCA_037146935.1. Classification (GTDB taxonomy): domain Bacteria; phylum Pseudomonadota; class Gammaproteobacteria; order Burkholderiales; family Burkholderiaceae_E; genus Quisquiliibacterium. The sequence continues at coordinate 8,970 of JBAWWD010000031.1, forward strand.
TGAGCCGGCCCTCGCGCACCACCAGCTCATTGGCGCGGGTGTGGTCCAGGCCCAGGCGCGCCTTGAGCCGCTCGGTGAAGAAGGTGAAGCCGCCCGACACCAGCAGCACCTGCAGGCCGGCGGCCTGGGCCGCGCCGATGAGCCGCTGCGCGCCCGCGGTGATGGCCAGGCGCTTCTCGTAGACCTCCTGCAGGGCGCTCTCGGGCAGCCCGGCGAGCAGCGCCACGCGCCGGCGCAGGCTCTCGACATAGTCGGCAATCTCGCCACGCATGGCGGCCTCGGTGATGGCCGCGACCTCGGCCTTGCGGCCGACGAAGTCGGCGATCTCGTCCACGCACTCGATGGTGATCAGCGTGGAGTCCATGTCGAAGGCGATCAGGCGATGGTCGGCCAGCCGGCGCCCGGACGGCACCAGGGCGATGTCCACGCCATGCTGCTCGGATAGGGCCGCTGCGGCCGCGCGATCGAGGCCGGCCGGCGCGGCGAGCCGCGCGCTGTGCGGGCCGATGTCCTGCGGGCGGGTGCCGATCTGCGCGGCGATGGCCGCCACCGTGGCCGGCGACAGGGCGGGGTGCTGGATGACGAGGTTCATGTCAGGGCCTTGAGCACGTCGCGGATGCGCTGCAGCCGGGTGCCCAGATCGGTGGAGGCGACGGTCAGCCGAAGCCGGTCGGGGCCGGCGAGCTTGGCATCGCGGCGGCTCTGGATGAAGCGGATGATCCGCTCCGGCGGGATCGGCGGGTTGGGCACGAACTGGAACTGCACCGCCTCGGCCGAGGCGTCGATGCGCACGATGCCCATGGGCTGGCACTGGATGCGCAGGCGATGGGTCTCGATCAGCGCGCGCGCGGCGTCGGGCAGCTTGCCGAAGCGATCGACCAGCTCCTCCTGGATGGCCTCGAGCGCATCGGGCCGCTCGCAGCTGGCCAGCCGCTTGTAGAGCGTGAGCCGCTCGTGCACATCGGCGCAGTAGTCGGTGGGCAGCAGCGCGGGCAGGTGCAGCTTGATCTCGGTGGTGGCGGCCAGCGGTGCCGAGAGATCGGGCTCGCGTCCGGCCTTCAGCGAGCGCACCGCCTCGTTGAGCATCTCGGTGTAGAGGGCGAAGCCCACCTCCTGCATCTCGCCCGACTGGTCATCGCCAAGCACCTGGCCGGCGCCGCGGATCTCCAGGTCATGCATGGCGAGGTAGAAGCCGGAGCCGAGCTCCTCCATCATCTGGATGGCCTCCAGGCGCTTGGTCGCGTCCTTGGTGATGGCCGTCTCGTCGGGGATGAGCAGGTAGGCGTAGGCCTGGTGGTGCGAGCGACCGACCCGGCCGCGCAGCTGGTGCAGCTGCGCCAGCCCGAAGCGGTCGGCCCGGTGCATCACGATGGTGTTGGCGCTGGGCACGTCGATGCCGGTCTCGATGATGGTCGTGCACAGCAGCACGTTGAAGCGCTGCTGGTGGAACTCGCGCATCACCCGCTCGAGTTCGCGCTCGGGCATCTGCCCGTGGGCCACCGCGATGCGGGCCTCGGGCACCAGGGCCTCGAGGGCGCGTCGGCGGTTCTCGATGGTGTCGACCTCGTTGTGCAGGAAGTAGACCTGGCCGCCCCGCTTGAGCTCGCGCAGCAGCGCCTCGCGGATGGTGCCCTCGCTCTCGCGGCGAACGAAGGTCTTGATCGCCAGCCGCTTCTGCGGCGCGGTGGCGATCACCGAGAAGTCGCGGATGCCCTCCAGGCTCATTGCCAGGGTGCGCGGGATCGGCGTGGCGGTGAGCGTGAGCACGTCGACCTCGGCGCGCAGCGCCTTCAGCGCCTCCTTCTGGCGCACGCCGAAGCGGTGCTCCTCGTCGATGATCACCAGCCCCAGGCGCGGGAACTTCAGGTCGCCGGAGATCAGCTTGTGGGTGCCGATGACGATGTCGACCCGACCTTCGTTGATGCCCTCGATGGCGGCCTTCACCTCGCGCGCCGACTTGAAGCGCGAGAGCTCGGCGATGCGCACCGGCCAGTTGGCGAAGCGGTCGGAGAAGGTCTGGTGGTGCTGCTCGGCCAGCAGCGTGGTGGGCGCGAGCACCGCCACCTGGCGGCCGTCGGCCACCGCCACGAAGGCCGCGCGCAGCGCGACCTCGGTCTTGCCGAAGCCGACATCGCCGCACACCAGCCGATCCATGGGCTTGCCCGAGACCATGTCCTGCATGACCGCGTGGATGGCGGCGAGCTGGTCGGGCGTCTCCTCGAAGCCGAAGCCTTCGGCGAAGGCCTCGTAGTCCTGTGCCTTGAAGCGGAAGGCGTGCCCCTCGCGCAGCGCGCGTCGGGCATAGAGATTGAGCAGCTCGGCGGCGGCATCGCGGGCCTGCTGGGCGGCGCGGCGGCGCGCCTTCTCCCACTGGCCCGAGCCGAGCTGGTGCAGCGGCGCGTCTTCGGGCGCCGCCCCGCTGTAGCGGCCGATCACGTGCAGCTGCGAGACCGGCACGTAGAGCGTGCTGTCACCGGCGTAGGTGAGGTGCAGGAACTCGGTGGGCCCGTCGCCCAGGTCGAGGTTGATCAGGCCCTGGTATCGGCCGATGCCGTGCTGGGCGTGGACCACCGGGTCGCCGGGCTTGAGCTCGGAGAGGTCGCGGATGATCGCGTCGACATCGGTCTGGGCTTCGCGCCGGCCACGCGCGCCGCGCCGGGCCACGCCCGCGAAGAGCTCGGCCTCGGTGATGAGGTCTATGCCGAGCTCGGGCAGGGTGAAGCCGGCGTGCAGCGGACCCACCCCCAGCGCGATCTCCTGATCGCCGCCCAGGAAGGCCGCCCAGCCATCGAGCTGCGGGAGGTCTGCGCCCATGCCGGCGAGCAGGCGGTGCTCGGCGAAGAGCTGGGTGAGGGTCTCGCGCCGGCCGGCCGACTCGGCCAGGATCAGCTTGCGCCGCGGGGAATCGAGCAGGAACTGCTCGAGCGCCGCCAGCGGCTGCTCGGCGCGGCGGTTGATCATCACCGGCGGCAGCGCCGCGGCCCAGCGGCCTTCGCCCGCGGTGATCGAGAATCGGCCGAATCGCGCGGCCTGCACGAACAGCTGCTCGGCGCTCAGGAAGAGCTCGTCGGGCCGCAGCAGCGGCCGCTGGCTGTCGTGCGCGAGGAACTTGTGGCGCTGAATGGTGTCCTGGCTGAAGGCCTGCACCGCGGCCTGGACATCGCCATGGGTGAGCACCAGCGAGCCCTCGCCGAGATAGTCGAACACTGTGGCCGTGTGCTCGAAGAACAGCGGCAGCCAGTACTCGATGCCGGCCGGCGCGATGCCATTGCCGACGTCGCGGTACACCGACGAGCGCGAGGGGTCGCCCTCGAAGCGCTCCCGCCAGCGGCCGCGAAAGGCGGCGCGCGCCGCCTCGTCCATGGGGAACTCCCGGCCGGGCAGCAGCCGCACGGTGTCGATCGGATAGAGGCTGCGCTGGGTGTCGGGATCGAAGGTGCGGATGGACTCGAGCTCGTCGCCGAAGAGATCGAGCCGGTAGGGCAGGGTGGCTCCCATCGGGAACAGATCGATCAGGCCGCCGCGCACGCTGTATTCGCCCGGGCGCACCACCTGCGAGACCGCGTCGTAGCCGGCCAGCACCAGTTGCGCCCGCAGGCGGGCTTCGTCGAGCCGCTGGCCCTTGCGGAAATGGAAGGTGTGCGAGGCGAGGAAGGCGGCCGGCGCCAGTTGCTGCAGCGCCGAGGTGGCGGCCAGCACGATCAGGTCGCAGCCGCCTTGCTGAAGGGTGTGGAGCGTGTCCAGGCGCTCCGAGATCAGGTCCTGGTGCGGCGAGAAACTGTCGTAGGGCAGGGTCTCCCAGTCGGGCAGGAGCCGCACCCGCAGACCGGGGTCGAACCAGGCGATCTCGGCGGCGAGCCGTTGCGCGTCAAGCGCGCTGGCGGTGAGCACGGCCAGCGTGCGGCGCTCCTGGGCGGCCGCTGTCTGGCAGATCAGGCGACGGGCCAGGCCGGCGATCAGCAGGGCGTCGCCCACGCCGGGCTGCGCGGCGAGCGTGAAGTGGGTGCCGGGGCGGGGCTGGACGGGGATGGCCGCGAGGGCGGCGGCAAGCGCGCTGGCCGCGTCGGGCGTCTGGACGACGGAATTCAATTCGGGGAGCGCGCGTGGGCGCGGCGCGGCAAAGCTAGAATTCTAGCCGATGGCCCCCTCCCGACCGACCATGTCCGAGCCCGCGCGTTGCCATGCGGTGGTGCCCGCCGCGGGCAGCGGCAGCCGACTGGGCGCGGCGCTGCCCAAGCAGTACCTGCATCTGGCCGGGCGCTCGCTGCTCGAGTGGTCGGTGCAGGCCCTGCTCGACGCGCCGTTCATCGAGACCGTCACCGTGGTGGTCTCGCCGGGCGATGCGCGGGCCGAGGCCCTGCTCGGTCGCCGGCCGCGGCTGCGCGTGCTGCCGGTGGGCGGGGCCACGCGGCGCGATTCCGTGCTGGCTGGCGTGCAGGCACCGGGCATCGCCTGGTCGGCGCATGACTGGGTGCTGGTGCATGACGCCGCCCGGCCGGCGCTCGATGCCGCAAGCCTGCTGCGCCTGCATGCCGAGCTTGCCGACGATCCGGTGGGCGGCTTGCTGGCGGTGCCGGTCAGCGACACCGTCAAGCGCGCCGCGAGCGCCTCGCCCGAGGTGCCGCGGGTGGCGGCCACGCTCTCGCGCGAGGGCCTGTGGCTGGCCCAGACCCCGCAGATGTTCCGCCATGGCGTGCTGCTGCCGGCCTTGCAGCGCCATCCGGAGGTCACCGATGAAGCCGCGGCGGTCGAGGCCGAGGGCCTGGTGCCGCGGCTGGTGCGCGGCGAGCGGCAGAACTTCAAGGTGACCACCGCCGACGACCTCGCCCTGATGGGCGCCTGGCTGGGCCGCGCCGGCCCGGCCTGAGCGCACCTGAGCGCACCTGACCTGACCTGACCCGCCCGAGAAAGCCGCCCGCATGTCCGCCACAGTTGCGCCAGTCCCGTTTCGCATCGGCCAGGGCTACGATGTCCACGCGCTGGTGCCGGGGCGCCCGCTCATCCTCGGCGGCGTGCGCATCCCGCACGCCACCGGCCTGCTCGGCCACTCCGATGCCGACGCGCTGCTGCACGCGGTCACCGATGCCCTGCTCGGCGCGGCTGCGCTCGGTGACATCGGTCGGCATTTCCCCGACACCGATCCGCGCTGGCGCGGCGCCGACAGCCGCGCGCTGCTGCGGGGCGCGCTGACCCTGGTGCGCGAGGCCGGATGGCGGGTGGGCAATGTCGACTGCACGATCGTGGCCCAGGCGCCGAAGATGGCGCCGCATGTGGCCGCCATGCAGGCCAATCTCGCGGCCGATCTCGGGCTGGGCCTCACCGACGTCAACATCAAGGCCAAGACCCACGAGCGCCTGGGATTCGAGGGTCGCGGCGAAGGCATCGCCACGCAGGCGGTGGCTCTGCTGATTCGTGCCGAACCGGAGCCCCAGCCATGACCGAACCCGACACCGCCGGCCCCGCCGACGTGATCCACCACCCCGAGCGCGGCTGCTTCGAGCTGCGTGTGCGCGGGATGAACTGCCGCGCCGATTACCGCCGCGTGGGCGATGTGCTGGTGGTGCACCACACCGAGGTGCCGCCGCCGCTGGAAGGCCGGGGCCTGGCCGCGGTGCTGGTGCGGGCGGTGTTCGACCACGCCGCGGCGCAGTCGCTGCGGGTGCAGCCGCGCTGCTCGTATGTCAGCGCCTGGGCCCGCCGCCACCCGGAGGTGCAGCGGCTGCTGGCCTGATCAGGCCCGCCGACAGCGCGGTGCCGGCCAGCACCACCGCGCAGCCGAGCAGGGTCTGCGCGGTGATGGCCTCGCCCAGGTAGAGCGCGCCCGACACGATGGCCACCAGCGGGTTCAGGAAGGTGACCGACATGGTGGGCACGGTGCCCACCTCGCGCAGCAGCCGGAAGTACATCAGCATGCCCAGGCCCGAGCTGGCCACGCCCAGGAAGGCGGCCTCCAGCCAGGCCCGCAGGCCGGGCAGTTCGCTGCGCGGCGCGCCCCAGGCGCCCTGCCACTCGGCGATCGCGAAGGGCGTGAGCGCGATCGAGGCCGACAGCATGGTGCCCACGGTGAGGGCAAGCGGGTCTATGCCGGCCATCTTCACGCGCGAGAAGTTGGCCGCCATGCCCCAGACCACCGAGGAGCCCAGGCCGCAGAGCACCGCCGTGGTCACCGCCAGCGAATCGGCATCGAGCCTGAGCGAGGCCTTGCCCCACACCAGGATGGTGACCCCGGCCATGCCCACCAGCAGGCCTCCCACTCGCCAGGGCCCGATGCGCTCGCCCAGCCAGGCCCAGGCCACCACCGCGCCGAACATCGGTGCCGTGGCGTTCAGGATCGCGGTGAGGCCCGCGCTCAGGGTGAGCGCCGACCAGGCGATCAGCACGAAAGACAGCGCGGTGAAGGCGGTGCCCTGCAGCGCGAACAGCCCGGCATGCCTTCGCAGCATCGGCAGCCCGCCGCGGTGCGCGAGCACCGGCAGCAGCAGCAGCGCGGCGATCCCCATGCGCACCGCGATCAGCGTCACCGGCCCGAACTCGGGCACCGCCGAGCGGGTGAACAGATAGGCGGCGCCCCACAGCAGCGAGAGCACCAGCAGTTCGGCCACATGACGCGGCCCGACCCGGGAGGCGGTCTGCACGCCTCAGGCAGCCGCGGCCAGTCGCGCCACCACCTCGTCGGCGATCGCCAGGCTGGAGGTCAGGCCGGGCGACTCGATGCCGAACAGGTTGACCAGGCCGGGCACGCCATGGTCGGCGGGCGCCTGGATGACGAAGTCGGCGGCGGCATCGGCCGGGCCGCCGAGCTTGGGCCGGATGCCGCTGTAGCCGGGCGCGAGCGAGTCGTCCGGCAGACCGGGCCAGTAGCTGCGAATGGCCTCGGTGAAGTTCGCGCAGCGCGCCGGATCGACCGCGTAGTCGATGGCGTCGATCCACTGCACGTCGGGCCCGAATCGGCCCTGGCCGGCGAGATCGAGGGTGAGGTGCACCCCGAGCCCCGCGCGCTCGGGCACCGGGTAGATGAGCCGGCTGAAGGGCGCGCGGCCGATCAGGCTGAAGTAGTTGCCCTTGCACAGGCCGGCCACCGGCACATGGCGCGGATCGAGCCCTTCGATGCGCGCGGCCACCGCTGGCGCGTGCAGCCCGGCGCTGTTGACCACCGTGCGCGCGCGCAGCTGCATGGGTTCGTCACCCCCCACTCGCAGCTCGATGCCCTGCGCGCTCACCGTGGCGCCCGCCAGCGGCGACTTCAGCGCCAGCATGGCGCCGTGGTCCTGCGCCTGGCCCAGCAGCGCGAGCATCAGACCATGGCTGTCGATGATGCCGGTGACCGGTGACAGCAGCGCGGCATCGCAGCGCAGCGCGGGCTCGAGCGCGCGCGCCTGGGCGCCGTCGAGCACCGCGAGTTCCTCCACGCCATTGGCGCGCGCATGGCGCTCGATGCCGGCGAGCTGAGCCACCTGCTCGGTGCCATTGGCCACGATCAGCTTGCCGCAGCGGCGATGAGCGATGCCGCGCTCGGCGCAGTAGGCGTAGAGCTGGCGGCGGCCCTGCACGCACAGCCGCGCCTTGAGCGAGCCGGCGGAGTAGTAGATGCCGGCATGGATGACCTCGCTGTTGCGCGAGGAGGTCTCGGTGCCGAAGGCGTCAGCGGCCTCGAGCAGGATCACCTCGCGGCCGGCCATGGCCAGGGCACGCGCCACGGCCAGGCCGACCACGCCGGCGCCGATCACCACGCAGTCGATGTCTTCCATGGCTGTCGCTGTTCGAGTCGGTCGAGGAGGTAGTCCACTTCGGCGCGCGCCGTGGCGCTCAGCGCGCTGGCCGGACGGCGCTGGGCATCGCTGGCCAGCACGCCACGGCGCATCAGCACGTGCTTGCGCACGGCCAGGCCCACGCCGGGCTGCTGCTCGTAGCGCAGCAGCGGCAGGTGGGCGTCGAAGAGGTCGTGCGCTTCGTCGCGCCGGCCCGCGTCAGTGAGCCGACCCACACCCACCAGCATCTCGGGAAAGCAGTAGCCGGTCATGGCGCCGTCGGCGCCGCGTTCGCACTCGAAGTCGAGGAACAGGCCGCCATTGCCGCACAGGATGGAGATGTGACGCATGGCGCCCTCGCGCTCCCAGGCGCGCAGCGTGCTGATCTTCTCCAGGCCCGGCCAGTCCTCGTGCTTGAGCATCACGCAGGAGGGGTTCTCGGCCACGATGCGCCGGATGACCGCCGGGGTCATGACCACGCTGAAGGTGAGCGGGTAGTCCTGGATGACGAAGGGCACGTCGGCGCCGATCGCCTCCACCGCCTGCCGGTAGTAGCCCACGATCTGGTCGTCGGTGCGCAGGGTGTTGGGCGGGGCGATCATCACGCCGGCCGCGCCCGCGGCCATCACCTCGTGGGTGAGGGCGCGCATGGCGGCAAAGCCGGGGGCGGTCACGCCGACCACCACCGGCACCGGCAGGTCGCGGACCACCGCGCGCACGATGGCCAGGCTCTCGGCGGCGTCGAGCTTGGGCGCCTCACCGAGCTGGCCCAGCACGGTCACCCCGGTGACCCCGGCGCGCTGGTAGAAGCGGCACAGCCGGGCCAGGGATTCATGATCGACTTCACCGCCGGGCGTGAAGGGCGTGGGGGCGATCGCGTAGACGCCGCGGGCCTGCGCTGACAGGGTCATCGTCGGGGGATCGGGTGGGGATGAAGCCCCGAAGTCTACCCGCGCGGCATCCGGCGGGCGCGCGACCCCGCACCGGAACCGGATGCCCGCGGCCGCCCGCGAGAGCGGCGTTACCATCGAGCGACACGGTTCCTCAACCCCTTCCTGCGGGAGCGCTCATGAGCATCGAATTCATCAATCCCCCCGGCATGTCGGTGGGCAGCTATTCCCACGCGGTCGGCGTAGACCTCCCCGGCGGGCGGCTCGTCCTGCTCTCGGGCCAGGTGGCGATGGACGCGGCCGGCGCCGTCACGGCCAGCACCTTCGAGGGCCAGGTGGAACAGGTGTTCGACGCGCTGACCACCGTGCTCGGCGCCTCGGGCGCGCGCTGGACCGATGTGCTCAAGCTCAACGTCTATCTCTGCGACATCACCCCCGAGCGGGTGCGGGTGTTCCGGGAGATCCGCACCCGGCGCCTGGCCGGGCACAAGCCGGCGAGCACCCTGGTGGGCACCTCGGGGCTGGTCCACGCCGACCTGATGCTCGAGGTGGAGGCCACCGTGTTCATCCCCGAGGGCGCGCAGCGCTGAGGCCGGGTCATGTTCCCGCTTCCCCTTGCCGAGCTCGAAACCCCGGCATTGCTGCTCGATGAGCCGCGCATGCGGCGCAATGCCACGCGCATGCGCGAGCGGGCCGCGGCGCTGGGCGTGAGCCTGCGTCCGCATGTGAAGACCGCCAAGTGCCTGGAAGTGAGCCTCGCGATGTGCGGCGGTTCACCCGGGCCGGTCACGGTCTCCACGTTGAAGGAGGCCGACGAATGCGCGGCCGCCGGCTTCCGGGACATCACCTACGCGGTGGGCATCACCGCCAACAAGATCCCCCACGCGCGCCGTCTGCTCGCGCAGGGCGTGCGCCTGAGCGTGCTGCTCGACAGCGTCGCGGCGGCGCGCGCGCTGGTCGATGCCATGGCCGGTCACGCCGGCGAACCGCTGTCGGTCCTGATCGAGATCGACACCGACGGGCATCGCAGCGGGCTGGCGCCCGACGCGCCCGAACTGCTCGCGGTGGCGCAGGCGCTGGTCGCGCCCGGGGTGCGGCTGGCAGGCGTGCTCACCCATGCCGGTGAGTCCTACCACTGCCGCGACCAGGCCTCGCTGGTGGCCATGGCCGAGCGCGAGCGCGCTGGCGCGGTCCATGCCGCGCATCGCCTGCGGGCCGCGGGTCACGGGGCGCCCGTGGTGAGCGTGGGGTCAACGCCCACGGCACTGTCGGCCCAGGCGCTGCCGGGCGTGACCGAGTTGCGCGCCGGTGTCTACGTGTTCTTCGACCTGGTGATGGCGGGCGTGGGCGTGTGCAGTGCCGATGACATCGCCCTGTCGGTGCTCACCAGCGTGATCGGGCATCAGCCCGCCCGCGGCTGGACCCTGTGCGATGCCGGCTGGATGGCGCTCTCGCGAGACCGCGGCACCGCGGCGCAGCCGGTGGACCAGGCCTATGGTCTGGTATGCGACGCGCAGGGGCGGGTGCTGACTGATTACCTGGTCAGCGCGGTCAGCCAGGAGCACGGCACCATCACCCATCGCAGCGGCGATCCCGCTCGCTGGCTCGACGTGCCGGTGGGCACGATGCTGCGGGTGCTGCCCAACCACGCCTGCGCCACCGGTGCCCAGCACCCGCACTACCAGGTGCTCGGTGACGCGGGCGCGCTGGTCGGGCAATGGGCCCGGTTCTCGGGCTGGTAGGCGCCGGGCCCCGCGCACGGGGCCCGGACCGATCAGCTCAGGTCGGCAGCCAGGGCGGCGCGGGTCTCGGGGCTCACCGGCTCCTGGGCGGCCGTGTAGGCGGGGTGGTCCACGCCGATGGCCAGGCTCACGCCGTACTTGAGCGCGGCTGCCATCTCGTCGGTGAGCTCGAAGCGCAGGAAATGCACCGATGAGGTCTTGACGGCGTTCTCGCGCTCCATGTCCTCGTCGGCGATGGCATACACCCGCGGCGAGCCTTCCACCTGCACCCAGACCCGGTCTTCCACGCCGATGAGGCGTGCCAGCTCGCGCTTGCGCTCCTCGGGGTCCGGGTACTCGATCAGCATGGTCGCCTTGAAGTTGCGGCCATCGGGCACCAGGGGGTTGTAGGCCTCGAGCTCGTGGCCGATGCCTTCGTCCTCGAAGATCTTCTCGATGCGCAGCATCTCCTGGATCTGGTAGCGCACGGTCAGCTCGTCCTCGAACAGCAGCGTCACGTTCGCGCCCAGCGCCACCGTGCGGTGGCGCTTGTGGCCGATCACCTGCCGGCGGAAGTCGGTGCGGGCCCGGGAGTAGGCCTCGAGGGTCATCAGGGAATCGCGGGTTACCTTGGGCATGTCATCACTCCTTCAGTCCGTAAGCCATCCGCAGCAGCGTGATCGGGTGCGCGAGCTTGTCACCGGCGGGCTTGCCGGCGAGGGCCATGCCCTGCTCGATGTGGTGCCCGGCCAGCTGGCAGTCCGAGGCGATCCAGTCGGGCTCGCTGCCGGTGTGCTCGGCCATCTGGCGGAACACCGGCCGGCCGATCTTCAGCGCGGTCTCGTGGAATTCCTTCTTCACGCCCCAGGTACCGGCATGACCGGAGCAGCGCTCCACGGTGTTCACCTGGGTGTCGGGGATCATCTGCAGGGTTTCGCGGGTCTTCTGGCCGACGTTCTGCACCCGCAGGTGGCAGGCCACGTGGTACGAGACCTTGCCCAGGGGCTGCGCGAAATCGGTCTTGAGCAGGCCGTCCTTGTTGCGGGCCACGAAGTACTCGAACGGGTCGAACATGGCGGCCTTGACCGCTTGCACGTCGGCATCGTCCGGGAACATCAGGGGCAGCTCCTGCTTGAACATCAGGCCGCAGGACGGGATCGGCGCCACGATCGCCCAGCCCTCGCGCGCCAGCCGCGCCAGCTTGGGGATGTTGCGTTCCTTGAGCGCGGCCACCGCCTCGAGGTCGCCGAGCTCGAGCTTGGGCATGCCGCAGCAGGCCTCCTTCTCGACCAGCGTCCAGGGGATCTGGTTGTGGTCCAGCACCTTGAGCAGGTCGTGGCCGATGCCGGGCTCGTTGTAGTTCACGTAGCAGGTCGCGAAGACCGCGACCTTGCCGGGCGTGCGCTCGCCATCACGCACCGGGTGGGCGGGCGAGGGCGCCGCGCTGCCGGGGAAGGGGTGGGCGCTGAAATCGGGCAACCAGGCCGAGCGGTGCACGCCGACCATGTCTTCGCCGAGCTTGCGCAGGGTCGGCGATTCCTTCGCCTTGTTCACCAGCTGCACCACCACCGGGATGCTGGCGAGCTTGCCGTTGCGGTCGGTGGATGACAGGGCGCTGTCGCGAAAACGGGTGGGCGAGCCTTCACGGAACTGGATGGCCTTGCCGCGCAGCATCAGGTGCGGGAAGTCGAGATTCCAGGGGTGCGGCGGCACATAGGGGCACTTCGTGAGGTAGCAGACATCGCACAGGTAGCACTGGTCGACGACCTTCCAGTAGTCCTTGCGGTCGACGCCGTCGACCTCGCCGGTCTTGCTCTCGTCGACCAGGTCGAACAGGGTGGGGAAGGCGTTGCACAGGCTCACGCAGCGGCGGCAGCCATGGCAGATGTCGAATACCCGTTCCATCTCGTCGAGTGCCTTGGTCTCGTCGTAGAACTCGGGGTTCTTCCAGTCGAGCGGATGGCGGGTGGGGGCTTCGAGCGAACCTTCGCGTGCGGTCATGGTCGTCTCACGGGCAAAGAAAAAGGGAGCGCCAAGACGCTCCCCGGCCAGCCTGCCAACGCGACCCGCGGGTCGCGCCGGCAGTGCGGCAACAGCGTCTTCAGACGGCCAGGGCCTCGAGGGCCTTGGCGAACTTGTTGGCGTGCGAGCGCTCGGCCTTGGCCAGGGTCTCGAACCAGTCGGCGATCTCGTCGAAACCCTCTTCGCGGGCCGATTTGGCCATGCCCGGGTACATGTCGGTGTACTCGTGGGTCTCGCCGGCGACGGCGGCCTTCAGGTTCAGGGCCGACTCGCCGATCGGCAGATCGGTGGCGGGGTCACCCACTTCGGCCAGGTAGTCGAGGTGGCCGTGCGCGTGGCCGGTCTCGCCTTCGGCGGTCGAGCGGAACAGCGCCGCGACTTCCGGATGGCCTTCGACGTCGGCCTTGTTTGCGAAGTACAGGTAGCGGCGGTTGGCCTGGCTCTCGCCGGCAAACGCGGCCTTCAGGTTGTCGTGCGTCTTGGTGCCCTTCAGTGACGGCATGGCGGTCTCCGATGTGACGGTGGTTGGGAATCGGTGCAGTCGAGACACGGGCCGGGTTCTTGTTTGTCCAGCCTTGTCGACTGCATGGATTGTACAAACCACGGCCTGCCCCTGACCAATTGAACCTTCTAATGCGGGTGATTGAGCATGACTATCGTCAGCGCCACGCCATCGAGGGCCGCGGTGGGGCGCTGCGCCGCCCCTGGCAGGATCAGCGCCGTGCCGCGTCGGGCAGGGTCAGGCGCACGGTGAGGCCCTGGCCGCCCGGGCCGCCCCCGAGCTCGCAGGTGCCGCCATAGCGGGCCGCGAGCCGGGCCACGATGGCCAGACCCAGGCCGCTGCCGCCGGCCTCGCTGCGCGCATCTTCGATCTGCGAGAAGGGCCGCAGCAGGCGCTCGCGCTCGGCGGCCGGCACGCCAGGGCCACGGTCGACCAGAACCAGCTCCAGCCCGGCGGGCACGCGCCGGCCGAGGATGCTCAGCTCGGTCCGGGCGGTGGCCGGGGAGCTGCCATGGCGGACTGCGTTCTCGATCAGGTTGGCGAGCATGCGTTCGAGGTCGACCGGGTCACCCCGCCAGGAGAGCTCGTCGGGCAACTCGGTGCGCACCGTGAGCAGCCCGGCCTCGCGGCGCGGCTGGTAGCCGGCAAGGGCGCCGCTCAGCACCTCGGCCACCCGCACGTCCCCGGCGCGACGCGCCGGGCCGTGCTCCCCGGCCACCCGGGCGTATTCGGTGAACTTGCCCACGATGCGGTCGATCCGCTCGATGTCCTCGTTCATCGCCCGCTTGTCGTCGGAGCCGAGAGCGGACAGCTCGATCTCCATGCGCAGGCGGGTGAGGGGTGTGCGGATGTCATGCGAGATGCCGGCCAGCGCCACCGCCCGGTCGGACTCGAGCTGGGCGAGCTCGGCCGCCATCCGGTTGAAGCGCCGGTTCAGGGCGGCGATCTCGGGCGTGCCGGATTCGACCAGGGGCTGGGGCGCGTCGCCGCGGCTGACCTGATCGAGCGCCCGCGCGAGATTGGCCAGCGGCTTGCTCAGGGGCGAGGCCAGCACCAGCGCGCCGACCAGCGCGAGCACGGCTGCGACCACCAGCATGGTGAACCACGGCGGGCCGAGGTGACGGTCGAAGCGGCTGCCCTCCAGGCCCAGCCAGTAGGGGTCGCCATCGATGTCGAAGCTCACCCACAGGCCGGGGTCGCCATTGACGCCTGCCGCGAGCCGCGTGGCCGGCCCGAGCAGCTGGCGCAGCCGGGCGAGCAGGTTCTCGCTGCGGCGCCCGGCCATGGGGGCGATCCCGTCGGAGGCTTCCAGGGGCAGCACCCGCACGCCCTCTTCTCGGGCGAGCGCCGTGAGCAGCTGGCGGCGACGCTCGGGCTGGGCGCTGACCAGACCGGAACGGGTCAGGTTGACCACCGAGGCGATCTCCCAGGCCAGGGTCTGTTCGGCGGGCGCCGGATCGAAGGCCCTCACCAGCTCGAGCATGATCAGCAGGCAGGCCACGACCAGCCCGGCGATGAGCAGGAAGGTTCGCCAGAAGAGGGTGGTGCGCATGCAGTGGGGCGGGCGGGCACGGCCTACGCGCCCGCCGGCTCAGGGCTGGTCGGGAACGAAAGCGTAACCGACGCCCCAGACGGTCTGGATGTAGCGGGGGTTCTGGGGGTCGTCCTCGATCAGCTTGCGCAGGCGCGAGATCTGGACATCGAGGCTGCGGTCGAAGGCGCCGTACTCGCGGCCCCTGGCGAGCATCATGAGCTTGTCGCGCGAGAGGGCCTGACGCGGGTGCCGGGCGAAGACCTTCAGCACCGAGAACTCGCCGCTGGTGAGCGGAATGGGCTGGCCGGCGCGGGTGAGCTTGCGCAGGGCCAGATCGAGATGGAACTCGCCGAACCGGATGCTCGCCGGCTCGGCGCTGGGCGCGCCGGGCACTTCCGGCGGCGGCTGCCGGCGCAGGACCGCATGGGCACGGGCCAGCAGTTCGCGCGGGTTGAAGGGCTTGGGGAGGTAGTCATCGGCGCCCATCTCCAGGCCGAGGATCCGGTCGACGTCATCGCCCTTGGCGGTGAGCATGATGATCGGGGTGCGCTCCCCGCCGCCACGCAGACGGCGCACGATCGACAGGCCGTCCTCGCCGGGCAGCATGAGGTCGAGGATGATCAGGTCGAAGGTCTGGCGTTGCATCAGCCGGTTCATCGACGGGGCGTCCTGGGCCATGCTCACCTGGAAGTCGTTCTCGGTGAGGTAGCGACGCAGCAGCTCGCGCAGCCGGGGATCGTCATCGACGACCAGCAGGTGCTTGGCAGTCACGGTCATGGTGGGTCGATCATAACCAGCGCCAACGCGCACCGGGGCGCGCCGGCACGCCCCTTACCCGCTGTTACATCGGGGCGCCCGAGGCCGGCAGGTCTCGGGGCGCGAATTGCCTACAATCGCCGGATGCGAGCGTGGCGATGGACTGATGACACCCGGCGGCGGCAAGGCCGCGCGTGGGGGCTCCTGCTCGCCATCCTGCTGCTGACCGCCATCGCGCCGGCCCGCGCGCATGCGTCCGGGGAGCGCCTCGATCCCGAGGAGCGCAAGCGCTTGCGGCACGAACTGCGCCGGCACGCCCTGTCGGTTCGGGCGCCCGCCGAGGCTGAGTTCGCCGGGCCGCGGCCGGTGGCTGATCCTCCCGCGGCAAGGCCGGGGACGGAGGGGGTGCCGCCAGGTCTTGCGCCTGCCGCCGCAACCACCGTGCCCGCGCCCACGGAGGCCGAGCGGCCCGGCCCGCCAGCCGGCGTGATGCGGCAAGGGCACCCGGGCCATGCCCGCCACGGTCCGCGCCGATTCGATCCCGAGTCGGGTGCCACGCCGCTGTCGGCCGATGAGCGCCGACAGTTGCGCCTGCAACTGCTCGAGGAACGTCGGCGGCGTCTGGAAGACCCGTCGCGCTGAGCTGCGCGAGCGGTGCGTGGGGCGCTCGCCATCACGCCCTCGGGCCTCGTCCGGCCCGCGGCGACCGCGTTGGCGGCGCGGGTAGAATCGTGGCGTGTCTGCCACCCTCCGTCCTGCTTCGGCCCCCGAGCCGCGGGTGCTGCCGGTGGTGCTCGCCCTGGGCACCTCGGGCGGCTGGTGCTCGGTCGGCCTGCGCTGGTCCCAGCCGCGCGATGACGCGGCGGGCGCGCGGCGCGCAGCCTGCGTCAGCGAGTTCGTCGGCAGCGGTCACGCCGAGCGCGCCATGCCCATGGCCCGCGAACTGCTCGCCCAGGCGGGCCTGGGCTTGCGCGATGTCGGTCTGGTGGCCTTCGACGCCGGGCCCGGCAGCTTCACCGGCCTGCGGGTGGGCTGCGGCCTTGCGCAGGGGCTGGCGCTCGGCCTGTCCTGCCCGGTGGTGCCGGTGTCGTCCCTGCTGGCGTTGGCCTGGCCGTGGCGCCAGTGGCCCACGCTGGCGGCCACCGACGCCCGGATGGGCGAGGTCTACCAGGGGGGGTGGCCGCAGGCCGACCCTGACCGTGGCGAGCCGCCCGCCGCCCTTGCGGTCATGACACCCGAGGCGCTCGATCGCGGCATCCAGGACTTCGCTGCCCGGATCGCCGGGCCCTGGGTGGCGGTGGGTGATGCCTTCACGCGCCATCCGGCGCTGGCCGAGCAGGCCGGCGCGGCCGGCGCCCGGCTCATCGCCGATGCCTTTCCGGGCGCCGACGCGCTCGCCGAGATTGCCGAGCGGGTCTGGCTCGGCGGCGGGGCGATCGCGCCCGATGCGGCGGCGCCCCTCTACGTGCGCGACAAGGTGGCGCTGGACATCACCGAGCAGGCTGCCGCGCGGCAGCGTCGGGAGGCCACCGCGTGAGCGCCCAGCCGCTGGCGGCGCAGGATCTGCTGCGCGCGCTCATGCCCGGGGACATCCCCGCGGTGATGGAGGTCGAGCGCGCCATCTACCCCTTCCCCTGGACCGCCGGCAACTTCACCGACTCGCTCTCTGCCGGGCATCAGGGCTGGATCCTCGAGCGCGACGGCGCGGTCCAGGCCTATGCGCTCACCATGACGGTCATCGACGAAGTCCACCTGCTGAACTTCTCGATCGCCGCCCATCGCCAGGGGCAGGGCCTGGGGCGCTGGCTGCTGGCCTGGCTGTGCGAGCAGGCGCGCGGGCAGGGCGTGCGCGCCATGTTCCTCGAGGTGCGGCCCAGCAATCAGCGTGCCATAGACCTTTACCGGCGAAGCCGCTTCAGCCAGGTCGGGCTGCGGCGCCGCTACTACCCGGCCGACGGCGATACCCGCGAAGACGCGCTGGTGCTGCGCCGTGAATTCACCCCGCCTGGTCCGGTGCCCGGTCTCGCGCCATGACGCCCGGTCAGCGCGCGGCCTGGCAGGCCCTCGGGCTGGGCCCGGTCTGGGTCCGGCGCGAGACCGCAGCCGCAGCGGGCGCGCAGACGCTTGCCCTATCCCCAGAGGGCCTGCCGGCCGAGCCGGCTGAGACCCGACGCGCACCGGCCCAGCCCGCACCGATCGAGCCCGCACCGGCCCTCCGTGTTCCTGCCGCGGCACCGCCGCCCCAGGCGGCCCAGGCCGATGCCGACGCGGGTCTGCCGGTCATGGCCGACTGGGCATCCCTGCAGGAGTCTGTCCGCGCCTGCGAGCGCTGCGGGCTGTGCCGATCCCGCCAGCAGACGGTGTTCGGCAGCGGCAGCCCGAGCGCGCCCTGGCTGATCGTGGGCGAGGCCCCCGGGGCAGAGGAAGACCTGCGCGGCGAGCCCTTCGTGGGGCAGGCCGGCCGACTGCTCGATGCGATGCTCGCTGCCATCGGGCTCGATCGCAGCCGCGATGTGTTCATCACCAACGTGCTCAAGTGCCGGCCCCCCGGCAACCGCAATCCCGAGCCCGAGGAGGTGGCCCGCTGCGCCCCCTTCCTGCGCCGACAGATCGAACTGCTGGCACCCACCGGCATCCTGGTGATGGGGCGATTCGCCGCCCAGGCGCTGCTCGAGACCGACGCCTCGGTGGCCGGTCTGCGCAATCGGGTGCACCGCTATGCGGTCGGTGGGGCCGAACTGCCGCTGGTGGTCACCTACCACCCGGCCTATCTGCTGCGCAATCCGGCCGACAAGGCCAAGGCCTGGGCCGATCTGTGCCTGGCCCTGGCGCGGCTGCCGCGACAGCGCCCGGCAGCCGTCTGAGGCACCCGCGGGCGGGCGCTCAGTGGCCCCCGCCTTCCGGCAGGGTGGCCTCGGCGTCGAACTGCCGCTGATTGGCCCGATGCCGCAGCATGACCAGCAGCATGGTCAGGGCCACGAAGCTGCCGAACAGCACGATGATCACGTTGATGTGCATGCGCGTGCCGATCAGCAGCGAGTACAGGCCGAGCATGGCCAGCACGTTCAGGTTCTCGTTGAAGTTCTGCACCGCGATCGAGTGGCCGGCGCTCATCAGCACATGGCCACGGTGCTGCAGCAGCGCATTCATGGGCACGACGAAGAAGCCGGCCAGCGCGCCCACCGCCACCAGCATCGGGTAGGCGGACTCGGCGCTGGACACCAGCGTGATCATGGGCACCAGCACACCCATGGCCACCCCCACCGGCAGCACCCGCAGCGCGCCGCGCAGCGGCACCCAGCGCGCGGCCACCACCGCGCCCAGCGCGATGCCCACCGCCACCACGCCCTGCAGCACGGCCGCGCGGTTCAGCGGCATGTTCAGCGCGGTGCGCGCCCATTCCAGCACGATGAACTGCAGCGTGGCGCCGGCGCCCCAGAACAGGGTGGTCACCGCGAGCGAGATCTGACCCAGGCGGTCTTTCCAGAGCACCACGCAGCAGTGCGCGAACTCGCCCACCAGCTTGATCGGGTTGCGCTCCTGGTGCGGATAGTGCGCGCCGGTGTCGGGGATGCGCAGATTGAAGAGGGCCGCGATCACGTAGACCACCGCGATCACCAGGATGGCCGCCTCGGCCGGGGTGTCCACCCCGGTGTCGAAGCCCGGCAGATCGGCGCCCAGCAATACGCTCGAGACCGCCGGGCTGATCAGCGCCCCGCCCAGCACCGTGCCCAGGATGATCGACCCCACGGTGGTGCCCTCGATCCAGCCATTGGCGGCCACCAGCTTCTCGGGCGGCAGCAGCTCGGTGAGGATGCCGTACTTGGCCGGCGAGTAGGCCGCCGCGCCAAAGCCCACCACCGCGTAGGCAAGCAGCGGATGGACCGCGAAGAACATCATCACGCAGCCCAGCACCTTGATGGTGTTCGTGACGAACATCACCCGGCCCTTGGCCATGGAATCGGCGAAGGCGCCCACGAATGGCGCCAGGAGCACGTACGAGATGGTGAAGAACAGCTTGAGCAGCGGCTTCATCCAGTCGGGCGCGTGCAGCTCGACCAGCAGCGCGATCGCGGCGATCAGGAGCGCGTTGTCGGCGAGCGACGAGAAGAACTGCGCCGCCATGATCGTGTAGAAGCCGCGTTTCATGAGATCCCGGAAGTCGGCCGCGGTAGCGGGCGCGGCGGTTATACCATGACGGGATTGCCACTCCCGGACGCGGGCCTGCGAGCCCGCGGGACATGCGCCTGTTGGGCTGTGGTAGCGTCGCCACCCTTACATGAGCCGTCCTGCCCGCGTCCGGATCCTGTCTGCCGCCCTGCGCCACAACCTCGCCCGGGCGCGCGAGCTGGCGCCCGGCTGTGCGGTGTGGGCGGTGGTCAAGGCAGACGCCTACGGTCACGGCCTTGCCGCCGCGCTGGCTGGTTTCGATCAGGCCGACGGCCTTGCGCTGGTCGAGTTCGATCGGGCGCTCGCGCTGCGGCGCGCCGGCTGGCAGCGCCCGGTGCTCATGCTCGAAGGCGCCTTCTCGCCCGATGATGTCTTGCAGGCCGCGCAGCTGAGCCTGTCGCTGGTGGTCCACCAGCCCGACCAGATCGGCTGGCTGGCGCAACTGCCGCCCGGCGCCGGCCTCGAGGTCTTCGTCAAGCTCAACACCGGCATGAACCGCCTGGGCTTTCCGCCTGCGGCGCTGCCCGGGCTGCTCGCCGCGCTGCGCGCGCAGCCCGGCGTCGGGCGCATGCATGCCATGACCCACTTCGCGAACGCCGATCAGCGCGGGGGCACCGAGGCGCCCCTGGCGCGGTTCCTGGCCGCGCTGCCCGATCGCGCGATCGGTGTGTCACTCGCCAATTCCGCGGCGCTGTTCGATGCGCCCGCCGCGCGGCGCGGCTGGGTGCGGCCGGGGATCATGCTCTACGGTGCCTCGCCCTTTGCCGATCGCCCGGCGGCCGCGCTCGGGCTGCGCGCGGCCATGCGCTTCGAGAGCCGGCTGATCGCGGTGCAGCCGCTCGCGCCCGGCGATGCCGTGGGCTACGGCGGCGGCTTCGTCGCCCCGTCGGCCATGCGCATCGGGGTGGTGGCCGCCGGCTATGCCGATGGTTATCCGCGCCACGCGCCCACCGGCACGCCGGTGGCGGTCGCCGGGGTGCGCACGCGGGTGGTCGGTCGGGTCTCCATGGACATGCTCACGGTTGACCTCAGCCCCGTGGTCACGGCCCGGCCCGGTGATCCGGTGGAGCTCTGGGGCGAGCAGGTGCCGGTCGATGAGGTGGCTGCCCACGCCGGCACCATCGGTTACGAGCTGCTGTGCGCGATCGCGCCGCGGGTGGCTCGCGTCATCCAGGACTGACCCGCATGGCCAAGACCCGAACCCATCATGTCTGCTCGGCCTGCGGCGGCACTGCGCCGAAGTGGTCGGGCCAATGCCCGCACTGCGGTGAATGGAACACCCTGCAGGAATCGGTGGTCGACGAGCGGCCGGCGGCGCGCAACCGCTATGCCGGCCTGGCGCCGGCCAGCGGTGTGCGCGAGCTTGGCGCGGTGGCAGCCGAGACCATCGACCGGCTGCCCACCGGCAGCGAGGAGTTCGACCGGGTCCTGGGCGGTGGCCTGGTGGCGGGGTCGGTGGTGCTGATTGGCGGCGATCCCGGCATCGGCAAGTCCACGTTGCTGCTGCAGGCGCTGGCCCATCTCTGCGCGGCGCATCCCGTGCTGTATGTCTCGGGCGAGGAGTCGGCCAGCCAGGTGGCGATGCGGGCAAGGCGCCTGGGTCTGTCCGCCGAGCGCATGCCGCTGCTGGCCGAGATCGCGCTCGAGCGCATCGTGCCGGTGCTCGAGGCCGACCGGCCGGCCGTGGTGGTGATCGACTCCATCCAGACCCTCTACTCCGAGCAGCTCACCGCCGCGCCGGGCTCGGTGTCGCAGGTGCGCGAGTGCGCCGCGCAGCTCACCCGGCTGTCCAAGCATCTTGGCTGCGCCATCGTGATGATCGGCCACGTCACCAAGGAAGGCACCCTGGCCGGGCCGCGCGTGCTCGAGCACATGGTCGACAGCGTGCTCTACTTCGAGGGCGACACCCACTCCTCCTACCGGCTGGTTCGGGCCTTCAAGAACCGCTTCGGCGCGGTCAACGAGCTCGGCGTGTTCGCCATGACCGATCGCGGCCTGCGCGGCGTGTCCAATCCCTCGGCGCTGTTCCTGTCCCAGCACGAGCAGCCGGTGGCCGGCGCCTGCGTGCTGGTCACCCAGGAAGGCACCCGACCGCTGCTGGTCGAGATCCAGGCGCTGGTCGACACCGCCCATGTGCCCAATCCGCGGCGCCTGTCGGTCGGCCTCGAGCACAACCGCCTCGCCCTGCTGCTGGCGGTGCTGCATCGGCACGCCGGCATCGCGCTCTACGATCAGGATGTGTTCGTCAACGCGGTGGGCGGCGTGCGCATCGGCGAGCCGGCGGCCGATCTCGCGGTGATGCTCGCGGTGAGCTCCTCGCTCAAGGGTCGGCCGCTGCCGCGCGGGCTCGCGGTGTTCGGCGAGGTCGGTCTCACCGGCGAGATCCGCCCCGCGCCGCGCGGCCAGGAGCGGCTGCGCGAGGCCGCCAAGCTCGGTTTCTCGCGGGCCCTGGTGCCCCGCGCCAACCTGCCGCGCAAGCCCATCGAGGGGCTGAGCGTGGTCGGACTCGATCGCATCGACGCGGCCCTGCAGGCCGCCTGGGAGGAATGACACTCATGGCTCTGTCCGCTCCGGCGCCCCGGCGTCCCATGCACACCCGGCGCATCGTCTGCGAAGGCTGGCTGCGCGACGATGGCCTCTGGGACATCGAGGCCAGCATCGTCGACACCAAGGCCTATGCCTACCGCGAGCCCGAGCGCGGCCGGCGCGAGATCGGCAGCCCGGTCCATGACATGAGCGTGCGGCTGACCATCAACACCGCCATGGTGGTCCAGGCCATCGAGGTCTCCATGAACCAGCATCCCTACGGCGTGTGCCTCGGCGCGCCGCCGGCCTTCCAGGGGCTGGTGGGCCAGCGAGTGGGCCCGGGCTGGCGCAAGGCGGTGCAGGCCTGCGTGGGTGGCGTGCGCGGTTGCACCCATGTGCGCGAGCTGCTCTTTCCGATGGCCACCGTGGCCTTCCAGACGTTGTCGGGCTGGCCGGTGGATGACGGCACCGACCAGCCGGTGCGGGTCGATGGCGAGTCCACCGGCTTTCTCGATGGCTGCACCGCCTGGGACCGGCGCGGCGAGATGGTCGCGCGCCTGTACCCGCACTGGGCGCTGCCCCCGCGGGGCGAGGCCGAGGGCTGAGACAGGCTCGGCGCTGACGGCCCGGCACTGAAAGCCCGGCACCGAAGGCCTGGCGCTGAAGGTCCGGCGCGTCAGGCTCCGCTTGCCAGGCGAGCGCGCAAGGCTCAGCTCGCGCTCGCGCCCGCGTGGCGGGCCGCCTTGTCGGCGGCGGCCAGGCCGCTGCGCACCGCGGCCTCCAGCGTCCCGGGGTAGTCCGGCCAGGCCTGCTCGCCGGCCAGCCACAGGCCTGGCCAGGGCAGGGCCAGTGAGTCCACCCGGTCGGCATGCACGCGCGGCCGGTCCGGCGTGCAGCGCAGGGTGGCGCGTCGCTCCACCACCAGTCGGGTGTCCAGCGGCGCGGGCAGCGCGAGCTGCGCCTGCAGCTGGGCCACGATGCCGGCCACCAGCGCCTCGCGCGAGCGGCTCGCCTCGGCGGCGGCGCTGACCACCACCGCTGCCAGGCGCAGCCCCTGCTGCTCGCCACGGTCGAAGAGCCACTGGCCATGGGCATCGTGTGCCGGGTCTTCGGTGAGCATGCACAGCTCGGGCAGGGGCGTGCGCAGGCCGGCCGCCCAGGCCAGATAGAGCGTGGCGATCGGCTCATGCGCGATGTCGGCCAGACGCCGGGCGAGCGTCTCGGCCGGTATGCCCGGCAGGCCAGCCACCAGCCGTGCCTGGGCTGGTGCCGGGATCGCCAGGATGACGCTGCTGGCCGGCAATGCCGCCTCACCCGTGTCCACCGACCAGCCCGCCCCGTCGGGCAGCGAGCGCAGCGCACGCGCCGTGGTGCGCAGGCAGACCTGCGCGCCGCCTGCCCGCAGATGCGCGAGCGCCGGGGCCGGCAGCACCTCGTCGAGGCTGCGCACCGCGAGCAGGAAGTCGCTGTCGGCGCGCGGCGCGCCGAGCGTGTCGCGCAGCACCCGCACGAAGGTCGCGGCGCAGGCCTGGGGCGCGGGCGTGTTCAGCATGGCCACGCACAGCGGCACCCAGAAGCGGCGGCACAGCGCCTCGGGCTGGCGCTGCGCCAGGAGCCACTGCGCCACGGTGGTCTGCGGCGGCGGCGTCGGCCACCCGCGCAGACGCAGGCCGCCCAGGCAGCGCAGCAGCGCCCAGCGCTCCGGCCAGCCCAGGCCCCTGGCGCCAAGCAGGCCGGCGGCGAGGTGCAGCGGCGCCGGCAGCGGCGGGGCCGACAGGCGCAGACCGTCGGTCGCCACCAGGCGCATGGGCAGGCGGCGCAAGGCATCGCTCGCCATGCCGACGCGTCGCGCCAGCGCCAGGCTGTCGCGGTAGGCCCCCACCAGCAGATGCTGGCCGTTGTCCAGTGTCACCGTGCAGCCGGCCAGCGCCAGGGTGAGCCCGCGCGCCCGGCCGCCGGCCTGCGGCGCGCTGTCGATCAGACGCACCGGCAGGCCACGATCATGCAGGGCCACCGCGGCGGCCAGACCCGACCAGCCCGCGCCCACCACCGTGACCGGCGCCGTGACGCTCACGCGGCTCCGGGCGCGGGCGGGATCGTCGGCACCCGTGCGCCCACGAAGGTGCGCCAGGCGATCCAGAACTTGCGCAGCGGCGTGAGCGATGTGCGCCGGTCGAGCACCTGGAAGCCGTCGCGTTCGATCTCCTCGAGCAGCGTGGCGTAGATCGCGGCCATGATCAGGCCGGTGCGTTGCTCGCGACGCGCTGCATCGGGCAGGGCGGCGAAGGCCTCGCGGTAGAAGCCGCGCGCGCGCTCGGCCTGGAAGCGCATCAGCGCGACGAAGCCGGCGCTGTGCTCGCCACGCAGGATCTGGTGGGCCGGCACCTCGAAGCGCTGCAGGTCCTCGATCGGCAGGTACACCCGACCGCGGCGCGCGTCCTCGCCGACATCGCGGATGATGTTGGTCAGCTGCAGCGCCAGCCCCAGTGACTCGGCATACACGCCGAGATCGGCGCGGCCGGGCGAGAAGATGCCCGCCGAGAGCGTGCCCACCACGCCGGCCACCCGATGGCAGTACAGGCGCAGCTGGGTGAAGTCCAGATAGCGGGTCTGGTCCAGGTCCATCTGCATGCCGTCGACGATCTCGATCAGACGGCCGCGGTCGACGCCGTAGTCCGCGATCGCGGGCTGCAGCGCGCGGGTCACCGGGTGGGTGGGTTCGCCGGCGAAGAGGCGCCCGATCTCGTCACGCCACCAGCTCAGACGGGCGCGGGCCACCGATTCGTCCGCGATCTCGTCGACGGTGTCGTCCACCTCGCGGCACAGGGCGTAGAGCGCGATGATCGCGCGCCGCTGTGGCGGCGGCAGGAACAGGAAGCTGTAGTAGAAGCTCGAGCCGCTGCGCGCGGCCTTCTGCTGGCAGTACTGGTCGGGCGTCATGGGATGCGGCGCGGACGGTCAGGTGCCCGGCTCAGAGCCGGGGTGGGCGCAGGGCCAGGCGCAGCAGCGCGCCGGCGTCGGCCGGGCCAATGCGGGGGCGCCGGGCCACCGGATCGTAGCCGGTGCGGGCCAGGCGCTCGACGATGCGCCTGCCGCCGGCAAGCACACCGCGCAGCTCGAGCCCCAGGCGCCAGGGCACGGCCCTGACCAGCGGCGCGCCGGTCTCGAGCAGGTCGGCGGCCTGGCGCGTGCGTCGCTCGAGCAGCGCCCGCAGCGCGGGCTCGCAGGCGCCCCGCGCCAGCGCCCGGTCGAGCGCGCTCTCGTCCAGGCCGGCGGCGGCGAGTTCGTCCTGCGGCAGGTAGAGCCGGCCGCGGCGCCAGTCGGTGGCCAGGTCCTGCAGGAAATTGATCAGTTGCAGCGCCACGCAGATCGCGTCGGAGAGCGCCACCAGCGGCTCGCGCCGGCACCCGAAGAGCCCGAGCATGAGCCGGCCCACGGGCGCGGCCGAACGCGCGCAGTAGTCGGCGATGGCGGCCTGGCTTGCGTGCCGGTGCACGGCGACGTCCTGCCGGAAGGCCGAGAGCAGGGCGCGGCACTCGAGCGCCGCCTGCGGGTCGTCGCGGAAGAAGCCGCGCAAGGGCTCGACCAGCGGGTGCGGGCGCGTCGGGTCAAGCAGCGCGGCGTCGAGCCGCTCGAGTTCGGCGAGGCGCGCCGCGGCGGGCGCGTCACCCTCGTCGGCAACATCGTCGGCATGGCGGGCGAAGCGATACAGCGCCGCGACGGTGGGCCGTTGAGCGGCAGGCACCAGCCAGGAGGCGACCGGAAAGTTCTCGTAGTGATCCACGCCGTGCCAGGGTCGGGCGGCGGCGCCAGGGTCGGCAGACATGCCGGCATTGTAGGCACCTCGCCCGGCGCGCTCTCCGACCCCTTGCCGCGACAGGCCCCGCCGCTGCCCGCCGGGTCGATCCGTTACACTCACGGGTTTTGCGGCCGTGGCGGAATTGGTAGACGCACCAGGTTTAGGTCCTGGCGCTCCTTGAGCGTGAAGGTTCGAGTCCTTTCGGCCGCACCAGCCGCCCGGCGGCAGCCCTCCCACTGATCTGGACGACAGCATGGCATCTCAACTCGAAACCGTCAGCACGCTCGGGCGCAAGCTCTCGCTTTCCGTGGCCCTCGCCGACGTGGAGCGCGACGTGGCCCAGCGCCTGCGCAACATCGCCCGCACCGCCAAGATGCCGGGCTTTCGGCCCGGCAAGGTGCCCATGCGCATGATCGAGCAGTCCTACGGCGCCCAGGTGCAGTCCGAGGTGCTCGGTGACGCCGTCTCCAAGGCCTTCAGCGACGCGGTTGCCGAGCACTCGCTGCGCGTGGCCGGCCAGCCGAGCATCGAGCGCCGCGAAGACACCCCCGAGGGCGAGCTCGGCTTCAGCGCGAGCTTCGAGGTCTATCCCGAGATCGCCCTGGGCGACTTCAGCGCGCTCGCCGTCGAGCGCTACACCTGCGAGGTGGGTGAGGCCGAGGTCGACAAGACCATCGACATCCTGCGCCGCCAGCGCGCGCCCTGGGTGGCGGCGCAGCGGCCCGCCGCCGATGGCGACCGCATCACCGTCGACTTCAAGGGCACGCTCGATGGCACGCCCTTCGAGGGCGGCACGGCCGAGGGCTTCCAGGTGGTGCTCGGCCAGGGCCGCATGCTCCCCGACTTCGAAGCCGGCCTGCGCGGCGCCAATGCCGGTGACACCCCGGTGTTCCCGGTGGCCTTCCCGGCCGACTACGGCGCCGCCGAGCTCGCCGGCAAGACCGCCCAGTTCGAGACCCGGGTGTCGCTCGTCGAGGAGCAGCAGCTGCCCGAGCTCGACGCCGCCTTCGCCACCAGCCTCGGGGTGCCCGACGGCTCGGTCGAGAAGCTGCGCGCCGATGTCCGTGCCAATCTGGAGCGCGAGGTCGCGCAGCGGCTGCGCGCCCGCACCAAGGCCTCGGTAATGCAGGCCCTGCCGGGCGTGGCCAGCTTCGAGCTGCCTGCCGCGCTCGTCGATGCCGAGGGCGCCACGCTCGGAGAGCGGGCCCGCGCCGATCTCAAGCAGCGCGGCGTGGACATCGACCGCATGCCCCCCATCCCGCCCGACACCTTCAAGGAGCAGGCCACCGGTCGCGTTCGCCTGGGGTTGCTGGTGGGCGAGCTGGTGCGTGCCCGCGCCCTGCAGGCCAAGCCCGATCAGCTGCGCAAGCAGGTCGAGGAATTCGCCCAGTCCTACGAGAACCCCGGCGAACTCATCCGTCACTACTTCAGCGATCGCAACCGGCTGGCCGAGGTCGAGGCCATCGTCGTCGAGCAGAATGTCGTCGACTGGGTGCTCGCCAATGCCAGCGTCAGCGACAAGGCGCTGCCCTTCGATGAGCTGATGGCCGGCTGATCCTCAGCCGGGAGCGGTTCCCGGCTGCGGTTAGAATGCCCTGAGGCCAGCCGCTCATGCGGTCTGGCACGCAACGGAGATCTGCCATGACTTTCAACAGCCTCGTCGAGGACCTGGTCAATCATCGCCTCGCCCAGCACCAGGACCCGCAGGGCCTGGGCATGGTGCCCATGGTCATCGAGCAGAGCGGCCGGGGCGAACGCGCCTACGACATCTATTCGCGCCTGCTCAAGGAGCGGGTGGTGTTCCTGGTGGGGCCGGTGATGGACCAGGCCGCCAACCTGGTGGTGGCGCAGTTCCTGTTCCTCGAATCCGAGAACCCCGACAAGGACATCTCCTTCTACATCAACTCGCCGGGCGGGTCGGTGTCGGCCGGGCTGGCCATGTACGACACCATGCAGTTCATCAAGCCCGATGTCAGCACGCTGTGCATGGGCATCGCGGCGAGCATGGGCGCCTTCCTGCTGGCGGCCGGCGCCAAGGGCAAGCGCTTCGCGCTGCCCAACGCGCGCATCATGATCCACCAGCCCTCGGGCGGCGCGCAGGGTCAGGCCTCCGACATCGAGATCCAGGCCCGCGAGATTCTCTACCTGCGTGAGCGCCTGAACAGCATCCTGGCGGCCAACACCGGCCAGCCGCTCGAGCGCATCGCGAGAGACACCGATCGTGACAACTTCATGTCCCCGGAAGATGCGGTAAGCTACGGACTCATCGACAAGGTGATGTCCCGTCGCGGCGAGGCCGCCTGAGCGGCCCCCGCGGCCCAGCTCCCGTCGCAGCGCAAGGCCCGAAAGACCCATGATGTCAGACAAGAAGGGCTCCAGCGAAAAGCTTCTCTACTGCTCGTTCTGCGGCAAGAGCCAGCACGAGGTCCGCAAGCTCATCGCCGGTCCCTCGGTGTTCATCTGCGACGAGTGCATCGAGCTCTGCAACGACATCATCCGCGACGAAGCCCAGGGCGAGCAGCCGGCCCAGGGTGCCCGTGCCGGTCTGCCTTCCCCGGCTGAAATCTGCGCCATCCTCGATCAGTACGTCATCGGCCAGAAGAAGGCCAAGAAGATCCTCTCGGTCGCGGTCTACAACCACTACAAGCGGCTGCGCCACAAGGGCAAGAAGGACGACATCGAGCTTGCCAAGAGCAACATCCTGCTCGTCGGTCCCACCGGCTCGGGCAAGACCCTGCTGGCCCAGACTCTGGCGCGCCTGCTCAACGTGCCTTTCGTGATCGCCGACGCCACCACGCTCACCGAAGCGGGCTATGTCGGTGAAGACGTCGAGAACATCATCCAGAAGCTGCTGCAGAACTGCAGCTACGAAGTCGAGAAGGCACAGAGCGGCATCGTCTACATCGACGAGATCGACAAGATCTCGCGCAAGTCGGACAACCCCTCCATCACCCGTGACGTCTCCGGGGAGGGCGTGCAGCAGGCCCTGCTCAAGCTCATCGAGGGCACGGTCGCCTCGGTGCCACCGCAGGGGGGCCGCAAGCACCCCAACCAGGACTTCGTGCAGATCGACACCACCAACATCCTGTTCATCTGCGGCGGCGCGTTCGATGGCCTCGAGAAGGTCATCCGCAACCGTTCGGAGCGTTCGGGCATCGGCTTCGGCGCCGAGGTGCGTTCGGCCGCGGAGCGCCCGGTGGGCGAGGTGCTGCGCGAGGTCGAGCCTGAAGATCTCATCAAGTTCGGCCTCATCCCCGAACTCGTCGGTCGCCTGCCGGTGGTGGCCACCCTCGATGAGCTCGATGACGCGGCGCTCGTCGAGATCCTCATCGAGCCCAAGAACGCGCTGGTCAAGCAGTACCAGAAGCTCTTCTCCATGGAAGGCGTCGAGCTCGAGGTGCGTCCGGCGGCCTTGCAGGCCATCGCCCGCAAGGCGCTCAAGCGCAAGACCGGCGCGCGCGGCCTGCGTTCCATCCTCGAGCAGGTGCTGCTCGATCTCATGTATGACCTTCCCAGCCACCAGAACGTCCAGAAGGTGGTTGTCGACGAGAACGCAGTCACCGGCGACGGCCAGCCGCTGCTGATCTACGCCGAGTCGCCCAAGGTGGCAGGCGGCCACTGACCGCTTCCCTGTCAAGGCGGGCCGTGTTGTCTCCTGCGCCCAGCCTTCCGCAAAGACCTGATTCCCTCCGCTTGTTCCGGCGCTTGCCCGCGCCGGCACGGCGTATGCTGCTTGAAAAGCGCGGTGCCTGCCCCAAGCTGCACCGTGTGGACCCAACCCGGAGAACCTGATGCCCGAAACCCTGAGCGCCGCCACCCAGCTGCCTCTGCTGCCCCTGCGCGATGTGGTGGTGTTTCCCCACATGGTCATTCCGCTGTTCGTGGGGCGTCCCAAGTCGATCAAGGCGCTTGAAGCGGCCATGGAGGTGGGCAAGAGCATCATGCTCGTTGCCCAGAAGAACGCCTCCAAGGATGAACCCTCGCCCGAGGACATCTACGAGATCGGCTGCGTCTCGAACATCCTGCAGATGCTCAAGCTGCCCGACGGCACCGTGAAGGTCCTCGTCGAGGGCGCCACCCGCGCCCGCATCACCGCCATCACCGATGGCGAGTCGCACTTCAGCTGCGAGCTCGAGCCGGTCGACGTGGTGGGCGAGGGCTCGCCCGAGAACGAGGCCCTGCGCCGCGCGATCCTGGCCCAGTTCGACCAGTACGTGAAGCTGAACAAGAAGATCCCGCCCGAGATCCTCGCCTCGCTGAGCGGCATCGATGATGCCGGTCGTCTCGCCGACACGGTGGCCGCGCACCTGCCGATCAAGATCGAGCAGAAGCAGGGCATCCTCGAGACAATCTCGGTCTCGGAGCGGCTCGAGAAGCTGCTCACCCAGATCGAGACCGAGCTCGACATCCTGCAGGTCGAGAAGCGCATCCGTGGCCGCGTGAAGCGCCAGATGGAGAAGAGCCAGCGCGAGTACTACCTCAACGAGCAGGTCAAGGCCATCCAGAAGGAGCTCGGCGAGGGCGAGGAGGGCGCCGACCTCGAGGAGCTCGAGAAGCGCATCAAGGCCTCGCACCTGCCCAAGGAGGCGCGCAAGAAGGCCGATGCCGAGCTCAAGAAGCTCAAGCTGATGTCGCCCATGTCGGCCGAGGCCACCGTGGTGCGCAACTACATCGACACCCTGGTGAACCTGCCCTGGCGCAAGAAGAGCAAGATCAACAACGACCTCGGCAATGCCGAGACCGTGCTTGACCAGGACCACTTCGGCCTCGAGAAGGTCAAGGAGCGCATCCTCGAGTACCTCGCGGTCCAGCAGCGGGTCGACAAGCTCAAGGCGCCCATCCTGTGCCTGGTCGGGCCCCCTGGCGTGGGCAAGACCTCGCTGGGTCAGTCGATCGCGCGTGCCACCAACCGCAAGTTCGTGCGCATGGCGCTTGGCGGCGTGCGCGACGAGGCCGAGATCCGCGGCCATCGGCGCACCTACATCGGGTCCATGCCGGGCAAGATCCTGCAGAACCTGGCCAAGGTGGGCGTGCGCAATCCGCTGTTCCTGCTCGACGAGGTCGACAAGCTCGGCATGGACTTCCGCGGCGACCCGTCCAGCGCGCTGCTCGAGGTGCTCGACCCCGAGCAGAACAGCTCGTTTACCGATCACTACGTCGAGGTGGAGTACGACCTCTCCGACGTGATGTTCGTGGCCACGGCCAACACCCTGAACATCCCGCCGGCGCTGCTCGACCGCATGGAGGTCATCCGGCTGTCGGGCTACACCGAGGACGAGAAGGTCAGCATTGCGCAGCGTTACCTGCTGCCCAAGCAGATCAAGAACAACGGCCTGAAGCCCGACGAGATCAGCGTGGCCGAAGGGGCGCTGCGCGACATCATCCGCTACTACACCCGCGAGGCCGGTGTGCGTTCGCTCGAGCGCGAGGTCAGCAAGATCTGCCGCAAGGTGGTCAAGACCCTGCTGCTCAAGAAGTCCGAGAAGAAGATCACCGTCACCGCGCGCAACCTCGACAAGTTCCTGGGCGTGCGCCGCTACACCTTCGGGGTGGCCGAGAAGGAGAACCAGGTCGGTCAGGTGACCGGGCTGGCCTGGACCGAGGTGGGAGGCGAGCTGCTCACCATCGAGGCCGTGGCCGTGCCGGGCAAGGGCACCACCACCTGCACCGGCAAGCTCGGCGACGTGATGATGGAGTCCATCAAGGCGGCCATGACCGTGGTGCGCCGGCGCGCGCAGCGCCTGGGCATCAAGGCCGACTTCCACGAGAAGCGCGACATCCACATCCACGTGCCCGAGGGCGCCACGCCCAAGGACGGCCCGAGTGCCGGCATTGCCATGACCACCGCGCTGGTGTCGGTGCTCACCGGCATCCCGGTGCGCGCCGATGTGGCCATGACCGGCGAGATCACGCTGCGGGGCGAGGTGCTGCCCATCGGCGGGCTCAAGGAGAAGCTGCTGGCGGCCCACCGCGGCGCGATCAAGACGGTGATCATCCCTGAAGAGAACGTCAAGGACCTCACCGACATCCCGGACAACGTGAAGAATCGTCTGGAGATCGTGCCGGTCAAGTGGATCGACCGGGTGTTCGAGGTGGCCCTCGAGCGCCTGCCCGAGCCGCTGCCCGACGAGGAGGCTGCCGATGCCAAGTCGGCCGCCACCGAGCCTGCCGCGGTGGCTGCGGCGCCGGTTGCCGGCGCGCCCGGGGACATCGTGGCTCACTGAAGCGGCTGCGCCTGACGCTCGCGATACCGCAGGGTTTCGCGAGCGTCGCGCTGGCACAATTCCGGGCGCGCCGTGTAGTACCCGAGTGCCCTCAGACGCTGGCTTGACACCGGCTTTTGCAGCCGATTACATTCGACCGACTGCGGCACTTCGCCCGCTCGTTTCCCACCACTTTCAAACATCGGCTCGCCAGGCGGCGACTCGCGCTTCCGCTCGCACTGGCGCCAAAAAAGAATACCCAGGGGGTAGCAGTGAACAAGACCGATCTGATCGATCACATTGCCAGGCAGGCAGACATCTCCAAGGCCGCGGCCGGGCGTGCGCTCGACTCCATGGTCGGTGCCATCAAGACCACGCTCAAGAAGGGCGGCTCGGTCACGCTGGTGGGCTTCGGCACCTTCGTGGTCAGCAAGCGCGCCGCGCGCACTGGCCGCAACCCGCGCACCGGCGCGGCCATCAAGATCAAGTCGGCCAAGATCCCCAAGTTTCGCCCGGGCAAGGGTCTGAAAGACGCCATCAATTGAAGGACCGCGCCCGGCTTGGACAGCGGCGCATGAATGTTGTATAGTCTTCGTCTTGCCAGTGACGAGCCTGTCATTCGGATTCGGGGTGCTTAGCTCAGTTGGTAGAGCGGCGCCCTTACAAGGCGTAGGTCGGGAGTTCGAACCTCTCAGCACCCACCAGCGTCCGGTACAGGCAGTGGCAATGCAGCACCGAATCAGGAGTGGTAGTTCAGTCGGTTAGAATACCGGCCTGTCACGCCGGGGGTCGCGGGTTCGAGTCCCGTCCACTC
>JBAWWD010000032.1:0-39084 GCA_037146935.1 Burkholderiales bacterium
CGACGAACTGCACGTCGTCGGGCGTCCACCATTTCGCGATCTTGCCCTCGTAGAAGGCGAGCAGCGCCTCGCGGGTGACCTGGGCCCCGGGCTTGAGCGCGACGATCAGCAGCGGACGCTCGTCCCACTTGGGATGGGCCACGCCGATCACCGCCGCGTTGGCCACCGCCGGGTGGGCGATGGCGAGGTTTTCGAGGTCGATGGAGCTGATCCACTCGCCGCCCGACTTGATCACGTCCTTGCTGCGGTCGGTGATCTGCATGTAGCCCTGGGCGTCGATCGTGGCCACGTCACCCGTGGGAAACCAGCCCCGCCCCTGCTCGTCGTAGACCAGGGGGTCACCGCCCTCGCCGCCGAAGTACTCGCGCACCACCCAGGGCCCGCGCACCATCAGGTTGCCGTAGGTGCGGCCGTCCCAGGGCAGCTCGGCGCCGTCATCGCCGGTGATCTTCATGTCGATGCCGAAGATCACATGGCCCTGCTTCTCGAAGATCTTCTGCTGCTCGGCCTCGGGCAGCGCCAGATGCCGGTTCTGCAGCCGCGACAGCGTGCCCAGCGGCGAGAGCTCGGTCATGCCCCAGGCGTGGATCACGTCCACCCCGTACTGCTCGCGGAAGGTGCGGATCATCGCCGGCGGGCAGGCCGAGCCGCCGATCACGGTGCGGTTGAAGGTGGAGAAGCTCAGGCCGTGGGCGGCCACGTGCTGCAGCAGGCCCAGCCACACCGTGGGCACGCCCGCCGAGTAGGTGACGCCCTCGGCCTCGAAGAGCTCGTAGAGCGACTTGCCGTCGAGCGCGGGCCCGGGCAGCACCAGCTTGGCGCCGACCATGGGGCACACATAGGGCAGGCCCCAGGCATTGACGTGGAACATCGGCACCACCGGCAGGATCACGTCGCGAGCCGAGGCACCCATGGCGTCGGGCAGCGCCGCGCCGTAGGCATGCAGCACGGTGGAGCGGTGCGAGTAGAGCGCGCCCTTGGGGTTGCCCGTGGTGCCCGAGGTGTAGCACAGCGCCACCGCGTTGCGCTCGTCGAACTGCGGCCACTGCCAGTCCTCACTGCCCTGGGCCAGCAGGGTCTCGTGGTTGAGCAGGCCGGGGATCGCGGCGCTGGTCGGCTGCCGGTCGGCGTCGACCATGGCGATCCAGGCCTTCACGGTCGGGCATTTCGGCGCGATCGCCTCGACGATCGGCAGGAAGGTGATGTCGAAGGCGAAAAAGCTGTCGCCGGCGTGATTCACGATCCAGGCGATCTGATCGGGGTGCAGGCGCGGGTTGATGGTGTGCACCACCCCGCCCATGCCGCCGGCGGCGTAGTAGACCTCCATGTGCCGGTAGCCGTTCCAGGCCAGCGTGGCCACCCGGTCGCCCGGGCCGGCGCCGAGCTGCCCGAGCGCGCTGGCCAGCCGGCGGGCGCGCCCCTCGCACTCGGCGTAGGTGTAGCGATGGATGTCGCCCTCGACGCGACGCGAGACGATCTCGGCGTCGCCGTGGTGGCGGGCGGCGTGCTGCAGGATCGACGAGATCAGCAGCGGCATGTCCATCATCAGGCCTTGCATGGCGGGCTCTCCGGGGTGAGAAAAGAGGCGCGATGCTCCCGCTGCGGCCGGTCCGCGTCAAGCAGGGCCCTGCGCCGCGCATGCCCACCACGGCGGGCGGTTTAGAATGCGCCGATCTGTCCGCGAGGGGTATCCGCCATGACCACCACCAAGATCCGCAAGACCGACGCCGAATGGCGCGCCCAGCTCACCGAGGAGCAGTACCAGGTCGCCCGGCGCCACGGCACCGAGCGCGCGTTCAGCGGCTGCTTCTGGGATCACCACGCGCAGGGCACCTACACCTGCATCTGCTGCGACGCGCCGCTGTTCGCGTCGGGCAGCAAATTTGAGTCTGGCACCGGGTGGCCGAGCTACTTCGAGCCGGTGAGCCCCGAGGCGGTCACGGTCAAGCGCGATTTCAGCTGGGGCATGATCCGCACCGAGGTGCTGTGCAGCCAGTGCGACGCGCACCTCGGGCACGTCTTCAAGGACGGCCCGCCGCCCACCGGGCTGCGCTACTGCATGAATTCGGCGTCCCTGGCCTTCGTGCCCGAGGACAAGGCCGAGTGACGCCGCGGCGGGCCAGTGCAGGCCCGCGACGCCATCAGAGCGCCCCGCGACCCTCGGGCCTCAGTGACGCTCGGGCCTTCCCGACCCTCAGGCCTTCTTGATCTTTTCCAGCATGCGGAAGATGGGCTTGCCCGAGCCCTTGAACAGGCGCTTGAGCGACTTGGGCAGGCAGCGCCGCTCCAGGGTGTTGCGACGGGTGCGGGTACGATCGGCCATGGGGTTCTCCGTAGGGTCCGGGCAAAGCCTGCGAGTATAGCCCATGGCGGCTGGCAGCCCCCGCCGCAACGCCCACCCCACGCTACACTCACGCCATGAAACTCCTTTTCGACCTGCTCCCGGTCCTGCTGTTCTTCGCGGCCTACAAGACCACCGACATCTACGTGGCCACCGCGGTGGCCATTGCAGCCAGCCTCGGCCAGATCGGCTGGCTGCGCCTGCGACGCCAGCCGATCGAGCCCATGCAGTGGACCAGCCTGGGCATCATCGTGGTGTTCGGGGGCATGACCCTGTTCCTGCGCGACGAGACCTTCATCAAGTGGAAGCCCACGGTGCTCTACGGCGCCTTCGCCGCCGCCCTGCTCGGCGCGCGCCTGATCCGCGGGCGCAACCTGATCCAGCTCATGCTCGGCAAGCAGATCCGCCTGCCCGAGCCGATCTGGACCCGCCTGAACCACGCCTGGACCGGCTTCTTCCTGGTGCAGGCGGCGCTCAACCTGTGGGTTGCCTACCGCTTCAGCACCGACACCTGGGTGAACTTCAAGCTCTTCGGGTCGCTGGGCCTGACCATCGGCTTCGTGATCCTGCAGGCGCTCTGGCTGGGTCGCCACATCCAGGAAGACGGCGATGCGTCCTGAGCCCGACGAGATCCGCGCCCGGCTCGCGGCCGCCCTGCCCGACGCGCGCATCGAGCTCACCGATGAAAGCCATCTGCACGCCGGCCACGCCGGGGCCAGCGGCGGCGCCGGTCATTTCCGGGTGCGGGTGGTGAGCGCCGCGTTCACCGGCCTGCGCACCGTGGCCCGACACCGCCTTGTGTATGATTCCGTCCGCGACTGGATGCCGCATCGCATCCACGCGCTCGCCATCGAAGCGCGCTCGCCCGACGAGGCCGGCTCGCCAACCTGAGGATCCCACCCCATGAGCTTTACCCGTTCCTGCGCCCGGGCCGCCGTCGGCGCCGCGCTGGCCCTGTCGCTGACCGCTGCGTGGGCCCAGAACGCCGCCATCGTCAACAACAAGCCCATCCCCAAACAGAAGCTCGACGAGTTCGTGGCGGCGCTGGCAGCGCAGGGTCGGCCCGATTCCCCTGAACTGCGGGCTGCTGTCCGCGAGGAACTGATCGCCCGCGAGATCTTCGCCCAGGAGGCCGAGCGCCGCGGCCTGCTGCGCAACGCGGACGTCCAGCGTCAGCTCGAGACCTCCCGCCAGGAAATCCTCATCCGCGCGGTCATCCGGGAGCACATCAAGGCCAACCCGATCACCGACGCCGACATCAAGGCCGAGTACGAGAAGGCGGTCAAGGGCCAGGCCGACAAGGAATACCGGGCCCGCCATATCCTGGTCGAGAAGGAAGACGCGGCCAAGCAGATCATCGCCGACCTCAAGAAGGGCGCGAAGTTCGAAGACCTGGTCAAGCAGTCCAAGGACACCGGCTCCGCGAACAACGGCGGCGACCTCGA
Organism: Burkholderiales bacterium; assembly: GCA_037146935.1. Taxonomy (GTDB): domain Bacteria; phylum Pseudomonadota; class Gammaproteobacteria; order Burkholderiales; family Burkholderiaceae_E; genus Quisquiliibacterium. The sequence goes on from JBAWWD010000032.1 coordinate 3,787, forward strand.
CTGGAACGTCGCGTCCACCTTCGTGAAGCCTTTCGCCGACGCCATGAGCAAGCTCGAAAAGGGCAAGTTCACCGAGACGCCGGTGCAGACCCAGTTCGGCTGGCACGTCATCCGTCTGGACGACGTCCGCGAAGCCAAGGCGCCGCCGATCGAGCAGGTCAAGCCGCAGATTCAGCAGGAACTCGAGCGCCGGCGCATCCAGGATCTCCAGAAGGATCTCCGGGCCAAGGCCAAGATCCAGTGATCAGCCGGAGCGGCCTGTCCGGCTGAACAGTCGGGCGCCGCTCACGGCGTCATCCAGCGGATAGCCTTCGCGCCCGACGGGCGCGAACCCCAGGCGGGCAAGCAGCCCCTCGGCCGCGGCGTCTTCCGGGCCGATCATCGCCCAGAGCCGGGCAGCGCCGGCCTCGGTCACCAGTTCTTCAAGCGCGCAGCGCATCGCTTCGGTTGCCCAGCCCCGGCGACGCCGCGCCAACCTCACTGCGCAGCGCACCACCGCCTGCCGATCCGGCGTGAGCGTGGCCTGGATGCGTCCGAGGTATTCGCCGGTGTCGGCCACACGCAGGGCCCAGTCGAGCAGCGCGCGCCGCCCATCGGCCGAGCGTCGCGCCTCCCGCTGGCGCAGGGTCTCTTCGAGCCACTCCAGCGAGGGCGGTCGGGGATCGCCGCCCGGGTCGAAGCTCGGGTCGGACAGCATCGGCCAGAGGGCCTGCGCGTGCGCGACCACCAGGGGTTCGAGGATGAGCCTGGCCCCGCGCAAGGGGCGCCGGCCCAGCAGCGCGGGAAACTCCGGCGCAGGCGCACGCCGTTGCCGCCGTTCGGCGAAGAAGTTGCGCAGCAGCGTGCCGCACTCCCCGGCCAGCACGCCACCGGTGACCGTGCAGTGGTGATTCAGGCGCGGTTCGGCCATGAGGTCGAGCACGCTGCCGCAGGCGCCGGTCTTGGGATCGGGCGCGCCCCAGACCAGACGCGCGATGCGGGCATGCTGGATGGCGCCCGCGCACATCGGGCAGGGCTCGAGCGTGACATAGAGCTCGCAGCCGGGCAGCCGGTAGTTGCCCAGCACCTGCGCCGCCTGGCGCAGGGCACGGATCTCGGCGTGCGCGGTGGGGTCGTGCTCGCCGATTGGCTGGTTGGAGCCGGTGGCGATCACCCGGCCTTCATGCACCACCACCGCCCCCACCGGCACCTCGCCCTGCACGTAGGCGTTGCGTGCCTGCTCGAGCGCGGCCCGCATGAAGATGGCATCGATTTCGCCCGTAGCGACGCGAGCGGTGTCGCCCCGAGCCTCGCCAGCAGCGGGGCGGCCGTCACGCGCGGGCTTGTCTGGCGAGGCTGGGTTCATTGATCGGGGCGTGGTGGCGGGCTGGCGGCCGGTTCAGCGCCCAGGCGATCGCGGGGCAGGCGCGAGGCCGACCAGGCTCCCGCCAGGCAGATCGTGGCGGCGGCCAGGAAGGCGAGCGAGAAGCCGACCGATTCGGCCGCGCTCGCCACCCCGCCGCCCAGCCCCGTGCCGGGCGCCAGACGGCTGAAGGCGATCGCGCCGAAGGCCGCCGAGCCGGTGGCAGCGCCGAGGTTGCGCGAGAGCGAGATCACCGCGGCCGCCGCCCCCAGACGGGCCGGGCCCGCGGCCACCTGGCTGATGATCTGCGTGACGGCCATGACCATGCCCAGCCCCACCCCGGTGAAGCCGCCAAGCACCATCACCAGCAGGCGCGACGGCGGCGCCAGCCCCAGCCCCGCCAGGCACAGCGCGCCGATCAGCAAGCCGAGCATCGGCGGCTCACGGGTGCGTCCGGTATGCAGCACGATACGACCGGCCAGCGAGGCGCCGATCAGCGAGCCCCCGGTGAAGGGCAGCAGCAGCAGGCCGGACTGCGCCGCGCTGGTGCCCAGGATCCATTGCAGGTAGGCCGGCAGATAGAACACCAGTGCGAACGAGGCCGCGGCGTTGGCCAGGGTGGCGAAGGCCGCGTGCCGCATGACAGGCATGCGCAGCAGCTCCAGCGGCAGGTAGGGCTTTGCCACCCCGCGGCCGATGCGCCACAGCAGCACCCACAAGCCCGCAGCCAGCGCCACGCAGGCGAGCAGCGCGGCGCTGCCGAGCACCGAGGCGGCGCCGGGACGCGACATCAGCCACAGGCTGAGCGCGGTGGCGGCCACGAAGAGCAGCCCGCCGCGAATATCGACGCGGCCGCGCGAATCAAGTGGCGGCGGCGTGTGACGCAATTGCGCCAGCCGCCAGCCCGCGAAGGCGCACAGCGGCAGGGTCGCCGCGAACAGCCACCGCCAGCTGACCAGTTCGACCACGATGCCGCCGAGCAGCGGGCCCATCAGGCTGGCGCTGGCGAAGACCATCGCGAAATAGACCTGGTAGCGGGCCCGCTCACGCGGCGCCAGGACTTCGCCGATCAGGGCGTGTGACAGGCTCATCAGCCCGGCGCCGCCCGCCCCCTGCAAGGCGCGCGCGGCCACCAGGGCCGGCAGCGTGGGCGCGACCAGGCAGGCGAGCGCGCCCAGGCTGAACACGCCGAGCGCCACGCCGAGCAGGCGGCGCCGGCCAAAGCGGTCGGCCAGGCGCCCATAGAGTGGCACCATCGACACCGAAGCCAGCAGGTAGCCGGTGGCCAGCCAGGAGGTGGCGTCGCGCTCGTCGAATTCGGCCGCGATTGCGGGCGTGGCCAGGGCGAGCAGGGTCTGGTCGACCGCGGCGAGGAACATGGGCAGCATCACCGCGCTGAAGAGCGCGAGGAATCGGTGCCTCGGGTCGGTGTCGGTCATGGCGGCGGCGTGAAGCACGCATCCTAACGAAGCCCGACCGCGCCTGCCGGCGGCAAGGGCCCCGCGCGGGGCGCGCGCGTCCGCTTCAAGGCCGATTGACCGCCCCGCAATGCGCCTGCCGCTATACTCCCGCCGCCCGCCCGCGCGACGCGCGCCCAGGCACAGGCGTCGATCTCCCGCTCCCGGCGACCCGCCCTCCCCCAGGATCTCCGATGACCGACACCCATCAGACCTCGCGCCCCGCGCCTCCGCGGGCGCCCCGGCTCCTGGCCTCGCCCCCCATCCGCCAGACCGCGCTGGCACTCATGCTCGGGCTGGCCCTGGCTGCTTGCGGTCGCGAACAGGCCGCGGGTGGCAAGACCGCCGCCCCGCCGGCGCCGCCGCCGCCCGAGGTGACGGTGATGACCGTCACCCCCCAGTCCACCACCCTGTTCACCGAGATCGTCACCGAGGTGAAGGCGCTGCGCGAGGTGGAGTTGCGCCCCCGCGCCTCGGGCATCGTCACCCGCATCGGCTTTGCGCCCGGCCAGCCCGTGAAGGCCGGCGACCTGCTCTTTGTGCTCGACCCCCGCCCCTACGACGAGGCGATCGCCTCGGCCCAGGCCAACCTCGCCGAGGCTCAGGCCAACCTCGCGCGGGTGCGCCAGGATGTCGAACGCTATGCCCCGCTGCTCAAGGACAACGCCATTCCGCGCCAGACCTACGAGCAGACGGTCGCCCAGGAACGCCAGGTGAAGGCCGTGGTCGATGCCCGGCAGGCCGGGCTCGAATCGGCGCGCCTGGAGCGCAGCTACACCGAGGTGCGATCGCCCATGGCAGGACTGGTCGGGTTGCAGAAGGTCGAGGTGGGCGGGCTGGCCTCGGCCGGGCAGACGGTGCTGGTCACGGTGTCCACCCGCGATCCGATGGTCGCCTACTTCAACATTCCCGAGACCGACTATCTGGCGGTCATGCGCGGCAGCGCCGGGGCACCCGCGAATCGCGACAACGCGCTGCGCCGGCCGGTGCGCCTGGTGCTGGCCGATGGCAGCGTCTATGGCCAGCCGGGGCGCATCGATTTCGCCGACCGGGCCCTGGATGCGGGCACCGGCACGCTGACCCTGCGCGCGGTGTTCCCCAACCCCGGTGACGTGCTGCGCGCCGGCATGAGCGCGCGGGTGCGCATCCCCCATGACACCCTGGAGAACGCCCTGCTGGTGCCGCAGAAGGCGGTGGGCGAGATGCTCGGGCGCCAGTTCCTGACAGTGGTCGGCGAGGGCGACAAGGTGGAGCAGCGCGCGGTCACGCTCGGCGCGCGCAGCGGCGAGAACTGGCTGGTCACCGCGGGGCTCAAGCCTGGCGAACGCATCGTGGTGGACGGGCTGCAGGCCGCGCGCCCGGGCACGGTGGTGGCGCCGCGCGCGCTGGTGCCGCTGAAGGCCCCCGAACCGGCCGCGGCGCCTGGCAAGCCGGCACCGCCCGCCGCTGCCACGCCAGCGGCTGCCCGCTGATCCGGCGGCATCATGGCGCGCTTCTTCATCTTCCGGCCGGTGATGGCGATCGTCACCGCCATCGTCATCACGCTGGCCGGCCTGATCGCCGGCCTGACCCTGCCCATCGCGCAGTACCCGCAGATCACGCTGCCCACGGTGCGGGTGGCCGGCGTCTACCCGGGCGCCAATGCCCAGGTGGTCGAGGAGTCGGTGGCCACCCCGATCGAGGAGCAGGTCAACGGCGTCGAAGGCATGCTCTACATGAGCTCCAGCGCGGCCAGCGACGGCTCGTACTCGCTGGACGTCACCTTCGCCCTCGGCGTGGACCCCGACATCGCGGCCGTGCAGGTGCAGAACCGGGCCTCGCAGGCGAGCTCGCGGCTGCCGGCCGAGGTGCTCGCCGCCGGCCTGAGCACCCGCAAGCAGAGCCCTGATTCACTGATGTACGCGGCGCTGGTCTCGCCCAAGTCCACGTATGACGAGCTCTTCCTGAGCAACTACGCGTCCATCAACGTGATCCAGGCGCTCAAGCGGGTCAAGGGCGTGGGCAACGTGCAGATGTTCGGCTCGGACTTCGGCATGCGCATCTGGCTCAAGCCCGATCGCATGGCCTCCTTCGGGCTCACCCCGGCCGACGTCATGCGCGCGGTCAGCGAGCAGAACCAGCAGGCGCCGGCCGGCCAGGTGGGGCAGATGCCTGCGCCGCGCGACCAGCAGTTCCAGTACAGCGTCTCGGTGCGCGGCCGTCTGGCCGATCCCGAGGAGTTCGGGGCGATCGTGATCCGCTCGCGGCCCGACGGCTCCTTCGTGCGCCTGCGCGACATCGCCCGCGTGGAGATGGGCGCGCGCGACTACCTCTTTCAGTCGCGCCTGAATGGCAAGCCGGTGGCGGCCTTCTCCATCAACCTCACGCCCGATGCCAGCGCGATCGAGACCGCGCGCCTGATCCGTGAGCGCCTGGCCGAACTCTCCCGCGCGTTCCCCGAAGACCTCGGCTACGAGATCATCCACGACAACACCGTGTTCATCACCGCCTCGCTCGAGGAGGTGGTGCACACCTTCTTCGAGGCACTGCTGCTGGTGCTGCTGGTGGTGTTCCTGTTCCTGCAGAGCTGGCGGGCAACGCTCATTCCGATGCTCGCGGTGCCGGTCTCGCTGGTGGGAGCGCTGGCGGCATTCACGCTGCTGGGCTTCACCATCAACACGCTCACGCTCTTCGGCATGGTGCTGGCGATCGGCATCGTGGTCGATGACGCGATCGTGGTGGTCGAGGCGGTCGAGCACCACATGAACCACGGCGGGCTCGCGCCGCGCGAGGCCACCCTCAAGGCGATGGAGGAGGTCTCCGGGCCGGTGGTGGCCATCGCGATGATCCTGGCCGCGGTGTTCGTGCCGGTGGCCTTCCTCGGTGGCATGGCCGGGGTGATGTACAAGCAGTTCGCGATCACCGTGGCGGTGTCCACGGCCCTGTCGGCCTTCGTCGCGCTCTCGCTCACGCCGGCGCTGTGCGCCCTGCTGCTCAAGCCCAAGAGCGCCGCCGCCGGGGGCCTTGTGGCCCGCTTCTTTGGCGCCTTCAATCGCGGCTTCGACTGGCTCACCGAGCGTTACGGCCGGGGCGTGGGCGTGCTGATCCGCCGCGCGGTGCTGGCCATGGCGGTGCTGGCCGCGCTGATGGCGGCCACCTGGCAACTCATGGCTCGCGTGCCCGGCACCTTCGTGCCACCCGAGGATCAGGGCTTTTTCCTGGGCGCGGTGCAACTGCCCCAGGCCGCGTCGATGAACCGGACCATCGAGGTCACCACCCGCGTCGACGAGATCCTCGCGGCCACGCCCGGGGTGCGAAAGCGACTGGTGATCAACGGCTTCAACCTCATGAACGGCTCGGTGCAATCGAACAGCGCCCTGGTCCTGGCCGTGCTCGATCCCTGGGAGGAGCGCACCAGCCCCGAGACCCGGCTGCGGGCGATCATCGGCGGGTTCATGCAGAAGGCGAGCGCGCTGCCCGAGGCCAAGGTGCTGGCGCTCAATCCGCCGGCCGTGCCGGGGCTGGGCGCCTCGGCCGGCTTCAGCTTCAAGCTGCAGGACCGCACCGGCGCCACGCCCCTGCAACTTGCGAAGGTGGCCAGCGACTTCGTGGCCGCGGCCAACCAGCAGCCCGAACTGCGCAACGTCTACACCACCTTCAACCCGGCGGTGCCGGCCTTCCGGGTGGACATCGACCGCGAGAAGGCGAAGAAGCTCGGCGTGCCGATCAACGATGTCACCGCCATCCTCCAGACCTTCCTGGGCGGCGTCACCATCAACGACTTCAACCGCTTCGGCCGCACCTACAAGGTGACCATGCAGGCCGACAGCGACTATCGCGGGGACATCGCCGCCATCGGCGCCTTCCAGGTGCGCTCGGCCAGCGGGCAGATGGTGCCGCTGTCCACGCTGGTCCAGGCCGTGCCCACCGGCGCGCCCACGCTGGTCGACCGCTACAACCTCTTTCGCATCGCCGAGATCAGCGGCGAGCCGGCGCCCGGCTACAGCTCGGGCCAGGCCCTGGCGGCCATGGAGCGGCTCGCGGCCGAGAAGCTGCCGGAAGGCTATGGCTATGAATGGTCGGGCATCAGCCTGCAGGAGAAGCAGTCGGCCGGCCAGGCACCGGTGATCTTCGGGCTCGCGCTGCTGTTCGTGTTCCTGTTCCTGGCCGCGCTCTACGAGAGCTGGACCGTGCCGCTGGCGGTGCTGTTCGCGATCCCGCTGGGCGTCTTTGGCGCCATGCTCGGGCTGTACCTCACCGGGCTCACCAACAACATCTACTCGCAGATCGGTCTGGTGCTGCTGATCGGCCTGGCGGCCAAGAACGCGATCCTGATCGTCGAGTTCGCCAAGATGCTGCGCGAGCAGGGTCAGGACGCGGTCAGCGCGGCGCTGGGCGCGGCCCGGCTGCGGCTGCGCCCGATCATGATGACCTCCTTCGCCTTCATCCTCGGCGTGGTGCCGCTCATCCTGGCCAGCGGCGCGGGCGCGGCCTCGCGGGTATCGATGGGCATCACGGTCTTCAGCGGCATGCTCGCCGCCACGCTGCTCGCCATCTTCCTGGTGCCCGTGCTCTATGTGGTGGTCGACCGGCTCTTCGGCCGGCGCGACGCCCCGACCCAGCCACCCGCACCTCCCGCATCCCCCGCGGCGCACGCCTCGGAGACCACGTCATGAGAACCCCGCGTCTTGCGATCGTGCTGGCCCTTGCGGGCAGCATGGCCGGCTGCGCAACCCCTGAAGCCTTCCGCAGACCCGACCTGTCCCTGCCGGGCGCATTCCCCGGGGCGGCAGCGGGCACCGCGGGCGCCCCGGCGCTGGGCAGCGTCGGGTGGCAGGCCGTCTTCACCGATCCCGCGCTGCGCGGCCTCATCGAGGAGGCCTTGCGCAGCGGCCCTGACGGGCTGATCGCCGCGGCCCGGGTGCGTGAATCCGCCGCCCTGATCGGGCTTGCCCGGGCCCCCGCCCTGCCCGCGCTCAGCGCCTCGCTCAACACCACGCCGATCGCCCGCCTGCCGGGACAGAGCCTGTCGTCCTCCTACCTTGCCGGGGGCGCGGTGTCCTGGGAGATCGACCTCTGGGGGCGCTATGCCCGGGCCACCGATGCCGCCCGCGCCGACCTCCTCGCCACCACCGAGAACCGCCATGCCGTGAGCGCCTCGCTGGTGGGCAACGTGGCCAGCCTGTACTACCAGCTTGGCGCCTTGCGCGAATCCGAGGCGGTGCTGCAGGCCTCGGTCAGCAGCCAGCAGGAAGGCCTGCGGATCATTCAGCGCATGTCGCAGGCCGGCATCGTGAGCGCGGCCGAGGAGCGCCAGCAGGAGAGCGCCATCGCCGCCTCGCAGGCCCGCTTGCCGGGGCTGCGCCGTCAGATGCTCGAGGTGCAGAACGCGATCGCGCTCCTGCTCGGGCGCCCGCCCGGGTCACTGACCGTGTCAGCGCCGGCTACGGTGGTCCTGCCCGCCGATCTGCCTGCCGGCCTGCCCTCGGCCCTGCTCACCCGCCGTCCGGACATCCGACGCGCCGAGGCGCAGCTGGCAGCCGCCGACGCGCGGGTGGCCGAGGCCCGGGCCCGGTTCTTCCCGCAGCTCTCGCTCACCGCCGTTCTCGGGGTGACCAGCACGGCACTGTCCAACCTGCTCGGCGGCGGCGCAGCCACGGTCGCCTCCCTGGGCCCGGGGCTGGTGGCGCCGCTCTACACCGGCGGCTCGCTCAGCGCCAACCGTGACGCCGCGCTGGCGCGGCTCGATCAGGCCCTGCTCACCTACCGCAAGACCGTGTTCGCCGCGCTTGGCGAGGTGGCCGACGGGCTGCAGGCCTACGAGAGCAGTGCCGAGGCCCAGCGCCTGCAGGAACAGCGGGTGGCCATCGGGGCCGAGGCCCTGCGCCTGGCCGAACTGCGCTTTCGCGCCGGCACCACCAGCTTCCTCGAGGTGCTCGATGCGCAGCGGCAACTGCTCGCCGCGCAACTCGACGCCGTGCAGTCCGTGCTCGATCGCCGTCTGGCGCTGGTGCGGGTCTACCTCGCACTGGGCGGCGGCTGGGACGCTCCTTCGTGAGCCGATCGCCCACCCCGCCAGGGCCGGCGCTGCGCCCCGAGCTGCAGGCCGTGCTCGACGCCCAGGCCGGGCTGCACGATGCCGCGCGGCCCGAGGCGCTGGCGCGGCAGCACGCGCGTGGCCGGCTGAGCGTGCGCGAGGCCCTGACGGCCCTGACAGACCCGGACAGTTTCGTGGAGTACGGCGGGCTCGCCCAGCCGGCGGTGGCCGGCATGAGCGGCGCGGCCGACGGCCTGGTGATGGGCACGGCGCAGGTAGGTGGCCGCGCGGTCGATCTGGTTCTTTACGACTACACCGTGCACGGCGGCACGCAGAGCGCGGTCAATCACCAGAAGATCACGCGGATGTTCGAGCACGCGCTGCGCCACCGCCTGCCGGTGATCCTCTGGCTCGAGGGCGGCGGCGCGCGTACCCATGACATGCTGGTCTCGGCCCGCGGCGCCACGACCACCTTCGTGGTGTTCGCGCGGCTGTCGGGCCTGGTGCCCACCATCGGCATCGTGCCCAGCCGGGCCTTCGCCGGTCATGCCAACCTCGCCGGCCTGTCCGATCTCCTGATCGCGGTGCGCGGCAGCGCCATGGGCCTGGGCGGGCCGCCCCTGGTGCACGCTGCCCTGGGCGTGACCCTCACGCCCGAGGAGATCGGCCCGGCCGACGCCCATGTGCGCAGCGGCGTGATCGACCTGCTGGCCGATGACGACGCCCATGCCATCACCCTCGCGCGGCGCTACCTCGCCTTCTTCGGGCCCGCCACCGAGCCCCCGCGCGCGCCCGACCCCCTGCCCCTGCGCGATCTGGTGCCCAGCAATCCGCGCCGCGCCTATGACGTGCGCAAGGTGATCGCCCATCTGGCCGACGTCGACAGCAGCCTCGAGCTCAAGCCGGGCTGGGGCCGCTCGGTGGTCACGAGCCTCGTGCGCATCGACGGGCGCACCGTCGGCGTGGTGGCCAACCAGCCCATGCATGCTGCCGGCGCGATCGACTCGGCCGCGGCGGTGAAGGCGGCCCGCTTCGTGCAGATCTGCGACGCCTTCGACATCCCCCTGCTGCTGCTGTGCGACACGCCGGGCCTGATGGTGGGCCCCGAGGCCGAGCAGACCGGCCTGGTGCGCCACAGCGCCCGCATGCTCACCGCGATCGCCAACGCCACCGTGCCGATCATGACGGTGGTGCTGCGCAAGGCCTACGGGCTGGGCTACTACATCATGGGCTCGCAGCCCCTGGAGCCCGCCATCCTGCTCGCCTGGCCCACGGCCGAATACGGCGGCATGGGCCTGGAGGGCGCGGTGAGCATCCTGCACCGACGCGAGCTCGAGGCGATTGCCGATCCGGCCGAGCGGGCGGCGCGCCACCGCGACCTCACCGCGCAGCTCAAGGACGAGCACACCGCACTGAAGACCGCGGCCAAGTTCACCTACGACGATGTGATCGACCCGGCCGATACCCGCCGGATCCTGGTGCAGACCCTGCGCACCCTGCCGCCGCCCGCCCCGCGGGAAGGCCGCAAGCGGCTGATCGAACCCTTCTAAGACACTGCCCCAGCGTGCCGCCGGGGTGCGCTCAGGACTTTGCGCCAGCCGGCGCCGCCGCCGGGGCCGCGGGCGCCGCGGGCGCCCGCGGCTTGACCTTCGCGCCATCGGCGATGCCGTCAGGCGGGCTCTCGATGAGCTTGTCGGCAGGCGCGAGCCCGGCGGCGATCTCCACCGACGCGCCGAGATCGCGGGCAATGGTCACCGCCTTGAGCGTCACCTGGTTGTCGGCGTTCACCACCGCCACCCGCGGGCCGGCCTTGCCGAAGAGCAGCGCGCTGGGCGGAATCACCAGCACGCCGTCACGCGGCGGCAGCGCGAATCGCACCGAGGCGAATCCGCCGGGCAGCAGCCCCGCCTGGCGATTGTCGGCGGCAAGCTGCACCACCATGCCGCCGGTGCCCGTGCCGATCGCCTGCGAGAGCGCCAGCACCCGCGCATCGAAGCGCTGCCCCGGCCGCTCGGGCACCGAGAAGCTGACCGCGTCACCGGCCTTGACCGCCGGCACCTGGTTCTGCGGCACGGTCACGTAGAGCCGAACCCGTGCGACATCCGACACCACGAAGAGCTCGGTGCCCGGTGCCCCACCGGGATTGACCAGGGCGCCGATGTCGGTGGAGCGGGCGGTGACCACGCCATCGAAAGGCGCCGCCACCCGTGCGAAGGCCTTCAGCGCGAGCAGCCGGTCGAGGTTGGCCTGCACGGCATTGGCCTGCGCCTGCTTGACGGCGACGTCCCCGGCCTTTTCCTCCACGGCCTGGGCCGAGACGAAGTTCTGGCTCTGCAGCGACTGCCAGCGCCGGGCGGTGGCCTCGGAGAGCGCGGCATTGGCGCGCGCGCTGGCGAGTTCGGCGCGGGCCTGCAATAGCTGCTGGTCGAGTTCGGGCGTGTCGATCTCGGCGAGCAGTTGCCCCGCCTTCACCGGAGTGCCGATGTCGGCATGCCAGCGCTTGATGTAGCCGGCCACGCGGGCGTGGACCAGCGCGCGCGATTGCGCCTCGATGCGGCCCGGCAGGTCAAGGACCGGCGGCGGACCGGCCGGCGCGGTGGGCGAGATGAGGGTCACCACCGGCTCGGCCTGCGCCTGCGCCCGCTGCTGCAGGCGGGCGGCATCGGACTGGCGCGCGGTGATGCCCAGCGCGGCAACCACCCCGCCCAGCAGCAGCACGGCCACGGCGAACAGACCGAGCCGGCTGCGCGCCGGCGGCCCGCCATCAGGATCAGAGAGCATCGGGAACTCCGGAAGAAAGCGTGGGTGCGCCGCGCGGGTGGCGACGGTGCACCAGGCTGAACACCACCGGCACGAACACCAGCGTGGCAAAGGTGGCGAACACCAGGCCGCCGATGACCGCGCGCCCGAGCGGCGCATTCTGTTCGCCGCCCTCGCCCAGGCCGAGCGCCATCGGCAGCATGCCGATGATCATCGCCAGCGCGGTCATGAGCACCGGGCGAAAGCGCACGAAGCCGGCCTCGAGCGCGGCCTGGGTGGCATCACCCAGCACTTCCAGGCGCTCGCGCGCGAAGCTGATCACCAGCACGCTGTTCGCGGTGGCCACGCCCATGCACATGATCGCCCCGGTGAGCGCCGGCACCGACAGCGTGGTGTCGGTAGCGAACAGCACCCAGACGATGCCTGCCAGCGCGGCCGGCAGCGCGGTGATGATCACGAACGGATCGCTCCAGGACTGGAAGTTGATCACGATGAGGAAGTAGATGAGCGCGATCGCGCCGATCAGCCCGAAGAGCAGGCCCGAGAAGGCGCGCTCCATGGTGCGCACCTGCCCGAGCAGCACCACCTTCGAGCCCTTGGGGACCGCGCCCGCGGTATCGGCCAGCACCTGACGGATCTCGGCCGCCACCGCGCCCAGGTCGCGATCCTGGGTGGTGGCATTGACCTGGACCATGGGCTGCAGGTCGTACTGGCTGATCACCGCGTTGGCGCTGCTGCGGTTCACCTCGGCCAGGCCGCCGAGCACCTGCGGGTTCGTGCCGGCGGCGCCGGTGACCGGCACACCCGCCAGACTGGTCAGCGAATTCATGTCGCGCTGCGGGGTCTGGACCACGATCGCGTAGGACACGCCGTTGGCCGGATTCAGCCAGTAGGTGGGTGCGATCTGGCTGCTGCCGGCCAGGTTGACCACCAGGCTGTTCGTGACGTCGCGCGCGGTGAGACCGAGCTCCACCGCGCGGGAGCGGTCCATGTTCACCTGCAGCACCGGGCTGCGCGGCGACTGCTGGATGCGCACGTCGGCCACCCCGGGAATGGCGCGCAGCCGGGTGACCAGCTGGCTGGCGTAGGCAAAGTTGGCCTCGAGATTGCCCCCGCGCACCTGGATGTCGATCGGCGCCGGCGCGCCGAAGTTCAGGATCTGGCTGACGATGTCGGCCGGCGGAAACGAGAAGACCGTGTCTGGGAACTCGGCAGGCAGCACCTCGCGCAGCACCCGGACATAGTCCGCGGTGGGCTTGTGCCCGGGGCGCAGCGCGATCTGGATGTCGCCATCCTGCGTGCCGATCACCCCGGTGTTGTTGTAGATGAGGTTGATGCTGCTGGGCGGCAGGCCGATGTTGTCGACGAAGGCGGCGATCTCCTCGGAGGGCACCACCCGGCGGATCGCCTGCTCGATCTGCGCGAAGCGCGCGGCGGTCTCCTCCACCCGCGTGCCCACCGGCACCCGCGCGTGCATGAGGATCTGTCCGCCGTCGACCGCCGGAAAGAAGTTGCTGCCCAGGTAGGGCACCAGCGCGAACGAGGCCAGCACGAAGCCCATGAAGCCGGCCACGAAGACCGTGCGATGGGCGAGCGCCGACGCGAGCCAGGCCCGATAGCCATGGCGCACGCGGGCAAAGGCCGCCTCGAAGCCCCGCTGGAAGCGCACCAGCGGATTGCGCGATGCGCGCGCCGTGCCGGGCTCGGGCGCGTGATGCGCCCGCAGCAGGTACTTGGCCATGGTCGGCACCAGGGTGCGCGACAGCAGGAACGAGAAGACCATGGCGAGCATCACCGCCTCGGCCATGGGCACGAACAGGAAGCGCGACACGCCATCGAGGAAGAACATCGGCACGAACACGATGCAGATGCACAGCAGCGAGACGAAGGCCGGCACCACGATCTGCCGGGCGCCATCCATGATGGCGGTCTCGACGTCCTTGCCCTGCTCGAGGTGCCAGCTGATGTTCTCGATGGTCACCGTGGCGTCATCCACCAGGATGCCCACCGCCAGGGCCAGGCCGCCGAGGGTCATGATGTTCAGGGTCTCGCCGATGGCGGCCAGACCGAGCACCGCGCCCATGATCGAGAGCGGGATCGAGACCGCGATGATCAGCGTGGGGCGCCAGCTGCCCAGGAACAGCAGGATCATCAGGCTGGTGAGCGCGGCGGCGATCAGGCCCTCCACGGCCACGCCGCTGATGGCCGCCCGCACGAAGATCGACTGGTCGTTGATCGGGGTGACCGTGAGCTTGGGCGGCAGCGAGGCGCGCAGCCCGGCGAGCTTCTCGCGGATGCCATCCACGATGCTCAGCGTTGAAGTAGCCCCGTTCTTGAGCACCGACATCAGCACCGAGCGGCCGCCGTCCACGTGGACGATGTTGGTCTGCGGCGAATTGCCGTCGAGCACCTGGGCGACATCGCGCAGGTAGACCGTGGCGCCGCCGGCGCTGCGGATCGGCAGTGCCCCGAGGTCGCTGATGGCGACCGCGGCATTGTTCAGCTGCACGGTGTGTTCCAGGCTGCCGATCTTCTGCGTGCCCACCGGCAGGATCAGGTTCTGGGCCGCCAGCGCGTTGGACACATCCTGGGCCGACAGGCCGCGGGCCTGAAGGGCCACCGGGTCGAGGTCGATCTGCACCTGACGCTGCTTGCCGCCGTAGGGCCACGGAATGGCCGCGCCGGGCACGGTGACCAGCGGCGGCCTCACGGCGTTGATGCCGAGGTCGAAGAGGTTCTGCTCCGAGAGCCCCTGCCCCGAGAGCGCAAGCTGCAGGATGGGAACCGTGGAGGCGTTGTAGTTGATGATCAGCGGCGGCAGCGTGCCCGGGGGCATCTGCCGAACCACCACCTGCGAGATGGCGGTCACCTGGGCATTGGCCACCGCCACGTTGACGCCAGGCTGGAAGAAGACCTTGACGATGCCGATCCCGGCGTACGACGTGGCCTCGATGTGCTCGATGTCGTTGACGGTGGTGGTCAGCGCGCGCTGGTACAGGGTGCTGATGCGGCCGGCCATCTGCTCCGGCGGCAGACCGGTGTACTGCCAGGCCACCGCGATCACCGGGATGCGGATCTCCGGGAAGATGTCGGTGGGCATGCGCAGCGCGGCCAGCGGGCCCAGGATGAGCAGCAGCAGCGCCATCACCACGAAGGTGTAGGGCCGGCGCAAGGCAACGCTGACGATGTCGACGAACATGCTCGTGCGTGAGAGAGGGCAGCCGTGCCGCCGGTTGCGGGGGCCCGCCCGAAGCGCAGCGCGCCGCAGTCGGCCAGCGCGCATTATGCGGTGAAGCCGCCATCGACTGTCCCTTGACCCTGCCGGGATCCGAACCCGCCGGCGCGTGGTACAGACCTTGCGTGACGGGTGGCAGGTCCACCGATGTCGCCGCAGGCGCACGCCGGCGGTGCGCCCCGAGGTCTTCCGATGGCGAAATCCGCACCGAAATCCACCGCCGCCCTCCGGGCCCGCGAACCGGGTGACAGCGACGAGGCACTGATCGCCGACATCCGATTCCTCGGCCGCATCCTGGGCGACGTGATCCGCGAACAGGAAGGGCGCGAGGCCTTCGAGCTCATCGAGCGGGTGCGGCAGCTGTCGGTGGCCGGACGCCTGAAGCGTGACGCGGCTGCCGGCCGCACCCTGGACCGCCTGCTGAAGAACCTGGGCATCGACCAGACGGTCTCGGTGGTGCGCGCCTTCAGCTACTTCTCGCACCTGGCCAACATCGCCGAGGACCGCCATCAGGTCCGCCGACAGGAGGCGCAGGAACGCCGCGGCGCGCTCGAGCCCGGGTCGCTGGCCATGAGCATGGAGCGGCTGGCCGCGGGCGGGATCCGCGCCGCGGACATCGCCGACGCGCTGGCCGGCGCGCACATCTCGCCCGTGCTCACCGCCCACCCCACCGAGGTGCAGCGCAAGAGCATCCTGGACGCGCAGCGCGCGATCTCGGAGCTGCTCGGCGCGCGCGATGGCCTGCGCACCGAGCGCGAGCGCCGCGACAACGAGTCGCTGATCCGCGCGCGGGTGACCCAGCTCTGGCAGACCCGGATGCTGCGCTACACCCGCCTGACCGTGGCCGACGAGATCGAGAACGCGCTCACCTACTACCGCAGCACCTTCCTGCGCGAGATTCCCCGGCTCTACGCCGAGCTCGAGGAGATGCTGCCCGGGCACGACATCGCCACCTTCTTCCGGATGGGCAACTGGATCGGCGGCGACCGCGACGGCAATCCGAACGTCACCGCCGCCACCCTGCGGGCCGCGCTGCGCAGCCAGAGCGAGACCGCGCTGCGCTTCTACCTCACCGAGGTGCACGAGCTTGGCGCCGAGCTCTCCATCTCGGCGTTGCTGGCGCCGATCACGCCGGCGATGCACGCCCTGGCCGAGCGCTCCCCCGATCGCAACGCGCACCGCGAGGACGAACCCTATCGCCGCGCCCTCACCGGCATCTACGCGCGGCTGGCCGCCACGCTGCAGGCGCTCACCGGCACCGAGGCGCTGCGCCACGCGCTCGCCCCGCAGGATCCCTACTCCGACGCCGCGCAGTTCCTCGCCGACCTGCAGGTGATCGCGCAGTCATTGCAGTCCCACCATGCCCGCGCGCTGATCGCGCCCCGGCTGGCGCCGCTGATCCGCGCGGTGCAGGTCTTCGGCTTTCATCTGGCCACGGTGGATCTGCGCCAGAGCTCGGACAAGCACGAGGCGGTCGTGGCTGAACTGCTGGCCGTGGCCAGCCTGGAAGCAGACTACCCGGCGCTGGACGAGACCTCGCGCCGCGCGCTGCTGCTGCGCCTGCTCGACGACCCGCGCCCGCTGCGCGTGCGGGGCGCCGCGTACTCGGACCTGTGCCAGGACGAGCTGGCCATCTTCGACACCGCTCGCGAGATGCGCGAGCGCTACGGCCCGGCGGCCCTGCGCCACTGCATCATCTCGCACACCGAATCGGTGAGCGATCTGCTCGAGGTGCTGCTGCTGCAGAAGGAGGCCGGCCTGATGCGCGGCACGCTCTCGCGCGAGGGCATTGCCGACCTGATCGTGGTGCCGCTGTTCGAGACGATCGGCGACCTGCGCAACGCCGCCGAGATCATGCAGGCCTTCTACCAGCTGGCGGGCGTGCCGGCGCTGGTGGCCCGCTCGGGCGCCGAGCAGGACATCATGCTGGGCTACAGCGACAGCAACAAGGACGGCGGCTTCTTCACCAGCAACTGGGAGCTCTACCGCGCCGAGACCGCGCTGGTGTCGGTGTTCGAGCCGCTGCGCGCGGCCCACGGCATCAGCCTGCGGCTGTTCCACGGCCGCGGCGGCACCGTGGGCCGTGGCGGCGGGCCGAGCTACCAGGCCATCCTGGCGCAGCCACCGGGCACCGTGAACGGCCAGATCCGCCTCACCGAGCAGGGCGAGGTCATCAACAGCAAGTACGCCAACCCGGCGGTGGGTCGCCGCCACCTCGAGGCGCTGGTGGCGGCCACGCTCGAGGCCACACTGCTGCACCCCACCGCCAGCGCGCCGAAGGCCTTCCTCGAGGCCGCCCAGGCCCTGTCCGATGGCGGCATGGCCGCCTACCGCGAACTGGTCTACGGCACGCCCGGCTTCGTCGACTACTTCTTCGACACCACACCGATCCGCGAGATCGCCGAGCTCAACATCGGCTCGCGGCCGGCCTCGCGCAAGGCGACCCGCGCGATCGAGGATCTGCGCGCCATCCCCTGGGGCTTCAGCTGGGGCCAGTGCCGCGTGATGCTGCCGGGCTGGTACGGCTTCGGCTCGGCGGTGGAGCGCTTCCTCGCCCAGGGCGACCACGAACGGCGCCTGGCCCTGCTGCAGCGCATGCACCGGCAGTGGCCGTTCTTTCGGACCCTGCTGTCCAACCTCGACATGGTGCTGGCCAAGAGTGACCTGGGCATCGCCACCCGATACCTCGAGCTCGGCGCGGATCGCCGCACCGGCAAGCGCATCTTCGCGACCATTCAGGGCGAGTGGCAGCGCACCCAGGCCGCACTGGCCGCGATCACCGGCGAGCCCACCCGGCTCGCCTCCAACCCCACGCTGGCCCGCTCGATCGGCCATCGCTTTCCGTATCTCGATCCGCTGAACCACCTGCAGGTGGAGCTGATGCGCCGCCATCGCCAGCGCAGCCCCGCCGAGCCGCTCAACGAGCGGGTGCGCCGCGGCATCCACCTCTCGATCAACGGGCTGGCGGCAGGGTTGAGGAACACCGGATGAGCGCCCCGCTGCCCGCGGCCGCCGACCTGCACATCGATGTGCTGGGCCCCTGCCGCCTGCCCTCGCCGGTGGCCCGCCATCTCGGCGAGCAGGCGGTGCATTTCGTGGGCTCGGCCGACAAGGTGCTGCTCGACGACTCGCTCTCGTCGCTGCGGGCCGCAGCCGGCCAGCTCGACGCCTGCCCGGCCTTCGAGCTGGCCGGCCCGCGCGATCGGATCTTCTTCGATCCGCGCACCGTGCGCGCGGGCATCGTCACCTGCGGCGGGCTCGCCCCGGGCCTGAACAACGTGGTGCGCGGCCTGGTGCTGGAGCTCTCGGTGGGCTACGGCGTGCGACAGGTGCTCGGATTCCGCTACGGCTACGAGGGGCTGATCGCCCGCTACGGCCATGTGCCGCTGACCCTGACCCCGGAGTCGGTCGCCCACATCCACCACGAGGGCGGCACGGTGCTGGGCACCTCGCGCGGCTCGCAGGACGCCGCCGAGGTGGTCGACAACCTCGAGGCCAACGGCATCGGCATCCTGTTCGTGGTGGGAGGCGACGGCAGCATGCGCGGGGCGATGCGGCTGTGCGCCGAGATCTCGCGGCGCGCCCTGCGGATCGCGGTGGTGGGCGTACCCAAGACCATCGACAACGACGTGCCCTTCATCGACCGCAGCTTCGGCTTCGTCACCGCCTATTCCGCCGCGGTCGACGCGATCCGCAGCGCGCGGGTCGAGGCGCTCGCGGCCCGCGACGGCATCGGCCTGGTCAAGCTGATGGGGCGGCACTCCGGCTTTCTCGCCTGTCAGGCCGCGCTTGCCTCCACCGAGGCAGACCTGGTGCTGATCCCCGAGGTGCCGATGCGACTGACCGGCGACTCGGGCGTGCTCGCCTGTCTGAGCCGGGTGCTCGACCGCCGGGGCCACGCGGTGGTGGTGGCGGCCGAAGGCGTGGCGCAGGACCTGATCGAGCCCGCCCCCACGGGGGAATCGGTGGACAAGAGCGGCAATGCGCGGCTCAGGGATGCCGGGGTGTTCCTGCGCGACCGCATCGGCGCGCACTTCGCGCAGGCCGGGCGGGAGGTGACGGTGAAGTACATCGACCCGAGCTACACCATCCGCAGCATCCCGGCCTGCGCCTCCGACAGCGTCTACTGCTGGAACATGGCGCGTCACGCGGTGCATGCGGCCATGGCCGGCAACACCAACATGCTGATCGGCCGCTGGCATGGCCGCTTCGTGCACGTGCCCATGGCGCTCGCCACCCGTGAAAGCCGGCGCGTGAACCCGGAGGGCGACCTCTGGATGTCGGTCATCGAGAACACCGGCCAGCCACGCACCTTCGGCTGAACCGGCCCGCGGCGCCTCGCCACGGGCGCGGCAGCAAGGTCGGCGGCTCAGCGGCGCGGATTGATCGCGGGGTTGGTCGCGGCTCAGTCGAGCGGCGTGCGCACCCGTGACTGCTGCCGCTGGATCTCGCGGGTCTTCATCGCCAGGTACTCCTTGCGCGTGATCTCCTGCAGCTGACGCGGGTAGCGCTCGGTGGCCGTGAACCACTCCTCGAGCGCGCGATGCTGGCGCTCCGGCGGCGCGAGACCCAGGGTGTCCAGCCAGGCCTCGATGGCGAGGTAGTACCGCATGGCGTTGCGCTCGAGCGAGCCGCGAAGCCCGGCCACCAGGGGCGCGCCGGCGCCCGCGCCCTCGCGGCTGAAGCCGACCTTGTCGCTGCCCGCCGTGGCGAGATAGACCTGCATCGCCGTCCGCGCGGTCCAGCTCGACTGGTAGGCATAGGTGACATGCAGCAGGGTCTCGCGCTCACCCTGGGGCGCGGCCTCCAGCGCGATGCGGTAGTTGCGCGTGCCCAGCGGCCCCTCGGCCGCCTCCAGGCCGATCGCGAAGCGCTGATCGCCAGCCTCCTGCACTCGGAAGGCCAGGCGGATCCAGTGCGCATCGCCCAGCGGCTGCTCGAACTTGCGCCCGAGCCCCACCACCAGGGACTCCTCGCCGACCGCGCCCTCGGCGCGACAGAACTTCACGTTCAGGTGCAGGATGAACAGCTCGCACCACGCTGCCGGGCGACGCAGCGCCTGCCGCACCTCGTCATAACGGTGGGGGCTCAGGGCATGGATGTCGCCGCGCAGGGTGTCCCCCTCCTCGCGCGAGGCGAGCCAGAGCGCCCGATCGCCCAGCCTGATGGCG
Source organism: Burkholderiales bacterium (assembly GCA_037146935.1). Taxonomy (GTDB): domain Bacteria; phylum Pseudomonadota; class Gammaproteobacteria; order Burkholderiales; family Burkholderiaceae_E; genus Quisquiliibacterium. The sequence goes on from JBAWWD010000032.1 coordinate 23,768, forward strand.
GCGCCTGCCCGCGCGGCCGCGAGGCCGGCCTGCAGTTCGGCCACGGCTGCCGCGGTCTGGGCCGGGCTCGATCGGGGTGCGCGCGATGCCATGTCAGTCTGACCGGAGGCCGCAGGACACGCCAGCAGGCAGGCGGCGGCCAAGACGGCAGGCCCCATCATGCCCCAGGCGGTGGCGCGGCTTGCCGGCACTCAGCGGGCCACCCAGCCACCGTCCACCGCGAGCGCCTGCCCGGTGGCATAGCTCGCGCCGGCCCCGCACAGCCAGAGCACCGCGTTCGCGATCTCCTCGGGCAGGCCGATGCGCCCCATGGGCGCCCCGCGCAGCAGGTCGGCTCGGGCCGACGCGTCGTTGCCGACGAAGCGCTCGATCATCGCGGTCTGGATCACCCCCGGGCAGATGGCGTTCACGCGCACCCCTCGGTCGGCATACTCCAGCGCGGCCGCGCGGGTCAGGCCGATCACGCCATGCTTGCTGGCCACGTAGGCCGGGATGCCATTGAACCCCACCAGACCGGCAATCGAGGCGCAGTTGACGATCGCGCCACCGCCGGCCGCCAGCATGGCGGGCAGTTCGTGCTTCATGCACAGCCACACCCCGCGCAGGTTCACCGCCATCACCTGCTCCCAGTTGGCCAGCGCACAGTGGGCGGTGTCGGCCTGCTCACCCTCGATGCCGGCGTTGTTGAAGGCAAGGTGCAGCGCGCCGAACTCGCGCACCGCGCCGCGCACCGCCTCGGCGATCGCCCCCTCGTCGGTGACATCGCAATGGGTGAACACGGCGCGGCCGCCCGCCGAGCGGATCGCGGCGGCCAGGGCCATGCCCGGCGCTTCCTGCACATCGGCCAGCACCACCCCCGCCCCGGCGGCCGCGAAGGCCCGCGCGGTGGCCGCCCCGATGCCGCAGGCGGCGCCGGTGATCAGGACGGTGCGATCGGTGAACGGCTTGACGGTCATGGCGCCTCCGGGAAGAAAGATCCCGAGGCTAGCCGGCGGCGACCGGCGGGCAGCAGCGCAGGCTCAGCCGGCGCGCCAATTCAGCCGGCCAGCGCCGCGAGCAGCGCGGCGTTGTAGGCCTGCGGGCGCTCGTAGGGCGCCCAGTGGCCGGCATGCGGGATCAACACCAGCGACACGAAGCCCGGCGCGCGCGCCAGTGCCCCCGGCAACTGGTCCTGCACGCCGCGGTGCAGGACATCGTCTTCGCCCCAGATGCCATACACCGGGCACCGCAGCGAAGGCAGCGTCTCCTTCATGATCTCGGTGCGGGAGATCCGGCGCCGCTTCATGCGATCACGCTGCAGATTGGCGGTGTGCAGGGCTACCGCCAGCGGATCGATCGCGGCGGGATCGGAAAGCATCAGGATGCGCAGGTTCTCGCGCATGGCGGCCTCCAGCTCGGGGCCGGGCGGCAGGTGGGCCCAGGGCTGGAGATCGATGGGGTGCGCCGATCGCACGCCCAGGGCTGGCGCGCCGGTGAACACCAGCCGCCGCACGCGCTGCGGGAACTGCGCCGCGATGAAGGCGCCCACCATGGTCCCGAAGGAAAAGCCGGCCACGTCCACCGGCTGATCGCCGAGCAGTTCGGCAAGCGCCCGTTCCATGGGCACCGGCAGGGCGTCGGCATCGCGACCCACCGAGGCAGACTCACCGAAGCCGGGAAGATCAGGCACCCACACCTGCCGACCGGCCGACGCCAGCGGGCCGATGTTGCGCACCCAGTGGGTCCAGCTGCCGGAGCCGCCGTGGAAGAGCACCAGCGGATCGCCCTCGCCCCAGCTGCGCCAGACCATGGGCCCGGCGGGCGCCTCGATCACATGGCGGCGGGCCACGGCGTCGAGGGCATGGACCTGGTCCAGGGAGTCGATGTCAGCGGGCAGTGGCGAGCGGTTCGGCATGGGCGTGATGATAAGGGCCGGCCTCGGCAGACCCGGGCTGCGCTTCGCCGTGCCGCAGCAGCGCGCCCGAGTGACGCCCGGTCTGCTGGTCATCCTGGATGGTGACCTCGCCGTTGACCAGCACCCAGCGATAGCCACGAGCGCGCTGGATGCGGCGCCACTCGCCGCCGGGCAGATCGTGAACGATCTCCTGGGGCAGCACGCTCAGCCGCTCGTAGTCGTAGATCACCAGATCGGCCGGCGCGCCTTCGCGCAGCACCCCGCGGTCACGGAAGCCGGCCACCTGGGCCGGCAGCGCCGACAGCCGCCAGTGCGCCTCCTCCAGCGAGATCATGCCGTGCTCGCGGACGATCTTGCACAGCGTCTCGGTGGGATAGCGACCCGCGGTGAGAAAGCGGGTATGGGCGCCACCGTCGGACACCCCGAAGAGCACGTAGGGATCGTCGACGATCTCCTTGAGATAGTCGATCCGGCCATTGGGCGGGGCGGCAAAGAACTCGGTGCGCAGATCTTCCTCAACCGCCATGTCCAGCATCACATCCACCGGATGGCGGCCGGTCTGCTCGGCCACCAGTTCCAGGGTGTGGTCCAGCCAGCGACGGTTCTTCTCGAGCACGGGGCCGCAGATCACGATGCCCGGCAAGGGGCCGGTGGCGGTGCGCGGCATCTGATCGCGCAGCGCCGCGCGCCGGGCCGGGTCGGCGAGCTTGGCCTTGCGCTCGGCGGTGGTGCCGGTGGTGGCCTCGCGCCAGGCCGGCGAGTCGTCGAAGAGATTCCATTCCTCGAGCGTGAAGGTGAAGCCGGCGTCGGTGGTGAGCCCCTGCCCGACCACGCGGATGCCGCGCTCGCGGCAGCGCTGCAGCCAGCCCAGCACGCGGCGATGGATCTCGGGCCGGTGATCGAAGGCCTGCACCACGTTCATGATCATCGGCCGGCCGCTGATCTCGGCCATCTCCTCGTAGAAGGCCTGATCGCGCTGGTTGTCGCCCGAGATCATGAGCATCTGCATGAAGCCGTCGTTGCGCTCGCGCAGCACCTGCGCGAGCTGGCGGCAGGTGTCGTCATGCATGACGTCGGTGGGCATGGGCGTGCCGTCGAAGTCGCGCTGCACCGAGGCCGGGCCGTCGGGCAGCATGCGTTGCGCCGACCAGCCGCAGCCGCCGGCATCCATGGCCTCGTGCAGCAGGCGGCGCAGCTCGGCGTGCTCGGCATCGGTGGGCCGGCGCCCGGCCTTGGCGTCGGCCTGCCCGAGCACCCAGGTGAGCAGCGGCCCCACCGGCACATAGGGCAGGATGTTCACCGCCTTGGGCGCGCGCTCGACGCTGTCGAGGAACTCCGGGAAGCTGACCCAGTCCCAGGGCAGGCCGGCAGCCATCGAAGCGAGCGGAATGGCTTCCACCCGGGTCATGGCCTGCATGGCCCGCTCGCGCTCGGCGGGCCGCACCGGCGCGAAGCCGAAGCCGCAGTTGCCGATCACCACCGAGGTGATGCCGTGCCAGCTGGAGAGCGTGCAGTACGGATCCCAGAAGAGCTGGGCGTCATAGTGGGTGTGCAGGTCGATGAAGCCGGGGGCCACGATCAGCCCCGTGGCGTCGATCACCTCGTCAGCCTGCGCAGGGTCGATCCGGCCGATGGTCTGGATGCGGCCATCGCGGATGCCGATGTCGCCGCGATAGCGCGGCGCGCGGGTGCCGTCGATGATCATGCCGCCGCGGATCAGCCGCTGGTAACGGGCCATCACTGCCTCCGGAGGGGAACGGGAAGAGACCGACGCTCACACGCGGTCCTGGCACTGTCAAGGCGAACGCGTCAGCCCCCGATCACCGAGCGCGAGCGCAGGTCCGAGATCCGGGCCTCGTCGTAGCCGGCCTCGCGCAGAACCTCGGCACCGTGCGCGCCGAGCGCCGGCGCGCTGCGCGGGCCGGCCTTGGCCACGCCCGAGAGCATGAAGGGGCTAGACACGGTAAGCCCGGGCGCATCGGCAAAGGGCACCAGCGCGCCGGCCGCCCGCATCTGCGCGTCGCCCGGGATGTCATCGAGCGTGCCGACCGCGCCGAAGGTGACGCCGGCGGCGTCCAGGCGCACCCGCCAATCGGCGAGGTCGCGGCGGGCGAAGCAGGCATCGAGCAGCGCGACCAGGGCCTCGCTGTGGGTGCGGCGAAGATCAGGCGTGGCAAAGCGCGGATCGGCCGCGATCTCGGGGCACTCGAGCGCCTGCGTCAGCGGCAGGAACTGGCGCGCCTCGTTGAGCATCACCAGGTTGAGCCAGCGGCCGTCGCGGCAGCGATAGAGGTTGGTCATCGGGGCCGGCGAGCGCTCCCGCGGCTGGCGCGGCGGCAACGGTGCGTCGAAAAGGCGAGCCTGGACCAGACACCCGTTGGCCCACAGGCCGTTGGCCAGCAGCGAGGTGCTCACCAGCGAGCCCTCGCCGGTCTGGGCACGGCGGTAGAGCGCGGTGGCGATGCCGGCGAACAGGGTCATGGCGCTGGGGTGGTCGCCCATGCCGGCCACCGAGCGGGCCGGGGTGGCGTCATGCGCGGTCTTGGTCAGGTCCATCAGGCCCGAGCGCGCCCAGTAGGCGGTGGAGTCGAAACCGGTGCGCCCGGCCTCCTCGCCGGTCTCGCCGTAGGCGGTCATCGAGCCGTAGATGAGCCGCGGGTTGAGCGCGGCCAGGCAGGCATGGTCGATTCGCAGCCGGGCGCGCGCCGCCAGCGGCAGGTTGGTGATGAACACATCGGCCCGCGCGACCAGATCGTGCAGCACCGCCACCCCGTCGGGATGCTTCAGGTCGAGCGCGAGGCTGCGCTTGTTGCGCGAGTCGAGCTCCCAGCCATAGTTGCGGCCGTCCGGTCCGAAGCCGGTGGGCACGAAGAGCTCGCGATAGGGATCGCCTTCCGGGGGCTCGATCTTGATCACATCGGCACCGAAGTCCGACAGGATAGTGGCGGCCGCCGGCGCGGCGATGAAGCTCGCGCAGTCGATCACCCGCAACCCCGCGAAAGGGCCTGCGGCCCCGCCTGAAGACCCGCCGGTACTGGCCGGCGCAGGAATGTTCTCGCTCATCGCCCTCCCCCACATCCGAAGTGGCCGATGCTCGCCCGCCGCGCGCGCGCCGGTCAAACGCGCGGCGCCGGCTTTCGATCCTTGACGCGGCGCGCGGCGCCGGGCTCCAATCCGGGCGATGACGAGCGCGCCCGCCACCCCCAAGGACATTCCCTCGGTCGATCGCCTGCTGCGCCTGCCCGAGGTGGCCGGGCTGATCGCGCAGCACGGGCATCACCTGATCGCCGCGCAGGCCCGCGCGCTGCTCGACGACTGCCGCCAGCGCGCCCTGCGTGGTGCGCTGGCGCGCGCCGACCTCGCGCCGCCCTCGCTGGCGGCGGCGCTGGGCCAGGCCGTGGACCGCCGGCTCGCGTCGCGCTTGCGCCGGGTGTTCAACCTCACCGGCACGGTGATCCACACCAACCTGGGCCGCGCCCTGCTGGCCGAGGCCGCGCTGCAGCCCCTGCTCGAACTGATGAGCGCCCCCAGCAATCTCGAGTACCGGGTGACCGATGGCGGCCGTGGCGATCGCGACGAGCTGGTCGAGTCGCTGCTGTGCGAGCTCACCGGCGCGCAGGCCGCCACCGTGGTCAACAACAATGCCGCGGCGGTGCTGCTCACCATCGCGGCACTGGCCCGTGGCGCCGAGGTGATCGTCTCGCGCGGCGAACTGGTCGAGATCGGCGGCGCCTTCCGCATGCCCGATGTGATGAGCAGCGCCGGCGCCACCCTGGTCGAGGTGGGCACCACCAACCGCACGCACCCGCAGGACTACCAGCGCGCGATCACCGCGCGCACCGCCCTGATCATGAAGGTGCACACCAGCAACTACGCGGTGCAGGGCTTCGCCTCGGCCGTGGACGAGGCACCGCTGGCCGACATCGCCCATGCCGCCGGCCTGCCCCTGGCCAGCGACCTGGGCAGCGGCTCGCTGGTCGACCTCGCCCAGTGGGGCCTGCCGCGCGAACCGCTGCCGCAGGAGAAGATCGCCGCCGGCTGCGACGTGGTCAGCTTCAGCGGCGACAAGCTGCTCGGCGGCCCGCAGGCCGGCCTGATCGTGGGCTCGCGCGAGGCCATCGAGCGGATCCGGCGCTTTCCGATGAAGCGGGCGCTGCGGGTGAGCAAGCTGCCGCTGGCCGTGCTCGAGGCCACCCTGCGTCTGTACCTGCGCCCGGACCGCCTCACCCGCGACCTGCCCACGCTGCGCCTGCTCACCCGCCCCGCCGCGGACATCCAGGCGCAGGCCGAACGGCTCGCGCCCGCGGTGGCCGCCGCGATCACGCCGCGCTACCGCGTGGGGGTCATGCCCATGCTCGGGCAGATCGGCTCGGGCTCGCTGCCCATCGACCGACTGCCTTCGGCCGGCCTGGCCATCGAGCCCGCCTCGCGCCAGGGTGTGGGCCGTGCGCTCGATGCGCTCTCGGGCGCCTGGCGAGACCTGCCACGCCCGGTGATCTCGCGCATCTCGGAGGACCGCCTGCTGCTCGATCTGCGCTGCCTCGACGGCGGCACCGAGGAGGCGCAGTTCGTGGCGCAGTTGCCCGCGCTATCTGAACGCCTGGCCTGAGCGGCAGCGCCCTCAGGCGAGATGCGACGGCGGGTCGCAGGGAACCGTGCCCAGCTCGCCCGGCACGCTCACCTCGAGCAGCTCGAACTCGTCCGAGGTGGCGGTCTCGTTGTGACGCAGCCCGCCCGGGATGAGCAGCGACTCGCCGGCCTGCAGCCGGATGCGCCGGCCGTCCTCGAACTCGAGATCGACCCAGCCCTTGAGCGCATAGACGAACTGCGCCTCGCAGACATGGTAGTGCCAGCCGGTGGGCTGGGACATGCCGCGGCTGGCCGACATCACCTGGGCGCGCATGCGCCCTTCGGTCGCCTGGGCGACCATCAGGTCCTGGTAGCGGAAGAACTCCCGCCGCCCCTTGACCAGCGGCGCGGTCTCGGGCGTGGCGTGGGCAAGGGTGCCGGTGACGGTGACGGGGCTGTTCATGACGGATTCCTGGCGCAGTGAGGAAGGGATGCGGCGAGCCGAACGCCGCGATGCCTAGTCGGGATGATGCCGTGCCGTCGGGGGCGGCGACCAGTCGGCATTGCCGACGAGGCGCGTGCAGAGCGCGGCCGCCAGCTCGAAATCCAGCCGATCGACCGCCGTTTCCAGCTCGACCAGCGCCTGCGCCTCGGAACTGCCCGCCGACAACCCGCGCAGTTCCTCGAGCACATCCACCGCCCGCATGTCGGAGCGGCGCAGCAGCGGCAACAGGCGCGCCAGCACCGCCTGCAGCGCGTCGGTCGACACCGGCGCGCCCACGCCCTCCGCCAGCGGCACGGCGCCCGCGCCCGGCGCGAGCAGCGCCTCGCACACCGCCGGACCATGCTGCCCGAGCCGAGCGCCGGCCTCGCGGATGGCCACCAGCAGGTCGGTGAGCACCGCCCGCGGCGAGTTCGCCTCGCAGGCCTGTTCGCCTGCCTCGGCCAGTTCACTCAAGGCCCGGGCCCCGACATTGGCGGCCACCCCCCTGAGGCTGTGAAAGGCCGCGCTTGCCTGACCGAGTCCGCCCTGATCGACCGCCTCCTCGATGTGCGCGATGGCAGCGGGCAGCTCGGCGAGGAAACCGCGCAGCATGCGGCCGTACACACCGACCTGACCGCTGAAGCGGTGGATGGCGGTGTCGACCTCCAGGCCGGCCGCGCGGGCCGACTCGCCCACGATACCGGGCATGCCGCCCGCCGCCTGCGCGCCCGGCGGTGCCCCGACCGCGCGCCCGCACAGGCGAAGGATCACGCCGCAGAGCTCGCGCAACGCGAAGGGCTTGCCCACATGGGCATTCATGCCGGCCGCCTCGCTCGCCTGCCGATCCTCGGTGCTCACGTTCGCGGTCATGGCAATGACCGGCAGGCTGCGCAGGTGCGCGAACTCACGGATCCGGCGCGCCGCGGCATGACCGTCCATCACCGGCATGCGGATGTCCATGAGCACCGCGTCGAAGGGCGGATCTGCGCGCAGGACCGCGGCCACGCCCTCCTGCCCGTCATGGGCGAGCGAGACCAGCGCGCCTTCGGCCGCCAGCAGTTCCTGGGCCACCTGCCGGTTGTTGGCATTGTCCTCGACGACCAGCAGACGCAGCCCGGCCAGCGGCAGGTCGCTCGGCCGCGGCATGGCGCGTCGTGCGGCGTCCAGCCCGGCGCCCTGACGCGCGTCCTGCAGCGCATCGCGCAGCATCGAGGCGATGACCGGCTTGACCACGAAGCCGTCGCAGGCGGCGCGCAGTTGCGCCTCGTCGAGCACCCGGCCATCGGCATCATGCGCCGACACCAGGAGCACGATCGGCGGCGGGTGCTCGCCGAGCGCCGTCCGAAACGCGAGCGGCGCCGAGCGCGTGTCGCTGTCCGCCAACCCTGCATCCATGAACACGATGTCCACCGGCGTGCCGGCCTCTCGCGCGGCGCTCGCAAGCGCGCCCGCCTGAGCCGGATCGGCAGCCGCCAGCACCGTCCAGCCCAGCGACTCGGCCATGCGGACCTGCGCCACGCGGGCCCCCACGTGCTCATCGACGATCATCGCCCGCACGGACGCGGGCGGCGCCGGTTCGGGCGTGGGGGTCTCGACTGCCACATGGGCATCGAGCGGCAGGCGGATCGCGAAGTCGAAGGTGCTGCCCGCGCCCGGGGCGCTGCTCAGCCCGATGGTGCCGCCCATGAGACCGATCAGGCGCTGGCTGATGGCCAGCCCCAGGCCGGTGCCGCCGAAACGGCGGGCGATGCTGGCATCGGCCTGCGCGAATCCCTCGAACAGGCCGGCCTGGCGTTCGGGCGCGATGCCGATCCCGGTGTCGCGGACCTGGAAGGCCAGCAGCGCATCGCTGGCGGTCCGCTCGCGCAGACACACCGACAGCACGACCTCGCCGGCGGGCGTGAACTTCAGCGCATTGCCAACCAGATTGAGCAGCACCTGCTGCAGACGCAGGGAGTCGCCACGCAGGTGCGGCGGCACGCCCGGATCGACGTCGAAGATCAGCTCGACCGGCGCGCCATCCTGACTGCTGCCCAGGATCACCGACAGGTTGCGCAGCAGCGCATCGAGATCGAGCGGGCCGATGTCGAGTTCGAGCCGGTCGGCCTCGATCTTGGAGAAATCGAGGATGTCGTTGATGAGCAGCAGCAGCGAACGCGCCGCGCCCTTCGACTTCGCGACATAGTCGGCCTGACGCGGGGTCAGGGGCGTGGCCCGCAGCAGCTTGAGCATGCCCAGCACCGCATTGAGCGGCGTGCGGATCTCATGGCTCACGCTGGCGAAGAAGCGGCTCTTGGCGCTGGCGGCGCTGTGCGCCGCGGCCAGGGCCTGGGCCAGGTCGGCCTCGATGCGCTTGCCCTCGGTGATGTCGTCATAGATCCCGAGCACACCCACGATCTCGCCCTGCGCGTTGCGCAGCGCCACCCGCGAGTGGCGCTCCCAGGCAACCCGCCCGTCGACGGCGACACGCCGCACTTCATGGCCCAGGCGCGCGATGCCGGTATCGAGCACCTCGCGGTCGATGCCGGGCTCGGGCACGACGCTGCCGGCCAGCCGCAGGGTCTCGTCGTCGAGACCGACCACCTCGCTGGGGCTGGACAGGCCCAGGTCACGCGCGAAGGCCGGGTTGCAGCCCAGGTAGCGCAGGTCGGCGCCCTTCCAGAAGACCCGGATCGGCGCGGTGTCGATGATCCGCTGCAGCAGCGACACCGAGGCGTCGAGTTCGGCCGACAGCGCGCTCAGGGCCGACTGGATCGCGCCCCACTCATCGGTGCGCGCCGGGATCGGTGGCGCGGCACGCGAACCGCCGCGAATCGCCGAGACCTGCGCCAGAACCTGGTCGAGCGGGCGGCGGATGTTGCTGCGGATCAGCCAGGCCGCCAGCCCCAGCGCGAGCACCGCCACCAGCAGGATCGCTGCCAGCATCCGCTCGCTGGCCTCCTGGATGAGCCCACGGAGTTCGTTAGCGAGCCCGTCGGCGCGCTGCGTGGCCGACTGATCGAGCGCGCCGATCTCGCGCAGCAGCCCGTCACGCATCGCCTGGCTGCCGGCCTGCAGGTCATCGAAACGGCGCAGCGCCGCGTCCAGCGCGACCACCCGGTCGCGATACTCGCGAACGGCTGCCAGCGCGACCTCGCGCTGGCGCTGCATCGCCGGCACCGGCGCGACCAATGACTGCAGACGCAGGCCGACCTCGTCGAGCAGGGCGAGCGCGGACGGATCGCGGGCGCCGGCCCCGGTGACCAGCAGCCGCAGCCCGGCCACCCGCCGTCCGGTCATCAGCACGGTCTCGCGGCTGCCCGCAACCTGCGCCATCAGTTGCTCGAGGTGATCGATCGGCCTGCCAAGCAGGGTCTGCTCGACGATCTGCCGGGCGCCGATGTTCTCGAGGCCGAGCAGTTCGGCCAGCACCCGACGATCGAGCGCGATGCTCTCGCGCAGCGCGGCGCTGAGCTGGCGGCACTGGGCAATCAGCGCTGATGAGGCCTCGCCGAACGCGCGCAGCGTCTGGCCCAGGCGCGGATCGGTGGCCTCGCCGGTCAGGCGCGCCAGTGGCGTGGCGATCGCCGCCAGCAGGTCTTCCGGCGGCTGCTCGCTGCGGCAGGCAAGGCTGAGCAGATTGATGCGCGAGTGGATCGCCGCGAACTCGCGACTGAACGCGGCATTGCCCGTGACGGCCGACACCTCGGCGAGCGCGCGGCGTCCGACGAGGGTTTCGATGCGCTCGAAGCTGAAGAACACCAGCGCGCCCACCAGCGCGAGCGCGGCGAGCACCAGCAGCACCAGACCGACCAGTCTGGCACCGATGCCGGCGAAGCGATCCCTCATCGGGCGCCGCGTCGGCGGGGCAGGTTCACCCGACGGTCAGGGTTGCTCACGTACGAGGGTGACGCCGCGCAGGTCCATCGGGCGCAAGGCCACGCCCTTGGCTTCGAGCGCGGTGACGTTGATGATCCGCTGCCCGCGGACGTTGCGGGTGACTGCCAGCTCGCTCACCGGCTTGCCACGCATCGCATCGAGCAGCATCCGCGCCGAGGTGTCACCCTGCTCCTGCCCGGTCTTGATCACCGCGGCCCAGGCGCCCTGCTCCACCTGGTAGCGATTGCCGGCCAGGATCGGGCCCGGGTACTGGGCGCGCAGCAGCGTCATCACCTGCCGGTGGTTGAGCGCGGTGCCGGCCTCGTCGGTGATGCCCTCCAGGCTGTCCACGAACAGCGCATCACAGCTCCGGGCGAGTCCCTGGGTGACCTTCGCCAGTTCGGCCGTCGTGGCCACCAGATGGAAGGCCCCGGCGCGCACCGGATAGTCGGCCTTCTCGGCCTCGACCTGGGCGCGCAGCGCCAGTCCCGGGCCGACCCGGTTCGTCATGAAGCAGGCCGACTGCACCGAGGGCACCAGTTGCCGGATGAAGGCGAGCGACTCCCGCACATGGGCCCGCTCGAGCACGCCGGAGACGTGGGCATTGGGGAAGCCGTAGCGATCGGCCGGCGAGTTCACGCCATTGAACATCACCGGCACGGCGGTGCGGTCCTTCAGGAAGGGCACCACGAACATCGACTGGGCATCGTCGTCGGCGGTGATCACGCCCTGCGGCTGCAGGGTGCGAAAGAGCTCGAAGGCCTCCTCGGCGCGGCGCGGACCGCCCTTGGGGTCGACCTTGGTGTTCATGTGGAAGTAGGTCACCTCGGCCTGGCCGCGCAGCACCGCCTCGATGCCTTCCCGGATCTCCTTCACCCAGGGGTTGTCTTCCTCATAGCTCATGACCACCAGCACCTTGTAGGGCGCGGCGTGAACCGGCAGCCCGAAGGCGGCGAGCCCGAGGAGGATCAGCAGGACGAGTCGATGGATGGCGCGCATGGGGTTCTCCAGGCGGGGTGGGCATCGGGCACGCCAGGGGCGGCCGGCTCGCGCGAGCATACCCCCCCAGGGCTGGCGCTCCGGATACCGGCGGTCGGACGGCAATCCGGATGCGCCGAACGTGGAGTTCGGAATCGCCCTTCCCCGGGCGCAGGGGCGAGGCGGCGGCGCGGGCGCGGGCAGGTTGCTTCCCCCCGGGTATGGGAACATGAGGCCACAGGGGCGAGGAGATTTCGCCCGGATGGCCCTGCGGGCCTTGCTTCAGGAGACGATGATGACGCTACGCACCCTGGCCGCCGCCGCCCTTCTGTCGGCAGTCACCCTTGCAACGCCCCACGCCCGGGCACAGGACACCGTCGTCTACCACATCGACGACGCCGCCACCCAGGGCCTCAAGGGCCTGCGCAACGTGCGCAACCATGTCGACACCGACCCCGCGGCCCGCATCACCGTGGTCACGCATGCCAATGGCGTGGACATCCTCATGGACGGCGCCAAGCACGCGAGCGGCAGCGAGTACGCGCCCCTGGTGGCGGCGCTGCGCGCGCGCGGGGTGCGCTTCGAGGTCTGCGAGATCACGCTGCGCAACCGCAACCTGAAGCAGGAGCAGTTCATCCAGGAAGCCGACTTCACGCCGTCTGGCGTGGTGCGCATCGCCAGGCTGCAGAAGGAAGGCGCGGCCTACATCAAGCCCTGAGCGCGCGAAGACCGCCGGCTCGGCGAGCCTGTTTCTGCGCAACCCCTTTCCCCCGAGGAGACCGATCCATGAAATCACGCGCCGCCGTCGCCCTGGCGCCGGGCCAGCCCCTGCAGGTGCTCGACATCGATGTGGCCCCACCCCGCCAGGGGGAGGTCCTGGTGCGCATCACCCACACCGGTGTCTGCCATACCGATGCCTTCACGCTGAGCGGCGACGACCCCGAGGGGCTGTTCCCGGTCGTGCTCGGCCATGAGGGCGCCGGCGTGGTGGTGGCGCTTGGCCCGGGCGTCACCAGCGTTCGACCTGGCGACCACGTGATTCCGCTCTACACCGCCGAATGCCGCGAGTGCCTGTTCTGCAAGAGCGGCAAGACCAATCTGTGCGTCTCGGTCAGGGCCACCCAGGGCAAGGGCCTGATGCCCGACGGCACCACGCGCTTCTCCTACAACGGAAAGCCGCTCTTCCACTACATGGGCTGCTCGACCTTCAGCGAGTACACCGTGGTGGCGGAAGTGTCGCTCGCGAAGATCGATCCTGCCGCCAACCCGGAGCAGGTGTGTCTGCTCGGTTGCGGCGTGACCACCGGCCTGGGCGCGGTCCGGAACACCGCCAAGGTCCAGCCTGGCGACAGCGTCGCGGTCTTCGGCCTGGGCGGCATCGGCCTTGCGGTCGTGCACGGCGCGCAGCTGGCAGGCGCCGGACGGATCATCGCGATCGACACCAACCCGGCCAAGTTCGATCTGGCGCGCGCGTTCGGCGCGACCGACTGCGTGAATCCTGCCGACCACGACCGGCCGATCCAGCAGGTGATCGTGGAGATGACCGGCTGGGGCGCCGACCACACCTTCGAGTGCATCGGCAATGTGCAGGTGATGCGGGCCGCGCTCGAATCGGCGCACCGGGGCTGGGGTCAGTCGGTGATCATCGGCGTGGCGGGCGCCGGACAGGAGATCGCCACCCGGCCGTTCCAGCTCGTCACCGGGCGGCGCTGGCTGGGCACGGCCTTCGGCGGCGTGAAGGGCCGCAGCGAGGTGCCTGGCATGGTTGAGGACGCGATGGCCGGCAGGATCCGGCTGGCGCCCTTCGTCACGCACACGATGCCGCTGACGCGGATCAACGAGGCCTTCGACCTGATGCACGAGGGCAAGTCGATCCGTTCGGTCGTGCACTACTGAGGCAGGGTCTCCGGAACGGCCGGTGCTGCCGGCCGACAGCACGCCGGTGGCGACGCTCGCTCACCGGCAAGACAGCACTGACAGGGGTTCTGGAGGCGGGGGTCGGAATCGAACCGGCGTAGACGGCTTTGCAGGCCGCTGCATGACCACTCTGCCACCCCGCCAGGGGCGCGCGGCGCAGAACGCGCCGGCTGCATCAAACAAAAAGGGAAGCGCGGGCTTCCCTTGGAGAATCTGGAGCGGGAAACGAGTCTCGAACTCGCGACCTCAACCTTGGCAAGGTTGCGCTCTACCAACTGAGCTATTCCCGCAGGTGGCTCGACTTGCGTCGTGCACAGAAGCGGAATTATAGCGCGGCCAGAACGCCTGTCAAACCAGCCGCGTGAAATGCCTGCGCGGGCTCAGGCGGCGTCACGCAGATACGGCCAGGCACGCCGCAGGTAATAGAACATCGACCACACCGTGAGCACGGCTGCCAGCACGATCAGCCAGCGCCCGATCAGCACGCAGTCCAGGCCGAGCAGGCGATCGTTGAAGAGCAGCATGGGGATGGCCACCAGCTGCGCGATGGTCTTGAACTTGCCGATGGAGTGCACGGCCACGCTCGCCCGCGCGCCGATCTGCGCCATCCACTCGCGCAGCGCCGAGATGGTGATCTCGCGACCGATGATGATGACCGCGACCAGCGCGTCGACCCGGTTGAGCTCCACCAGCATGACCAGCGCCGCGCACACCAGCAGCTTGTCGGCCACCGGGTCGAGGAAGGCGCCGAAGGCGGAGGTCTGCTGCCAGCGGCGGGCAAGCCAGCCGTCGACCCAGTCGGTGATGGCGGCGGCCACGAACAGGACCGTGGCCACGAGGTTGCGGCTGTCCTGCGGCAGCGGCAGGTAGAACACCCCCACCAGCAGCGGGATGGCCAGCATCCGCAGCCAGGTGAGCAGGGTGGGCAGGTTGGTGGGCATCGGGTGGCGGTCAGTGAAGGCGTCGGTAGATCTCTTCGGCCAGCGTGCGGGAAATGCCTTCCACCTGACAGAGGTCGTCGATGCTCGCCGCCATGATGCCACGCAGCCCGCCGAATCGAGCGAGCAGGCGCTGCCGCTTGCGAGGGCCCACGCCCGGGATCTCCTCCAGCGTGGACGTGTTGCGCGCCCGCGCCCGCGCCGCGCGCATGCCGGTGATCGCGAAGCGATGGGCCTCGTCGCGGATCTGCGCGACCAGCATCAGCGCGGCCGACTCCCGGCCCAGCGCGGCTGGCTCGCGGCCGTCGGCAAAGACCAGGGTCTCAAGCCCCACCCGCCGCCCTTCCCCCTTGGCCACGCCGACCAGGCAGGCGGGGTCGAGGCCCAGCTCGTCGAACACCTGCCGGGCAACCCCGACCTGGCCCTTGCCGCCATCGATCAGCACTACATCGGGCATGGGCGCCGGCTCGCGCTCGCGCCCGCCCTCCCCCGGTGCCGGCCGGCCGTAGCGCCGCTGCAGGGCCTGGCGCATGGCGGCGTAGTCGTCGCCCCCCTCGATGCCGGTGATGCCATAGCGCCGGTACTGCGCGCGGCGCATGTCGTGGTCGGCGAACACCACGCAGGAGGCCTGGGTCGCCTCGCCCATGGTGTGGCTGATGTCGAAGCACTCGATGCGCAG
>JBAWWD010000033.1:0-34700 GCA_037146935.1 Burkholderiales bacterium
CCAGCCGCGGCCGGGCCGCCACGGGTGCCCCCAAGCCTCGCGCCGCGGGGGCCAAGGCCGGCGCCGCTGCGGCGCGCCGCGGCGCGAAGCCTGCCGCCGCCGCCACTGCCGCCGCGCAAGCCCGCGCCCGCGCCCGGACCGGCGGATGAGCGCGTTTCGCCACGGCCATGCCACCCACCCGCAATGGTCGATGGCGATGGAGATCGCCCTCACCCAGGCGATGGGACGCGAGGGGCCGATCGGTGGCGGCTTCGCGAGCGGGCTGGGCCTGCTCTATGTCACCGATGCATTCGCGCCGCACCTGGGCGAACTGCTCGCCGCGCTGCGCGCGCGCACCGGGGTGCATCACTGGAGTGGCGCGGTGGCTGCCTCGATCTGCGCGGGTGGCGTCGAGTACGCCGGCGAGCCGGCGCTCGCCATCATGATCGCCAGCCTGCCGGCAGAAAGCTTCCGGGTATTCTCGGGCCGGCTGCGCGCCACCGTCGCCGGCGGGCCCGCCCACGTGGCGCTGGTGCACGCCGACCCGCGGCTGCCCGACATCGCCGATCTGGTGGCCGAACTCGCCGACCGGACCGACACCGGCTTCCTGTTCGGGGCCCTGACCAGCGGCGCCGATGACAGCGACACCCAGCTCGCCGACGAGCCGGTGCGCGGCGGCCTGAGCGGCGTGGCATTCGACGCCTCGGTGCGGCTGCTCACCCGGGTGACCCAGGGCTGCGCGCCGCTCGCGGGCGAGCACCGGATCTCCGAGTGCACCGGGCAGTTCCTGCAGCAGCTCGACGGCCGGCCGGCCCTCGACGTGCTGCTCGAGGATCTCGGCGTGAGGCTGCCCCCTCATGCCGAGCGCAGCGGCCCGGCCATCCTGCAGGCGCTGCCGGTGCAGCGTCTGCGGCAGGGCCTGTTCGTGGGGCTGGCCTCCGCCGAGGGCGGCCGCAGCCCGGGCTTTGGCGACTACCTGGTGCGCAGCGTGGTGGGCATCGACCCGAGCAACCGGGTGGTGGCGGTGGGCGACACGCTGCAGTCAGGGGACCGGGTGGTGTTCTGCACCCGTGACCGGGACGCCGCGCGCCGCGATCTGGTGCGCATCATCGCCGAACTGCGCGACGAGGTTGACGACGAGGGGCTGGAGATCCGGGGCGCGCTGTACCACTCCTGCGTGGCCCGCGGCAGCCATCTGTTCGGCGCGCCAGGCGCCGAGATGGAACTCGTCCGGCATCACCTCGGCGAGGTGCCCCTGATCGGCATGTACGGCAACGGCGAGATCGCGCGCGACCGCATCTACGGCCACACCGGCGTGCTCACCCTCTTCGTGGCCTGAGCCCGCCCGCGGGCAGGCGGCCGGTCAGCGCGCAGGC
The DNA here is from genome assembly GCA_037146935.1 of Burkholderiales bacterium. Lineage (GTDB taxonomy): Bacteria > Pseudomonadota > Gammaproteobacteria > Burkholderiales > Burkholderiaceae_E > Quisquiliibacterium. The sequence goes on from JBAWWD010000033.1 coordinate 1,356, forward strand.
CGGCGGGCGTGGGTGGCGCGCCAGCGGCGCAGCGCCGGGGCGATATCGGCCAGCGACACCAGCACCGGAATGCCGGCGGGCGGCCGACGCTGCAGCACCGGACACTGCCCGCCCGCCCACAGATCGACCGTGGGCGGCAGGTGCTCGCGCAGCTCGGTCAGGCCGTCGAGCACCTGGTTGGGGTTCTGACTGGCCGAGAACGAGATGGCAACCACGTCGAACTCGCCGGATGCTGCCGCGCGCACGATGTCCAGGATGGGCGTCTGGGTGCCCAGCGAGGTGCAGTGGCAGCCATCGAGCGCCATCAGGGCCTCGACCATGAGCAGGCCGAGCCCGTGGGCCTCGTTGGGGAACGTGGTGAGCAGTACCCGCGGCGAGGCGCCCGAGACCGGGATGGTGCTGATGGCGTTGCGCAGCACCACCTGCATCGACTCGGTGTACAGGTGCTCCTCGAAGATCTCGATCTGACCGCGCGCCCAGGCCTCGCCCACCAGCACGTTGAGCGGGGCGCAGACCGACATCACGAAGCGCTCGAGCCCGATGCGCAGCGCAGCCTGCGACAGGTTGCCGCGCAGGTCTTCGACACGATGCGAGCGGATGAGGTCGATGAAGCGCAGCAGGTCATCATGGGCCGAGACGGCCTCGGCCATCTGCTGCGGCGGCCCGCTGCTCTCGCCCACCAGCAACTGGAGCTGGTCTGCAGTCAGCCCGATGATCTTGCCGGGGCGATGGCCCGCATCCATGAGGCGGCGCAGCAGGCGCAGGCGCTCGACCTGATCGAGCGGGTAGGCGCGCTCGCCGAAGGCATCCCTGCCCGGCGCAGGAAAGCCGTAACGGCGCTCCCACACCCGCAAGGTATCCTTGGACAGGCCCGTGTCGCGCTCGACCGCCGCGATGCTCAGGGTGATCGGCGTCTGGGCCGAGCGGTCATTCATGGCTGTCCGATGAAAGGAGATGGCGGCGGCGGGAGGTTACCCGAGGCGTTTTGTCCTGGACAAAGACTTGACTCTCGCCCTGCCGGCTTTGATTATAAGCTGAAACGGCCGGAATGACTAAGACATATCGCCCGGAACGGGAATCCGGAAACGCCCCAAGACCCGCCTGCCAGCCCACGGCTCGACAACAGAACCGTAGGGTCAATCTCTGACCGGTGAGTCACGCCCGGTATAGTCCCCCCTGAGGTCTTCCGTGCCGGCGGCCGGACGACCCCTGGATCGCAGCACCCCCACCCGCCTACCGGACAGAAAGCCAGCCATGCGGATTGCAGTGATCGGATCGGGTATCTCGGGCCTGTCGGCCGCCCTGCGGCTGACGCCCTTCCACTCGGTCAGCCTGTTCGAGTCGCAGCCCCGGCTCGGCGGTCACGCGAACACCATCGAGGTGAGCCTCGACGGCATCACCGCGCCGGTGGACACCGGGTTCCTGGTCTACAACCACCGCACCTACCCGAACCTGGTCCGGCTGTTCGGTGACCTTGGCGTACCCACTGTCGCGTCCGACATGTCGTTCTCGGTGTCGGTGCGGCCGCAGGATTTCGAGTGGTGCGGTTCGAGCCTGTCCTCGGTGTTCGCGCAACCGGCCAACGCCCTGCGCCTGGATTTCTGGCGCATGCTGCGCGACATCGGCCGCTTCAACCGCGAGGCGACCCGGCTTGCCGCGCTGGCCGACCAGGGCGGGCAGCCGCCCGCCCTCGCGATGCCGCTGGGCGAGTTCCTCGAGCGCCACGGCTACAGCCACGCCTTCCGCGACGGCTATCTGCTGCCCATGGCGGCAGCGATCTGGTCGTGCCCGATGAGCACCATGGCGGCGTTCCCGATGGGCAGCTTCGCACGCTTCTTCCACAACCACGGACTGCTGCAGGTCACCGACCGGCCGCAGTGGTACACCGTGCGCGGCGGCTCGCGCGAGTATGTGCGCCGCATCCGCGAGCGTCTGGAGGATGTGCGGGCCGGCGAGCCGGTGACCGGGGTGCGCCGGCTGGGCATCGAGGGCAGCGCAGGGGTGGCGGTGAGCACCGCGCGCGGCACCGAGCATTTCGATCAGGTCGTGCTCGCCTGCCACAGCGACCAGGCCATGGCGCTGCTGAGTGACCTGCAGCCCGAGGAGCAGCAGATCCTCGGCGCGATCCCCTACCAGCCCAATCAGGCCTGGGTGCACACCGACCTGTCGCTGATGCCGCGGCGGCGCCGCGCCTGGGCGGCCTGGAACTACCTCAGCGACGGCAACACCCGGTCGCCGCAGGTCTCGGTCACCTACTGGCTGAACCAGTTGCAGCCGCTGCCCTTCCAGCGGCCCGTGCTGCTCAGCCTGAACCCGCTGACCGAGCCGGCTGCCGGCAGCGTGATCGCCCGCATCGACTACGAGCACCCGATCTTCGATCAGGGGGCGGTGACCGCCCAGGCCCGGCTCTCTGACGTGCAGGGCGCGCGCAGCACCTGGTTTGCCGGCGCCTGGACCGGCTACGGCTTCCACGAGGACGGGCTGCGCTCGGGCCTGGCAGTGGCCGAGAAGCTGCTGCAGCTGCCACGGGTCGCCCGGACCGCGGCATGATCCTGGCGAATGCCCGGCGCGCGCTCGACGCGCTGGCGCAGGCCGGCTGGCGGCTCTCGTTCGGCGAGATCATCCATCGCCGGCTGCGGCCCACCGCGCACGCCTTCCGCTACCCCGCGTTCCACCTGCGGGCGCCGGGCCATCGGCTGGATGGTCAGCGCCACGGCAACTGGCTGTTCGGGGTCAACCGCCGCGCGCTGCTGAGCCTGCACGAGTCCGACCACGGCGATGGCCAGGCCGCCGTCATGCCCTGGCTGCAGGGGCTGCTGGCGCAGGCCGGCATCACCGCCGACGGGCCGGTCTGGCTCGACGCCTTCCCGCGCGTGTTCGGCTATGCGTTCAAGCCGGTGAGCTTCTGGTTCTGCCACCGTGCCGACGGCGCCCTGGTGGCGATCGTGGCCGAGGTGAACAACACCTTCGGCGAGCGGCACTGCTACCTGCTCGCCAACGAGCCCGGCGCGCCCCTGGGCGCGGGCCGCACGCTGCAGGCGCAGAAGGTCTTCCATGTCTCGCCCTTCTGCGATGTGGCAGGCACCTACCGCTTCCGCTTCATGACCGCCGGCAGCCGCAGCGTGGCCAGGGTGGAGCACCATGACGCCGAGGGCCCGCTGCTGCTGACCAGCCTCTCGGGCGAGCACCAGCCGCTCGGGCTGCGCAGCGCCCTGCGCGCGCTGTGCGGCTACCCGCTGTTCACCCTCGGCGTGATCGCCCGGATCCACTGGCAGGCGGCGCAGCTGCTGGCGCGACGCGTGCCCTTCCGAACCAAGCCCGCGCCCCCGGCGCACTTCGTGACCCGCGGATCGCCATGACCGGAGCCACCACTTCCGCCGACCGCACGCAGAGCACCGCGCCGGCCGGCGCCGCGCCCGAGCTGCGCCTGCCCGACTCGGTGCCCCGCGCCGCGCGCCCGCTGCTGCGCATGCTCGGCCGCCTCGGCCATGGGCGACTGCTGCTGACCCTGCCCGGCGGCGAGACCCTCAGCTTCGGCGCCGGCGACCCCGCCGTGCCCCTGCAGCTGCGCAACTGGAAGCCGCTCACCGCGGCACTGGCGCGTGGCGACGTCGGCTTTGCCGAGAGCTGGATCGCGGGCGACTGGCGCTGCGAGCGGCTGATCGACGTGCTCGACCTGATGCTGGCCAACCGCGGCACGCTCGAGGCCGCGATCTACGGCAACGGGTTCGCCCGGCTGATCGACCGGCTCCGGCATCTGATCAGGCACAACAGCCGCAGCGGCTCACGGCGCAACATCGAGGCCCACTACGACCTCGGCAATGCCTTCTACCGGTTGTGGCTGGACGACACCATGACCTACTCCAGCGCGCTCTTCGGCGGCCAGGCCGAGCTGCCGCTGCCGCAGGCGCAGCGCGCCAAGTACGGCCGCATCCTCGACCAGCTCGGCCTGCAGGCCGGTTCCCGCGTGCTCGAGATCGGCTGCGGCTGGGGCGGCTTCGCCGAGCAGGCCGCCCGCGCCGGGCTGCGCTTGAAGGGCCTGACCCTGTCGCACGAGCAGCTGGCCTTCGCCAACCAGCGGCTGGCCGATGCCGGCCTCGGCGCCCAGGCGGGCTGCGTGCTGCAGGACTATCGCGACGAGCAGCAGCGCCACGACGGCATCGTGTCGATCGAGATGTTCGAGGCCGTGGGCGAACGCTACTGGCCGCGCTACTTCGAGACCCTGGCGCGCTGCCTCGCGCCCGGCGGGCGCGCGGTGGTGCAGACCATCGTCATCGACGACCGCCTGTTCGATCGCTACCGGTGCGGCACCGACTTCATCCAGCAGTTCGTGTTCCCGGGCGGCATGCTGCCCTCGCCCTCCGGCTTCGAGGCCCAGGCGCGCCGCGCCGGCCTGCGGGTGCTCGACCGCTTCGCCTTCGGCCAGGACTACGCGCGCACCCTGGCGCAGTGGCGCGAGACCTTCATGCAGCGGCTCGACGCGGTGCGTGGGCAGGGCTTCGACGAGCGCTTCATCCGCACCTGGGAGTTCTACCTCGCCTACTGCGAGGTGGCATTCCGCCACCGCAGCACCGACGTCATCCAGTTCACCCTGGGCCATGCCGGCGCGGCCGGCAAACCGGCAGGGGGCGCGACATGAGCCGCGCGAGCCGGGGCACGCTGACGGTGGCGCTGGCGCTGGCGCTGGGCGCGATGCTCGCCGTCAGCCCCGCGGGCGCCTCCAGCGAGGCCGCGAGCGGCCAGGCCGGCGCCGCCCCGACGGCCAGCCCGGCACCGGCAGCCGCGCCAACCGCAGTCACCGACCTGCTGCGCCAGCCGCGCGTGGCCGGCGAGGGGAGGCTGCGCTGGTTCGGGCTGCAGATCTACGACGCGCGCCTGTTCGTCACGCCCGACGGCGTCGACATGGACCGCTGGACACGCACCCCGTTCGCGCTCGAACTGCGTTACGCCCGCAAGCTGCTCGGCGAGGACATCGCGCAGGCGAGCCTGAAGGAGATGGCGCGCATGGGCTTCGGCACCGAAGCGCAGCGCGCCGGCTGGCTGGAGACCATGCGCCGGCTGTTCCCGGACGTAATCGCCGGCGACCGCCTCACCGGCGTGCACCTGCCCGAAGGCCGCGCGGTCTTCTACCGCAACGACACCCGGATCGGCCGGGTGGAGGATCGCCAGTTCGTCGAGGCCTTCTTCGCGATCTGGCTCGATCCGCGCACCGTGGCTCCCGACCTGCGCCGCTCGCTGCTCGCCGACCCGGCCGTCACGGCCCGCACCGGCCCGGCGCCGCGATGAGCCCGGCCGCCGGCCTGCCGCTGCGTCGCCTGGCCGCCTATGGCGCGCTGCGCGCGCCGCTCGCGCTGGTCGAGCTGCCGGTGTTCGTGATGGTGCCGGCCTTCTATGGCGCGGGCCTGGGGCTGGACATCGCGCTGGTGGGCGCCGTGCTGTTCGGCATGCGCCTGCTCGACGCCCTGGTCGACCCGCTGATCGGCGCGCGCATCGACGCCGACCGCGCGCACGGCCGCCGCGACGAGCGACGCTGGATCCAGCTCGCCCTGCCGGCGCTGGCCCTGGGCTTCGGCGCGATGTTCCTGCCGCCGGTGCAGGGCACGGCCGCCGCCGTGTGGCTGGCGCTGACCTCGGGCATCACCTACGTGGCCTACTCGGCGGTGTCGATCGCCTATCAGGCCTGGGGCGCCGGCCTGGCCGACACCGCCTCGCAACGGGCGCGGGTGACCGCGGTGCGGGAAGGCTTCGGGCTGGCGGGCGTGCTCGCGGCCGCCGGGCTGATGGCCCCGGCCATGGCCCCCTGGCTGATCGCCGCCTTCCTGAGCCTGGCCGCGATGGCAGCCTGGCTGATGCGCGCGGCGCCGGCACCGCGCCCGGCGCCCGCCCTCGTCGCCTCTGGCGATCGCCGCCTCTGGCAGGGCTGGCAGGAGGTGCTCGGCAACCCCGGCTTTCGCTGGCTGCTGGTCGCGTTCATGGTCAACGGCGTGGCCACTGCCATCCCGGCCACGCTGGTGCTCTTCTTCACCCGGGACGTGCTGGGCGCGAGCGAGACCCAGACCTCGGTGCTGCTGGGCACCTACTTCCTCGCCGGCGCCCTGGGCATGCCGCTGTGGATCGCCGCCTCGCGCCGGCTCGGGTTGCGCAACGCCTGGCTGGTGGGCATGTCGTTCTCGGTGCTCGCCTTCCTGTGGGCGCTCAGCCTGGGGCGCGGTGACCTGATCGCCTTCGGCGTGGTGTGCGCCATGACCGGGCTCGCCCTGGGCAGCGACCTGGTGATGCCCAGCGCGCTGCTCGCCGCGCTGATCGACGACGCCGGCCACGGCGGCCGCCGCGAGGGCGCCTACTTCGGCCTGTGGAACCTGGCCACCAAGCTCAACCTGGCGATCGCCGCCGGGCTGGCGCTGCCCCTGCTCTCGCTGCTGGGCTACCTGCCCGGCCAGCCGGGCGGCGGCCTCGCCCTGTCGATGACCTACGCCGCGCTGCCCTGCGCCCTGAAACTGCTGGCCGGCGTGATCGTGCTGATCGCGCCCCTGCCCGACGCCGCCTTGCGCGACCCCACTCCCGAAGCGACTGCCCTGCCATGACTGCCCCCTGCCTCACCCGTCGACGCGCGCTGCTGGCCGGGCTCGCCCTGCCGGCCGCGGCGGCCCTGCCCGGCTGCGCCAGCCTCGACCCTGCCGACTACGCCGACCAGAAGCCGCTGCTCGACCTCACCCGGTACTTCGACGGCGTGCTCGATGGCTGGGGCATGGTGCAAGACCGCGGCGGCAAGGTGCTGCGCCGCTTCACCGTGGTGATCCAGGCCGGCTGGCGTGGCAACACCGGCACCCTGGACGAGGCCTTCGTGTGGTCCGACGGCGAGCGTCAGCGGCGAGTCTGGACCCTGCAGCGCCGGGAGGCCGGCAGCTACACCGGCACCGCGGCCGACGTGGTCGGCGAGGCCACCGGCACCGCCCGCGGCAACGCGCTGAACTGGCGCTACACCATGGCCCTGCCGGTCTCGGGCCGCACCTGGCATGTCGACTTCGACGACTGGATGTTCCTGGTCGACGACCGCGTGCTGCTCAACCGCGCCACCATGAGCAAGTTCGGCGTGCGGCTGGGCGAGGTCACGCTCTCGATGACGCGTCGCTGAGACCGCCATGCTCACCCCTCTGAACCCCCGCATCACCCGCTGGCAGGACCGTCGGGTCTGGATCGTCGGCGCCTCCAGCGGCATCGGCGCCGCGCTGGCCCGCGAACTGCTCGCCCGCGGCGCGCGGGTGGCGCTGTCGGCCCGCCGCGAGGAGCCGCTGCGCGAACTCGCCGGCCCGGCGCTCGGCGAGGGCCGGGCGCTGGTGCAGCCGCTCGACGTGCTCGATGCCTCGGCCGTGCGCGCCGCGCACCAGGCGGTCCTCGAGCAGTGGCACGGCATCGACCTGGTGGTCTGGGTGGCCGGCACCTACCAGTCGATGCGGGCCTTCGACTTCGACCTCGCCGCGGCGCGGCGGATCATGCAGGTCAACGTCGACGGGCTGCTCAACGGCCTGGCCTGCGTGCTGCCGATGCTGATCAGCCAGCGCGCCGGCGCGATCGGCATCGTCTCCAGCGTGGCCGGCTACGGCGGCCTGCCGCGGGCGCTGGTCTACGGGCCGAGCAAGGCGGCGCTGAACAATCTCGCGCAGTCGCTGTACCTCGACCTGCACCCGATCGGCGTGGGCGTGCACCTGATCAACCCGGGCTTCGTCGAGACCCCGCTCACCGACCTCAACGACTTCGAGATGCCGGCCCTCATGCCGGTGGACGCGGCGGCGCGCCGAATGATCGAGGGCTTCGAGCGCGGCCACTTCGAGATCCACTTCCCGCGCCGCTTCACGCTCGCGCTCAAGCTGCTCTCGCTGCTGCCGCACCGGCTGTATTTCGCGCTGGTGGGGCGCATCACCGGCGCCCGGCCTGCGGCCACCACCCAGACCGCCGCGCCATGAGACACGCGCAGCAGCCCGCCGCGCTGCAGGCGGTGATCGCGTTCTTCGAGGGGATCACGCCCGGGCACGCGGCCCGCATCGGCGAGATCTACGCCGACGATGCCTGGTTCAAGGACCCGTTCAACGAGGTGACCGGCGCGCAGGCCATCGGCCGGATCTTCTCGCACATGTTCGTGCAGGTGCGCGAGCCGCGCTTCGTGGTGCACGACTGCGTGGGTGACGCGCGCGAGGCCTTCCTCACCTGGGATTTCGAGTTTCAGCGGGCGGGCGGCGCGCCGATGCGCATCCGTGGCGCCAGCCACCTGCGGCTCGACGAGACCGGCCGGATCCGCTGGCATCGCGACTACTGGGACACCGCCGAGGAGCTCTATGCCCGCCTGCCGGTGATCGGGGCGATCTTCCGCTGGCTGCGCCGGCAGGGCGCGGCCCGCTGAGGGGCGCTCGGCCGGCCTGACATCGCCTGACGTCGCGCGGCCGAGACGAAATCGCGCCGCCTGGGCGGCCTCGGGCCACCCGGTGCCGCCGCTGGGCGCTAGAATCCGGTGCTTACTCCCGGAACCGCGGAATGCTTTACCCAGAACTGTTCAAGACTTTCGAGCGCGTTCGGTGGAACTTCGACACCGACATCCCCTGGGAGCGCTTCGACCCGGCACTGCTCTCCGAGGAGCAGGCGCAGACCATCAAGATGAACGCCATCACCGAGTGGGCGGCGCTGCCGGCCACCGAGATGTTCCTGCGCGACAACCGCCATGACAGCGACTTCTCCGCCTTCATGTCGGTGTGGTTCTACGAGGAGCAGAAGCACGCGCTGGTGCTCATGGAGTACCTGCGCCGCTTCCGGCCCGATCTGCTGCCCACCGAGCAGGAACTGCACGCGGTGCGCTTCGAGTTCGACCCGGCGCCGGCCCTCGAGACCCTCATGCTGCACTTCTGCGGCGAGATCCGGCTCAACCACTGGTACCGCTGCGCGGCCGACTGGCACACCGAGCCGGTGATCAAGCACATCTACGACATCATCTCGCGCGACGAGGCCCGCCACGGCGGCGCCTACCTCCAGTACATGAAGCGGGCGATCGGCCAGTTCGGCGACAACGCGCGCGCCGCCTTCGCCCGCATCGGCGTGCTGATGGCCAGCGCCAAGCGCACCGCCAAGGCGCTGCACCCCACCAATCTGCACGTGAACAAGGCGCTCTTCCCCAACGACACCGTGCAGAGCCGCCTGCCCGAGCCGGCCTGGCTCGAGCGCTGGCTCGACGAGCAGATCCGCTTCGACACCGCCTGGGAAGGCCGGGTGATGGACCGCATCCTGCACAACCTGTCGCTGCTCTTCGAGCGCAGCTTCAGCACCGTGCAGGACCTCAACCGCTACCGGCGCGAACTCAACGGCCGGGTCGGCTCGACGGCCTGAGGCCAGCCGGCGACAGCCGCCTGCCGCGCATGTCGCCCAGCCCGCCCGACGCGCACTTCGCGCAGGCCCTGCTCGGGCTGCTGCCGCGGCTGCGCCGCTACGCGCGGCTGCTCTGCCCCGATTCGCACAGCGCCGACGACCTGGTCCAGGACACCATCGAGCGCGCCTGGTCGCGGCACCGGCAGTGGCAGCCCGGCTCAGACCTGCGGGCCTGGCTGTTCGCCATCCTGCACAACCGCCGCATCGACCTGCTGCGCGGCGCGCCCGTGCTGCACAGCCTCGATGACGCGCAGTCGGCCACCCGCGACGAGCTCGCGGCCACGCCGGCCCCGGCCGACGATCGCCTGGGCGTGATCGACCTGCAGCGCGCCCTCGAGCGGCTCAGCCCGGAGCACCGCGAGGTGCTGCTGCTGGTGGCCGTCGAGCAGTTCTCCTACGACGAGACCGCGATGGCGCTGGGCGTGCCGATCGGCACCGTGATGTCGCGGCTGTCGCGGGCTCGCCAGCGGCTGCGCGCCGAGCTCGCCGACGCGGCGCCGCGCGCCGGTCACCTCACCCGCGTCAAGTGACCCGCCCGGAGCCCGCCGCGTGAGCTGCCCCGTTCAGGATGACACCCGCCTGCAGGCCTGGATCGATCGGCGCCTGGACGAGGCGCAGGCCGGCGAGGTCGAGGCGCTGCTGCGCGCCGATCCGGTGCTCAGCCGGCACGCCCTGCACTGCCGGCGGCAGAACGCGCTGCTCGTGCAGGCCCTGGCGCAAGCCGCCGGCGAGCCCATTCCGGAGCGGTTGCGCGCGGCGGTGCTGGCCGGGCGCGCCGCCCCGGCGCAGACCGATGCCGCAACCGATGCAGCAACCGATGATCCACCGGCGCCCGGTCCGGCGCTCGGCCATGAGCCCGGCGGCAGGTCGGTGCTGCCCGAGCCGGACCTGACCCTGCCCTTGGCCATGCCGGCACGGCCCGCGGTGACGCCCGGCCGCTGGCGGGGCTGGCCCATGGCCGCCATGGTGGTGCTCGCGCTGGGCGCGGGCTTTGCCGGCGGCTGGTTCGGGCGCGGCGGCGTCATGCCGCCCGAGGCTGCGGCCGGCGCGGCCGGCCTGGGCCGGGCGGCCGCCGTGGCGCACGCCGCCTTCGCGCCCGAGGTGCGGCACCCGGTGGAGGTGGCCGCCGCCGAGCAGGCGCATCTGGTGGCCTGGCTGTCCAAGCGGCTGGGCAGCCCCGTGCGCGTGCCCGACCTCGGCCCCGAAGGCTATGCCCTGGTGGGCGGCCGGTTGCTGCCCGACCCGGGCGGCACGGTCGCGGCGCAGTTCATGTTCGAGTCGACCACCGGCGAGCGGCTCACGCTCTTCGTGCGCCGCGATCCCGGCGTGCCAGACACCGCCTTTCGCCTCACCACTGAGCGTGGCCTGAGCACCTTCTACTGGATGGACCGCGGCTTCGGCTACGCGCTCTCGGGCAGCCTGGGCCGCGATGCGCTGCTGCCGCTCGCCCGCTCGGTCCACCGCCAGATCAGCCCATGACCCTCGCCCCGCCCGACTTCGAACGCAAGATCGTCCTCCCCAGCGAGCTGGCCGCCGCGGCCCGCGCGCTGCCCCGGCCGCTGGTCTTCACCAACGGGGTGTTCGACCTGCTCCACCGCGGGCACGTGACCTACCTGGCGCGGGCGCGCGCCCTGGGGGCGAGCCTGGTGCTGGCGGTGAACAGCGATGCCTCGGTGCGCCGGCTCGGCAAGGGCGATGACCGGCCGATCAACCGCTGCGAGGACCGCATGGCGGTGCTTGCCGCGCTGGGCTGCATCGACCTGGTCACGGTGTTCGAGGCCGACACGCCGCTCGAGACGATCCTCACGGTGCGGCCCGACGTGCTGGTGAAGGGCGGCGACTGGCCGCTCGAGCGGATCGTCGGCGCGCCGCAGGTGAAGGCCTGGGGCGGCACGGTGCACGCGATCGCGTTCGAGCACGAGCGCTCCACCACCGCCATGCTGGCCCGGATCCGGCAGTCGGGCTGAGTCAGTCGGCCTGGCCGGCCGCGCCTTGCACCCGCGCGAAGTCGCGCAGGTGATCGCGCTCGAAGGCGGCGATGTCCCAATCCTGCGGCAGCAGACGCGCCGGATCGAGCCAGAGATAGGCCTGCGCCGTCACCGCCGGGCCGCCGGCCAGCGGCTGGGCGAGCACCGCCACCCGCCGGTACTCGGCGCCTTCGAATCGATCGAGCCGGGCGAGGTCATCGTCGGCCACGGCCAGCCAGAGGCGGCCGCGCACCTCGCCGCCCGCCGCAGTGACCATCGCCGGATAGGTGGCATCGCGCAGCGCATGCCGGCGATAGCCCTGCACGGCCGCCGGCACCGAGCCGCAGGCGCCCAGGACCACGGCATGCCAGACCGCATCGAAGGTGAGCGACCCGTAGGTGAAGACCGCGCCGCTCATGGGGCGCGCTCGGGCCGGATCACGCCCGCCGGTCGGTCGGTGCCCGCGCCGGCGCTGCCGGGGACGCCAGGGTGCGGCCGCGGCGCCGGTCCGGGCCGCACGCCCACGGGTGGCACCACCACCGGGGCCACGATCACGGCCGCCCCGCCGCCGCTGATGTAGGCCGGCACCGGGGAGGGCTGGGTCGACCAGACCTGATCGGGCACGCGGGCGGGTGCGACGGGCGCGGGTGCCGTGGCGGTGGCAGCAGCCGCGGCGGGCGCTGCCGGCGGGGGAGAAACCGCGGCAGCCGCGTCGGTCTTCCTCGCAGTGACAGGCGCGGTCTTGCGCGCCGGCTCGGAGGCGGTCTTGGGCGCCGTGGCGGCCTCGGCCTTCGATCCGCCCGCGGCGCCCGCCGGGGCCGGGCTCGCCGTCTGCGCCGCCGCCAGGTTCAGGCCGGCCGCGGGCAGGACCAGCGCCAACAGCAGCCGGGCCGGCAACGACCGGGCGCTCGGGTGGACGGCGGGCGATCGGGACCTGGCGTTCTGCGGCATGGGTGGGCCTCAGGGAGTGGCGCAGGCCACCGGATCGATGCCGGCGAGCTCCTGCAGGCGGGCGCGGGCTTCGGTCCAGGCGGCCTCGGTGGCGGCCGGCGCGCGGGTGAGCCGGGCCATGGTGCGCTCCGGGCGGGTGGGGCCGGGGCCGATGCGGGCGCCGGTGAAGCCGAGGTCAGTCACCTCCTTCAGCCGGGTGCTGGCGCGGTCCTGGGCGGTGAAATAGCCCAGCGAGATGGCGTTGCGCAAGGAGCCTTCGCGAATCACGTAGGTGTCGGCCACCTTCTTGTCCTGCAGCCTGGCCAGGAGGCGCTGCGCGTCGGCGTCGCTGGCCGACGGCAGGTAGACCATGTAGGAGGGCGTCTCGGGGCGGCGCTCCAGGCTTGCCTGCAGGCCGGGCCGCAGCCCCTGGGCCCATTGCCGCACGCGCTCGGCGCGGGCCTTGTCGAGCGGGCCTGCCTCCAGGCAGAGCGCCTTCACGCTCAGCGCCGCGCCGACCGCCGCGGCACTGGCCGGGCTGGCCGTGGGGCTGGTGACGGCACCCGCACCCGCCAGCAGCGTGGCCGAGCCGGCAACGCCCGCGCTGGCCGCATCTGTCGCACCTGTCGCACCTGGCGCACCTGGCGCGCCTGCAGCACCTGCCGCGCCCGCCGCACCTGGCGCGGCCTCAGGCGAGCCGATCGGGGCACCCGCAGCTGTCCCCGCGCCGGCCGATGCGCCGGACCCGCCCGGCGCCCCAACCCCCCCAGCCGCACCGGTCACGCCCGCACCGGTTGACGCGCGAGCCGCCCCGGCAGGCAGCACCACCAGGCGCTCGGGCGCCACCTGCGCGGCCACACGGGCCGGCTCGCGACCCGCCGGCCACCAGGTCTCGACCAGACCGCTGGCCAACCCGAAGGCGGCGAGGTTGCCGAGCACCAGCAGGATCAGCAGGAGGCGGATCATGACGCCGGGCCCGATGCCGAAACCGGCCGCCGGCGCAATGAAACCTCGCCCACGCTGATGCGCTGCACGATGTCGCCCACCCGCAGGCGCAGCGCGCCGTCGGGCTCGATGCCGTCGGCGATGCCGGGCAGGGCCGGGGCACCCTCGGCCAGCACCTCGACCGGGGCGCCGGCCAGCGCGTCGAAGGCCGCCCAGCGATCGGGCAGCGGCGCCCGCGGGGCCGACCCGGCGACCCCGCGCAGCAGCGCGGCGGCCAGCAGACCGGCGAGCCGCCAGCGATCCGGCAGATCAGCCGGCGCGTCGAACAGGGTGCCCGCCGGCTGCCCGACCTGATCGAGCATGCCGGCCGCCGGCAACAGGTTGACGCCCAGCCCGGCCACCACCCGCACCCGGTCGGCCTGCAGGCGAGACTCGCACAGCAGGCCCGCCACCTTGCGGCCATGGCGTTGAAGATCGTTGGGCCACTTCAGCGCCAGCCCGTCGGTGAATCCGGCCAGGCACTCGGCGATCTCGACCCCCGTGCGCACCGACAGCCCGGCCAGCCGCGCGCCGCCATCGGGCAGGGGGAGTTCGAGCGAGACCGACAGGGTGAGGGACTCGTCGCCGCCGCTGAGCCAGACCCGGCCACGACGGCCGCGGCCCTCGGTCTGCTGGCGGGTGAGCAGCACCCGCGGGCCGTCCGGCTCGGGCCCCCAGTCGGCTTGCATGAGCGCGAGGTTGGTCGAGCCGATGGACTCGACCACCCGGACGCGCGATGGCGCCAGCCCGGCCGCAGACGCCAGCGCCCGCGCGGACGCCTGAGCGGGCGCGCCGCCGGGCGGCTTGGGGCTGTCAGCGCGGGGATCCACCGGACAATCATATCCTGTACCCTCGACCCTCCCGTGATGCCCAGCCCACCCGACAGCCCCTCCTCGAGGCTGCCTTCCACGGCGCTCGCGGCCTATGCGGTCGCGCTCGCCTGGGGGTCGCTGTTCCCGATGTCCGGGTGGCGCGACGCGGGCACGCCGCTGCTGGCCTTCCTGCTCGATCCCTGGCCCCGGTGGTGGACGCTCTCCGACCTCATCTTCAATCTGATCATCTACCTGCCCGCCGGGCTGCTGGTGGCGCTGCTGCTGCGCCAGCGCGGACTGCGCCGCGTGGCCGTGCCGCTGGCGCTCATCGCCGGCAGCGCCACCGCGCTGGGTCTCGAAGCGCTGCAGACCCTGCTGCCAGGACGGGTGCCCTCCCGGCTCGACTGGCTGGCCAACAGCGCCGGCACCCTGATCGGCGCGCTGGCCGCGCCGCTGGGCGAGCGGCTGGTGTCCGAGAGCCAGCGCGCCCTCGACGCGCGCCGGGCGATCAGCCCGGCAGACAGCGCCGCCGGCCTGCTGCTGCTGGGCGCGTGGCTGCTGATCCAGTGGCCCGGGCAGCGGCTGCTCTTCGGCCAGGGCGACCTGAGGCCGCTGCTCGAATCGCTCGCCCGCGTCGCCGGCGCGGGCGGTGAGGCCGATCCGCTCGCCTGGCGGCTGGCCGGCGCACACACCGAGTTCGCCGAGGCGCTGGGCGTGACCATGGCGCTGGTGGCCATCGGCCTGCTGGTGCGCGAACTCCTGCCCACCCGGGCGCCGCGCAGCGCGATCACAACCGGACTGGTGGCGGCGGCGCTGCTGGTCAAGACCGCGGTCGCGGCCGAGGCGGGCCGGCCGCTCGCCTGGCTGACGGCGGGCGCCCAGGGCGGCCTGCTTGCCGGCGCGGTCCTGCTCGCCCTGGCCGCCAGCGCGCCACGCAAGACCCGTCTGTGGGTGGGCGTGGCGGCACTGCTGGTGAGCAGCGGCTGCAGCACGCTGTTCCCGCTGGATGCGTACTTCGCCACCGCGCAGGCCGATCGGGCCGGCAGCGGCTGGCGCAACCTGGAGGGTCTGCTGCGGGGCGCGGCGACGCTGTGGCCCTGGGTGACGGCGGCCTGGTGCCTGAGGCGACTGTGGGCCCTGGGGCCGACGCCGAAGCCCGGCCCTCTATAATCTTGCCCAGACCATGAGCCACTACGACAAGCACATCTTCTTCTGCCTGAACCGCCGCGACGACGGCCGCGCCTGCTGCGCCGACTACCCGGCAGAGGCGCTTCAGGCCCACGCCAAGCAGCGCATCAAGGCGCTGGGCCTCTCGGGCCCGGGCAAGATCCGCGTGAACAAGGCCGGTTGCCTGGACCGCTGCGAGCACGGCCCCGTGGCGGTCGTCTATCCCGAGGGCGTCTGGTACACCTTCGTCGACCAGCAGGACATCGACGAGATCGTCGACTCGCACCTGGTGGGCGGCGTGCCGGTCGAGCGGTTGCGGCTGGAATGAACCCGGGCACGCGCCTGCTGCGGCTCGCGGGCCCGGCAGGCCTGATCGATGTCGCCTCCGACCGGCCGGCCGGCGCGCTGCGGGGCATCGCGCTGATCGCCCACCCGCATCCGCTCTATGGCGGCACCCGCGACAACAAGGTGGTGCAGACCCTGGCCCGGGCCTTTCTGGCGATGGGCTACTGGTGCCTGCGGCCCAACTTCCGTGGCGTCGGCGAATCCGCCGGCACGCACGACGAGGGCCGCGGCGAGACCGATGACCTGCTCGCGGTGCTGGCCCACGCGCGCGCCGAGGCGCCCGGCCCCGAGGGCGCGCCGCTGCCCCTGGCCCTGGCCGGGTTCTCGTTCGGCAGCTTCGTCCAGACCCGCGTCGCGGCGCGGCTCGCGGCCGAAGGCCAGCCCACCGGCCGGCTGGCGCTGGTCGGCCCGGCGGTGTCGCGCTTCGAGATGGCCGCGGTGCCCGAGGACACGCTGGTCATCCACGGCGAGACCGATGACGTCGTGCCGCTGGCGGCAGTGCTCGACTGGGCCCGGCCGCAGGGCCTGCCCGTGACCGTGATCCCCGGCACCGACCACTTCTTCCACCGGCGGCTGCCGCTGCTCAAGCGGCTGGTGCTCCAGGCCTGGGGCGCCAACGCCGCGGCCGAGCCGCCCTGCGCCGAGGATTCGCCGTGACCGGCCGTGACCCCACCGATCGCCAGTCTCCCGATCCGCGTCTGGTGTTCGCCAAGAGCCGGCTCGGGCAGGACGAGATCGCCCACCGCAGCAACCGGCTCACCGGCTCCGAGCGCCGGGTGCTCATCCTCATCGACGGCCGGCGCCGTCTGGTCGACCTGGCCGCCTATGTGCGTGGCGGCGAGATCGGCCCGGTGATCGACAAGCTGATGGCCTTCGGGCTGGTGAGCCTCAACGGCGTCGCCGAGCAACCCCCGCCGAACGAGCCCCCCGACGATCCCGGGCGCCGGCGGGCGCGGCTGGCGCGGGTGAAGTCGATGCTCGCCGGGGTGTTCGAGGCAGAGCTCGGCGCCCCCGGCCGGGTCCTCGATGAGGCCCTCGCGCAGTGCCCGGCCATCGAGCGCGCCGGGCTGGTGGTGCGGGCCAACATCGATGTGGTGGGCGAGCGGCTTGGCAAGGCGCGCGCCACGCGGCTGATCGCGCTCAGCCGTCAGGCCTTCGACCCCGACGCCCTCTGAACCGCCGGCGCCCCGGGGCGCCGCACCGCCGCTTCATCACCCCTGCCCATTGCACCGCCGTCGTCCAAGGCCCTCCCATGAAGTCACCCACGATCCGCGGCCTGCTGATCGCCGCCCTCGTGCTGGCCGGGCTGCTCACCCTGACGCCCACCGAGGCCGCGCGCAAGCCGGCCGGCAAGGCGCCCGCGCGCGAAGCCGCACCGGCGCCCGCGCCGCCCCCGCAGCCCGGCGGCGCGCCCACGCTGGCCGCCCGCGCCTGGCTGCTGGTCGACGTCACCACCGGCCAGATCCTGGCCGGGTCGGAGCCCGACCTGAAGGTCGAGCCGGCCTCGCTCACCAAGCTCATGACGGCGCGGCTGGTGTTCAACGCCCTGGCCGAGCGCAAGCTCACCGGCGACCAGCGCCCGCCGGTGTCCGAGGCGGCCTGGCGGGCGATCGGCTCGCGCATGTTCGTCGACCGGGCCAAGCCCGCCACCGTCGACGAACTGCTGCGCGGCCTGATCATCCAGTCGGGCAATGACGCCGCCATCATCCTGGCCGAAGCCGTGGCCGGCACCGAGGCGGCCTTCGCCGAGCAGATGAACCGCGAGGCGCAACGCCTGGGGCTGAGCAACACCCGCTTCACCAATGCCACCGGCCTGCCCTCGCCCGGCCATGTGGCCACCGCGCGAGACCTCGCCCTGCTCGCCAGCCGGCTGATCACCGAGCACCCCGCGCACTACGCCCTCTACGCCGAGAAGGAATACACCTACAACGGCATCCGCCAGCCCAACCGCAACCGGCTGCTGTTCATCGACCCCACCGTCGACGGTGTCAAGACCGGCCACACCGAGGCCGCCGGCTACTGCCTCATCGCCTCGGCCCGGCGCGAGCAGGCCGGCAGCGGCGTGCCACGGCGCCTGCTCTCGGTGGTGCTGGGCGCGGCCTCCGACAGCGCGCGCGCCATGGAGAGCCAGAAGCTGCTGAACTGGGGCTTCCAGAACACCGAGGCCGCCCGGGTCTTCTCCGCGGGCCAGGTGGCTGGCAGCTATCGGGTCTGGAAGGGCACCGCGCCCGAGGTGAAGGCCGGCTTCGAGTCCGACGTGCTGGTGTCGGTGCCGCGGGGCCAGGCCGGCGCGGTGCGCGCCGAGATCGAGCGCCAGCAGCCGCTCACCGCGCCGATCGAGCGCGGCCAGCGCATCGGCACCCTGCGCGTCCGGCAGGGCGAGCAGGTGCTGGCCGAGCGCCCGCTGGTGGCCCTCGAGAGCATCGGCCAGGCGGGCCTGCTCGGCCGGGCCTGGGATACGATCCGCCTCTGGATGGAGCGATGATGACCCCTCAGACCGTCTGCCTCAATGGCGAGTTCCTGCCCCTCGAGGAGGCCCGCGTGCCGGTCCTCGACCGCGGCTTCATCTTCGGTGACGGCATCTACGAGGTGGTGCCCAGCTACGGCGGGCGCCTGTTCCGCTGGCCGCAGCACCTCGCCCGGCTCAAGCGCAGCCTCGCGGCCATCCGCATCGGCAATCCGCACGACGACGCCGCCTGGACCGCGCTGGTCACCCGCCTGATCGGCCTGCATCCCTGGCGCGACCAGTTCGTGTACCTGCAGGTCACCCGCGGCGTGGCGCGCCGCGACCACGCCTTCCCGGCCCAGGCCACGCCCACGGTCTTCGCGATGGCGAGCGAGCTCGTCCCGGTGCCCGCCGCGCAGCGCGAGGGCGGCATCGCCGCGATCACCCTGCCCGACGAGCGCTGGCTGCACTGCGACATCAAGTCGGTGTCGCTGCTGGGCAATGTGCTGGCGCGTCAGGCGGCGGTGGATGCCGGCGCCGCCGAGTGCCTCATGTTCCGCGACGGCTTCCTCACCGAGGGCTCGTCATCCAACGTCTGGGTGGTGCGCCAGGGCACGGTCTTCGGCCCGCCCCGCGATCACCGCATCCTCGAGGGCATCCGCGTCGGCCTGCTCGACGAGCTCTGCGCGCGCAGCGGCATCCCCATGCAGACCCGCCCGGTGCTGCGCGAGGAGGTGCTCGCCGCCGACGAGCTGATGGTCAGCTCGGCCACCAAGGAAGTGGTGGCGGTCACCCGGCTCGATGGCCGCCCGGTGGGCAGCGGCCGTCCGGGCCCGGTCTATCAGGCCCTCTACCAGGCCTACCAGGCCGCCAAGCAGGCCGAGGGATGAGCGACGCCGGCTCCCCCGCCAATCCGTCGGTCGACATCGGCCAGGCCTTCGACCGCATCGAGCAGCTGCTCGAGTTCCCGGCCGACTTCCCGCTGAAGGTCATGGGCCAGCGGGTCGATGGCTTCGCGCAGGCCATCTCGGCCCTGGTGACCGAGCACATTCCGGCCTTCGACCCTGCCGGCATCGAGCTGCGCACCTCCTCGCGCGGCACCTACCTCAGCCTGACGCTGCCGCTGCGGGTCGAGTCGCGCGCGCAACTGGAGGGGCTGTACCGCGCGCTCGCCGGCCATCCCTGGGTCCGGATCGTGCTGTAGCCGCCTGCGGCGCGCGCTTCCCGGCTGTCCCATGATCCGCCTGTCGCGGCTTGCCATCACCCGCCACAGCGGCGAACGCAGCGTCCGGCTGGCCTTCCCTGACCTGGACCTCCCGCAGGGCGGGCTGCTCGCGCTGCGCGGCGCCTCGGGCAGCGGCAAGTCCACCCTGATCGCGCTGCTCGCCGGCCTGCTCGCGCCCGACGAGGGCAGCCTCAGCGTCTGCGGCACCAGCCCGGCCAGCCTCGCCCCGGCGCAGCGCGATGCCTGGCGGGGCCGCACCCTGGGCCTGCTGCCGCAGCGGCTGCACCTGCTGCCGGCGCTCACCGTGCGCGAGAACCTGCTGCTCGCCGGCCTGGCCGTGGGCGCGCCGGCCGCCGCCAGTCGCGAGCGCGCCGAGGCGCTGCTCTCGCGCTTCGAACTCTCGTCGCTGGCCGGCTCGCGACCGGCGCAACTCAGCGGCGGCCAGGCGCAGCGGGTGGCGCTCGCGCGGGCGCTGATGAACCGGCCGCAACTGCTGATCGCCGACGAGCCCACCGCCAGCCTCGATGACGACAGCGCCGCGCTCGCGGTGGGCCAGCTGCTGCTCGCCTGGCGCGACACCGGCGCGAGCCTGCTGGTCTCCACGCACGACGCGCGCACGCTCGAGATGCTGCGCGACGCGCCCGGCGAGTGTCAGGTGCTCGATCTCGGCCGGGCGGCGGGCACGCCATGAGCTGGACCGCGCTCGCCTGGCGGCTGCTGGCCCACCGGCCGGCGGTGGCGCTGCTCAATCTGGCCGCCCTGGCGCTCGGGCTGGCGGCGCTGGTGTTCGTGATGGTCAGCGCCGACCAGATCAGCGCGCGCTTCGAGCGCGACCTGCGCGGCGTGGACCTGGTGGTGGGCGCCAAGGGCAGCCCGCTGCAGCTGATCCTGGCCGGCGTCTTCCACCTGGACATCCCGCCGGGCAACATTCCCGCCAGCCTGGAGGCGCAGATGGCCGCGCTGCCGATGGTGGCCCGCGCCATCCCGCTGTCGCTGGGCGACAGCTTTCGCGGCCACCGCATCGTCGGCACCCGCCATGGCCTGGTCGAGCAGCATGGCGCCTCGCTCGCCGCAGGCCGGCTCTGGGACGGCCCGATGCAGGCGGTGCTCGGCGCCGCGGTGGCCCGCGACACCGGTCTGGCCGTGGGCGGCAGCCTGGTCGGGCAGCACGGCCTGGGCGAGGGCGGCGGCGGCCATGACGCGCATCCGCTGGCGGTGGTGGGGGTGCTCGCGCCCACCGGCGGGGTGATCGACCGGCTCATCCTCACCGACATCACCACGGTCTGGCAGGTGCACGAGAAGGCGGTGGCGCTCGACGACGACGACCGGCGCGAGCTCGAGGCCGCCCGCGAGGTCACCCTGCTGCAGGTCAGCTACCGCACGCCCCTGGCCGCGATCAGCCTGCCGCGCTGGGTGAACGCCCGCGCCGATGCGCAGGCCGCCGTGCCGGCGATCGAGATGGCCCGGCTCTCGCGGCTGCTCGGCGTGGGCTCGCAGCTGATCGGCGCCTTCGGCGCGGTGCTGCTGGCGCTGGCCGGGCTGTCGGTGTTCGCCTCGCTCTACGCGGCGGTGCAGGACCGCCTTGCCGACCTCGCCGTGCTGCGCCTGGCCGGCGCTTCCC
This sequence comes from Burkholderiales bacterium, assembly GCA_037146935.1. GTDB lineage: Bacteria > Pseudomonadota > Gammaproteobacteria > Burkholderiales > Burkholderiaceae_E > Quisquiliibacterium. Next base: position 22,264 of record JBAWWD010000033.1, read on the forward strand.
GCGGGCGGCTGGTGCAGGTGATACTGCTGCAGGCCAGCGGCCTGGGCTGCGTGGCGCTGCTGCTGGGGCTGGCGCTGGGCCATGGCGCGGTGGCGCTGCTCGGCCGGCTGATGGCCGCCGATGGCGGGCTGCCGCTCACCGGGGCGTGGTTCACCCCGGCCGAGGGCTGGGCGGTGGTCGCTGCCATGGCCACGGTCTGGCTGGCGGCGCTGGCGCCGGCCCTGAAAGCCTATCGGGTGCCGGTCGACCACCTGCTGGCCGGGTGAACCGCGCTGGCCGCCCTGTCATCGAACCCGTCGCCCGGAGACATCCTTGATCCTGCCCACCCCGTTCCGACAAGGCCTCGCGGCCCTGACCCTGCTCGCGCTGGGCGCGGCGGCCGTCGCCCAGGAGCGCCACACCCCTGAGCAGACCCGGCGTGACATCGAGCGGCACCGGGCCATGGCGGCTGCCCACGAGGCCGCGGCGCGCTGCCTCGAACGCAACCAGGGCCACGACACCTGCCAGACCCAGCTGCAGGCCGCCTGCAAGGGCCTGGGCATCGGCAAGCACTGCGGGATGAAGCATGCGCACTGAGCGAACCTTTCCCGGCGTTGCCCCCGGCCGCCGCCGCCCCCTGACCGTGCTGCTCGCGCTGGCCCTGACCGCCGGCGCCGCGGCACCGGCGCTCGGTCAGAGCGCAGGCAACGATGGCGGCGCGCCCGCGGCGGCCCCGGGCGCGGGCCAGGGCCAGGGTTTTCACTCGCCGCAGAGCGCCTTTCCCCCGCTGCAGGATCTGCCCGGGGTGGTGCCCTGGCGGCTGCTCGGCACGGTCAGCATGAAGCAGGAAGGCAAGCGCACCGTGGCGGTGTTCCCGCCGCCGGTAGCCAGCCTCTCGGGCACGCGGGTGAAGGTGCAGGGCTTCATGATGCCGCTGCAAGCCGGCGAGCGGCAGACCCACTTCCTGCTGTCGGCGGTGCCCACCACCTGCGGCTTCTGCCTGCCGGCCGGCCCGGAAGGCATCATCGAGATCCGCACCCGCGCGCCCGGGGTCAAGGTCGGCTTCGACGCGCTGGTGCTGGAAGGCACGCTGAGCGTGCTGCCGAGCGACCCCATGGGCCTGCTCTATCGCCTCACCGACGCGCAGGCCGCGCGCTGACCTCCCGGAGCCCCGACCCATGCTGCTCAACCTGCTCGTCCTGATCGCCGGCCTCATCCTGTTCCTGGGCGCGCACTCGGTGCGCATCTTCGCCGACGACTGGCGCGCGGCGCGCCTGGCCGCCTGGGGCGAGGGCCGCTGGAAGGGGCTCTACTCCCTGGTCTCGCTGGCTGGCCTCGTGCTCATCGTCATCGGTTACGGCATGACCCGGGCCACGCCGCTCGACCTCTGGCAGCCGCCGGTGTTCACCCGCCATCTCGCCTCGCTGCTGATGCTGGTCTCGTTCATCCTGATGGCGGCGGTGTACGTGCCCGGCACCCGCATCCGGGCGCGCCTCGGCCACCCGATGGTGCTCAGCGTCAAGACCTGGGCGCTCGCCCACCTGCTGGCCAACGGCCGCCTGGCAGACGTGCTGCTTTTCGGCGGCTTCCTGGCCTGGGCGGTGCTCGACTTCCGCGCGGCCCGCGCCCGCGACCGGCGCGAAGCCGTGGTGCGCCCGGCCGGGCCGATCAGCCGTGACGCCCTCGCGGTGGTGATCGGCGTGGCCGGATGGCTGGTGTTCGCGCTGATGCTGCACGCCTGGCTGATCGGCGTTCAGCCCTTCGCGTGACGCGCCGCGCAAGAACGCGCATCGGCTGAAGGCGCCTGCAGTGATCGTGCGTCCCTGGGCCCGTCGGCCCTACCTGCCCACCCTGGCCGCGATGCGCGAGTTGACCGCCTCGCGCGGCCCCGACACGCCCGACGAGCTCTGGCTGGTCGAGCACGAGCCGGTGTTCACGCAGGGCCTCGCCGGCAAGGCCGAGCATGTGCGCGATCCCGGCGACATCCCGGTGGTGGCCACCGAGCGGGGCGGCCAGGTCACCTACCACGGCCCCGGCCAGGTGGTGGCCTACCTGCTGCTCGACCTTCGCCGAACCGCCATGGGTGTGCGCGACCTGGTCTGCCGACTCGAGTCGGCGGTGATCGCGCAGGCCGCGCAGGCCGGCGTGGCCGCGGTGCGGCATGCCGGCGCGCCCGGGGTCTACGTGGCCGACGATGCCCCCCGCGAGGCCGGCGCGAAATTCGCCTCGGTGGGCCTGAAGGTCTCGCGCGGCTGCACCTTCCACGGCATCGCGCTCAACGTGGCCATGGACCTCTCGCCCTTCGACCGGATCAATCCCTGCGGCTATCCCGGGCTGGCGGTCACCGACCTCTCCCGCGCCGGCGGCGCGCCGCTGCAGGCCGAGGCGATCGCCGCGCGCTTCGCCGAACAGCTGCAGCTCAGCCTGGGCGAGGCCTGTCCGGCGACGCGGGCGGTCTAGAATCCGGTCTTGGCGCCGGTGGCGCCGGCAGGAACCCCCATGAGCGACGCCTCTCCGCCCCCCTACGATCCGAGCGCCAAGCAGAAGGCCTCGGCCAAGACCTCCCGCATCCCCATCAAGGTGGTGGCCAGCACCGAGGTGCTGCCCAAGCCGGCCTGGATCCGCGTGAAGGCTGGCTCCTCCAGCGGCCGCTACCAGGAGATCAAGGAGATCCTGCGGCGCAACCACCTGCACACGGTGTGCGAGGAGGCCAGCTGCCCGAACATCGGCGAGTGCTTCGGCAAGGGCACCGCCACCTTCATGATCATGGGCGACAAGTGCACCCGGCGCTGCCCCTTCTGCGACGTCGGCCACGGCCGCCCCGACCCGCTGGACGCCAGCGAGCCGGTCAATCTCGCCCGCACCATCGCCGAGCTGCGCCTCTCCTATGTGGTGATCACCAGCGTCGACCGCGATGACCTGCGCGATGGCGGCGCGCAGCACTTCGTGGACTGCATCCGCGAGGTCCGCCGGCAGTCGCCCGACACCCGCATCGAGGTGCTGGTGCCCGACTTCCGCGGCCGCCTCGATCGCGCCCTGGCCATCCTCGAGGCCGCACCGCCCGATGTCATGAACCACAACCTCGAGACCGTGCCGCGCCTCTACAAGGAAGCCCGGCCGGGGTCCGACTACGCCCACTCGCTCAAGCTGCTGCAGGAGTTCCGCCGCCGCGTGCCCGGCGTGCCCACCAAGAGCGGCCTCATGGTGGGGCTGGGCGAGACCGACGAGGAAATCCTGAGCACCCTGCGCGACATGCGCGCCCACGACATCGACATGGTCACCATCGGCCAGTACCTCGCGCCCTCGAACGCGCACCTGCCGGTGCGCCGCTACGTGCACCCCGACACCTTCCGCCTGTTCGAATCGCAGGCGCTGGCCCTGGGCTTCAGCCACGCCGCGGTGGGCGCGCTGGTGCGCTCCTCGTACCACGCCGACCAGCAGGCGCATGCCGCCGGCATCACCTGAGCCCGGAGATCACCACCTTGACCCGACCCGATCACCAGCGCTTCTGGAGCCCGGTGGTTCACGAGCTCAGCCCCTATGTGCCCGGCGAACAGCCGCAGATCGAGGGGCTGATCAAGCTCAACACCAACGAGCACCCGCTCGGCCCTTCCACCAGGGTGCTCGAGGCCATCCGGCGCGAGACCGGCGAGTCGCTGCGCCTGTACCCCGACCCGCAGGCCCTGGCGCTCAAGCGCGCCCTGGCCGGGCTGCACGGCCTGCGCCCCGAGCAGATCTTCGTGGGCAACGGCTCCGACGAGGTGCTCGCGCACGCCTTCCTCGGCCTGTTCGGCCACGGCAGGCCGGTGCTGTTCCCCGATATCACCTACAGCTTCTACCCGGTCTACTGCGGCCTGTATCGCATCCCGCACGAGCGGGTACCGCTGGACGCGGATTTCTGCGTGCGCGTCGATGACTACCGGCGCGCCAACGGCGGCATCGTCATCGCCAACCCCAACGCCCCCACCGGCCGGCTGCTGCCCCTCGCGGAGATCGAGCGGCTGCTGCAGGGCAACCCCGACTCGGTGGTGCTGGTGGACGAGGCCTACGTCGACTTCGGCGGCGAGTCTGCGACGAGCCTGATCGCGCGCTTCCCGCAACTGCTGGTGGTGCGCACCTTCTCCAAGTCGCGCGCGCTGGCCGGCCTGCGGGTGGGCTATGCCATGGGCCAGCCGGGCCTGATCGAGGCGCTCGAGCGGGTGAAGGACAGCTTCAACTCCTACCCGCTCGATCGCATCGCGATCGCCGCGGCCACCGCCTCGGTGGAAGACACCGAGTGGTTCGCGCAGTCGTGCGCGGCGGTCATCGCCGAGCGCGAGGCCATGAGCGCGCGCCTGCGCGCCCGCGGCTTCGAGGTGCTGCCCTCGGGCGCCAACTTCGTGTTCGCACGCCACCCCGGCCACGCCGGCGCGGCGCTGCAGCGCGCGCTGCGCGAGCGCAAGGTGCTGGTGCGCCACTTCAGCGCCAGCCGCATCGCCGACTTCCTGCGCATCACGGTGGGCACGCCGGCGCAGGGGCGGGTGCTTGACGAGGCGCTGGCGGACATCCTCGGCTGAGGGCAGGAGTCTCTTCAGGCGGGACAGCTGCATTCCCCGGGCGGGGCAGACGACGGGGTGGGGGCCGGGTACCGGGCCGGGGTGACGGCCTCGCCCGGCTGCGCCGGGTGCCCTGCGGTGCTCGCCGTCCGGGGCAGCCCGCGAACTCGGCGCTGCGCGCCTCGAACAAACGCGGGCTGACCGCGCTCACGCGCGGCAACCCCGGCCGCCTGCGCTCCTCGGCGAGGCCGATGCCCGGCCCGGTACCCGGCCCCCACCCCGTCGTCCAGGGAGAGATTGGCATGCGGCGATCGGGCAGGGCGAGACTGCAGCGAGCCGATTCAACGGCGCGCCAACCGCAGGACGAGCAGGCGCCGCCAGCCCCGCCGTTCTATCCCACCTCGCACACCACCACCTCACCAGGAGGCCGGTGCCGCCTGTCGGGGGACGGGGCATCGGGCCCGCCGAGGCGCGCAGGGCGACGGGGTTGCCGCGCGTGAGCGCGGTCGGCCCGCGTTTGTTCGAGGAGCGCAGCGACGAGTTCGCGGGCCGCCCCGGCGCACGAGCACCGCAGGGCACCCGGCGAAGCCGGGCGGGCACGCCGCCCCGTCCCTCGACAGGCGGCACCGGCCGGCGCGCCCCGATCGCAGAGCGGGGAGGGCGAGCCCGATCGCAGAGCGGGAAGGGCGTGCCCGATCGCAGAGCCGGAAGGGCGCGCCCTTCAGACCACCTTGGCCGTGAGCTCCGCCTTGGCCGCGTCGTATTCGCGCTTGAGCCGGGCGACCAGATCGCCGGCCGAGCCCACCGACTTGACCGCGCCGATGCCCTGCCCGCAACCCCAGATCTCCTTCCAGGCCTTGGGCTTCTCGCGGTCGGAACCGAAGTTCATCTTGCTGGGGTCGCTCACCGGCAGGTTGTCGGGATCGAGCCCCGCCTTGATGACCGAGGGCTTGAGGTAGTTGCCGTGCACGCCAGTGAACAGGTTGGTGTAGAGGATGTCGTCGGCGGCGCTGTCCACGATCATCTGCTTGTAGCCCTCGAGCGCGTTGGCTTCGGTGGTGGCGATGAAGGCCGAGCCGATGTAGGCGAGGTCGGCGCCCATGGCCTGCGCGCCCAGGATCGCGTGGCCGTTGGCGATCGAGCCCGACAGCAGCAGCGGGCCATCGAACCACTCGCGGATCTCCTGGATGAGCGCGAAGGGCGACTGCGTGCCGGCGTGGCCACCGGCGCCCGCGGCCACCGCGATCAGGCCGTCGGCGCCCTTCTCGATCGCCTTGTGCGCGAAGCGGTTGTTGATGATGTCGTGCAGCACGATGCCGCCCCAGGCATGCACGGCATCGTTGAGCTCGGGCCGCGCGCCGAGCGAGGTGATGATGATCGGCACCTTGTACTTCGCGCACAGCGCGAGGTCATGGTCCAGCCGGTCATTGCTCTTGTGCACGATCTGGTTGACCGCGAACGGCGCCGAAGGCGCCTCGGGATGCTGCCGATCGTACTCGGCGAGCTCGGTGGTGATGCGGATCAGCCACTCCTCGAGCAGTTCCTTGGGCCGGGCGTTGAGCGCCGGGAAGGAACCCACCACACCCGCCTTGCACTGGGCGATGACCAGATCCGGGTTGGAGATGATGAACAGCGGCGAGGCCACCGCCGGCAGGCGAAGGCGGTCTCGAAGGATCGGCGGCAGGCTCATGAAGGCACCCGGGTTGTGTTGGCTGGGAACCGTCGAAGGTACGGGCAGCCCGCCGGGCGCGTCAAATCACCGCCTCCCGGTTTTCGGCGCGCGGCGCGGCCACGCCGCCGCGCGTCAGCCGTTCGTCCAGCGCCTCCAGGGTCGAGAAGAGCTCCCGGCAGGTCTGGTACACCTCCTCGCCGGCAGGCGTGAGCCGCAGGCCGCGACCCGCGCGCTCGAACAGGGTCTGGCCGAGGGATTCGGACAGCTTGCGGATGTGGATCGAGATGGTGGGCTGCGACTGATGCAGCTGCTCGGCAGCGCGCGAGCAGCTGCCCAGGCGTGCGGTGGCCTCGAAGGCGACCAGTTGCGGCAGCATGCCGTGGCGAACATAACGACGAAGACGAACGCGATCCATCAGTGCCCTCCGGGCATCAAGCATGACGAACCCGCGACGCACCAGGCGAAGCGGACCTTGCCCCGCGAAGCGAACCAACCCGGCTACCGCAAGGTGCCGGCAAGGGCTTCGTGGCAAAGGTCTCGCTCGCGTCAGGCTGCTGCCTGACGCCACCCGGACCGGGGCGGCCCGCTTGCGCGGCCACCCGGACTGACGACCCGGATGAAAAAAGCTACTCCCCTTTGGGGGTGATCCCGGGTGGCGACGCCACCTGTGATCTGCTGACGACGATAAACAAACGCGCGCGGCCGCGCAATGCCGGGCGTCGCCGCCAGGCGGCCGCGATCGATGACACTTCGCAATACATTGCAAAGCTTCATCGTTCCCCCTCTGGCGCGCGACCACAATCCGCCTCATGCCGGCTGTCGCACCACGCGCAATGCCGGGTCTTGAACAGGGTCTTGCCGACATGGACATCCTCTCCACAGAATTCCTATCCGCACTGCTCGCGATCGTGGTCATCGACCTCGTTCTCGCGGGCGACAACGCCATCGTGATCGCGCTGGCGGCGCGCAAGCTGCCGCCCGCCCTGCAACGCCGTGCCGTCATCTGGGGCTCGGTCGGTGCGGTGGTGGTGCGCAGCGTCATGACGCTCGCCGTGGTCTGGCTGCTCAAGGTCCCCGGTCTGCTGCTGGCCGGCGGCGCGCTGCTGCTGTGGATCGCGCTCAAGCTGATGGCGCCCGGCGGCGGCCACGAGGAAGACAGCGTCGACGCGTCGACCACCTTCTTCGGCGCCATGAAGACCATCGTGATCGCCGACGCCGTGATGGGCGTGGACAACGTGCTGGCCGTGGCCGGCGCCGCCCACGGCAGCTACCTGCTGGTGGTGCTGGGCCTGCTGATCAGCGTGCCGATCGTGGTCTGGGGCAGCACGCTGCTGCTCAAGCTCACCGAGCGCTTCCCGATCATCGTGATGGTCGGCGCCGGCGTGCTCGCCTTCACCGGCGTGAAGATGATGCTGTCCGAGCCGCTGGTGAAGCCCTGGCTGGCTGATGCCGACTGGATCGCGCCCCTGGCCTATCTGCTCGGCGTGGGCGGCCTGCTGCTGATCGGATTCGCCCGGCAGTCCACCGCGCGGCTGCGCGCCGCCCAGGACGCGCACGGACAGCGTGTGCCCGACGCGCAGCGCGAGGCCACCGCGATCCTTCCCGCCGACACCCTTCCCCTTTCTTCCAACGCAGGAGCTCCCGCCATGAACAAGATCCTGGTCCCGATCGACGGTTCGCAGAATTCCCTCGCCGCGCTGCGCCACCTCATGCAGCACTCCGCGGTCGACACCCTCGAGGTGCTGCTGCTGAACGTGCAGCCGACGCTCACGCGGCGCATCGGTCGCCATGTGGGCAGCGCGCAGCGCGACGCCTGGCGTCAGGCCCGCGCCGAAGCCGCCACCCGGGCTGCCCGCGAGGAGCTCCAGCGCCATGGTGTCGCGCACAGCCTGAAGGTGGCGGTGGGCGATCGCGCCGAGGCCATCAGCGCCGCGGCGCTGGCCAATGGCTGCCAGCGCATCGTGGTGGGCACGGCCCGCAAGCACTCGCTCACCCGGCTGGTGGAGAACTCGGTCACCGCCCGCCTGCTCGATCAGGCGCCCGTGCCGGTGGAGGTGGTGGTGGGCAAGGCCAGCTCGCACTGGGAGCGCTGGGGCCTGCCCGCCACCGTGGGCGCGGCCCTGGCCGCCGCGATCGCGGCCGAGTAAGCGTCACCCCTCACGCCGGCTGCCGCATCGCCGGCCAACCGAGCGCCGGCTGACCGGGTGTCAGCCGGCCGCCGCGTTCAGCACCGGCAGCGCCGCCCGCGCGGCCTGCCGGTACTCCTCGCGGGTGCGCGCCACCAGGGTGGCCACATCGCACACCGCGCTCACCCCCGACACCGAATGGCCGGCGCTCCAGATGTCGGCCCAGCGCTTGACCCCGGTGCTGCCACCGCTGCCGTAGAGCTCACGGGCCCGCTCGGGCGCCATGTCGGCGGGCAGCGCGGCCGGGTCCAGGCCGGCAGCGATGATCGAGGGCCGCAGGGTGTTGGTCTCCAGCCCCGTGAAGGCCTTCGACAGCAGGATGTCGTCGAGGCGGCTGTCCACCAGCATGCGCTTGTAGCCGTCCACCGCCATGCTCTCCTCGGTGGCGATGAACTTGGTGCCCATGTAGGCCGCATCGCAGCCGAGCACCTGCGCGGCGAGCAGCGCGGCCCCGTCGGACACCCCGCCGGCGAGCACCACCGGGCCGTCGAAGAACTCGCGCACCGCGCGCACGAAGGCGAAGCCATTGGCCCAGCCGGTCTGCCCGCCAGCGCCGGCGGTGAGCAGGATCAGGCCGTCCACGCCCGCGGCCACGGCCTTCTCGGCGTGCCGCACCGAGGCCACGTCGCAGAGCACCATCGCGCCGATGTCGTGCAGCGGCGCCACCACCGGGTCGGGCGGTCCGACGCTGGTGATCACCACCTCGGGCCGGTGCCGCAGCAGCACCGCGAGTTCCTCGCGCAGGGACTCGCGCCGCATGATGAGGTTGGGACACCAGGGCGCATGGTCGGGGCCGAGCGCCGCGGCGATCCGGGTGAGCCAGGCGTCGAAGTCCTCGAGACTGCGACAGTTGGCGGTGGGGAAGGCACCGATCACGCCGGCCCGGCAGGCCGCGATCACCAGTTCAGGCCCCGACACGCGGAACATCGGCGCCGCGATCAGCGGCAGGCTCAGGCGCGCGCCGAAGCGCCGGGACAGGGCGGCGGGCACGCCGCGGGACTCGTTCATCGCGAAAGCTCCGGAACCGTAAAGCCCGATCTTGCCAGCCGGCGCCCGCGCCACCGCTGCGCGAGGCCGGCCCTCGGAACCCCGAGCCCGCAGGCCGATGGACGACAGCCGCAGGCAACGGCGACAATCCGCCCGCGCGGGCAGCCGCACCCCGACACGCCGAGCGCCGCACCAACCCTCCGTTTCCTATGACCGCCCCCCCAACCGCGCCCCAGCCCGTCCTGCCTCGCCCGGCGCGCGCCGCATGATCGAAGCCTTCGCCAGGCCGCTCACCACGCCGGCGCGGGCGGCCCGCGACTTCAGCCCCACCTCGCTCGCCAATGGCCTGATCGGCTTCATCTTCGCCAGCACGGGGCCGGTGGCGGTGGTGCTGGCGGTGGGCAGCCGCGGCGGCCTGACGCAGGCCGAGCTGGCCTCCTGGGTGTTCGGCTCTTTCTTCCTCAACGGCCTGCTCACGCTGCTGGCCTGCTGGCTGTATCGGCAGCCGCTCGCGTTCTTCTGGACCATCCCGGGCACGGTGTTGGTGGGCCCGGCGCTCACGCACCTGCGCTATGCCGAGGTGATCGGTGCCTTCATCGTCACCGGGGTGCTCATGGCCCTGCTCGGCGCCTCGGGCTGGGTGAGGCGGGCGATGGCCAGCGCGCCCATGCCGATCGTGATGGCGATGGTGGCCGGGGTGTTCCTGCGCTTTGGCACCGATCTGGTCCGCTCGGTCCACGAGGACGTGGCGATCGCGGTGCCCATGGTCGCGAGCTTCATCGCGCTGTCGGCCTGGCCGGCAGCGGGCCGACGCCTGCCGCCGCTGATCGGCGCGCTGCTGGTGGGGGTGGCCGCGGTGGCGCTGTCGGGTCGATTCGATCCCGGCCCGGCGGGCAGCGCCGTGCTCGCGCAACCGCTGCTGCACACGCCGGTGTTCTCCTGGCAGGCCATGGTGGAGCTGGTGGTGCCGCTGCTCATCACGGTGCTGGTGGTGCAGAACGGCCAGGGCGTGGCCGTGCTCAAGGCCGCGGGCCACGACGCGCCGGTCAATGCGGTGGCCCTGGGCTGCGGGCTGTGGTCGGTGCTCACCGCCTGCGTGGGCACGGTGTCCACCTGCCTCACCGGCCCCACCAATGCCATCCTGAGCAGCTCGGGCGAACGCGAGCGGCACTACACCGCGGGGCTGGTGGTGGCCGTGCTCGCGCTGGTCTTCGGCCTGCTCTCGCCGCTGGCCACGCGGGCCATGCTCGCCGCGCCTCCCGCCTTCATTGCCACCCTGGCCGGCCTGGCCATGCTGCGGGTGCTGCAGAACGCGTTCACCACCGCCTTCGGCGGCCGCTTCCCGCTGGGCGCGCTGGTCACCTTCCTGGTGACCGTGGCCGACATCGCGGTGCTCAACATCGGCGCGGCCTTCTGGGGGCTGGTGGCCGGCTGCGCGATCGCCTGGCTGCTGGAGCGACCGGCGGTCTGACCGCATCGGCGGTCTGCGGCCCATCGGCCGCGCGCTGCGGCCGATGTGCTATGGTGCGGCTCGCGGCGTCCAATACCAGTCTTTCTCGCCGCAGTCCTCGGCCCCCGCGTCCCGCCTCTGCCCCCGCGGCACTGTCTTCGCAGCCCTCGACATACCCTCCCCCGTCGTCTTCCTGACTGGTGCCGCCGGACCCCTGAGGTCCGGGTGCCGTCGATTCCGCCCGTCCAGGCCCGACACGCACCGCGGCCGGTCGACGCGAATCACCTCCATCGAGGCGACATGTCATTTGCAAGTCTCGGGCTCAGCGAGCCCCTGGTGCGCGCCGTCAACGAATGCGGCTACACCGAACCCACCCCCATCCAGCTGCAGGCCATCCCGCAGGTCCTCAAGGGCGGCGACCTGCTGGCCGCGGCCCAGACCGGCACCGGCAAGACCGCCGGCTTCACCCTGCCCATCCTGCAGCGACTGCAGGACAAGCCCGTCGGCAAGCTGCCCAACGGCCGCCACCCGGTGCGGGTGCTGGTGCTCACCCCCACGCGCGAGCTGGCCGCGCAGATCCATGACAGCGTGCGCGACTACGGCCGCCACCTGCCGCACACCTCGGCCTGCATCTTCGGCGGCGTGAACATCAACCCGCAGATCGCGCAGATGCGCGGCCGCGTCGACATCCTGGTGGCCACGCCCGGACGCCTGCTCGATCACGTCGGACAGCGCACCGTCGACCTCTCCCATGTGGAGATCCTGGTCCTCGACGAGGCCGACCGGATGCTCGACATGGGCTTCATCCATGACATCCGCAAGGTGCTGCGCCTGTTGCCGGCACAGCGCCAGAACCTGCTGTTCTCGGCCACCTTCTCCGACGAGATCCGCACCCTCGCGCACGGGCTGCTCGACAACCCGGCCACCGTCGAGGTCGCGCGCCGCAACGCGCCGGCCGAGGCGGTGGAGCAGAGCGTGATCGAGGTGGACAAGGGGGCCAAGCGCGCGGTGCTCTCGCACCTGATCCGCACGCGGCAGTGGTTCCAGGTGCTGGTGTTCACCCGCACCAAGCACGGCGCCAACCGGCTGGCCGAACAGCTCACCAAGGACGGCATCGAATCGCTGGCGATCCACGGCAACAAGAGCCAGAACGCGCGCACCCGCGCGCTGGCGCAGTTCAAGGACGGCTCGCTGCAGGTGCTGGTGGCCACCGACATCGCGGCCCGCGGCCTCGACATCGAGGAGCTGCCGCAGGTGGTGAACTACGAACTGCCCAACGTGCCGGAAGACTATGTGCACCGCATCGGCCGCACCGGCCGGGCCGGCGCGAGCGGGCGCGCGCTGTCCCTGGTGGGCAGCGACGAGCGCGCCTTCCTGCAGGACATCGAGCGGCTGCTCAAGCGGCGACTGCCGCGCGAGACCCTGGCCGACTTCGATGTGGCGGCCGCCAGCGCCGCGGCGCGTGCCGCTGGCGCCGACCGCGATGACCGTGATGACGACCGGCCCCCGCGCGGCGGCCCCCGTGGCGGCGGGCGGGGCGATCGCAGCGGACGCGGCGATCGTGGCGGGCGCGGTGCCCGCGACACCAGCCCGGCACCGGCGGCGGCTCGCGCCCCGCAGGGTGGCGG
>JBAWWD010000034.1:0-30610 GCA_037146935.1 Burkholderiales bacterium
GGCGCCGGCGCGCCCAGCGTGTAGCGCAGCAGCGACTCGGCCAGCGCGGCCGCCGGCGCCTGCGCGCCGTCGGGCATGGGCGGGCGGTCGGCGAGGGCGCGCGCGAGCACCCGCGCCAGGTCGTGCCGCGCGCCCGGGTAGCGCTGGCCGATCGCCCGATCGACACGCATGTCTTCCAGCAGCATGAACAGGCGTCGCGCCTGTGCGGGCACCGGCCACAGCGCGAAGAAGCGCTCGAGCTCGCTGGGATGCGGCGCTGTCACGCCATGCTCGGGCGGCAGGCCGGGGTGCAGCGCGCGGGCGCGTGCCAGCGTGAAGCCGAAGGTGCCGTTCTCGTAGAGGCCGAGCTGGTGCAGCACCGAGATGCGGTAGACGCCGAGGTTGTGCGCGCGTTCCTGGAAGAGCGTCACCGCGCCGGGCAGGTAGATGGCGGTGCCGTCGGTGGTGGCGGTCTCGGGACGGAACTCGCCGGTGAGCGCCTCCACCGGCCGCAGATGCAGGTAGCGGCCCGCCAGCCCCTGCGTGAACAGCGAGAGCACGCGCTGCGCGTCGACCAGCGCGACGCCCGGGGTGCTCACGGCAGGATCACGTCGACGATGTCGGCCACCGCCTGCTGCACCTGCGCGTCATCGGTGACCGCGCGCGCGATGGCCGCGTCGCAGGCCCGGCGCGGCGCGATGCCGCCGGCCACCAGCTGGCCGGTATAGATCAGCAGGCGCGTGCTCACGCCTTCCTCGAAGCCGTGCTCGCGCAGGTGCCGCACCTTCTGGCCGATGGTGGCCAGGCGCAGCGCGGTCTCGGCATCGACCCCGCTCTCGTGCGCGATGATCTCGGCCTCGAGCTCGACCGGCGGGTAGTCGAACTCCAGGCTCACGAAGCGCTGGCGGGTGGAGGGCTTGAGGTCCTTGAGCACGCTCTGATAGCCCGGGTTGTAGGAGATGATCAGCAGGAAGTCGGGATGCGCGTCGAGCTGCTCGCCGGTCTTCTCGATGGGCAGGATGCGCCGGTGATCGGTGAGCGAGTGCACCACCACGGTGGTGTCCTTGCGCGCCTCGACCACCTCGTCCAGGTAGCACAGCGCGCCGCTGCGCACCGCGCGGGTGAGCGGCCCGTCCATCCAGACCGTGCTGTCGCCCGACAGCAGGTAGCGGCCCACCAGGTCGGTGGCGGTCAGGTCCTCGTGGCAGGCCACGGTGATGAGCGGCGTGTCGAGCGCGCGCCGCGCGCTCTCGGCCTGCCGGTACAGGCGCCAGGCCATGTGCTCGACGAAGCGGGTCTTGCCGCAGCCGGTGGGGCCCTTGAGCAGCACCGGCAGGCGCGCCGCATAGGCGGCCTCGAAGACCGCGACCTCGTCGCGCAGCGGCCGGTACCAGGGCTCGCGTTGCAGCTGGTGGCCGGGATTGCCGGCGGTCAGGGTGCAGGCGGTGGCGGGGCTGGCAGCCGAGGGCAGGGGCGATGCGTTCATGGCGGAGTCCGGTTCAGAAGCCGAGCTGGCGGGCGGCGAGATCCTTCATGATCTCCTCGGAGCCGCCGCCGATCATGTTGACCTTCACCTCGCGGTAGATGCGCTCGACGCGGGTGCCGCGCATGTAGCCCATGCCGCCCAGGATCTGCACCGCCTGGTCGGCGCAGAACTGCAGGCTCTGCATCGCCTGCACCTTGAGCATGGAGAGCTGCGCGACCAGCACCTTCGGGTCGCCGCCGCCATGCTCCACGCGCCAGGCGAGGTCTTCCATGAAGGTGCGGGTGGTCTCGATGCGGATCGCCATGTCGACCAGCTTGTGGCGGATCACCTGCCGCTGCGAGAGCGGCTCGCCGAAGGTGTGGCGCTGGCGGGCCCAGTCGATCGCGTCGTTCAGGCAGACCTGCGCGAAGCCCAGCGCGCCGGCGGCCATCCAGAGCCGCTCGCCGTTGAAGTTGCGCATCACGATGGGAAAGCCCCGGTTGAGCTCGCCGATGAGATTGGCGGCCGGCACCCGGCAGTTCTCGAAGCGCAGCTGCGCGGTGTCGGATGCCCACCAGCCCATCTTGTCCAGGGCCGTGCGGCTGAAGCCGGGCGTGTCGCGCTCGATGAGCAGCAGCGACACGCCGGCCGCGCTGCGGTCGGCCGGGTTGGTGCGCACCGCCACGGTGTAGTAGTCGGCGCGCATGCCCGAGGTGATGAAGGTCTTCTCGCCGTTCACCACGAAGTGATCGCCGTCGAGCACCGCGGTGGTCCGCAGCGCGGCCACGTCGGAGCCGCCCGAGGGTTCGGTGATGGCCAGCGCCGAGATCTTCTCGCCGGCCAGCACCGCCGGCAGCACGCGCTCCTTCATGGCCTGGCTGCCGGCATTCAGGATGGGCGGCGAGCCGATGGTGTGCGACATCAGCGAGGCGCTCACCCCGCCGCTGCCGCCCCAGGCGAGCTCCTCGGCGAGCACGATGCGGTGAAACACGTCGCAGGGCGTGCCGCCGTAGGCCTCGGGGTAGCCCAGACCCAGCAGGCCGGCCGCCGCGGCGCGCTGATAGAGCTCGCGCGGGAAGCCGCCGGCCTCGTCCCAGGCGGTGGCGTGGGGCGCGATCTCGCGGACCGCGAACTGGCGCACGGTCTGGCGAAAGAGCTCGTGCTCGGGGCTGTAGCAGTTGGGGTTTCGAAAGGCGGTGAGCGACGTGGCGGGGTTCATGGTGGGGATCGCAAGATGCAGTCCCCGATCGTAACGCGCCCCGCTGCCCGCAGCGGCGCCACCTTTCTCACTGGAGAGCCCCATGCCCCTCGACATGTCCGCCATCGGCCGCGAGGTCGGCCCGTCCACCGTCAGCTGGGATTCCCGCGACGCGATGCTCTACGCGCTCGGCGTGGGCGCCGGCCAGGCCGATCCCTACGACGAGCTGCGCTTCACCACCGAGAACTCCGAAGGCCAGCCGCTGGCCGTGCTGCCGGTGTACGCGGTGGTGCTCATCCAGCGCTCGGGCACGCGCGCCGACATGGGCCCGATCGACCGGACCAAGCTCGTGCATGCCGAGCAGGGCTTCGTGCTGCACAAGCCGCTGCCGGTGGAAGGCACGGTGCGCGTGAGCACGAAGATCACCGGCATGTACGACAAGGGCTCGGGCGCGCTGGTGACCACCACCTCGCGCGCGGTCGATGCCGCCAGCGGCGAGCTGCTGGTGGAGGCCGATTCGGCCGCCTTCATCCGCGGCGAGGGCGGCTTTGGCGGCGCGCGCGGGCCGGCCGGTGCCGAGCCCTGCCCGAGCCGCGCCCCGGACATCGAGATCGCCACCGGCACGCGCGCCGATCAGGCGCTGCTCTATCGCCTGAGCGGTGACCGCAACCCGCTGCACAGCGACCCGGCCTTCGCGCGGCGCGGCGGCTTCGATCGCCCCATCCTGCACGGCATGTGCACCTACGGCATCACCGGGCGTCACCTGCTGCACGCGGTGTGCGGTGGCGATCCGGCGCGGCTCAGGTCGATGTCGGCCCGCTTCACCCGGCCGGTGATGCCGGGCGACGCGCTCACGGTGCAGGCCTGGGTGGATGGCGCCACGGTGCGTTTCCGCACCCTGGGCGCGGGCGGCCAGCCGGTGATCGACTTCGGCACGCTCACCCGCGCGGCCTGAGCGCGGCGCGGCGCGCGCGGCTCAGCCGGGTTCGCCCAGGTCGATCACGCCGCGCTCGGCCAGCGCCCGGATGCGATCTGCCGGCACGCCGTGCTCGCCGAGCACCTGCGCGGTGTGCTGGCCCACCCGGGGCGCGATCGACAGCGGCGCGCCGCTCTCGAAGCGCGGCATGCCGGGCAGGCGCGCCACCGGCACCGGCCGGGGCATGTCGGGCTGCTCGAGCCAGGCGATCAGGTCGACCGCCTTCACCTGCGGCTCTTCGAGGAAGTCGGCGTAGCGGTTGACCCGCTCGTGCATCACCTGATGCTCGGCCAGCCGCGCCGACCACTGCGCGGTGCTGCGCGTGAGCAGCTGCTCGCGCAGCATGCCCAGCAGCAGCGGCTCGTGCTGATGGCGGCCGTCGGCCGTGGTGAAACGCGGGTCTGCGGCCAGGTCCGGGCGCTCGAGCGCGCCGCACAGCGCCAGCCATTCGCGATCGCGGATGGCAGTCACCGACAGCCAGCCGTCGGCGGTGCGAAACACGCCGTGCGGCGTGCCGCCCGGGCGCACCGGGCCACCCTCGAGGAAGGCCGACATCATGCGGATGGCCTGCAGGCCGGCAGCGCCCTGCATCAGGCTGGCATCGAGATACCGGCCGCGGCTCTCGTCACGACGGGCGTAGAGCGCGGACGAGACCGCCTGGAAGGCATAGAGCGAGGTGCACATGTCGACCGGGATCACCGGCACCCGGTGCGGGATGCCGTCCTCGCCGTGGTTCTCGGCGGTCAGGCCGGTGAAGGCCTGCAGCACCGGGTCCATGGCCGGGCGCCCCACCAGCGGGCCATGCTGGCCGAAGCCCGAGATGGACAAGTAGAGCAGCCGCGGCGCGCGCGCCGACACGGCCTCCCAGCCGAAGCCCAGGCGGCTGATCACGCCGGGCCGGAACCCCTCGATGAACACGTCGGCGCCCTCGATGAGCTGCCAGAGCAGCGCCTTGCCTTCATCGAGCTTGAGGTCGATGGCCACGCTGCGCTTGCCGAGGTTGCCGATGATGGAGAACGCGCTGTGATCGCCGTAGCGCACGCCCAGCACACGGCTCCAGTCGCCGTCGCCGTTGCCCTCGACCTTGATCACGTCGGCGCCGTACTGCGCGAGCAGCATGCCGCAATAGGGGCCGGCGATGCCCTGGCTGAGATCGATCACCTTCAGGCCCTTGAAGGGCGCGTCATAGCTCATGGGCGGCTCCTGATGCGGATGGGATGCGGGCCCGGCGCGCCGCGGCCTCAGGCCGCGCTGGCCGGTTCGAGGATGAAGCCTTCATAGCCGCGTGCGGCGACCTCGTCGCAGCGGCGTCGGTACACCCCCAGCCCGCCCACGTAGGGCATGAACACCCGCGGCTTGCCCGGCAGGTTGGCGCCCACGTACCATGAGTTGGCGCGCGGAAACAGGGTCTGGTCGGCCACCGCGTTGACATGCGCCACCCAGCGCTCCTCGGCGTCGGCCTGTGCCTCGATGCTGCGCGCGCCGCGCTCGCCCAGCGCCTGGATGCAGCGCGCGATCCAGTCCACGTGCTGCTCGATGGAGGTGATCATGTTGGTGAGCACCGAGGGGCTGCCCGGCCCGGTGATCGAGAACAGGTTGGGGAAGCCCGCGGTCATCAGGCCCAGGTAGGTGCGCGGGCCGCCACGCCACTTCTCGGTGAGCGACAGGCCCTGGCGGCCGCGGATGTCGATGTCGAGCAGGGCGCCGGTGATGGCGTCGAAGCCGGTGGCGAACACGATCACGTCGAGCGGGATGTCCTCGCGCGTGGTGCGGATGCCGGTCTCGGTGATGCCTTCGATCGGGGTCTCGCGCAGGCTGACCAGCGTGACGTTGGGCTGGTTGAAGGTCTGGAAGTAGCCGCTGTCCAGGCAGATGCGCTTGGTGCCGATGAAGTGGTCGCGCGGCGTGAGCCGCTCGGCCACGGCCGGGTCGTGCACGATGGCGCGGATCTTCTCGCGCACGAACTCGGCCGCGGTGGCATTGGCCGCCTCGTCCATCAGCAGGTTGTTGTAGGCGCGCGTGAGGCCGGTGGAGCCGTTGCGCCAGGCCGTCTCGTAGACCTCCCGGCGGCGCTCCTCGGGGTCGTCGAGGGCGCCGCGATCGGGCGCCGGCATGCCGGCGATGCCGGCCGGCGCGTGGCGCGCCTTCTCGCGCACCTCGGGGTAGCGGGCCTTGAAGCGCGTCACCTCGTCGGCCGGCAGCGGGCGGTTGCCCGAGGGCAGGCTGAAGTTGGGCGTGCGCTGGAAGACGTGCAGGTGCGCCGCCTGGCGGGCGATCATCGGGATGACCTGGATGCCCGAGGAGCCGGTGCCGATCACGCCCACGCGCAGGCCGCTGAAGTCGACCGGCTCGTGAGGCCAGGTGGCGGTGTGCAGCAGCCGGCCGCGGAAACGGTCGCGGCCGGGGAACTCGGGCATGCGCGGCAGCGACAGGCATCCGGTGGCCATGATGCAGAAGCGCGCCCGCAGCGACGGGCCGCGGTCGGTGCTGATGGCCCACTGCGCCCGCGCCTCGTCATAGTGGGCGCTGCGCACCCGCGTGCCGAAGCGGATGTCGCGGCGCAGGTCGAAGCGGTCGGCCACGTGGCGCGCGTAGGCGAGGATCTCGGGCTGGCTCGCGAAGCGTTCCGACCAGGTCCATTCCTGCTGCAGGTCCTCCGAGAAGGAGTAGGAGTACTCCAGGCTCTCGACGTCGCAGCGGGCGCCGGGATAGCGGTTCCAGTTCCAGGTGCCGCCGACGTCATCGGCCGCCTCGATCACCTGCACCCGCAGCCCCAGGCCGCGCAGCCGGTGCAGCATGTACATGCCGCCGAAGCCCGCGCCCACCACCACCGCGTCGAAGTGCGCCGTGTCGGCCGCCGGGGCGTCGGCGGCCTGGCCCGCGTGGGTTGCCATGCCTGTCTCCGTGTTGGTTTTTTGATGTCTGAAATCGCCAGGCGGGCTCGCCGGCTGGCGTCATCACTTTACCCGATGGAGATTTTTCCGCGATTTCGTCGCGTGATACTTTCGACCGATGGTCGCGACTCTGGAAGCCAGGCGCATGGCGATGTCGGTGCTGGCGCTGTGCACCGGCATGAACATCCTGTCGCGCGGCGTCGGCGAGAGCTTCGCGGTGTTCCTGCTGCCCATCGCCACCGAGTTCGGCGCCGACCGCGCGGCGCTGGTGGGCATCTACTCCATCGCGGTGCTCGCGGTGGGGCTGATGTCGCCGGTGGCCGGCGTCATCGTCGATCGGCTCGGGCCGCGCCGCTGCTATCTCGCGGGGCTGCTGCTGCTGGGCGCGGTCTACTGGCTGGCCGGGCGCATCTCGGCGCTGTGGCAGCTCTACCTGCTGCTGGGCGTGATCGCGCCCATGGGGGCCTCGCTCACCGGCATGGTGCCGGCCTCCACCCTGGTCAGCCGCTGGTTCGGCGGGCGGCTGCCCAGCGCCATGGCGGTGCTGTCGGCCGCGCTGGGCACCGGCATGCTCGCCTTCGCGCCCTTCGCGCAATGGCTGATCGGCCTGGTGGGCTGGCGGCAGGCGTATCAGTTCATCGGCGGCGCGCTGCTGGTGGTGCTGCTGCCGCTGGCGCTGCTGCCCTGGTCGCGCATCGCGGCCGGCGCGCCCGAGGTGGTCGAGGCGCTGCGCCGGCGCAGCGCCGGGCAGGCCGCCTGGACGGTGCCGCTTGCCCTGCGCACGCCGATCTTCTGGGCCCTGGCCGGCATGATGTTCAGCACGGCGGTGAGCACCTACGCGGTCACCCCGCAGCTGGTGGCCTGTCTGGTCGACGCCGGCTGGTCGCCGCTGTCGGCGGCCTGGGTCTTCGGGCTGACCGGCATGCTGTCCATCGTCGGCATGATGGGCGCGGCCACGCTGGCCGAGCGTATCGGCGAGCGGCTCACGGCCACCGTGTCTTATGGCCTGACCCTCACCGGTCTGGCGCTGCTGGCCGGTGCCCTCAACGGGTATTCCCCCTGGCTGGTCGGCGGATTCGTGCTCACCTTCGGCTGCGCCCAGGGCTCGCGCGGCCCGCTGGCCGCGGTGCTGGCGGCCCGCGGCTTTCCGGGCGCGATGGGCCGGGTCTACGGCATGGTGCTCACCGCCGCCGGCACCGGCTCGGCGCTGGGCTCGTGGGCCGGCGGCGCGCTCTTCGACCTCACCGGCGGCTACCATGCCGGGCTGGCCCTCTCGGCACTGGGCGCGCTCGGCGGCCTGGCCCTGTTCTGGACCGTGCCGGCGTTGCGCGGCGACGGTCAGCCTGCTTCGCCATCGTCTCCCCCCCGCTCCTGATCGGATCGCACTCATGACCACGCCAGACCCCATCCTGCTCGGCGGCGCGCCCGGCTCGCCCTACACCCGCAAGATGCTGTCGCTGCTGCGCTACCGGCGCCTGCCCTACCGCTACATGATCCACAACAACCGCGACGGCTCGGCCATGCCGGTGCCGCCGGTGAAGCTGCTGCCCACCTTCTGGTTTCCCGACGGCGCGGGCGGGCTGCAGGCCGTGGTCGACTCCACCCCGATCATTCGGCGACTCGAGCGCGAGCACGCGGGGCGCAGCGTGCTGCCGGCCGACCCGGCACTGGCCTTCCTGGACGAGCTGCTCGAGGACTACGGCGACGAGTGGCTCACCAAGGCGATGTTCCACTACCGCTGGCATTACGCCGACGACATCGAGCGCGCCGGCAGCATCCTGCCGCGCTGGCGCAACGTGTGCGCCTCCGAGGCCGCGATCGCGCCGCTCAAGGCGCAGTTCTCCGAGCGGCAGATCTCGCGGCTGCGCTTCGTCGGATCCAACGCCACCACGGCGCCGGTGATCGAGGCGAGCTACCGGCGCTTCCTGCTCGCGCTCGATGCGCTGCTGCTGCGCCAGCCCTTCCTGATGGGCCAGCGCCCGGGCGCAAGCGACTTCGCGATCTTCGGGCAGCTCACGCAGCTCACCCACTTCGATCCCACCCCCATGGCCCTCACCCTGCAGGTCTCGCCGCGGGTGTTCGCCTGGGTGGAGGTGATGGAGGACCTGTCCGGGCTGGGCACCGGCGACGACGGCTGGCTCAGCCGCGATGACGCCGGCCCCGCGCTGGCGGGCCTGCTCGCCGAGGTCGGTCGCACCTACGTGCCGGTGATGCTGGCCAATGCGCGGGCGCTCGTGGCCGGTGCCCAGGAGGTGCGGGCCGAGGTCGATGGCCAGCCCTGGGTCCAGCAGCCCTTCCCCTACCAGGGCAAGTGCGTGGGCTGGCTGCGGCAGTCCTGGGCGGGCCTGGGCGCGGCCGATCAGGCCTGGCTGCGCGGGCTGCTCGCGCCGGCCGGTTGCCTGCCGCTGGTGGCCGACTGATGCCGGGCACCCGCGCCGGGCTGATCGCCGGCCTGGCGCTGGTGGCCATCGTCAGCCAGTTCTTCCGATCGTCGGTGGCGGTGATCGCGCCCGAGCTCATCGACGAGCTCGGGCTCAGCCCGCAGGCGCTCGGCCTGGCGGGCGGCATGTTCTTCCTCGCCCTGGGCGTCTCGCAGGTGCCGGTGGGCATGAGCTTCGATCGCATCGGCCCGCGCTTCACGCTGGCCGCGGTGAGCGTGTTCGCCCTGGCCGGCACGCTGGTGGTGGCCACGGCCGCCGATGCCGCCGGGCTGATCGCCGGGCGCTTCCTGCTCGGGCTGGGCTGCGGCGCGAGCTTCATCAGCGCGGTGGTGCTGCTCAGTCGCTGGTATCCGTCGGACCGCATCGCCACCCTGTACGGCCAGGTGTTCGCGATCAGCCAGATCGGCAACTTCCTGGCGGCCACCCCGCTGGCCTGGATGAGTCAGGCGGTGGGCTGGCGCACGGTGTTCTGGGGCGCCTCGCTGGTGCTGGTGGCGGTGGTGGGCTTCTTCGTGTGGGCGGTGCGTGACCAGCCGCCCGGGCAGCCGGCGCTGCCCCGCGGCGGCGAGACGCTGTGGCAGACCCTGGCGGGTTTCGCGCAGGTGTTCCGCCTGCCGGGTTACCGGCTCGTGGTCGCGATCCACACCGTGGCCTACGCGGCCATGGCCACCGTGCTCGGGCTGTGGGCCGGGCCCTATCTGCACGACGTGCACGGCCTGGACGCGCTGGGCCGCGGCAACGTGCTGCTGGCGATGGTGGCGGCCCAGACTGCCGGGATGGTGCTGCTGCCGCCGCTGGAGCGCCGCTTCGACAGCCGCAAGCGGGTGATCCTGTGCGCGGCCGGTGCGGTGATCGCGGTGCTGCTGTGCCTGGCGCTGCTGCCGCGCCCGCCGCTGTGTCTGGCGGTGGCGCTGCTGGTGGGCGTCTGCGGCTTCAGCTGCTACAGCCCGATCATCATCGCCCATGCCGCGTCGCTCACCCCGGCGCATCTGCGGGGTCGGGGCTCGGCCGCGGCCAATCTTGGACAGGTGAGCGGATCGTTCCTGCTGCCGGTGGGGTGCGGGGCCATCGCCGGCCTGTTCGGCGAGGCCGCCCCCGGCTATCCGCCGCAGGCCTACCAGTGGCTCTTCGCGTTCCTGGCGGTGTGCCTGGCCACGGGGGCGCTGGTGTACGCGCAGGCGCGCGATCGGCGGCCGAGCGAAGGGATGGCCTGAGCCGGTGTGCGTCCGGGGCGCGCGCCCCGGGGCAGGTGGCCGATCATCAGCGAGGCCGGCCGCGGGCCGCCGGGCGCTGACCAGGGGGTGTCAGCCCTTGTGCGGCTCGCGCTGCGCCACCGGGCCGCCGGCGTCCTTCCAGGCCCGGAAGCCGCCCTCGAAGTGGCTCACGTTGGGCACGCCCATGTCGGTGAGCGCAGCGGCCGCCAGCGAGGAGCGCCACGCCGACTGGCAGTAGAGCACCAGGTGCTTGCCCGAGCCGAACACCGGCTTGTAGTAGGGGCTGTCGGGATCGGCCCAGAACTCGAGCATGCCGCGCGGCGCGTGGAAGGCGCCCGGCACCATGCCCTCGCGCTCGAGCTCGCGCACGTCGCGGATGTCGACGAAGACCGTGTCGGGGTCGCCGTGACGGGCAATGGCCTGGTCGGTGGGCAGGGTGACGATGCGGGCGCGGGCTTCGTCGATGAGCTGCTGGTAGCCCTTGGCGAGTTTCATGGTGTCTCCTGGGGGGTGTCTGGCAAAAGGCTACCATCGTCGCGCGCCGCGGCCGGGCGCGCCGACGCAGCGGTCAAGGCCTCGCGAAACGCCGGCGGCACCGGCAGCGAACGCAGCCGCCCGTCTACCCGGGCCACCCAGGCGCGCACCTCCCAGCCCTCGACCAGCACCCGGTCGTCCCGGCCGAGCTGATAGTCGATGCGCCAGCGCTTCTCGCCGAAGCTGTCGATGCGGGCCACGGCATGCAGCGGGTCGCCGTCGGTGGACGAGCCCAGGAAGCGGGCGCTGGCCTCCAGGATGGGCGTGCCGATCACGCCGTAGCGCTCGGTGAGCAGGGCCTGCGAGAGTCCGGCGTGCTGCAGCCACTGCTGGAAGCAGGCATCGAACCAGAAGAAGTAGTTCGGGTAGAACACGATGCGGGCGGGGTCGCAGTGGCCCCACTCGACCCGGAAGTCGGTGCGAAACGAGATCGGCTGGCTCATGGCCGGCGCAGTTTACGCCCGCGGGCGGCGCCCGGACATCGATCGGTGGCAGCCGGCCTGTGGTAGCGTGGCTCGCATCCCGCAGGAGACATTGCCATGAACATGAACGAGGGCATCGGCCGGCATCTCGGCGAGCTCGTCGCCTTCCGTCGCGATCTGCACGCCCACCCCGAACTGCGCTACGAGGAGCACCGCACCGCCGAGAAGGTCGCCTCGGCGCTGCGCGCGCTGGGCCTGACGGTTCACACCGGTCTGGCCGGCACCGGCGTGGTGGGCACGCTGCGCGGCAGCGGCCCGCGCGCCGCCGACCCCGACCGCGCGATCGCGCTGCGCGCCGACATGGACGCGCTGCCGGTGGCCGAGGCCAACGGCTTCGCGCACGCCAGCACGGTGCCCGGGCGCATGCACGCCTGCGGCCATGACGGTCACACCGCCATGCTGCTCGGCGGCGTCCGGCTGCTCGCCGAGAAGCCCGATTTCGACGGCACGGTGCACTTCGTGTTCCAGCCGGCCGAGGAGGGTGGCGCCGGCGCGCGCAAGATGATCGACGAGGGCTTGCTGCGGCTGTTCCCGGTGCGGGCGGCCTTCGCGCTGCACAACTGGCCGGCGCTGCCGGCCGGCCGCTTCGGGGTGCGCGTGGGGCCGATCATGGCCAGCGCCAACCGCTTCGAGATCCGCGTGAACGGGCGCGGCGCGCATGCCGCGCAGCCGCACACCGGCATCGACCCCATCCCGGTGGCCTGCGCCATCGTCGGCCAGCTGCAGCTGCTGGTCTCGCGCTCGGCCGACCCCCTGGACAGCGCGGTGCTCACCGTGGCGCAGATCGAGGCTGGCAGCACCGAGAACATCATCCCGGCGCGCGCGGTCATCAAGGGCACCTGCCGCACCCTGCGGCCCGAGACCCTGCAGATGCTGGTCGACGGCCTGCACCGGGTGGCCACCCATGTGGCCGCGGCCCATCAGGCCAGCGCCGAGGTGGTGATCCGCAACGGCTATCCGTGCACCGTCAACGACGCCGCGCAGGCCCGCTTCATGGCCGACGTGATGGCCGAGGTGGCGGGCGAGGCGCAGGTGGACCGCGACATCGCACCGGCCATGACCGCCGAGGACTTCGGCTACATCCTCGAGGCGGTGCCGGGCGCCTACGGCTTCATCGGCAACGGGGCCAACGGCCAGCCGGGCCCCAATCTGCACAGCCCGGGTTACGACTTCAACGACGACTCGCTGGCGATCGGCGCGAGCTTCTGGGACCGCATGGCGCGCCGCTGGTTCGAGCGCACGCCGGGCTGAGCGCCTGGCCGCGAACCGCGGGGCGGCGCGGGCCGGGCCCGCGCGGATTCACTCGATGGTGGCGCCGCTGCGCCTGATGATCGGCGTCCAGATGCGCAGCTCGTCCTGCATGAAGCGGGCGAGCTGCTCTGGGCTGCCGCCAATGGGCTCCATGTACTGCGAATGCATGCGCTCGCGCACCTCGGGCAGCGCGAGCACCGCGTTCATCTCCCGGTTCAGGCGGCCGATCACATCGGCCGGCGTGCCGGCCGGCGCCAGCACCGCCATCCAGGCCACCGCCTCCACGTCGGGAAAGCCGGCCTCCTTCAGGGTGGGGATCTCGGGCATCAGCGCGCTGCGGGTGCCGGTGGACACGGCCAGCGCCCGGAGGCGGCCGGCGCGCACCTGCGGCATCACCGCCACCGCCGGCACGCAGCTGAACTGCACATCGCCCTGCAGCACCGCGGTGATGGCCGCGGGCGACGAAGGATAGGGGATGTGCACCGCGAAGCTGCCGGTGCGCGCCTTGAGCAGTTCCACCCCGAGGTGCGAGAGGCTGCCCACGCCGATCGACGAGAAGTTGAAGCTTCCCGGCCGGGCGCGCATGGCCGCGACCAGCTCCTTCATCGAGCCGATGCCGGCGTCGGCGCGCACCGCGCAGACATTGGCCTGACCGCCGGCCAGGATGACCGGCGCGAGCTCGCGGAACGGGTCGTAGGGCAGCTTGCCGTAGAGCACGGTGTTGTTCACCAGCGGCCCGTTGGTGCTGATCACCAGCGTATGGCCGTCGGGCGTCGCCCTGGCCACCGCGCCGGTGCCGACATTGCCGCCGGCGCCGGCGCGATTCTCGACCACCACCGGCTGGCCCAGCCGCGGCGCGAGCCGCTCGGCCAGGATACGGGCCATGACATCGGGCGAGGAGCCGGGGCCATAGGGCACCACCAGGCGCACCGGCCGCTGCGGCCAGGCCGGCGACTGCGCGTGCGCGACCGGGCCGAGCAGTGCGGCGGCGGCGGCGAGGATGAGGGCGCTGCGGCGCCCGCGGTTCAGGTGGGTCATGGCGATGGGGCTCTTGCGGGCAGAGGCGGGGGATCGGCGAGCCGGCCGGGGGCTGCTCAGGGCGTCGGCCGGATCACGCCGACCCGGGAGGGATCGCGGTAGATCACGGTCATGGGCAGCCCGGCGGCCTGCCAGCGCTGGAAGGTCTCCAGGCGCATGTAGGCGCCGGCTGCCGGCAGCGAGCGCCACAGGCCGGCGAAGGCCTCCTCGGTGGGCAGCGCCCGGCCCGGTTCGATGCGCTGGCCGGTGGCGAACTCGTCGACGTAGTTGACCATGGTCACCGGCCGCTGCAGGTAGTAGGGCAGCGACTGGTCGTGGGTGCTCACCGTGAAGACCGGCGCGCCGGCTGGCAGCGCCTTCTGGAAGGCGGCGGCCAGTGCGCGCGCGGTCTTGTCCTGGGCGACGGTCTGGTGGCCGAGCATGATCAGCTGGGTGCCGATCAGCCCGCCGAAGGCCATGGCCACCACGGCCGCCCCGGCGCGCGCGCGGCGCGCGGCGATCGCTGCCGCGGCACAGAACAGGGCGATCGTGACCAGGCCTGCGACGATCCAGTTGCGGTAGGCGAGTTCGCTGGCCGGCCAGGGCTCGCCGTCGGCCGCCGGCCCGCGCGTGAGCGCCACCAGCGCCACCGCGCCCGCCAGGCTGAGCCCGGTCATGAGGATGGCGTGCACCGACAGCCGCCGCGCGCTCAGCCGCAGGGCGTGCTGGCCGATCAGCAGCGCCAGCGCCGGGAAGATGGGCAGGATGTACGAGGGCAGCTTGGAGCCGCTGATGCTGAAGAACACGAAGATCACCACCGCCCAGGTGAGCAGCAGCCGGTTGCCCTGGAAGCGCCCCGACTCGCGCCGCCAGCCCAGGCGCAGCGCCCCGGGCAGCAGGGTGGTCCAGGGCACCAGGCCGATGACGAGCAGCGGCACGAAGTACCACCACGCGCCCGGCCGATGGGTATGGGTGAGGTAGCGCGTGAAGTGCTGCTCGATGAAGAAGAAGTGCGCGAACTCGGCATGCCGCAGCGACACCAGCACGAACCACGGCGCGGCCACCGCCAGGAAGAGCAGCGGCCCGGTGCCCCATTGCAGGCGCCGCCACACCAGGAGGTCGCGGCTCAACAGCGTGTAGACCACCAGCACCATGCCCGGCAGGACGATGCCCACCAGGCCCTTGCTGAGCATGGCCAGCGCCATGGCCAGCCAGGCGGTGAGCATCGCGGCGCGGGTCTGGCCGGGGCTCGCGTCATCGCGCAGCCCGTACCAGACCGCCACCAGCGCCACGCCCAGCGCCGCCGACAGGCTGGCGTCGAGATTCACGAAGTGGGCATTGCCGATCCACCAGGCGCTGCTGCCCAGCACGCAGGCCGCGTAGAGCGCAGCCTTCTCGCCGATCACCCGCCGGGCCGCCCACCACAGCACGCCCACCGCGATCGCGGCCGCCAGCGCCGGCCACAGGCGCGCGGCGAAGTCATTCAGGCCGAACAGCGCGAAGGCGATGGCGGTGGCCCAGTACTGCAGCGGCGGCTTCTCGAAGTACAGGAAGCCGTTCAGGCGCGGGCTGAGCCAGTCGCCGCTGGCCAGCATGGCCCGCGAGAGCTCCGAGTAGCGTCCTTCGTCGGGGGTGATGAGGTCACGCCAGCCGAGGGTGCCGAACCAGGCCACGAGCGCCAGGCCGAGCAGCAGCAGCGGCAGCGCGCGGCCGCGGTGGAGGGGGCGGGACGAGCCCGGGCGGATGCTCATGCCGCGAGCGCCGGGCCTTGCAGCGCCAGCGTGCCGCTGCGGCCGGGCACCTCGCCGACCGCGATCTCATGAAGCGGCAGTGGCTGGCCGGCGAGCGAGGCGAAGTACTCGCCGGTTGAGGTGAGCTGCAGCCCCTGGTCCTGCCAGCCGGCGAGCAGCCGGTCGAAGACCGCCGCGAGCTTCATGCCCTCGAGCTCGGCATGCAGGGTGAACACCTGGTCGCGCCCGGGCTGCGCGGCGGTGATCGCCAGCAGCCGCCGGTCGACATCGTCGGCGCTCACGCCGTCCAGTCCGATGAGCTCGTCGAAGGTGGGCAGCGTGGTGGGCAGCTGCGGCACGCCGATCGGCTGGCCGCGCAGGGCCGGCTGGTAGGGCGCGCTGCCGCGCCCGTCGGAGGCATACACGAAGCCGAGTTCGCGCTCGAGCCGGTAGGCATGCTCGTTCATCTGCCAGCCGGCCGCGCCGTGGGTTCGGGGCGGGCTGCCGAAGATCTCGGTGTGGCGCGCCACTGCGGCGCGCATCTCGCGCGCGGTCCAGTCGGCGCCCTGCGCACCGACGAAGTCCTGCCAGCGGACATGGTCCCAGCAGTGCACGCCGGTCTCGAAGCCGGCGGCCGCCACCTCGCGCAGCAGCCCGGCGCAGCCACGGCCGATGTCGGGCCCCGGCAGCACCGTGCCGTAGAGCAGGGTGCGCAGGCCGTAGTGGGCAAGCACCGAGGTGCGCGAGACCTTCGAGAGGAAGCCCGGCCGGAACACCCGCCGGATGGCGCGGCCGGTGCGGTCAGGCCCCAGGCTGAAGAGGAAGGTGGCCTGCGCCTTGCGCCGGCGCAGCACCGACAGCAGGCGCGGCACGCCCTCGCGGGTGCCGCGCCAGGTGTCGACATCGATCTTCAGCGCGAGCCGGGGCATGGTGCCGCCGCCCCGCTCAGTCGAGCAGCGCCCGCGCCTGCGCCTGCGCCACCTGGCCGCGATAGGCGTCGAAGATGCGGTTCAGGGCATCGGCCATGGGCACCTGCGGCGCCCAGCCGAGATCGGCCATGGTGTTGTCGATGCGCGGCACGCGGTTGCGCACGTCCTGGTAGCCCTTGCCGTAGTAGTCGCCCGAGGAGGTCTCCACCAGGCTGACCCGGGCCGCGTTGTCGCGGTACTCGGGGTAGCGCGCGGCGAGCGCGAGCATCATCTCGGCGAGCTCGCGCACCGAGTGGTTGTTGACCGGATTGCCGATGTTGTAGATCTGGCCGCTGGCGCGGCCCTCGGGGTTGCGGATGATGCGCATCAGCGCGTCGATGCCGTCGTCCACATAGGTGAAGGCCCGCTTCTGGCTGCCGCCGTCGACCAGGCGGATGGGCTCGCCACGCACGATGTGGCCCAGGAACTGCGTGATCACCCGCGAGCTGCCTTCCTTCGCGGTGTGGATCGAATCCAGGCCCGGGCCGATCCAGTTGAAGGGCCGGAACAGGGTGTAGTCCAGGCCCTCGGACATGCCGTAGGCGTGGATGATGCGATCCATGAGCTGCTTGGAGCAGGCGTAGATCCAGCGCGGCTTGTTGATCGGGCCGTAGACCAGGCTGGAGGCCTCGGGGTCGAACTGCTCGTCGGCGCACATGCCGTAGACCTCGCTGGTCGACGGAAAGAGCAGGCGCTTGCGGTGCTTCACGCAGGCGCGAACGATGGGCAGGTTGGCCTCGAAGTCGAGCTCGAACACCCGCAGCGGCTCGCGCACGTAGGTGGCCGGGGTGGCGATGGCCACCAGCGGCAGGATCACGTCGCACTTGCGGATGTGGTACTCGATCCACTCCCGGTTGATGGTGATGTCACCCTCGAAGAAGTGGAAGCGGCGGTTGGTCATGAGCGGCTCGACCCGCTCGCTCGCCATGTCCATGCCGTACACGTCCCAGTCGGTGTCGGCCAGGATGCGCTGCGACAGGTGGTGGCCGATGAAGCCGTTGACGCCGAGGATCAGGATCTTCTTCATGGGGGACTCCCGCTCGCGGCGGTCAGGGGGATGCACAGCGAGCGCCCGAATCGGCGCTCGAATCGGTCGGGGTCCAGTGGCTCGCCGTCGAGGTCGGCGGCCATCACCCGCAGCAGCGCGCCATCGGCGCCGCGCAGCAGCAGCTCACCGTCGTCGAGCAGCAGGCCCGGCGGGCCCGGCAGTTTGAGCGCAGTGGCCCGCAGCGTGCGCAGCACGCGAATGCGCGCGCCCTGCGCCTCGAAGAAGGCACCGGGGTAGGGCGGGGCCACCGCGCGCACCAGGTTGTGGATGCGCGCCGCCGGCTGGGTCCAGTCGATGCGGCCGTCTTCAGGCTTGCGGCCGCCGAAGTAGCTCGCCTCGCGCTGGTCCTGCTCGCGCGCCGTGACGCGGCCCGCGAGCAGATCGGGCAGGCAGGCATCGAGCGCCATCTCGGCGGCCACGGTCACCTTGGCGAACACTTCTCCGGCGGTGTCGTCGGGCAGGATGGGCACGGCCTGCTGCGCCACGATGCCGCCGCGGTCGGGCCTGGCCTGCATCTGGTGCAGCGTGGCGCCGGTGCGGGTCTCGCCGTGCAGCACCGCCCAGTTCACCGGCACCCGGCCGCGGTAGCGCGGCAGCAGCGAGCCATGCATGTTGTAGGCGCCACGCGGCGCGAGCTCGAGCAGGCGGGTGGCCAGCATCTGCCGGAAGTAGAACGAGAACAGCCACTGCGGTCGGTAGGCCGCCACTGCCGCGAAGGTGGCCTCGTCGTTGGCGTCATCGGGCGTGACGACCGGCAACCCGTGCTCGCGGGCCGTCTGCGCCACGCTGGCGAACCAGATCTGCTCGGCCGGGTTGTCCTGATGGCTGACCACCAGACCGATGTCGACGCCATGCGCGAGCAGCACCTTCAGGCAGCGCACCCCGACATCGTGGTAGGCGAAGACCACCGCGCGCGTCATGGCGGCGAGCCGGGCGAGTCAGGCGAGGCAGGGCGCTCGAGCACGGCGCGAACCAGGTAGCGCGGCCGCTGGCGCACCTCCTGGTAGATGCGGCCGATGTACTCGCCGAGCAGGCCGATGCCGAACAGGGCGATGCCCACCAGGAAGAAGAGCAGCGCGAACAGCGTGAACAGGCCGCCTTCCTCGGGGCCGAGGAAGAGGCGGCGCAGCGCGAGCAGCACGAACAACGCGCCCGAGAGCGCCGCCACCGCCATGCCCAGCATGGAGAAGATCTGCAGCGGCACCACCGAGAAGCCGGTCATGAGGTCGAAGTTCAGCCGCAGCAGGCTGTAGAGCGAGTACTTGGACTCGCCGGCGAAGCGTTCCTCGTGGCCGACCACCACCTCGGTGGGGTTGGCCGCGAAGGTGTAGGCCAGCGCCGGGATGAAGGTGTTCATCTCGCGGCACTGGTTGATGGCGTTCACGATGCGCCGGCTGTAGGCGCGGAACATGCAGCCCTGGTCGGTCATGCGGATGCGCGAGATGCGCTCGCGCAGCCGGTTCATGGCGCGCGAGGCCCAGTGCCGCCAGGCCGCGTCGCGCCGGGTGCGGCGGATGGAGCCGACGTAGTCGTGGCCCGCGTCCATGGCTGCCAGCAGCAGGCCGATGTCCTCGGGCGGGTTCTGCAGGTCGGCGTCGAGCGTGACCAGGCGTTCGCCGCGGGCCTGCGCGAAGCCGGCGAGCAGCGCCCGGTGCTGGCCGAAGTTGCCGTCGAGGATGACCACCCGGGTGTGTGCCGGACGGCGCTCGAACTGCGCCGCGAGCAGCGCCGCCGAGCGGTCGCGGCTGCCGTCATCGACGAACACCACCTCGTAGGGCAGGCCCAGGGCATCGAGCGCCGGATACAGCCGCTCGAAGAGCGCGGCCAGGCCGGGTTCCTCGTTGTAGACCGGGATGAGCACCGAGAGCAGCCCGGGCACCACGGGCTGGGCACCGGCCGGGGCGAGGCCGGTCATGCCGCGCCCGGGGCCAGCGCCGGCCCGAGCACCGCCGACAGCGCGTTGCACACCCGGTCGACATCGGTGTCGGCCATGGCCGGGAACAGCGGCAGGGTGATGGTGGACGCACCGATGGCCTCGGCCACCGGGAAGTCGCCGTCGCGCCAGCCCAGCCCCCGGTACAGCGTGAAGCGGTGCATGGCCGGGTAGTGCACCCCCACGCCGATGCCCTCGGCGCGCATCGCGTCGATGAAGGCGCCGCGGGTCAGGCGCATGCGCGACAGCGGCAGCAGGGGCTGGAACATGTGCCAGTTGCCGCGCGCCGGCCCGCTCTGCGCGTCGGTGAGCGGCAGGCTCAGGCCCAGGGCCGGATCGAGGCGCTCGAAGTAGCGCGCGGCCAGTTGCGCGCGGCGCGCGTTGAACTGCGCCAGCCGCGGCAGCTGGCCCAGGCCGATGGCCGCGGCGATGTCGGTGAGGTTGTGCTTGTAGCCCAGCACGTCGACATCCATGCCGCCGTCGGGGTGGCGGGTGACGCCCTGCAGGCGCAGCTTCTCGAAGAGCCGTGCCTCCTCGGGGGTGTTCATCACCAGGCAGCCGCCCTCGGCGGTGGTGAAGTTCTTGTTGGCGTGGAAGCTGAGCGCGATCAGATCGCCGCCGCGGCCGATCTCCTCACCCGCCCAGGTCGCGCCCATGGACTGGGCCGCGTCCTCGATCACCCGCAGCCCGTGCTGGCGCGCGATGCGGTAGAGCGCGTGGCGATCGACCGGCAGGCCGGCGAGATCGACCGCGATGATCGCCCGCGTGCGCGGTGTGATCGCCTGCTCGAGCTGGGCAAGATCGAGGTTGCGGGTGCGCGGCTCGACATCGACGAAGACCGGGCGCGCGCCCACCGTGAGCACCACATTGGCGGTGGCCACCCAGGACAGCGGCGTGGTGAGCACCTCGTCGCCGGCACCCACGCCCGCGATGCGCAGCGCGAACTCCAGCGCCGCGGTGGCCGAGGCCGCCACCCGCACCGGCCGGTTGCCGTAGCGCTCGGAGAGCGCGGCCTCGAGCTCTCGGCACTTCGGCCCGGTGGTGATCCAGCCCGAGCGCAGCACATCGGCCACGGCCGCGATGGTGGCGTCGTCGATGCTCGGGCGAGTGAAGGGGAGGAACTCCATGGCGCGCAGGCTCGGTCGAGTCGCGAGGGGACTCCGACCGCTCACCGGCGGCCGGACAATCGCGCATTCTAACCGCCCGCCTGCGCGCGGGCCGGGCATGTCCCCGCGTCAGACGATGGCGGCGTTGACCAGGTTGGCCACGGTGTCGAGCCGCTCGGTGTGCCAGGGGTCGGGCACCCGGTTGTTGGTCAGATAGGCGAAGGACACCCCGGAGTCGGGGTCGGCCCAGCAGTACGAGGTGCCCACGCCGCCGTGGCCGAAGGCGTTCGGCGAGGCGATCGCGCCCAGGCCGCGGATGGTCGCGGTGTGGCCGCGCAGGTGCGGGCCCAGGCCCCGGTGCATGGGCATGCCCATGAATTCGTCCACCCGGTCGCCGGTGTGGTTGCGGATGGCATAGGCGAGCATGCGCGGCGAGAGCAGCCGCACCCCGCCAAGCGTGCCGCCGGCGAGCATCATCTGGTAGAGGGCGACCATGCCGCGGGCAGTGCCGTAGCCGCCGCCGCCGGGCACCCCGGCGCGGCGCCAGGTCTCGGTGTTGTTCTCGGCCAGCGCGCGCATGCCGCCCTGCGGGTCGGGCTCGTGCATGTCCGACACGCGGGCATCGTCGGCCGGGCTCAGGCCGACCACGATCTCGCCGGCCAGGCCGATGGGCGCGAGGATGGCCTCGCGCAGGTAGTCGCGGAAGTCGCGCCCCGTGAGCGATTCGATCAGGGTGGCCAGCACCCAGTGCGCCGACAGGCCGTGGTAGGCCACCTTCGAGCCGGGCGTCCATTCGAGGCTGAAGTCGCACACGCCCTCGCGCATGCGGGCATGGTCGCTCCAGGCTGCCGAGGGCAGCACCGCGTTCGGGAACCCGCCCTGATGGGTGATCACCTGCAGCACGGTGATGTCGCGCTTGCCGTGACGGGCGAACTCCGGCACATGCGCGCTCACCCGGTCGGTGAAGCGGAAGGCGCCCTGCTCGGCCAGCTTCCAGAGGGCGGTGGCGAGCACCACCTTGGTGTTGGAGTAGAGCAGCCAGAGGGTGCCGGGGCCGGCAGCCATCGGCTGGCTGCCGGTGCGGGCCTGGCCGAAGTGCTTCTCGTGCAGCAGCCGGCCGTGGCGGGCGAGCGCGATGGTGGCCCCGGGGTAGCGGCCCTCGGCGATCTGGCGTTCGATGAGGGCGTGCAGCAGGTCGAGCTGTTCGGTGCGGATGCCGTGGTCGGCAGGCAGGCCGGTGCTCAGCGGAAAGGCGGTCATGGCGGGCGGCTCGGGCAGTGGTGGGGTGCCGGCAGCATACAAGCGCGGCCGGCCTGCGGTGGTCCGCCCCGGCGCTCGCCGCCCGCGTGGCGTGTCGCTTCATCGTCACCCGGCGCCTTGCCCGCGCGGGCGGCGGCCCGGTACGATCGGCCGCACCCGGCGCGCGCGCCCGGCCCGCCGGCCGGCCGCCGCGGCGGGCGCCCGCGCCGGAGTCCCGCATGCAACGCACCTTCGACTACCCCCGTTTCGCCTATCAGCGCCCGCCCGAGCTCGATACCCCCGGCCCGGCGCGGCACCCGGTGGTGATCGTGGGCGCCGGCCCGGTGGGCCTGGCCGCGGCCATCGACTGCGCGCTGCGTGGCCTGCCGGTGGTGGTGCTCGACGACAACGACACCGTGAGCGTGGGCTCGCGCGCGGTCTGTCACGCCAAGCGCTCGCTGGAGATCCTCGATCGCCTGGGCTGCGCGCCGGCGGTGCTCGCCCGCGGGGTGAGCTGGAAGGTCGGCAAGGTCTTCAACGGCGACGGCCTGGTCTGGCAGTTCGACCTGCAGCCCCAGCCCGGCCACCAGATGCCGGCGATGATCAACCTGCAGCAGTACCACCTCGAGAGCGCCCTGGTGGCGCGCTGCGCCGCGCTGCCCGGGGTGTCGCTGCGCTGGAAGCACACCGTCACCGGGCTGGTCCAGGATGCGCAGGGCGTGCGGCTCTCGGTGAGCACGCCCGATGGCGATGTCGAGATCGACGCCGACTGGGTGATCGCCTGCGACGGCGCCTCCAGCCAGATGCGCGAGCGGGTCGGGGCGTCCTTCGGCGGCCAGGTCTTCAACGACCGCTTCCTGATCGCCGATGTGGTCATGCGCGCCGGGTTCCCGCCGGAGCGCTGGTTCTGGTTCGATCCGCCCTTTCACCGCGGGCAGTCGGTGCTGCTGCACAAGCAGGCCGACGATGTCTGGCGCATCGACTTCCAGCTCGGGCCCGACGCCGATCCGCAGCTCGAGAAGCAGCCCGAGCGGGTGGTGCCGCGCATCCGCGCGATGCTGGGCGAATCGGTGGAATTCGAGCTGGAGTGGCTCTCGGTGTACCAGTTCGCCTGCCGGCGCATCGACCGCCTGCGGCACGGCCGCGTGCTCTTCGCCGGCGATGCCGCCCATCAGGTCTCGCCCTTCGGGGCGCGGGGCGCCAATTCCGGCGTGCAGGATGCCGACAACCTGGCCTGGAAGCTCGCGCTGGTGGTGGCCGGCCATGCGCCGCCCGCGCTGCTGGACAGCTACGCCGACGAGCGCTCGGTGGCCGCCGACGAGAACCTGCTCAACTCCACCCGCGCCACCGACTTCATCACGCCCAAGAACGCGGCCAGCCGGCTCTATCGCGACGCGGTGCTGGGGCTGGCCGCCGAGCATCCCTTCGCGCGCGCCCTGATCAACAGCGGCCGGCTGTCCACCCCCACCGTGTATCGCGATTCGGCGCTGAACACGCCCGACGCCGACGCCTTCGAGGGCGGCGTGCCGCCGGGCAGTCCGTGTCCGGACGCCCCGGTGACCCTGGCCGACGGCGGCCCGGGCTGGCTGCTGCCGCAACTCGGCCAGGGCTTTCGCGTGCTGGTGTTCGGCGACGCGCCGGCAACGCCGGTGCGGGTCGGCGCGGTGGAGGCCCCGCTGCTGCGCGTGGGCGCGCAGCCGGGCGCCGATCTCGGCGATCCGCAGGGCCTGCTCGCCGAGCGCTTCGATGCCAGGCCCGGCACCACCTGCCTCATCCGGCCCGACCAGCACCTCGCCGCTCGCTGGCGCAGCTTCCGCGCCGATGCGGTGCGCGCGGCGCTGGCGCGCTGCCTGGCCGTGGCCTGAGCCGACCGCCCGCGAGCCCGCCATGCCCCTCGTTCTCACGCCCAACATCCCCGATCCCGATGGCTTCTATCAGGCCCTCATCGACAGCCAGCGCGATCTCGATCCGGACCAGGCCGCGCTGATGAATGCCCGGCTGGTGCTGCTGCTGGCCAACCACGTCGGCGACCGCGAGGTGCTGGCGCAGGCCCTCGCGCTGGCGCGCCCGCCGGGCCCGGCATGAGCCGCGCCCCGGTCGATCAGCGCTCCGTCTGGCAGCTGCTGCGCGCCGGCGAGTTCGTGCTGCTGTCGGATCGCCAGCTCACGCGGGTGGCGATCGTCCTGGTGCTGGTGCTGGCCGGCCTGTTCTGGGCCCTGCTGCAGGTGCTCGAGCCGCCGCCGCCGCGGCGGGTGAGCATCACCACCGGCGGGCCGAGCGGCGCCTACCACGCGTTCGCGCAGCGCTATGCCGAGGCCTTCCGTCGCGAGGGCATCACCCTGGAGCTGCGGCCCTCGGCCGGCAGCGTCGAGAACCTCGCCCGGCTTGCCGATCCGGCGGCCGGCGTCGCCATCGGCCTGGTGCAGAGCGGCCTGGGCGACCCGCAGCGGCAGCCCGGCCTGCTCAGCCTGGCCAGCGTCGCGCACGAGCCGGTCTGGCTGCTGCACCGCCCGCGCCCGGGGGTGCCCGCGCCCGACAGCCCCATCGCCCTGGCCGGCGGCGTCATCGCGGTCGGCCCGGAGGGCTCGGGCACCCGCGTGGTGGCGCTGCGCCTGCTCGAGGCGCACGGCCTGGCCGTGCCCCCGCAGCGCCTGTCGCCGCTCTCGGGCAGCGAGGCGGTGCAGGCGCTGATCGAGGGCCGGGTGGACGCGCTCTTCCTGGTGGCCGCGGTCGATGCGCCCAGCGTGATGCAGGCGCTCGAGGCCGGGCTCGTGCCGGTGAGCTTCGCGCGGGCCGATGCGCTGGTGCGGCGCATGCCCTGGCTCTCGAAGGTGACCCTGCCCCGGGGCGTGATCAGCCTGGCGCGCGATCTTCCGGCCGAGGATGTGTCGCTGGTGGCGGTGGCCGCCAACCTCGTGGTGCGCGATGACCTGCACCCGGCGATCACCTACCTGCTCATGGACGTGGCCACGCAGGTGCACCGCCCGCCCACGCTGCTCAGCGCGCCCGGTGAATTCCCCTCGGAGCGCCAGCTGGACTTTGCGCAGAGCGCGCAGTCGCAGCGCTATTTCCGCAGCGGCCGTCCCTTCCTGCAGCGCTACCTGCCCTTCTGGGTGGCCAGTTTGCTGGAGCGGCTCGCCCTCACCCTGATGCCCGCCCTGGCCATCGTGCTGCCGCTGGCGCGCTGGCTGCCCGGGCTGCTGGGCTGGCGCGCCATGTCGCGCATCCTGAAGCTCTACCACGAGATCGAGCAGCTCGATGCCCGCGGCGAGCTCGATCCGCAGCGACGGGCCAGCGCGCTCGCGCACCTCGATCGGGTGGAGGGGCTGCTGCGCGGCGCCAACCTGGGCGCGCGCCGGCACATGGAGAAGTACCACCTCAAGGCGCACCTCGAGATGCTGCGCGCCCGGCTCGGCGCGCGGCCCTACTCGTAGCGCAGCGCGTCGATCGGCAGCAGCCGCGAGGCCTTGCGCGCCGGGTAGTAGCCGAAGAACACGCCCACGGCGCCGGCAAAGCCCACCGCCAGCACGATGGCGTGCGGGGACATCTCGGTGCGCCATCCGGCGAATTCGCCGATGGCATAGGAGCCGCCCACGCCGAGGGCCACGCCCACCAGCCCGCCGATGAGCGAGAGCGTGACCGCCTCGATGAGGAACTGGTTGAGGATGTCACGGCTGCGCGCGCCCACCGCCATGCGCAGGCCGATCTCGCGGGTGCGCTCGGTGACCGAGACCAGCATGATGTTCATGATGCCGATGCCGCCCACCAGCAGCGACACCGAGGCCACCGCCGCCAGCAGCATCGAGAGCACGCGGCTGGACGCCTCCTGGGCCTGCAGCATCTCGGTGAGGTTGCGCACCGTGAAGTCGTCCTCCTGGCCGGCCTGCAGCCGGTGGCGCTGGCGCAGCAGCTCGCGGATGCGTTCCTCGGCCGCCTTCATGTCGGCGCCGGCATGCACCTTGACCGTGATGTTGTTGACCCGCCGCAGCCGGCCCTGGGCCTGCCCGATGAGCCGGTTGCGGGCGGTGCTCAGCGGCACGAAGAGCACGTCGTCCTGATCCTGGCCCAGCGCGCTCTGGCCCTTGCGCTCGAGCACGCCGATCACGGTCATGGGCACCTTGCGCACGCGGATCTGCTGGTCGACCATGAGCTCTGGCGGCGTGTTCTCGCCAAAGAGCTGGCGGGCGGCCGACTGGCCGATGATCGCCACCTTGGCCGAGCCGTTGAGCTCGGGCTGCTCGAAGTGGCGGCCGGCGGCGAGCTTCCACTCCCGCGCCTCGAAGAAGTCGGGCGTCACGCCCTGGATCTGCGTCGACCAGTTGGTGTTGCCCAGCACCAGCTGCCCCGAGGTGCTCATGCGCGGGGCGGCGAACTGCACCTGCTCGATCTCCAGCGCCACGGCGCGGGCATCGTCCTCGGTGAGGGTCTGCGCGGCGCCAAAGCCCAGGCGCAGGCCGCCGGCGTTCGACGAGCCGGGCAGGATGATCATCACGTTGGAGCCCAGGCTTCGGATCTGCTCCTCCACGCGCGCCTGCGCGCCACCGCCGACCGCGATCATGGTGATCACCGCGCCCACGCCGATGATGATGCCCAGCATGGTCAGCAGCGAGCGCAGGGTGTTCACGCGCAGCGCGTTGAGCGCCACCCGCAGCGTGGCCAGCCAGCTCATGGCGCGGGCGCCGGATGGGGCGCTGGCTCGAGCGACGGGCCAGGCGACGAGCCGGGCGCGGGTTCGGCGCTCGTCAGCGCGCGCAGCGCCTGCGCGGCATCGCGCGCCGGATGTTCCCGGTCGGACACCACGCGGCCGTCGCGAAACAGCACGATGCGCCCGGCGAATTCGGCGATGTCGTGCTCGTGGGTGACCAGCACCACGGTGATGCCCTCGCGATTGAGCTGCTGCAGCAGCGCCATCACCTCCAGGCTGGTGCGCGAATCGAGCGCGCCGGTGGGCTCGTCGGCCAGCACCAGCACCGGGTCGTTGACCAGCGCCCGCGCGATCGCCACCCGCTGCTGCTGACCGCCCGAGAGCTGGCGG
The DNA here is from genome assembly GCA_037146935.1 of Burkholderiales bacterium. Classification (GTDB taxonomy): domain Bacteria; phylum Pseudomonadota; class Gammaproteobacteria; order Burkholderiales; family Burkholderiaceae_E; genus Quisquiliibacterium. The sequence continues at coordinate 26,511 of JBAWWD010000034.1, forward strand.
GGGTGGTGGTCGAGCCGCTCGCCCAGCCCCACCTGCTGCAGGCGGCGCGTGGCGCGCCGCAGCCGCTCGGCCCGCGGCAGGCTGGTGTAGAGCAGGGGCAGTTCGGCGTTGAGCAGCGCCGAGGTGCGCGGCAGCAGGTTGAACTGCTGGAACACGAAGCCGATGCGCCGGTTGCGCACCGCGGCCAGGGCGTCACTGCTCATGTCCTGCACCGGCTCGCCGGCCAGGGTGTAGCTGCCGGCATCGGGGCGGTCGAGGCAGCCGATGATGTTCATGAAGGTCGACTTGCCCGATCCCGAGGGGCCCATCACGGCGACCATCTCGCCGGCGGTGATCGTCAGGCTCACGCCGGCCAGGGCGCGCACCACGGTGTCGCCCATGCGGTATTCCTTGACCAGGTCGCGCACTGCCAGCAGCGGCTCGGCCACGCTCGGCGTCCTCAGAAGGGCAGCCGGGGCGCGCCGGCGGGACGGGACGGCGGTGCGGTGCCGGCGCTCTGCTGGCCGATGATCACGGTGTCGCCCTCCTTCAGGCCCTCGCCCGACACCTCGGTGAAGGCGCCGTCGGTGAGTCCGGTGCGCACTGGCACCGCGCGGGGCCGGCCTTCGGTGTCGAGCACGAAGATGCGGCCGCGGCTCGATTGCCGGCCGGCGATCTCGGCGATGATCGCGGCGTACTTCGGCTTCTGTGCGGCGGTGAGGATGTCGCCGATGCGCTCGCGCAGCTCGGCCCGGTTGCGTTCGATGAGCTTGCCGCGCTCGGCCTCCGGCGCTTCGCGTACCTGGGCGAACTTCTCGCGCATGGCCGAGAAGATCGCATCGAGCTGCACCCGCTGCTCGTCGCTGAACGCGAGATCTCGCTCGAGCCGGGCGCGGAACTGCTGCAGCGGGCTGCCGCCGCCGGGCGGGGCGGCGCCGGATGAGGGGCCTGCGGGCGCGCTGGCCGATGCGCTTGCTGAAGAAGTGGCGCTTGCGCTGGCGGTGGCACTGGTCCCGGCTGCTGCGCCCGCGCCGGCAGCCACCCCCGCGCTGGCGGCCCCACCGGCCTTCGTCGCCGGGCTGGCCGCTGGCGCGCCCGCGCCGCCGGCCTGACGGCCGGCGATCTCGGCGAGGATCGCCTGATAGCGCGGCTTCTGCTCGGCGGTGAGGATCTGCCCGATGCGCTCGCGCAGCTCGGCGCGCAGCGCATCCATCTGCGCCGGCCGCTGGTCTTCGGGGGCGGCGCGCGCCGCCGCGAAGCGCTCGCGCATGGCGGCGAAGATGCCGTCCAGGCGCGTCTTCTGATCGTCGCTCAGCGCCAGGTCGCGCTCGAGCCGCTCCCGGAACTGCGCGAGCGGACTGCCGCCGCCCGCGCCCTGCGCATGGGCCGGCGCGAGCACGCCGCTGATCAGCGCATGAAGCGCCGACAGCGCCGGGCTCATCCAGCCAGGCGTGACGCTGCCGCGGGGAGCCGCGCCAGCCGGGGGCGCAGTCCCCGGCGCGCCGCCCTCGGATGTGCCGCCGGCCGGCGTTGCGCCCGCCGGCGGTTCCTGCCACCCCGGCGGACGGAAGCGCAGCGCGGCGTTGGGCACCTTGAGCACGCTCTCGCGCGTGTCGGTGATCACCCGCACATTGGCGGTCATGCCGGGGATCAGCGCGAGATCGGTGTTCGCCGTGGCCACCACCACCGTGTAGGTGACCACGTTCTGCACGGTGAGCGCGGCCTTGCGCACCTGCCGCACCTCGCCCGAGAAGCTGCGCCCGGGATAGGAGTCGACCGTGAACGTGGCGCGCTGGCCGACCCGGATGCGGCCGATCTCGGCCTCGTCGATCGAGGTGTCGACCTGCATGTCACGCAGGTTGCGGGCGATCACGAACAGCTCCGGCGATTGCAGGCTGGCCGCCACGGTCTGGCCGGCGTCGATCGAGCGCTTGATCACCACCCCGTCGACGGGGGCGCGGATCGCGGTGCGCTCGAGGTCGACCCGCGCCTGCTGAAGCTGCGCCTCGCGCTGCGCGACCACGGCCTGCGCGCTGCCGGTCAGGGCCTGCGCCACCTCGACCTGGGCGCGCGCGCTGCGCAGCTCCTCCACGGCGGAGTCCATCACGGCGCGCGCCTTGTCGAGCTCGGCGCCGGAGATGAAGTTGCGCTCGACCAGCTGCTGCTTGCGGGCGAGGTCCCGGCGGGCTTCGGCGAGGTTGACCGACACCCGCGAGACCGCGGCATTGGCCGCGCTCACGCCCGCCTGGGCATTGAGCACCTGGGCGCGCGCGGCATCGACATCGGCCTGCGCCTGGCGCACGCGGTACTCGAAGGTCTCGGGGTCGATGCGCGCGATCAGCTGGCCCTTGCGCACCTCGGCGTTGAAGTCGGCGAACAGTTCCTTGATCTGGCCCGAGACCTGGGAGCCCACCGGCACGGTGACCTCGGCATTGAGCGTGCCGGTGGCCGACACGCTGGCGGTGATCGGGCCGCGGGTGAGCGGGGCGGTGCGCCACTGGGGCGCGGCGGCGTCCTGCTGGCGCCGGTTCCACTCCCAGGCGCCGGCGGCGAGCAGGCCGACAAGGACCAGCGCGGCGAGCCAGCGCCAGCGTCGCAGCAACGAGGGGGTCGGGTCTGGCAATCGGGTCTCCCGGAGGGCGCAGGGCAGGGGGCGGGCAGCCGGACGCAAGGCTAGCACGCAGGGCTGAGGTGCCCGCTGAGCCTGGGCGGCCGCCGCGGGGCTCGCGCCTCGTCCGCTTGCCAGGAGCGGAATCCTCGGGGACTCGACGCTGCGCGCATTCGCCCCTGATAATGAGGGGTTATCGCCCTGCCGGCCGCTTCCTGGCCGATCCCTTCCCCGCCAAGCCACCCCGTACCGATGACACTCTCCAGACTGATCAAATGGGGCCTGACCCTGGCATTGCTCGGCGGCATCGGCTGGGCTGTCTACTGGCGGATCGATTCCGGCGAGGCGCCCGCCACCAAGGGCCCCGCCGCGCCGCCCGATCCCGCGGTCACGGTGATCCAGCCCCGCATCCAGGACGTGCCGCTGGTGGTCGATCTCAACGGCAGCGTCGTGCCGCTGCGGGTGGTCGACGTCCGCAGCCAGATCTCCAATCTGGTGCGCGAGGTGCTCATCAAGGAAGGGCAGGTCGTGCGCCAGGGACAGCCCATGTTCCTGCTCGATGACCGCAACGACCGCGCCAATGTCGAGCGCCTCAAGGCGTCGCTCGCGCGCAACCGCGCGCTGGCCGCCGACCAGGACCGGCAGCTGGCGCGGGCGCGCGAGCTGGTCGCGCGCAACTTCATCGCGCAGGGGGCGGCTGACACCACCCAGGCCCAGCGCGACGCGCAGTGGGCGCAGGTGAAGTCCGACGAGGCCGCGCTGCAGGCCGCCGAGGTCGCGCTCGACTACAACACCATTCGGGCTCCCATCTCGGGCCGCACCGGCGTGGTCAACGTGTTCCCGGGCACGTTGGTGCAGCCGGCCGGCGCGGCGCTGGTCACCGTCACCCAGGTCGACCCGATCGCGGTGCAGTTCCCCGTCCCCGAGAGCCACCTCGCGCTGCTGCAGTCGCGGCTGCGAGCCGGCGGCCGCAGCCCGGTCAAGGTGACCATTCCGTCCTCGCAGCTGGTCGCGCAGGGGCAGCTCTACTTCATGGACAGCGCGGTCGATGCCGCCAATGGCACCATCCGGGCCAAGGCCACCTTCGCCAATCCCGAGGGCAATCTCTGGCCAGGCCAGTTCGTGCAGGCCCGGGTCGAGCTCGGCCTGCTCAAGGAGGCGGTGGTGGTGCCGGCCAATGCCGTGGTCACGTCCACCAGCGGTCGCTTCGTGTACGCGGTCAACCCTGACCTGACCGTGCGGCAGGTGCCGATCAAGGACGTCTACGCATTTAAAGACCAGCTCGTCGTCGAGGGGCCCAAGCCGGGCGACCGCATCGTCCTTGACGGTCGGCAGAACGTGCGGCCCTCGGGCAAGGTGCGCGTCATCGTGCCCGGCGAAGGCAAGGGCGGCGGCAAGGGCGGCGATGGCAAGGGGGCGGGCAAGGGTCCTGACAGCAAGGGCCCTGAAGGCAAGGGTCCCGAAGGCAAAGGGCCCGAAGGCAAAGGGCCCGAAGGCAAAGGGCCCGAAGGCA
>JBAWWD010000035.1:0-27975 GCA_037146935.1 Burkholderiales bacterium
CCGTCCAGGCGCCGCCCGTGGCCGTCACCGTCTTGGTGGTGCTGCCCCAGGTGACTGCCACGCTTGCACCCGCCTCGGCGGTGCCGCTCACGGTGACCCCGGCGGTCTTCTCGGTGCCATTGACGATGTTGTCGGTGGCCACGGCGCTGATCACCGGCGCATCCGGGGGGGTGGTGTCGACCGGCACCGGCGGCGGGGCCGGGGCCGGGGCAGGCGCCGGCGAGGAACTTGACCCGCCCGAGGCGCCGGCTGCCACGGCGACCGCGCCCAGCACCGCCAGTGCCGGCAAGATCGACCCGGCTGCCGCGCCCATGGCGGCGGTGCCCGCCGCCGAGGCCTGCGCGGCACCCGCGCTGGAAGCCCCGGCGCTGCCGCCCGCAGCGGCGTCGGTCGCGCCCTGCGGCGCGATTGCCGACGCGGGAGCCTGCGCCACCATGAGCGGCTCGGAGGTGGCCAGCGGGGCAGGCGCTTCAATCAGCTCCGCGGATTCATTTGATGAAACTTCCAGCGAAACATCCTCGACACCGGCCTGCAGGCCTTTCTGGCGCGGCGGCGGCGTGACCGGCGGGTGCGCGCCAGAAACCGGCGCGATCGCTTGCACGGACTGCACTACGGGCTTGACGGTGTCGGGTTTCTTTGCCATGGCAGTTGGGCTCTTGAAAGGTGAAGGGCGAAGACAGCGTCAGCGCAGCATGGCGCGCAGCGATCTGCCGGAAGAATCGGGGATGAAGCGGTAGAAATCGGCGAGGATAGGATCAGGCCCGTAAATCTGCTTCGGGGGGAAACCGGGTGATCAGGTAGCGGACGAAGCGCGCAGCAGGCATCAGGCAGCAGCAGGCGAACTGACTGTGCCGAAAATGATACTCCATATGGCGTAGTGGGATTCAAAATCGAAAACACGCCACTCTGGGCAGGCAAGCCGGAGCACCATCACGGGAAACCAATTTCAAAGAATGAACTCCCATCGAGCGCTGCGACGCGCAGTTCGAACGCTACCCGGCTGTTCAGCCCCTGTCATACTCAATTTTGAGTAGGCATTCAGAAGACTTCAGGGCCTGCCGGTGCCCGCACGCCGGGGCTTGCCGGACGATCCCGCCCTCTTGCCGCGCACTCATCAGATTGAATGGTGCGCTGCCAAACTGCGCGCCGGATAATGCCGCCGACGGGCGGGCGCTCGCCCGACCACCGGCCCCCTGAAAGCCCCCACATGTCAGCCCGCCTGTATGTCATCGAAGACGATTTCAAGGTCTCGACGGGCATCCTGCGCACCCTGTCCTCGCAGCAGGACTTCATGGTGGTCGGCACGGCTTCCAACCTCGCCCAGGCGCGCCACGACCTGCCCCGGCTCGTGCCCGACATGGTGCTGGTGGACCTGCAGCTGCCCGACGGCGACGGCGCTGAGCTCATCCGCGAACTGCGCGCCAGCCAGAGCGCCGTGGTGGTGCTGGTCTTCACGGTGTTCGCCGATGAATCACCCGTGATGCGGGCGATCGAAGCCGGCGCCGACGGTTACATCCTCAAGGGCAGCAGCGACGACGAGTTGATCGCGGCGCTGCATCAGGCCCGCGCCGGCGAGTCACCGATCTCCCCGGCGATCGCCCGCCACCTGCTACAGCGAGTGCGTCGCCCGGCCGCGGCCCTGGAAGACCACCCGGGCGAGGACACCGGCGGGCCCGCACCGGAACGTCTGTCGCAGCGTGAGGTGGAGGTGCTGCGCCTGGTGGCTCAGGGGTTCGTGGCCGACGAGATCGGCACCCGGCTGGGCATCTCGGTGAACACCGTCAGAACTCACATCCGCAACGTGTATGGCAAGCTGCGCGTCAACCATCAGGGACAGGCCGTCTCGGCCGCGCACCGGCTGGGCTATCTCTGACGACGCCCGCGCGTGCAGGCCAGCGGCAGACCCCATGAGATGGCGCCGCGCCCTGTTCATCATGAGCCTGCTGGTAGTTCTGGCAAGCGCAGCGCGCGTCTTCGCGGGGCAGGCAGACGTCTCTGCGCCATCGGCTGCCGAGGCCGCTGACCCACGCCCGAGTGGCGCACCCCTGCAGATAATCACGGCCCGCTTCGGCCTGCTGCGTCCGGGCGACACCACCCCGCGCGAGTTGCTCGCCGTGACCCTGCCGCATCGCTGGCCGCGCAACGCCGAGGGTGATGCCGGTCTGGTCACCGGCGTCTATCAGATCGCGCTCCCCGACGGGCCCGCCGACGAGCCGCTGTGGGTCTATGTGCCCAAGCTGCGCACCAACGCGGCGTTCGCGCTGAATGGGCAGTGGGTGGGCGACGGCGGCCGGATGACCCTGCCGGTGGCCAGGCACGCCAATTCGCCGTTCTACCTGCCACTGCCACCGGCGCTGATGCAGCCGTCGGGCAACGTGCTGAGCATCCGGGTGGTGTCGCCCGAGGGAACCCATGGCGGGCTCTCGCTGGTGCAGCTGGGCACCCACGCGCAGCTCGACGACATCGTCGCCTCGCGCCGCCTGGTGCAGAACGCCGGGGTGTACATCACCAGCGCGATCATCGGCTCGATCTCGATCTACATCCTGCTGGTCTGGCTGCAGATCGGCTCGCGGCGCGGCAAGGGCTTCCTGCCTCTGGGGGTGGCGGGTCTGGCCTGGTCGGCGCGCAACCTGAACCTGCTGCTGCTCGACTTCGGCACCACCTCGGACGCGCTGCACCGCGCGATCGAGTACGCCACCTTCACCGGTCACGGCGTGTTCCTCGGCCTGTTCGGCATCTTCCTGCTCGACCGCTACGCCGAATTCGTGCCGGCGCGCGCCGCGCGGGTCTTCCGCTGGTCCATCTACGGATTCCTGGCGCTGGGTCCGGTGCTGCTGCTGGTCTTCAACGGACCGGCTCCCGCGCTCACCGTCTGGATGGTGGGCAGCTCGCCGCTGCTGCTCGCCATGATCCTGATCCTGATCCACCGGGCGAAATCCACCCGCGCCGTGTCGGATGCCCTGCTCGCGGCGCTGTTCACCGCCTTCATCGCGGCCAGCGCCTACGACAACGCCGTGCTCATGGTCAACGCGCTGTTCGGCCGCGTGTATGTGGCGCATTACGTGGGCCTGCTGTTCTTCGCCACCGTGGCCTGGCTGCTCACGCAGCAGCACGTGCAGGCGGTTCGGGCCCATGAGGCGCTCAATCAGTCCCTCGAGGCACGGCTCGCGCAACGCGAAGCCGAGCTGCAGATGCGCTTCGAGGAGGCGCGCTCGCTCGAAGCCGAGCGCACGGCGCTGGCCGAGCGGGCGCGCATCATGCGCGACCTGCACGACGGCGTGGGCGCGCAGCTGCTCACCGCGATCAGCGAGGTCGAGCACGGGACGACCGATGCGGACAGGATCCGCGACACCCTCACCGCCTGCCTGGATGACCTGCGCCTGGTGGTTGACTCATTGGAGCCGCACGACAACTACCTGACCACGATCCTGGGCACGCTGCGCTACCGGCTCGCGCCGCGGCTCGCCAGGGCGGGCCTGACCATGCAGTGGGAGGTCGAGGAGGTGAATCCCCTGACCTGGCTTGACCCCACTCGCACGCTGCATCTGCTGCGCATCCTCCAGGAAGCCATCGCGAACGTGCTGCGACACGCGCAGGCCACCACCTTGCTGATCCGCCTGCATCGTGGCGTTGCGGGTGTGCTGGTCGAGGTGCGAGACAATGGGCGCGGCTTCGACACCCGGATCGAATCCGGGCCAGGCCACGGACTGCGCAATCTGCGCCTGCGAGCCGTGCAGCTCGGGGCCGGTCTGCAGATCAACAGCACCCCGCAGGGCACGTCGGTGACGCTGCTGCTGCCCAACTGAGCACCGGCAAGGAGACCCGCATGAGCGAAGTGAGCATTCTCGACCAGCGCCGCATCGAGGCGAAATTCGCAGGCCAGCTGTTCAAGACGCTGAGCGCCGAGCTCGGCGCCGAGCAGGCCCGCACCCTGCTGGCCAAGGCCATCATCGAGATGGCCCATGAGGCAGGCCGCGAATTCGCCGCGCGCAAGCCCGGCAACGAAGCTGGCGCCAATCCGCCTGACCTCACCGACTATGCGGCCATCCTGCCGCTCTGGGAGGCGGGCGGGGGCATCACCATCCAATGGGTGGAGAAGTCCGAGCGCACGCTCGCCTTCAACGTGACCCGCTGCCGCTACGCCGAGTCTTACCGCGAGATGGGTCTGGGCGAGATCGGCGACATCCTGTCATGCAACCGCGATGGCGAGTTCTGCCATGGCTACAACCCCGAGATGCGCTTCACCCGCACCCAGACCATCATGAAGGGCGCGAGCCACTGCGACTTCCGCTACACCCTGCCCGACAAGGCCTAGCGCGCCAAGCAGATCAGCGGGTGAGCGCCCCGTAGACCAGCACCTGCAGCTGCTCGCGGTAGTGCTTGCGGATCTCGCCCGGCGCCACCGTGCCGGCCACCACCACCAGGCGCTCGGCCGGGTCGGCAAAGAAGATGGTGCCGTAGGCGCCGTTCCAGGTGAATTCGCCCACGCGGCCGGGCACGCTGGCCAGCCCGGCCTGGGTGCGCACCGCCACGCCCAGGCCGAAGCCATAGCCCTCGCGGTGCGGCTCGGTGTGATGCACGGTGTTGATCACGCCCTCGCCGAGATGATCAGCGGTCATGAGCGCCACGGTCTGCGGGCTGAGGATGCGCTGGCCCTCGAGCGCGCCGCCGTCATGCAGCATCTGCCCGAATCGCAGGTAGTCGGCCACGGTGCCCATGGCCGCCGCGCCGCCCCAGTCGAGCGTGGTCTGGCGCTGCATGACCGACACTGCCTGCGGTGAGCCATCGAGCGGATTGAACGGCAGCGGTCGCGCGCCGCGCGCCCGGCGCTCGTCGGTGAGCGCAAAGCCGGTGTCGCGCATGCCCAGCGGCTGCCAGAGCACCTGAGACAGGTGCTCACCCAGGCGGCGGCCGGTGATCTGCTCGATCACCAGTCCGAGCACGTCGGTGGAAAAGCCGTACTCGAAGGCCGTGCCGGGCTGATGGGTGAGCGGCAGCCCGGTGATGCGCGCGATGAAGGCGGCTGCGTCGTCGGTGAACATCACCTCGCTCGCGCTCGGCCAGCGCGCTGCCGCCGGGCCGAGCCCGCGCCCGCCATAGGTGATGCCGGCGGTGTGGCGCAGCAGGTCATGGATGAGGATGGGGCGCTGCTGCGGATGCAGCGAGAGCCCGCCAGACCCGTCGTCCACGCCCACCGGCATGTCGGCGAAGGCCGGGAAGAAGGCATCGAGCCGGCTGCGCAGCGGCAGCCGCCCCGACTGCATGAGCTGCAGGGCAGCCACGCTGACCATGATCTTGGTCATGGACGCCAGCGGGAACACGGTGTCGAGCGTCATGGGCACCCGCGCCACCGGGTCGCGCATGCCATAGGCCCGGTGATGCAGCAGGCGGCCATCGCGGGCGATGGCCAGCACCGCGCCCGGCAGGCGCTCGGCGGCGATCTCGCGATGAAAGAACGCATCGATGGTGGCCAGACCGTCGGCGCTCACACCGTGCGTCTGCGGATCACCGTCGGGCAATGGAAATGGGCTCATCGCGGGCTCTCGGGCTGGGACCCGGCCATGGTAGCGGCAGCGGCATGGGTGAGCGTTTCAGGGGCCAGATCGCACACCGCCTGATAGTGCGAGAGATAGACCCGTCCGCTCAGGCCGGCGATCAGCGGGGTGCGCTGCAGCCGATCCATCACCGGGCCCTTCACCTCCGACAGGTGCAGGGCCACGCCGGCCGCGCGCAGCCGCGCATCGATGGCCTCGAGGCTCTCGAGCGCGCTGGCATCGATGTCATTGATGGCCGAGCAGAGCAGCACCACATGCGCGAGCTCGGGGCGCGAGGCCACCGCGTCGTTGATGCGGTCCTCGAGCACCCGGCAGTTGGCGAAGTACAGGCTCTCGTCGACCCGCAGGCCCAGCAGCCGCGGGCTGAGGGCGACCGGGTGACGCAGCCGGTTGCGGAAGTGCTCGGTGCCGGGCACCAGCCCGACCTCGGCGATGTGCGGGCGGCTGGTGCGATAGAGGTAGAGCGCGAGCGACACGCCCACCCCCGCCACCAGCCCGGCCTCCACGCCCGCGCCCAGCGTGGTGAGCAGCGTGACCAGCACCGCGAGAAAGTCCGCGCGGGAGTACGACCAGGTCTTGCGCAGCAGGCTGAAGTCCACCAGCGACAGCACGGCCACCACGATGGTGGCCGCGAGCGTGGCCTGTGGCAGGTAATGCAGCGCCGGGGTGAGCAGCAACGAAGCCAGCAGGATGCCCACGGCGGTGAACACCCCCGCGGCCGGGGTCTGCGCGCCGGCATCGAAGTTCACCACCGAGCGCGCGAAGCCGCCGGTCACCGGCAGCCCGCCGGTGACCGCGGCCGAGAGATTGGCCGCGCCCAGGGCAACGAGTTCCTGGTCGGGCTCGACGCGCTGGCGCCGGCGCGCGGCCAGGGTCTGGCCCACCGACACCGATTCCACGAAGCCCACCACGCTGATGAGCAGGGCCGGCACCGCGAGTTCGCGCCAGAGGGCGGCATCCCACAGCGGCGCGGTGAGCGGCGGCAGGCCGGCCGGCACCGCGCCGACGATCTTCAGGCCCTGCGCGGACCAGTCCAGGGCCCAGGTCAGCCCGGTGGTGACCGCGATCGCGGCGATCGGCCCGGCCTTGGCGATGAGGTCGGCGGCGCGGGCGCCCAGCCCCAGACTCAGCAGCAGCGGCTTCAGACCGCGGCGTACCCAGAAGAGGAAGGCCAGCGCGCAGCCGCCCACGGCCAGCGTCAGCCAGTGGACGCGCGGCACCTGCGCGATCAGCGATGCCATCAGCGAAAAGAAGTTCGCGCCCTGCGCCGGCACGCCCATCAGGGTCTTGAGCTGGCTGGCCGCGATCAGCAGCCCCGAGGCCGAGATGAAGCCCGAGATCACCGGGTGGCTGAGGAAGTTGGCAAGAAAGCCCAGGCGCAGCAGGCCCATCAGCAGCAGGATCAGCCCCGACAGGAAGGCCAGGGTGATGGCCACCGCCCATGCCTGTGGCGTGCCCGCGGCGGCATGCTCGCCCACCGCGGCCGCGGTCATGAGCGAGACCACCGCCACCGGGCCCACGGCCAGCACCCGGCTGGTGCCCAGCAGGGCATAGAGCAGCAGCGGCGCCACGCTGGCATAGAGCCCCACCTCGGGCGCGAGGCCGGCCAGCAGCGCGTAGGCCAGGCTCTGCGGGATGAGCATCAGGGTGACGATCATCGCCGCCACCAGATCGCTCACCAGGGTGTCGCGACCGTACTCCCGCCCCCAGTTCAGTATCGGCAGGTCGGGCAGCCAGCGACGCAGACCCGCGCGCATCAGGGCCTCAGACCGCGCGAGACGGCGAGTGCACGAAGCGCTCGGCCAGCCCCTGCAGCACCATGCCGACCAGCATCGCCAGCACGAAGGTGAGCGCCTTGGGCTGGCCTGCCGCGAGCGACACCACCCCAGGGCCCGGGCAGAAGCCGGCCAGACCCCAGCCCGCGCCGAAGAGCAGCGAGCCGAGCACCAGCCGACGGTCGATCACGCTGGCCCGCGGCAGGTGCAGCACACCGCCGAGCAGGCTCACGGTGCGCTTGCGGGCCAGCGCGAAGGCGAAGAAGCCCACCGCGATGGCGCCGCCCATGACGAAGGCCAGCGACGGGTCCCACGCGCCGGCGAGATCGAGGAACCCGATCACCTTGCCAGGATCGGTCATGCCCGAGAGCAGCAGGCCCAGCCCGAAGAGCAGGCCGACGAGGAATTCAGTGAGGCGATGCATGCTCAGCGCCCTCCGATGAGGTGACGCGCGATGAAGACGGTGACGAAGCCCGCCGCCATGAACGCCAGCGTTGCCGCCAGCGAGCGCGGCGACAGCCGCGACAGGCCGCAGATGCCGTGACCGCTGGTGCAGCCCGAGCCATAGCGGGTGCCCACACCCACCAGCAGCCCGGCCACCGCCACCAGCCCGTGGCCCGCCTCGATGCGGGGGGCTGGCAGGAAACCGGCTGGCGCCAGCGCCATGAACACCATGGGCGCGGCAGCCATGCCGAGCACAAAGGCGATCCGCCAGGCGGCATCACCAGGCTTCGGGGGCAGCAATCCGCCCAGGATGCCGCTGATGCCCAGCACCCGGCCATTGAGCAGGATGAACAGGGCGGCGGCCACGCCGAGCAGCACACCGCCCGAGAGCGAGGCCCAGGGCGTGAAGTGGGTCCAGTCGATGGTCATGGCAAGGCCTTGTGCGGGTCAGGAAACAGAGGCGCAGAACTGCTCGTGCAGCACCTGCATGAGCGCGAGCGCCTGGGGGCTGGCGAGCCGGTAGTGGATGTGCTTGCCCTCGCGCCGGGTGCTCACCAGCCCCTCCTCCCGCAGCACGGTGAGCTGCTGCGAGAGCGTGGGCTGGCCGATGCCGAGCAGGGTTTCAAGTTCACCCACGCGCCGCTCGCCCAGGCTGAGCTGGCACAGCAGGAGCAGACGATCAGGGTTGGAGAGCACCTTCATGAGACGGCAGGCCCGTTCGGCAGCGGCCTGCATGGCGGGCAGATCGAGAGTGGCGGTGGTCATGGCGTGGGGGTGGTCTGACACGGGCACGGCGCCCGACAAGCGCGACAGGCCGGCCTGCCGCGTCAGGAAAACAGTCTATTGAATAACATTATTTAAGTCAATATACTATTGAAATCTTAAACGAACTGCCAGCCGAGGAACGCCCCATGACCCATCGCCCAGCCAACCCGCAGGTGGACGGCATCTTCGACCCGACCACCTGGACCGTCACCTACCTCGTGCATCAGGGGCCGGGCAGCGCCTGCGTCATCATCGACCCGGTGCTCGACTACGACCCCAAGTCGGGCCGCACCCGCCATGACACCGCCCAGCGCGTGGTCGACCGGGTGCAGGCGCTCGGCCTGTCGGTGGCCTGGATCCTGGAGACGCACGCGCACGCCGACCACCTCAGCGCCGCGCCCTTTCTCAAGGCCAGGCTCGGCGGGCGCACCGCGATCGGGGCGGGCATCACCACGGTGCAGCGGGTGTTCAAGGGCCTGTTCAACCTCGAGGACGCCTTCCGCACCGACGGCTCCCAGTTCGACCGGCTGCTGCAGGACGGCGAAGCCATCACCGCCGGCGACCTCACCGGCCATACCCTCGCCGTGCCGGGCCACACCCCGGCCTGCGTGGCCTACCGCTTCGGTGACGCGGTGTTCGTGGGCGACACGCTGTTCATGCCCGACGTGGGCACGGCGCGCTGCGACTTCCCCGGCGGCGATGCCCGAACGCTCTACCGTTCGGTGCGGCGCCTGCTCGACCTGGCACCCGAGACCCGCCTGTTCATGTGCCACGACTATCCGCCCGGCAATCGGCCGGTGGCGTTCCAGACCACGGTGGCCGAGCAGCGCGCCGCCAACATTCACGTGCGTGACGGCATCTCCGAAGACGACTTCGTGGCCATGCGCACGAAGCGCGACGCCACGCTCGAGATGCCGGTGCTGATCCTGCCCGCGGTGCAGGTGAACATCCGCGCCGGCGAACTGCCGCCGCCGGAAGCCAACGGCGTGTCCTACCTCAAGATCCCGGTGAACGCGCTCTGAGTGTCAGCCCGCCGCAGCCGTGGTGTGCGACACCGACAGCGCGGGCGGCCGCGCCAGCGTCTGGTAGATGACGCAGTAGCGCTCGGTGAGCCGCAGCAGCGTCTGGATCTGCTCGGCCGAGGCGTCGGTGTCGAGATGGATGGCCAGGCGCACCGCGCTCAGGCCCACCGGCGCGTCCTTGGCCACGCCCAGGGTGCCGCGAAAATCCAGATCGCCTTCGGCGCGCAGGGTGGCATCGCGCAGGCTGATGCCCAGCGCGGTGGCCACCGCCTTGAGAGTAACCCCGGCGCAGGCCACCAGCGCCTGCAGCAGCATGTCGCCCGAACAGGCCGACAGGCCGTCGCCGCCCGAGGCCGGATGCAGCCCGGCCTTCACCAGGGCCTGACCGGTCTGCACGCTGCAGCTCACCCCCTCGCCCAGCCGACCCTCGGCGCTCAGGGTGATGAAGGCCGCCTGCGGCTGCTGGCGATACTGGTCCTTCAGGGGCGCCTGCAGGGCGCGCAATGCGTCAGCGTTCATGTGAGCCTCGTGGAACGGGATGGATGGCGACCGGGCAGCAGGGGCCCTTCGCCGAAGAGCTTCTCGCGCAGCGTGCCCTCGGCATAGGCGGTCTTGAAGGCGCCGCGCTGCTGCAGTTCGGGCACCACCAGATCGACGAAATCGTCGTAGCACTCGGGCACCACGGTGCGCGCGAGATTGAAGCCGTCGATGCCGGTGTCGCGGGCCCAGTCGATCATGGCATCGGCCACGCGCTGCGGCGAGCCGGTGATGAGCGCATAGCGCCCGCCCAGGGCCATCTCGGCGAGCAGTTCGCGCCGGGTGCGCGCGCGTGGCCCGCCGGTGACCAGCTTGACCGCCGACTGCATGGCATCGCCCTGCCCGCCGCGGCCGGTGCCCGGCGGCGCCACCGGCTCGTCGAGCCCGTAGCGCGAGAAGTCGATGCCGGTGCCCGAGGCGAAATGCGCCAGGCCCGCCTCGGGGCTGGCATGGTGGATGTACTCGCGCAGCTTCTCCTGGGCGAGCGCGTCGGTGGGCGCCACCACCACGCTCGCGCCCATGAAGATCTTGATGTCCTCGGGGCGGCGTCCCTCGCGCACCGCCTGCGCGCGCAGGTCTTTCACCAGCGCCCGGGCGCCATCGCGGGACTGCCCGGAAATGAACACGCATTCGGCGTGCCGCGCCGCAAAGCGCTGGCCCCGGCCTGACGAACCCGCCTGGTAGAGCACCGGCGTGCGCTGCGGCGAGGGCTCCCAGAGACTCACCCCTTCCACCTGGTAGTGCTCGCCGCGATGGCGCACCGGCCGCACCGCCTCCGGGCGGGTGTACACGCGCGCGGCCCGATCGCGGATGACCGCGTCGGCGTCCCAACTGGATTCCCAGAGCCGATAGGCCACCGCCATGAACTCGTCGGCACGGTCGTAGCGGCCATCATGCTCGGGCTGGGCGGGCAGGCCCATGGCCCGCGCGGCGCTGTCCAGATAGCCGGTGACGATGTTCCAGCCCACCCGGCCGCGGCTGAGGTGATCGAGCGTCGCGAAGCGCCGGGCGAGCAGGTAGGGATGCTCGTAGGTGAGGTTGACGGTGATGCCGAAGCCGAGGTGCCGGGTGGCCGGCAGCAGCGCGCCCACCAGCGGGATGGGGTCGTTCAGCGGCAGCTGGATCGACTCGCGCAGGGTGATGTCGAGCGAGCCCTGGTAGACGTCGTAGGCGCCCACGATGTCGGCCAGGAACAGGCCGTCGAACAGCCCGCGCTCCAGGGTACGAACCACCCCGGTCCAGTGGTCGATGTCGGTGTAATCGGCGGTGCGGTCGCGCGGATGCGTCCAGAGCCCGTGGTTGATGTGGCCCACGCAGTTCATGGCAAAGGCGTTGAGCAGCAGCGGACGGTCTGGTGTCATGGGCAGGCGGCGTGGCGCGACGAAGGGATTGTTGCGGACCGGGGCATGTCGACCGGCCGGGCCGTCGGGGTGATGATAGGCCACCCGGCCGCGCGGCCGGGACCGGCGCGCGGGGCTTCGATTTCCATGGCGCCCCTTGTCGGAATCCCAACCTCCTCCAGGAGAATGCAATGTTCAGTCATGTGATGGTCGGCGCCAGCGACCTCGAAGCCTCCCGCAAGTTCTATGACGCGGTGCTCGGCGCCCTGGGCATCGGCCCCGGCGTGGCCAACAAGAACCGCTACTTCTATCGCGGGCCGGGCGGCACCTTCGCCATCACCACCCCGATCGACGGCAATCCGGCCACCCATGCCAACGGCGGCACCATCGGCTTCCAGGCGGCCTCGCCCGAGCAGGCCGACGCCTTCCACGCCGCCGGCTGCGCCAATGGCGGACGCTCCTGCGAAGACCCCCCGGGCATGCGCGAAGGCCCCGGCGGCAAGCTCTATCTCGCCTATCTGCGCGACCCGGACGGCAACAAGATCTGCGCCCTGCATCGCGTCCCCAAGCAGGCCTGACCGCCACAGCCCCCCGGAGCCCACGCATGATCGACCACCTCGACCACCTGGTCCTCACCACCGCCCGCGAGGCGGCCTGCGTGGACTTCTACACCCGGGTGCTGGGCATGCGCCTGGACAGCTTCATCGGCGGCACGCCGCCGGTGGAGCGCCGCGCATTCGTGTTCGGCAACCAGAAGATCAACCTGCACGTCCAGGGCCGCGAGTTCGAACCCAAGGCCCATCTGCCGGTGCCCGGCGCGCTCGACCTGTGCTTCATCGCGGCCGTGCCGCTCGCGCAGGTCATCGAGCGGCTGCAGCGCGAGGGCTGGCCCATCATCGAAGGCCCGGTGCTGCGCACCGGCGCCACTGGCCGGATCCGCTCGGTGTATGTGCGCGACCCCGACCTGAATCTCATCGAGATCTCCGAGCCCGCCTGATTCACCGCCACATCGGGGCGCAGGCGCGCCCCGTCGCAAGGAAGCAGACTTGAGCACCACCACCCCGACGGCACCCGGCACCGGGCCCGCCGAGCTCTCCTCGTCTTCGGCCCCCTACGGCACGGTCAGCGTGCCCGCCGCCGGCACGCCGGCACGCAAGCCGATCAGCCTGCCCCGACTGCTCGACATGCCCGCTCGCGACGAGAAGATCGCCATGCTCACCGCCTATGACGCGAGCTTCGCGGCCCTGGCCGACGCCGCCGGGGTCGAGGTGATCCTGGTGGGCGACTCGCTCGGCATGGTCTGCCAGGGGCTGTCCACCACCACACCCGTGACCCTCGAGGCCATGCGCTATCACACCGAGTGCGTGGCGCGCGGACTGCGGCAGTCCCAGGGCGCGGCCTGGCTGGTGGGCGACCTCCCCTTCGGCTCGTACCAGGCCTCGCGCGAGCAGGCCCTGCTCAGCGCCACGGTGCTGATGCAGGCCGGCGCGCAGATGGTCAAGCTGGAAGGCGGCGGCTGGACCACCGAGACGGTGCGGTTCCTGGTCGAGCGCGGCATCCCGGTGTGCGCGCACCTGGGGCTCACGCCGCAGACCGTGCACGCCCTGGGCGGCTACCGCGTGCAGGGCCGCGGCGAGGCGGCGGCGGCGCAGCTCGTGGCCGAAGCCCGCGCGCTGCAGGACGCAGGTGCCAGCCTGCTGGTGCTCGAGATGGTGCCCGCGGTGCTGGCGGCGCAGCTCACCGCGCAACTGCCGCGCTGCCCCACCATCGGCATCGGCTCGGGTCGCGGCACGGCCGGGCAGGTGCTGGTCATGCACGACATGCTCGGCGCGCATCTCGGCCGCTTGCCACGGTTCGTGCGCAACTTCATGGCGCAGGCCGGCGGCGTGCGCGAGGCCTTCCAGGCCTACGTCAACGCGGTCAAGACCGGCAGCTTCCCGGTCGACGAAGAACACGCCTGGTAGGCCCCATCATGTTCATCGCCCACACCATCGCCGACCTGCGTCAGCGCCTTGCGCAGGCTCGCAGCCCGGCCTTCGTGCCCACCATGGGCAACCTCCATGACGGCCATATCGCGCTGCTGCGTCAGGCGCGCGCGATGGGGGACGTCTCGGTGGTGAGCATCTTCGTCAACCGGCTGCAGTTCGCTCCCCACGAAGACTTCGACCGCTACCCCCGCACCTGGGAGGCCGATTGCGCGCGCCTGCGCGCGGCCGGTTGCGACGTGCTCTTCGCGCCCGACGAGCGCGAGCTCTACCCGCAGCCGCAGACCTTCACGGTGCATGCGCCGGCCGAGCTGGCCGACATCCTCGAGGGCGAGTTCCGGCCGGGCTTCTTCACCGGGGTGTGCACCGTGGTGATGAAGCTGCTGGCCTGCGTGCAGCCCGCGGTCGCGGTGTTCGGCAAGAAGGATTACCAGCAGCTGATGATCATCCGGCGCATGGTCGAACAGTTCGCCCTGCCGATCCGCATCGTTGCCGGCGAGACCGAGCGTGACACCGACGGACTGGCCCTGTCCTCGCGCAACGGCTACCTGAGCCCGGCCGAGCGGGCCGAGGCGGTGCAGCTCAGCCTGGCGCTGCGCCGCATCGCCGAGGCAGTGCGCAGCGGGCACACCGAACCCGGCGCGCTGCTCGCCGCCGAGAGCGCCGCGCTGCGCGCGCGGGGATGGGTGCCCGACTACCTGGTCGTGCGGCGTCAGGCCGATCTGCAGCCCGCCGCGCCCGGCGAGCCGACGGTCGTGCTGGGCGCGGCGCGTCTGGGTGAAACCCGGCTGATCGACAACCTCGAAATCTGAGCCGGGGCCCGATGGGGCCTGGGTTACCCTGCTGCCACTGCAACTCGTCCTGCCGATTCGCGCCGGCGCGAGCGGCGGGCCATCCAGGAGCCCAGGATGAACCGTCGACATGTCCTCACCGCACTGGCCGGCGCCACCGCGTCGGCGCTGGCGTCCGCTGCCCGCGCCCAGGCGTCTGGCTATCCCAACAAGCCGATCCGCTTCGTCGTGCCCTTCACGCCCGGCAGCGGCGCCGACAGCGGCTCACGGGCCTATGGCGAGATGCTCTCCCGCCTGCTCGGCCAATCGGTGGTGGTGGAGAATCGGCCGGGCGCCAGCGGCATGATCGCCATCCAGGCCGTGCGCAGCGCCCCGGCCGACGGCTACACCGCCTTCGTGGGCACGAACACGCCGATGTGCGTGCTGCCGGTGCTCAACCGCAACCTGCCCTATGACCCCTTCCGCGATTTCCGGCCGGTGCACGGCTTCGGCACCGGCGTGGTCGCGCTCGTGGTCAAGGGCGACTCGCCGCATCGCACGCTGGCCGACCTGATCGCCGCGGTCAAGCGCGAGAAACGGCCGCTGAACATCGGCAGCTACTCCGACGGCTACATGCTGGTGGGCGCATGGCTGGGCCTGGCGGCCGGGATCGAGGTGAGCCATGTCGCCTACAAGGGCGGCGCACAGCTGCAGAACGACGTCATGGGCGGCTCACTGGAGTTCGGCCTGAACGATCTCGGTGGCGTGATCACCCACCTCAAGGATGGCCGCCTGCGCGGGCTGGCGGTCACCGGCGCGACCCGCGACCGGATGGCGCCACAGGTGCCCACCATGCTGGAGCTGGGCTATCCCGAGTTCGAGACCTACACCTTCTCGTCACTCTACGTGCGGCGCGAGACCCCCGACGACATCACCAACAAGCTCGCCGATGCGGTGCGAACGGTGATGCTCTCGCCCGAAGGCAAGGCCTACCAGGCCACGCAGCCCAGCGCGCCCATGATGATGCACACCCGTGAGCTCGGCGAGTTCCAGCGCAAGGAGTTCGAGCGCTTCAGGAAGGTGGCCGAGGCGGCCGGCATCCAGCCGAAGTAGCCGTCGATGGCGCGGGCGGGCGCATCCATGGACGGCCGTTCGCAGACGATGGACGCCGCCCCTGACAAGGACCCGCGTCGATAGAATCGAGGGGATCGCGCCCGCGCCGGGCGCTGACTTTCCCGCGGGTTCGTCGGTATCGACACGCGAGGATCCGAGCGATGCCCAAACTCACGCTGTATCAGATCCTTGGCCTGTCTGCGACGGCCGGTTTGGTCGAGGTGCGCACCGCCTTCCTGCGCGCGATGTCCGAACTGGAAGCCAGACGGGCAGACATGTCGCATCAGGACTTTGCCGAACGGCAACAGATGCTGGCCGTGGCCAAGGACACGCTGAGCGACCCCAATCTGCGCGCGCGCTATGACGCCGAACTCGAGGCCAAGGCGCGCAACCGTGCCGCGGCACTGGGCAGCCCCCTGGCCAGGCGGGAGCAGATCCGGGCTGACGCGCTGGGCTTGCGCGCCGACGCCCTGTCGCTTCGGGCAGACGCCCTGCTCGCGCGCGAAGACCTGGGGGGATTCGGCAGTCGCGAGCCTTCGGCGGCCGCCAGCGTCCTCAATGCCTCGAAGCTGGTCATGCGCGCGATCGGCATGCTGACCCTCATCGGCGTGCTTGCCTTCGGCATCACCCGCTGCGCGTCTGTCGGCTCGGAGCACAAGCGCGCCCAGATCGAAGCCCGCGCCGCGGAGCAGATCCGATTGCAGGAGTACGCCCGCACCTACGGCGTGAAGCCGGCGAACATCGCCGAGCTCGAACTCCTGGAGGCCGAGCGCCAGCGCAAGGATGCCGAGACGCGGCAGGCCGAGCAGGAAAAACGCCAACGCGAAGACGAAAAGCGCCGGCGCGATGAGGAGCAGCGCCGCCTGGAACAGGATGTGCGCCAGCTCGGCGACCAGGTCTCTCGCGACCGCAGAATGGCCGAGCAGGAACTCAGGATAGCCGAACAGCAGGCGCGTCAGCGCGCAGAGCGCGACCTGGAGCTCAGGTTCAGGGAAGAGCAGTTGCAGCTCGAGGTACAGAACGCCCGCACCCCGGAGAGCCGCGCCCGGCTGGAACTGCAGATCAGGCAGCTCCGCGAGCGGCGCCAGCAGCCTTGACCCGGCGCCGGGCAATGCAGCCGCGGTCGATCGCCTCCCGGAAAGAGCAGCAATTCCAGCTGCGCGAACAGGATGGCTCGGTGACCACGTTCGCGCGTCTGCACTGAACGGCCATGACGCATTACGACCGGCTCGAGGTCAGTACGAAGGCCAGCCCGGAAGTGGTCCGGGCTGCCTATCGCAGCCTGATCCAGCGATTTCACCCTGATCGCCGGCCCGGCGACGCGGCAGCCGCCCAGTGCGCCGCCGAGATCACCGTGGCCTATGAGGTGCTGTCAGACCCCGAGCGTCGCGCCGCCTATGACCGGGATCTCGCGGCCAGCGCGGCGGAAACGCCATCGATGGCCCCAGCAGCGGGCGGAGCCGGACTGACGCAGCGGCGCGCAAGCGCGCCATCGCCATTCGCCACCAGCCAGGCGCTGCCGATCGCCATCGGCGGTCTGGGGGCGCTGCTGACCATCGGCGTGATCGGCGGCGCCATCTGGCTGGCCATCCCGAAACAGGTCGATCGCCAGGGGCCCGATTCGAGTCGCCCGGCAATCGCCGCCACCGGATCACCGCAGACGCCGGCGCAGCAACCCGGCGCGCAGGCTCAGGCCTCACCGCAGCCGACGGCGCCGGTCCAGGCCGGCGCGAGCGCCGGTGCCGCGGCCGATCTCGATGGGCGCAGCATCGAACTCGCAGACGCACCACTGGTGCTGCGTCTGCGCAATGCCGAGATCGCCATTCCCCGCCTGCATCTCGTGCTGGGCAGCGTCGATGCAGGCAGTCTGCGCACCCATATCGCCACGCATCGGGAGTCGCTGCTGGCCGAGCTCACGCGCAGCGCGGCTGGCGCGGATGTCGCCGCGTTCATGGGGCCCGCGGGTGAGGCCTTTCTGAGGGAACTCCTGCAGGGCGCGCTGACCAAGGCCCTGGGCCTGCGCCCCGGTGAGGCGCTGGCCTCGATGCCGGCCGACTCACCCGCGCGCTACGGCGTGATCGACATGCTGTTGCCGCAGGCGTATTCGGTGCGCCCGGACTGAGGGTACGACGCAGCCGGCCGGGCAGGCACGGGCGCGGCGCAGACACGCGGTGAGAAGGGGCGAAAAAGGGGTGGGGTGGCTGATGGGACTCGAACCCAATTGACCGAGGTCACGACAGGGTGGAACTGCAGCAATCGACCAGACATCGGATCACCTCCCTTCCAGAAGCCCGGCGCATGCCCCAGCCGAACGGCAGAAGAGGACACCTGCACGATCGAACCGGACCGGATCGTCTGCATTGGGAAGCAGGGGCCTACCAGCGCAGCAGGCGCGGGCCGACCAGCGCACCAGCAGCGGCCGGCAGAAGCATGCCGAGCGTGTACCAGACCAGCAGGAACGGCGCGGCCAGCTCCGGGCAGTGCAGCACGTAGACCAGGGCACCGATCGCCCCGGCGAGCAGCCCCGCCCCCGCCCCGGCGAGCCGCAGACGGGTCGGTGCCAACCCCTTCACAGCCCACAGCAGCAGCGCGAAGGACGGCAGCGACAGCACGACGATCAACCATGGACAGGCGGACCAGCTGGACCCGAGCAGCAGCACCAGCCGCTGGTCGGCCCGCGCCAGCGCCAGGGCCAGCAGCGCCAGCACGGCCATCACGAGCTCGGGCAGGGCCAGCGCGAGCGCCGGCAGCTGCAGCGCTGCGCCTGGCCGCGACAGCCGCGCCACCGCCCAGCCGCCGGCCAGCGCCAGCCCGGCGACGAAGGCGAACTTCACCCAGAACATCGGCAACTGCGCCGCCTGCGCGAGTCCCGGGTTGAGGCCAAGCAGCGCCAGCATCAACGGCAAGGCAGCGACGATGCCCAGCGCCGTCGCGATGCCCAGCCGCCGGCGCAACGCCATCGGGTCGACCGGCTCGACACCGGTGGCCAGCGCGGCGATCAGTTGGTCAGTGTTCATCGTTCGCCCCGGATGCGTTCGGCCAGCACGCGCAGGCCGCGGAAGATGCCGATCTTCACGGCCGACTCCGACAAGCCGGTACGCTGCGCCGCCTCGCGCACCGACAAGCCCTGCAGCTTCACGAAGACGATCGGCAGGCGCTGCTTGTCTGGCAGTTGCTGCAGCAGCACGTCGAGGTCGCGGCGCGCCTCCTGGGCGTCGGGCGCAGGGTCGGCGAACAGGGCTTCATGGCTCTCGTCGAGCGGCTCGTGCAGGGCCTCTCGCACCGCGCGCGCGCGCAGCAGATCCACCAGCTTGTAGCGCGCGATCGCATGCAGCCAGGCGGTGACCGGCTGGGCGGGGTCGTAGGTATGGCGCTTGTTGTGCACGGCGAGCAGGGTTTCCTGCACGAGGTCCTCGATGTCGTCAGACAGGTTGAACAGGCGCCGCCGGTAGAAGCCCCGCAGCAGCGACGACAACTCGCGCAGGAATGCAGCATAGGCGACACCGTCGCCACCGTGGGCTGCGGCCATCAGTTGCTGCAATCGTGCCGCGCGGGCTTGCTGGATCGGTGTCAAGAGTCTTGGCGGTACAGCACTGATTCGGGTGGGACAGCTACACGGTTACAGCGGATTGAAAAGAAAAAAATTCCCGGCGGATCGTGCGTTCGACCGTAACCGCGAGGCTTGCGGCGACGAATACACCTTCGTACCGCGGGCAATGTCGCCCCGGTCGAAACCGTGAACCGATGGAGTCCACACATGAACGACCGCCAGAAACTCGCCACCGTGATCCTCGCACTTGCCTCGCTCGCCTCGGGTGGCGCTCTCGCACAGGACAAGGGCGCTTCGATCAAGGGCGAGAAGGAACGCTGCTACGGCGTCTCGCTCGCCGGCCAGAACGACTGCGCCGCCGGCGCGGGCACCAGTTGCGCAGGCACGTCAAAGGTCAGCTACCAGGGCAATGCCTGGAAGTATGTGGCCAAGGGTACCTGCACGTCGATCAAGACGCCGACCGGCATGGGCTCGCTCAAGCCCATCTGACCAGCGCGGCAGGATCGCCCGGCGCGCTGCGCAACGGTCGTCAGCCCTCCGGAGACCGTTTTCGCCGCGCGCGCCCCTTCCCCTCGAACGGAATCGAACATGGATGCGCTCACCGCCGGCCTCGGCCTGAAGCCGGCCCATTACGCCGATGCACTGGAACGCGCCGACCCCGGCCTCTGGTACGAGGTGCATCCCGAGAACTATCTCGTGGAAGGCGGCCCGCGTCTGGCCTGGCTGGAACGGATCCGCAGCCGCCATCCGCTGTCGCTGCATTCGGTCGCACTGGCCCTGGCCGCGCCTTCATTGCCGGAAACGGGCCTTCTCGACCGCCTGGCACACCTGGTGGAGCGTTTCGAGCCCGCCCTCGTGTCCGGGCACCTGGCCTGGAACGGATGGCAATCGAGCCATCTGCCCGACCTGCTGCCGGTGCCGCGCACGAACGAGGTGCTCGACTGCATCGTCGCCAACCTGGCGCGCGTGCAGGATCGCCTGAAGCGACGGGTCGCGATCGAGAATCCGTCGCACTACCTCGCCTTCGATGCCGTGGGCCCCCACGCCCACCACTTCGAGGAAGTCGACTTCCTCGCCTCGATCGCCGCGCGCAGCGGCTGTGCGCTTCTGGTCGACCTGAACAACGTGCATGTCAGCGCCAATAACCTGGGTTTCGACGCGAACGCATGGATCGATGCCATCCCGGCCGGTCCGATCGCCGAATTACACCTGGCCGGCCACTCGGCCGACCCGGCGCTGGCCGCGGCGCTGCTGGTGGACAGCCACGACGAACCCGTCGCGCCGAGCGTATGGGCACTGCATCGCCGCCTCGTCGAGCGCATCGGGCCACGCCCGACGCTGGTGGAGCGCGACGGCAAGCTGCCGGGGTTCGACGTGCTGCTGAAGGAGCGCGAGCGGGCCCACCGGGCACTGCAAGCGCCGGTGGCGCATGGCGGTACGCACCTGAGGGTCGCCGCATGAACACCCTCGCCGACTACCAGCAGGCCTTCGGTGCCGCGCTGCTGGCGCAGGGCGACCACCCTGCATCGTCCGGTGAGGATGCAGCCGCCGCCCCGATGCCGGCGTGGCTGGCACGGCTGACGAGCCAGCCCGGCTTCGCCGTCTACCGCAACACCGTGATCAAGGGCTGCGTCGATGCCCTGGCGGCCAACTTTCCGGCCGTTGCGCGGCTGGTCGGCCACGAATGGATGCGGGCAGCGTGCGCGGTCTATGCCCGCGGCGATCTGCCTTGCGGTCCGATGCTGCTGCACTACGGTCGCACCTTCCCCACCTTCCTGTCCGCCTTCGAACCGGCTGCCGGGCTGCCCTGGCTGCCAGCGGTCGCAGCCCTGGACCGGGCATGGGTCGAGTCGCATGCAGCCGCCGACGCACCGGTGCTCCCGGCCGATGCGCTGCTCGCGATCGAACCGGCGCTGCTGGCCGAGGGTCGCCTGAACCTGCATCCGGCGGCGCGCTGGCGTTGGTGTGCGGATGCGCCCACGTACACCCTCTGGTCGCGCAACCGGGTCGACAAGACGGACTGCCTGCACGACGAGGACCGCGCCACAGACGACGCGCCGATCGACTGGCGGCCGGAGGGCGCCCTGCTCACCCGCCCATTCGAGGTCGTGATGCACCGGCAGGTCGCTCGATCGGCGATCGCCTTCCTAGATGCCTGCGACACCGGCTGCAGCCTCGGCGAGGCAGCACTCGCCGCGATGGATGCCGAGCCCGCTGTCGATATCGCGGCACTGATCGGCTCGCTGCTCGGTGCGGGGACCTTCAGCAGCTTTCGATGCGCAGCACCTGCTGCCTGACCCACGCGCCATCCCACAAGGACCTTCCGATGAAAACCGTCGCCTCCACCGCATCCACCGAACGACAGACAGGCCTGTCCGGCCTCTACAACCGGCTCACCGACCATGCCGATCGATGGATCGGCCATGACCTGATCGCACTGGCCGCGCGCCTGGGCATCGCCGGCACCTTCTGGCTGTCCGGACGGACCAAGGTCGACGGACTGCTGAGCGTCAGCGAGAGTGCGATCGCACTGTTCGAGGACGAGTACCGTCTGCCGCTGCTGCCACCCGACATTGCCGCGCACCTCGCCACCTATGCCGAGCACCTGTTCCCGATCCTGCTCGTGCTCGGGCTGGCGACCCGCCTGTCGGCGCTGTCGCTGCTCGGCATGACGGCAGTGATCCAGCTGCTGGTCTACCCGTCCGCCTGGCCAACGCATCTGACCTGGGCGGCTGCACTGCTCTACCTCGTTGCGCGCGGTCCGGGTCGTGTGTCTCTGGATGCGCTGCTGCGGCTGCGCTGAGGATCGGCAATTCGATCGCGAGTTCGCGCCGGTTCGTTCGCGACGCACAATCACCACGATGCGGGTGCGATGCGCGGGAGACGGTCAGAGAGTCGCCGAGTGCGTCGATCCAGCGGGGGCAATCACCGCGGTCGAGGTGGCTTCACCCCTGCTCCAGGGATCGTGAGTGAGCAAGCCGGCCAAGATTTGGCCCAGAGCCCGCTCTTTTCAATCGCAAGCCCTTGAATATGAGGCTAAACAGTGGGGTGGCTGATGGGACTCGAACCCACGACAACCGGAATCACAATCCGGGACTCTACCAACTGAGCTACAGCCACCACCGGGGCACCGGCACGCAAGCGCGGCACCCGAAAACATGACAACAACCAGATGAGCAGCACCGCAACGCTGCCACTGGCCTGCCCGACAGGACTCGAACCTGTGACCCTCAGCTTAGAAGGCTGATGCTCTATCCAGCTGAGCTACGGGCAGCACTCCGTCGGACAGGGAGGCAGCCCAGGTTCGGCAAGGCGGGCCAGGAGCCTGGTCGGGGCGAGAGGATTCGAACCTCCGACATCTTGCTCCCAAAGCAAGCACTCTACCAGGCTGAGCTACGCCCCGGAGGAGGCGGATTGTAGCGCATTTCCGGGATCGCCGAGGCGCCGCGTGCGAACCCCGCGTGCGCTCAGGCAGCGATGACGCTGGCGATGCGTTGCGCGGCACGCTCGGCGAGCGCGGCATCGCGGGCCTCGACCATCACCCGCAGCAAGGGCTCGGTGCCGGAGGGGCGGATGAGCACGCGGCCATCGGCGCCGAGCTCGGCCTCGACCGCAGCCTGCTCGCGGCGCAGACCGGCATGGGCCTGCCAGTCGAAGCCGCGCTGCACCCGGACATTGACCAGGGTCTGCGGGAAGAGCGTCAGGCCCTCGGTGAGCTGCGCCAGGCTCTGGCCGGTGCGACGCATGGCGCACAGCACCTGCAGCGCGCTGATGGTGCCGTCGCCGGTGGTGTGGCAATCAAGGCACAGCAGGTGCCCGGAGCTCTCGCCACCATAGAGCCAGCCACGCTGCTGCAGGGTCTCGAGCACATAGCGGTCGCCTACCTTGGCGCGGGCGAAGCCCACGCCAAGGCGCGACATCGCCTGCTCGAGCGCGAGGTTGGACATCAGCGTGCCGGCCACGCCGTTGACCATGCGGTCGCGCAGCCGGTCGGCCACGATGACATAGAGGAGTTCATCGCCGTTGTAGACGCGCCCGCCGGCGTCGGCGATGAGCACGCGATCGGCATCGCCGTCGAGCGCCACACCGAGGTCGGCCCGGTGCTCGAGCACGGCGCGCGACAGGGTCTCGGCATGGGTGGCGCCCACCCCGTCGTTGATGTTCAGGCCGTTGGGCTCGTTGCCGATCGCGATGACATCGGCGCCCAGTTCGTGAAAGACATGGGGCGCGGTGTGATAGGCCGCGCCGTGGGCGCAGTCGATCACCAGGCGCAGGCCGCGCAGATCGAGCGAAAATGGGAACGAGCTCTTGCAGAACTCGATGTAGCGGCCGGCCGCATCATCGATGCGACGCGCGCGGCCCAGATGCTCGGAGGCCACGCACCCCATCGGCTGCTCGATGGCCGCCTCGATCTGTTCCTCGACGGCGTCGGGCAGCTTGTTGCCATCGCCCGAAAAGAACTTGATGCCGTTGTCATCGTAGGGATTGTGCGAGGCGCTGATCACCACGCCGGCCGACAGCCGCAGCGCGCGCGTGAGATAGGCCACCGCCGGGGTGGGAATGGGGCCCGACAGATAGACGTCGACCCCCGCGGCCGAGAAGCCGGCCTCGAGCGAAGCCTCGAGCATGTAGCCGGAGATGCGCGTGTCCTTGCCGATGAGCACGGCGGGGCGCGTTGCGCCGCTGCGCGCGAGCACCTGCCCGGCCGCGTAGCCCAGGCGCAGGGCGAATTCGGGAACGATGGGCGATTCGCCCACCCGGCCGCGGATGCCGTCGGTGCCGAAGTACTTGCGTGCCATGTGTTGGAGTCCGAAAGGGGTTCAGTCAGTGTGTGGCGACCGGCGCGGCGGGGCGCAATGCCCGCCAGACCGCAAGCGCATCGACCGTGGCGGCCACATCATGCACGCGCAGGATCTTCGCACCGGCGGCGGCCGCGGCGATTGCGCCGGCAAGGCTGCCGGCGAGACGGTCGGCGGTGCGCTCGCGCCCGGTGAGCGCGCCGATGAAAGACTTGCGCGAGAGGCCCACCAGCAGCGGCAGGCGACCGCCAGGCACCGCGGCGCAGGGCGGCGCGAGCTCGGGCAGGTGCCGCATGAGGGCGAGGTTGTCCTCGGTGCGCTTGCCAAAGCCGATGCCGGGGTCGAGCAGCAGGCGCTCGGGCGCGACGCCGGCGGCCATCAGCCGCGCAGCCTGCGCCCGCAGGAAGGCGCCCACCTGCCCCACCACATCCTGATAGGCGGGCGCGCGCTGCATGGTGGCCGGCTCGCCCGCCATGTGCATCACACACAGGCCGGCGGCGGCATCGGCCACCGCGGCCAGGGCATCGGGGTGGGTGAAGCCGGAGACATCGTTGATCATGTCGACGCCCAGGGCGAGCGCGCGGCGCATTACCTCGGGCTGGCGG
This sequence comes from Burkholderiales bacterium, assembly GCA_037146935.1. Classification (GTDB taxonomy): domain Bacteria; phylum Pseudomonadota; class Gammaproteobacteria; order Burkholderiales; family Burkholderiaceae_E; genus Quisquiliibacterium. Next base: position 24,261 of record JBAWWD010000035.1, read on the forward strand.
GTGTCCACCGACAGCGGCACCGGCAGGCCCTTCAGGGCCTCGAGCACCGGGGCGAGCCGCGCCCATTCTGCCTGCGCCGACAGGGGCTCGGCCCCCGGCCGGGTGGATTCGGCGCCGACGTCGATCAGGTGCGCGCCCTCATCAAGCATGTCGCGGGCGCGAGCGACCGCCTGGTCGGGATCGGGATGCCGGGCGCCGGCATGGAAGGAATCGGGGGTGAGGTTGAGCACACCCATCACGCGCGGCTCATCCAGGCTCAGCCGGAATCTGCCGCAGTGAAGAGACGGTGAGGCCGACACGTGAGAGCCGGGAACCGGAAAGGCCCGACCGTGACGGCCGGGCCTGCGCGCTTACTGCGCGGCGGGCGCCGCGGGCGCGTTGGGCGCCACCGTGGGCGCGGTGCCGGAAGAGCCGCCGGTGCCACCGGCGCCACCCGAGCGCTCCTTGGGCGGGCGCGGCGGACGGCCGTTGCAGATGTCGTCGATCTGCTCGGCATCGATGGTTTCCCAGTCGAGCAGGGCGGCGGTCATGACCTCGACCTTGTCGCGGTTGTCTTCGAGAATGCGCCGGGCCACCGCGTACTGCTCGTCGATGATGCGGCGGATCTCGGAGTCGACCTTGCGCATGGTGTCTTCGGACACGTTGGTGGTCTTGGTGATGGAGCGCCCGAGGAAGATCTCGCCTTCGTTCTCGGCGTAGACCATGGGGCCCATGACATCGGACATGCCGTAGCGGGTGACCATGTCGCGGGCCATGGCCGTGGCCCGCTCGAAGTCATTGGACGCGCCGGTGGTCATCTGCTTCATGAAGAGTTCTTCAGCGATGCGCCCGCCGAAGAGCACCGCGATGGTGTTGAGCATGCGATCGCGATCCATGCTGTAGCGATCCTGCTCGGGCAACTGCATGGTGACGCCCAGCGCCCGACCACGCGGAATGATGGTGACCTTGTGCACCGGATCGGTCTTGGGCAGCAGCTTGGCCACGATGGCATGGCCGGACTCGTGGTAGGCGGTGTTGCGCCGCTCTTCCTCGGGCATGATCAGCGAGCGGCGCTCGGCGCCCATGATGATCTTGTCCTTGGCGCGCTCGAAATCGATCATCTCGACCAGGCGGGCGGAACGGCGGGCGGCAAACAGCGCGGCCTCGTTCACCAGATTGGCCAGATCAGCGCCCGAGAAGCCGGGCGTGCCACGGGCGAGCAAGTCAGCCCGCACATCAGGGCCGATGGGCACCTTGCGGATGTGCACGTTGAGGATCTGCTCGCGGCCGCGGATGTCGGGCAGCGGCACCACCACCTGGCGGTCGAAGCGGCCCGGACGCAGCAGCGCGGGATCGAGCACGTCAGGCCGGTTGGTGGCGGCGATGACGATCACGCCCTGGCCAGTCTCGAAGCCGTCCATCTCGACCAGCAGCTGGTTGAGGGTCTGCTCGCGCTCGTCGTTGCCACCGCCCAGGCCGGCGCCGCGCTGGCGGCCGACCGCGTCGATCTCGTCGATGAAGAGGATGCAGGGCGCGTGCTTCTTGGCGTTCTCGAACATGTCGCGAACGCGGGCGGCGCCCACGCCGACGAACATCTCGACGAAGTCAGAGCCCGAGATGGAGAAGAACGGCACCTTGGCCTCGCCGGCGATCGCCTTGGCGAGCAGGGTCTTGCCGGTGCCGGGCGAGCCCACCATGAGCACGCCGCGCGGGATGCGGCCGCCGAGCTTCTGGAACTTGGAGGGATCGCGCAGGAACTCGACCAGCTCGCGGACGTCTTCCTTGGCTTCATCGCAGCCGGCGACGTCGGCGAAGGTGATGCTGTTGTTGCTTTCGTCGAGCAGGCGGGCCCGGCTCTTGCCGAACGAGAACGCGCCGCCGCGGCCGCCGCCCTGCATCTGCCGCATGAAGAACACCCACACGCCGATGAGCAGCAACATGGGGAACCACGAGACGAAGATGTTGAGCAGCAGCGACTGCTCTTCCTCGGGCTTGGCGTTGACCTGGACGCCGAACTTCATGAGATCGCCGACCATCCAGGGATCGCTGGGCGAGAACACCGTGACGGACTTGTTGTCCTTGGTGCGGGCGCGCAGCGTGCGGCCATCGATGGTGACGCTGTCGATCCGCCCCTCGCGGGCCTCGGCCATGAATTGGGAGTAGGGCATGTCGCCGCCCCGGGCCTGCCGACCGTCGAACTGCTTGAAGACGGTGAACAGCACCAGCGCGATGACCAGCCAGACCGCGGCCTTTGAGAACACGTTGTTCACTTAGGAATGCTCCTTTTCCAGCAGAAGGATTCTACCCAGATTGGGGCGTCGCCGCCAGCCGCAAGTGCTGGATAAGTCGTTGATCCGTATGGGGCTTACACCGGACCGATCAACGGAGGCGGATGATCGGGCGCGGCCGGCGCCTGCCGGCGGGCGCCGGCGAGCACCGCCGGCTTCAGGCCGCGGCCCAGCAGATAGGTCTCGGCGGACTTGTCGCGGGAGGCCTTGGGCTTGCGCGGAGCCACCCGCAGGAAAACCTGCTTGAAGCGCTCGACCAGCTGGCTGTAGCCGCTGCCATGGAAGCACTTGACCAGCAGCGCGCCCTCGGGTTTGAGATGGCCGATGGCGAAGGCCACCGCCAGCTCGATCAGGTCGGCCATGCGGGCGGCGTCGGCGGTCGCCACCCCGGACAGGTTGGGCGCCATGTCGGAGACGATCAGGTCGGCGCGCTCGCCGCCCAGACGCGCGGAGAGCTCGGCCAGGACCGCGTCCTCGCGGAAATCGCCCAGCAGGAACTCGACATCGGCGATCGGGTCCATGGGCAGCAGATCGAGCGCAACGATGCGCCCGCGGATGCCGCCGGCGCCGGTGGCCAGCCGCTCGCGCAGCACCTGGCTCCAGGCGCCCGGTGTGCTGCCGAGGTCGACCACCAGGCTGCCGGGGCGGATGAGGCGGTCTTCCTGGTCGATCTCGATCAGCTTGAAGGCCGCGCGCGAGCGATAGCCGCGGGCCTGCGCCTGCTTGACGTAGGGATCGTTGCGATGCTGGTCCAGCCAGGCCTTGCTGAAGCGGTTCTTGGCCATGCGGCGCGTTGGCGCGAGGGCGCGCCCGAAGGGAAGCAACCGGCATTATCCGCCGGCGCGGGCGCAGGACCGATAGAATTCGCGCATGGATGACCCTATCGCAGCACCCGTCGGCGCGCCGACGCTCGACGCCGCCGCCCGCAAGGCGCTCAAGGCGCAGGCCCACCCGCTCAAGCCGGTGGTGATGATCGGCCATGAAGGCCTCACCCCGGCGGTGCTCGCGGAAATCGAGCGCGCCCTGACGAGCCACCAGCTGATCAAGATCCGGGTGCTTGGCGATGACCGGGAGGCGCGCGCCGCCATGCTCGCCGAGGTGTGCGAGCGCACCGCCAGCGCGCCGGTGCAGCACATCGGCAAGCTGCTGGTGGTGTGGCGGCCGGCGCCGGTCGATCCGCAGGCGGGCGCCGGGCAGGCCAGCGGCCGCGTCCGACCGAATGCGCCCTACCACCGCAAGAAGGCGGCTGGCGCCGGGCAGAAGGCGCCCGCCCGTCGGGCCCGGCCCCGTGCCGAGGCGCCCGCGCCGCAGGCGGTCTCGCCCACCGGGCGGGGAATGGCCCGCCGTGGGGCGGCCGAGGGCGGCGGAAAGCCCGCGGGTGCCCGTGGCGCAGCCGAGGGCCGCAGCGCCGGCGCGGGCCGAGGCCTGGCTGACGGCAGGGCCGCCGG
>JBAWWD010000036.1:0-25322 GCA_037146935.1 Burkholderiales bacterium
CTGGGCCACCGGGGCGGGTGCCGGTGCCTCCTCGGGCGGCGCTGCTGCGGGCACAGCTGCCGGCGCGGGCGCGGGCGCGGGCGCGGGCTCGGGCGCGGGCTCGGCAGGCGGCGTCGTGGCCTCGGCAGACGGCGCGACGGGGGCCGTGGCTTGCGCCGTGATCGAGGCCGCACGCTCAGCGACGGCCGGCGCCTCCTCGGGCGTCGGGCTCGCCGGTTCGGCGGCGACCGGCGCCGTCGCCGCAACCGGCTCGGGCGCTGCTGCAGGGGCCGTGCTGGCCTCGGCCGGGGCGGCCGCCGGCAGCGGCTCGGTCACCGCGACCGTGTTCGCAGCGGGCGGTGCCTCGGGACGGGACTCGACCTCGGGGGCGGCATCGGCGCGGAGGGTGTCGCCGTCATCACGGGCACCGTCAGCCTCGACCGCCCCCGTGGCTTCACCGTCACTGCCACGACCGCCGCGGCGACCGCGACGACGACGGGAACGGCGGCGCTCTTCGCCCTCGGGGCCGAGTTCGCGCTCGTCCGCCGCGCCTTCGGGGGCGCTGGCGCCCGTGGCGGCCTCGGGTGCCGGGGCGGCAGTCATGGGAGTTGCGTTGCTGCCGGTGGGCGCTTCAAGACCGCTTGCGCCGGCCTCGGTCGATGCGGCGTCCGGGGTCAGCGCGCCTGCGCCGGCCAGCGGGCTGGCGAGGGCCTCGCCTTCCTCGCGCGCGCCATCACGCGGGCCGCGCCGACCGCGGCGGGGCTCGCCTCGCGGCCCGCGGCCACGATCCTCGCGCGGCTCGCGATTCTCGGCGCGCGGCGCGCCTTCGGCCTCGCGCGGTGCGCTGGTGTTCTCGGTGGCCTCGTCGGCACCCGGGCGCGGTCCGCGTCCGCCATCGCGACGCGATTCGCCACGCGGCGGGCGGTCCTCCCGGCCGCGACCCTCCTCGCGAGGACCGCGGTCGTCACGCGCGCCGGCGCGCTGACGTTCGTCGCGGCCTTCACGGCCTTCACGACCTTCGCGACCTTCACGCGGGCGATCGCCGCGACCGCGGCCCCGACCGTCGCGGCGGCCGTCCTCGCGCGGGCGGCGCGGGGTCTCGGTGCCGGTGCCTTCCGTCTGGGCAGGCTGCGCGGTCGTGGCGGGCTGCGCCGCGGCAGGGGCGGTGGTGTCGGGCTTGCGCCGGAAGATGCGCATGAAGCGCCCGAACAGGCCTTCCTCGTCGGCGGGCGCGGCGCGCATCTCGGGCGGCGGCGGGGCGGCCGGCGCGGGCGCCGGTGCCGGGGCAGGCGCCACGGGTGCGCTGGCCTGCGGTGCCGGCTGCGAGGGCGTGACACCCTTGACCATGGCCTCCTGGCGGGCCTTGGCGCCTTCGAACTTCGAGTCGAGGTAGGCGTTGTCCTCGGTGGGGCCGCCGGCCAGCGCATAGCTGGCGCGGTAGGTGTTCAGGCGCTCGTCGTCATGGCGCAGGCGCTCGAGGGTGTAGTGCGGGGTCTCGATGTGCTTGTTGGGGATCAGCACCACCTCGACCTTCAGCCGCGCCTCGAGCTTGGCGATCTCGGCGCGCTTCTCGTTGAGCAGATAGGTGGCCACCTCGACCGGCACCTGCGCGTGCACGGTGGCGGTGTTCTCCTTCATGGCTTCTTCCTGGATCACGCGCAGCACGTGCAGGGCCGAGGATTCGGTGTCGCGGATGACCCCGGTGCCGTTGCAGCGCGGGCAGGTGATGTGGGTGCCCTCGTTGAGCGCCGGGCGCAGCCGCTGGCGCGAGAGCTCCATGAGGCCGAAGCGCGAGATCTTGCCCATCTGGACCCGCGCGCGGTCGTAGTGCAGCGCGTCTTTCAGACGCTGCTCCACCTCGCGCTGGTTCTTCGAGCTCTCCATGTCGATGAAGTCGATCACGATGAGGCCGCCGAGGTCGCGCAGGCGCATCTGGCGCGCGGCCTCGTCGGCCGCCTCGAGGTTGGTGCGCAGCGCGGTCTCTTCGATATCGCCGCCCTTGGTGGCGCGCGCCGAGTTGACGTCGATGGCCACCAGGGCCTCGGTGTGGTCGATCACGATCGCGCCGCCCGAGGGCAGGGGCACCACCCGCGAGTAGGCGGTCTCGATCTGGTGCTCGATCTGGAAGCGCGAGAACAGCGGGATGTCGTCCTGGTAGCGCTTCACCTTGCCGACGTTGTCGGGCATGACATGGGCCATGAACTGATGGGCCTGGTCATGGATGTCCTCGGTGTCGATCAGCAGCTCGCCGATGTCCGAGGTGAAGTAGTCGCGGATGGCACGGATGACCAGGCTGGATTCCTGATAGATCAGGAATGCGCCGGGGGCCGAGCCGGCCGCCTGCTCGATCGCCCGCCACAGCTGCAGCAGGTAGTTGAGGTCCCACTGCAGTTCCTCGGCGTTGCGGCCGATGCCCGCGGTGCGGGCGATCATGCTCATGCCGGCCGGAATCTCCAGCTTGTCCATGGTCTCGCGCAGTTCCTGGCGGTCTTCGCCCTCCACCCGGCGCGAGACGCCGCCGCCGCGCGGATTGTTGGGCATCAGGACCAGATAGCGACCGGCCAGCGAGATGTAGGTGGTGAGCGCCGCCCCCTTGTTGCCGCGCTCTTCCTTGTCGACCTGCACGATGACCTGCTGGCCTTCCTCGAGCACGTCCTGGATGCGGCCGCGGCTGACATCGGCGCCCGGCTTGAAGAAGGCCTTGGAGATTTCCTTGAAGGGCAGGAAGCCGTGGCGTTCCTCGCCGTAGTTGACGAAGCAGGCCTCGAGGCTGGGCTCGACGCGGGTGATCACGCCCTTGTAGATATTGCTCTTGCGCGATTCATGGCCGGCAGACTCGATGTCGATGTCGATGAGTTTCTGGCCGTCGACGATGGCAACCCGCAGCTCCTCGGAGTGGGTTGCGTTGAACAGCATGCGTTTCATGGGTATTCCGCTCCAGTGCGCCGGAGGCGCAGCCCGGCTGGGGCTGGCGGAACACGCCCCGCATCGCGGGGCCGACTCTCGCGAGAGGGGGCCGGCTCAGTGAGCCGGCAGACCGGATGATGGGACTGAAGGCAGTGGCGATAGCCTGCGAGATCCGCCGCGTGGGCCGCTGGGCCGAATCACACCGGGCCGCGCATGATGGGGCGGCAGGGTGGTCGGGCACGGTGGGCCAAGGGAAATTCGCATGCTCCGGTCGGCCCTGCCGGCGATGGGTCGCCGGCAGCAGTCGGTGAGGTCTGGCTCGGGTTCGTCGTTGTTCCGCGCTCCCGCCTGGCGGGAGCCGCGAAAGGATGTTCTCTTGCTGCCGCTTTCCAGCCAGGGGGGCCGGGCCGATACAATGGCGACTTGGATGCCGCACCGGCAGACAGCGGTGAAAGTATAACCACATGAAGGCCTTACCGACAAAACCTGAGGCTCCGCCTGCAGGTCGGCTCGCGCCTTCGGGCGGTCCGGCTGCGGTCCGTCTGCTCACGGTGGACGAGGACGACGGCGAGGGCCAGCGGCTGGACAACTTCCTGCAGCGGCACTTCCGGGACATTCCCAAGAGCCATCTTTATCGCATCATCCGCAGCGGCGAGGTGCGGGTGAATGGCGGGCGTTGTCGCCCGGACGATCGCCTGGCCGGCGGGGATCGGGTTCGCGTGCCGCCCATCCGCAGGCCCGAGCCAAGCGCGAGCGCCCCGGTCGCCGGGCCGGCCGCGCCGATCGCGCTGCCCATCCTGTTCGAGGACGAGCACCTGCTCGTCATCGACAAGCCCGAGGGGCTCGCGGTGCACGGCGGCAGCGGGGTGGCGCATGGGGTGATCGAGCGTCTGCGGGCCACACGGCCGCAGGCCGCCTTCCTGGAGTTGGCCCACCGGCTGGATCGGGAGACCTCCGGCGTGCTGCTCATCTGCAAGAAGCGCCAGGCGCTGGTGGCGCTGCATGCCCAGTGGCGCGGCCGGGTGCCGCGCAAACGCTACCTGGCGGCGGTGAGCGGCCGCTGGCCGCTGCGCACCCGCACGCTCGATCAGCCGCTGGAACGCTACCTCACCGCCGAGGGCGAACGACGGGTGAGCGTCAGCGCCCAGGGCCAGGAAGCCATCTCGCGGGTGACCGGCCTGCGGCATTTCGCGCTCGGCGAGCTGGGCGGCTTCTCGCTGGTGGACGTCGAGATCGAGACCGGGCGCACCCACCAGATCCGCGTGCATCTTGCCCATGCCGGCTTTCCGATCGCCGGTGACGACAAGTACGGCGATTTCACCCTCAACCGCCTGCTGGTGCGGGCCGGGCATCGGCGCATGTTCCTGCACGCCGCCCGGCTGAGCCTGCGCCATCCGGTCGATGGCCGCCCGCTCACCCTTGAGGCGCCCACCCCGGCGGCCTTCCAGTCGCTGGCAGACGCGGAGCCAAGTCCATGACCGTCCTGTTCCCTGCACCCGAGCCGCCGGCCAATCCGGTGGCGCTGGTGGTGTTCGACTGGGAGGGCACGCTCGTGCCGCTGCCCCGGCCCGGCGAGGCGGCTTGCCCGAACCCGGGCGCGCAGGCCTTGCTCACCGAACTGGCCGCCCTGGGGGTGCCGCTCGCGGTGGCCACGGGCAAGTCGCGTCGGGGGCTCGACGAGCAGCTGGCGGCGTTCGGCTGGCAGTCCCTGTTCGCCCTGACCCGGTGTGCGGGCGAGGGGCCGCCCAAGCCCGATCCGACCCTGTTGCGCGAGATCTGCGATCAGCTCGGAGTTCCGCCCGAGCAGGCGGTCATGATCGGCGACACCCGCTACGACCTGCAGATGGCCTGCGGCGCCGGCGGACGCGGGCTGGGCCTGCTCGGCGGGCTGGATGGGGCCGAGGCGCTGACCCAGGCCGGCGCTGCCGCCGTGCTCTCCGAGACGTCCCTGATCGGCGAGTGGCTGATCCCGCAGATCCCGGCGGCGCGCAAGGGTCTGCCGCCAGGCCGGCACTGGCGGGCGGTGGCCTCCGTCGCGGCCATCCCCGAGCAGCCGGAGGGCCTGCGCTTCGTCTGGCACCGGCTGCGCGGCCCGGATCGGCGCATCCGTCAGGCCGAGCCGGCCTTCCTGGTCAGGCACCGTGGCGGGGTCCGGGGCTATCTGAATCGATGCGCCCATGCGCCGGTCGAGCTCGACTGGCCCGAGGGCCGTTTCTTCGACGAGACCGGCCTATACTTGATCTGCGCCACCCACGGCGCGATGTACCGCGCCGAAGATGGCAGTTGCGCTGGCGGCCCGTGCCACGGCCGCGGCCTGATGACGCTGGATGTCCGCGAGTTCGCGGGGCAGGTCTGGGTGGCATTCGAGAACGGCAGTCCATGAGCGATTCCCAAGACCCTTCGTCCCGTCCCTCCGAGGCCGCCGCGCCGGCCGCGGACGCGCCCGCTTCATCGCCGGCGGGCGCGCCACCGGCGCCGCCACCGGCGGTCGCGCCGCCCGCATCGTCGCCGGCGGTCGCGGCGGGGGGAGATTCCCCCGGCTGGGAGCGCGGCGTGATCGAGAAGCTCGCCGCCTCCGCGCTGCAGGAGCAGCGTCGGGCCCGGCGCTGGAGCATCTTCTTCCGGCTGGCCTTCCTCGCCTATCTCACCCCCGTGCTGCTGGCCTTCCTCGGGCTGTGGGCGCCGGGCGGTCTCAAGAGCAGCAGCCTCACCCGTCACACCGCGCTGGTCGAGGTCAAGGGCGAGATCGAGGCCGGCGGCGAGAACTCCGCCGAAGCCATCATCGCGGCCCTGCGCGCGGCCTTCGAGGATCCCAAAACGGCCGGCGTGATCATCCGCCTGAACACGCCGGGCGGCAGCCCGGTGCAGGCGGGCATCGTGCACGACGAGATCCGTCGATTGCGCAAGCTTCACCCCGACACGCCGGTGGCCGCGGTGGTCGAGGAGGTCTGCGCCTCGGGCGGGTACTACATCGCGGCCGCGGCCGACAAGATCTTCGTCGACAAAGCGAGCCTCGTCGGGTCGATCGGCGTGCTGATGGACGGTTTCGGATTCACCGGCGCGATGGACAAGGTGGGCGTCGAGCGGCGGCTGTTCACGGCGGGCCGCAACAAGGCCTTTCTGGACAGCTTCTCGCCGCTGTCGGAAGAGCACCGTCAGATCGTCAACCGCATGCTGGCCGAGATCCATCAGCAGTTCATCGACGTGGTGAAGGCGGGCCGCGGCGCCCGCCTCAAGGACTCCCCGGAGATCTTCACCGGCATGGTCTGGTCGGGCGCGCGCAGCATCGAGCTGGGCCTGGCCGATGCCCTGGGCACGGTCGACAGCGTGGCCCGCGATGAATTCAAGGCGGAAGACGTGGTGGACTTCTCCACCCACGAGAACCTGGCCGAACGGCTCGCCCGCCGCATCGGGGCGGCGGCCGGTCAGGCCGCGGTGCGGTCTATCGGCGCCGCTTCTTCGCTGCCGCAGTTGCGCTGAGCGGGCCGGGCGCACCGCCCTCGGCCTGGATCAGGAACACCGCCGGTGCCCGAGGCAGGCTCACCGGCGCGCTGCGCCAGTGCGCCACCGGGGCGCTTCTCACCCACTGCTCTGGCAGGCTGAGCGAGGCCGCCACCGCGAGCCGGGCGTCCTCGGGCAAGGCCTCGAGCAGGGCCTCGAGCAGGGCCTGGTTGCGGTAGGGCGTCTCGATCATCAGCTGGGTCTGGCCGAAGCGCCGGCTGCGGGCATGCAGCTCCTGGATGGCGGCGCGGCGGGCTGCCGCGTCCACCGGGAGGTAGCCGGTGAACGCGAAGGACTGCCCGTTCATGCCGCTGGCCATCAGTGCCAGCAGCAGCGCGCTCGGTCCGATCAGCGGCATCACCGGCAGACGTTGCTGATGGGCGAGTTGCACCAGCGCGGCGCCAGGGTCGGCAACCGCCGGGCATCCCGCCTCCGAGAGCAGGCCCAGGGGCCGTCCGGCGCGCAGAGGGGCCAGCAGCGCCGGCAGCGCGTCCGGCGGGGTGTGCTGGTTGAGCTCGGTGATCTCGAGTGCCTGCAGCGGTTTCGCCATAGGCAGGCGGCGCAGCACGGCGCGCGCCGACTTCGCGTTCTCGGCCACGAAGCAGTCCAGCTGGCAGATCACCGAGACGGTCGCCGGGGGCAGGTGGGCCAGCGGATCGGCCGCCTCGCCCAGGGGCACCGGCACCAGATAGAGCGCGGCGAGGAGCGGCGCATCGGCCGCGGGGGACTGCGTGGTCACGGCGCCGGCTGCGCGAGCGCGTCGATGCCGGCCTCGCGCAGCATGTGGTTGAGCGCGATCAGCGGCAGTCCGACGATGGCGGTGGGGTCGGCGCTCTCGAAGCCGCTCATGAGTGCGATGCCCAGCCCCTCGGCCTTGGCCGATCCGGCGCAATCGAACGCGGGTTCCAGCGTGAGGTACCGCTCGATGGCGGCATCGCTCAGTTCACGAAAGCGCACCCGCGTGTCGATCACCTCGACCCGCGAGAACTGCCGCGCCTGGCAGACCACCGCCAGGGCGGTGTGAAAGGTGAGCAGGCGGCCCGACGCGGCGCGAAGCTGCTCGCGGGCGCGCGCCAGGCTGCCGGGCTTGCCGATCACGCCGCGCCCGTCGAGCGTGGCGGTCTGGTCGGAGCCGATGACCACCGCGGCGGGCTCTAGGGCCGCCACTGCGCCGGCCTTGGCCAGGGCCAGCCGTCGGGCGAGCGCGGCGGGCGACTCGTCCGGCTGGGCGGTTTCATCGGTGCCGGGCGAGCACACCCGGAAGCGCAGCTGCAGGCGCTCGAGCAACTGACGGCGATACACCGAGGTGGAAGCCAGGATCAGCTCGGGGGAGCCGGCGGTCGCGGGGGCGGGCATGGCGGGGTCATCCTGGAAGGGGGCAGGGCGGGGCTATGATAGCGGCCCGTCCCCCGAGAGCCTGAGCGTCGATGTCCGATCCCGCCACCCCCGCCGCGCCGGTCATCGATCCACGTGAACTGGCGCGCAGCGGCGGATCGGTCGGCGGCCGCTGGCCGCTGGCGCGCCTGCCCCGGCTCGCCGACACCCTGACCGATACCGCAGGCGAGGTCGAGTGGTCGCTGAGCGGGCAGAGCCTGCGTCGCGCCGACGGTGGCGCCGACCTGCACCTCGCCCTGGGCCTGCGCGCGCAGGTGCGGCTGCGCTGCGTGCGCTGTCTCGAGCCGGTGGCGGTGAGCCTGGACGAGGATCGCCGCTATCGGCTGGTGGGCAGTGAACAGCAGGCCCTCGCGCAGGACCCGGAAGATGACGAGTTCGACCTGCTCGCGATCACTCCCCGCCTCGACGCCATCGAACTGCTCGAGGACGAACTGATCATGGCCTTGCCGCTGGCGCCGCGGCATGACGAATGCCGCGCGCCCGGCCCGGGGGCCGGCAGCTCGGCGGGCAGGGCGGCGGCCGAGGGCGCCGCCCCCGACGGCGAACCCGAGCGGCCCAATCCCTTCGCGGTGCTGGCCCGCCTGCGACGCGCCGACCCGGGCAACGACGAAAACCCGGCTTGAGGATCATCGGCCAATTCCTTGATATGATTGCGAATTGACCTTCCACAGGAGCGACCGACATGGCCGTTCAGCAGAACAAGAAATCGCCCTCGAAGCGGGGCATGCATCGCGCGCACGACTTCCTCGGCACCCCGCCCACCGCGGTCGAGCCCACCACCGGCGAAGTGCACCTGCGTCACCACATCAGCCCCAACGGCTTCTACCGCGGCCGCAAGATCGTCAAGACCAAGTCTGACGAATAAACCCTTGCGTCGTCGCTTCGCGACGCGGGTTGCCAGCGGGCCGGGTCTGGTCCGCTTTCCCTTGATCGCATGACCCTGAGAATCGCCATCGACTGCATGGGCGGTGACCATGGTCTGCCGGTGACCGTGCCGGCAGCCGTGGCCTTCCTGCAAGCCACCCCCGATGTCCGTCTCATCCTGGTCGGGGATGCCGCCGCCCTCGAGGCGGCCCTGCGCAGCGCGGGGTCGGTCGACCGCAGCCGCCTGGAGATCCGGCACGCCGCTGAAGTGGTCGCCATGGACGAGCCGCCGGCCAGCGCCTTGCGCGGCAAGCGGCAGTCGTCCATGCGTCTGGCCATCGAGGCGGTGAAGGCCGGCGATGCCCAGGCCTGCGTCAGCGCCGGCAACACCGGCGCGCTGATGGCCATCTCGCGCTTCGTGCTGCGCATGCTCGACGGCATCGACCGCCCGGCGATTGCCGCGCCCCTGCCCAACCAGCGGGGCGGCGTCACCACCATGCTCGACCTTGGCGCCAATGTCGACTGCGAGCCGCAGCACTACCTGCAGTTCGCCATCATGGGGGCCGCGCTGGCCACGGCCATCGAGGGCAAGGCCTCGCCCACCATCGGCCTGCTCAACATCGGCGAAGAGGTCATCAAGGGCAACGACACCGTCAAGCAGGCGGCCGAGCTGTTGCGGGCCAGCAGCCTTGACTTCCGCGGCAACGTCGAGGGCAATGACATTTTCGAGGGCACCACCGACGTGGTGGTCTGCGACGGTTTCGTGGGCAACGTCGCCCTCAAGACCTCCGAGGGGCTGGCGCGCATGATCGGCGGGTTCATCCGCGAGGAATACGGGCGCTCGCTGCTCTCGCGCCTGGCCGGGCTGGTCTCGCTGCCGGTGCTGGGCCGTCTTCGCCGGCGCCTCGACCACCGCCGCTACAACGGCGCCAGCCTGGTCGGGCTGCGCGGCATCGTCATCAAGAGTCACGGGTCGGCCGATGCGCTGGCCTTCGAGCAGGCCCTGCGGCGCGCGCATGATGCCGCCCGCAACCGGCTGCTCGAACGCATCGCCGACGCGATGACCCGACTGTCGGCCGAACCGGCCAAGGTGGGTTCATGAGCAAGTACGCCCGGATCGTGGGAACCGGCTCGGCCCTGCCCGAGCGCCTGGTCAGCAATGCCGAGCTGGTGGCCGAACTGGCCGAGCGCGGCATCGAGACCTCCGAAGAGTGGATCGTCGAGCGCACCGGCATCCGTCAGCGCTACCTGGCGGCGCCCGATGTCGGCAGCAGCGTGCTCGGCGCGCGCGCGGCCCGCGAGGCGCTCGCTGCGGCGAGCCTGAGTGCCACGGACATCGATCTGATCGTCGTGGCCACCTCCACCCCTGACTTCATCTTCCCCAGCACCGCCTGCCTCATCCAGAAGGAACTCGGCGCCCATGGCGGCGCGGCCTTCGACGTGCAGGCGGTGTGCAGCGGCTTCGTCTACGGTCTGGCAACGGCCGACGCCATGATCCGCACCGGCATGGCCACCCGCGCGCTGGTGATCGGCGCCGAGGTGTTCTCGCGCATCCTCGACTGGAACGACCGCGGCACCTGCGTGCTGTTCGGCGATGGCGCGGGCGCTGCGGTGCTGGTCGCTGACTCGCAGCCCGGCATCCTCGCCGCGCGCCTGCATGCCGACGGTCGCCACGAGGGCATCCTGCGCACGCCCGGCACGGTCAGCGGCGGCGCGGTCTGCGGCCATCCTTTCCTGACCATGGACGGGCAGGCGGTCTTCAAGCTCGCGGTATCGGTCCTCGACGCGGTCGCGCGCGAGACGGTCGAGGCGGCGGGCATGAGCCTGGGCGATGTCGACTGGCTCATTCCCCACCAGGCCAATGTCCGGATCATCCAGGCCACCGGGCGGCGGCTGGGCATCGCGCCCGAGCGGGTGGTGGTCACCGTAGACCAGCACGCCAACACCTCGGCCGCCTCGGTGCCACTGGCGCTCGATCTCGCCATGCGCGACGGCCGCATCCGGTCCGGGCAGCATGTCCTGCTCGAGGGCGTGGGCGGCGGGTTCGCCTGGGGCGCGGCCCTGGCCCGCATCTAGCCCACACGCAACGCCAGCGCCGCCAGACGTTCTTCATTCCAGACCACCACCATGACCATTGCCTTCGTCTTTCCCGGCCAGGGTTCGCAAGCGGTCGGCATGCTTGATGCCTTCGCCGCCCAGCCCGAGGTCGCGAACCTGATCGCGGCCGCCGATGCCGCCCTGGGCGAACCCCTGTCGGCGCTGATCGCCCAGGGGCCCGCCGAGGATCTCGCGCTCACGGTCAACACCCAGCCCGCGATGCTGCTGGCCGGGTATGCCTGCTGCGCCGCCTGGCGGGCCGCTGGCGGGCCGCCGGCAGCGGCCGTGGCGGGACACAGCCTGGGCGAGTACACCGCGCTCACCGCGGCCGGTGCGCTGGCGCTCGACGAGGCCCTGCGCCTGGTGCGGGTACGCGCCCGCGCCATGCAGGAGGCTGTGCCGGTGGGCACGGGTGGCATGGCGGTGATCATGGGTCTGGATGACGAGCCGGTGCGCGCGGTGTGCGCGGCGGCCAGCCAGGACGGCGACGTGGTCGAGGCGGTCAACTTCAATGCGCCCGGTCAGGTCGTCATCGCCGGGCACAAGGCCGCGGTCGAGCGGGCCTGCGCCGGCGCCAAGCAGGCCGGGGCCAAGCGGGCGCTGCCCTTGCCGGTGAGCGCGCCGTTCCACTCCTCGCTGCTGGCCCCCGCCGGGCTGCGGCTGCGCGAGGCGCTGCAGAGCGTCAGGCTGACCTCGCCGGGCATCGCGCTGGTCAACAACGTCGACGTCGCCATCGAGACCGACCCCGCCCGCATCGCCGATGCGCTGGTGCGTCAGGCCTCCTCGCCGGTGCGCTGGGTCGAGGTGGTCCAGCACCTGAAGGCGCAGGGGGTGGATACCTTCATCGAGTTCGGCCCGGGCAAGGTGCTCACCGGACTGATCCCGCGCATCGACAAGTCCCTGCGCGCCTTCGCCGTCTTCGATCCTGCGTCGCTGCAGGCGGCGCTGGCCGCCGTGGCCGGGAGCGCGGCATGAGCCCGGCGGGCCCGCTCGCCGGGCAGGTTGCGCTGGTGACTGGCGCCTCGCGCGGCATCGGCCGCGCCATCGCGCTCGAACTCGCGCGGCAGGGCGCCCGCGTGGTGGGCACCGCCACCACCGAGCCTGGTGCCCAGGCCATCACCGAGGCCTTCGCGGCCGCCGGTCTTGCCGGCCGCGGCGCGGTGCTCGATGTGACCGACGGCGCCAGCGCCGAGGCCCTGATCGAGCAGATGCAGGCCGAGGGCGGCGCGCCCGGCATCCTGGTCAACAACGCCGGCATCACCCGCGACAACCTCGCCATGCGCATGAAGGACGAGGAGTGGTCGTCGGTCATCGACACCAACCTGTCGGCGGTCTTCCGGCTGTGCCGCCTGGTCATGCGCCCGATGATGAAGGCGCGATTCGGACGCATCATCAACATCACCTCGGTGGTTGGCGCCAGCGGCAATCCCGGGCAGGCCAACTACGCGGCGGCCAAGGCCGGCGTGGCCGGCATGACCCGAGCTCTGGCCCGCGAGCTCGGCAGCCGCAACATCACGGTCAACTGCGTGGCGCCTGGGTTCATCGACACCGACATGACCCGCGCGCTCAGCGAGGCCCAGACCACCGGGCTGATGCAGAACATTCCCCTGGGCCGCCTGGGCCAGCCCGAGGACATCGCCGCGGCGGTGGCCTTCCTGGCCGGCCCCGGCGCGGCCTATGTCAGCGGGACGACCCTGCACGTCAATGGCGGCATGTACATGAACTGAACGGCCTGGTCGGGGTTCGGGGGAGCGGCGGCGCCTAGCTGGTAGAATCCGCGCCGTTCGGCCCACCCTCGGGTGCCGCGTCGCGGTGCCCGTCGGCCCCACAGCCTCCGTCCTGCCCATACCCTTCACCCCACTTCGCACCCCGCCCATCCCGGGCTCATCCCTTACCGGACACGGCGCCGCCGTGCATCCCCTCCAGGAGCTTAGAAATGGAAAACATCGAACAGCGCGTCAAGAAGATCGTTGCCGAGCAGCTTGGCGTGAACGAGGCCGACATCAAGATCGAATCGTCCTTCGTGGATGACCTCGGCGCCGATTCCCTCGACACCGTCGAGCTGGTCATGGCCCTCGAGGACGAGTTCGAGACCGAGATCCCCGACGAGGAAGCCGAGAAGATCACCACCGTGCAGCAGGCGGTGGACTACATCAAGTCGCACGCCAAGGACTGATCCGGGTTTCACCGAGGAGAGCGCCGTGAGCCGTCGTCGAGTCGTCATCACCGGGCTGGGCATCGTCTGTCCGACAGGCAATGAGGTGGCTTCGGCCTGGCAGAACCTGGTGGCAGGTCGGTCGGGCATCGACCGCATCACCCGGTTCGACGCGTCGGCCTTCACCGCGCAGATCGCCGGCGAGGTCAAGGGCTTTGACATCAGTGCCTACCTGCCTGCGAAGGAAGCCCGGCACTTCGACACCTTCATCCATTACGGCATCGCCGCCGGGGTTCAGGCCCTGCGCGATTCCGGGCTGGAGGTGAACGACACCAACGCCGAGCGTGTCGGCGCCGTGGTCAGCTCCGGCATCGGCGGCCTGCCGCTGATCGAGGAGAACCACGGGGACTACGTCAAGCGCGGGCCGCGCCGCATCTCGCCCTTCTTCGTGCCTGGCTCCATCATCAACATGGTGTCGGGTCAGCTCTCGATCATGCTCGGGCTCAAGGGCCCCACCTACGGGGTGGTGTCTGCCTGCACCACCGGCACCCATTCCATCGGGGATGCCGGCCGGCTGATCGAGTACGGTGATGCCGACGTCATGCTCGCCGGTGGCGCCGAGTCCACGATCTCGCCGCTCGGGCTGGGCGGCTTCGCCTCCATGCGGGCGTTGTCCACCCGCAACGACGACCCCACCACGGCCAGCCGTCCGTTCGACAAGGACCGCGACGGCTTCGTGCTCGGCGAGGGCGCGGGGGTGCTGGTGCTCGAGGAATACGAGCATGCCCGCCGTCGTGGCGCGCGCATCTATGCCGAACTGGCCGGTTACGGCATGAGCTCCGACGCCTTCCACATGAGCGCTCCCTCCGAAGATGGCGAGGGGCCGGCGCGCGGCATGCGCAATGCGCTTCGCAATGCTGGTGTGAATCCCGACGAGGTGACCTACCTCAACGGCCATGCCACCTCCACGCCGCTGGGGGACATCGCCGAGACCCGCTCCATCCGGCGCGCCTTCGGCGAGGCGGCCAACGGGCTGGTGGTGAACTCCACCAAGTCCATGACCGGTCACCTGCTTGGGGCGGCGGGCGGCATCGAGGCGGTGTTCACCGCGCTGGCGGTGCATCATCAGATCTCGCCGCCCACCATCAACATCTTCAACCAGGACCCGGCCTGCGATCTCGACTACTGCGCGAACAGCGCGCGCGATCTCAAGATCGAGGTGGCCATGTCGAACTCCTTCGGCTTCGGCGGCACCAATGGGTCGCTGGTGATGCGTCGGGTCTGAGTCGCGCGAGCCGGGCGTTCACGAGCCGGGCATGGCGTTCACCGTCCGCATGGTGCTCAGCCCGGCCGGCGCCTGGCGCGTCGGCAGCGTGGGCTGTGCGCTCACGGGGCTGTTCGGGATCAGCCTCTGGGGCTGGTCGTCCTGGGCTGCGGGCGCCAGCCTTGCGTGGCCTGTGTGGGGGGCTTGCACCGGCATCGCACTGCTCGGGGCGCATGGGGTGGTGCGCGCCCGACGAGCCGCGCAATCAGGGGGCAGTCTCCTGCACATCGACCCTCTGGGTGGCGCCCATCTGACGGGGCGGGGCGGCACCGATCCGCTCATCCCGCTCGCCGGCCATCGGAACCCGCTGCTGGTCGCCCTTGAAAGAGCCGATCATCCGCGCGGTGGCGCTGCTCGCTGGCTGTCAGTTCGGCAACCCCGGTCCGACTCCGATCGCGCGGCGCTCGGCGCCTGGCTGGTCTGGTTGTCGCGCGGGGCACGCTGACGGCGGCACTGCAGCGTTGCCGGGCTTGCAAAGCTCGTGCGTCACCCCCATCCTCCAATGAGCCCGAGTGAACGCCTTGCGGCGATTGCCGGGTCTTTCGGGCGTCTTGCCCGCGCCCTCGTCCGTGTCAGCGTCCATCCGCACCATGCCTGCCTTTCGCCTCATCCTCGCGGCCTCCCTGCTGGGGGTCTCCTCGCTGTTCGCCCCCGGGCCCGCCCAGGCGCAGTCCCGCGGGCTCCCCGACTTCGCCGACCTCGCGGAGCAGGCCGGTCCGGCGGTGGTGAACATCCGCACCACCGAACGCAGCAAGCCCGGCGCCAGCGGTTCGTCCCAGATGCCCGAGGGCCTCGACGAGAATGACCCGTTCTACGAGTTCTTCCGTCGCTTCTTTCCGCCGCGCCAGTCGCCCGGACCGGGCCAGGGACCGCGCAACCGGGGTGGCGAGGAGACCCCGCGCGGGGTCGGCTCGGGCTTCTTCATCTCGGCCGACGGCTTCCTGCTCACCAATCACCACGTGGTCGATGGCGCCGACGAGATCTACGTCACCCTGAGCGACAAGCGCGAGTTCAAGGGGCGGGTGGTCGGCTCCGATCGCCGCACCGATGTCGCCCTGGTCAAGATCGACGCCACCGGCCTGCCCAAGCTGCCCGTGGGCGATTCCACCAAGGTGCGGGTGGGAGAATGGGTGATGGCGATCGGCTCGCCCTTCGGCCTGGACAACACCGTCACCGCCGGCATCGTCTCGGCCAAGGGACGCGAGACTGGCGACTACCTGCCCTTCATCCAGACCGACGTGGCGGTCAATCCCGGCAACTCCGGCGGGCCGCTGCTGAACCTGCGCGGCGAGGTCATCGGCATCAACTCGCAGATCTACAGCCGCACCGGCGGCTTCATGGGCATCTCGTTTGCCATCCCGATCGACGAGGCCATGCGGGTGGCCGATCAGCTTCGTGCCGCCGGGCGGGTGATCCGTGGCCGCATCGGCGTGGGCATCGCCGAGGTCACCAAGGAGATCGCCGAGCCCCTGGGGCTGCCCAAGGCTGCCGGCGCGCTGGTGCGCAATGTCGAGGCCAACGGCCCGGCTGCCAAGGCGGGGGTGGAGGAGGGCGACATCATCCTGCGCTTCGATGGCAAGACCATCGAGAAGTCCAGCGATCTGCCGCGCCTGGTCGGCGCCACCAAGCCGGGCGCCAAGGTCGGCATGCAGGTCTGGCGCAAGGGCGCGGCCAGAGAGCTGCAGGTGACGGTCGGCGAGAGCGAGCCCGACCGCGCGCAGCGCGCCCAGCGCGCGGGCAGCCCCGGTCAGGGCGGGCAGGCGGCGCCGGCGCTCGCCAACGCGCTGGGGCTGGTGGTGACCGACCTCAGCGAGGAGCGGCGCAGCCAGCTGCGCGTGAAGGGCGGGGTGCAGGTGGAGTCTGCCGAGGGTCTTGGCGCCCGCGCCGGCATCCGCCCCGGCGATCTGATCCTGTCGCTGAACAACCAGGATGTCACCGGCGCGCGCCATTTCAACGAACTGGTGGCCAAGCTCGACAAGACCCGCACGCACGTGCTGCTGGTGCGGCGCGGTGACAGCGCGAGCTTCGTGCCGATCAAGCCAGTGCCTTCCTCGGCGCCCGCTCGCTGACCCCTGCCGCGCTGGCGGCGGGGTCGCCCCCCGCCACTGGTAGAATCCGGCTTCCGCGCGCCCCTTCGGCGCGCGTTCGTCTTCGGGCCCCATGCAGCACATCCGCAACTTCTCGATCATCGCGCACATCGACCATGGCAAGTCGACCCTGGCCGACCGCCTGATCCAGCGCTGCGGCGGCCTGTCCGACCGCGAGATGGAAGAGCAGGTCCTCGACTCCATGGACCTCGAGCGCGAGCGGGGCATCACCATCAAGGCCCAGACCGCGGCCCTGCGCTACCAGGCGCAGGACGGCAAGCTCTACCACTTCAACCTCATCGACACGCCCGGGCACGTCGACTTCTCCTATGAGGTCAGCCGCTCGCTGTCAGCCTGCGAGGGGGCGCTGCTGGTGGTCGATGCCACCCAGGGCGTCGAGGCCCAGACCGTGGCCAACTGCTACACGGCCATCGATCTCGGCGTCGAGGTGGTGCCCGTGCTCAACAAGATGGATCTGCCCTCCGCCGATCCCGATGCCGCGGCGGCCGAGGTCGAGGACGTGATCGGCATCGACGCCACCGACGCCATCCGCGCCAGCGCCAAGACCGGCCTGGGCATCGACGAGATCCTCGAGGCGATCGTGCGCCGCATCCCGCCGCCCAAGGGCGATCCGGCGGGGCCGCTGCAGGCGCTGATCATCGACTCCTGGTTCGACAACTACGTGGGCGTGGTGATGCTGGTCCGGGTGGTCAACGGGGTGCTGCGCCCCCGTGACCGCATCCGCCTGATGGCCACCGGCCTGTCCTACACCTGCGAGCAGGTGGGCGTGTTCACGCCCAAGTCCTCGGCCCGCGAGTCACTGTCGGCCGGTGAGGTGGGGTTCATCATCGCCGGCATCAAGGAGCTGAAGGCAGCCAAGGTCGGTGACACCGTCACGCTGGCCGGCCAGCCTGCGGCCGCCCCGTTGCCCGGGTTCAAGGAGATCAAGCCCTCGGTGTTCGCCGGGCTCTACCCGGTGGAGGCCAACCAGTACGAGGCGATGCGCGACGCGCTCGAGAAGCTGCAGCTCAACGACGCCTCGCTGCAGTTCGAGCCCGAGGTCTCGCAGGCGCTCGGCTTCGGGTTCCGCTGCGGCTTCCTGGGGCTGCTGCACATGGACATCGTGCAGGAGCGGCTCGAGCGCGAGTTCGACATGGATCTCATCACCACGGCGCCCACCGTGATCTACGAGATCCTGCTGCGCGACGGCACGGTGCTGCAGGTGGAGAATCCCTCGCGCATGCCCGATCCGGCGCGCATCGAGGAGATCCGCGAGCCGATCGTCGATGTCACCATCTTCGTGCCGCAGGAGTACGTCGGCAACGTGATCACCCTGTGCACCAACAAGCGCGGGGTCCAGACCAATCTCGCCTATCACGGCCGGCAGGTGCACCTCAGCTATGAGCTGCCCATGAACGAGATCGTGCTCGACTTCTTCGACAAGCTGAAGTCCACCTCGCGCGGCTATGCGTCCATGGACTACGAGTTCAAGGAGTACCGCGCCTCCGATGTGGTGCGCATGGACATCATGGTCAATGGCGACCGCGTCGACGCGCTCAGCCTGATCGTGCACCGCTCGGTCTCGCAGAGCCGGGGCCGCGAGGTGGCCGCGCGCATGCGCGAGCTGATTCCACGGCAGATGTACGACGTCGCCATCCAGGCGGCCATCGGTTCCAACATCATTGCCCGCGAGAACGTCAAGGCGCTGCGCAAGAACGTGCTGGCCAAGTGCTATGGCGGCGACATCACCCGCAAGAAGAAGCTGCTCGAGAAGCAGAAGGCCGGCAAGAAGCGCATGAAGCAGGTCGGTACGGTCGAGATTCCCCAGGAAGCCTTCCTGGCCGTCCTCCAGGTGGGCGATCGCTGATGCGCCCCCTCCCGTCTCGCTGTCAGGAGGCCCGGTGAACGATTCCAGCAGCTCGCTGAATTTCGCGCTGATCCTGTTCGCGCTCCTGATGGTGTGCTTTGCCGCCTGGCTGGCCGACCGGGTGGTGTTCCGCCGCGCGCGCGCGCGTCTGGCCGATGAACGCGTCGCCCGCTTCGATGCCGACCAGTCGCTGCTGCCCGCGCACCAGCGCGCGGCCGACCCGGCAGCGGCGCGTCTGGCCATCAGCCGCGAGGCCTTGCGCCAGCCGCTGTGGCTCGAGTACACCGCCGGCCTGTTCCCGGTGATCGCGGTGGTGTTCTTCCTGCGCTCCTTCCTGGTCGAGCCGTTCAAGATCCCGTCGGGCTCCATGATTCCCACCCTGCTGGTGGGCGACCTGATCCTGGTGAACAAGTTCAGCTATGGCGTTCGCCTGCCGGTGATCCACACCAAGATCCTCGACGTGGGCGCGCCGCAGCGCGGCGACGTGATGGTCTTCCGCTTCCCGCGGGACCCGTCCATGGACTACATCAAGCGGGTGGTGGGAGTGCCCGGCGACCAGATCTCCTACCTGAACAAGCGCCTGAGCGTGAATGGCGCCGAGGTGCCGCTCAAGCCGGCGGGCGAGTTCTACGACGCCGACCGCCTGAGCTACGCACCCCAGTACAGCGAAACCCTCGGATCGGTGGAGCACAATATCCTGACCGAACTCGACAAACCCTCGTTCATTTCCGCCACCGATGCCTTCCCGTTCAGGGATTCATGCCGCTACGGAAATAACGGGGTATCCTGCACCGTGCCGCCCGGACACTATTTCGTGATGGGCGATAATCGGGAAAACAGCCTCGACAGCCGCTTCTGGGGTTTCGTGCCGGAGGCGAATCTGGTCGGCAAGGCTTTCTTCATCTGGATGAATTTCGGCGACCTGAAACGCATCGGCGGTTTTCACTGATGAGCATGCCCGGTAAACGTCACCATTCTCTTCGTGGCCCTCAGGCCGGCCTGGGCCTGATCGGCCTGCTCGTCGTGATCGGCTTCGCGCTGTGCGTGGCGGTCGTCGGCATGCGGGTCTCGCCCACCGTGGTCGAGTTCCTCGCTGCCAAGCGGGCCATCCACCGCATCGTCGAGGCCGGAACCCGCAGCACCGGCGAGATCGTGAAGGCCTTCGACGAGATGAGCGCGATCGACGACATCAGCTCCATCACCGGGCGCGACCTGCGCATCGAGCGGGCCGGTCCGATCGTCACCCTGAGGTTCGCCTACGAGAAACGCATCCCGCTCTTCGGCCGGGCGAGCCTGCTGCTGCAGTACGACGCGACCGCCTCGTCCAACTGAGGCCGGAGGATGCTCCCGGACGACCTGCAGCGCAGACTCGGCCACCGGTTCAGCGACCCTGCGCTGCTCACCCAGGCGCTCACGCATCGCAGCTTCGGACAGCCCAACAACGAGCGGTTGGAGTTCCTCGGCGACAGCGTGCTGAACTGCGTGATGGCCACGCTGCTCTACGAGCGTTTCCCCTCGGTCGACGAGGGCGATCTCTCGCGGGTGCGGGCCACGCTCGTGAAGCAGCAATCGCTGTTCGAACTCGCCACCCGGCTCGAGCTCGGTCCCTGCGTGCGGCTGGGTGAGGGCGAGTCGCGCAGCGGCGGCTTCCGGCGGCCCTCGATCCTCGCCGATTGCCTCGAGGCCCTGTTCGGCGCGGTCTACCTCGATGGCGGCTTTGTCGCCGCGCGCGCGGTCATCCAGGGCGTCTACGACCCGGTGCTGGCCAGCGTCGATCCCCGAACGCTGGGCAAGGACGCCAAGACGCTGCTCCAGGAGCATCTGCAGAGTCGGCGCATTCCGCTGCCGGTGTACTCGGTGGTGGGCACGCTGGGCGCCGCGCACAGCCAGACCTTCGAGGTGGAGTGCCTCATCGCCAAACTGAACATCCAGGTGCTCGGGCGCGGCGGCAGCCGCCGCGCCGCCGAGCAGGCTGCCGCGCTGCTCGCGCTGGAGCGGGCCGGGCAGCGCGCCGCGGCGGGTACGGCGCGCCGCCGCGCCGGCGCCACCGATCCGGCAGAGGGGGAGGGCGCATGAGCGAGGCCCCCACCGCGCCGCACCGCGCCGGCTTCGTGGCCATCGTCGGGCGCCCGAACGTCGGCAAGTCCACGCTGCTCAACCGGCTGATCGGGCAGAAGATCTCGATCACCTCGCGCAAGGCGCAGACCACCCGCCATCGCATCCTGGGGGTGCTCAACCGGCCCGATGCGCAGCTGCTGTTCGTCGACAGCCCGGGCTATCAGACCCGCTCGATGGGCGCCCTGAACCGGGTGCTCAACCGCACCGCGCGGCAGGTGGCCGACGATGCCGACCTGGTGGTGATGGTGTGCGACGCGCACGGCTGGACGCCCGCCGATCGCGAGATGGCCGCGCTGCTGCCCGCGGGTCGGCCGCTGCTGCTGGCGATCAACAAGGTCGATGCGATCGCCGACCGCGCCCGGCTGGTGGCCATGGTGCGCCAGGCCACCGCCGATCGCGCCTTCGACGAGGTGGTGCCCCTCAGCGCCCGCACCGGCCGCCAGGTGGACCTGCTGGCCGATCTGTGTGCCGCGCGGCTGCCCGAGGGCCCGGCATTGCTGGAGGACGACGCGCCCACCGATCGCAGCGAGCGCTTCCTGGCCACCGAGCTCATCCGCGAGAAGCTGTTCCGGCTGCTCGGTGACGAGCTGCCCTACGAGAGCACGGTGGTCCTCGAAGGCTTCGAGGAACTGCCCGGACTGCGCCGCATCCACGCCACCATCGTGGTCGCCCGCGATGCCCACAAGCCGATCGTCCTGGGCAGTGGCGGCGAGCGGATCAAGCGCATCGCGATCGAGTCTCGCGCCGACCTCGAGAAGATGCTCGGCTGCCGGGTCTATCTGGAGCTCTTCGTGAAGGTGCGGGGTGGCTGGGCCGACGACGAGACCAGCCTGCGCGCCTACGGCTACGAATAGCCGGGGTCGGGCATGAGCGCCGCCGCCTCCCGGGTCGATCTGCAGGCCGCGTTCCTGCTGCACAGCCTGCCGTACAAGGAGACCAGCCTCATCGTCGAGCTCTTCACCCGCGAGCACGGGCGGCTCGCCGCGGTGGCCAAGGGCGCGCGCCGACCGCATTCCGCGCTTCGCGGGGTGCTGCTGCAGTTCCAGCCGCTGTCGGCCGGCTGGACCGGGCGCAACGAGCTGCGCCTGCTCACCGCCGCGACCTGGGTGGGCGGTCTGCCCAGCCCCCAGGGGGACGCGCTGCTCTGCGCCTTCTACCTGAACGAGCTGCTGATGAAGCTGCTGCCGCGGGAGGATCCGCACCCCGTGCTGTACGACGCCTATCAGCAGGCCCTGTTCGAGCTGTCGGGGCCCGGACCGCACGACGAGACACTGCGACGCTTCGAGTGGCTGCTGCTGCGCGAGGCGGGCTACGCGCCCGATCTGGCCCATGACATCGATGCGCGGCCCATCCACCCGGGCGGGCAATACCGCTGGGAGCCCTCGATGGGCTTTGCCGCGGCCGAGCCCGCGGGCGGCGCCGATGCGGCGCTCATCAGCGGCGAGACGCTCGCGGGGCTGGCCGCCGGCAGCTTCGCCTCGGCGCGGGCCCGCTCGCAGGCAAAATACCTGACCCGCGCGATCCTCGCGCATCATCTCGACGGCGCGGCGCTGAGCACCCGCCAGATCCTCATCGACCTGCAAAAGCTATGATCGAACTCGGCGTCAACATCGACCACGTGGCCAGCATCCGTCAGGCCCGTCGCACCTATGAGCCCGATCCGGTGTGGGCTGCGGTCGAGGCCCATCTCGGCGGCGCCGACGGCATCACCATCCACCTGCGCGAAGACCGTCGCCACATCAACGACGACGATGTCCGTCGGCTGCGCGAGCTCACCCAGGTCAAGCTGAACCTCGAGATGGCGGCCACCGACGAGATGGTCGGCATCGCGATCCGCACCCGCCCCGAGATGGCCATGCTCGTGCCCGAGGGCCGGCATGAGGTCACCACCGAAGGGGGCCTGGACATCGTCGCCCAGGAGTCGCGCATCCGCGAGGTGGTGGCCGCGCTCGCGGGCGCGGGCATCGTGAGCAGCGTGTTCATCGATGCCGATCCGGCGCAGATCGATGCCGCGCGGCGCGTGGGCGCGCGGGTCTGCGAGATCCATACCGGGCCCTACGCCCACGCCTTCCATTCGGGCGGTCGCGACACCGAGGGCCGGGGCGTGCCCGAGGAACTCGAGCGGATCCGGCGCGCGGGCGAGCAGATCATCGGCCTGGGCATGCGCTTCAATGCCGGCCATGCGCTCAACTACCACAACGTGCAGGCGGTTGCCGCGTTGCCGGGCGTGCGCGAACTGCATATCGGGCACGCCATCGTGTCGCGCTCGGTGTTCACCGGCATGCGCGAGGCGGTGCGCGAGATGAAGCGCCTGATGCGCGAGGCGGCCCTGGCCGGACGGGCCGCAGGATGATCTACGGCATCGGCACCGACATCGTCGAGGTCCGGCGCATCCGCGAACTGCTCACCCGCTACGGCGAGCGCTTTGCGCGGCGGGTGCTCGGGCCCGAGGAACTCGCCGAGTTCCGTCGTCGCCGCGAGCGCGGCGCCCACGGTGAGGGCTATGCCGCGCGCTATCTCGCCAAGCGCTTCGCGGCCAAGGAGGCCTTCTCCAAGGCCCTCGGGTTGGGTCTGCGGGGGCCGATGACGCTGCTGTCGCTGCAGGTGCTCAACAACCGCCGTGGGCAGCCGCTGGCGGTTGCGCGCAAGGAACTCGAACCCTATCTCGCGCAGCGTGGCCTGAGCGCCCATGTCTCGCTCTCGGACGAGCGCGACAACGTGATCGCCTTCGTGGTCATCGAAGCGCAGGGCCCGTCGGCCGCACTGCCCGCAATCCCCGCCGTGGAGACCTCCGCATGACCCTCAAGCCAGGACCGGTGGTGATCGACGTTGCCGGCACCACGCTGGCGCCCGTTGAACGCGAGCGCATCGCCCACCCGATGGTGGGCGGCGTGATCCTGTTCGCACGCAACTTCACCAGCGCCACGCAGGTGGCCGCCCTGATTGCCGAGATCCG
Source organism: Burkholderiales bacterium (assembly GCA_037146935.1). Lineage (GTDB taxonomy): Bacteria > Pseudomonadota > Gammaproteobacteria > Burkholderiales > Burkholderiaceae_E > Quisquiliibacterium. Next base: position 23,251 of record JBAWWD010000036.1, read on the forward strand.
CCGAGCGCGCCCCGGGCCGCTCATGGTCTGCGTCGACCACGAGGGGGGGCGGGTGCAGCGCTTCCGCGAGGGCTTCACCGCGATCGCGCCGATGCGCGAACTCGGGCAGCGCTGGGATGCCGATCCGATGGATGCCTGCCGGCAGGCGGCGCTGCAGGGCGAGATCATCGGCCGCGAACTGCGGCAGGTGGGGGTGGACCTCAGCTTCACGCCCGTGCTCGACCTCGATCACGGGCCCTCGGGCGTGATCGGCGACCGCGCCTTCCACCATGACCCGCGGGTGGTCAGCCTGCTGGCCGGCCGGCTGATGCACGGGCTGCTGCTCGGCGGCATGGGCAACTGCGGCAAGCACTTCCCCGGGCACGGCTATGCCCACGCCGATTCCCACCACGAACTGCCGGTGGACGAGCGCCCGCTGGCGCAGATCCTCGCCGAGGACGCGGCCCCGTACCGCTGGCTGGGCAACACGCTGCTCTCGGTGATGCCCGCGCACGTGGTCTACCCGGCGGTCGACAGCCTGCCCGCGGGCTTCTCCTCGCGCTGGCTGCGCGGCATCCTGCGCCGCCGCCTGGGCTTTGGCGGGCTGATCTTTTCCGATGACCTCACCATGGAAGCGGCCACCGGCGTGGGCGGGATCGTCGCGCGTGCCGATGCGGCCCTGCAGGCCGGCTGCGACATGGTCCTGGTGTGCAACCGGCCCGACCTCGCCGGCGAACTCCTCGAGGGCCTGCGCTGGCGCCGAGCGGCCGCCTTCGCGGCCCGGTTCGACGCGATCGTGCGCCGCTGAGGCGGCCCTGGCCACCGGCATCCGCCGTTCCCGAGCGCCGCGATGAGCGAGGACGCCACCGACTTCGACCCCCGGCCGGTGCTCGCCGGGCTGCCGAACCTGCCCGGCGTGTACCGCATGCACGACGCGAGCGGCGCGCTGCTCTACGTGGGCAAGGCCCGTGACCTGAAGAAGCGGGTCTCCTCCTACTTCCAGAAGACGCCGGCCAGCCCGCGCATCGCCCACATGGTCAGCCAGGTGGCGAGGCTCGAGACCACCGCGACCCGCTCCGAGGCCGAGGCGCTGCTGCTCGAGAGCAATCTCATCAAGACCGGCCAGCCGCGCTACAACATCCTGTTTCGCGACGACAAGAGCTATCCCTACCTGAAGATCAGCGGCCACGGCTTTCCGCGGGTGGCCTACTACCGGGGCGCGCTCGAGCGCAGCAGCCGGTTCTTCGGGCCGTATCCCAGCGCCTGGGCGGTCAAGGAGAGCATCCAGGTGCTGCAGAAGGCCTTCCGCCTGCGCACCTGCGAGGACTCGGTGTTCAGCAACCGGTCGCGGCCCTGCCTGCTCCATCAGATCGGGCGCTGCAGCGCGCCCTGCGTGGGGCTGGTCAGCCGCGAGGACTATGCCCGCGATGTCGATGACGCCACCCGCTTCCTGCGGGGCGGACACCGCGAGGTGCTGCAGACCCTCGAGCAGCAGATGCACGCCGCGGCCGGTGAACTGCGCTTCGAGGAGGCGGCGGTGCTGCGCAACCGCATGAGCGCGCTCTCGCGGGTGCTGCACCAGCAGTCGATGGACACCGGCACCGACATCGACGTGGACATCCTGGCGGTCGCGGCCGAGGGCGGCAAGGTCTGCGTCAATCTGGCCATGGTGCGGGGCGGGCGTCACCTCGGCGACAAGGCGCACTTCCCGTTGCACGCCGATGCCGGCGATGACCCGGCCGAGCTGCTCGAGGCCTTCGCGCTGCAGCACTATGCCGATGCCTTCGTGCCGCCGATCATCGTCTGCCATGAGCCCGCGCCCGGCGCGGCGCTGATCGAGTGGCTGGCGGCGCAGGGCGGCCACCCCGTGCACTGGGTGGGCCGCCCCCAGGGCGCGCGTCGGCAGTGGCTCGACATGGCCCGCCAGAACGCCGGGCTGGCGATGGCCCGGGCGCTCGCGCACGAGGGCTCGCAGAAGGAGCGCACCCGCGAGCTCGCGCGCGTGCTCGGGCTCGACGACGGCGGCGACCTCGCCGCGCTGCGCATCGAGTGCTTCGACATCAGCCACACCATGGGCGAGGCGACCCAGGCCT
>JBAWWD010000037.1:0-24267 GCA_037146935.1 Burkholderiales bacterium
CGTCGCGCGGCGGGCGCGCGGCGGGTGCCTCAGGCGCCCTCGCCCGCGCGCGCCTGCGGCGGCAGCCAGCGCGGGTTGTCGATGCGCAAACCGTCGGCCAGCGTGGCGCGCAGATGCGCGAGCAGGGCCGGCGAATCAGAGGCCACCCGACCATCGCGAATGCGCCGGCACAGCTCGGTGGCGAGCTCGTCCACCGACGGCGCCGCGCCAGGCACGGTGGCATCGGCCAGGGGCGGCCAGTCGGCAAGCAGCGTGGCCAGCGACGCCTGCTCGCGCGCCAGCGCGGGGGCGCCCAGCGCCTGCTCGCGGCCCAGGATCTCGAGCACGCGGTCGATCATGCGCAGGCGGAACTGCTGCGGCGGCGGCAGCAGCGGCGCGATCTCGGCCGAGAGCACCTCGCGCACCAGGGCGAAGAGGTCGGAAGCCGGGGGCTGGCTGGCGGGCATGGATCGGCCCCGCGCTCAGCGCACGCCGGCCACGACCCGGGCCACCGCCTCGGTGAGGCGCTTGGCGTAGCCGATCTCGAGGAACTCGTTGGGGCCGTGCGCATTGCTCTGCGGCCCGAGCACGCCGGTGATCAGGAACTGGGCCTGCGGGAAGACCTCGCCGAGCATGTTCATGAACGGGATGGTGCCGCCCTCGCCGATCCAGGCCGGCTCGCGGCCGAAGACCGACTGCGAGGCCTCCTGCAGCAGGCCGCGCAGCCAGGGCGCGGTCTCGGGCGCGTTCCAGCCGGTGGCGCCCCAGTCGGCCTTGAAGGTGACCCGCGCCTGGTAGGGCGGGTTGCTCTCCAGGGCCTGCTTCAGGGCGCGCGTGGCGAGCTGGCCATCGACCGTCGGCGGTAGCCGCATCGACAGCTTCAGCGAGGTCTTGGGCCGCAGCACGTTGCCGGCCGAATCGAGCGAGGGCAGGCCGGCCGCGCCGGTGACCGAGAGCGCCGGCCGCCAGGTGCGCGCGAGGATGGCCTGCACCGGGTCGGTGGTGGTGGGCATGGCATGGGCGTGCTTGTCGTGCGCGGCCGGGTCGGCGCCCGGCTCATGCGAGCAGCCCACCCACGGGAAGTGCTTCCAGACCGCGTCGCCCAGGATGGCGCCGGCGGCCTGCGCCTGGCCCAGGCGCTCGGCCGGGATCTCGGCGTGCAGCTCGGGCAGCAGCACCTCGCCGGTGGCGGCGTTGTCGATGCGGTTGAGCAGTTGCCGGGCGATGCGGAACGACGAGGGCACCAGACCGCTGGCCAGGCCGGAGTGCACGCCCTCGGAGAGCACCTCGACGGTGAGCACGCCGCCGACCAGGCCGCGCAGCGAGCTGGTGACCCAGAGCTGGTCGTAGTTGCCGCAGCCGGAATCGAGCCCGGCCACCAGCTTCACCTGCCCCATGCGCGGCGCGAGCAGCGCCAGGTAGGCGGGCAGATCGGGGCTGCCGCTCTCCTCGCAGGTCTCGATCAGGCCCACGCAGCGCGGCCGCGGCACCTTCTGGGCATCGATCGCCTGCACGATGGTGAGCGCGGCATAGACCGCGTAGCCGTCGTCGGCCGCGCCGCGACCGTAGAGCCGGCCCTGCTCGATCACCGGCGTCCAGGGCCCCAGCCCGTCGCGCCAGCCGACCATCTCGGGCTGCTTGTCGAGGTGGCCGTAGAACAGCACCGAGCTGTCGTTGCCCAGCCCGCCGGTGGCCGGGATGTCGAAGAACAGGCAGGGCGTGAGGCCGTCGATGCTCACGATCTCCATCGTCATGCCCGCGATGGGCTGGGCGCGGCACCAGTCACGGGCCGACTCGATCACCGTCTGCAGGTGGCCGTGGGCCGCCCAGCTCGGATCGAAGCCCGGCGACTTGGCCGGCACGCGCACGTAATCGACGAGCCGCGGCAGCAGGTCGTCATCCCATTTGCGGGCGGTGAATGAGCGCAGTTCGGCGAGATCCATGAGGGCTCCTGTGGGGGGCGCGGTTCGTCCGGTTTTACCACAGGCGCCGGGCCCCGGTGGCCGGCCGCGCGCGCCGCCGGCCACCGCCCTGTCACGGTTGCGACATCGAATCGTCACCCTGGCGTCATGTGTCACGGCGATCCTCATGAGCTTCCCATTGCAATCCGCCGGATCACTCTCATGCGCTCGAACTCCCTGCGTCTGACATCCTTTTCTCGCGTCTGCCTGCGTGCCGCGGCAGCACTGCTGCTGCCGGTGGCACTGCTCTCCTGCGGCGACGCTGAACCCGAGGCGCCGACCCCCGTCTCGCTGACCATGGAGAAGATCGGCGGCTTCGATGGCGCGGCCGTGGGCGCGGCCGAGATCACCGCGTTCGATCCGGCGAGCAAGCGCCTGTTCGTGGTCAACGGCGCCAACGGCAATGTCGACGTGCTCGACCTCAGCAACCCCGCAGCGCCCGCCCGCGTGGGCACGATCAGCGTCACCGAACTCGGCGGGTCGGTGAACAGCGTGGCGGTGCACGATGGTCTGGTCGCGCTGGCGATCGAGGCCTCACCCAAGACCAGCCCCGGCAAGGTCGCGTTCTACGATGCCGCCACTCTCGCGCTGCGCAGCAGCGTCACTGTCGGGGCGCTGCCCGACATGGTCGTCTTCACCCCGAACGGCCAGTACCTCCTGGTGGCCAACGAGGGCGAGCCGAACAGCTACGGCCAGGCCGACTCGGTCGACCCGGAGGGCTCGGTGAGCGTCATCCGGGTCAACCGCCAGGGCACGCCCGAAGTGCTCACCGCTGACTTCAAGGCCTGGAACGCCCGCGCCGACGAGCTGCGGGCCGCCGGCGTTCGCATCTACGGGCCCAACGCCACCGTGGCGCAGGACCTCGAACCCGAGTACATCACGGTGAGCGAGGACGGCCGCACCGCCTGGGTGACCCTTCAGGAGAACAACGCCATCGCCACGCTGGACATCCTGAACGCGCGCATCACCGACATCCGGGCGCTCGGCTACAAGGACCACAGCGTCGCCGGGATGGGGCTCGACGTGTCCGACGAGGACGGTGGCACCAACACCAACAGCGGCACGCCCGCCATCCGCATCGGGCCGCAACCCGTGCGCGGCCTCTACCTGCCCGACGGGATCACCAGCTACAGCCACAGCGGCCAGACCTACCTGATCACCGCCAACGAGGGCGACGCCCGCGCCGACTGGCCCGGTTTCAACGAGGAGACCCGCGTACGCACCCACTGCGACAAGGGCCTCGACCCGACGGTGTTCGCGAATGCCGCAACCCAGATCCTCGACTCCAACCTGGGCAGGCTGCGCATCACCACCACGCCCAACGGCGGCTCCACCGGCAAGAACGCGGCCGGCCTGTGCACCGAGCTCTACGCCTTCGGCGCGCGCTCGTTCTCGATCTGGTCGACAGACATCAAGCGCCTGCATGACTCCGGTGACGACCTGGAGAAGCGCACCCAGGCGCTGCCCAACGTCAAGTTCAATGCCAGCAACGACAACGACACCCTGGACAGCCGCAGCCCGGCCAAGGGTCCCGAACCCGAGGGCGTGGTGGTGGCCCGCTTCGGCAACCGATTCCTCGCCTTCGTCGGCCTGGAGCGGGTGGGCGGGGTGATGGTGTACGACGTGAGCAATCCCGCGGCGGTGAGTTTCGTCACCTACCTGAACACCCGCACCAGCGCCACCGGCGACCGCGGCCCCGAGGGCCTGCTGCTGATCCCCGCGGCCGCCTCGCCCAACGGCAAGCCGCTGCTGGTGGTGGGCAACGAGACCAGCGGCACCACCGCGATCTTCCAGCTGAACTTCACCTACTGAGCCCGATGAGCGTCGGGGCCGCGCCGCGCGCAGTCGGCGCAGCCGGCGCGCCCGACGCCCCCCGCCCTCAGAACCCGATCTGCAGCGACGCCCGCAACGTGCGCGGGTAGGCCGGGAACAGATAGGTGCCGCCCCAGTACTGGGTGGGCGCCTCGCGCCAGTAGCGACGGTCGAGCACGTTGTCGATGCCCACTCGCCACAGGAAGCTGCGACCATCGGCGCGCAGTCGCCAGTTCAGCGCGGTGTCCCACTGCCCGTAGCCGGGGATCGACACCGAGTTGTCGCGGGTGACCGCCTTGCGGTCCGACAGCGCCAGCCGGTTGATCCACTGCAGGCCGTCCACCCCGGGCACCTGCCAGGCCGCCAGCACGCTGGCCGCCGCCGGCGCCACGTTGGTCGGCCGCTTGCCGGTCTCGGTGGCATCGGGTGAGCGCGTGATCTCGGCATCGAGCAGCGTGACCTGGGCCTGCAGCCACAGCGAGCGCAGCGGCCGGCCCGACCAGGCCAGCTCGACCCCGCGATGCCGGGCCTCGCGGGCGCCGGCCTCGCGGCTCACCGTGCCGCTGGCATCGGGAATTTCGCCCGAGAAGGGCTTGAGGATCTCGAACAGGGCCACGCTGAACAGGCCCCCCGAGGGCAGCACCTGCTTGAAGCCGATCTCGGTCTGGCGGCTGCGCAGCGCCGGCAGCACCGAGCCAGCGTTGCTGAACACCGAAGGCCGGTTGGGCACCGCCTCGGACTCCACGCCGGTGCCGGCCGACACGTAGGCCATGCCGCCCGTCCAGGGCTGCCAGCCAATCGCGCCCCAACCGGTGGTGAGCGACTGGTCATAGCTGAGCGCGCGGCTGCCATCAGTGCGCTGGCTGCTGCGCGACAACGCGCTGTACCGCGCGCCGCCCCACACCGACCAGCCGCCGGGCAGGCGCATCGCGTCGGCGATCCAGACCTCGCGCGAGCGGCTGTCGCGCTGGGTGTTCAGGTCGCCGGCCACCGGATCGGCCGGCAGCACCACCGGCGTGTAGACATTGCTCGTGCCCACCCAGTTGTAGGCCTGGCGCGGCTGGTAGCGCTCGGTGTACTCGGCATCGAGCAGCCCGACCGTGAGCTCATGGCGCACCGCGCCGGTGACCGCCTTGCCGCGCAGCACCGCCTCGCTGTTGCGGTTGACCCGGCGCTCGCCGTCGCTGCGGTAGTCGTAGATGTCGACATCGCCGTTGCCGCACAGGCCCGGGTAGACATAGGCAGGGCCGCTGCTGCAGCCGTCGGGGAAGGCCAGCCGGTCGTTGGTGCGGATCTCCTGCCAGGCGTGGCGCAGCGCGAGCTGCCAGTTGTCGGAGAACGCCTTGCGCCAGGCGATCGAGGCCGCGCTGGCACGGCTCTCGAAGGGCTGTGACCAGGGCTGGTTGTTGAGGTTGCGGCGCGGATCGATCGGCGCAGGCAGGGTCTCGGCCACGCCATCGCCGTTGCGATCGAGCAGGCCGTAACCGGGCACGCTCACCTGAGAGTAGCGGTGCTGCTCGCCCTCGATCTCGAGCCGCGAGTGATCGGGCAGCCGCAGGTCGAAGAAGGCGCTGGCAAAGCGCCGGTTGCCGGGCGCGTCACGCACCTCGAGGCGACGGTCTTCGGCCGAGACGTTGACGCGGTAGCCGAGCGCTTCATCGGGCCCGGCGCGGCCGCCGAGGTCGGCATGCAGCAGCGTCGAGCCGCGCTCGGACAGGCCGAAGAACAGCTCGCGCAGCGGCGCCGCGGTGGGCCGCTTGAGCACCTGGTTGACCAGACCGCCCGGCGCGCTGGTGCCGGACTGGATGCCCGAGGCGCCGCGCAGGATCTCGATGGCCTCCTTGTTCTCGAAGGCCATGGGCGTGTGGTTGGACGCCGGCAGGCCGTCACGCCGGTAGTTCTGGGCGTTGTCGAGCAGGAAGCCGCGCACCTGCAGCGACTCGATGTAGCCGATCGCGTTGTAGGCATCGCTCACCGAGGGCTCGCCGCGCAGCGCGCCCGACAGGCCGCCCGCGCCGACATCACGCAGGGTGCCGGCGCGGATCACGCTGATCGACATCGGGGTCTCGGCCAGCGGCGCGCTGGACACGCCGCCCACCGTGGCGGTCTCGGTGGCCGGCGGAAAAGGCCGCGCAAGCACGCGGACCTCGGGCAGCACCGCGGGGCTGATCTGGGCCGCGGCAAGCGGCGCCCAGGCGCTCAGCGCCAGCGCGCAGGCACGCGCGAGCGGGTGGCGGCGCGGGGCCGCGAACGGGGGGTGATGAAGCGGTGTGGCCATCGGTGACTCCTTGCGGAACGATGGCAGGCGAGCGGGGCGGATCGAACGACGGCGCGCCAGAAAAGCGCGACGCGGCCAAGGCCTCCACGCTTCCCTGCGCAAGCATTAACTCGATCAGGTTCCAAGGGTTTTTCTCACCCGTCCGATGGACTCGGACCGCAGATGGCAACGACTGCGGTTTTGTGCGGGACCCCTAGCGTGAAACAGGATTGTAATCTGCCGCGCAGGCCCGTGCCAGCCGCAGGGCGAGCGCCAGGCGCGGCGCGGCGGCGCCCTCGAGCCGATGATGGGCAATGCCCGACTCGGCCAGCAGCGCGCGCAGCCGGACATCGAAATCGGCGCGTGCCGACGGACCGTCGCGCTGGGGGCCATCGGGCTCCCAGGGCATGTCCAGCCCGGTGACCAGGGTGAGGGCGTAGCGCCGGTGGTGGCTGAGCGCCGCCGCGCGCAGGCCCGCATCGGCGAACAGCTGTTCGCTGTAGAGCGCGGTGGCCACCGGCGCGGAGTCGCTGAGCACCCAGCCCAGACCCTGCGCCGCCGCCCGGGCGATGGCGGCCTCCTCCCGGGCACGCTGCTCGGCAAGCAGCGCCGCCTGCTCGGCGGGCAGGGGCGGGCGGCCGCGGGCAGCGACGAAGTCGCGCAGCGCCTCGGGCACCCACAGGCCGGGCAGGGCCTGGGCGAGCGCCTGGCACAGCGTGGTCTTGCCGGTGCACTCGGCGCCGAGCAGGGCGATGACGACGGGCGGCATGGGCGCCTTATACCGCAGCCCGGCGCCGATGCGATCTAATGCGCCATGCCCATCGACCCTGCCGCCCCGACCGAGCACCGCGCCCCTGCCTCCGCTGCCGCAGCACCCTCCTGGCAGCGCGCCCTGCGGCCGGTGGTGGCGCTGCTGTTCCTGAACGCGATGCTCAGCTTCACCAACTGGTGGCCCACGCCGGCGCCGCGGCCCGACCACCGGCTGGCGCCGGAGTTCGTCTGGGCCTGGGTGCTGGTGCTGGGGCTGGTCGCATGGCGAGGCCGGGTGAGCCGTTGGGCGCTGATCGCGATCAGCGTGGTCTACACCGTGCTCGTGATCAGCCGCTATGGCGACGTCACCATCCCGGCCCTGTTCGGCCGCCCGATCAACCTCTACTGGGACGGCGCGCAACTGCCGCGGGTGATCCTGGTGTTCACCCAGGAGCAGCCCTGGTGGCTGAGCCTGCTGGGGCTGCTGGTCACGGTCGGCCTGCTATGGGCGCTGTGGCGGGTGCTGCACGGCGCGCTGGGCGTGATGGCCCGCGAGGCCGCCCCCTGGGCCCTGCGGCGCCGCGGCGCGCTGGCCGCCACCCTGGCCGCGGCGCTGCTGGTGGTGGCCAACCACGCCGGGGTGCAGGCCACCTGGCCGGTGGTCTCCAAGCCGGTCACGCCCACCTACTGGCGACAGGCCAAGCTGCTGCTGGCCGCGGTCTCGCCCTCGCAGCAGGCCGCGCTGCTGCCGGCGCGCACCCCGGTCGACGAGGCGATGGCCCTGCCCGCCGGCCGGGCGCTGGCCACGCTGCGCGGTCGCGATGTCTACCTGATGATGCTCGAGTCGGTGGGCGAGGTGGTGCACAGCGATCCGCGCGCCCGCCCGGTGCTCGCGCCGCTGCGCGAGCGCTTCACCGCCGAGATCACGGCAGGCGGCCGGCAGGTGGTGTCAGCCTGGTTGCGCTCGCCCACCTTCGGCGGCGGATCGGACCTGGCCCAGCTGGGCGTGCTGTCCGGCATCGACCTGAGCGACCCGATGCGCCACGATCTGCTGCTCACCACCACCCGACCGACGCTGATCAGCCTGTTCGGCGCCAACGGCTATCGCACCTTCGGCGTCTATGCCTCGCTGAGCTGGGAGTGGCCCGAGCGCGCCTACTTCAACTATCAGGTGTTCCTCGACGGCCCGGCGCTGGGCTGGCGCGGGCCGCCGCTGGGCTTCTGGCATGTGCCCGACCAGTTCGCCGCCGCTCGCTTCGAGCAGATGCACCCGCGCGGGCCCGATGCCCCGCCGCGCTTCGTGTTCATGCCCACCATGAACACCCATCTGCCCTTCAGCCCGGTGCCCCCGTTCCAGCCCGACTGGGACCGGCTGCTGGGGCCGGATCCCTACCCGGAGCCCGAGGCCCGCCGCGCGCTGGCCGAGCGCCCGAACTGGCTGAACCTGTTCCCCGACTACCTGCGCAGCGTGAGCTATGCCTATCGCTGGCTGGGCGCCTGGCTGGGCCGGCCCGAGCCGCGCGAGTCGATCACCATTCTGGTGGGCGACCATCAACCGGCGGCCAGCGTCACCGGCGAGGGGGCGTCCTGGAATGTGCCGGTGCACGTGATCGCGCGCGACCCGGCACTGCTGGCGCGATTCACCGCCCAGGGCTTCCGGGCCGGCATGGAACCCGGTGGCGAGGCGCTCGGCGGTCTGCACGACCTGACCGCGATGATGCTGCGCGCCTTCGGCGACACGCCCATGGGGCCGACGGCGCCGGCCGGGTCGGCCGCGCGTTGAGGATCGCCGCGAATGGAGGCTGAGATGGGTATCCCGGATTCAAGGTCATGGTCGCGCCGGCTGGCGCTGGCGGCGCTCTGCGCGGGTCTGGGTCTGGGCGCCGGACCGCCGGCCCGGTCGCAGCCCGCGCCCGCGCCCGCGCCTGCGCCTGCGTCCACGCCTGCGCCGGCATCACCGGTGGCGGCCCCCGAGCCTCTGGATGCCGAGCTGCGCGAGACCGTGCATCGCATCGATGTCAGCGTGTCCGACTACTACGGCCGCACCGAGACCCGGCCGGTGGTGGTCACGGTGTTCCGTCCGCCCGGTGAAGGGCGCCGCCCGCTGCTCGTTCTCAACCACGGCCGCGCCACCGATGCCTATCGGCATCAGCAGGGCCGGCAGCGCTATCTGCCGCAGGTGCGGTGGTTCGTCGCGCGCGGTTTCGTCGTGATGGTGCCCACCCGCATCGGCTACGGCGAGACCTACACCGGCTTCGACCCGGAGTTCGTGCCCGCGTGCGAAAGCGGCTTCCGCCTCACGCGCAAGGAAGAGGCCGTGGCGCGACAGATCGCCGCGGTGCGCGCCTTCGCCGTGGACCAGCCCTATGTCGACCCGGGCGACTGGGTGGTCGCGGGCCAGTCGGTGGGCGGCTATGTCGCGGTCTCGATCGCGCAGCGCGCGCCGGCGGGCCTGCGCGGCGCGATCAACTTCTCGGGCGGCTTCGGCGGCAATCCCGAGACCCGCCGCGCCGCGCCCTGCGGCGCCGGCGAGTGGGAGCGCACGCTCGCCCGGCGCGGCGCCAGCGCCGAAACCCCGCCTGCCCCGCCACCCACGCTGTGGCTGTACTGGGCCAACGACCGGTACTGGGGCGAGCAGATTCCGCAGCGCTGGCACGGCGCGTTCCTCGAGGGAGGCGGCAGCGGGCAATTCCAGCAGTTCGCGGCCATCGACGGCGACGGCCACTCCGGATTCGTGCGCCGCGCGCGTGACTGGGGCCCGGTGGTCGAGCGCTTCCTCGCCTCACTGAGGCTGCCGCTCACGCGCGTCGCGCTGGCCGCGCGCGCGGGCGAGCCGGCCCCCGCGCCCTCGGGCTATGCGCGCATCGACGAGGTGGAGCGGGTTCCCCATGTGGCCGACGGCGGTCGTCAGGGCTACCGGGCATGGCTGGGCAAGGAAATGCCACGCGCGTTCGCGGTCAACGCCGAGGGCCGCTGGGGATGGGCGTCAGGGCAGGAAGACGCGGCCGAGCGGGCGCTGGCCTTCTGCAACCGACAGGCGCGCGCGCCCTGCGCGCTCTACGCGGTCGATCAGGAGGTGGTCTGGCGCCCGGCGCCCTGAGCCGCGGGCAGCGCCAGACCCAGGCAGGCCAGCGTGACCAGCCAGGCCTGCTGGTTGACCAGCCCCTCGCGCCAGAGCAGCGCCACGGCCGCCACCGCGAGGGCCGCGGCCAGCCCACGAGAGAGCCGCTCGCCCGGCGCGGGCGCCAGCCGCCCGCCGGGCGCACCGGGGCCACTCGGCAGCAGGCCGCCGGCCAGCCACAGCGCAGGCAGCAGCACCGCCGGCGCGCCGAACATCGGCCAGAGCAGCGGCCGGTAGCGGCCATCGACCAGCAACTGCAGCACCAGCAGCAGAGCGGCCAGCAGCGTCAGCGCATGGGCCCGGGCCAGCCACCGCGCGGTGGCGTGGTCGAGGCGTGTCGTTGGGGCGTGGTCGAGCCGTGTCGCCACAGCGAGATCCAGCCCGTTCGCGGCGGCGCGCGCGGCCGAGCGCGAGCCCGCGCCAGCCAGCCGCAGCGCGGCCAGTACCGCGCAGCCCAGGGCGGGCGCGGCCATCAGCGCGCCGAGCAGCCACTGCGCGGGCCCGAGGCTCCAGAGCGCCAGCGCCGCAAGTTGCTGCTGCGCGAGCGCCCCGACCAGGGCGCCCGCCAGCGCCAGCGGCCCGCGCGCCGAACCCAGCGGGCGAGCGCACAGCGCGCCGACCAAGGCCCCGATCAGCGCCGCGAGCAGGCCCCAGCGCGCGGCCGGATCGGGCACCACCGGCCCCTCGGCGCTCACCCGGCGCTCGCCCGCCGCGGTGAACACGCCCCAGTAGCCGCCCATCGCGCCCTCCAGCGCGCGCTTCCAGGGCTGGTCGAAGCCTTCGATCAGGTTCCAGCCGGGCTGCCAGCCCCAGTCGATGCGCGCCTGCAGCAGGCCGCGCACCAGCTGGTTCTGCGCCAGCGCGCCGGGCGCGGCCGGTCCGCGCTGACGGCCGGCCGCCGGCCAGCCGGTCTCGGCGATGAACACCGGCAGCGGCGCCAGCGCCACCCGCATCGTCGCCAGGGTCTGCGCCACATGGTCTACCGCCGCCTCGATGGCCACCGGCTCGTCGTCCCAGTACGGCAGCACATGCACCGCGGCCACGTCCACATGGCCGCGCAGCGCGTCGGCATGGCGCAGCCAGTAGGCCCAGACGTCGGCATAGGCCACCGGCACCGGCTGCTCGCGCCGCGCCCGGTCGAGCAGCGCCACCAGCGAGGCCGGCGAGCGCTCGCCGCGCAGCAGCACCTCGTTGCCCACCAGCAGCAGGTCGACCACATCGGCGTGCTCGCGGGCCAGCGCGATCGCGCGATCGAGCTCGCGCTCGTCGTCGGCCGTGTTGCTGCCGATCCAGGCGCCGAGCAGCACCCGCAGCCCGACGCGCCGGGCAATCGCCGGTACCGCTTCAAGGCCCTGCGACACGCCATAGGTGCGCACGCAGCCGGTGACCGTGGCGACCAGGCGCAGGTCTTCCTCGATCTGCGCCGGACTCACCCGCAGGCCGGCATCGAAGGGGGTATGGCCGGGGCGGCGGAAGGGCGCATAAGACACGCAGGGCAGGCGCGATGCGGCCGCGGGGAGCGCGCCCCCCGCCCCCGCCCCCGCCCCCGCCCCTGGGCCTGGCGCCGCGCCCGGGCCCGGTGCGGCAGTTGCGGTCGGCAGCGGCGGGTCGGCAGGCTGCGGCAGGGCCTGCATCGTGAGCCAGCCCAGCAGCAGCGCCAGCGCGACCGCCGGCAACACCCAGGCGGCGAGCCGCCGGGCCATTCCCCACGGCAGCGGCTGCGCTCTCAGACGCCGCGGCATGTTTCGGGCACGATTCGCGCCATGATCGGTCGGGACTCCCTCGCATGAAGATCGCCCGCAGGCAGGCCTGGCGCGCCCGGCTGCCGGCGCTCGCGCAGGCAGCCGGCATCGCCTTGCTGGTGGCGCTGCTCGGACTGGCAGCCTGGGCGGGCCTGAACCGGCCGCTCGCCGCGCCCGATGCCCCTGACGCGCCGGTGCCCCTGGCCGGCGTGGCCTACAGCCCGCAGCAGCGCTGGGATGATGCCCGAGAAGGCCGGCCCGCGGACCCGGCCGCGCTGGCCGCCGACATGGCCACGCTGTCGCGCCTGACGCGGCGCGTGCGCACCTACGGCGCGCAAGGCCTCGAGGCGCTGCCCGAGATCGCCCAGCGCCACGGCCTGCGCATCACGCTGGGCGCCTGGCTCGACGGCGACCCGCAGGCCGACGAGCGCGAGATCGCCGCGGCGCTGCGCACCGCGCTGCGCCACTCGGGCGTGGAGCGCGTGATCGTCGGCAATGAGACCCAGCTGCGGCGCAGCCTGCCGCCGGCGCAGCTGCGCCGCCAGCTCGACCGGGTGCGCGCCAGCATCGACCAGCCGGTCTCCACCGCCGAGCCCTGGCATGTCTGGCTGGCGCAGCCCGAGCTCGCCGCCCATGTCGACTTCATCACCGTGCACCTGCTGCCCTACTGGGAAGGCGTGCCCGCGGACCGCGCCGTGGCGGTGGCGATGCAGCGGCTCGACCAGGTGCGCGCGCGCTTCCCGGGCAAGCCGGTGGTGATCGGCGAGATCGGCTGGCCCTCGGGCGGCGAGCCGCGCGGCGCCGCCCTGCCCTCGCCGGTTGCGCAAGCGGTCTTCGTGCGCGACTTCACCGCCCGCGCCGCCGGCCTGGGCCTGGACTACCACCTCATGGAGGCGATCGACCAGCCCTGGAAGCGGGCGCTGGAGGGCAGCGTCGGCCCGCACTGGGGCCTGCTCGATGCCCACCGCCAGCCCAAGTTCGCGCTGCGCGGCCCGCTCGAGCCCCGCCCGGGGTGGCGCGATCAGGCGATGCTCTCGGCGCTGCTCGGGCTGGCGCTGATGCTGCCGGTGCTCGTCGCCACGCGGCGCATGCGCCTGCCCGCGCGGCTGTGCCTGGCCGCGGGGCTGCAGACCGTGGCCGCGTTCGGGGTGCTGGCCGTGTCGGCGCTGCTGGCGGAGTACCCCGGCCCCCGCGACCTGGCGCTGTGGCTGCCGCTGGCGGCGGTCATGGCCATCAGCGCGCTGATCGGGCTCGCCCAGCTCTTCGAGTTCGCCGAGACCTACTGGCCCGGCAGCCTGCGCCGCGTCGCGCGGCCCCGCCCGCTGGGCCCTGGCGAGCCCGCGCCCTTCGTGAGCCTGCACCTGGCCTGCTGCAACGAGCCGCCGGCGATGGTGATCGCCACCATCGACAGCCTGATGGCGCTCGAGTGGCCGGCCTTCGAGGTGATCGTGATCGACAACAACACCCGCGACCCGGCCTGCTGGCGGCCGGTGCGCGCGCACATCGAACGGCTGCGCCGCGAGCGCGTGCCCGGCGCACCGGCGCTGCGCTTCGTGCGCCTGCCGCGCTGGCCGGGCTTCAAGGCGGGGGCGCTCAATGTGGCGCTGACGCGCACCGATCCGCGCGCGGCCTGGATCGGCGTGGTCGACGCCGACTACCAGGTCAGCCCGCGCTGGCTCGCGAGCCTGGCCGGCCATTTCGCC
The DNA here is from genome assembly GCA_037146935.1 of Burkholderiales bacterium. Lineage (GTDB taxonomy): Bacteria > Pseudomonadota > Gammaproteobacteria > Burkholderiales > Burkholderiaceae_E > Quisquiliibacterium. Next base: position 13,326 of record JBAWWD010000037.1, read on the forward strand.
GACCCCGGTTGCGCGGTGGTGCAATCGCCGCAGGCCCATCGCGACTGGGCCGCCCAGCCGCTGCAGCGGATGATGAACTGGGAGTACGAAGGCTTCTTCCGGGTGGGCATGCACCACCGCCACGAGCGCAACGCGATCATCCAGCACGGCACCATGACGCTGGTGCGCACCACGGCGCTGCGCGAAGCCGGTGGCTGGTCGGGCGAGTGCCTGTGCGAGGACTCCGAGCTCGGCCTGCGGCTGCTGCGCCACGGCGCGCGGCTGGTCTATGTCGACACCGTGCTGGGCACCGGCCTGGTGCCGCAGGACTTCGACGCCTGCCGCCGCCAGCGCCGACGCTGGGCCCAGGGCGCGATGCAGATCCTGCGCCGGCACTGGGGCGCGCTGCTGGGCCGCTCGCCGCTGAGCGCGGGCCAGCGCTACCACTTCCTGGCGGGCTGGCTGCCGTGGCTGGGCGATGCCATCAACCTGGGCGTCACCCTGGCGAGCATGGTCAGCGTGGTCGCCATGCTGGCCGCGCCGCGCTGGGCCGGCCCGCCCATGCTGCTGTTCGCACTGCCGCTGGCGGCCGTGCTGGGTGTGCGGCTCGGACTCTCGCCGCTGCTCTACCGGCGTCGGGTGGGCTGCCCGCCCGCCGACATCGCCGGGGCGGCGCTGGCCGGACTGGGGCTGTCGCATGCCATCGCGCGCGGCGTGCTCGCGGGCCTGTTCGGCCGGCGCGGTGTCTTCGAGGTGACCCGCAAGGCGGCGGGCGGCGCGCGCCGCGCCAGCGCCGGCGGCGTGCGCGAGGAGGCGGCGCTGCTCGCCGGACTCGCGGCCTGCCTGCTCGGACTGTTCATCGACGGCCTGGACAGCGGCCGTCGCCACGAGGGCTGGCTGCTGCTGCTCGCCCTGCAATGCCTGCCCTATCTCGCGGCCCTGGCCTGCGCGCACCTGTCGGGCCGCCAGCCGGCGCGGCTCACCAGTCGAAGCGCCAGCCCAGCAGCGCGCTGGCCTGCGCCGCCCGTTGCGCCAGCTGCGAACGGTCAGCCGCTCCGAGGTGAACGATTCCGTAGCGGTGATCACCGGTCCACCTGAAATCGCGTGCCAGGGCGGCGCCCCGCTTGGGCATGCTCATCAGCAGCCCGTCGGGAAAGGCCTTCGCGAACGCGGCGCGCCGCCCGGCATCGGGCGCGGGCGGCACCTGCGCCGGCGTGAAGGCCCGATACACCAGGCTGGCCGCCACGCCCGCCACCGGCTCGATGCGGGGCAGCGCGCTCGGGTCCTCGCCCAGGGCGAGCGCGACCGCCATCGCATGCGGGTCGATGCCGTCCACCCGCCGATACAGGTCGCCGAACTGCGAGGCCAGCCGCGGATTGCACTCGATCACGCTCAGCCGGTCGCTGGCGGCGTCGAAGAAGAACTCCAGGTTGAACGTGCCGGTGCGAAAGCCGATCGCCCCGAGAAAGCGGCGCGCGACATCGAGCGCCCGGGCCTGAACCGCGGCCGGCAGGCGGCTCGGATACTCCCAGCGCAGGAAGGCGCGGGTGCCGGGATAGGTGATGGCATCGACCACGCCGAGCGCCCGCACCTCGCCCTCGTCAACCCAGCCATCGAGGTTGTGCTGCGGCACGCGCAGGGGCACCGGCTCCTCCAGCAGCATGCGGTGGGCGCTGCCGGCCTGCGGCAGACGGGCGCGGCAGATCCGGTCGAAGGGCTCGACCAGGCGGTGCGCGAGCCAGCCCTCCAGCGGCCCGAAACGCAGCATCGCGGCGAGCGACTCGCGGTCGGGCACCTCGCGGGCCAGCACCGAGAACGCGCCCTTCACCGGCTTGACGAAGCAGGGATACCTGATGCCCTCGGGCGGCGCCTCGCGCGGCCCGGGCATGACCGGCTGCACGGCGAGGCTCGCCTCGGGCGCCACCTGCTGCAGCACGCGGCGGGCATGGCCCTTGTGCTGGGCGGCGAGCAGCGCCTGCGGCGCGGCGCCGGGCAGCCCCATCTGCTCGGCGACCAGCGCGGCCGCCAGCGCGCCCAGTTGCTCGTGGTGCGAGAGCACGCCGGCCCAGCCCAGCCGCCGGCCACGCGCCGCCTGCTCGGCCGCGAAGCGCTCGTGATCGTGCAGCAGCAGCCGCAGGTTGCCCGGAAAGGCGAACAGGTCGAAGCCCGCGGCATCGAAGCGCGGCCCGCCGGGGGCGGCGCCCAGGCGGCGCATCGCGTCGCCGTCCCAGTCATGCGCGAAGAACCAGCCGAGCCGGCGCGGCGCGGCCATCAGGCGCCCGCTGCGGCCGGCGTGGCGGCGCTGCTATAGTCGGCCGCCCCATGAGAACGCCCGACTTCATCCAGCTCGATACGCTCGACGACCGCGCCCAGGCCGCGGAAGCGATCGCCGGCCTGTCCGGGCCGCACGCGCAGATCGCGCCCAAGTTCTTCTATGACCGGCTCGGCTCGCGGCTCTACGAGGCCATCACCGAGACCCCGGAGTACTACCCCACCCGCACCGAGGCCGCGATCTTCGCCGCGCATGGCCCGGCCATCGCGCAGGCCGCGCTCGCCGAGACCGGCGCGGCGCCCACGCTGGTGGACCTGGGCGCGGGCAACTGCGCCAAGGCCGCGAGCCTGTTCGGCCTGCTGCGCCCGGCCCGCTACCTCGCGCTCGACATCTCGGCGGACTTCCTGCGCGCGGCGCTCGAGCGCCTGCAGCAGCAGCATCCCGACCTGGCCCTCACCGGGGTGGGCACCGATTTCTCGCGGCGCCTGGCGCTGCCGACGGCGCTGCTCGACGGGCCGGCCCTGGTGTTCTATCCCGGCTCGAGCATCGGCAACTTCCTGCCCGAGGCCGCCCTGCGCCTGCTGCGCGAGGCCCGCGCGGCCGCCGGCGGCGGCGCCCTGCTGATCGGCGCCGACCTGATCAAGCCCGCCGCAGTGCTCGACGCCGCCTACGACGATGCGCTGGGCGTGACCGCCGCCTTCAACCTGAACCTGCTGCGCCACCTCAATCAGCTGATCGGCACCGACTTCTCGGTGCGGCAGTGGCGCCATGTGGCCTTCTACGACCCCGCCGCCGCGCGCATCGAGATGCACCTGGAGGCGCGCGAGGCGCTGGCCGTGCGCTGGCCCGGCGGCGAGCGCCGCTTCGCGGCCGGCGAGCGCATCCACACCGAGTATTCGTGCAAGTGGTCGGTGCCCGACTTCGCCGCGCTGCTGCGGCAGGCCGGCTTCAGCCGGGTGCGCCACTGGACCGACCCGCAGGACTGGTTCGGCGTGTTCCTGGCGGCCGGCTGAGCCGCGGCGCGGCTGGCGACCGCGGCCTGCCATCAGAACAGCACCGTCAGGCCCACCCAGCCCTCCGGCAGCAGCGCGTTCACCCGCGCCTCGATCCACTTGTCGGCGCCGGTGAGGATGGCCAGGCCCATGAGGCCCAGCAGCACCGCGAACACCGTCTTGATGGCGCCGATGCGCGAGAGCACCCAGCCGCGGGCGCGGGTGAAGCCGGCGCGCGAGGCGTAGGCCACCGCCACCAGCGGGATGGCCGCCCCCACCCCGAACAGCCCGAGCACGATGCCGCCGCGCGCTACACCGCCCTCGCTCGCCACCAGGGTGAGCGCCGAGGCCAGCAGCGGGCCGGAGCAGGGGCTCCAGACCAGGCCGAGCACCGCGCCCAGCAGCAGCGCGCTGCCCAGCGAGCCGCCCGAGAGCCGCGAGGAGGCCGCGTTGGCGCCGCTGGCCAGCGGCGTCATCCAGGTGGTGAAGCGCTCGCTCCAGGCGGGCACCAGCATCACCACCGCGAAGGCCACCAGCAGCCAGGCGCCGGCCAGGCGCACGATGTCGCCATCAAGCCCAAGCGCCGGACCGGCCGCGCCCACGAGCATGCCGATGCCGGCGAACGAGGCCGCCATGCCCACGCCCAGCGCCACCGGCGCGAAGCGGTTGGCCTGCAGCGCGCCGCCGAGCACCAGCGGCAGCAGCGGGAACACGCAGGGGCTGAGGGTGGTGAGGCTGCCCGCGGCCAGGCTCAGGCCGAGTTGCGGCAGGGTGAGCGACACGGCGCCGGCTCAGAGCGCCGCGCGCAGGGCCGCGCGCAGCTTGTCGGGTTCGGTCTCGCCGCCCAGGCGCGACTTCTCGGTCGCGCCCCGGAACACCACCAGCGTGGACTGCACCCGCACGTTCATGGCCTTGCGCAGGTCCTTTTCCTTGTCGTAGTCGGCCACCAGCAGCAGCACGTCCAGCCCCGACTCGGCCTTCATGCGCTCGAGCGCCCGCTCCTGCTGCTTGCAGGTCGGGCACCAGTCGGCATGGAACAGCACCGCCACCGGCTTGCCGGCCTGCTGCGCGGCGCTCAGCGCCGCCGGGGTGTAGGCCTGGATGGTCAGCGCCTGGGCCAGGCCGGCGGCGAGCGAGAGCACGGCGGCCAGAAGAATGCGGATGAAGGTGGTCATGGGCTGGGTCATGGGTGGTTTCCTGGGGGAGCTTGCAGAGCGCAGGAGCGGAATCCTGCCGGGATATCGGATCGATCGGGGGGAAAGTAGTTGCGATAGCGGGGATGACGCACGCGGGGCTGGGTGAGGCATGACGCCCCGCGCAGCACGGGCCGGCCATCGAAGAAGGGCGCCGAGTAGTCGCGGTACGGGTGGGCGCGAAAGCCCGCGAAGGGCCCGAAGCCGCTGGCCGTCCACTCCCAGACATCGCCCCAGCGAAAGGCCGGGCCGGCGGTGAGCGCCGCGCGTTCCCACTGCGCCTCGGTGGGCAGCTGGCGGCCCGCCCAGCGGCACCAGGCGCGCGCCTCATGGGCGCTGAGATGGCAGGCCGCCTGGCGCGGATCGAGCGCCTGCCAGCCACCCTGCAGCCAGTGCAGCCAGCCGCCGCCCTCGCGGCGCAGGTAGCGCGGCGCGCTCGCGCCGCTGGCCCGCAGCCAAGCGCGCCCGGGCTCGTCCCACCAGCGCGGGGATCGGTAGCCGCCGTCCTCGATGAACGGCAGGTAGTCGGCCCAGGTGCGCGCGCTGGCATCGATCTCGATGGCGGGCAGGGCCAGCTCATGCGCCGGCAGCTCGTTGTCGAAGGCGAAGCCCTCGCCGGCGGCGCTGCCCAGCCGCCAGGGGCCGGCGGGCAGTCGCAGGGGTTCGCCGGCTGCGGGCAGCGCGCGCGCCTGCCAGCGGGCATCGGTGACCGGCACGCCCAGCGCCCGGGCCATGTAGAGCGCGGCCTCGTGGTGCATGTCCTCGTGCAGCACCGCCAGGCGAAAGAAGTAGAGCGCGGCAGGGTCCGCGTCATCGGGCAGCGCGGCCAGCAGCGCGAGCGACTGCCCGAGCTGGTCGGCGAGCTGCCGTCGCAAGGCTGGCGCGCCCGGCAGCGGCAGGGACCAGCGCTCGGCGTGGGGCACGCGGCTGGAATCGTAGAGCGCGTCATCGGGGGCCGGCATCACCGCGGCGGGGTCGGCCTCGCATCCGAGATGACGCTGCGGATTGCGGGCCAGCCAGTGGGTCTGGAACCAGCCGATGTGGCCCAGTTCCCAGCTCGGCGGGTTCAGGTCGGCGCGCTGCGGCACCTTCAGATCAGGCAGGGCCTGCTCCCAGGCGGCGAAGGTGGCCAGGGTGTCGGCGCGGGTCTGCGCCATGGCCGCCGCCAGCGCGCGCGGCCCGCCCTGCCGGACAGCCCGGGCGGGATCGTCGGCCGGCGCCACGCCGACCGCGGCCACGCTTACACTTGCCTGGTGCATCGATCATCCATCGTCATCGTGACGCCGGCGCTGGCTGCCGCGAACAACGGCAACTGGCAGACCGCGCGGCGCTGGGCGCGCCTGCTCGGCCGAGCTTATCGCATCACCCTCACCGACCGCTGGGAACACGGCGCCCATGACTGCATGATCGCGCTGCACGCGCGCCGCTCGGCGCCGTCGATGCAGGCCTGGCGGCAGCAGGCGGGCGAGCGCCCGCTGGTGCTGGCGCTCACCGGCACCGATCTCTACCGCGACATCGACACCCACCCCGAGGCCCGCGCCTGGGTCGATGACGCCGACCGGCTGGTGGTGCTCAACACCCTGGGCGCGCGCCGCCTGCCCCCGGCGGCCCAGGCAAGAACGGTCACCGTGCTGCAGTCCTGCGGCGAGCGCCGGCCGCTGGCGCGCAGCGTGCGCCATCTGCGGGCGCTGATGGTGGGCCACCTGCGCGACGAGAAGGATCCGCTCACCTACCTGCGCGCCGCCCGCCGTCTGGCCGGGCGCGCCGACATCCTGCTCGACCATGTCGGCGCGGCGCTCGACGCCGGCCTGGGCGCCCAGGCCGCGGCGCTGAATGCCGCCGGCATCGGCTACCGCTGGCTGGGCGAACTGCCGCATGAGGCCGCGCGCCGGCGCATCCAGGCCGCGCACGTGCTGGTGCATGCCAGCCGCATGGAAGGCGGCGCGCATGTGGTGATCGAGGCGATCCGCAGCGGCACGCCGGTGATCGCCTCGCGCATCGACGGCAATCTCGGCCTGCTCGGCGAGGACCATCCCGCGCTGTTCGAGCCAGGCGACGACGCCGCGCTGGCCGCGCTGCTGGCGCGCGCGCGTGACGACCCCGCCTGGCTGCGCGCGCTGGCCGAGCGCAGCACCGCGCGTTCGCCGCGGTTCAGCCCCGCGGCCGAGGCGCGCTCGCTGCTCGGCCTGCTGGCCGGGCTGCTCCCGGGGTCCGCCACGACGCCCGCCCGGTGAGCCGCCCATGGCCCGCCTCGTGCCCTCCGAGATCGATCTGCCGGTGGCGCCGGTCGCGGGCCTTCAGGCCGAGCGCGACACACTGCTGCGGCTGCAGGCGGGCCTGTCCGACGCCTGCACGGTCTATCACGGTACCCACTGGGCCCGCGGCGGGTCCAGCGGCTCGGTCTACGGCGAGATCGACTTCATCGTCGCCGACCGCGAGGGCCGCCTGCTGGCCATCGAGCAGAAGCTCGCCAAGGTCTGGGTGCAGGACGGCGAGCTGCTCGCGCGCTACCGTGACCAGCCCGATCCCACGCGGGTGACCAGCCAGCTCAGCCGCAACCTCAACGCCCTGCGCGGCGAATACACCCGGCGGCATCCCGGCCAGCGGCTCACGCTCGACCACCTGCTCTACCTGCCGCAGGCGCGACTGACCGGCGCCACCCCCTCGGGCATCGACCCCAGCCGGGTGATCGATGCCGACAGCGACGCGCGGCTGATCGAGACCGTCACCGCGCTGCTCGAGGCCGCCTCGCCCCCGTCGGGGCCCGATGCCCCGCGGGCGCTGGATGTGCACGACTTCCTGGCCCAGCAGGTCTGCGCCGAACCGAGCATCGGCGTGCTCGGCCGTTCGGCGCGCGAGCTGAGCACCCGGCTCTCCGAGGGGCTGGCCACCTGGGCGCAGCGCCTGAGCCTGTCGCCCTGGCGGCTGCGGGTGCAGGGCACCGCCGGGTCGGGCAAGACCCAGCTCGCGCTGGCCGAGCTGCGCGACGCGCACCGCTGGGGAAGCGCGGCGCTGTACCTGTGCTTCAACCGCCCGCTGGCCGACGCCATGAAGCAGGCGGCGCCCGCCGGCGCCACGGTGGCCACGTTCCACGAGTTCGCCCGCACGGCCATGGTCGAGGCCGGCATGGCGCTGCCCGACTTCTCGGCGCCCGGCGCCTTCGAGGCCCTGGCCGACGGCTTGATCACGCTCAGCCCGCGCCTGGCCGGCCTGTTCGACACCCTGGTGATCGACGAGGGCCAGGACCTCGCCCCCCGCTGGGTGGAGGCCTTGCTGCGTCTGGCCGCCCCGCAGGGCCGCGTGATCTGGCTGGAAGACCCGGACCAGACCCTCTATGCCCACCCCCCGGTCGCGCTGCCCGGCTGGCCCGTGCTGCGCAGCCCGGTCAACTATCGGTCGCCGCGCCGGCTGGTCGACTTCATGAACGCGCTGGGCCTGACGCCCGCGCCCCTGCAGGCCGGCAGCGCGTTCGAGGGTTTCGACCCGGACTGGCTGGCGCACGACGACGACGCCGACCCCACCGAGGCGACCGCGGACGCGCTCCACACGCTGATCGCCCGCGGCCACCTGCCGGCCCGAACGGTGGTGCTGAGCTACCGTGGCCTGACGGCAAGCCGGCTGCTCGGCGCGGGCGGGCCCACCCACCTCGCCGGTCTGAGGCTGCGCAAGCCCGACGGCTACGATGACCAGGGGCAGGCGCGCGTCACCGAGGGCGAACTGCTCGTCGACTCGCTGTTCCGCTTCAAGGGGCAGGCGGCCGACGCGGTGGTGATCACCGAGATCGACTTCGAGGCCATCGACGCCGCGGTATGCCGGCGACTGTTCGTGGCCCTGAGCCGGGCGCGGCTGCATGCGGTGCTGATCACCTCGACGCGGGCCAGCACGCTGCTGCGCGGGCGGCTTGCCGAGCAGGGCTGGACGGTGGGTTGAGCGCGCTCGCGCGGCGGCGTCAGATCAAGAGCCGCGGCGATCGCGGGTGTGTTGCCAGGCCTGCAGCGCAGCAAGGTCCATGGGCGCCGCGTACAGATAGCCCTGCCCGAGGGTGCAACCGAGCTCGCGCAGCAGCTGCGCCGCGGCCGCCTCCTCGATGCCCTCGGCCACCGTGCTCAGGCCGAGCGGCGCGGCCAGCGCGAGCGCCGACTTCACGATGTGCAGGCTGCGTGGCGCGCCGAGCATGCGGCCGACGAAGCTGCGGTCGATCTTCAGGCTGGTGAAGGGCAGATCCTGCAGGTAGCTCAGCCCCGCGTAGCCGGTGCCGAAGTCATCGAGCGCGATGCCCACGCCGATCGCGCGCAGCGCCTCGGCCACCCGCGACACGCTCTGTAGGCTGGCGATCACCACCGTCTCGGTCAGCTCCACCCGCAGCTCGGCGCCATCGATCGCCCGCTCGGCCAGCGCGGCGCCGATGAAATCGACGATGTCGGGCTCGGAGAGCTCGGGGGCCGAGAGGTTGATGCACAGGAACGCGGGCATGGGCGCGTCGCAGAGCGCGCGCACGCGCGGCCAGTCATCGAGCGCGCGCTGGATCACCCAGCGCCCCACCCGGTGGATCACGCGGGTGCGCTCGGCCAGCGGAATGAACTCGTCGGGCGCCACCAGCCCCAGCGTGGGATGGCGCCAGCGCACCAGCGCCTCGACACCCGCCATCGCCCCGCTCTGCAACGCGATGACCGGCTGGTAGTGCAGCTCGAGCTGACCCGCCTCGATCGCCTGGGTGAGGTCGCGCGCCAGCCAGATCGTGCGCAGCGCCGCGGCGTGCGGGTCGATGGCCGGCTGGCGGTCGGGCCGCTGCATCCAGGAGGGCGCGTCCGCGGTCGTGGCCTGCGCCGAGGCGGCCGCCCGCTCGCTGCGGAAGCGGTAGAGCAGCAGGCGCATCAGGTACTGGATCACCGGATCGGTCTGCTCGAGCAGCGACTGCACGTAGCGGCGCTCGATGCGCACGAGGACGGTGGGCACCAGCGTGCGGATGGTGGCGGTTCGCGGCAGGTTGTCGAGCAGGGCCATCTCGCCGAACAGGTCGTCGCGCGAGAGCACGTCGATGCGCCGCAAGCTGCCATCGGCCGGCACCAGCACCTCGCAGCAGCCCGATTCGATCAGGTAGGCGCACTCGCCCGGGGCACCCGACTCGATGACGGTGACCCCGGCAGCAAAGGTCTCGCGGGTGAACTCGGCGGGGACGGGGATCAACGAAAGCCTCCGACGGGCTGGGGCGGTCAGGCCAGGGCGGCGACCAGCGCCAGCTCCATCACCACGATGTTAAGCGCGGCGAAGGCCGCCAGCGGCCAATCCCGACGGCGCAGCAGCCGCACCAGCAGCACGCCGAGCGCCGGCAGGGAGGCCAGGCACAGCCCGAGCATCGCCGCCAGGCAAAGCAGGTCACCGCTGCCCGGGGCTGGCCGGGCGGCCGCTGACGCGCCCCCTGAGGCGCCCCCTGAGGCGCCCCCTGAGGCGGCGTCGGCGGCCCCTGATGCGGCCCCTGATCTGGGCCCCGAGGCGGCGGCCTGGACCATCAGCCCGCGCCAGTGGGCCGACGACTGCTGCCAGTGGGCTGGCAACTGTTCCGCGGGCACCAGGCCGGGCACGATGCCGGCGGCGTAGAGACCGAAGGCCAGGGCGAGCAGCGTGAGACAGCAAGCCGCGGCGAGCTGCAGCACCCGGGCGTGGACCCGGGCATCCTCCTCGCGCCCGCGGGCCTCGAGAGAATCGATCGGGTCGGGCGTGTCCTTGCGCGCGGCGCCGGGCGGGCCGTGCGTCATGTCAGCCCCCGGATCAGCGCCCTGAGACCGGCCAGCAGCAGCACCCCGAGCACCAGCCGACGCAGCGCCAGCGCGGGCAGCCGACGCAGCAGCCGCACGCCCGCCGCCGCCCCCAGGGTCACCCCGAGCACCGCCGGCACGGCCACCGGCGGCAGCATGGCGCCGTGCCCGAGGTAGACCAGCGCCGCCGGCGAGGTCATCGAGAGCACTAACCCGCTGGTGCCGGCCGCCACCTTGAGGGGCACGCCCATCAGCAGGCTGAGCACCGGCACGTTCGCCCAGCCCGCGCCCAGCCCGAACATGCCCGCCACGAACCCGATCACCAGGAAGATCAGCCAACCCGGCACCAGCCGCGCGGCGGTCCACTCGGCCGCGGACGCCGCCGGGTCGAGCTGGCGGCCGCCGATGCCCAGCGCCGCGGCCAGCGGGTCGGCATCGGGCGCCAGTTGCCGCGCCGGGTCGACGCGCCACATCAGCACGGTGATGCCCAGGATGACCAGACCGAGCAGGGTCTGCGCCAGGGGCTCGGGCAGGCGCAGTCCGGTGCGCGCGCCGGCGATCGACCCGAGCGACACGGCCAGCGCCAGGGGCAGCGCCAGCCGCAGGCTGGCCAGCCCCTGCCGCAGCAGCGCCGGCCCCGACACCAGCGCGCTGGTGAGCGCCACCAGCAGCCCGGCGCCCCGGACGAAATCGAGATGAAACGGGAAAAAGCCGCCGACGATCGGCACGAACAGCACCCCCCCGCCCACG
>JBAWWD010000038.1:0-21246 GCA_037146935.1 Burkholderiales bacterium
GTAAGGCATGCCGCCAGCGTTCAATCTGAGCCAGGATCAAACTCTTCAGTTCAATCTCTAGGTTTGCCTTGGCTGCTTTCGCCACCAAGACGTGCTCAAAACGGAATTGACATCCGAATGGATATCAAATCGTGTGAGCGTTTTCTTTTGAGCCCTTGGGTGTTACCCCTTGGGTTGGCATTGCTGCCTAAACGCCCACACTTATCGGCTGTTTGATTGTTAAAGAGCGTTGCTGACTGCGTTTACTGCTTCGCGATCAGCACAGAAGCGAGATCATGACTGCTTCTTTACGATCTGTCAAGCGGCTTTCGCTTCACAGGGTTTTTGCTGCTTTCTCTGCTCTTGCTGCCTGAAGCCGTGCACCTTGGCGCGATGGCGTTGTTCAGCAGGAGCGAAGACCGCGATTATAGACACAGCTCTGTGCAGTCTGCAAGTGGGTGCGATAAAGCAGCTGATGACGCCACTTGCACGCCGCTTCAAGCCGCCGACTTCAGGGCCTTTCCAGACTGTGTCGGCGGTGCCGGAATTCAGGACCTGGCCAGATGGTGTCAGCGATGGCGGAAGTCGGGCTTTCGCTTGGCGAGGAAGGCTTCCATGCCCTCCTTCTGGTCTTCGGTGGCGAAGAGCGAATGGAAGACCCGCCGCTCGAAGAGCACGCCTTCGTCGAGAGGCATCTGCTGGGCGCGGTTGATCGATTCCTTGGCCATCATCACCGAGGGCAACGAGTACTCGGCAATGACCGCGCCTGCGGCGATGGCCTCGTCGAGCACGTTGGCTGCGGGGACGATCCGTGACACGAGCCCGGCGCGCTCGGCCTCGGCGGCATCCATCATGCGCCCCGTGAGGATCAGGTCCATCGCCTTGGCCTTGCCGACTGCGCGAGGCAGGCGCTGCGTGCCACCAGCGCCGGGGATCACGCCAAGCTTGATCTCAGGCTGGCCGAATCGCGCGGTGTCGGCGGCGATGACGATGTCGCACATCATGGCGAGCTCGCAGCCACCGCCAAGCGCGAAGCCGCACACGGCCGCGATCACCGGCTTTCGCACCTGGGTGAGCGTCTCCCAGTTGCGGCTGATGTAGCCGGTGCGATAGACATCCATGTAGCTCCAGCGGGCCATGGCAGCGATGTCTGCGCCCGCGGCAAACGCCTTCTCGTTGCCGGTGATGACGATGGCACCGATACCGTCGTCGGCGTCGAAGGCGAGGAGCGCCGCGCCAAGCTCGTTCATGAGCTCGTCGTTGAGCGCGTTGAGCTGGCGCGGACGGTTGAGCGTGATCAGGCCGACGCGGCCGCGGGTCTCGGTGAGGATGTTCTGGAAGGACAAGGCAGGCTCCGGTGCGGTGGCCCGTTCCGGGCCGGAAAAGGTGCGGGCGATTGTGCCATGCGAGCGTGATACGCTGGCCCGCGACCGGATGCGTTTTACGAGGGAGAACCATGGGCACGGACATCGAATTCAGTCGCGATGGCGGCGTGGCGCGAATCGCGTTCAATCGCCCCGACAAGCTCAACAGCTTCACGCGTGCGATGCACGCCGACCTGCGTGAGGCGCTGTCGGTGTGCGAGTCAGATGCCGGCATACGCGCGGTGGTGCTCACCGGCAACGGACGGGCGTTCTGCGCCGGGCAGGACCTCTCGGATCTCAGCTTCGAGCCGGGCGCGATGACCGATCTCGGCGCGCTCATCGACCAGAACTTCAACCCCCTCGTGCGGCGGATTCAGGCGCTGCCCAAGCCGGTCATCGCGCGGGTGCACGGGATCGCGGCCGGCGCGGGCGCGAACGTGGCGCTGGCCTGCGACCTGGTGATCGCCGGGCGCAGCGCGAGCTTCCTGCAGGCCTTCGTCAACATCGGTCTGGTGCCCGACTCCGGCGGCACCCACCTGCTGCCGGCGCGGGTCGGCGTGGCGCGGGCCATGGGGCTGGCCATGCTCGGCGAGAAGCTGCCGGCCGAGCAGGCCGCGGCCTGGGGACTGATCTGGGAGTGCGTCGACGACGCGCAGCTCGATGCGCGGGTCGATGCGCTCGCGCGACGCCTGGCCGCGATGCCCACCCGTGCGCTGGCGGCGGCCAAGCAGGCGATCCACGCCGCGGGCACGCAGAGTCTGTCGGCCTCGCTGGACCTGGAGCGTGATCTGCAGGCGGCGCTGGGCGCGTCGCACGATTACGCCGAGGGCGTGAACGCCTTCCTGCAGAAGCGCGCGCCGCGCTTCGAGGGACGATGATCGGCGTGCCCGACCCCGCCCGGGTGTCGGCGGTGGCACTCGCGATGTGGGTCAAAGATGCCGCCTCGCAGTCGCTGGGGATGGAACTGCTCGAGGTGCGTCCGGGCTACGCGAAGCTGCGCATGCCGGTGCGGGCCGAGTTCCTGAACGGCCTGGGCAGCTGCCACGGCGGCTACATGTTCCTGCTGGCCGACTCGGCCTTCGCCTTTGCCTGCAACAGCCACAACCAGCGGGCGGTGGCCGGCGGCGCCCAGATCGAGTTCCTGGCGCCGCCCCTGCTGGGCGATGTGCTTATCGCCGAGGCGGTGGAGCTCCATCTGGGCGGGCGCACCGGCTTCTACGACGTCTCGGTCACCGATCAGAACGACCGCCGCGTGGCGGTGTTCAGAGGGCGCTCGGCAAGCATTCGCGGCGAGCACCTGCCCGGCGCGACGCCCTGAGCGGGCGACCGCCTCGCACCAGTTGAGATTGCGCATGAACCCCACCTCACCCACCGGCGCCATGACGGGCAGCCTGTCCCATGGCGGCCTGCCGCTCGAACCGATCGAACGCGCGAGCGTCGACGAGCTGCGCGCGCTGCAGCTGCAGCGTCTGCAGTGGTCGCTGCAGCATGCCTATGACCATGTGCCGCACTACCGGGAGCGCTTCGACGCCGCGGGCGTGCATCCGCGCGACCTGCGCCGGCTCGAGGACATCCGGCGCTTCCCGTTCACCACCAAGGCCGACCTGCGCCAGACCTACCCCTTCGGCATGTTCGCAGTGCCACGGGCGCAGGTAGCCCGCATCCATGCGTCGAGCGGCACCACCGGCAAGCCGACGGTGGTCGGCTACACGCTGCGCGACATCGACACCTGGGCCGGCCTGGTGGCGCGGTCGATCCGCGCCGCCGGCGCGCGCGCCGGCGACCTGGTGCACGTGAGCTACGGCTACGGACTGTTCACCGGCGGACTGGGCGCGCATTACGGCGCCGAACGGCTGGGCCTGACCGTGGTGCCCTTCGGCGGCGGCCAGACCGAGAAGCAGGTGCAGCTGATCAGCGACTTCCGGCCCGACATCATCATGGTCACGCCGAGCTACATGCTCGCCATCGCCGACGAATTCGAGCGCCAGGGGCTGGACCCGCGCGCGAGCAGCCTGCGGGTGGGCATCTTCGGCGCCGAACCCTGGACCAACGAGATGCGCCGCGAGATCGAGCAGCGCCTGGCACTCGATGCGGTGGACATCTACGGCCTGTCGGAGGTGATGGGGCCGGGCGTGGCCAACGAGTGCGCCGAGACCAAGGACGGCCCGACCATCTGGGAGGATCACTTCCTGCCCGAGATCGTGCATCCGGAGACTGGCGAGCCCTTGCCCGACGGCGAGTTCGGCGAGCTGGTGTTCACCTCGCTGACCAAGGAGGCGCTGCCGATCATCCGCTACCGCACCCGCGATCTCACCTGCCTGCTGCCGGGCACCGCGCGCACCATGCGGCGCATGCGCAAGATCACCGGGCGCTCCGATGACATGATGATCGTGCGCGGGGTCAATGTGTTCCCGTCGCAGATCGAGGAACTGATCCTGCAACGGCCCGAACTCGCGCCGCACTACCTGTGCGAACTGCACAAGGAAGGCCCGCTCGATGCCCTCACCGTGCGGGTCGAGATCAAGGCCGGTGGCGCCACCGACGGCGCCACGGCGGCCGGCGCGCAGGCGGCGCTGACGCATGCCATCAAGTCATATGTGGGCGTGAGCGCCACGGTGCGCATCGAGGCGCCCGGCAGCATCGAGCGCTCGGCCGGCAAGGCGCGGCGCGTGCTCGACCTGCGGCCACGCTGAACCCAATCCGTCGGCAGCGGCGGGCAGTCCGCCCCCGCCCGACCTCTTTCTGGAGACTGATCGATGTTTCGGGGAATCCTGCTCGAAAAGAGCGAAACCGGCGTCAGCGCCGCCGTGCGCGAACTCGACGACGCCGCGCTGCAGACCCATGCCGGCGATGGCGACGTCACCGTGCGCATCGGCTGGTCGACCCTCAACTACAAGGACGGGCTGGCGATCACCAGCCGCTCGCCGGTGGTGCGCAAGTGGCCGATGGTGCCGGGCATCGATGGCGCAGGCGTGGTCGAGACCAGCAGCCATGCCGGCTTCAAGCCGGGTGACCGGGTAGTGCTCAATGGCTGGGGCGTGGGCGAGACCCACTGGGGCTGCCTCGCCGGCAAGGCGCGGCTCAAGGGCCAGTGGCTGGTGTCGCTGCCCGACGCGCTCAGCGAGCGCGAGGCGATGGCGATCGGCACGGCCGGCTACACCGCGATGCTGTGCGTGATGGCGCTGGAAGACGGCGGCGTGAAGCCGGGTGATGGCGAGGTGCTGGTCACCGGCGCAGCCGGCGGCGTGGGCAGCGTGGCGATCGCCCTGCTGGCCGGCCGCGGCTATCGGGTGGTGGCCTCCACCGGCCGCGCCGCCGAGGCGCCCTACCTCACCGGCCTGGGCGCCACCGAGGTGATCGAGCGCACCGCGCTGAGCGAACCCGGCAAGCCGCTGCAGAAGGAGCGCTGGGCGGGCGTGGTCGACTGCGTGGGCTCGCACACCCTGGCCAATGCCTGCGCGCAGACCCGCTACGGCGGCACCGTGGCCGCCTGCGGCCTAGCCCAGGGCATGGACTTTCCGGCCTCCGTGGCGCCCTTCATCCTGCGCGGCATCCGGCTCGCGGGCGTCGATTCGGTGATGTGCCCGATGCCCCGCCGGCAGGCCGCGTGGACGCGGCTCGCCGCCGAACTCGACCGCGCGCGCCTTGCGGCGATGACCACCGAGATCGGCCTGGACGCGGCGATCGGCGCGGCCGCGGACGTGCTCGCGGGCAAGGTGCGCGGCCGCCTGGTGGTCGACGTGAACCGCTGAGCACGCGCATGCCCAGACCCGCGCCGGCGGCGGTGCGTTACACCATCGTCCCGGCTGACCCCGAGGCCCATTGCTTCGAGGCGTCACTCGAGATCGATGCCCCCGATCCGCAAGGCCAGCGCGTCTCGATGCCGGTCTGGATCGAGGGCAGCTACCTGGTGCGGGAATTCGCGCGACAGGTGGTGCGCATCGACGCCCGCTGCGGCGCGCGCGCGGTGGGGCTGCGCAAGATCGACACCCACACCTGGGAGGCCGAGCCCTGCGAAGGCACGCTCGTGCTGCGCTGGCAGGTGTATGCCTGGGACCTGTCGGTGCGCACCGCCTGCCTGGACGCGCATTTCGGCTTCTTCAACGCCAGCAGCGTGTTCCTGCGGCCGCACGGCCGCGATCAGGAGCCCTGCCAGGTGCAGATCCTGCCGCCCGCGCGGGGCGGCGGCTCGCAGGCAGGCGGCGCGTGGGGCATCGGCTCGCAGGGAGACGGGGCGCGCGCGGGCGGCTGGCGGGTAGCCACCACGCTGCCGCGCGCCGGCGCGCGTCCTGGTGGCTTCGGCGGCTACCGGGCGCAGAGCTACGAGGAACTCGCCGACCACCCGGTGCTGATGGGCCCACTCAGCGTGACGCGCTTCATGGTGAACGGCGTGCCCCATGAGATCGCGGTGAGCGGGCGGCATGACGCCGACCTGCCGCGACTGGGCGCAGACCTCGCGCGGGTCTGCGCGGCGCAGGCCCGGCTGTTCGAGCCGCGCAGCGGCGCGCTGCCCTTCGAGCGCTATCTGTTCCAGATCATGCTGGTGGGCGAAGGCTATGGCGGCCTGGAGCACCGCAGCAGCACGGCGCTGATCTGCGGCCGCCACGACCTGCCCTACCGGGGCATGAGCGGCTCGCCCGAGGCCTATCGCGGCCTGCTCGGACTGGCCAGCCATGAGTACTTCCACAGCTGGCATGTGCGTCGCATCCGGCCGGCGGCCCTGGCCCACCCTGACCCCGACCGGGAGAACTTCACCCGGCTGCTGTGGGTCTTCGAGGGGTTCACGTCCTACTACGACGAACTGATGCTCGTCCGCGCCGGCCTGGTCGGCATGGACGACTACCTCGGCTCGCTCGCCGGCACCGTCTCGCGGGTGCTGCGCGGCCCGGGCCGCCGCGTGCAGAGCGTGGCCGAGTCGAGCTTCGACGCCTGGATCAAGTACTACCGGCAGGACGAGAACTCGCCCAACAGCGTGGTGAGCTACTACGCCAAGGGCGCGCTGGTGGCGCTGTGCCTCGACCTGGAGATCCGCAGCCGCAGCGGCGGCCGCCGCTCGCTGGACGACTTCATGCGACTGCTGTGGCGGCGCTTCGGCCGTCACTTCGAGCTGCGCCGCGAGGGGCTGGCCGAAGACGGCGTGGCACCGCTGCTGCGCGAGGCGACCGGGCTTGACCTGACCCAGGAGGTGCAGGCCTGGGCCCATGGCACCGACGAGCTGCCACTGGCTGCGCTGCTGCAGCGGGTGGGGCTGCACCTGAGCCTGAAGGCGCCCGAAGGCGATGCGCCCAGCCTGGGCGTGAAGCTCGAGCAGGGCGGCGGCGGGCTGACCATCACCACCGCCTACAGCGGGCAGGCGGCGATGCGCGCCGGCTTGTCGGCGGGGGATCAGCTGGTGGCCTTCGAGGGCTTGCGGGTGGACGGGGCCTCGCTCAAGCGGATGCTCGGCCGGCACCGGGCAGGCGACCGGGTGCGGGTGCATGCGTTTCGACGTGACGAGCTCATGGCGTTCGATGTCAGGCTGCAGGCGCCCGAGCCGACCGACGCCACACTCACCCCCGACGAGCAGGCCGAGGCGGGTGCGCTCGCCCTGCGACGCGCCTGGCTGGGCCTTCGTGCCCATGACGCCATCGCAAGCCCCGCGCCCCCTGCCAACCCTGCCTGACCGGCTCACCCCGCCAACCCTGCCTCAAGGGCTCACCCAACCCGGTCGCCGTCGTTTCGCCGGCGCGCTCGCCTTGGGCGCGGCCTGGCTGGCCACGGGCGGCGCGGTAGGCCTGCGATCGACGGCCGCGAGCGCCGCCGACGGCTCCGGGCAGGAGGCAGCGGCGGGTGGCGTCGAGATCCTGGATGTCGACTGGCTCGACGAGCGCCGCGACCGGCTGGTGCCGGCAAGGCTGTACCTGCCACGCCGTGACCGGCCGGTGCCGCTGGTGGTGTTCTCCCACGGCCTGGGCGGCACCCGCGCGGGCTATGCGCATCTGGGACGGCACTGGGCCGCGCAGGGCGTGGCCACGATTCACCCCCAGCACGCCGGCAGCGACCGCGCGGTGTGGAGCGCCGGTGGACTGGGCGTGCTCGGGTCGCTGCGCTCGGCCGCCACGCCCGAGCAGGCCTTCGCCCGCGCGCACGATGTCCGCTTCGTGATCGACCAGGCCTTCGCGCCCGGCGCCCTGGCCGAGCGCCTGGACGGCGCTCGCATCGCGGTGGCCGGCCACTCGTTCGGCGCGAACACGGCGCTGCTGGCCTGCGGCGCGCGGTATCGCAACCCCGACGGCAGGGTGAGCGAATGCCGGGACGAGCGGGTACGGGCCGCGGTGGTGCTCTCGGCACCCTCCCTGCCGGCCGACCAGGATCCAGGCTTTGCCTATCGGGGCGTGGCCGTGCCCTCGCTGCACCTGACCGGCACCCACGACAGCACGCCGATCCCCGGCCTGAGCACCCAGCCCGCCGAGCGCCGGGTGGCCTTCGACCGCGTGCCGGGCGGGCCGCGCTTCCTGGGCGTGTTCGAGGGCGGTCGGCACTCGATGTTCAACGACTGGAGCCGCGACGAGGCCA
This sequence comes from Burkholderiales bacterium, assembly GCA_037146935.1. GTDB lineage: Bacteria > Pseudomonadota > Gammaproteobacteria > Burkholderiales > Burkholderiaceae_E > Quisquiliibacterium. The sequence goes on from JBAWWD010000038.1 coordinate 7,899, forward strand.
TCAAGGCCGGCGCGCGCACCCTGACTGCCGCCTTCTGGCGACTGGTGTTCGAGGGCGACCCCGGCGCGGGCCGCCTGCTGCGCGAGCCGGCGCGCGAATGGCCGGCGCTGGGCCCCGTGCTGGCGGCCTGGGAGACTCAGGCCTGAGCGGGCGCGCCGAAGAGCCGGGCCAGCTCATCGCCCGGCTCGGGCGCGCGCATGAAGGCCTCGCCCACCAGGAAGGCGTGCACCGCATGGGCGCGCATGTGCGCGACATCGGCCGGGGTGTGGATGCCGCTTTCGGTGACCACCAGCCGGTCCGAGGGGATGCCGGCGAGCAGCCCGGTGGTGGTGGCGAGCGAGACCTCGAAGCTGCGCAGATTGCGGTTGTTGATGCCCAGCAGCGGCGTGCGCAGGCGCAGCGCCCGCTCGAGCTCGGCCGCATCGTGCACCTCGACCAGCACGTCCATGCCCAGGCCCAGCGCGCAGTCTTCGAGCTCGGCCATCAACCCGTCCGGGAGCGCGGCCACGATCAGCAGGATGCAGTCGGCGCCCCAGACCCGCGCCTCCCAGACCTGATAGGGGTCGATGAGGAAGTCCTTGCGCAGCACCGGCAGCGCGCAGGCGGCCCGCGCGGCGCTCAGGTACTCGGGCGCACCCTGGAAGAACTGGCGGTCGGTGAGCACCGAGAGGCAGGCCGCCCCGCCCCGCTGATAGCTGGCCGCGATGGCAGGGGGGTCGAAGTGCTCGCGGATCACGCCCTTGCTGGGGCTGGCCTTCTTGATCTCGGCGATCACCGCCGGCTGCCCGGCGGCCACGCGGGCACGCAGCGCGGCGGCAAAGCCGCGCGGGCGACACGGCGCGGCCGCATCGGGCGGGTGGGCGGCCGCCTCGGCCTGCCGACGCAGCTGCGCGTCTGGCACCAGGGAGCGGGCCGCGGCGAGTTCGTCGCGCTTGACGGCGAGGATGCGTTCGAGGATGTCGGCCATGGGCGTGAGCACTGCGAAATGGGGACGGAATCAGGCGCGGGCGTTGCGCGCTGGGGGTGGGTCAGGCCGGCGCCGGCGCGAGCCGCTGCGTGGCCTGCACGAATCGCTCGAGCAGGGCACGCGCCGCGCCCGAGGCGATGGTGGCGCGGGCAAGCATGATGCCCTCGCTGATGGAGGCCGATACGCCGGCGGCATAGAGTGCCGCGCCGCTGTTGAAGATGACGATCTCGCGCGGCGTGCCGGGGGTGTCGGCCAGCGCCTCGAGGATCATCTCGCGCGACTCGGTGGCGTCGGCCACCCGCAGCCCGCGGTTGGACACCATGCCCAGGCCGAAGTCCTCGGGGTGGATCTCGTACTCGCGGATGGCGCCCTCACGCAGCTCGCCCACCAGGGTGGCCGCGCCGAGCGAGATCTCGTCCATGCCGTCCTTGCCCCAGACCACCAGCGCATTGCGCGCGCCCAGGCGCTGCAGCACCCGCAACTGGATGCCGACCAGATCGGGGTGGAAGACCCCCATCAGGATGTTGGGCGCGCCGGCCGGATTGGTGAGCGGGCCGAGGATGTTGAAGATGGTGCGGATGCCGAGCTCTCGGCGCACCGGCGCGACGTTCTTCATGGCCGGGTGGTGGTTGGGCGCGAACATGAAGCCGATGCCGGTCTCGCGGATGCACTGGGCCACCTGCGCCGGGGGAAGGTCTATGCGCGCGCCCAGGGCCTCGAGGACATCGGCGCTGCCCGAGCGCGAGGACACGCCGCGATTGCCGTGCTTGGCCACGGTGGCGCCCGCCGCCGCCGCCACGAACATGGAGGCGGTGGAGATGTTGAAGGTGTGGGCGCCATCACCGCCGGTGCCGACGATGTCGAGGAAGTGCGGACCGCCGTCGACCACCACCGGCGTGGCGAACTCGCGCATCACCTGCGCGGCCGCGGTGATCTCGCCGATGGTCTCCTTCTTGACCCGCAGGCCCACCAGGATGGCGGCCGTCATGGCCGGCGACATCTCGCCGCTCATGATGAGGCGCATGATCTGCAGCATCTCGTCGTGGAAGATCTCGCGGTGCTCGATGCAGCGGGTGAGCGCCTCCTGGGCGGTGATGGTCATGCCGGGGCTCCTTCAGGCACTGAGAAAGTTGCGCAGCAGCGCGTGGCCGTGCTCGGTGAGGATGGACTCGGGATGGAACTGCACACCCTCGATCGCGTGCTCGCGGTGACGCACCCCCATGATCTCGCCATCTTCGGTCTGCGCCGTGACCTCGAGGCAGGCCGGCAGGCTGGCGCGCTCGATGGCCAGCGAGTGATAGCGGATGACGGTGTACGGGCTGGGCAGGCCGCGGAACACGCCGCGGCCGTCATGGGTGATGGGCGAGGTCTTGCCGTGCATGAGCTCGCGCGCCCGCACGATGCGTCCGCCGAAGGCCTCGCCGATGGCCTGGTGCCCCAGGCATACGCCCAGGATGGGCACGCGCCCGGCGAAGTGCCGCAGCAGTGGCACCGACACGCCGGCCTGCGCCGGCGCGCAGGGGCCGGGCGAGATCACGATGCGCGCGGGCGCCAGCCGCTCGATGTCATCGAGGGTGATCGCGTCATTGCGCACGGTGAGCACGTCCTCGCCGAGCTCGCCGAGGTACTGCACCAGGTTGTAGGTGAAGCTGTCGTAGTTGTCGATCATCAGCAGCATGGCGCCCTCCTCACTGCAGCCCGGCCTGGACGAGCTCGGCGGCGCGCAGCACCGCGCGGGCCTTGCTCTCGGTCTCCTGCCACTCGCTCTCGGGCACCGAATCGGCCACCACGCCGGCGGCCGCCTGCACGTAGAGCATGCCGTCCTTGATGACGCCGGTGCGGATGGCGATGGCCAGATCCAAGTCGCCCAGGAAGGAGATGTAGCCGCAGGCGCCGCCGTAGATGCCGCGCTTGGTGGGCTCGAGCTCGTCGATGATCTCCATGGCGCGGATCTTGGGCGCGCCCGAGAGCGTGCCCGCGGGGAAGGTGGCGCGCAGCACGTCGATGGGGCCCATGCCGGGCTTCAGGATGCCCTCGACGTTGGACACGATGTGCATCACGTGCGAGTACTTCTCGATGGCCATCTGGTCGGTGACCCGCACGCTGCCGGTGCGGGCGATGCGCCCGATGTCGTTGCGGGCGAGGTCGATGAGCATCACGTGCTCGGCGCGTTCCTTGGGGTCGGCGAGCAGTTCGGCCGCCACCGCCTCGTCGCGCTCGGCGGTGCCGGCACGCGGCCGGGTGCCGGCCAGCGGGCGGATGGTGATGCGGTCCCCATCGGGCAGGCGTTCCTGGCGCACCAGGATCTCGGGCGAGGCGCCCACCACATGGAAGTCGCCGAAGTTGTAGAGGTACATGTAGGGCGACGGGTTGATGGTGCGCAGGGCCCGGTACAGCGTGAGCGGCGAGTCGCGGAAGGGCTTGCGCAGCACCTGCCCGACCTGCACCTGCATCATGTCGCCGGCGGCGATGTACTCCTTGGCCTTGAGCACCGCCTCGAGGTACTTCTCGCGGGGGAAATCGCGCTCGGTGGGGGTGTCGAAGCTGCCGCCCGCCTCGGGCACGTCGACCGGCCGGCGCAGCAGCATGCCGAGCTCGCGAAGCCGCCGGTTGGCCTTCTGGTAGGCCTCGGGCTCGGCCGGGTCGGCGTACACCATGAGATAGATCTTGCCGGCGAGGTTGTCGACGATGGCCAGCTCCTCGGTGAGGAGCAGCAGGATGTCGGGCACGCCGATCGGGTCGGGCTTGCTCACGCCGGCCAGGCGCGGCTCGATATAGCGCACGGTGTCATAGGCGAAGTAGCCGGCCAGCCCGCCGCAGAAGCGCGGCAGGCCGGGACGCACCGCCACCTTGAAGCGCTTCTGGTAGGCATCGACGAAATCCAGCGGATTGCCCACGTGCCGCTCGATGACCTTGCCGTTGCGCACCACCTCGGCGCCGTCGGGCGTGGAGCGCAGCAGGGTGCTGGCCGGCAGCCCGATGAAGGAGTAGCGGCCGAAGCGCTCGCCGCCCACCACCGACTCGAGCAGGAAGCTGTTGGGCTTGTGCGCGAGCTTGAGGTAGAGCGACAGCGGGGTGTCGAGATCGGCGAAGCTCTCGAGCAGCAGGGGGATCCGGTTGTAGCCCTGGGCGGCGATGGCCTTGAATTCGATTTCGGTCATGCGGGTTCTCCGGGCGGCGGGCCGTGTGGGCCTGGCCGGTGTCCGGCAAGCGCGGCCGGACGGTGATCGGGGGATGCGGGTGGGGCGGGAGCCCCGGGGACTGGGGCACGGCGCGCGGCCATGCCCGGGGGGTGCTAGCTGCGCCAGCACCACCAGCGCCAGGAACGCCAGTGCTGACCGAGGGAGGAGACTCGCAGCGAAGGCATGATGGGCAAGCGCTGGACGGGAGGGGTGATGTGTGCGGTTGGGGCGCCCGGCGAGGAGCCGCCGGGCTACGCGGCTGGCGCGGGCCGGATGAGCGCCGCCGCGTGCCAGAGCGAATCGACTATAGCATCAACATCCAGCCCTTGCACCCCGGCGCCCTCGTTGTACCCGTAGGGCACCACCAGCACGGTCATGCCGGCGGCCCGCGCGGCCTGCGCGTCATTCAGGGAGTCGCCGATGGCCACGGTGAGCGCGGGCGCCGCGCCCAGGCGCGCGGCCGCGTGCAGCAGCGGACGCGGGTCGGGCTTCTTGTGCGGCAGGGCATCGCCCCCCTGCACGAAGGCAAACCACTGCGCCAGGCCCAGCCGGGCGAGCAGCGGCTCGGCATAGGCCTGCGGCTTGTTGGTGACGCAGGCCAGCGCCAGCCCCGCGTCGCGCATGGCCTGCAGGCCCTCGCGCACACCGGGGTAGATGCGGGCGTGCAGGCCGTTGGTGTCGTGGTAGTGCCGCAGGAACGCGCTCAGCGCAGGCTGGAAGAGCGCGGGGTCGGCGCGGCCATCGGGCAGGCCGGTGAGCACGCGGTGCACCAGCACCTCGGCGCCCTTGCCCACCGCAGCCGCCACCTGCTCGGCGTCGAGCGTGGGGCGGCCCAGGTCGGTGAGCATGCGGTTGACCGCCTCGGCGAGGTCGAGCGCGGTGTCGAGCAGGGTGCCATCGAGGTCGATGAGCACCGCCCGGGCCGTGAAGGGCCCGCCGGCCGCGGGCCGTGCATGCATGGGCAGCCCGCCGCTCAGGCCGCGCGCGCGGCGCCGTCGGCCGCGCCGCGCAGACGCCCGACCACGCCGCCGTAGCCGCCGCCGGGGTCGGGCGCGCCGAAAACCGCCGAGCCGGCAACGAAGGTGTCGGCCCCCGCCGCGGCCACCCGGGCGATGTTCTCGACCTTGATGCCGCCGTCGACCTCCAGCCAGATCTCCTGGCCGCCCTGCGCCTGCCAGGCATCGATGCGCTCGCGCACCGCGCGGATCTTGGGCAGCGTGGACTCGATGAAGGTCTGCCCGCCGTAGCCGGGATTGACCGACATCAGCAGCACGATGTCGAGCTTGTCCATCACGTGATCGAGCCAGCCCAGCGGGGTGGCCGGGTTGAAGACCAGCCCCGCCTTGCAGCCGTGGTCGCGGATGAGCGCCAGGGTGCGATCGACGTGATCGGAGGCCTCGGGATGGAAGGTGATGAGACCCGCGCCGGCCTTGGCGAAGTCGGGGATCAGCCGGTCGACGGGCCGGACCATGAGGTGAACGTCGATGGGAATGGACACGTGCGGACGGATGGCCTCGCACACCAGCGGCCCGACGGTGAGGTTGGGCACGAAGTGGTTGTCCATCACATCGAAGTGGATGAGGTCGGCGCCGGCCGCCTGCACGGCGCGGACCTCCTCGCCCAGGCGGGCGAAATCGGCCGACAGCAGGCTGGGGGCGATTCGGTGGGTGGTCGGCATGTGGACGGGTTCCCTGGGGCCTGCGCGCGCTTGCGGATAGACTGGCATTCTAGCCACGCGGGCGGTTCGGCTCGCGGCTTCACCCCCCGGATCACTCATGCCCGACCGCCAGTACCGCCTCGAGGTGACGGTGCAACCCCGCTACCTGCCCGACCAGTCAGACCCCGGCGCGGGCCAGTACGCCTTCGCCTACACGGTGCGCATCACCAACGCCGGCACCGTGCCGGCCCAGCTGATCAGCCGTCACTGGGTGATCACCGACGGCAACGGCAAGGTGGTGGAGGTGAAGGGCCTGGGCGTGGTGGGCCACCAGCCGCTGCTGGCGCCCGGCCAGAGCTTCGAGTACACCAGCGGCAGCCAGCTCGCCACGCCGGCGGGCTCGATGCACGGCAGCTATTTCTGCGTGGCCGAGGACGGCGAGCGCTTCGAGGCGCCGATCCCGGCGTTCGCGCTGAGCATGCCGCGCACGCTGCACTGAGGGGCCACGGCGCGGCCGCAGGGGGCTTGCGCGCAGGCGGCTGCGCCTGCGCCTGGGCTCAGCGCTTGCCGCGCATGGTCCACCACACCAGGCCCAGCACCAGCGCCAGCACACCAAACGCTTCAAGGTAGATGACCCACATTCGCGCACGCTCCAGAGCGAGCCATTCTATCGCCCGGGCCGACGCGACCCGGCGGGCGGCACTGCGCCTGGGCGGGTTGCTCACCGCGGGCGCGCTGGCCGGCTGCGCGCTTGGCCCCGCGGCCGCCGCCGGGCCCGACCTGAGCCTGGATCCGCTCGACGGCCTTGCCCAGGCCATCGATGCGCAATGCGCGCTGCCGCGGCCGCCCGGCGCCTGGCCCGCGCTTTGCGCGCAGTGGCGCGCGGTGCGCGAGGCGCCGGCCGCCTGGCTGCGCGAGCGCTTCGAGGCGCGGCCGCTGCTCGGGCCCGAGGGCGCCACGCGCGGCCTGATCACCGGCTACTTCGAGCCCGAACTCACCGGCAGCCGCGAGCCCGACAGGCCCGGGCAGGTGCCGCTGCTGCAGCGGCCAGCGCCGGACAGCGCAACGGCGCGGGCCAGCCGGGCGCAGATCGAGAACGCCACCACGCCGCCGGCGCCGGTGCTGGTCTGGCTCGACGACCCGGTGGATGCCTACTTCCTGCAGGTGCAGGGCTCCGGCCGCATACGCCTGCGTGACGGGTCGGTGATGCGGGTGGGGTTTGCGGGCGACAACGGCCAGGCCTATCGCGCGATCGGGCGCGACCTGATCGCGCGCGGCGAGATCGCGGCCGAGGATCTGAGCGCCGCCACGATCGCGGCCTGGCTGCGCGCCGACGCCGCGCGCGGACGCGCGCTCATGCAGCGCAATCCGCGCTACGTGTTCTTTCGCGAGACCGCGCCCGCGCCGCGCGATGCGCTGGCCGGCCGCGACGGCCCGGCCGGCTCGCTGGGCGTGGCGCTCACGCCGCTGCGCTCGGTGGCGGTCGACCCGCGCGCGGTGCCGCTCGGCTCATTGCTGTGGCTCGAGGCGCAGGACCCGCGCGGCGGGCTGCTGCAGCGGGTGGTGGTGGCCCAGGACACCGGCGCGGCGATCATCGGCTCGCCCAGGGCAGACCTCTACTGGGGCACCGGCGCGGCCGCCGGCGCGGCCGCCGGCCTGATGAAGCACCCGGGCCGGCTGTGGCTGCTCAGCCCGCGGCCCTGAGCGGCAGCCGCAGCGGCTAGGAGCGCGGGGTGTTCTCCTCGAGCAGCTTCTCGAGGCGCTCACCCGGCACATAGCCCTGCTGACGCTTGCCGTTGCCGAAGAACAGCGTGGGCGTGGCCGACACCGAGAGCTTCTGGGCAAGCTCGCGCACCTTGGCGATGGGCGTGTCGCAGGTGCCGGCGTTGCCGGGCACCTTGCCCGAGAGCATGAGCTCGTTCCAGGCGGCCATGCGGTCGGCGGCGCACAGCGCCTTGCGCGCCTTGGTCTCGGAGTCGGCCGCAAGAAAGGCCACCGGGAAGGTGTAGATGGTGACGTCCTTGAGCGCGAGGAGTTCCTTGCGCATGGTTCGGCAATAGCCGCAGTTGGCATCCTCGAACACCGCCACCACCCGCCGGCCGTTGCCCACCACCTGCTTGAGCGCGAGATTCAGCGGCAGGTCGCGGAAGCTGATGGTCTGCAGCTCGTCGACCCGCTCGCGGGTGAGGTTGCGGCCGCCGCGCAGGTCGATGAGGGAACCATCGACGAACGCGAACTGGCCCTTCTCGTCGACATAGATGAGGTCGCTGCCCAGGCGCACCTCCCACATGCCGGGCATGGGCGTGCGCCGGACCTCGTCGACCTTGTAGCGGCCCTTGAGCCAGGACTCGACCGCCGTGCGCACGGTGGTGGCTTCAGGGGAAGCGGGCGGCGCGCCGGTGGGCGTGGGCGACTGGGCCATGGCCGGGCCGGCGGCCAGCAGCAGCGCGAGGGCGAGGCCTCGGGCAAGTCGGGGCAGACCGGTGAGGCTGGGCATGGGCATTCCTGGAAAGAGGCTAGGACACCGCGTGGCGGATGAGGCGGCGACGCAGCCAGGGCGCGCCGGCGACCATCCGCCAGCCGGTTTCGCGCAGCGCACGCAGCGGCTGCAGCGCCGCGGGCAAGGTGGCATCGGGGCTGGCATCGAACAGGCGCTGCAGGCCGTCGGTGGCCCAGGCCATGGCCAGCACCGGTTCGCTGCGCGCGCGCTCGTAGCGGCGCAGCAGCAGGTGATCGCCGAGGTCGCGGAAGCGTTCGCGGCCGCCGATCACCGAGAGCAGTTCAGCGACATCGCCGAACCCGAGGTTCAGACCCTGGCCGGCCAGCGGATGCACCGCGTGCGCGGCGTCGCCCAGGAGCAGCGCGCGCGGCGCCACCATGCGGCTGGCGCGCACCAGGCGCAGCGGGAAGGCGCGCGGCGCGTCGAGCAGTTGCAGGTGGCCGAGCACCCCCTGCGCGGCCTCGGACACCCGCAACGCGAATTCGTCGGCCGACAGGGCCAGGAGCTCGTCGGCCAGCGGCTCTGGCGCCGACCACACCAGGCTGGCGCGATCGCCGGGCAGGGGCAGCAGGGCCAGCACGCCGTGATCGCCGAACCACTGCCAGGCCTGATCGCCGTGGGGTCGCTCACAGGCGACATTGGCAACCACCGCGCGCTGCGGGTAGGCGCGCTCGGTGACCGGGATGCCGAGCATGCCGCGCACCGGCGAGGCGGCGCCATCGGCCGCCACCAGCAGGCGCGCGCGCAGGCGCGTGCCATCGTGAAGTTCAACCTCGATCGCCTGGGGGCCGGCGCTGGCCTGCAGCACCTGGCCCGTGCGCAGACTCAGGCCCGAGAAGCCCACCGCCTGATGCAGCACGCGGGTGAGCTGCCGGCCCTCGAGCACCCAGGCGAGCGCGGGCACACCGGCCTCATGGGCACTGAAGCCGAGCTCGGGCGCGCCGGGGCGGTTGTCGGGGAACACCCGCATGCGCTGGATCTCGGCCATGCGCGAGGCGTCGAGCGCGGACCACACCCGCAACTGCTCGAGCAGCGCCCGGCTGGCTGGCGACAGCGCGTAGATGCGCGGGTCCCATTCGGCGGGCTCGGGGGCCGGCTCGGGGCCGACCAGGGTGACGCGCAGACCCGATTGCGCCAGACCCAGCGCCGCCGCGCAGCCATTGGCGCCGCGACCGACCACGATGACGTCGGAAACCGCAGGCGTGCCGCTGGCCGGGGTGTTGGGCATGCGTCGATTATAGGCGTGGGGCACACTCGGGGATCGCCGCCACCCCGGCGCCCACATGCCTGTTCCGCCATGATGTCTGCCACCCCATGAGCCAGCTCGACCGCCTCTCGCGCATCCAGGCGATGCTGCGCGCCCGTGGCCTGGTGACGCGCGCCGCGCTGCTCTCGGAGCTGGAGATCTCCTGGCCCACGCTCAAGCGCGACTTCGTCTTCCTGCGCGATCGCCTGAACATGCCGGTGGTCTTCGACCGCGAGGGCGGCGGCTACCGCCTGGGGGTGGCCGAGAACGGCCCGCAGTACGGCCTGCCCGGCCTGTGGTTCAACGCGCAGGAGATCATCGCCCTGCTCACCATGCATCGGCTCTTGCAGGAGCTGGACACCGGCGGTCTGCTCGGCCCGCATGTGGCGCCGCTGATGGACCGGCTGCGCGGGCTGCTGGGCGCCTCGCAGGCCAGCGCCGACGAGGTGATCCGGCGGGTGAAGCTGATCCAGGCGCACAACCGGCCGGTGGCCCCGCGCTGGTTCGAGGTGATCGGTGGCGCGCTGGTGCAGCGCCAGCGGGTGGAGATCGACTACTTCACGCGCTCGCGCAACGAGCGCAGCCGGCGCGAGATCTCGCCGCAGCGCCTGGTCCACTACCGCAACGCCTGGTACATCGAGGCCTGGTGCCATCAGAGCGGCGCGGTGCGGGTCTTCGCGATGGACGCGATCGAGAGCGCGCGCCTGCTGGCGGTGCGCGCCCGGCAGGTGGCCGACGCGGCGCTCGACCAGGCGATCGGCGAGGGCTACGGCATCTACCGCGGCAAGGCCAGCGCCTGGGCGCGGCTGCGCTTCAGCCCCGACGCGGCGCGCTGGGTGCGCGCGGAGGTGTGGCACCCGCGCCAGCAGAGCATCGACCTGCCCGACGGCGGGCTGGAGCTGCGGGTGCCCTACGCGGCCACGCCCGAGCTGGAGCTGGACATCCTGCGTCACGGCGAGCAGGTGGAGGTGCTGGGCCCGCCCGCCCTGCGCGAGCGCATCGCGCAGCGCCTGACCCTGGCCGCCCAGGTTTACGCCGGGCCGTCGTCCTGAGCTATACTGCAGCCCTTCGCGCGGCGCCAGGCAGGGCCGCGCAATGTCTGCACCCCCTGGCCAAGTAGCTCAGTTGGTAGAGCAGCGGATTGAAAATCCGCGTGTCGGTGGTTCGATTCCGCCCTTGGCCACCAGTAAAAACAAAGACTTAGCGCAGCCCAGCCGCTGAGCTTTTTTGTTTCTGGTTGGGCATGTAGCCACCATGTAGCGGCCGGTACGACGCATGTCTTCGCGCGCCTTGCGCATCCGAACTGCGGTCAAAGCCTGCCAACCCCACCTGTGTTCGACTGCGACGTATCTTGCTAGTTGACAGTCGCCGAGGGCTCCAAGTACACATCAGGATGGGGCGGGCCTCTCCCAAAGCCCACCACTTCGTTGGAGAGTAGATGCGGCTCGCAACATTTGCCCTGTCTGCAGCGCTGACAATGCTGAGCGCCGCGTGTGATGCGGAAGTGCTGCACAACATTGAGCCCCTGGACACTCTTGGGAGCATCAAGAAGAAGTACCCAAATGCGACTCTCACAAGAGTGAAGGCCGCTTGGGTAACTGAAGACCAAGACTTCTTCAGACTTGAGGGGTCAGGCTTCCCGGGTGAACTCATGATTGCCTTCAGGGACGGCCGCGCCGGCTTCCGCTTGGAAGCGGCCAGAAAGCGGGAGGAGGCAATTGCAGCAGGGAAGTCAGAAGCCGGCGCCCGCTCGGTGTTTGAGGATTTCGCGAACGAGTCTGACGACGAGGCATTGAGCGTGGATTGGGTGCGCTGGGTTCCAAGCCGGCCAATTCCTCTGGAGCGATACAAGTCCAAGTACGGGGAACCTACCAAGTGTGATTTCACAGCCGATTCAATGGCTCCCTTCTGCCAGTGGATGCCGCGGCTCTTGTTGGTCATGCTGACCGATGACAAGAAGCTGGTGTTGAGTGTTGAGGCTGCCTTCACAAAGGCAGAGCGTCGCGCAGCCTGGCTCAAGCGCCACGGCTTTGTTCCGAACTTCTTGAAGGAGGAGCCCACCAGCCAGCCTCCAGGAAAGAACGCCATTGAGAAGAAGCCTCCGGCAGCAAAGCCATAGCAGCATGCCGCCCCTCCTGACCCACCTTTCGGGAACTCTTCAGAATGGGCCGGTAGTGCTTCCACGGGGCTGCGAATCTTTGGTTGACCTGGGCACGGGCGGATGGCCGAGAGTTCTTGTCATCCCGTGCGACGCTGGGCTACTCGACCCGATGTGCGGATGCTGGCACGGGGTCAACTCAGCCAACGATGCGGGTAACCCGCCCTAGCAGTCCCGCAGGACCTCCCGCTTTTCGTTCAGCACCCGGGCCAGTTCGCGCAGCATCTCCCGATGCCCACCCTTCCAGGCGTTGCCCGATGAACGGGCCTTTCCTTCAGGTGTTCGAGGGCCGGTCGAACGCTCCCACGGGCTCCAGGCTCTGATTCGTTCGGCCTGCTGCTGCCGTTGCTCGGGTGTCCAGTGGCGTGCGGCCATGCGTGCGGTCCTCTAAAAGTTCGTTCGGCGCGGAACTGATTTCCCCCGGGTGCGCGCTCGCGCATGCCTGCGCGGGATTCGCGGCATGCGCCGGTGTCGGCCCGTTGTTCACCTGCTGCTGCCCGCCGTTGTTGATGTTGGCTTGACGGGCGAACACCACGGGCGGGTTCTTGATGGCGGCCAGCGTTTCGACGGTCGCGCGGCTTTGGCTCTGCGCCTTCAGTGCCAGGCGCATGTAGCTTTCAGTCGCCCCTAGGTGCGTGCCCATGTTCAAGGCAGCACGGCGCGCCAGCTCTCCGAAGATGGCGTTCAGCGCCACAGCTTGACTGTTCAGCATGCGCTCGGCTGCCGACAGGTCACCCTGGTTGATGGCCTCGCCGTGCGTGTGCAGCGCCTTCACCATGTCGGTAAGCGAAAGCTCGCCGTGGTCGGCGTGCACGAAGCGCAGTGCAGTTGACGCGTTAGTGGCTTCGCCATCGGCCACCAGGTCGGCCCGCAAGCGGTCCTCGCTCACACCAGGCCGGGCCTTGAGCTCCAGACGGCGGCTCTTGGACTGAAGCCCCCGTTTCTTCCCGTTCTTCCCGCCCCCTATAGGGGGCGCGGGAAGTTCGGGAAACCCGGGTGTTCCCGTTCGGGACGTTTCGGGAAGTTCGGGAAGTTCGGGAAGACTCACGGCAGCCATAGCCAGCCCTCCCGACAGGTCACAACACCCGAAGCGGTCAGCCTGGTCAGTGCCTGCCGTACCCTTTCCTTCTGGCGCTTGGGCTCGCAAGTCAGGCGCGGCGCGATGGTCTCCACCGCTTGCTCAAGCTGCACGCAGGGCCGGGCAACCGTCGCCCCAGCCCGTCCGAAATTCGCCGACTTGCGCAGCAGCTCGCCCAGCGCATCAAGCACCACCTTCTGATTGCCGCCCTTAGGTAACCGACGGCGGGTCACATCCTGGGGAGACTCATCGGGCTCAATCACGCAGCTCGTGACGGCCTCGCCTTCTTCGTCTTCCCCCGTGTCCACCACTTCCAGCCGGAAGGGATGCCCGGCACCGTCTTGGCCGTCCTTCGACTTCGCCACCTTCCATTCCCTGCGGTCACCCTCGCGGGTCACTTCCACGGCGGCATCGAGCGCCGCGAACAGCGACGAATGCCCACGCAGGCCCCGTGTGGCGTCCTTGCCCGTGTGATGCACCACCAGCACCAGGCCACCGGTCAAGCGGGTCGTGTCCCCGGTAGTGGTGTAGAAAGCCTGCAGTAACTGCGCTCGGATCGT
>JBAWWD010000039.1:0-16946 GCA_037146935.1 Burkholderiales bacterium
TGGCCTGCCGTTTCGCCCCGCCCTGCGCTCCGCCCTGCCCCGCCCTGCGTCCCGCCCCCTGCCGCTTCGCCCCGTGACAACCGCCCCCTGGACCGCCCTGTCGGTCACTCTCGCCGTGCAGACGCTGGCTGCGGTCGCGCTCACCACTCCGTCGGTGATGGCGCCCGCGGTCGGCCCGCAGATCGGCGTGGGCGCCCAGCATGTGGGCTGGCTGATCAGCCTGGCCTACCTCTCTGCCATGGTCACCGGGCTGGGTGGGGGCGCGCTCTCGCAGCGTCATGGCCCGGTGCGGATCAGCCAGGTTGCCCTCACCGCCTCGGCGCTGGGCCTCGCGCTGATGGCGGCCGGGCATCCGGTGGCGCTGCTCGCCGGCGCGGTGGTCCTGGGCGTGGGCTACGGGCTGCCCAACCCGACGGCGGCCGAGATCCTCAGCCGCCATGCGCCCGGCGAGCGGCGCGGCCTGTTCTTCTCGATCAAGCAGACCGGCGTGCCACTGGGCGTCGCCTTCACCGGCATGGTGGTGCCGGCCTTGATGGGCGCCAGCTCGTGGACGCGCGCGCTGCTGGTGCTCGCCGGCGGCCTGGTCGCCGCGATGCTGCTGATCGGCCGAGCCCGCGCCCGACTGGAAGCCGATGCGCGCGCATCGACAGCGGCACCGGCATCAGCAGCGGCACCGGCATCGGTCTCGACATCGACATCGACTTCAGCACCGGCATCGGCATCACCCCCCGGGGGGGCGTTCGGCCTGCGCCAGCGCCTGCTCGAGCCCCTGCGCGAGGTGCTGGCCTTCGCGCCCACCCGGCGCCTGGCGATCGCCTCGCTGGTGTTCGCGTTCACCCAGGTGAGCTTCCTGACCTTCCTGGTGTCCCTGCTCAAGCTCGAGCACGGCTACAGCCTCTCGCTAGCGGCCAGTCTGCTGGCCGCCTCGCAGGCGGCCAGCGTGGCGGGACGCATCGGCTGGGGCCATGTGGCCGACCGCTGGATCGACCCCGCCAGGCTGCTGGGCGGACTCGGCGTGGCCATGGGGGTGGCCGTGGCCCTGGTGGGCCTGGCGCCGGCCGATGCCTCGCCCGCCACCATGCTCGCGCTGACCCTGGCCTGCGCGGTCACGGCGGTGGCCTGGAACGGGGTGTTCTTCGCGGATCTGGTCCGGCTGGTGCCCCCCGAGCGGGTGGCGCGCAGCACCGGCGCCACGCAGTTCCTGACCTTCATGGGCGGCGTGGGCGGCTCGGCCGCGTTCGCGGCCCTGGTGAGCCTGACTGGCAGCTACTCGGCCGTGTTCACGGCGCTGGGCGTGCTGCCCGCGCTGACCGGCCTGGTGCTGCTGGCCGGCGCGCGAGGGCCGGGCCCGGCGCAACGCACGGGCACCGGCTGACGCGGCTTCAGCGGGTGCTGAGCGCCCGCCAGACCCGCTCGGCAGTGAGAGGCATCTGCACCGGGTGGGCGCGGGTGTCTACCCCGGCGCGCGCCAGCGCATCGACCACCGCATTGACCACGGCCGGCGTGGCGCCGATGGTGCCGAGCTCACCCACCCCCTTCACGCCCAGCGGGTTGTTCTTGCAGGGCGTGGACTCGTCCATCTCGGTGAGGAAGGGCACCCGAAGATCGGCCCGCGGCATGGTGTAGTCGAGGAAGCTGCCGCTGAGCATCTGGCCGCTCTCGGGGTCATAGACCAGGTGCTCGCACAGCGCCTGCCCGATGCCCTGCAGGGCGCCGCCATCAAGCTGGCCCCGCACGATGGTGGGGTTGACCACCCGGCCGACGTCGTTCACCGAGGCATAGGCCGCGACTTCGGTCTCGCCGGTGTCGGGGTCGATCTCGACCTCGCAGATGTGGCAGCCGTTGGGCCAGGTGGGCCCGGAGACCGCCACGGAGCTGTCGATGACGATCTTCTGCTCGGGCTGGCGGGCGGCGAGCTCGAACAGGCCGATCTGGCGGTCGGTGCCCACCACGCGGAAGGCCGCCTGACGGTACTCGAGATCGGGTTCGCCCACCTCGAGCGCCTCGGCAGCCAGCGAGCGGGCGCGCTCGATGGTGCGCTCGGAGGCGACGGTGACCGCGGTGCCGCCGGTGAACAGCGAGCGCGAGCCCGCGCTGCCGAAGCCGTTGGCGAGATCGGTGTCACCCTGGATGACGCGAATGCGATCGAGCGGCACGCCGAAGATGTCGACCGCGAGCTGCGAGTAGGTGGTGGCCAGACCCTGCCCCATGGCCTGGGTGGCGGAGATCAGCTCGATGATGCCGTCGGGGCGCACGTTCACCGTGACCCGTTCCTCGAGGGCGTTGCCGCCCGTCCATTCCAGGAAGGTGGCGATGCCGCGACCCCGCACCCGGCCGCGAGCCCGCGACTGCGCGGCACGGGCCTCGAAGCCCGACCAGTCGGCCAGCGCCAGACCCTGGTCGAGCACCTTCTCGAACTGCCCGGTGTCGTAGACCTGACCCATGGGGTTGGTGTAGGGCATCTGCTCGGGCCGGATCATGTTGCGCCGGCGCAGCTCGGCGCCATCGATGCCGAGCTGGCGAGCGGCCGCGTCCATGAGCCGCTCGATGATGTAGATGGACTCCGGCCGACCAGCGCCGCGATAGGCGCCGGTGGGGGCGGTGTTGGTGAGCACCGCCTTGAAGTGGAAGTCGACGGTCTGGATGTCGTAGATGCTGCTGAGCACCCAGGGGCCGATCAGCAGCTGGATGGCCACTCCGGTGGGCGTGGCGAAGGCGCCGACGTTGGCCAGGTTGTGCACCCGGAAAGCCTGCACCCGGCCGTTGGCATCGAGGGCGAGCTGGGCGCGGGTGTGGATGTCGCGGCCGTGGATGGCCGAGAGGAACTCCTCGGAGCGGTCGGCCGTCCAGAGCACCGGGCAAGCGAGCTGGCGGGCGCAGAAGGCGACCACCGCGTCCTCGGGATACAGGCCGGTCTTCATGCCGAAGCCGCCGCCCACATCACCGACCACCACCCGGATCTTGTCCTGGGGCATGCCCAGCACGGTATCGGCGAGCAGGTTGCGCACGCCGGTGGGCATCTGGCTGCTCATGCGGATGGTGAGGCGCCCGCTGGCGGCGTCATGGCTGGCCAGCACGGTGCGCGGCTCGATGGAGGCCGGCGCAAGGCGCTGGTTGACGAGCGGGTCAAGCGTGACCACATGGGCCGCCGCCGCGAACGCGGCCTCGGTGGCGGCGGCATTGCCGTAACGGGCTTCGGCCGCGATGTTGCCGACGGCCTCGTGCCAGAGCTGGGGGGCGCCAGCGGCGACCGCGTCGGTGAGGGCGGTGACCGCGGGCAGTTCCTCGACCTCGAAGGCGATGGCCTCGAGCGCGTCGCGGGCCTGCTCGCGGGTATCGGCCACCACGGCGGCCACTGCCTCACCCGCGAAGCGGATGACCTCGAGCGCCAGCGGGAAGCGCGGCGGCGATACCGCTGCCGAGCCGTCGGCCCGCTTGAAGGCTGCCGCATGCGGCAGCGCCTTGACCCCGGCCGCGAGCAGTTCGGCCGAGGTGATCACTGCCGCGACGCCGGGCATGGCCCGGGCCGCGGTGGTGTCGATCGACAGGATGCGGGCATGGGCATACGGCGAGCGCAGGAAGGCCAGCACCTTCGTGCCGGCCGGCGCCATGTCATCGGTGAACTGGCCGCGCCCGGTGAGCAGGGCGGCGTCTTCCACCCGACTGACGGCCTGTCCGCTGCCGAAACGCAGAACCCCATTGGCTGCTGAATCATTCATCGAGGCAACTTCCTGTCGAAAGGTGATGTCAGCCGATCACCAGTCGATGGTCTGGGCGATGGCGTCAGCCGCCTGGCGCAGATGAGGCAGGAACTCGATGGCCTCCTCGAGACGCAGACGGCTGACCGGCGCCTGGACCGCCACGGCGGCCACCACACGCTGGTCGGCGTCGCGCACCGGCACCGCCAGGCAATTGATGCCGGCGAGATACTCCTCGTCGTCGGTGGCGTAGCCGTTGGCGCGGATGGCCTCGAACTCGCGACCGAGCCGGGCGGGATCGGTGAACGTCTTCTGAGTATGCCGGATCAGCGGGGTGACGCGCAGGAAACGCTCACGGCTGCGCTTGGGCAGGTAGGACAGGAACAGCTTGCCGCTGGCCGACGCGTAGAGCGGCACCTTGGAGCCGGCGGTGAAACGCACCCGCAGCGGCCAGGAGGCCTCGACGCGGTCGAGGTAGAGCACCGAGTTGTTGTTGGGGATGGTCAGGTTGCAGGTCTCGCCGATCTGCTCGACCAGTTCCTCGAGGACCGCGCGACGGGCGCCGCGGGCGGGGGAACGCAGCAGGGTCTCGACCGCCAGGCCGTTCATGCGCTCGGAGCAGGCGTAGCGCTTGCTGCCCGGCTCACGGCCGACCAGGCCGGCGTGCTCGAGCGTGGTGAGGATGCGGTAGACGGTGGGCTTGGGGAGTTCGACCTCGCGGCAGATCTCGGAGAGCTGCGGCGGGGTGTCGTGACGGGCGATGGCCTCGAGGATGCGCACGGCCCTCAGGATGGCCGACCCGGCGGGTACCGCCTCGGGCGGATCTTCGAGAACGGTGGCGTGAAACTCGGTGTCGAATTCGGAATCGTCGGTCATCGCTGTCTCCGTCTTGAGGGATTCTGGTCGTTGTCGGACAGCATTATGAGGAAAGCGAAACGCCAGCGCGAGGTTTCCTTTTTTCGATGATTTATCTGGTAAAACCGTTTTCAGGGCTTTCCGGGAGTCAAGGTGGATTTCTCCTCTGAGAACAGCGCTCCTCAGCCCTCTTGGGTTTTCAGAGGAGACTGCCCCGAAATCCGGGAATTTCCATCATCTGTCCAAGACGAAACCGGGACAAGGACCGGTGATTGTCCAGGCCAGTCCGCAATCTGGAGTTGCAACAGACGAACCACCCCGGCAAGACGCCGGGTTCAGCCAGCGCAACCGTAGCGGGCCGCCAGGGAGGCGATCACCGACTCGCACTCGGCGATGGTCTGCTCGATGATCTCGCGCACCGGCTGCACCGCGTCGATCCGGCCGCACACCTGCCCGGTGAGGGGAACCGCGGCCTCCATGTCGCCGCCGAAGTACAGGTCGAGCACATTGGCGAACTCGTCGCGCATGTTCTCGGGGTTGGCGAACTCCAGCCGCGTGGTGCGCGCCGTGCGCAGCGCCCGCAGGGCGGGGCCGTTGCCGCCGCGGTTCAGGAACACCGTGTCGGTCTCCTCGGCCCGCACGATCGCGTCCTTCCAGTTGCCGTGGGCAGGCGATTCGGCCGCGCTCAGCATGCGGGTGCCCATCTGGACCCCCTCGGCGCCCAGGGCGAGCGCCGCCGCCATCGATACGCCATCGGTGAAGCCGCCGGCGGCGATCACCGGCACGGCCACCCGCGAGCAGACCAGCGGCAGCAGCACCATCGAGGCGACATCGCGCTGGTTCTTGAAGCCGCCGCCCTCGGCGCCCTCGACGATCAGGCCATCCACGCCCGCGGCCACCGCCTTGAGCGCGCCCTTGAGCGTCGGCACGACGTGGAACACCGTCAGCCCGTGCGACTTGAGGTCGGCGCAGTAGCGCGACGGGTCGCCGGCCGAGGTGGTCACGAAGCGCACGCCCTGGTCGACCACGAACTTCACGATGTCGGGGTCGCGCACGTAGGTGAGCGCGATGTTCACGCCGAAGGGCCTGTCGGTGAGCTCGCGCATGCGGCGGATCTCGGCGCGGACCTCGTCGAGCCGGCCCGAGGAGGTCTCGATGATGCCCATGCCGCCGGCGTTGGACACCGCCGAGGCGAGCTGGGCGCGGGCGATCCAGCCCATCGGGGCCTGCACGATCGGGTGGGTGATGCCGAGCAGTTCGGTGACGCGGTTGCGAAGGGCCATGGGACGGACTCCGGATGTCTGCGACTGGGATCAGGCGGCCACGAGGACCAGCAGCTGGCCATTGGCCTGCGCGGCAGGCACCACCAGCGCGCCGGCGGACTCGGCCACGGGGGTGGCGCCCAGCGCCCGCCGCGCCTGGGCAAGGTCGGCCGTGCGCAGCACCAGCGCGGCCACGCCCTCGTCGGCCAGGCCGCGCAGATCGGCGCCGGGGTGGCGGGCGGCCAGCTGGGCGCGCGACAGATACTCGAAGGGCGCGCGGCTGCCGCCGGAGTCCACGCGCCAGGCGCCATCGGGCAGTTGCTGCGGCGCCCGATCGACCAGCCGGCCGAGGTGGGCAGCGGCGGCCTGCGGGTCGGGCGCGAGCAGCTCGAGCCGCGCGATGCCGGTGACGCCGTTGGCGTGCCGGCACAGCGCCGGAATCCAGACCGCGTCGCGGGTGAAGTGCCGGCAGGCGAACAGGCGCATGTCGCCGGGCCGCTCGTGCACCGGCCACATGAAGGTCTCGAAGCGGGCCTCGGTGAGCGTGCCGTCGGGCAGGCTCACCGGCCGGCCGAAGGCATTGGGCCCGGTGGCGGCGATGCCCCGCGCGCGCAGCTCGGCCACCCCGGCGGCGGCATCGCGCGCGGTGAAGGCGGCGCGCTCGATGCCCTCGCGGCGGGCGAGGAAGGCGCGGGTGGGCTGGTTGTGCTCGGTGTCGGCGAGCACCCCGAGGAGCTCGAGGTAGTCCTCGCCGAACATGATGGTGTAGTTGCCGGTGCCCATGTGGGCGCTGTGGGTGCCGCGCGGCGACAGGGTGAAGCCCAGCGCGCGCCAGCCGTCGGCGGCGGCGTCAAGGTCGCGCACGGTGATCACCGCGTGGTCGAGTCCGATGACCTGTTCGAGCATGCATGCCTCCATTCCGATTGGCCGCCCCGCGGGCGACCGACGGCCGATGCTATCGCCCGGCCGACTGGAAGCCGACCGGATTTGATGACACAGTGGCGCACGCACCGCCCCCGGATTCCGTTTCCATGAGCGCATCACCCGACTGGCCGCCCTCCCTCTGGGCCGCGGCCACCCCGCCCGGCCCGTCCTGGCCGGCCCTGCCGGGCCCCCTGCAGACCGATGTCGCGGTGATCGGCGCCGGCTTCACCGGGCTGTCGGCCGCGCTGCACCTCGCCCGACAGGGCATGCAGGTGACGGTGCTCGAGGCCGCCGAGCCCGGCTGGGGCGCCTCCGGCCGCAACAACGGTCAGGTGATCCCCACCCTCACGCGGCCCGAACCCGAACAGATCGTTGCCCGGCACGGCGAGGCCGGCGAACGCTTCGTCGGTCTGATCCGCGACTGCGCCGCCGGCCTGTTCGACCTGATCCGCGCCGAAGGCATCGCGGCCGAGGCCGAACAGACCGGCTGGGTGCAGCCAGTGCACTCGCCGGGGCGCATGGCCATCGCCGAGCGCCGCGTGCGACAGTGGTCGGCGGTGGGCGCGCCGGTGGCGCTGCTCTCGGCGCAGGAGATCCGCGAGCGCACCGGCTCCAGCGCCTGGCACGGCGGCTGGTGGAACCCCACCGGGGGGCACGTGAATCCGCTCGCCCTCACCCGCGGGCTGGCCATGGCTGCCCACCAGGCGGGCGCGCAGATCCATGCCCGCACCCCGGTGCGCAGCCTGACCCGCGCCGCCACCGGCTGGCTGCTGGGCACCGATGCCGGCGAGGTGCGGGCCCGGGCCGTGGTGCTGGCCACCGGCAGCTACACCGGCGAGTTCTCGCCGGGGCTGGCGCCCTCGGTGGCCCGCGAAGTGGTGCCGGTGCTGTCCTGGCAGATGGCCACCGCCCCGGTGCCCGAGGCGGCGCGACGGGTGGTGATCCCCGGCCGGCACGCGGTCTCCGACACCCACGGCGACCTCTACTTCATGCGCTACGACGCCCGCCATCGCCTGATCACCGGCGGCGCGCTGGTCAACCCGCGCAACGGCGCGCAGCGCCTGCGGGCGCGGATCGGCGAACGGCTGCAGCGGCTGTTCCCGGCGCTGGGCGAGGTGCGCTTCGACCACGTCTGGAACGGCTACATCGGCATGACCGACGACTACCTCCCGCGGGTGCATCGCATCGGCCCCGACGGCTATGCCTGGGTCGGCTGCAACGGCCGCGCCGTGGGCCTGTCGGTGGCGCTCGGCCGCGAGATCGCCCGCGCGGTGCAGGGCGCCCCTGACCACGAACTCGCCCTGCCCTTCACCGAACCCAGGCCGCTCGCGCTGCATGGCCTGGCCCGCCGCACGGCACCGCTGATGCTGCTGCTCTATCGCCACCGCGACCAGCGCGAGATCCGCGCCTGACCCCCTGCCTCCCGGAGTTCCCCGCCCATGAAAGCCGTAGGACACACCCGCTGCCTGCCGGTGACCGATCCCGACTGCCTGATCGACCTCGACCTGCCCGACCCCGTCGCCACCGGCCGTGACCTGCTGGTGCGCGTCGCCGCGGTGTCGGTCAACCCGGTGGACACCAAGCTGCGCCGCAACGCCCCGCCGCCCGCCGGCGAAGCCCGGGTGCTCGGCTACGACGCGGCCGGCGTGGTCGAGGCGGTCGGCCCGCAGGTCACCGGCTTCAAGCCCGGCGACGAGGTCTGGTATGCCGGCTCGCGGGTGCGCCCGGGCACCAACGCCGAGCTGCACCTGGTCGACGAGCGCATCGTCGGCAGCAAGCCGCGCAGCCTGTCGTTCGCGCAGGCGGCGGCCATGCCGCTCACCACCATCACCGCCTGGGAGGCGCTCTTCGACCGGCTGCAGCTGCGCGCCGGCAAGCCGGCCGATGCCGGCACCGTGCTGATCACCGGCGCGGCCGGCGGCGTGGGCTCGATCGCCGTGCAGCTGGCGCGACGCCTCACCGGCGCGCGGGTGGTCGCCACCGCCTCGCGCCCCGAAAGCCGCGCGCAGGCCCTCGCGCTGGGCGCCCACCTCGTCATCGACCACGCCCGCCCGCTCAGCGAGGAACTGCGCCGCGAGGGCATCCGCTGGGTCGAGAACATCTTCAGCATCACTCACACCCACCTGCACTTCGCCGAGCTTGCGAAGTCGGTGGCACCCCAGGGCCGCATCTGCGTGATCGACACGCCCGAGAAGCCGCTCGACTTCATGCTGCTGCGCGAGCGCTGCGCCTCGCTGCACTGGGAGGGCATGTTCACGCGCTCGGGCTTCCAGACTGCCGACATGGCCGAGCAGGGCCGCCTGCTCAGCGAGACCGCGCGCCTGGTCGACGACGGCCTGATCCGCTGCACGCACACCCGCACCGCCGGTCGCATCTGCGCGGCCGACCTGCGTGCCGCGCACGCCGAGATCGAATCGAACCGCACCATCGGCAAGATCGTGCTGGCGGGCTTCTGACGCGGCCGCACGGTCGGGGCGAGGCCGCCCCCGCCCCCGCGCCCGGCCCTCAGGGAACCAGCCGCAGCAACTGGCCCCCGGGTCCGTCGGTGAGGAGGTAGATCCAGCCGTCCGGGCCCTGGCGCACATCGCGGATGCGCGCCTTCAGATCGATCAGCAGGCGCTCCTCGCCGGTCACCCGCTGGCCCTCGATGCTCAGCCGGTGCAGCGCCTGGCCGCGCAATGCGCCCACCAGCAGGCTGCCCTGCCAGCCCGGGTAGCGGTTGCTCGTGACGAAGGCCATGCCGCTGGGCGCGATCGAGGTCGGCAGCCACACCTTCAGCGGCTGCTCGTAACCGGCGCGCGGCCCTTCCTCGCCGATGCGCGTGCCCAGGACATACTCCCGCCCGAAAGTGACCAGCGGCCAGCCGTAGTTGCGACCGCGCTCGATCACATTGAGCTCATCGCCGCCCTGCGGGCCGTGCTCGCTGTGCCACACCTCGCCGGTGACGGGGTGCACCGCCATGCCCTGGATGTTGCGGTGACCCAGGCTCCAGAGCTCTGGCCGCGCGCCAGCACGCCCGATGAAGGGGTTGTCGGCGGGAATGCGGCCATCGGGCTCGATGCGCACCGTCTTGCCGAGGTGGTTGGACGGTTCCTGGGCATCGGCGCGCCGGCTGAATCGGTCGCCCAGGCCCACGTGCAGGCGACCGTCACGGGCGAAGGCCAGCCGCGAGCCGCAGTGCAGCCGGCTCGCCACCCTGGGCTGCTGCCGGAAGATCACCTGCACGTCGACCAGCGCATCCCCCTCCAGGCGGCCACGGGCCACGGCCACGCTGTTGCCGCCCTCGCCCGCTTCGGCGTAGGTCCAGTACAGCAACCGGTTGGTGGCGTAGGCCGGATCGGTCACCAGATCGAGCAGGCCGCACTGGCCACCCGCGTCGACCGGCGGCACGCCGCGCAGGGGCGCGCCCACCGTGCCGTCCTCGGTCACCGGTCGGATGCGGCCCGGACGCTCGGTCACGAGCATGCGGCCGTCGGGCAGGAAGGCCAGCGCCCAGGGCTGGTCGAGCCCGCGCGCCACCACCACCGCCTGCACGGCGGTGGCGGGCCCTGGCGCGAGCAGCCCGCCGCCGAGCAGGATCAGGAGCAGCAGCGCGAGACGAGCGGCGGGACGGCTGCGAAGACCCGTGGGCAGGATGGCGGTCATCGCGCTATCGTGCCGTGGAAGGCCGCCGCAGGCCAGCCCGGGCGCGCCGGACATACACTGCGCCAGGCGCGAGCCCGCGCCCCTTCCCTCTTCGCTCGATGTCGACCCTCCCGATGGAACACTTCGATCATCTCATCGTCGGCGCCGGCTCGGCCGGCTGCGTGCTCGCCAACCGCCTCAGCGCCAATTCCCGGCACCGGGTGCTGCTGCTGGAGGCCGGCCCGCGCGACACCAATCCCTGGATCCACATCCCGCTGGGCTACGGCAAGCTCTTCGCCGACAACCGCGTCAACTGGGCCTATGAATCCGAGCCCGAGCCCACGCTGGGCGGACGGCGGGTGTTCACGCCGCGCGGCAAGGTGCTGGGCGGCTCCTCCTCCATCAACGGCCTGGTCTACATCCGCGGCCAGCGCGAAGACTTCGACGACTGGGGCGTGCCGGGCTGGGGCTTCGACGACCTGCTGCCCTGCTTCCTGCGCAGCGAAGACCAGCAGCGCGGCGCGAGCGCCTGGCACGGCGCGGGCGGGCCGATCGCGGTCTCCGACCTGCCCGACCGGCACGAGCTGTGCGACGCCTTCATCGCCTCGGCGCAGGCCAACGGCATCCCGCGCAACGACGACTTCAACGGCCCCTCCCAGGAGGGTGCCGGCTACTACCAGGCCACGCTGCGCAACGGCCGTCGGGTGAGCACCGCGGTGGGCTACCTGCGGCCGGTGCAGGGCCGCTCCAACCTGCGCATCGAGGTCGAGGCCCTGGTCACCCGGGTGCTCATCGAGCAGGGTCGCGCGGTCGGGGTGGAATACCGCCAGCACGGGCGCACGCACATCGCGCGCGCGGGCGAGGTCATCCTGTGCGGCGGGGCGTTCAACTCGCCGCAGCTGCTGCAGCTCTCGGGCATCGGCCCCGGTGAGCGCCTGCGCGAACTCGGCCTGCCGGTGCACGTGCACGCGCCGCAGGTGGGCGAGGGCCTGCAGGACCACTTCTACGTGCGCACCTACTGGCGCTGCAACCGGCCCATCACCATCAACGACCGGCTCTCGACCTGGCATGGCAAGCTCGGCGCGGGCCTGCAGTGGCTGCTGACGCGCCGCGGCCCGCTCACCGTGAGCGCCGGCTATGCCGCGGCCTTCGTGCGCACCCGGCCCGAACTCACCCGGCCCGACGCGCAGTTCTACTTCATCAACTTCTCCATCGCCCGCCGCGGCGGCGTGCTCGACGACTTCCCGGGCTTCACCTGCTCGGTGTCGCAGCTGCGCGCGCAGTCACGCGGCTGGGTGCGGCTGCGCAGCGCCGACCCCACCGAGGCGCCGGCCATCCGCTACAACTACCTCGATGCCGAGGAAGACCGCCGCATGATGGTCGACGGCCTGAAGCAGCTGCGCCAGCTGGTCAACACGCCGCCCTTCAGCGGCTACGTGGAGGCCGAGCGCGCGCCCGGCCCGGCGGTGCAGACCGACGAGCAGTGGCTGCAGTTCTGCCGCGACACCGGCGAGACGGTCTACCACCCTACCTCCACCTGCCGCATGGGGACCGACCCGGCCTCGGTGGTCGACCCCCGGCTGCGGGTGCGTGGCGTGGACGGCCTGCGGGTGGTCGATGCCTCGGTGATGCCGGCGGTGGTCTCGGGCAACACCAACGCGGCAGTCATCGCGATCGCCGAGCGCGCGGCCGAGCTCATCGCGCAGGACGCGACGCGCTGAGATCCCGGGTGTCGGGCACCGCGACGCAAGCGCACGCCATCCGGGTGGTGAGGCTGGCGCTCGCCGCCGCGCTGGCGGCCCTCGCCATCATGGCCGCGCCGTCTGCCCGCGCCCAGCCGCTGGGCGTGGCCACCTGGAACCTCGCATGGCTCATGGACCAGGCCACCCATGCCCGCTGGGTGGCGGCCTGCGCGCGCCTGGGCTGGCCCACCGACACCGCCGCGCTCGCGCCGCAGGACCGTCGGGCGCTCGAGGGCCTGCCCTACTGCAACGTCCACAACGGCATGCGCTTTCCGCCGCAGGACTGCTCGGCACAGGACGAGGACTGGCCCCAGCGCGCCCGCTACCGTCCCGGACACCCCTGCCGCGACACCGCCGACCTGGCCGATCCGGTGGCTTACCAGGACAAGCTCGAGCAGCTGCGGCGCTGGTTCGCGCGGCTGGCCGGGCAGGGCGTGTCGGTGGTGGTGCTGCAGGAGATCTTCGACGAGTCCGCGGTGCGGCCGCTGCTGCCGCCAGGCTGGTCGGTGCGCAGCAGCCGCGGGCTGCCAGGCAGCCCCGACATCGCGCAGCAGCTCGGCGTGGCCTGGGCGCCGGGCCTCGCGCCCACCGATGTGCGCGTCGAGGCGGCCCTGGCCGAGAGCGGGCCCGGCCTGCGCCCGCTGCGCCCGGGCCTGGCCTTCAGCCTGCCGGTGGGCGGGCGGCCGGTGGACTTCCTGGTGGTGCACCTGAAGGCGGGCTGCCGCAGCCGGGTCATCGACGACCCGCTGCGCCCCGACGACCCGCCGCACCGGCGTGATGCCATCGCCAGCGACTGCGCCATGCTGCGCCGCCAGCTGCCGGCGCTGGAGGACTGGATCGATGCCCGCGCGGGCCGCGACTTCGTCGTGCTCGGCGACTTCAACCGCAGCCTCTTCCTGGAACCGGTGCGCGAGCGCCCCGATCGCCCCACCCGACTGGACGGCAGCAGCGCGAGCAGTCCGAGCGGCCCCTGCGCGCTGGTGAGCGAGGACGGTCGGCTGCAGGCCCGCTGCCCGGCGCGCACCAGCGCGCTCTTTCCGGAGCTCAATGACGACGATCCGCCGGGCTCGGTGCTGTGGCGCGCGCGGCCGCCCGAGCTGGCCGGCGGGCGCATCCGTCCGGGCAGCGCCGCCGACTGCAACCTGCGCGGCGGCCAGCCGCCGCGACGCGGCGCGGGCGACCTCGCCCACGACGGCATCGACCACGTGCTGCTCAGCGACTCGCTCAAGCGCCGGCTGTCACCGCAGGCGCTGGTGCTGCGGATGCTCGGCCCGCTCGACGAGGCCGGACGGCCCTTCGCAGCCGCGCCGGACCGCGCCCTGCCCACCGACCACTGCCCGCACTGGGTGGTGCTCGACTGATCGCGCCGCTGGCCGCGGCGGGCCTCAGGCCTGCCGCGCCCGTGCCACCGCCGCCATCGCCGGTTCGGTGGCCGCCAGCACCGCATCGATGGCCGCGTCATCGTGGGCCACCGACAGGAACATGTTGTGCCGATGGTGCAGGTAGGCGCCGCGCGCAAGCGCCTCGCGGCAGAAAAGCGCGCCCAATGACTGGTCGGCATCGCCCTCGAAGAGCAGCAGCGGCATCTGCGGCGGCCCCGACTGGCGCAGCCCGAGGCCGTGTCGGGCCGCCTGACGGGCCAGACCCTCGCGCAGGCGCAGGCCGGCGCGGGCCATGCAGGCCGGGCCATCGACCCGCTGCAGTTCATCGAGCGTGGCCAGCGCCGCCGCCATCGACACCGCCGAGCACCAGAAAGACCCGGTGACGAACACCCGGGTGGCGGCCTCGCGCAGCCAGTCGCGGCCGGTGACTGCCGCCAGGGCATGACCGTTGGCGATCGCCTTGCTGAAGGCGCTGAGATCGGGCGCGATGCCCAGCGGCGCCCAGCTCCCTGCCAGATCGAGCCGGAAGCCGGCGCGCACGTCGTCGAGGATGAGGGCCGCGCCGCAGCGCGCACTCAGCTCGCGCGCGGCCAGCGCGAAGGCCGGTTGCGCCAGCGCCTGATCACGCGCCAGATCATGGCGCAGCGCGGTGACCAGGATGGCCGCGAGATCGTCGCCGGCCTGCGCCACGGCCTGGGCGAGGCTGTCGGGGTCGTTGTACTCGAAGTGGATCAGATGGCTGCGATCGGCCTCGGTGACGCCCGCGAGCGAGGGCGTGCACCAGGGCGCCGAGCCGTGATACGAGCCGCGCGCCACCAGCACCTTGCGCCGGCCGGTGGCGGCCCGCGCCAGCATCACGCAGGCGGTGGTGGCGTCGGTGCCGTTCTTCTGGAACATCACCCAGTCGGCATGGGCCACCAGACCCACCACGCGCTCGGCCAGTCGCACCAGCACCTCGCCGGGGCCGTCCAGGCAGTCGCCCAGGGCGCGCTGGGCCTGCGCCGCCTGCTCGACCGCAGGGTGGCCGTGGCCAAGCACGATCGGCCCCCAGCTGCACATCAGGTCGACATAGACCCGACCATCGACATCCTCGACGCGGCAGCCCTCGCCGCGCCGGAAGAACTGCGGATAGCCCTCGGGCAGCGAGGCCGCCCGCAGGTGGCCCCACAGCCCGCCGGGAATGACCCGCCCCGCGCGCTCGCGCAGCGACCGGTCGACCGGGCCGCTGCCCGCCATCATGCGTGCCTCAGGCGGCGGCGCTGGGCCGCGCCTTCATGCGCTCGATGAGCGCCACGAGATTGGCGTTGGCCGGATCGACCGGCTGGCCGACCATCTTGCCGAACTCCAGGAACACGAAGAGCAGGATGTCGGCCAGCGTGAGCCGGTTGCCGCACACGAATTCGCGGCCGGCGATCAGCCCGTCGAGCCAGCGCAGCTTTTCCTGGGCGAGCAGCTTGAGATCGGGCGCGGCATGCGGAATGACGCGGATGCGCGACTCGAACAGCTTCAGGCCATCGGAAAAGCGAAAGCCATTGGCCAGCGGCTCGAGGATGTTGAGGTCGATGCGGCGCACCCACATGCGGGTCTCGGCGCGTTCCTCGGGGGTGCTGCCGATCAGGGTCTTGCCGGCCGGCCCGATCTCGTCGAGGTACTCGCAGATCGCGGTGATCTCGGCCAGCACCATGCCGTTGTCGAGCTCGAGCGCGGGCAACTGGCCGGAGGGGTTCTTGGCCATGTAGGCGGCCTGACGGTTCTCACCGCCGCGCAGATCGACCTTGGTGCTGGGCAGCGTGACGCCGCGCTCGGCGGCGAACATGCGCACCACGCGCGGGTTGGGACCGACGGAATCGTAAAGAAGCATGGCGCTCTCGCTGGGGATGGGGCAAGCCGGTTGGGGGTGGTGCGAGCTTACCCGCGCCGCCAGGCCCCTGACCATCACGCGGGCCGGCCACTGCTTCGCGCCGCGCGAAAAACGGTCCGCCGCGCTTCCGCTACCATGGGCCACCCGCCCGCGCCGCCCCGCTTGGACACCACCCGCCACCCCACCCTCGCCCTCTGGTCGCTGTGCCTGGCGTATTTCGCGATGGGCACCTCGGCGATCGCGCTGGTCGGGCTCATCCAGGAGATCGCCGGCGCCTTCGGGGTGTCCAAGCCGGCGATCGCCGGTGTGGTCACCCTGTTCGCGCTCACCTTCGCGGTGCTCGCGCCGCTGCTGCAGGTGGTGGCCGGGCGCCTGCCAAGGCGCACCCTGCTGCTGGCCGGGCTGTGCACCATGGGCGCGGCCAGCCTCTGGACGGCGCTGGCCACCAGCCTGCCCAGCCTGGCCGCGGCCCGGGTGCTGCTCGCGCTCGGCTCGGCCGCGGTAGGCCCGGTGGCCTCCTCGCTCGGCGCGGGTCTGGTGCCGCCGGCGCGGCAGGGCCAGGCGCTGGCGATCGTGTTCGCCGGCATGACCTTCGCCACCGTGCTGGGCCTGCCGCTGGCCACCTGGACCGGGGGCCTGTTCGGCTGGCGCTGGGCCTTCGCCGGCCTGGCCGCGGCCAGCCTGCTGATCGCGGTGCTGGTCGCGGTGGTGGTGGGCGATCGACGCCCGGCGCCCGCGGTGTCGCTCGCCAGTTTCGGCCAGGTGCTGCGGCACCGTGCCGCGGCCTGGGCGATCGCGATGGCCGGCTGCCAGATGGCCGCGGTGTTCTCGCTCTACGCGCTGGTGGCCCCCTTCCTGCAGGAGCGCTTCGGGGTGGCGCAGTCCACCCTGCCGCTCGCCTTCCTGCTGGCCGGCAGCCTGAGCGTGATCGGCAACGTGGCGGCCGGGCGCATCGGCGATCGCATCGGCGCGGCACGCACGCTGTGGCTGTCCACCACCGGCCTGTGCCTGGCCTTCGGCACGGTGCTGGCGCTGCCGGCCGATCCGCGCGTGGGCATGGCCGCGTTCGCGGTCTGGTCGATGCTGGGCATGACCTTCTACGCGCCGCAGCAGAAGCGCCTCATCGAGCTCGCGCCCGAGCTGCGCAACCTGCTGCTGGCCATGAACGCCTCGGCCCTCTATGTGGGGATGTCGGCCGGCGCGGCCGCGGCGGCCCAGGCCTGGCTGCGCCTGGGGCCCTGGTCGCTGCCGATGGTGGCTGCCGGATTCGTGCTGCTGGGCATGCTGGCCTACCGGCAGTCGCGGCGCGCCGAGGCAGCCATGGCGCAGGCCGGCTGAGCGCGCCGGCGGCCCGGGCCCGCCGCCTATAATGGCCGGTTATCCGGAAACGACGGCAGGCCCCCATGTCCATGCAAGAGAGATACACGCCCGGCGAGGTCGAGCGCGCAGCGCAGACCCACTGGAACGCCATCGACGCCTACCGGGCCGTCGAGCACGATCCGCGCTTTCCCAAGGGCAAGTTCTACGCCTGCTCGATGCTGCCCTACCCCAGCGGCAAGCTGCACATGGGCCATGTGCGCAACTACACCATCAACGAC
>JBAWWD010000040.1:0-14016 GCA_037146935.1 Burkholderiales bacterium
GGCGGCGGCGGCGCAGGCGGCGGCGGCGCAGGCGGCGGTGCGGGAGGGGGTGGCGGTGACTTTGCCGGCGGCGGCGCGGGCGGCGGCGGCGGGGGAGGAGGCGGCGGCGGGGGAGGCGGCGGGGGAGGAGGAGGCGGCGGCGGCGGATCGTTGCCAACGCCGGTCTTCGATGGCCCGCAGGTCTGCTTGACGCCGCCCTCGGTGACATTGCCCCAGCGGGTATAGCGCTTGCCCGCTGCGTTCACGCTCGGCAGCATGCCGATCGCGCATTCGCCGTAGCGAACATCGCCATCGATGCGCAACCCGTTCATGTCGGTGCCGAAGCTGGCGGCCCTGACCACCACCCCCGGAGGGAGGGTGAGATTGCTGAGCGTGCCGCCGGTCTTGAGTTCCTTGTCCCAATCGCAGGAGGCCGCCCCGGCAACGGCGATGCACTCATGCATCGCGGCATCGGCGCCGCGTAGCGCGGCGACCACCGTGGCCCAGCGCGACTTGAGCATGTAGTTGGTGTAGGCGGGGTAGGCTGCCGATCCCACGACGCCCGCCACCGCAACGGCAATGGCCAGCTCCACCAGGGTATGACCATGCATCAGCGCCGCCGACTGCGTCGGGGACACTGCCTGACCGGAAACGACATCCACCGGGTTCCTGCGGGTCATGCGAGATCTACTCCTGCTGACCTCTTTTCGGCCCGCAACCTCCGTAACTGAAGCCATCCCGGGCGAACGGCGCCTCCGCGGCGACAAGCGGATTGCCCCGCGCGCAGGTAGAGTCGGCCCTGACTCGGAGCCGCCCATGCCCAGAACCCTGCACCTTGGCGCATTCATGCGCCCCGTCGGCATCCACACCGCCTGGTGGCGCTACCCGGGCGCCTGGCCCGACGCCAACTTCAACCTCCCTCACCTGGTGAGCATGATCCGCACGCTGGAGCGCGGCTGCTTCGACGCCTTCTTCATGGCCGACCACCTCGCGGTGCTCAACATGCCCATGTCGGCCTTGCGCCGCAGCGCCACCGTCACCTCCTTCGAGCCGCTCACCCTGCTCTCGGCCCTGGCCATGGTCACCGAGCGCATCGGGCTGGTGGCCACGGCCTCCACCACCTTCGACGAGCCCTATCACATCGCCCGGCGGTTCGCCTCGCTCGATCACATCAGCGGCGGGCGAGCCGGCTGGAACATCGTCACCACCTCGAACCCTGACGCCGCGCTGAACTTCGGCCTCACCGAGCACACCGAGCACGACGAGCGCTACCACCGGGCGCGGGAATTCTTCTCGGTGGTCACCGGTCTGTGGGACAGCTGGGCCGACGACGCCTGGCTGCGCGACCCGGAAAGCGGGCTGTTCTTCGACGAGCGTCGGCTGCACGTGCTCGACCACCACGGCGAGCACCTGCACGTGCGCGGGCCGCTGAACATCGCCCGGCCGATCCAGGGCTGGCCGGTGATCGTGCAGGCCGGTGCCTCTGACGCCGGCCGCCAGCTCGCCGCCGAGACCGCTGAACTGGTGTTCTGCAGCCACCGCAGCGTCGAGGAAGGCCAGCGCTTCCGGCAGGACATCCACGCCCGCATGCAGGCTGTCGGGCGAGCGCCCGACTCGCTGCGAATCCTGCCCGGCGCGCTGGTGACGGTCGGGCGCAGCAGCCAGGAGGCGCAGGAGCGGCAGGCGCTTCTGGACAGCCTCGTGCACCCGGACAGCGCCCTGCCCAACCTGTCGATCCGGCTCGGTGTGGATGTGTCGGGCTTCGCGCTGGATGAACCCCTGCCGGACATTCCGCAGACCAACCAGAGCCAGAGCGGTCGCGACGCGCTGCTGACGCTGGCGCGACGCGACAAGCTCACCGTGCGGCAACTCGCCGCGATGGTGGGCGGGTATGGCGGGCTCAAGATGGTGGGCACGGCCAGCGAGATCGCCGACACCATGGAACACTGGCTGATGTCCGAGGCCTGTGACGGCTTCAATGTCATGTTCCCCACCGTGCCGGCGGGGCTCGATGACTTCGTCGACCTGGTGGTGCCCGAACTGCAGCGCCGAGGGCTGTTCCGACGCGCCTACGAAGGCCGCACGCTGCGCGAGCATCTCGGCCTGCCCCGACCGCCCAACCGGTTCTTTCCCTGACTCGCGGCAGCCGGCAGGCGCCGCACTCGGCCAGCGGGCGGCCAGCGCCCGATCAGAAGCTCGCCCGGGTGTGGATCAGGAACTGCACGCGACTCATGCCCGGATCGGGATTGATCGGCAGGGCCATATCCAGATGGATGACGCTGATGAACGCCGAGCGCACGTTGAACAGGCGAAGCCCCACGCCGACATTGCCCAGCCAGCCCGGGTTGGCGCGGTTGATGTTGTCGCCCCCCCATGCTCGGCCGAGGTCTGCGAACACCGCGCCGCCCACCCGCAGCAACTGCCACCAGAACTGATCGGTGTAGTAGCGCTCCTCCAGGGTGAGCAGGACACGCCGCGTGCCCGCCTGATAGCGCAGCGGATAGCCGCGCAGCCCGTTGTCCCCGCCCAGCAGCAGCGTGTCTGCCGCCCCGGGGCGGGTGATCGCATCGAGCGAGACCCCGGCGTAGAACAGCCAACGGTCTGGCTGCGGCAGGAAGTACTGCGCTCTGGCGGAGGCACGCTGACGATCCACCTGGCCATCGAGCAGCCGTCCGGACACGGACGCGAGCGTCAGCAGCCGATGGCGTGGCATCGGCTCGAAGCCCCGGCTCAATGAGGCCTGGTAGAGCAGCGGGTCTGACGTGGACCCCAGCGAGCGCAATGCCTGCCCGAGCTGCAGGCTGGCGGCCAGCCCCATGGCGAGAAACTCCGGCCGCCCGATCTGGCTGAGGTTGCTGGTCTTCTCGAATCGGTCCTCGATCAGGTCCACGCGCACGAAGGGTGCCACCAGGGTTTCGTCGCCCGGCAGTCGGGCGGGCGGCGCCTTGCCGGGCTCCAGCCCGAAGGCATCCTCGCGCGCGCCCACGCCAACCGTGTAGCGCCGCACCCAGCCATCGACCAGCCCGTCCGACCAGCCCACGTAGGCCTCGGCAAGATTCTCGTGATGCCGGTACTGGCTGCTCACCTCGCCGGCGTTGTAGACCGAATCGATGCGGTCATCACGCGAGACCGCCACGCCCGCGGCCCAGCGGCTGTCCAGCGCGCGAAAAGGTTTCGCCAGACGCAGGCCGCGGCGCTCGCCATCGCTGTTGCTCGAGAGCACGAGGGAACCGGCCAGCTCCGACCCGAACAGGCGATCACCCGCGAGCTGGAAGTCGCTCGCGCTGCGATCGACGTCGGTGGAGCGCCCGATGCCAAGCTGGATGCCGGTGCCGGCGAGGTTGTACTCGCGCAGCGAGATCGAGCGGGAGTTCTCGCCGCCCGACCGACCCAGCGCCAGGCCAGGCTCGAGGGTCCAGGTGTCGCGGGTGAGCACCTCGACATCGACGAGCCCCTCACGGACCGGCAGCACCCGCATCTCGACATCCTGCAGGAAGCCGGTGCCCCGCAGCAGCCGCTCGGACTCCTCGATGAGTCGGGCGGAGAGCGGCTCGCCCGCCTTGAAGAGCAGGATCCGCTCGATCACCCCGGCGCGGGTGCGCGCGTGCAGGGCATTGGCCCAGCGAAAGAGCAGCTTGTCCTCAGCGGGATTGCCGATGTCGAAGATGTTGCGGTTGAGGATGCGGACTTCATGGATCCGCACACCCGCCGCCTCGAAACGGGCCAGGCTCGCGCCATCGGTGGGCGCCGCCCGGACCGACGCGGCCGCGTTGATGACCAGCACCAGCCAGAGCGCGCACCAGAGTCTCGGCAGCTTCAAGCTCATCGATCGATTGTACCGACGCACCGGGCCGCCGATCCGCGGCCACGACTACACTGAGCGACCCGGATCAGCGCAAAGGCAGACATGGGCGGCGACGAGAACAGAGCAGGTGGCAATGCGCAGGGGCCGCTCGCGGTGGTGATCGGCGCCAGCGGCGGTCTGGGCGCGGCGCTGGTGCGCGCGCTGCGCAGCGACCCGGCCTGGCCGCGCGTGCTGGCGCTCTCGCGCCGCCCACCCGACGCCGATGCCGATGCCACCGCCGCTGCCGCTGCCGCATCGGCCGGCGTCACGCTCGGGCACCTCGAACTCACCGATCCCGCGAGCATCGCCGCGGCTGCGCGGCAGGCCAGTGCCCTTGGCGAAGTCCGGCTGGTGATCGTGGCCACGGGCCTGCTCCACGGGCCCGGCGTGGCGCCCGAGAAGCACTGGGGCGCCATCGACCCGCAGGCCATGGCCACGCTGTTCGCGGTCAACTGCACCGGGCCGGCCCTGGTGGCCCGGCACTTCCTGCCCCTGCTGCCGCGCCGGGGCCGCTCGGTGTTCGCGGCCGTCTCGGCCCGCGTGGGCAGCATCAGCGACAACCGCCTTGGCGGCTGGTATGGCTATCGGGCCGCCAAGGCGGCGCTGAACATGACCCTCAAGGGGCTGTCGATCGAACTCGCCCGGCGCGCGCCCGAGGCGCTGTGCATCGGACTGCACCCGGGCACGGTGGACACGGCCCTGTCGCGCCCCTTCCAGGGCGGCGTGGCCCCTGGCCGGCTGTTCAGCCCGGATGACTCGGCCGCCCGCCTGCTGGCGGTGATCGCCTCGGCCAGCCCGGAACGCAGCGGCAGCGTGCTGGCCTGGGACGGATCGGTGGTGCCGCCCTGAGACCTGCGCGCGCCGCCGCTCAGCTCTCGGGCTGCACGTTCGCCTGCTTGAGCAGACGGTGCCAGGTGATCTTCTCGCGCCGATAGGCCTCGAGGTAGGCCTCGGGCGTGCTACCGACGAAATCCATGCCCCACGAGAAGATCTTCTGCGCCACCGCCGGGTCCTTCGCCGCGGCCACGATCTCGGCCGACATGCGGTGCATGATCGGCGCGGGCGTCTTCGCGGGGGCGATCACGCCGATCCAGCCCGGGTTCATGCGATAGACCTCGTCGGTCAGCCCCTGCTCGGCCAGCGTGGGCACCGTCGGCATGGCGGCATGGCGTCGATTGCCGGTGATGCCCACCAGCCGCAGCTTGCCGATGTCGACATGCGGCTTGGCGGTGGCGATGGTCACGAAACTCAGCGGCAACTGATTGGCCAGCAGGTCCTGCAGCATCTGGGCCTCGCCCTTGTAGCGGACATGGGCCATGCCGGCATCGAGGCTGTCGTTGAGGTGGGCCGCGGCCACATGGCCATAGTGGCCCACCGCCACCGACCCGTAGGAGGCCTTGCCCTTGTTGGCCTTGAGCCACTGCAGCAGCTCGGGCGCGGTGTTCACCGGCACAGCCGGATTGACCGCCAGCACCATCGGCACCGTGGCGATCAGGCTGACGAAGCCGATCTCCTTGTCGACGTCATACGGCACCTTGTCGTAGATGAAGGGCGCGGTGATGATCGACGAGACCGTGGTCAGCCCGAAGTTCAGGCCGTCGGGCGCCGACTTGGCAATGCCGTTGGTGCCGATCATGCCGCCCGCGCCCCCGCGGTTGTCCACCACCACGGGCTGGCCCAGCCGCGCCGAGATGCCCTGGCCGAGCAGCCGGGCCAGCATGTCGGTGGAACCGCCGGCCGGAAACGGCACGATGAAGCGGATGGGGCCGCGGGGCCAGTCACTCTGCGCCTGGGCGACGCGACTCAGCGACAGGCTGGCGCCGAGGGCGGCGCCGTGCCGAAGAAAGGCGCGGCGAGGGCGGATCGGGTTCATGGCGTGGGCTCCGGAAGCTGGGTGGACACCACCGCCGCACGGACAGGTGGCCTGGCATCACGATCGGCGACGATAGGCTTCCCGCGCCCGCCCGCCAAGGCGCCAGCGATGGCAGATGTCTCGGATGCCGGCCGAACGCGCGCCAGACAGCCCGCCGGCGCAGTACCATGACCGGATTGCCGGCGCTTGCCCCCGGCCCACCCCATTCGGAGACCGACCATGGCCGACTACGACCTCATCATCCGCGGCGGCACCCTGCACGACGGCGCCGGCGGCGCGCCGCGGGTGGCCGACATCGCGGTCAAGGACGGCCGCATCGCCGCCATCGGCCAGGTGAACGGCAGCGCCCCAGAGGAAATCGACGCTCGCGGGCTTCTGGTCACCCCCGGCTTCGTCGATGTCCACACCCACTATGACGGCCAGACCACCTGGGAGAACCGGCTCGCGCCCTCCTCCCAGCACGGGGTCACCTCGGTGGTCATGGGCAACTGCGGCGTGGGCTTCGCCCCCTGCAAGCCCGATCAGCGCGACATTCTGGTCAAGGTCATGGAGGGTGTTGAAGACGTGCCCGAGGTGGTCATGACCGAGGGCCTTCCCTGGAACTGGGAAACATTCCCCGAATACCTCGACGCCCTGGAGGCCCGCCGCTTCGACATCGACGTGGCCGCGCAACTGCCGCACTCCGCCCTGCGGGTTTATGTGATGGGCGAGCGCGCCGCCACGCACGAGCCGCCCACCGCGCAAGACCTGGCCCGCATGCGCGCCCTCACCGCCGAGGCCGTTCGTGCCGGGGCGCTCGGGGTGAGCACCTCCCGCAACATGATGCACCGGACCAAGGCGGGCGAACTCGCGCCCAGCCTGTATTCAGAAGAAGACGAACTCGGCGCGCTGGCCGAGGGCCTGAAGGATGCCGGCCAGGGCGTATTCCAGATCATCCCGGCGCCCATGGGTGATGCGCGCAGCGAATTCGCGCTGATGCGCCGGCTGGCCGAGCGCAGCGGCCGCCCGCTGTCGTATTCCCTCATCCAGATGCCCACCGGCGATGAGAACGGCTGGCGGGATTCGCTGGCCGCCCTCAGCCAGGCCGCCACCGACGGCCTGGAAATTCGCGCCCAGGTGGCCCCGCGCCCGGTGGGCATGTTCTACGGGCTCGATCTCAGCTTCCACCCCTTTGCCTTCCACCCCAGCTACAAGGCCATCAGCCATCTGCCGCTGGCCGAGCGGGTGGCCCGCATGAAAGACCCGGCTTTCCGTGCCCGGCTGATGCACGAACAGCCCGAAGACACCAACCCGATCAATCTCAAGACGGTGAAGTCCTTCCGTTACGCCTATGCCTGGGATCAGGAAGCCGACTACGAGCCCGATTTCAGCCAGCGGCTCGATCACCGGGCCAAGGCCGCCGGCCTGTCGATCGAGGAATTCGCCTACGACCTGCTGCTCGCCAATGACGGGCGCGCGATTTTCTATCAACCTGCTGCCAACTATCGCGACGGGAATCTGAACGCGGTGCGTGAAATGCTCGTGCACCCGCGGGCGGTGGTCGGCCTGGCTGATGGCGGAGCGCACTACGGCATGATCTGCGACGCGAGTTTCCCCACCTATTTCCTCACGCGCTGGGCCCGGGACGCCGCGCCCGAGCAGCGAATCGACCTGCCCGAGGCGATCGTGGCGCTCACCAGCGCGCCGGCCACGCTGGCCGGTCTGGCAGACCGCGGGAAACTCGCCGTCGGCCTGAAGGCTGATATCAACGTGATCGACTTTGCGCGCCTGCGGGTTCATGTGCCTTCGGTGGCGCATGACCTCCCGGCTGGCGGTCGCCGGCTGCAGCAGCCCGCTGACGGTTATGTGGCAACCATCGTCTCGGGCACGATCACCTATCGCAATGGCCAGCCCACCGGCGCGCTGCCGGGGCGGCTGGTGCGCGGCCAGCGGGTGCCGGCCGCGGTGGCCGCCTGAAGCGGCCAT
Source organism: Burkholderiales bacterium (assembly GCA_037146935.1). GTDB lineage: Bacteria > Pseudomonadota > Gammaproteobacteria > Burkholderiales > Burkholderiaceae_E > Quisquiliibacterium. Next base: position 7,662 of record JBAWWD010000040.1, read on the forward strand.
GATTGCCTCAGCCCGCCGGTTTCAGCAGGAATTCATCGCGCTTGCGACCGGCGGCCTCGGCCTCGGCCAACCAGGTGGGCGCGCGGCCCCGACCGGTCCAGGTCTGCCCGGTGGCCGCGTCGCGATACTTGATCGCCACCGGTTTGCGGGCCGCCGCAGCGGCCGGCTTGGCGGCGCCCACGGACTTGCGCGGAGCCTTGGCCTTGAGCGCCTCCTGAAGATCTTCCAGCGCAATGCCCTCGGCCTTCATCCGGCGGACGATCTCACGGATGGCAGGGCCCTTGCGGCTGGCCTTGAGTTTTTCAGCCTTTTCCTGCAGACGACGGATCTGGGTTTCGATCGATTTCAGCGATGCGGCTCGCGCCATGGGTATCCTCCAAATTGAATAGACAGTTTACCCTTAATCAGCAATCAGTCTCAAGCGGTGAGACCAATTGATCCTGAATAGCGCCTGATTTTGCACAGGATCGATTCATAAACCCCCTGTCATTGCAGGGTCGTCAGACGCGACGAACCACCGGAAACACGGCGCACTGAATCGCCCAAAACCATTCCTGCAGAACCATTCGATCGCCGCCCACCGAAGAATCCATCCCATGCGCCCCACCCTGCCCCTGCTCACCGCGACCGATTTCCCGGCCTTGCGCCGCCGCCGCCTGGAAACCCTGCAGGTCAATCTCGGCTACCGCTGCAACCAGAGTTGCCTGCATTGCCATGTGAATGCCGGCCCGAATCGCACCGAAATGATGGATGCCTCCACCATCGCCACGGTGCTCGCCGTGCTGCGCGCGCGCCAAGTCACCACGCTCGATCTCACCGGCGGCGCGCCGGAACTGAATCCGCATTTCCGCGATCTGGTCGCCGGGGCCCGCGCGCTGGGTGTTCGGGTGATCGATCGCTGCAATCTCACCATCCTGTCGGAACCCGGTCAGGAGTCGCTGGCGCAGTTTCTTGCCGACCAGCAGGTGGAAATCACGGCCTCCCTGCCCTGCTATTCCCCGGCCAATGTCGACCGCCAGCGTGGCACCGGAGTTTTCGATCGCAGCATTGCCGGGCTGCAAGGACTCAATGCGCTCGGTTACGGCCGGCCCGACACCGGGCTGGTGCTCAATCTGGTCTACAACCCCCAGGGTCCCAGCCTGCCACCTCCCCAGGGCCCGCTGGAAGCCGATTACAAGCGCGAACTGCGGCAGCACTTCGGCATCGAGTTCAATCATCTGTTTGCGCTGGCCAACATGCCCATCCAGCGATTCGGCAGCACGCTGATCAGCCACGGTCAGTTCGATGCCTACATGCAGCTGCTGCGCTCGGCCCACCGCGCGGAGAATCTCGAGACGGTGATGTGCCGCAGCCTGATCAGCGTCGACTGGCAGGGGCATCTCCATGACTGCGACTTCAACCAGATGCTGGGCCTGCCGGCCGCGCTGCGCGGGCACACCCCCGCCCATCTGCGCGATCTGCTCGCGGCTGATGCCGACGATTCGCCGATCCGCGTGGCAGCGCACTGCTACGGGTGCACCGCCGGGCAGGGCAGCAGCTGTGGCGGCGCTCTGGAGCCGGAGGCGCTTGTTGGGGCCACGGCTCAGACCGAGGCCGCCGCTCAGGCCCCGGTCGGCCTTGCATCCTCCCTGGTCGGCGTCGCCTCCTGATGAGCCCGGTCCGCCGAGCCCTGCCCTGGCTGGGCGCGCTGCTTGCCCTGGCCGGGGCCGTCGCCCTCTACCGCCATGGCGAGCTCGCCCGCCTGCTCACCCTGGCGCAGCTGCAGGAAAGCCATGCCGCGCTGCTGGCCACCTACGAGGCCCGGCCGCTGCTCACGCTGCTCGTCTTCTTTGGCGTGTACGTGCTGGCGGCGGCCCTGTCGATTCCGGGCGCGGTGATCCTCACCCTGGCGGCGGGCGCGATCTTCGGTCTGGGCATCGGGCTGCTGGTGGTCTCCTTCGCCTCTAGCCTGGGAGCGCTGCTCGCCTTCCTGGCGGCGCGTTACCTGTTGCGCGACCTGGTGCAGACGCGCCTGGGCAAGTCGCTCGCGCCGATCAACCAGGGCATCGCCCGCGACGGCACGGCCTACCTGCTCACCCTGCGGCTGGTGCCGGTGTTCCCCTTCTGGCTGATCAACCTGCTGATGGGCCTCACCCCCATGGGCGCGGGCCGCTTCTACCTGGTGAGCCAGATCGGCATGCTCGCCGGCACCGCGGTCTACGTGAACGCGGGCACGCAGCTGGCCGCCATCCGCTCGGCCGGTGACATCCTCTCGCCCGGGCTGCTGGGCAGCTTCGTGCTGCTGGGGCTGTTTCCCTTGCTGGCCTCGCGCGCGGTGGCCTGGGCGCAGGCCCGCAAGCAGTACGCGCGCTGGCCGCGGCCGGCCCGATTCGATCGCAACCTGGTGGTGATCGGCGCTGGCGCCGGGGGGCTGGTCACGGCCTACATCGGCGCGGCGGTCAAGGCCAGGGTCACGCTGATCGAAGGCCACCGCATGGGGGGCGACTGCCTGAACTCGGGCTGCGTGCCCAGCAAGGCGCTGATCCGCTCGGCCAGGCTCGCCCACCAACTGCGCCAGGCCGATGGCTTTGGCATCCGCGGGGCCACCGGCACGGTGGACTTCGCGGCGATCATGCGGCGGGTGCACCAGGTGATCAGCGACATCGAACCCCATGACTCGGTCGCGCGCTACACCGAGCTTGGCGTCGAGGTGCTGCAGGGGCACGCGCGCATCGTCAGCCCCTGGTGCGTCGAGGTCACCATGCCCGACGGCACCACGCAGCGCCTCACCACCCGCAGCATCGTGATCGCCGCCGGCGCGAGTCCGGTGGTGCCCGCCATCCCGGGCCTGCGCGAGGCGGGCTTTCTCACCAGCGACAGCCTGTGGTCGTTGACCGAACTGCCGCGCCGGCTGGTGGTGCTGGGCGGCGGGCCGATCGGCTGTGAACTCGCACAGAGCTTCGCCCGGCTCGGGTCCGAGGTGACGCAGGTGGAGATGGCGCCACGCGTGCTCGCCCGCGAAGACCCCGAGGTGGCCGAGCGTGTGGCCGCCTCATTGCGCGCCGACGGCGTCAGGCTGCTCACCGGCCATGAAGCGCTGCGGGTGGAGCACGACGCCCAGGGCCCGCGCCTGATCGTGCGCCACGCCGGCCAGGAGCATGCGCTGCCGTATGACCACATCCTGTGCGCGGTGGGCCGCGCGCCGCGGGTGACGGGCTATGGGCTGGAAGAACTGGGCATCCCGCTCGGCGAGCGCGGCACCATCCAGACCAACGCCTGGCTGCAGACCCTCTACCCGAACATCTACGCGGTGGGCGATGTGGCCGGCCCTTATCAGCTCACGCATGTCGCCGCCCATCAGGCCTGGTATGCCGCGGTGAACGCGCTCTTCGGGCGATTCCGCCGGTTCAAGGCCGACTACTCGGTCATCCCCTGGACCACCTTCACCGATCCCGAGGTGGCGCGGGTGGGGCTGTCCGAGACCGAGGCGAAAGCCCAGGGCATCGCCCACGAGGTCACGTGCTACGACCTCGCCGACCTGGACCGCGCGATTGCCGATGGCGTCGCGCACGGTTTCGTGAAGGTGCTCACCGTGCCCGGCAAGGACCGCATCCTGGGCGTGTGCATCGTCGGCGAGCACGCTGGCGAGCTTCTCGCGTCCTGGGTGCTGGCCATGCGCCATGGGTTGGGCCTGAACCGCATCCTGGGCACCATCCACACCTACCCCACCCTGTCCGAGGCGAACAAGTACGCCGCCGGCCAATGGAAGCGCGCCCATGCGCCGCAGCGGCTGCTGCGCTGGGTGGCGCGCTATCACGACTGGGAGCGCCGATGAACGCCTTGCCCACCGACCACCCACCGCAGGCGGATGCACCGGGGCGAGCCTGCCCGCTGCATTACCGCTACCGGCCCGAGGCGTTCGCCAGCGCGGCGCCGCCCGATCTGCAGGATCTCGAGGTGCTCTACCTGGTGGGTGGCCTCTACGGCAACCCGCTGGCGCTCGATGCGGTGCTGGCCCGCTTCGCGCAGGAGACCGGTCGCAAGCGGCTGGTCTTCAATGGCGACTTCCACTGGTTCGACACCGACCCGGCGCTCTTCGCCCAGGTGCAGGCGGCCGTGATGGCACACCGGGCGCTGCGTGGCAATGTCGAGACCGAGCTTGCCGCGCCGCCGCCCGACGACGGCGAAGACCCGGGCTGCGGCTGCGCCTACCCCGAGTGGGTGGGCGATGCGGTGGTGGCGCGCTCCAACCGCATCCACGCCCGCCTGCGACAGGCGCCAAGTGCTGCCGAGCGCGCGCAACTGCAGGCCCTGCCGATGTGGCTGCGCGCCGACGCGGCGGGCCTGCGGATCGGCATCGTGCATGGCGACGCGCAATCGCTGGCCGGCTGGGGGTTCGCGCAGGAGCATCTGCGCGAGGCCGCCCACCGCGAGGTGGTGCGCGACTGGCTCGCGCGCGCGCAGGTGGATGCCTTTGCCTGCACCCACACCTGCCTGCCGGTGTTCCAGCAGCTGCGCGTGGGGCACGAGGGCAGGCATGGCTGGATCCTGAACAACGGCGCAAGCGGCATGCCCAACTTCGCCGGCGATTCCGCCGGGCTGCTTACCCGGATCGCGACCACGCCGGCCCGCAGCGCCGAGCGCCGCTTCGGCGTGCGGGTGGGCGATGCCTTCATCGATGCGATCGCGGTCGACATCGACCAGGCCCGCTGGCAGGAGACCTTCCTGCGGCAGTGGCCCGAGGGCAGCGACGCGCACGCCTCGTACTTCGAGCGGATCTGCCGCGGCCCGGACTACGCGTTGCCGGCCGCGGTGCGCTACGAGGCCGAGACGCTGCTCAGTACGGCCAGTTGAAGCGCGGCGGCTTGCGGTCCATGAAGCGCGCCACCGCCTCGAAGAAGTAGTCGCTGTTGAGGCAAGCCGCCTGGCCGGTGCCCTCCAGTCGCGCCATGGTCGCGTAGTCGGACTCGAGCGACTGGTTGGTGAAGAGCTTGGTCATGGCCAGGGCCTGGGGCGAGCCCTGCGCGAAGCTGCGCGCCATGGCCATCGCCCGCTCCAGCACCTCGTCGGACGCCAGCACCGAATGCACGATGCCCAGCTCGCGGGCCTCTTCCACGCTCACCACGCGCGCGCTCATCATGATGTCCTTGGCGCGTCGCTGGCCGATCATGCGCGGCAGCAGGTAGAGCGCCGCCAGGTCAGGCAGCGCGCCGATCCGGTTGAAGGCCATGCAGAAGCTGGCCCGCGGCGAGGCGACGATGAAGTCGCAGGCCAGCGCCAGCGAGAACCCGGCGCCGAAGGCCGGCCCATCCACCGCGGCGATCACCGGCATCTCGAGGTTGTAGAGCTTCTCGAACCAGGCATGGCTGCGGCTCATGCGGCGGCGGATGCCCTCGACATCGCGCACCGGCGAGCCATCAGGGTGCCGGCGCGAGGTCAGCGCGCGCAGATCGCCGCCCGCGCAGAACACCCCTGGCGAGCCGGTGATCACCAGCGCGCGCCAGTCGTCGCTGGTGGCGGCAAGCCGCACCACCTCCTCGAGATCGTCCTTGAGGTCCTGGGTCATCGCATTGCGACTGGGCGCGTCGGTCATCGTCAGGCAGGCAATGCCCTCGGACACGCTCAGGGTCGACTTGCGCAGGAGGCGGGAGATCGCGGCCGCGGCCGTGGGCACTTCGGGGTCCATGCGGGGCTCCTTCAGAGGCATCGGCCGGGGCACGCGCCGCGGGCCCGATGCGCGATTCTAGGTGCCCGGGTGCCGGCCGGCAGGGACGGCTGCCGTCAGCGGCGAGCAGATCGGAACAGGCTACTGGAGGAACTCAGGATTCCACCGAACAACAGGCTCGAGGCGCTCAAGGGCGACAGAAGAGGGCAGTGGAGCATTCGCGTCAACGACCATTGGCGCATCTGTTTTCGTTTCGTCGACGGCCGAGTCCTCGACGTCGAGATCGTCGACTATCACTGAGGAGGCCCATCCATGCGCAAGGTCGCCTACCCGAAGCCTGGTGAGATCCTGCTTCACGAGTTCCTCGAGCCGATGGGCATTTCGGCCTACCGGCTGGCCAAGGACATTGGCGTGCCGCAGATGCGAATCAGCGAGATCTTGGCCGGCAAGCGAGCCATCAGCGTGGACACGGGCCTGAGGCTCTCGCGCTACTTCGGGCTGCACGACGGCTTCTGGACGGGCTTGCAACTCGACCACGACGCCGCAGTGGCCAAGGACGCATTGGCCGACGTGCTCGCGAGCATCACGCCAGTGCAGGCTGCTGCCTGAGGCCGTCGAGATTCAACCAGCGACGCGCGCCATCGCTGACTGCGCGCGGTCGTGTCCCCGGTAGTGGTGTAGAAAGCCTGCAGTAACTGCGCTCGGATCGTC
>JBAWWD010000041.1:0-12682 GCA_037146935.1 Burkholderiales bacterium
CGGTCACCAAGAGCAAGTTCGACAACCTCTACGGCTGCCGCGAGTCGCTGGTCGATGGCATCAAGCGCGCCACCGACGTGATGATCGCCGGCAAGGTGGCGGTGGTGGCCGGCTACGGTGACGTCGGCAAGGGCAGCGCCCAGGCGCTGCGCGCGCTCTCGGCCCAGGTGTGGGTCACCGAGTGCGACCCGATCTGCGCGCTGCAGGCCGCCATGGAAGGCTATCGCGTGGTCACCATGGAATACGCCGCCGACAAGGCCGACATCTTCGTGACCGCCACCGGCAACAAGGACGTGATCACCTTCGCGCACATGAAGGCCATGAAGGATCAGGCCATCGTGTGCAACATCGGTCACTTCGACAACGAGATCGACATCGCCTCGCTGAAGCAGTGCACCTGGGAGAACATCAAGCCGCAGGTCGATCACGTGATCTTCCCCGACGGCAAGCGGATCATCATGCTGGCCGAGGGCCGCCTGGTGAACCTCGGCTGCGGCACCGGCCACCCGTCGTTCGTGATGAGCTCCTCGTTCGCCAACCAGACCATCGCGCAGATCGAGCTCTGGACGCACAAGGACTTCTACGAGAAGGGCAAGGTCTATGTGCTGCCCAAGCACCTCGACGAGAAGGTCGCGCGGCTGCACCTGCGCAAGATCGGCGCGATGATCACCGAGCTCAGCGACGAGCAGGCCGGCTACATCGGCGTGCCGGTCGAAGGCCCGTACAAGCCCGACACCTACCGCTACTGAGCCCGCCGCGGCGAGCATGCGCGCCGACCTGCTGCTGGTGCAGCGCGGGCTGGCCGGCTCGCGCACCCTGGCCCAGCGGCTGATTGCCGCGGGCCGGGTGCGCGCCGCCGAGCTGCCGGTGCGCAAGCCCGCCGAACTGCTGGCCGATGACGTGCCCCTGGCCGTGGCGCCGGGCCCGGAAGACCGCTTCGTGTCGCGAGGCGGCCTCAAGCTCGCCGGCGCGCTGGCCACCAGCGGCGTGAGCGTGACCGGTCTGGTCTGCCTCGATGTGGGCCAGTCCACCGGCGGCTTCACCGACTGCCTGCTGCAGGCCGGCGCGGCCCGGGTGGTGGGCATCGACGTGGGCCATGACCAGCTCGATCCACGGCTGCGGCATGACCCGCGCGTGGTGTGTCTGGAGGGCTGCCATGCCCGCCACCTGCGGGCGGCAGACCTTCACGGGCACGCCCCGGCCGAGGGCTTCGCGCGGATGGTGGTCGATGTCTCGTTCATCTCGCTGCGGCTGGTGCTGCCAGCCCTGGCCGGGCTGGCCGCGCCGGGCGCGGTGCTGATCGCCCTGGTCAAGCCCCAGTTCGAGGTGGGCCCCGCGGGCCTGGACCGGCGCGGCATCGTGCGCGACCCCCAGGCCTGGATGACGGTGCGCGAGACCATCATCGCCAGTGCCGCCGACAGTGGCTGGGCCCTGGCTGGCTGGCTCGACAGCCCCATTCCCGGCGGCGACGGCAACCGGGAATTCTTTCTTCATGCGACGCGCGACCGGGCCCGGGTGCCCGCGCCGCGCCCCGACAGGACCCTTCCGCGATGAGCGCCAGCGTCAGCTTCGAATTCTTTCCGCCGAACACCCCCGAGGGCGCCGAGCGCCTGCGCGGCGTGCGCGCCGCCCTGCAGGCGGTCGGCCCCGAGTACTTCAGCGTCACCTACGGCGCCGGTGGCGCCACCCGCGACAAGACCCTGGCCACGGTGATGGACATCGCCGACGCCGGCCTGGCGGTGGCGCCGCACCTGTCGTGCATCGGCGCGAGCCGAGAGTCCATCGCCGAGCTCCTGGCTCTGTACCGCTCGCGCGGCATCCGCCGACTGGTGGCGCTGCGCGGCGACCTGCCCTCGGGCATGGTCGATCACGGCGAGTTCCGCTACGCGGCCGATCTGGTGGCGTTCATTCGCGAGCGCACCGCGGACTGGTTCCACATCGAGGTGGCGGCCTATCCCGAGGTGCACCCGCAGGCCCGCTCGGCGGCCGACGACCTGCAGGCGCTGATCGCCAAGCTCGGCGCCGGCGCCGATCGCGCGATCACCCAGTACTTCTACAACGCCGACGCCTACTTCCGCCTGCGCGACGAGCTCGCGGCCGCGGGCCAGACGGCGCCTCTGGTGCCCGGCATCATGCCGATCACCAACCACGCCCAGCTGGTGCGCTTCTCGGATGCCTGCGGCGCCGAGATCCCGCGCTGGATCCGCAGCCGACTGGCCGGCTATGGCGATGACCTGCCCTCCATCCGCGCCTTCGGCCACGAGGTGGTGGCCGCCCTGTGCGCACGGCTCATCGCGGGGGGCGCGCCGGCGCTGCACTTCTACACCATGAACCAGTCGGCCCCCAGCCTCGCGCTCTGGCAGGCTGCCATCGGCTGAAACCCGGATCGGCGCAGGGTCATGCCGGGCGGCAGGCCGGCTACCATCGCGACGTGTCCCAAGACAAGCTCACTCCTCCCCCCGGGCTGGTGCCCGACCCCAGCCGCCGCCGGCCGCGGCTGGACGTGGCCCACCTGCGCGCGGGCCTGTTCGTGTGCGACCTGGATCGCCCCTGGATCGACACGCCCTTCCTGCTGCAGGGCTTCCTGATCGAGACCGAGATGGAGGTCCAGGCGCTGCGCGAGCACTGCCGGCACGTCTTCATCGACCGCAATCTGTCGGACCCGGAGGCCATCGCCGCGCTCGGGGATGCGCTGCAGATGCCCGAGTCGGTCGAGCCGTCGGATGACGCGTCCGGTGCCCGCCCCGATCAGACCGTCATGACCGGGGCCCTGGGCGTGGCTGGGCCCCGAGCCTCGGCGCAGCCTGATGTGGACGCGGCGCTCGATGACGCCGATCCGCTGGCCACGCCGGTGGCCCCGCCGCCGCCGCGGGTCCGCCCGTCGCGCCCCGACCCCATCGCCTCCGAGGCAGCCCCGACCCCGGCGCGACCGCTCGGGCAACCTGGCGCAGACACGCCGGCAGCGCCCCGGGCGCAGCGCTCCGCGGGCGGGCGCCCGCCTGGCGCCAGCCGCGAAACCCGCGAGCGTTTCCGCCGCTTCGTGCTCGAGTCCTCGCAGGGCACAGACGCCTCGGCCCCGCGCGCGCCCGGCGCCGGCCTGCTCGCCTCGCTGGGCGGCCTCTTCCGGCGCCGCGGTGAGGTGCGCGCCCCCGATCAGCAGCCTCGCGCCCGCCTGTCCACCGAGGCAAGCGTTCCGCAGGAGCCCGCCGCCGGCGGCGCGCGAGCCGCGCTCGAGCGCGAGCTCGACACCCTGCTCGCCCCCGGCGAGGCCAGGCAGACCTACACGGTGGTGCGCGAACTGCCCGACGAACTGCCGCGCGCCCGCAAGGGCTTCGAGCAGGCCTCCGCGGCGCTGGGCGCACTGCTCGCCGACGTGCGCGCCGGCAAGACCTTCCCGCTGCTGCGCAGCCAGGAAGCGGTGGCCGACATGGTCGACTCCATGCTCGGCAATCCCGACGCCATGCTGTGGCTGGCGCACCTGCGCCAGTCGCACATCGACACTTACCAGCACGGGGTGCGCACCTCGCTCTACATGATCTCGGCGGGGCGCAGCCTGGGGCTGCCCAAGCGGCAGATCGAGGCGCTCGGGCAGATCGGGCTGCTGGCCGATGTCGGCAAGATCCAGTTGCCGCGCGCCCTGCTCGACAAGCCCGGCCTGCTCACCCCGGCCGAGTTCCGCATCGCCAAGGAGCACGTCGAGCTCGGCCTGCGCGCGCTCGAGACCAGCCGGCAGCTCGACGACATCGTGCGCCTGGGCATCGTGCAGCACCATGAGCGCCTGGACGGCAGCGGCTACCCGGCGGGCCTGAAGGGCACCGAGATCAGCATCTACGGCCGCATCGCGGGCATCGCCGATGTCTTCTCGGCGCTGACCACCGCGCGCCCCTATGCCAACGCGCTGGCCGTCCAGGACGCCCTGATGAGCCTCTATCAGTGGGCCGACACCTCGTTTCACGGCCCGCTGGTGGAGCAGTTCGTGCAGTCGCTGGGCGTGTTTCCGGTGGGCACCCTGGTGGAGCTGTCCAACGAGGAGGTGGCCGTGGTGCTCGAGCACAACCGCACGCGGCGCCTCGAGCCACGGGTGATCGTGCTGGCCGGCGCCGACAAGCGCCCCATGCCCCAGCCCTTCGTGCGCGACCTGTTCGCGCAGCCGCGGGCCGAGGGCGTGAAGCCGCTGCGCATCCAGCGCGGGCTGGCGGCGGGCGCCTACGGGCTGCGGCCGCACGACTTCTACGGCAGCGATCCCGGCGCGCTGCACGGCGCCCACTGAGATCACCGGCGGCTGCGGGCCCGTTCGTCGGGCCGCGGCGCTGCCCGTCCGTCTCGTGGAGGCCCCTGGCTGGGCAGCGCCGCCATGCCTCGCTACCATCAGCCGAGCCATGAATTCCACCGGCCAACTTGCGAGTGCTCCCGTTTCCACGCGCCACCCGCGACTGCCGGTGGCGCAGCTGCGCACGGGCCTGTTCGTGGCCGATCTCGACCGGCCCTGGCTGGACACGCCCTTCCTGCTGCAGGGCTTCCTCATCGAGTCCGACGACGAGATCGAGACCCTGCGTCGGCACTGCCGATTCGTCCACATCGACGTGCAGATGTCCGACCCCGTGGTGGTGCGGGCGCTGCAGGCAGCGCTCGAATCCGGTGACGAGTCCGGCCCGGCGGCCGACGCCGAGCCGCCGATCGCCCCGCTGACGCGAGCAGTGGCCGGCGAGCCCGAGGTCGACGACGCGCTGCGCGACGCCTCGCCGCTGGGCCTGATCGACGCGCCGCCCCCCGAACCGATGCCGCCGGCGCAGGTCCGGCGCGAGCCCGCACCGCGCCCCCGAGCGGCCGACACGGTCGCCACGCCGGTCTCGATGCGGGTCGTGCGCAGTGGGGTCGTGCGCAGCGGGGCCGCGCCTGCAGACCGGCCGGCCGGCGCCCGGCGCCTGCCCGCCATCACCGACGACACGCGCGAGCGCTTCCGGGCCTTCGCCCGCGGCGCGTCCGAGGGCGCCGATCCCTCGCCCGTGCCGGCCCGTCGCGGCCTGTTCGCGGCGCTGGGCAGCCTGTTCGAAGGGCTGGAACACGCCCTGCCGCCCGCCGTTCGCGCCCGCCTGGTCGACCGTCGCGCCGCCCGGGCGCTCGAGCGGCGGCTCGCCCAGGGCGCGCAGGAGCTCGACGGCCCGCCGCCGGCGATGTCGGTCGATGCCGACACCGCGAACGGCAGCCGGTACAACCAGGCCGAGGGGGAGGTGCTGCGCACCAGCGAAGCCCGCCTGGGCGGCGAGGCCGAGCAGGACAGCCGCGCCGCGGCGAAGCGCGCGCGCGCCGCCAAGGCGCCTCCCACGCTCGATCGGGAACTCGACGCGCTGCTGCCGCCCACCGTGGTGCGCAAGCCCTACCCCGTGCGGCGCCCGGTGGCCGAGGCGCTGCCCGAGGCGCGCCAGGCCTGGCAGCGGGGCGGCCGCTCGCTGGAGGCCATCTTCGCCGACGTGCGGGCCAGCCGTGGCGTGCAGCTGGTGCAGGCGCAGGAAGCGGTCAGCAGCATGGTCGAGAGCATGATCGACAACCCCGACGCCATGCTCTGGGTGGCCCAGCTGCGCGAGACCGACCTGAACGTCTACCAGCACGGCGTGCGCTCGGCGCTCTACATGATCGCGGTCGGGCGCAGCCTGGGCTTTCCCAAGGACATGATCGAATCCCTCGGGCTGATCGGCCTGCTGGCCGATGTCGGCAAGGTGCGCGTGCCGCGCGCGCTGATCGACAAGCCCGGCATCCTCAGCCGCGCCGAGTTCAGCATCGTCAAGGAGCATGTCGAGCTCGGGATCACGGCGCTGGAGACCGACGGCGTCAAGCTGAATGCCGATGTGCGCGCCGGCATCCTGCAGCACCACGAGCGCCTGGATGGCAGCGGCTACCCGGCGGGCCTGAAGGGCACCGAGATCAGCATCTACGGCCGCATCGCGGGCATCGCCGATGTCTTCTCGGCGCTGACCACCGCGCGCCCCTATGCCAACGCGCTGGCCGTCCAGGATGCCCTGATGGGCCTGTACCAGTGGGCGGACACCTCGTTTCATGCGCCACTGGTGGAGCAGTTCGTGCAGGCCGTGGGCGTGTTCCCGGTGGGCAGCCTGGTGGAACTCTCCAACGCCGAGGTGGCGGTGGTGCTCGCCCACAACCGCAGCCGCCGGCTCGAGCCGCGGGTGATCGTGCTGGCCGACGCCAGCAAGCGCCCGCTGGCCGCCCCCTTCGAACGCGATCTCTTCAAGCAGGCCGTGGTGAAGGGCGTCAAGCCGGTCCGCATCCAGCGCGGCCTGCCCGCCGGCGCCTACGGGCTGAAACCGCATGACTTCTACGCTGATGAAGCCCTCGCCCTCGCCAAGGCCGACTGAGGCCGGCCAGCCGGCGCTTGCCCGCTCGCCGCGCCTGTCGCCCGGCGCGCTGATGCAGTACGCCGACACCCTCACGCTGGCCCGGCGGCGCAGCGTGCTGCTGCTGGTCAGCCTGCACCGCTCCGACCGGCTCGCGGCGCTGGCGCAGGCCAACTCGGCGCGCGAGGTGATCGCCGAGGTGATGCGCCGGGTGGAGGGCATGCTGCGCTCCTCGGACCGCTACGCGCTCGCCTCGCACGAGGAGATCTGGGTGCTGCTGGTCGACCCGCCGGGCGAGTCGCTGGCCGAGCTCGCCGGTCGCACCCTGCGCGGCAATCTCATGCGGCCCATCCACGGCTCGGACTCGGGCGCCGGCAGCGCGGTGAGGCTCAACCCCGCGGTGGGCGGCGCCTGGCAGCCGGCCGACAGCCCCACCGACGCCATGAACCTGCTGGCCGCGGCCTCCGAGGCCTGCCACGAGGCCGAGGAGCTCGAGAGCCGCGTGAAGATCGTGACCGCCCGCTCCGAGAGCGAGGCCAACCACCGCCGCCAGCTCGAGCAGGACCTGCGCGACGCGCTCTTCGCCAACCAGTTCGACGTCCACTTCCAGCCGCAGGTGTCGCTCGCCACCGGCCGCTGCACCGGCGCCGAGGCGCTGGTGCGCTGGACACGCCCTGACGGCACGCGCGTGAACCCCGGCCTGATCGCCTCGATCTGCGAGGCCCGCGGGCTGATGACCCAGCTCACCCTGTTCGTGATGAACACCACCCTGCGCCACCTCATGGCCTGGAACTCCCAGGGCATCGACGCGCGGGTGTCGGTGAACCTCTCGGCCATCACGCTGGCCGACCCCGCCTTCCCCAGCCTGGTGGGCCACGCGCTGGACACCTGGAGCATCGCCGCCAGCCGGCTCACGCTCGAGCTCACCGAGACCGCGGTGGTGCGCCACGAGCAGTCGGCCATGAAGTTCATGAAGGAGATCCGCGAGCGCGGCTGCGGCCTCGCGCTGGACGACTTCGGCACCGGCTATTCGTCGTTCAACTACCTGCGGCAGTTCCCGCTCACCGAGCTCAAGATCGACCAGAGCTTCGTGCGCAACCTGGCCGACGACGCCAGCGACCAGCGCATCGTGCACGCGCTGGTCGACCTGGCCCACACCTTCGGCATGCATGCGCTGGCCGAGGGGGTGGAGGACGAGCGCTCGGCCCAGTCGCTGCGCAACCTGGGCTGCGATCTCGCCCAGGGCTACTTCTTCGCGCGGCCCATGCCGCACGGCGAGTTCACCGCCTGGTGGCGCGAATTCAACCGGGTGCCGACCGCCTGAACGTGGCGCGCTCGGTGACGATCCAGTCCAGGCCGACATCATGCGGCCCGGCGCTGAAGCCGCTGATCTCCTGACACGACCAGGCTACCCCGATGGTGACCGGCGGCGGGCCGTCCTGCGCCAGCGCCGCCAGGCTGCGGTCATAGAAACCGCCGCCATGGCCGAGCCGGCGGGCCTGCGCGTCAAAGCCCAGGCACGGGATGATCAGCAGATCGGGACGAGCCTGCGGGCTCTCGGGCGCCGGCTGACGGGTGCCGAAGGGCCCGGCCTGCAAGGGTTCATCAGACGCCCAGGCGTGGAAGGCGAGCGGCGCCTGCGGCATCACCACCCGCGGCAGCAGGAGCTGCCAGCCCGCGGCCTGCCAGCGCCGCAGCGCGTCGCGCGGATCGGGCTCGCCGGGCAGGGGCCAGTAGGCGGCGATGCGCCTGCCCGCGCCCGCCTGGGTAGCCAGCAGCGCCTCCACGCGGGCGAAGACCCGCGCGCTTGCCAGACCCAGCCAGCGCGCCGGCAGGCGCGACACGCGCAGGCGCAAGAGACGGCGCGCGGCGGGGCGATCGGCGGCGGGCACCGGGGGGGTGCCAGGTGCTATCCTCGGCAATGATGTTCCGTTCATGCTGCAACGCGCTGCTGCTGGCCACGCTCATTGTAGGCGCCAGCCCCGCGCCCGCTGACGCCGCGCCCGAGCGCCGCGCCACGCGCCCCCCCGCCAAGACCGTCAAGCCCACGCCAGCAGGCCCGGCGCGCGCTGCCCTCCCCGCCGCGGGCGCCGCCGCTGCCGCGGGCGCCGCCGCTGCCGTGGGCGCCGCTGCGCTGGCCGCGCCCGCGGGCGCCAATGCCGCGAGCGCCGCGAGTTCCGCGGCCTCCGACGACGCCTTCCTCGCCGCGCGGCAGGCCGCGCTGGCCGGCGCGCTCGATCGCTTCGAGGCCGCCGCCGCGCGGGTCACCGATCCGCTGCTGCAGAGCTACCTCGAGCACTGGCGGCTGAAGTTCCGCCTGAACGCCCGCGGCACGCCGCCGGGCGGCGAGGCCGCGCTCGACGCCGAGGCCGCAGCGTTCATCCAGCGCACCGACAACCCGCTGCTGGCCGACCTCTCCCGGCGTGACTGGCTGCTGCGCCTGGCGCGACGCGCCGACTGGCCGGCCTTCGACACGCAGTACGCCGCCTGGGCGCTGCGCGACGAGGCCGCCGTCCACTGCCATGCCGGCACCTCGGCGCTCGAGGCCGGCCGCGCGCCGGGCGACGAGGCGCGCGACGCGCTGTTCCAGCCGCGCGACCTCGGCGAGGCCTGCGCCAGCTTTCTCGAGGGGCTGGCGCGGCAGGGGCCGGCCGGGCGCGAGGCGGCATGGCGGCGCCTGAAGCTGGCGCTGGAGGCCGGCGCCACCGGTTCGGTGCGGCGCATCGCGCCGATGATCGGCATGTCGCCGGGCGCGGTCGAGGCCGCGCTGCAGCGCCCGGCCAAGGTGCTCGCGCCCACCGCCTCGCGCGAGGTCTCGGTGATCGCCTTCGGTGTGCTCGCCCGCCTGGAGCCCGAGACCGCCGCGAAGCAGACCGAGGCCCTGGCCGCCCTGGCCCCCGCCGAGCGGGCCTGGGTGTGGTCGCAGATCGCCGCCAGCAGCATGCGCCGGCTGGCGCCGGTGCCCGTGGCCTGGCTGCGCGAGGCCCGCGGCGCCCAGGCCTCCGACGAGACCTGGGCCTGGCTCACCCGCGCGGCGCTGCGCGCGAGCGACTGGCAGTCGGTGCACCTGATGATCGAGCGCATGTCGCCCGAGGGCCGCCGCGATCCGGCCTGGATCTACTGGGATGCCCGCGCCCATCAGGAACTCGGCCGCCGGACGCAGGCCGACAACGGCTTTCGCGGCATCGCCGGGCAGTTCCACTTCTACGGGCAGCTCGCCACCGAGGAACTCGGCCAGGGCATCCTCGTGCCCGCCCCGGCCGCGCCGCCCACCGACGAGGAACTCGCCGCGGCGGCGGCCAACCCCGGCTTCGCCCGCGCCCTGCGCCTGTACCAGCTCGGCCTGCGCTCGGAGGGCAACCGCGAATGGAACTTCCAGTTGCGCGGCCTCACCGACCGCCAGCTGCTGGCCGCCGCGCGCTTCGCCTGCGACCGCCGGGTGCTCGACCGCTGCGTGAACACCGCCGACCGCACCCGCGCCGAGCATGACTTCAGCCTGCGCTTCGTCACGCCCTTCCGCCCGCAGCTGGAGGCCTTCGCCGCCGAGCGCGGGCTCGACCCCGCCTGGGTCTACGGCCTCATCCGCCAGGAGTCGCGCTTCATCATGGACGCCCGCTCCTCGGCGAGCGCGCAGGGCCTGATGCAGATCATCCCGCCCACCGCGCGCTGGATCGCGCGGCGGCTGGGCGTGAATGACTTCCGCATCGAGCAGCTCAACGACCTGGACACCAACCTGCGCTTCGGCACCTACTACCTGCGCTCGGTTCATGATGACCTCGACAATTCGCCGCTGCTCGCCTCGGCCGGCTACAACGCCGGCCCGAACCGGCCCCGCCAGTGGCGCAGCACCTTGCCCGCGACCATCGAGGGCGCGGCCTTCGCCGAGATCATCCCGTTCACCGAGACCCGCGACTACGTCAAGAAGGTGCTCTCCAACGCCGCCTTCTACGGCGCGCTCATGACCGGCCGCCCGCAGTCGCTCAAGCAGCGCCTGGGCAGCGTCGCGCCGGGCGCGATGCGGCCCTCCGAGTTGCCCTGAATGCCCGCTCGGGTTAGGTTTCGGCCCGGCCCCTGCCGGGCCGGTTCCAGGCCTCTCCCGGCCCCCTTCCGACCCTTCCTCCCTGCGCAGCCATCATGAGTCTGAATCGCGTCCTCGTCGCCGGCGGCACCGGCTTCATCGGCACCCATGTGGTCGCCCGCCTCAGTGCCCAGGGGGTGCGCGTGGTGGTGCCCACGCGGCATCGCGAGCGCGCGCGGCACCTGCTGCCGCTGCCCACGGTCGACGTCATCGAGACCCGGCCGGGCTCGCCCTCGTTCTGGCAGGCGCTCGAGGGCTGCGACGCGGTGGTCAACCTGGTGGGCGTGCTGCACAGCCGCTGGGGCGACCCCTACGGCCCGGAGTTCCGCGAGGCCCATGTCGACCTGCCGTCGCGCCTGGCCCATGCCGCGGCGCGCAGCGGGGTGGGCCGGCTGATCCATGTGTCGGCGCTGGGCGCCAGCGCCCCCCGCGAGCAGCTGCCCTCGATGTACCTGCGCTCCAAGGCCGACGGCGAGGCGGCGGTGCGGGCCGGGGGCGTGCCCTTCACCATCCTGCAGCCCTCGGTGGTCTTCGGCCCCGAGGATGCCTTCCTGAACGTCTTCGCGCGGCTGCAGCGGCTGCTGCCGGTGGTGCCGCTGGCCCAGGCCCACGCCCGGCTGCAGCCGGTGTTCGTGGGCGATGTCGCCACGGCGGTGGTCAACTGCCTGCGCGGCACCGCCACGCTGGGGCACAGCTTCGAGCTCGCCGGGCCCGAGGTCTTCACCCTGCGCGAGCTGGTGCAGCTCGCCGGGCGCTGGAGCGGTCACCCCCGGCCGGTGATCGCCCTGCCCTTCACCCTGGGGCAGATCCAGGCCGGGCTCATGGGCGCGCTGCCGCGTCCGCTCATGAGCACCGACAACTTCGACTCGCTGCGGGTCGACAACATCGCCACCGGGCCCATGAGCCCGGCGCTGGGCATCACCCCCACGCCGCTGGCCGCGGTGGCGCCGGCCTGGCTGTCACGCCAGGGATCACGCCTGGCCTCGCAGCAGGCCAGGGCCCATCGCTGAGCGGGCCGCAGGGCAGCGCGCGACGGCCCCACGCGGGCTGACCGGCGCGGGCCCGAGCGGCAGGCAGCCGACCCGAGCGCAGGCCACTCCATGAAGATCTACTGCGTGGGCGGCGCGGTCCGCGACGAGCTCCTGGGCCTGCCGGTGCGTGACCGCGACTGGGTGGTGGTGGGCGGCACGCCCGAGGCGATGCAGGCGCTGGGCTTTCGGCCGGTGGGCAAGGACTTCCCGGTCTTCCTGCACCCGCAGACCCACGAGGAATACGCGCTCGCCCGCACCGAGCGCAAGACCGCCCCGGGGTATCGCGGCTTCGAGGTGCACTTCGCGCCCGGGGTCAGCCTTGACGACGACCTGCGCCGGCGCGACCTCACCATCAACGCCATGGCCCGCGACGAGACCGGCCGGCTGATCGACCCCCTGGGCGGGCAGGCCGACCTCGCCGCGCGCGTGCTGCGCCACGCCGGGCCGGCCTTCATCGAGGACCCGGTGCGCATCCTGCGGCTGGCGCGCTTCGCGGCGCGCCTTGCCGACTTCACGGTGGCCCCCGAGACCCTGGACCTGATGCGCGCGATGTGCGAGGCCGGCGAGGTGGACGCGCTGGTGCCCGAGCGGGTCTGGCAGGAACTGGCCCGCGGCCTGATGGAGCCCGTGCCCTCGCGCATGTTCACCGTGCTGCGCGAGTGCGGCGCGCTGGCGCGGCTGCTGCCCGAAGTCGATCGGCTCTGGGGCGTGCCGCAGCGTGCCGACCACCACCCGGAAGTGGACACCGGCGTGCACACCCTGATGGTGGTCGATGCCGCGGCCCGCGCCGGCGGGTCGCTGGCGGTGCGCTTCGCCGCGCTCACCCATGACCTGGGCAAGGCCGACACGCCAGCCGAGGTGCTGCCCCGCCACATCGGCCACGAAGCCCGCTCGGTGGCGCGGCTGACCGCGCTGTGCGAGCGGCTGCGGGTGCCGGTGGAGGTGCGCGACCTTGCCCGCCTGGTGGCGCGCGAGCACGGCCTGGTGCACCGCGCGCTGGAGCTGCGGCCCGCCACCCTGCTGTCGCTGCTGGAGCGGCTGGACGCCTTCCGGCGGCCGGCCCGCCTGCCCGAGGTGCTGGCCGCCTGCGAGGCCGATGCCCGCGGCCGGCTGGGCCACGCCGACCGCCCCTATCCGGCAGCGGCCCACCTGCGCGCGGCGCTGGCCGCCGCCGCCGCGGTGGACGCCGGCGCGGTGGCCGCCGCAGGCCCGCCGGGCGAGGC
>JBAWWD010000042.1:0-8800 GCA_037146935.1 Burkholderiales bacterium
CAATCGTCCCCACGTTCACGTGCGGCTTGGTGCGCTCGAATTTACCTTTGGCCATGCCGGGCTCCTGATCTGGAAAAGCGAGTTCGTCGAAGAGCGAGAGGAAAGAATTCTGGTGCCCATGGCGCGGATCGAACGCGCGACCTCTCCCTTACCAAGGGAGTGCTCTACCACTGAGCCACATGGGCAAAACTGCTACCTGCTGCCGCACCAGCCAGACGCACTGGAGCGGGTGAAGGGAATCGAACCCTCGTCGTAAGCTTGGAAGGCTTCTGCTCTACCATTGAGCTACACCCGCGCGGCCTTCCCTGCCCGCGACGCTGCCCGTTCCCCTGCCTGCTGCGCCGGCAACAACCGCGCCGGCAGCAATCTGGTGGAGGAGGTTGGATTCGAACCAACGTAGGCGTAAGCCAACAGATTTACAGTCTGCCCCCTTTAGCCACTCGGGCACCCCTCCAGGGAACCGCTGATTATGGAGCGACCGAAAGACTGTGTCAACTCAAGGGAATGAGCCGGCCAGCAGGCGCGGCGCCGGACCCCACGACGCAGAACCCGGCTTCGGATAATTGACCGACCGGTCGGTCGAATAATAGACTGCGCCATCGCCCCACGACTGGAGCAGCCATGTACACCCAGGCCATCGATTCGAAACCCGGCGCCGAACCGGTCGCCGCCGCGCCGGCCCCCGGCGAGCGCGAGCGCGCCTTCGAGGCCGCGATCGCCGAAGACCGCCGCATCGAGCCCCAGGACTGGATGCCCGAGGGCTACCGCAAGACCCTGGTGAGGCAGATCTCCCAGCATGCGCACTCCGAAGTGGTGGGCATGCTGCCCGAGGGCAACTGGGTGACGCGCGCGCCAAGCCTGCGCCGCAAGGCGATCCTGCTCGCCAAGATCCAGGACGAGGGCGGGCATGGCCTGTACCTGTATGCCGCGGCCGAGACCCTGGGCGTGCGCCGCGAGGATCTGGTCGATGCCCTGCACGCCGGCAAGGCGAAGTACTCGAGCATCTTCAACTACCCCACGCTCACCTGGGCGGACATGGGCACGATCGGCTGGCTGGTGGATGGCGCGGCGATCATGAACCAGGTGCCGCTGTGCCGCTGCTCCTACGGCCCGTATGCCCGGGCGATGATCCGGATCTGCAAGGAGGAGTCGTTCCACCAGCGGCAGGGCTTCGACATCATGCTCGCGCTGTGCCGCGGCACGCCGGCGCAGAAGGCCATGGCCCAGGACGCGCTGAACCGCTGGTGGTGGCCGGTGGTGATGATGTTCGGGCCGAGCGACAGCGAGTCGATCCACTCGGCGCAGACCATGCGCTGGGGCATCAAGCGGCTGTCCAATGACGAGCTGCGCCAGCGCTTCATCGATGCCACCGTGCCCCAGGCCGAACTGCTGGGCCTGAGCATCCCGGACCCCGATCTGCGCTGGAACGAAGCCCGCGGCCACTACGACCACGGCCCGATCGACTGGTCGGAATTCTGGCGCGTGATCGACGGTGACGGCCCCTGCAACCGCGAGCGGCTGGCCGCCCGGGTGCAGGCCCACGAGAACGGCGCCTGGGTGCGCGAGGCCGCGCTCGCCCACGCCGCGCGCCACGCCGGCACCGACAGCCGCGAGGCGGCCTGAGCCGCCCGCCCGAAAGGAAACCCGCATGTCCGAATCGACCGTCGTCTGGCCGCTCTGGGAGGTGTTCGTGCGCAGTCGCCAGGGTCTGGAGCACCGGCACTGCGGCAGCCTGCATGCGCCCGATGCCGCCATGGCCCTGCAAATGGCTCGCGATGTCTACACCCGCCGCCAGGAAGGGGTGAGCCTGTGGGTGGTGCCCTCGGGCGCGATCACCGCCTCGCGCCCCGAGGACCAGTCGACCGACTTCGACCCGATGGCCGACAAGATCTACCGCCACCCCACCTTCTACCGGCTGCCGCCGGAAGTCGATCATCTCTGAGCCCGCGATGGACAGCCTGACCGACCCCGCCGGCGGCGCCGCCGCGCGCGACGCGCACCTGCAGTACCTGCTCGGGCTGGCCGACAACGCGCTGGTGCTCGGCCAGCGGCTGGCGCAGTGGTGCGGGCACGCGCCGGTGCTCGAGGAGGAGCTCGCCCTCACCAACATCTCGCTCGACCTGATCGGACAGGCCCGGCTGCTGCTGGCCCATGCCGGCGAGCTGGAAGGCCAGGGCCGCGACGAGGACGCGCTCGCCTTCCTGCGCGACGAGCCGGCCTTCCGCAACTGGACCCTGATGGAGCTGCCCAACGGCAAGGGCCCGCACGAGGACTACGCGGTGACCATCGTGCGCAACTTCCTCGCCGGCAGCCTGCAGGTGCCGCTGTGGGAGGCGCTGGCGCACTCGCGCGACCCGCAGCTCGCGGCGATCGCCGCGCGCGCGGTGAAAGAGGCCCGCGCCCACCTGCGTCACGCCACCGGCTGGATGATCAGGCTGGGCGACGGCACCGAGCTGTCGCGTGCCCGCATGCAGGCCGCGCTCGACGCGCTCTGGCCCTACACCCACGAGTTCTGGGCCGAGGGCGCCATCGAGCAGGCGGTGATCGCCGACGGCATCGGCGCGAGCACCGCGGCGCTGCGGCCGGCCTGGGAGGCGCAGGTCGAGGCGGTGATCGCGCGCGCCACGCTGCGCCGCCCGGCCGACAGCGCCTTCCTGTCGAGCGGTCGCCAGGGACGGCATTCCGAGCATCTCGGCTACCTGCTCGCCGAGATGCAGAGCCTCGCCCGGGCCCATCCGGGCGCGCGCTGGTGAGCCCGGCCGACGGCGGTGACCCGCGGCTGGCCGCGGCGCGCGCCGCGGCGGGCGCGGTCACCGACCCCGAGATCCCGGTGCTGACCATCGAAGACCTCGGCATCCTGCGCGAGGTGAGCCTGCGCGAGGGCCGGCTGGAGGTGGTGCTCACGCCCACCTACACCGGCTGCCCGGCGGTCGAGGTGATCGAGGCCGACGTGCGGGCGGCGCTGGCCGCCGCCGGCTGGCCCGACGCGCGGGTGCGCACCAGCCTGAGCCCGCCCTGGAGCACCGACCTGATCAGCGAGCACGGCCGCAGGCAGCTCCTGGCCTATGGCATCGCGCCCCCGGGGCCGGTGGCCGCGGCGCTGCCGGCCGGCGCGGGCGAGCCCGGCGCCGCGCCGCTGCGGCTGATCCGCCGCGAGGCGCTCGCGCCCGCAGGCCCGCAGTGCCCGTGCTGCTCGTCACCGCGGGTGGAGCGAATCTCCGAACATGGCTCGACGCCCTGCAAGGCGCTCTACCGGTGCCTGGCCTGCGGCGAACCCTTCGATCACTTCAAGCCCTACTGAGCCATGACCGCGCCCCGATTCCACCGGCTGAGCATCCGCGAGGTGCGCCCCGAGACCGCCGACGCGATCAGCGTGGCCTTCGAGGTGCCGCCCGCGCTGCGCGAGGAATACCGCTTCGTGCAGGGCCAGTTCATCACGCTGCGCGAGACCATCGACGGCGAGGAACTGCGCCGCGCCTACTCGATCTGCGAGGGCGTGCCGCAGTACGAGGCAGGCGCGCCGCTGCGGGTGGCCATCAAGCGCGTGAGTGGCGGCCGGTTCTCGAACTGGGCCAATGACCACCTGCAGGCCGGCAGGCAGATCGACGTGATGACGCCCGACGGCCGCTTCCACCTGCCGCTGGATCCGACGCGCGGCCGGCACTACGCCGGCTTTGCCGGCGGCTCGGGCATCACGCCGATGCTCTCGCTGATCAGCACCATCCTGGCACGCGAGCCCGACAGCCGCTTCAGCCTGGTCTACGCCAACCGCAGCAGCGCCTCGATCATGTTCGTGGAGGCGCTGGAGGCGCTGAAGAACCGCCACATGACGCGGCTGCGGCTCATCCACGTGCTGTCCGAGGAGACCCAGGAGATCGAGCTCTTCAGCGGCGTGCTCGACGAGGCCCGCTGCGCCCGGCTGCTGGCCTCGCTGCTGCCGGCGGCCGGCATCGACGCGGCCTTCGTGTGCGGGCCGCAGCCGATGATGGACGGCGTGGAGCGCGCGCTGCTCGGCGCCGGCGTGCCGCCCGCGCGGATCCTGATCGAGCGCTTCGGGTTGCCAGCGCCGGCGCAGGCCGCGCCGGTGGTGGCCGCGGCGCCTGATGACGGACCGCGTGCCGACGTTCGGGTGGTGATCGACGGCAAGGAGCGCCGGCTGAGCATGCCCTTCCAGGGCCGCAGCATCCTCGATGCCGGCCTGGCCGCGGGCGCGAGCCTGCCCTATGCCTGCAAGGGCGGGGTGTGCTGCACCTGTCGCGCCCGGGTGCTCGAGGGCGAGGTGCGCATGCTGCGCAACTTCACGCTCGAGCAGGACGAGATCGCGCGCGGCTTCGTGCTCACCTGCCAGGCGGAGCCGGTGAGCGCGCGGGTGGTGATCAGCTACGACGAGCGCTGAGCGCGCGGCCTGACCCGCATGGCGCGCCCCCGATCGGCCAGCTACGACGCCCAGCGCGAGGCGATCCTGAACGCGGCGGTGCGCGCGTTCTCGGAGATCGGCTATCCCAGCGCCTCGATGGCGCAACTGGCCCGCTCCTGCGGGGTCTCGAAGGCGACGCTCTACCACTACTTCGAGAGCAAGGAGGCGCTGCTCTTCGAGGCACTGCGGCGCCACACCGCCGAACTGCTGACGCTGGTGCGCGCAGCGACCGAGGCCGCGCCGCCCGGCCCCGCGCGCTGGGCGGCGGTGGTGCGCGCGCTGATGCCGGCCTACCGCCGCGCCCGCGTCTTCCATGCCGCGCTGATCAACGACGTGAAGTTCCTGCCGGCCGAGGAACGCGCGATCATCGTCACCCAGCAGCGGGCGGTGGTCGATGCGATCGCGGCGGTCCTGAACGAGGCATTTCCGGACCGCATCCCGCCCGAGCGCCTCAAACCGGTGACCATGGCGCTGCTGGGCATGCTGAACTTCAGCTTCGCGTGGCTGCGCCCCGACGGGCCGATGAGCCACGAGGAGTTCGGCGAGCTGGCGCTGTCGCTGAGCCTGCACGGGCTGGCAGGCGCGCCGGCCTGAACGCCTCACGCCAGCGGGCCGGCTGCGCCGCCCGCCCCGTTCAACCCGACCCCGGAGACATCCGATGAGCAAGCAGTTCGCCTCGAAGGCCGACCTCGCCGCCAAGAAGACCGAGTTCATCCAGCTCTCGCCCAATGCCTGGGCCTACACCGCCGAGGGCGACCCGAACTCCGGGGTGATCATCGGCGACAACGCCTGCATGGTGATCGACACCACCGCCACGCCGCTGATGGCCCGCGACCTGATCCGCCACATCCGCACCGTGACCGACAAGCCGATCCGCTACGTGGTGCTCAGCCACTACCACGCGGTGCGGGTGCTGGGCGCCTCGGCCTACTTCGCCGAGGGCGCCACCGAGATCATCGCCTCACGGGGCACCTGGGACCTGATCGTCGAACGCGGCGAGGCCGACATGAAGTCGGAGATCGAGCGCTTTCCGCGGCTGTTCGCGGGCGTGGAATCGGTGCCCGGCCTGACCTGGCCGACCATGGTCTTCGAGCGCGAGCTGACCCTGCATCTGGGCGGCCTGACCGTGCAGCTGATGCACCTGGGCCCCGGTCACACCCGCGGCGACACGATCGCGTGGATCCCCTCGCAGAAGGTCTGCTTCTCGGGCGACCTGGTCGAGTACATGGCCGGCGTCTACACCGGCGACGCCCATCTGCAGGAGTGGCCTTCCACCCTCGAGAAACTGCGCGCGTTGGGCCCCGAGAAGCTGGTGCCCGGACGCGGCCCGGCGATGACCACGCCGGCCGACTGCGACAAGGCGATCGACTACACCCGCCGCTGGGTCACCGACCTCTACCAGACCGCGAAGGCCGGGGTGGCGGCCGGGCGCAGCCTGAAGCAGGTGTTCGCCGACACCCGCAAGGTCATGGACCCGGTATTCGGGGAGGTGTTCATCTACGAGCACTGCCTGCCCTTCGACGTCTCGCGCGCCTACGACGAGGCCAGCGGCATCGCCCACCCCCGCATCTGGACCGCCGAGCGCGACATCGAGATGTGGCGCTCGCTGCAGGACTGACCCTGCGCGGGCGGGGCCAACGCGGGCTCGGGCGGCAGTCTGGCCCGCGCCCGCCGGCTCAGGCGGCGTGCGCCGCCGCCAGCGACTGGTCGAGGTCCCAGAGGATGTCGCCGATGGACTCCAGGCCCACCGAGAGCCGGATCATGTCGGGCGTGACACCGGCCCGCGCCTGCTCCTCGACCGAGAGCTGGCGATGGGTGGTGGAGCCGGGATGGATGACCAGCGTGCGCGCGTCACCCACGTTGGCGAGATGGCTCATGAAGGTGGCGGCATCGATGAAGCGCTCGCCGGCGCGCTGGGCATCGGCCGCGTCGGCCGGGGCGGCCGGGCCCTTGCGCATGCCGGGCCGCGGCAGGATGCCGAAGGACAGGATGCCGCCCGCCCCCCGCGGCATGTAGCGCGCGGCCAGCGCGTGGTAGGGGCTCTCGGGCAGGCCGGGGTAGTTCACCCAGGCCACCGCCGGGTGCTGCTGCAGGAACTGCGCCACCCGGAGCGCGTTGGCGCAATGACGGTCCATGCGCACCGGCAGGCTCTCGATGCCCTGCAGGAGCATCCACGCCGACATCGGCGCCAGCGTGGGGCCGAGGGTGCGCATGGTCTCCATGCGCGCCTTCATGGTGAAGCCGAAGTCACCGAAGGTCTCGTAGAAGCGCACCCCGTGGTAGCCGCGCGAAGGCTCGACCATGCCGGGGAAGCGGCCGTTGTCCCAGGGGAATCGGCCGGACTCGACCACCACGCCGCCCAGGGTGGTGCCGTGGCCGCCGAGGTACTTGGTGGCCGAGTGCACCACGATGTCGGCGCCGTGCTCGATGGGCCGGCACAGATAGGGCGAGGCGAGTGTGTTGTCGACCACCAGCGGCACGCCGTGGTCACGCGCCACCCGCGCCACCGCGGCGATGTCGAGCACATTCAGGCGCGGATTGGCGATGGACTCGGCGAACACCGCGCGGGTGTTGGGCTGCATGGCGCGGCGGAAGTTCTCGGGGTCGTCGGGCTCGACGAAGGTGCAGCCGATGCCGAAGCGCTCGAAGGTGACCGCGAACTGAGAGTAGGTGCCGCCGTAGAGCGTGCTGGCCGCCACGATGTGATCGCCATTGCCGCACAGGGTGAGCATGGCGACCATCTCGGCGGCCATGCCGCTGGCCGCGGCGATGCCCGCGCGCCCGCCCTCGAGGGCGGCCACCCGTTCCTCGAACACCGCCACCGTGGGGTTGGACAGGCGCGAGTAGACGTTGCCGAAGGTCTGCAGGTTGAACAGGCTGGCGGCGTGCTCGGCGGAGTCGAACACGTACGAGGTGGTCTGGTGGATGGGCACCGCGCGGGCGCCGGTGGTGGGGTCGGGAATCTGCCCCGCGTGCAGGCACAGGGTCTCGATGCCGAATTCACGATCTGCCATGGCGAAGCCCGAAGAGATCAGTAGGGAAGCTGGCGCGGGCGCCGGGCCGACACCACCCGGGTGTTGACGCCCACCCAGTTCAGTCCGCCGAACAGGCGGGCGTGCTCGATCTTGACGCAGCGGTCGGTGACGCTGTCCAGGCCGTGGGCGCGCGCGAGCGCGTCGGCCTCGGTGTTGATGACGCCGAGCTGCTGCCACAGGCAGCGCGCGCCGATGGCGATCGCCTCGCGGGCGATCGGCAGCACATCGGCGCTGCGCCGGAACACATCGACCATGTCGACCCGGAAGGGGATGGCGGTGAGCGAGGGGTAGCAGGGCTCGCCCAGGATCTCGGTGTAGCGCGGATTGACCGGGACGATGCGGTAGCCGTGCTCCTGGAGGTATTTGGCGGCGAAGAAGCTGGGGCGGTACCAGTCGGCCGACAGGCCGACCACCGCGATAACGCGGTGCTCGGCCAGGATGCGGCGCAGGGTGGGGATGTCGGACACGGCCGAGGCTCCGGAGCAGCGGGAACAGGGGCACAGCATGACATGAAGCGCCGGCCGCTGGCAGGCCCGCAGTCGCTCTGCTATCGTGGCCCGGACACGGTCGGCGCAGGCCGGGGGAGACGATCATGGCAAATGAATTCGGCACCGGCCCGATGGGCTTCGGCTCGCTCAGCAGCATGCTCGAGTCGGTGGACATGGTGAAGAAGGCCTGGTCGGGGTTCAGCCTGCCGGCCAGCCTCTCGCCCACCATGGACATCGGCGAGCTCGACAAGCGGATCGCCGATCTCAAGACCGTGGAGCAGTGGCTGAACATGAACCTGAGCCTGCTGCGCGGGACCATCCAGGGCATGGAGGTCCAGCGCGGCACGCTCGCGGCGATCAAGGCCTTCGGCCAGGCGGTCTCGGCCCGCGGCGATGCGATGGGCGCCTTCACCGCGGCAGCCCAGGCGGCCGCGCAGGCAGCCACCCAGGCCGCGGCGCGCGCCGCCGGCGGCAGCGATCGCGACGCGTCGCCCGGCGAGCCGTCGGCAGGGTCGGCCGATGATGCCGGCGGGCGGGCGTCATCGCGTGAGGGCGAGTCGCGTGAGTCGGCATCGGGCGGCGGCGCCGCGGCCGCAAGCGAGCCCGCTGCCGACTCCGGCGCGGGCAGCGCCGCGGCGTCTTCGCTCGCCCAGGACCTCTCTCAGGCCGCCGCCGCCGCGGTCAATCCGGCCACCTGGTGGAACCTGCTGCAGGGCCAGTTCGCCCAGGTGGCGCAGGCAGCGATGGCCGGCGCGACGAATGCCGCGCCGGCCGAACCCGCGGCCAGCGAGGCGGGTGCCAAGCCCGCAGCGGCCAGACGCGGCCGCGCCGCCACGGCTGCGCGCGAAGCCATAGCCGCA
>JBAWWD010000043.1:0-6530 GCA_037146935.1 Burkholderiales bacterium
TGGCAGAGCGTCGGTCTCCAAAACCGAAGGTTGGGGGTTCGATTCCCTCTGCCCCTGCCAACCTGTTTGGCGCCAGCACACCCGACATTCCCGGCAGACATCCGCTCCATGGCCAACCAGAACATCGAAGTCGTCACCTCCGGCGCTGACCGCGCCAAGGTGGCGCTCGCCGTGGTCGCGGTGATCGCCGGCGTGGTCGGGTTCTACCTGCTCTCGGGTCAGCCCGCGGTGCTCCGCATCGCGGTGTTCCTGGCTGGTCTGGTCGGCGGCGGCGCCATCGCCTGGTTCTCCGGGCCGGGGCAGCAGTTTTTCGCATTCGCCAAGGACTCCTGGTCCGAGACCCGCCGGGTGGTCTGGCCCACCCGCAAGGAAACCACCCAGGTCACCCTGATCGTGTTCGCGTTCGTGGTGGCCATGGCCCTGTTCCTCTGGCTGGTCGACAAATCGCTCGAGTGGGTCCTCTATGACCTCATCCTGGGCTGGAAGAAGTAGATGACCAAGCGCTGGTATGTGGTCCATGCCTATTCGGGCATGGAAAAGAGCGTGGCCCGGGCCCTGCAAGATCGCGTCGAGCGGGCCGGCATGCAGGAGCAGTTCGGCAAGATCCTCGTGCCCACCGAAGAAGTCGTCGAGATGAAGAACGGGCAGCGGGCCATCACCGAGCGCCGCTTCTTCCCGGGGTATGTGTTCGTCGAGATGGACATGACCGACCTCACCTGGCATCTGGTGAAGAGCACCGCCAAGGTCACCGGTTTTGTCGGCGGGCACGGCCACAGTCCTGCGCCGATCTCCGAGAAGGAGGTCGCCAAGATCATGGCCCAGATGCAGGAAGGCGTCGAAAAGCCCAAGCCCAAGGTGCTTTTCGAGGTCGGCGAGATGGTTCGGGTCAAGGACGGCCCCTTCACCGACTTCAACGGCAACGTCGAGGAAGTCAACTACGACAAGAGCCGCGTACGGGTCTCGGTCACCATCTTCGGCCGTGCCACTCCGGTCGAGCTCGAGTTCGCGCAGGTCGAGAAAGTCTGATCATTCCGGCGGCGGGTTCGCCCGTCGCCGTCCGGTGCCGCTGCTGCGGTGCCACCCCCGAGGAGCGGCAGTAGGGCCCGACCCGAACCCGCGCTAGCACTCAACCCAGGAGCAGCCTCATGGCGAAGAAGATCGTCGGCTTTGTGAAACTGCAGGTTCCTGCAGGCAAAGCCAACCCGGCACCCCCGATCGGCCCGGCCCTCGGCCAGCGCGGCCTGAACATCATGGAATTCTGCAAGGCCTTCAATGCCCAGACCCAGGGCATGGAGCCGGGCCTGCCCATTCCGGTGGTGATCACCGCCTACGCCGACAAGAGCTTCACCTTCGTGATGAAGACGCCGCCGGCGACCATCCTCATCAAGAAGGCCGCCAAGATCGACAAGGGCTCGCCCCGGCCCCATTCCGACAAGGTCGGCAAGATCTCCCGCGCGCAGGCCGAAGACATCGCCAAGGCCAAGATGCCTGATCTCACCGCCGCCGATCTCGACGCTGCGGTGCGCACCATCGCCGGCTCCGCGCGCAGCATGGGCATCACCGTGGAGGGTCTCTAAATGGCCAGGATTTCCAAGCGGGTCAAGGCGAACGCCCAGCGCGTCGACCGGACCAAGCCGCTGTCGCTCGCCGAGGCGCTGAAGGTCGTCAAGGAATGCGCCACCGCCAAGTTCGATGAGTCCATCGACGTCGCCGTGCAACTCGGCGTCGATGCCAAGAAGTCCGATCAGGTGGTGCGCGGCTCGGTGGTCATGCCCGCCGGCACCGGCAAGACCGTGCGGGTGGCGGTGTTCACCCAGGGCGCCAAGGCCGACGAGGCGCGCGCCGCCGGCGCCGACATCGTCGGCATGGAAGACCTCGCCGAACAGGTCAAGGCGGGCAACCTCAACTTCGACATCGTCGTGGCCTCGCCCGATGCCATGCGGATCGTGGGCACGCTCGGCCAGATCCTCGGTCCGCGCGGTCTGATGCCCAACCCGAAGGTGGGCACGGTCACCCCCGATGTCGCGGGCGCGGTGCGCAACGCCAAGGCTGGCCAGGTGCAGTACCGCACCGACAAGGCCGGCATCATCCACGCCGGCATCGGCCGCGCGTCGTTCGAGATCGACAAGCTCGAGACCAACCTGCGGGCCCTCATCGAGGCGCTGAACCGTGCCAAGCCCGCGTCCTCCAAGGGCATCTACCTGCGCAAGGTGGCGGTCTCCAGCACGATGGGAGTGGGTGTCCGGGTAGACACCGCGGCCTTCTCGGCCGCGGCGAACTGACCCGGCGAAAAGAACTTTGGGCCGGCGCGCCCGGGTTGTCGCCATGCGGTCTGGTGGCGTCCTCTCGGGCACGACGGGTTGTCAAAGACCGCAGGGGGCGCAGTGCGCCCGTCGGCAGCATCGGCGGGCAAGCGGGCACCTCAAACCGGGTCCTGTTCCCCAGGACCCAACCCTGCGCAGATGGCGGTCCCGAAGCGGTTTGTAGCGGTTCGTCGATGGCGAATTCGGTCGCAAATTGAGCTCGGTCGCCGTAATCAGGCAGGTGCAAAGGCAAAAGCCGGCGCACCGTTCACAGGAGCTGGACCATGGGTCTTAACCGCACCGAAAAGGCCGCGGTCGTTGACGAGATCGGGGCGAAAGTCGCTTCCGCTGGCGTCATCGTCGTCGCCGAGTACCGTGGTCTGGGAGTTGGAGCGTTCACCGCACTGCGCAAGCAGGCGCGCAGCCAGGGCGTGCACCTGCGTGTTCTCAAGAACACGCTGGCACGTCGCGCGGTTGCCGGAACGCCGTTCGAGCCGCTGTCCGCCCATCTGGTCGGCCCGCTGCTCTACGGCATCTCGGCCGACCCGGTGGCCTGCGCGAAGGTCCTCAACGACTTCGCCAAGAGCAACGACAAGCTGGTCCTGAAGGCCGGCGCCATGCCGAATTTCGTCATGGATGCCGCCGCCGTCAAGGCACTGGCCTCGCTGCCCAGCCGCGAAGAGCTGCTGGCCAAGCTGCTGGGCACCATGCAGGCGCCTATCGCCACGTTCGTCCGCACGCTCAACGAGGTGCCGGGCCGGTTCGTCCGGACCCTCGCCGCGATCGAGAAGCAGAAGACCGAGGCGGCCTGATCCTTCAGGCGCGCGCTGCACGCAAAGACTTCCCGGAAACACGCAAACCGCTGAATCAAAACACTGGAGTTATCAATGGCCCTGAGCAAGCAAGAGATCCTCGACGCCGTCGCTGGCATGTCCGTGCTGGAACTGTCCGAGCTGATCAAGATGATGGAAGAGAAGTTCGGCGTGTCGGCTGCTGCCGCTGCCGTGTCCGTGGCTGCCGCCCCGGCCGCCGCCGCTGCGCCGGCCGAAGAGAAGACCGAGTTCACCGTGGTGCTGGCTGCCACCGGCGAGAAGAAGGTCGAGGTCATCAAGGTGGTCCGCGCGGCCACCGGCCTGGGCCTGAAAGAAGCCAAGGACCTGGTCGACGGCGCCCCGAAGCCGGTCAAGGAGGGCATCTCCAAGGCCGACGCCGAGGCCCTCAAGAAGCAGCTCGAAGACGCTGGCGCGAAGGTCGAGCTCAAGTAAGTTGTCGCCCTGCGACGCATCGCACCCGGAACCCGCCCCGCCTCAGGGCCGGGCGGTTCCGGGTTTTCGCGTCTTTGCGGGGACTGAGGTCTGGTGTGTTGCCCGCCGCCCGTCGGCGGCCTGTGCAGCCACCCGGACCCCAGCCTCTGCGTGAATCACGGAGTGTCCATGAGCCAGCCCTCGTCCTACTCGTTCACCGAGAAGAAGCGCATCCGCAAGACCTTTGCCAAGCGCCCCGTCGTGCTCGACGTCCCCTATCTGCTCACCACGCAGATCGAGTCCTACCAGCAGTTCCTCCAGGCCGAGGCAGCACCCCTGGAGCGCAAGCCCGAGGGCCTGCAGGCGGCCTTCGGCTCCATCTTCCCGATCGTGTCGCACAACCAGATGGCGCGGCTGGAGTTCGTCAGCTTCCAGCTCGGCAACCCGGTCTTCGACGTCAAGGAATGCCAGCAGCGCGGGCTCACCTTCTGCGCGCCGCTGCGCGCGCGGGTGCGGCTGGTCATCATGGACAAGGAAGCGGTCAAGCCCACGGTCAAGGAGGTCAAGGAGCAGGAGGTCTACATGGGGGAGATTCCTCTCATGACCACCACCGGCTCGTTCATCGTCAACGGCACCGAGCGGGTGATCGTCTCCCAGCTGCACCGTTCGCCGGGCGTGTTCTTCGAGCATGACCGCGGCAAGACCCACAGCTCGGGCAAGCTGCTGTTCTCGGCGCGG
This sequence comes from Burkholderiales bacterium, assembly GCA_037146935.1. Lineage (GTDB taxonomy): Bacteria > Pseudomonadota > Gammaproteobacteria > Burkholderiales > Burkholderiaceae_E > Quisquiliibacterium. The sequence continues at coordinate 4,286 of JBAWWD010000043.1, forward strand.
ATCATCCCCTACCGCGGCTCCTGGCTCGACTTCGAGTTCGACCCCAAGGACGTCCTCTACTTCCGCGTCGACCGCCGTCGCAAGATGCCGGTCACCATCCTGCTCAAGGCCATCGGCTTGAACCCCGAGCAGATCCTGGCGCACTTCTTCGTCTTCGACAGCCTGCAGCTGATGGCCGAGGGCGCCATGCTCGAGCTGGTGCCCGAGCGTCTGCGCGGCGAGATCGCCCGCTTCGACATCACCGACCGTGACGGCAACCTGATCGTCGCCAAGGACAAGCGGATCAACGCGCGCAACATCCGCGACATGGAGAAGGCGCAGATGACGCGCATCTCCGTGCCCGAGGAATACCTCATCGGCCGCATCCTGGCGCACGCGGTAGTCGACGCGGAAACCGGCGAGGTCGTGGCCAACGCCAACGACGAGCTCACCGAGGAGCTGCTGCGCAAGCTGCGCACCGCCAAGGCCCGCGACCTGCGGGTGCTCTACACCAACGACCTCGACCAGGGCCCGTACATCTCGCAGACCCTGCGCCTGGACGAGACCGTCGACCAGAACGCCGCGCGCGTGGCCATCTACCGCATGATGCGTCCCGGCGAGCCGCCCACCCCCGACGCGGTCGAGGCGCTGTTCCACCGGCTCTTCTACAGCGAGGAGGCCTACGACCTGTCCAAGGTCGGCCGGATGAAGTTCAACCGCCGGGTCGGCCGCGACGAGCTCGTGGGCCCCATGACCCTGCTCAATGACGACATCCTCGCAGTCATCAAGATTCTGGTTGACCTGCGCAACGGCAAGGGCGAGATCGACGATATCGACCACCTCGGCAACCGCCGGGTGCGCTGCGTCGGCGAGCTGGCCGAGAACCAGTTCCGCGCCGGTCTGGTGCGGGTCGAGCGCGCGGTCAAGGAGCGCCTGGGCCAGGCCGAGACCGAGAACCTGATGCCGCACGACCTGATCAACAGCAAGCCGATCAGCGCTGCCATCCGCGAGTTCTTCGGCTCGTCGCAGCTGTCCCAGTTCATGGACCAGACCAACCCGCTGTCCGAGATCACGCACAAGCGGCGGGTCTCGGCGCTGGGTCCGGGCGGTCTCACCCGCGAGCGCGCGGGCTTCGAGGTCCGCGACGTGCACCCCACGCACTACGGCCGGGTCTGCCCCATCGAGACGCCCGAGGGCCCGAACATCGGCCTGATCAACTCGCTGTCGCTCTACGCGCGCCTGAACGAGTACGGCTTCCTCGAGACCCCGTACCGCAAGGTCACCGACGGCCAGGTCACCAACGAGATCTCCTACCTGTCGGCGATCGAGGAAGGCCGCTACGTCATCGCCCAGGCCAACGCCGCGGTCGACGAGAACGGCCGCCTCACCGGCGAGCTGGTCTCGGTGCGCATCAACGGCGAGACCCAACTGTCCTCGCCCGATCGCGTCACCTACATGGACGTGGCGCCCAGCCAGATCGTGTCGGTGGCGGCCTCGCTGATCCCCTTCCTCGAGCACGACGACGCCAACCGCGCGCTCATGGGCTCGAACATGCAGCGCCAGGCCGTGCCTTGCCTGCGGCCCGAGAAGCCGGTGGTGGGCACCGGCATCGAGCGCACCTGCGCGGTCGACTCCGGCACCGTGGTCACGGCCCGCCGTGGCGGCGTGGTCGACTATGTCGACGCCAACCGGATCGTGATCCGCGTCAACGATGACGAGGCCGCCTCCGGCGAGGTGGGCGTCGATATCTACAACCTCATCAAGTACACCCGCAGCAACCAGAACACCAACATCAACCAGCGCCCGGTGGTCCGCAAGGGCGACCGCATCGCCCGCAACGACGTGGTCGCCGACGGCGCCTCCACCGACCTCGGCGAACTCGCGCTCGGGCAGAACATGCTGGTCGCGTTCATGCCCTGGAACGGCTACAACTTCGAGGACTCCATCCTCATCTCCGAGCGCGTGGTCGCCGACGACCGCTACACCTCGATCCACATCGAGGAGCTCTCGGTGCTCGCCCGCGACACCAAGCTCGGGCCCGAGGACATCACCCGCGACATCTCCAACCTGTCCGAGTCGCAGCTCTCGCGCCTCGACGAGTCGGGCATCGTCTACATCGGTGCCGAGGTGCAGGCCGGCGACACCCTGGTCGGCAAGGTCACGCCCAAGGGCGAGACCCAGCTCACCCCCGAGGAAAAGCTGCTGCGCGCCATCTTCGGCGAGAAGGCCTCCGACGTGAAGGACACCTCGCTGCGCGTGCCCTCGG
>JBAWWD010000044.1:0-5201 GCA_037146935.1 Burkholderiales bacterium
ATCTTCGGCGAGAAGGCCTCCGACGTGAAGGACACCTCGCTGCGCGTGCCCTCGGGCATGAGCGGCACCGTCATCGACGTGCAGGTCTTCACCCGCGAGGGCATCCAGCGCGACAAGCGCGCCCAGTCGATCATCGATGACGAGCTCAAGCGCTACCGGCTCGACCTCAACGACCAGCTGCGCATCGTTGAAAATGACGCCTTCTCGCGGATCGAGCGCCTGCTCGCCGGCAAGCTCGCCAACGGCGGCCCCAAGCGGCTGGCCAAGGGCGCCGAGATCACCGCCGAGTACCTGGCCGAGGTCGATCGCTGGCAGTGGTTCGAGATCCGACTGGCCGACGAGGCGGCGGCCTCGCAGCTCGAGGCCCTCAAGGAGTCCATCGAGCAGAAGCGCCACCAGTTCGACCTCGACTTCGAGGAGAAGCGCAAGAAGCTCACCCAGGGCGACGAACTGCCCCCGGGCGTGCTCAAGATGGTCAAGGTCTACCTGGCGGTCAAGCGTCGCCTGCAGCCGGGCGACAAGATGGCCGGCCGCCACGGCAACAAGGGCGTGGTCTCGCGCATCGTGCCGGTCGAGGACATGCCCTACATGGCCGACGGCACGCCGGCCGACATCGTGCTCAACCCGCTGGGCGTGCCCTCGCGGATGAACGTCGGCCAGATCCTCGAGACACACCTCGGCTGGGCTGCCAAGGGAATCGGCCTGCGCATCGGCGAGATGCTCAAGGCCCAGCAGGGCGCCGAGACCATCCGCGGCCTGCTGCGCAAGATCTACACCGACCCGGGTCAGCGCGCCGGCATCGACGGTCTCACCGATCCCGAGATCCTCGAGCTGGCCGGCAACCTGCGCAACGGCGTGCCTTTCGCCACCCCGGTGTTCGATGGCGCCACCGAGCCCGAGATCCGCGAGATGCTCGACATCGCGTTCCCCGACGACGATCCGCGCACCAAGCTGCTCGGCTTCACGCCCAGCAAGACCCAGGTCACCCTCTATGACGGGCGCACCGGCGAGGCCTTCGATCGCCGCGTCACGGTCGGCTACATGCACATGCTCAAGCTGCACCACCTCGTCGACGACAAGATGCACGCCCGGTCCACCGGCCCGTACTCGCTGGTCACCCAGCAGCCGCTGGGCGGCAAGGCGCAGTTCGGCGGCCAGCGTTTCGGCGAGATGGAGGTGTGGGCGCTCGAGGCCTACGGCGCCGCCTACACGCTGCAGGAGATGCTGACCGTCAAGTCCGACGACGTGAACGGCCGCACCAAGGTCTACGAGAACCTGGTCAAGGGCGAGCACACCATCGACGCGGGCATGCCCGAGTCGTTCAACGTGCTCGTCAAGGAAATCCGGTCCCTCGGCATCGACATCGATCTCGAGCGCATCTGAGCCCGCGCCCAACGACATCCAGGAGCATTCCATGAAAGCGTTGCTCGATCTGTTCAAACAGGTCCAGGAAGAAGAGCACTTCGACGCGATCAAGATCGGGCTTGCGTCGCCCGAGAAGATCCGGTCGTGGTCCTTCGGCGAGGTCAAGAAGCCCGAGACCATCAACTACCGCACCTTCAAGCCCGAGCGTGACGGCCTGTTCTGCGCCAAGATCTTCGGCCCGATCAAGGACTACGAGTGCCTGTGCGGCAAGTACAAGCGCCTGAAGCACCGCGGCGTCATCTGCGAGAAGTGCGGCGTCGAGGTCACCCTCGCCAAGGTGCGCCGCGAGCGCATGGGCCACATCGAGCTCGCCTCGCCCACCGCCCACATCTGGTTCCTCAAATCGCTGCCGTCGCGCCTGGGCATGGTGCTCGACATGACGCTGCGCGACATCGAGCGCGTGCTGTACTTCGAAGCCTACGTGGTCATCGAGAGCGGCACCACGCCGCTCAAGCGCGCGCAGATCATGACCGAGGACGACTTCCTCGCGAAGACCGAGGAATACGGCGACGAGTTCCGCGCCATGATGGGCGCCGAGGGCATCCGCGAACTGCTGCGCTCGATCGACATCGATCGTGACATCGAGACCCTGCACAAGGAGCTCGAGGCCACCGGCTCCGAAGCCAAGATCAAGAAGATCGCCAAGCGGCTCAAGGTGCTCGAGGGCTTCCAGCGCTCGGGCATCAAGCCCGACTGGATGGTCATGGAGGTGCTGCCGGTGCTGCCGCCCGAGCTGCGCCCGCTGGTGCCGCTCGACGGCGGCCGCTTCGCGACCTCCGACCTCAACGACCTCTATCGCCGGGTCATCAATCGCAACAACCGCCTGAAGCGGCTGCTCGAGCTCAAGGCGCCCGAGATCATCGTGCGCAACGAGAAGCGCATGCTGCAGGAGGCCGTCGACTCGCTGCTCGACAACGGTCGCCGCGGCAAGGCCATGACCGGCGCGAACAAGCGCGCGCTGAAGTCGCTGGCCGACATGATCAAGGGCAAGGGCGGGCGCTTCCGCCAGAACCTGCTCGGCAAGCGGGTCGACTACTCCGGCCGTTCGGTGATCGTGGTGGGCCCGCAGCTCAAGCTGCACCAGTGCGGTCTGCCCAAGCTGATGGCGCTCGAGCTGTTCAAGCCCTTCATCTTCAACAAGCTCGAGACGATGGGGATCGCCACCACCATCAAGCAGGCGAAGAAGTACGTCGAGACGCAGGAGCCCATCGTCTGGGACATCCTCGAGGACGTCATTCGCCAGCATCCGGTGATGCTCAACCGGGCGCCCACCCTGCACCGTCTGGGCATCCAGGCGTTCGAGCCGGTGCTGATCGAAGGCAAGGCCATCCAGCTGCATCCGCTGGTGTGCGCGGCCTTCAACGCCGACTTCGACGGCGACCAGATGGCCGTGCACGTGCCGCTGTCCATCGAGGCCCAGCTCGAGGCGCGCTCGCTGATGCTCGCCTCCAACAACGTGCTGTTCCCGTCCAACGGCGAGCCCTCGATCGTCCCCTCGCAGGACATCGTGCTCGGCCTGTACTACACCACCCGCGAGAAGATCAACGCCAAGGGCGAGGGCATGTTCTTCAGCGACCTCGGCGAGGTGCTGCGCGCCTACGACAACCGCCAGGTCGAGCTCGGCACCCGCATCACCGTGCGGCTGCCCGAGTTCGTGCGCGAGCCGGGCTCCGAGGAGTTCGTGCAGCGCATCAGCCGGGTCGAGACCACCGTGGGCCGCGCGCTGCTCTCCGAGATCCTGCCCAAGGGCCTGCCCTTCGAGTTCATCAACAAGGCGCTCAAGAAGAAGGAGATCAGCAAGCTGATCAATGCCTCCTTCCGGCGCTGCGGCCTGCGTGACACGGTCATCTTCGCCGACCAGCTGATGCAGAACGGCTTCCGGCTGGCCACCCGCGCCGGCATCTCCATCGCCATCGACGACATGCTGGTGCCGCCTCAGAAGGCCCGCCTGCTCGCCGACGCCGAGAAGGAGGTCAAGGAGATCGAGCAGCAGTACACCTCGGGCCTGGTCACCCAGGGCGAGCGCTACAACAAGGTGGTCGACATCTGGGGCCGCGCCGGTGACGAGGTCGGCAAGGCCATGATGGACCAGCTGCGCGTGCAGAAGGTCACCGACCGCCACGGCAAGGAAGTCGACCAGGAGTCGTTCAACGCCATCTACATGATGGCCGACTCGGGCGCCCGCGGTTCGGCGGCGCAGATCCGTCAGCTCGCCGGCATGCGCGGCCTGATGGCCAAGCCCGACGGCTCGATCATCGAGACCCCTATCACCGCGAATTTCCGCGAGGGTCTCAACGTGCTGCAGTACTTCATCTCCACGCACGGCGCGCGAAAGGGTCTGGCCGACACCGCTCTGAAGACCGCCAACTCCGGCTACCTCACCCGCCGTCTGGTCGACGTCACCCAGGACCTGGTGGTCACCGAGGATGACTGCGGCACCACCAACGGCGTGGCCATGAAGGCCCTGATCGAGGGCGGCGAGGTCATCGAGGCCCTGCGTGACCGGATTCTCGGCCGCGTGGCCACCCACGACGTGGTCGTGCCCGAGACCCAGGCCACCCTCTACGAGGCCGGCACCCTGCTCGACGAGGACAAGGTCGACGAGATCGAGCGCCTGAGCATCGACGAGGTGCGGGTCCGCACGCCGCTCACCTGCGCCACGCGCTACGGCCTGTGCGCCAAGTGCTATGGCCGCGACCTCGGTCGCGGCACGCTGGTGAACTCCGGCGAGGCGGTGGGCGTGATCGCCGCGCAATCCATCGGCGAGCCGGGCACCCAGCTCACCATGCGCACCTTCCACATCGGTGGCGCTGCCTCCCGCGCGGCGGTCGACAGCTCGGTCGAGGCCAAGTCCAACGGCCGGGTGAGCTTCACGCCCACCATGCGCCATGTGACGAACGCCCGCGGCGAGCTGATCGTCATCTCGCGCTCCGGCGAGATCGTCATCGGCGACGACTTCGGGCGCGAGCGCGAGCGTCACAAGATCCCCTACGGCGCCACCCTGCTGGTGGAAGACCGCCGCGAGGTCAAGGCCGGCACGCCGCTGGCCACCTGGGATCCCATGACCCGGCCGATCATCACCGAGTACGCCGGTCGCATCAAGTTCGAGAACGTCGAGGAAGGCGCCACCGTCGCCAAGCAGATCGACGAGGTCACCGGCCTGTCCACCCTGGTGGTCATCGACGCCAAGCGCCGCGGCACCGCGGCGCGCAACGTTCGCCCGCAGGTCAAGCTGATCAACGAGGCCGGCGAGGAGGTTCGCATCGCCGGCACCGACCACGCGGTGACCATCAGCTTCCCGGTCGGGGCGCTGATCACCGTGCGCGACGGTCAGGAGATCGGCGTGGGCGAGACCCTCGCGCGCATCCCGCTCGAGTCGCAGAAGACCCGCGACATCACCGGCGGTCTGCCGCGGGTGGCCGAGCTCTTCGAGGCCCGCTCGCCCAAGGACGCCGGCATGCTCGCCGAGGTCACCGGCACGGTCTCCTTCGGCAAGGACACCAAGGGCAAGCAGCGTCTGGTCATCACCGACATGGACGGCATCGCCCACGAGTTCCTGATCGCCAAGGACAAGAACGTGCTGGTCCACGACGGCCAGGTGGTCAACAAGGGCGAGATGATCGTCGACGGCCCGGCCGATCCGCACGACATCCTGCGCCTGCTCGGCATCGAGGCGCTCGCGCGCTACGTCGTCGACGAGGTCCAGGACGTCTACCGGCTCCAGGGCGTGAAGATCAACGACAAGCACATCGAGGTGATCGTTCGCCAGATGCTGC
>JBAWWD010000045.1:0-4006 GCA_037146935.1 Burkholderiales bacterium
AGGGCGTGAAGATCAACGACAAGCACATCGAGGTGATCGTTCGCCAGATGCTGCGCCGCGTGCAGATCGTCGATCCGGGCGATGCCCCGTTCATCATGGGCGAGCAGGTCGAGCGCTCCGAGATGCTCGACGAGAACGACAAGGTGCGCGAGGCCGGCAAGGTCGAGGCCACCTACATCAACCTGCTGCTGGGCATCACCAAGGCCTCGCTGTCCACCGACTCGTTCATCTCGGCGGCCTCCTTCCAGGAGACCACCCGGGTGCTCACCGAGGCGGCGATCATGGGCAAGAAGGACGACCTGCGCGGCCTGAAGGAGAACGTGATCGTCGGCCGGCTGATCCCGGCGGGCACGGGTCTGGCTTACCACCGGGCGCGCAAGGCCAAGGAGCAGAACGAGGCGGCCGAGCAGGCCGCGCTCGCGGCGGCCGAAGCCGAAGCGCTGTTCTCCATGCCCTCGACCGAAACCGAGCCGGCCGGCGTGGCCGACGAGGGGGCCGAGTCGCAGGGCTGAACCCTCACCCGCGGCGGCCGATGCGCGCGCGCATCGGCCGCTTGCAGGGGGATTGTTCAGGATCTATAATCGAAGGCTTTCCGTCAAACGCCGGCGCAATCGTTCGCCGGGCCGGTCAGCCAGAGCAGTCTGGCGCGGTGACAACAGGGTGGCCAGGCGTCATCCCAAGGAAACATTGAATGCCCACCATCAATCAGCTCGTGCGCCAGGGTCGCGAGACCGAACAGCTCAAGAGCAAGAGCCCCGCGCTGCAGGAAAGCCCGCAGCGCCGTGGCGTGTGCACCCGGGTGTACACCACCACCCCCAAGAAGCCCAACTCGGCGCTTCGGAAGGTGGCCAAGGTGCGCCTGACCAACGGCTTCGAGGTCATCAGCTACATCGGCGGTGAAGGCCACAACCTGCAGGAGCACTCGGTGGTGCTCATCCGCGGTGGCCGGGTCAAGGATCTGCCCGGTGTGCGCTACCACATCGTGCGTGGCTCGCTCGACCTCCAGGGCGTCAAGGACCGCAAGCAGGCGCGCTCGAAGTACGGCGCCAAGCGGCCCAAGAAGGCCTGATCAGGCCGGGTCTGTTTTGCCGGGCGCGGGGCCATCCGGGTTCATCCGGGTGCCCGCGCCCTTTGTTCTGGCGGTGCTGTGGCGCCGCCAAGTAAGCGGCCATTCCGCCGTGCTCCGCCGGGGCGCGGTTTGTCGGATGGCCAGTTGCGCCGGGCGACCCGCCCGGTGACACCGCTGAAGCCAGGAGAGCCTTGCCATGCCCCGTCGTCGCGAAGTACCCAAGCGTGAAATCCTCCCCGACCCGCTGTACGGCAGCGTCGAGGTCTCCAAGTTCATCAACGTGCTGATGCTTGACGGCAAGAAGGCCGTGGCCGAGCGCATGCTCTACGGTGCCTTCGGACAGATCAAGACGCGCTCGGGCAAGGACCCCATCGAGGTCTTCGCGCAGGCGCTGCAGAACTGCCGCCCCATGGTCGAGGTCAAGAGCCGCCGGGTGGGTGGCGCGAATTACCAGGTGCCGGTCGAGATCCGCCCGGTGCGCCGCATGGCCCTGGCCATGCGCTGGCTGCGCGAGGCCGCCAAGAAGCGTGGCGAGAAGTCCATGGGTCAGCGCCTGGCCAACGAGATGATGGAAGCCTCCGAGAACCGCGGCGGCGCCGTCAAGAAGCGCGACGAAGTCCACCGGATGGCCGAGGCCAACAAGGCATTCGCCCACTTCCGGTTCTGACCCGGGCTCGTCGCCCGAACCCTTCGGGCCCACGAGGCCCCGCCCTGCACGTCTGGAGCACCTGACAATGGCCCGCAAGACCCCCATCGAGCGATACCGGAACATCGGTATCTCGGCGCACATCGACGCCGGCAAGACCACCACCACCGAGCGCATCCTGTATTACACCGGCGTCAATCACAAGATTGGCGAGGTGCACGACGGCGCCGCCACGATGGACTGGATGGAGCAGGAGCAGGAGCGCGGCATCACCATCACCTCGGCCGCCACCACCTGCTTCTGGAAGGGCATGGACATGTCCTATCCGGAGCACCGGATCAACATCATCGACACCCCTGGCCACGTCGACTTCACCATCGAGGTCGAGCGGTCCATGCGGGTGCTCGACGGCGCGTGCATGGTGTATTGCGCGGTGGGCGGTGTGCAGCCCCAGTCCGAGACCGTCTGGCGTCAGGCCAACAAGTACGGCGTGCCCCGTCTGGCCTTCGTCAACAAGATGGACCGCATCGGCGCCAACTTCTTCAAGGTCCATGACCAGATGCGCGCCCGCCTGCGCGCCAATCCCATTCCCATCCAGGTGCCCATCGGCGCCGAGGAAAACTTCAAGGGCGTGATCGACCTGGTCCGCATGAAGGCCATCTACTGGGATGACGCCTCGCAGGGCATGAAGTTCGAGATGAAGGACATCCCCGATGACCTCGCCGACACCTGCGCCGAGTGGCGCGAGAAGATGCTCGAGGCGGCGGCCGAGGCCAACGAGGAACTGATGAACAAGTACCTCGAGGAGGGTGACCTCACCGTCGAGGAACTGAAGCTCGCCATCCGCCAGCGCACCATCGCCGGCGAGATCGTGCCCATGCTGTGCGGCACCGCCTTCAAGAACAAGGGCGTGCAGGCCATGCTCGACGCGGTCATCGACTATCTCCCCTCGCCGGTGGACATCCCCCCGGTGAAGGGTGCCGATGACAGCGAGAAGGAGGTCTTCCGCAAGGCCGACGACGGCGAGAAGTTCTCGGCGCTCGCGTTCAAGCTCATGACCGATCCCTTCGTGGGCCAGCTCACCTTCATCCGGGTGTACTCCGGCGTGCTGAACTCCGGCGACACCATCTACAACCCCATCAAGGGCAAGAAGGAACGCATCGGTCGGCTCCTGCAGATGCACGCCAACCAACGTGACGAGATCAAGGAAGTGCGCGCCGGCGACATCGCCGCCTGCGTGGGCCTGAAAGACGTCACCACCGGTGAAACCCTGTGCGATCCCGAGAACGTGATCATTCTCGAGCGCATGGTCTTCCCCGAGCCGGTGATCTCGCAGGCCGTCGAGCCCAAGACCAAGGCCGACCAGGAGAAGATGGGCATCGCCCTGGGTCGTCTTGCCCAGGAAGACCCGTCGTTCCGGGTGCGTACCGATGAGGAATCGGGCCAGACCATCATCTCGGGCATGGGCGAGCTCCACCTCGAGATCATCGTCGACCGCATGAAGCGCGAATTCAGCGTCGAAGCCTCGGTGGGCAAGCCGCAGGTGGCCTATCGCGAGACCATCCGCAAGCAGGTCGACGAGGTCGAGGGCAAGTTCATCAAGCAGTCGGGCGGCCGCGGCCAGTACGGCCACGTGGTCATCAAGCTCGAGCCGCTTCAGCCGGGCGGCCCGGGCTTCGAATTCGTCGATGCCATCAAGGGTGGCGTGGTGCCGCGCGAATTCATCCCGGCGGTCGAGAAAGGCATCCGCGAGACCCTGCCCGCGGGCGTGCTCGCCGGCTACCCGGTGGTCGATGTCAAGGCCACCCTGTTCTTCGGCTCCTACCACGACGTCGACTCCAACGAGAACGCGTTCAAGCAGGCTGCCTCCATCGCCTTCAAGGAGGGCATGCGCCGGGCCAGCCCCGCGCTGCTCGAGCCGATGATGTCGGTCGAGGTGGAAACCCCCGAGGACTACGCCGGCACGGTGATGGGTGATCTTTCCTCCCGCCGCGGCATGGTCCAGGGCATGGAAGACATGGCCGGTGGTGGCAAGGCCATCCGCGCCGAGGTGCCGCTGGCCGAGATGTTCGGCTACTCCACCACGCTGCGCTCGCTCACCCAGGGCCGCGCCACCTACACCATGGAATTCAAGCAGTACGCAGAAGCGCCCAAGAATGTGGCCGAGGCCATCATCTCGGCGCGTACCAAGTGACGCTGACAGACAGCAACGTTCTTTGAAATCGGAGAAAGAGCAATGGCCAAAGGTAAATTCGAGCGCACCAAGCCGCACGTGAACGTGGGGACGATTG
>JBAWWD010000046.1:0-2405 GCA_037146935.1 Burkholderiales bacterium
GTAAGCGGTGTTCCGGCCCCACCTTGCCTGCCCCGAGTGCTGTGGTTGAAGTGCGGGGATGGATGATACCCGCCTTACGAGTGCATTGGACACCGACGTTGGAGTGCCTCTGAAGCGTGTCCGGCGGATCGAAGTTCTCGCAGGGATGCGAGGCCGACGGCGCGTCTGGACGCTGGAGCAGAAGCTTGCGTTGATTTCGGAGATGGAGCGCAGCGATAACATCGCCGCATTTGCTCGTGAGCGGGAGATCAGCACGGCGCTGCTGTACACGTGGCGCAGGGAGCTGCGTTACGCCATGGAGGCAGCCAAGCTTCCCCTACGAGACGAACCCATGTTTGTGCCGGTCGTGGGTGGCTCACCGCCGAGCTCAAGCGATGGCATTGAGGTCGAAGTTGGTGGTGCCGTGGTTCGGATCGGACAGGCAGTCAGGACCGATCTGGCCGTGGCGATCATTCAAGCTCTGCAGGCTGGTGCCAACTGATGATAGGGATCGGCCCAAGCGCGAGGGTGATGGTGGCGACGCGCCCGGTGGACTTCCGCAAGGGACCCGATGCATTGGCTGCGCTGGTCGGTGCCGAGTACGGCGGTGATCCCTATTCAGGCGTGATCTACGTGTTCCGGGCCAAGCGCAGCGACCGGATCAAGCTCGTCTGGTGGGACGGCACCGGGCTGTGCCTGATGGCCAAGAAGCTGGAGTCCGGCGGGTTCAAGTGGCCGGGTATCCAGGACGGCGTGATACGTCTGACGTCGGCGCAGTTGGGCGCCTTGCTCGAGGGTCTGGACTGGCGCCGGGTACATGGCGGACGCCGCCCGATCGCCCCGCAGATTGCCGGTTGACGGGGGCTCCGCCTGCTGATTCACTGCTCCCATGCTCATGGAAGCGGACCTTCCCAACGACGTCGAAGCGCTCCGCGCGCTCGTCCTCGAACAGGCCCGCGAGCTTGATGCGCTGAAGGTTTTCCAGGCCGAGGTCGAACGCCTGAAGGCGATCATCGAGGCCCTGCAGCGGCACCGGTTCGGCCGCCGGTCCGAGCAGCTCGATCCCGATCAGTTCGAACTTGCCCTCGAGGAGGTTGAGACAGCTCTGGCCGAGGCCCAGCATGTCGTGGAGAAGGCGAGCCGGGCCCCGGCGGATCGCCCGCGCAAGGCCAACCGCGGCTCGCTGCCTGCTCACCTGGAGCGGATCGAGCAGGTCGTCGATGTCGAGGATAAGGCCTGCCCCTGCTGCGGCGGCGCGCTCCACCAGATCGGTGAGGATGTGGCCGAGCGTCTCGACGTCGTGCCCACCACCTTTCGCGTGCTGGTCACCCGCCGCCCGCGCTATGGCTGCCGCTCGTGTGAGGGTGCGATTGTCCAGGCGCCCGCCCCGGCGCGGATCGTTGAGGGTGGCATCCCTACCGAGGCGCTGATCGCACAGGTCCTGGTCGCCAAGTATGCCGATCACCTGCCGCTCTACCGCCAGGCACAGATCTACACGCGGCAGGGCATCCAACTCGACCGCTCAACCTTGGCGGACTGGGTTGGCCGGGCAGCCTGGTACCTGCGTCCCTTGCGGGATCACATTCTCGAGCGATTGCGACGATCCGAGCGGCTGTTCGCCGATGAGACCACGGCGCCGGTGCTGGATCCCGGACGCGGGCGGACGAAGACGGGCCAGCTCTGGGCCTATGCCCGCGACGATCGACCATGGGGCGGCGAAGATCCGCCGATGGTGGCCTATGTCTATGCCGCTGACCGCAAGGGCGAGCGGGCCGAAGCCCATCTCGGTGACTTCGCCGGCATCCTGCAGGTCGATGGCTTTGGCGGCTACGCCGCTCTGGCGAGGCGCCGACAGCAGGTAAGCCTGGCCTTCTGTTGGGCGCACGTGCGGCGCAAGTTTTACGAACTGGCCGAGAGTTCGCCGGTCTCGGCCGAGGTGCTGCGCCGGATTGCCTTGCTCTACGCGATCGAGGACGAGGTTCGCGGCACCTCGGCGGAGCAGCGCCGTGCCGTGCGTGCCGAACGGGCCCGCGTCATCGTCGATGATCTGCACGTCTACCTCGAGGCACGGCTCCGTCAGGTCAGTGCCAAAAGCAAACTCGCCGATGCGATCCGCTATGCGCTCACCCGTTGGGCCGGCTTGTCGCTGTTCCTCGACGACGGCCGCATCGAGCTGGATTCCAACACCGTCGAGCGGTCGATCCGGCCGCTGGCCCTCAATCGCAAGAACGCGCTGTTCGCCGGCTCCGACGAGGGCGGCGACAACTGGGCGGTGATCGCCACCCTCATCGAGAACTGCAAAATCTCAGGCATCAACCCGCATGCCTGGCTGGCCGAGACCCTCACCAAGCTGGCCAGCGGTCATCCCGCCAACGCCGTCGGTGAGCTGATGCCTTGGACCGCCGTGGCCTGAGCACACCGCTTAC
>JBAWWD010000047.1:0-1733 GCA_037146935.1 Burkholderiales bacterium
TAGATCAGCGCGGGCCGGCCGTTGCCCACCGACTTGCAATCCACCACCCACCTCCGTGGATGGCGCGCCGGCAGCGTCAATGCCGCGGCCTCGAGCCCGGCGAGCATCTTCGCGCGGAAGACCTTGGCCAGAGCGACGTGATTGAACAGATAGCCCGCCTTGCCCGCCCGAGCGCGGCCCGCGCCCTTGGTACGCCATCGTCGTCGCTCGGCATCGACCGCCGCGGCCGGCATCACCAGATGCACGTGCGGGTGGTAGTCGAGCGTGCGCGTGTTCGTGTGCAGCACCGCGATCGCCCCGGGAACCCCCTGCAACTGCCGGTCGTGGCGCGCGAAGGTGCGCACCGTCTCCCAGGCACAGCGCAGCAGCAGGTCGTAGACCGTGCGCGGGTGCGCCCAGGCCAGGGGTCGGAATTCGGCCGGCAGCGTGAAGGTGAGCAGGAAGTACTCGGCGGGCACCTGCTTCGCCAACTGGCGCTCGAGCCAGCGCTGGCTCTCGTGGTGCTGGCAGTGCGGGCAATGCCGATGGCCGCAGGAGTGCGGCACCAGCGTGCGGTGCGCGCACTCGGAGCAGGCCACCTCGAGCTTCGGGCTGGCCTGCGTGCGGCAGAGCTTCATCGCCGTCAGGGCGCGCCGGTGCTCGGGGCGAAGCCGGTCGCGGTACTGCGCGAGGAAGGCCGATTCGAAGGTGTCGATGACCGAGGCCAAGCGGATCATCGCAGCGCTCCCCAACCGATGGAGAAGCCATCCATCAGCGCGTTGATCCGATCGAGTGCGTGGTGCTTCGTCTGATCGGTCAGGTGGGTGTAGCGGGCGGTGGTGAGAATGCTGTGATGACCGAGGATCTTCTGCACCTCGATCAGATCGACCCCGGTCTCGATCAGGTGGGTCGCGTAGCTGTGGCGAAGACTGTGGGGCGTGATCTTTTTTTTATGCCGCACATCGCGCTCACGCGCCGCAGCGTGCGTTGCACGCCGCCGCGATCGAGCGGCGTCGTGGCGCGCGCCGCGCCGGCCAGACCGCCGTGCCGATTCGGGAACAACAGCACCGGATTGCGATGCACGCGCCAGAATCGCTGCAGCAGACGATGGGTGGCCTCGGGCAAGGGCACGAAGCGATCGCGGTTGCCCTTGGCATCGCGCACATGCACCCGAGCGCGCACCGCATCGATATCGCCCACCTGCAGCCGCAGGCCTTCGCCCAGGCGTAGCCCGAGGCTGTAGAGGGTGAAGAAGAGCACGCGATAGCTCGCCACGCGGGTGGCGGCGAACAGTTGCTGGGCTTGCTCGACGGTGACGATGTCGGGCAGGCGCTGGCCCTTGGGCGGCTTGACCAGTCCGGGGGCCACCCAGGGCTTGCGCAGGACGTGGGCGTAGTAGAACTTCAAGCCATAGAGATCGAGCTTGACCGCGCTCCACGAGTGCGAGGCCAGCAGCTCGGTGAAGTGGTCGGTCAGTTGCTGCTCGGAGAGATCATCGATTCTGTGATCGAAGCGCGCGCCGATGCGGCGGACGGCGCGCGCGTAGGCGTCGATGGTCTTGGGCTGCAGGCCTTTGAGCTTGAGGTGCTTGAGGTGGGACTGATAGTTCTGCTCGAACGTGTTGGCGGACAGGGATTCCATCTTGCAGTAACCTCGCGATTGACGATCCATCGGCCCCTCGGGCGAGGGGATGAGGCTGCATTGTGAAATCAGATCAGAGGCGCCGTTTCCTCCGCGTAGCGGCTTCGTCCAAC
>JBAWWD010000048.1:0-1673 GCA_037146935.1 Burkholderiales bacterium
CTCTTAAGAAACACCCCTCAAGTGACTGATGCGCAAGGCGTTTTTCATGCGGCCTGCGGTGCGGCGACGAGTTGCATCCCGAGCTTGTTGGCACGCTGGGACAGCTGGCGCAGCACCCGTTCGCGGTATCGCTCCTCGTAGTAGGCCTGGCCTTGGTCGGTGTACTCCTCGCCCTTGGTCAGCATCGTGTAGATGAGCCGGGCGAGCTTGTGCGCGGCAGCGGCCACCGCCTTGGGCTTGTCCATGCGGGCGCACATCCGGCGGAAGTAGGCCCCCAGCGCCGACTGGCTGGTGCGCAGCGCCGCGGCCACCAGCCGCAAGGCCTGCGCAGCACGGTTGGCGCAGCGCTTGGTCGCGCCGCTCATCACCTTGCCGCCCGTGATCTTCGTGCCTGGGCACAGGCCCATCCAGCTGGCGAAGTGCTTGTCGCTGGGGAACCGGGACATGTCGGCGCCGGTCTCGCTGATCACGGCCAGCGCCGTGGTGACGTCGATGCCGTCGATGCGCGTGAGGTCCACGCCGCACATCTTGAAGAGCTGCGTGCGCAGGTCGAACTTCGGCGCGTTGCGCGCCCGGCCACGCTTCTTGCCCTTGGCCGGCTCGCCGTCATGCATCTGCAGCGTCTGCAATTGCTGCTCGATTTGGGTGTCGCATTCGGTCAACTGCGTGCCGACGAAGTCGAAGGCATCCAGCGCCTGCTTCAGCGCGAACAGGTGCTCGGCCCGCCAGTTGCCCTGCAGGCTCTTGGCGATCTCCTCGGTGCTGGCGCGGATACGTGTGTTCTTCATCGCGCCCAGCACCTGGCCGTCGCGCTCGCCGGCCACGATGGCGCGCAGGATCTTCTGGCCGGTCTCGCCCACGACATCGGCGATGACGTTGGCCAGTTGCACGTTCATCTGCGTCAGCGCCTTTTGCATGTGCTGCACATGCCGCCCCTGACTCCTGAGCAGCATGCCGCGCTGGCGCCACAGCGAGCGCAGCACGCATACCTGCTCGGCTGGGCGGAATGCCCCGCTGAGCAGGCCGTAGGTCATGAGTTGCTGCAGCCACTGGCAGTCCAGCACGTCGGACTTGCGGCCCGAGACGTTCTTGACGTGGCGCGCGTTCACCAGCAGTACCGTGAAGCCGCGCGACTCCAGCAACTCGAACAGCGGGATCCAGTACACGCCGGTGGATTCCATCGCCACCGTGTCGACCTTGCAGGCCGCCAGCCAATCGGCGATGGCGTTGAGATCGACCGTGAAGCTCGGGAACTCCCGCACGGGCTCGTCGTCGCGGTCAGGCGGTACGGCCACGAAGTGCGCGGCGCTGCCGATGTCGATGCCGGCCGCGTTGGGGTGGGTGATCGTCAGCGCTGCGCGGGACTTGCCCGGTTTGAGGCTGACGGCTCGATTGCGTTGCGCCATGGCTTGCTCCATCATCCGTTACGGAATGTGGTGCCGCCTCGGGTACGTCGTCTTGCTCACTCTCTTAAACGGGATATCGCCGCGGCAGATACGAACTGCTACAACGATTCACCAATGTCGATGACGTCACCCAGGACCACGCTAACCCGCGGGCATTGCGCACCACTGCTACACCGGTCTTCCGCGGCACCGCATTCCACCTTGCCACAACCGGGGCACGCAGTGTTTCTTCGGCGCGATTTGCGGCAGCCCGCCGATTACTTCGCT
>JBAWWD010000049.1:0-1612 GCA_037146935.1 Burkholderiales bacterium
AGTTCGACGCCTTCCTCGAGTGCGGCATCCTGGCCCACGGCTTCCTGCGCCTGCGCTGCGGCGAGTGCGGCCACGACAAGCTGCTGGCGTTCAGCTGCAAGCGGCGAGGGTTCTGCCCCTCATGCGGTGCGCGGCGCATGTCGCAGACGGCAGCGCACCTGGTGGACCACGTCATCCCGCATGTGCCGGCGCGGCAATGGGTGTTGTCGCTGCCGATCCCGCTGCGCGTGCTGCTGGCAGCGCAGCCCGAGTTGGTCACGCCGGTGCTGCAGGTGGTGCAGCGCGTGGTCGAACGGCATCTGCTGGGCCACACGGGGCTCAGGAGTGACGAAGGCCAGGGCGGCGCCGTCACGCTGATCCAGCGCTTCGGCTCGGCTGCGAACTTGAACATTCACCTGCACTGTCTGGTGCTGGACGGGGTGTACCGCTGCGGCGCCGATGGCGCGCCCAGCTTTGTCGAGGCAGACGCACCCACTGACGAGGAACTGCACGTGCTGCTGCGCAGCGTCATCGCCCGGCTGATGAAGATGCTCACGCGCCGGGGCGTGCTGGTCGAGGACATGGGCCAGACCTACCTGGCCGAGCCGGATGCCGATGGCGAGGAGGCGCGCACACTGCGGCCGCTGCAGGCCGCGGCCATCACTTACCGCATCGCCTTCGGCCCGCGCGCCGGGCAGAAGGTGCTGACCTTGCGTGGCGCGATGCCGCGCGAGGACCGGGCCCGCCAGCCGCAGTGCGCCGACATCGACGGCTTCAGCCTGCATGCCGCGGTGCGGGTGCAAGCGCACGACCGCAAGCGGCTGGAGCAGCTGTGCCGCTACATCACCCGCCCCGCGCTATCGGACGAACGGGTGCAGCTCAACGCCGCCGGGCAGGTGGAGCTGAAGCTCAAGTCGCCTTGGCGCGACGGCACG
Organism: Burkholderiales bacterium; assembly: GCA_037146935.1. Taxonomy (GTDB): domain Bacteria; phylum Pseudomonadota; class Gammaproteobacteria; order Burkholderiales; family Burkholderiaceae_E; genus Quisquiliibacterium. Next base: position 915 of record JBAWWD010000049.1, read on the forward strand.
ACGCATCTTGTGATGAGCCCGCTGGAGTTCATGCAGCGGCTCGCGGCGCTGGTGCCGCGGCCGAGGCTGCACCTGATCCGGTACCACGGCGTGCTGGCACCCAACGCCAGGCTGCGCCCGCTGGTGGTGCCCCAGAAGCCCGAGGTACAAGAGCGGGCCGCCGAAGTCGCAGTTGCCGGCGGGTGCGATGTCCAGACGGTTCAGTCCCGGCCGCACCGCGTCAGTTGGGCGCGGTTGCTCAAGCGCGTCTTTGACATCGACGTGGAGCGGTGTCCGAACTGCGGCGCCGGTGAGCTCAAGATCATCGCGGCCATCCTCGAGCGGCCGGTGATCGAGAAGATCCTGAGCCACCTCGGATTGGATCCACAGCCGCCGCCAAGGGGACGGGTGCGCGAGGCGGGGCAAGACTTCGCTGCCTGAGCCGCGCTGACCGTCAAAGACACCTCGCCCCAGGCTGCGCTGACAACGGCAGCCAGGATGGTGCTGCGCCGCCTGTCGGCTCGATGCCGATGTACTCAGGGTCAACCCTGATGGTCAGACGCAGCGAGCACCAATCGAACCGAATGGGCCGGCCGAATCACGACAAGACAACGGTGCAGATGCCAGTTCCAAGCCGTCCAGGACGGCATCTATCGGCCACCCATGCGCCAGTCGGGCCTCCCACAGGCTTCCAGAGACCGTTTGAAATCCCTATGCGC
>JBAWWD010000050.1:0-1416 GCA_037146935.1 Burkholderiales bacterium
GTAAGCATACGCCGAAGGCCGCAGCGTGTTTCGATCAGGCGGCGATTGCGCGTTGATTGGCGCACCAGTTCCAAGGCAGAAGCTCATCGAGCCGACTGACTGAGTGATCGGCAATGCGGGCGAGCACATCGGCGAGCCATGCCTGTGGGTCGACCTCGTTGAGGCGACAGGTTTGGATCAGCGAGTAGGCGATCGCCGCGCGCTGGCCACCGCGGTCGGAGCCGCAGAACAGCCACGACTTGCGCCCGAGAGGTACACAGCGCAGTGATCGTTCAGCGGCATTATTCGAGAGGCAGACTCTGCCATCGTCGAGGAACCGGGTGAACGCGGCCCACCGACGCAACATGTAGTTGATGGCTTTGGCCACGTCGTGGTTGCGGGAGATCCTGACAAGCTGCGCGTTCAGCCACTCGTGCAGTTCCTCCATCAGCGGCGCGCTCAGCTCCTGACGAACGGCGAGCCGCTCGGTCGGGCTCTTGCCGTGGGTGTCGCGCTCGATCGCGAACAGGGCGTCGAGTTTCTGCACGGCCTCCAGCGCGATCGGATAGATGACCGGCACTTTCTCGCCGCGGCTCTTCTTGCGTGCCGCACCCTCGACATCGGCGAGCTCGAAGAACTTCCGACGTGCATGCGCGAAGCACCCTGCTTCCAGGATCGGTCCAGGTTGGCGATCCGCAACATACAGATCACCGTAGCCGCCATAGGCATCAGCCTGCAGTATCCCGGACCAGGCCTCGAGATGCGCTCGGGGATGTTCGCCGCGCCGGTCTCGCGAGTAGTGGAAGATGACTGCCGGCGGATCGGAGCCGCCGAAGGGCCGATCATCGCGCACATAGTCCCATAGTCGGCCGGTATCGGTCTTGCCCTTGGCCATGACTGGCACCGTTGTGTCGTCGCCATGAAGACGCTCGGCGGCAAGGACATGGGCCTCGATCATCCGGTAGATCGGCATCATTGCGTGGCAAGCAGCCCCGATCTGGTCTGCCAGCGTCGATACGCTGAGCGGAACGCCTTCGCAGGCAAAGCGCTCGGCCTGCCGATGGAGCGGCTGATGCTGGCCATACTTGTCGAACATCAGCATGGCGAGGAAGCTTGGGCCGGCCCATCCGCGCGGGGTGACGTGGAACGGTGCGGGCGGCTGCGTGATCTTCTCGCAGTCCCGGCAGGCGAACTTCTCGCGCACCGTCTGGATGACCTTCCACGCGCGAGGGATCACTTCGAGCGTCTCGGTCACATCCTCGCCCAACTTCGACAGCCGGCTGCCACCACAGGCCGGGCACGAGCATGGCGCGGAGACAACCACGCGTTCGCGCGGCAAGTGCTCGGGAAACGGCTTACGGACCGGCTTCTTGCGCTCAAACGCGGAAATGGTCGTCGTCTTCGCCGCGGCGACCTCGGCAGCGAGCTCGTCCTCCG
>JBAWWD010000051.1:0-1374 GCA_037146935.1 Burkholderiales bacterium
GTGACGTGATGGCGTGGACGGCCCCTGCACCAGCGTAGCTGTGCGATGATGCGGCCGTTGTAGGTCCACGTCTAGGAGTCGGCAAATGAAGCAGGAGGTTGTTACCGTCGGATTAGATCTGGCGAAGAGCGTTTTTCAGGTACACGCGATCGGCCTCGACGGTGCGGTCCTGGTGCGGCGCAAGCTACGTCGCGCAGAGGTAATCGGCTTTTTCACCGATCTTCCAGCTTGCCTTGTCGGCATGGAGGCATGTGCGTCGGCCCATCATTGGGCCCGGGAGCTGATTGCGTTGGGGCATGAGGTTCGGCTGATGCCACCCGCCTATGTGAAGCCTTATGTGAAGCGCGGGAAGACCGACGCCGCCGACGCCGAGGCGATTTGCGAGGCGGTGACACGTCCAACGATGCGGTTCGTTGCGGTGAAGACCGTCGAACAGCAGGCGGTGTTGATGCTCCACAAGAGCCGCGACCTGCTGGTGCGGCAACGGACCATGCTTATCAACGCATTGCGAGGGCACCTGGCGGAATACGGAATCGTGACAGGTGTCGGGGCAGGCGGCGTGACGGCGATGCTGAAGGCGTTGCACGAACAACAGGACAAGCTGCCCCTTCACGCTCGGTCGGCGCTTCACGGCCTTGCCGCCCAGCTGCGAGCGCTCGCCAGCGAGATCGACAGACTGGAGACACAGATACTCGCGTGGCACCGAGCCGACGCGACGAGCCGCCGACTTGCGACGATCCCAGGCATCGGCCCGATCACCGCGTCCGCCATATCAGCGGCGGTGCCGGATGCGTCGCTGTTCCGATCCGGACGGCAGTTCGCAGCGTGGCTCGGGCTTACACCTCGAGCGAATAGCTCCGGCGGCAAAGAACGCCTGGGCGGGATCACCAAGCAGGGCGACGGGTATCTGCGGCGGCTGCTCGTAGTCGGCGCGACAGCGGTGATGCGCATGGCGCGCAAAAATGCCGCTCGCCAGCCCTGGATGGCGCAGCTCCTCGAACGCAAGCCGGCGAAGATCGCCACGGTCGCGCTCGCCAACAAGACAGCGCGCATTGCCTGGGCGGTGATGTCGCGCAACGAAGTCTACGCGGCGTCCGCCGCGTGACCGTCGTCCGCGTCGCTGGGTAACGTCCGGCGGCAGGATGGCGTAGGAGTAGCTGAGTAGTGATGACGAACCGGTCAGACCGGGGGTCGGCGAAACCCAGGGGGTCACAGCGCTTCGAGCGCGATGACGTGATTAGGGAGCCGACCTGCGGACTTCATCAGGGCCAGCAGCCATACGGCGCTGCGCAAACAGGCCGAACACATGGATGCACCCGATCGGTGCTCATCGCTAAACAAAAGCTCTTGCGCCGCAGGGGTCGTCCACACATG
>JBAWWD010000052.1:0-1252 GCA_037146935.1 Burkholderiales bacterium
CGCAGTGTCTCAGGGCCCCGACCCGGTGCTGCCGGCTCGGGGCTTTCTGTTTCTGGCGGCGGGTTCGGCGAGCAGGCGTGACATCAGCGGGCGCAACCCGGCCAGCGCCGGCGGTGGGGTGCGGCGACGCAGGGTGACCAGCGCGAATCGGGCGGTGGCGGCCAGGGGAGGGTCCATGCGCAGGGGCACCAGGTCTGGCGCCGCGGCGCGGACGGCGAGCACCACGGTGTCGCTTTGCCTGGCCACCTCGATCAGGCTGGGGATCTCCTCGCATCGCAGGGTCACGCACGCGCCAGGATCGGCGGCCGCGCCGTACTGCTCGACCAGCGCGCGCGCCACCTCATCCGACAGCGGGGTGGATGCGATCGGGTAGCGCAGCACCGCGTCGAAGCGGATGCCGCGACGTCGCGCCAGCGGATGCCCGCGTCGCACCATGAACGCGCCCGTGAGTTCATGCAGGGTCTCGGCGCTGAGGTCGGGGGCAGGCCGCAGCGAGCGGGCATCGACCACGAGCGCGTCGAGTTCACGCTCGCGCAGCGCCTGCACCAGCGGCGCGGTGCTGCCGCGCGCGATGCTCACCCGCAGGCGGGGCCGCTCGGTTGCCATGGCGAGCAGCAATGGCGTCATCAGCAGGGCGCCTGGCCCGGAACCCATGCCGATGCGCAGCACCCCCTGCTGCGCATCGTCACTCAGGCGTGCGCTGTCGCGCAGGTCTGAGGCGGCCAGCACCAGATCCTGGGCGCGGGCCAGCGCGTCGTGGCCGAAGGGCGTGAGCTCGATGCGACGACCGATGCGATCGAACAGCGGCTGGCCGAATTCGGACTCGAGCGCCCGGATGCTGCGGCTGAGGGCGGGCTGGGTCAGGAACAGCGCCGCGGCCGAGCGGCTGAACGAGCCGGTCTGGGCGAGCGAGATCAGGTGCCGCAGCTGAACCAGGGTCATGGCTGACGCTCCGCGGATTGCGTACTTGAACTCATGCTAAATCAAAAAACAATGCATTGGACTTTGGGATTGCCTGGTCCTAGATTGGCTTGAGCGTCTTCAAACCGTCATCTCAACGGAGTCCCCATGTCCAGGCGTCTGATCCTGCGGTCCATCGGCACGCTGGCCGGTCTTTGCATCGGCGCGGGCGCGGCAATCGCGCAGCCCTATCCCGCCAGGCCGGTGAGCCTGATGGTGCCGTACCCGGCCGGCGGGCCCTCGGATGCGATCGCGCGCATCATCAATGGCGCGCTGGCCCGGGAACTCGGCC
>JBAWWD010000053.1:0-1214 GCA_037146935.1 Burkholderiales bacterium
TGATCGGGATCGGCGTGCCCCAGTAGCGCTGGCGCGAGATGCCCCAGTCGCGCAGGCGCCACTGCGTCTTCTTCTGGCCCAGGCCGAGCGCGGCGAGGTCGGCGGCGATGGCCTCGACCGCCGCCTGATGGCCCAGGCCATCGTAGCGGCCCGAGTGGATGCAGCGGCCGGCGGCCTTGTCCTCGTACCACGACGCCCACTCGGTGTCGGAGAAGGGCTGGCCCGCCACATCGATCACCTGGCGGATCGGCAGGCCGTAGCGGCGCGCGAAGGCGAAGTCGCGCTCGTCATGTGCGGGCACGCCCATCACGGCGCCGTCGCCGTAGCCCATCAGCACGTAGTTGCCCACCCATACCGGCACGGGTTCGCCAGTGAGGGGATGACGCACCGTGAGACCGGTGGGCACGCCCTTCTTTTCCATGGTGGCCATGTCGGCCTCCATGACCGAGCCCTGGCGGGCCTCGGTGACGAACGCGGCCACCGCGGGGTCACGGGCGGCGGCGATGTCGGCCAGCGGGTGCTCGGGGGCCACCGCCACGAAGGTCACGCCCATGATGGTGTCGGCGCGGGTGGTGAACACGTGCAGGCGGCCCTCGCCGGCGAGCGCGCCCTGCGCGTCATGGATCTCGTGCGGGAAGGCGAAGCGCACGCCGGTGGAGCGGCCGATCCAGTTGGACTGCATGGTGCGAACCCGGTCGGGCCAGCCGTCGAGATGGTTCTCGACCTGCTCGAGGAGTTCGTGGGCGTAGTCGGTGATCTTGAGGTAGTAGCCGGGGATCTCGCGCTTCTCGACCAGCGCGCCGGTGCGCCAGCCGCGGCCGTCGATCACCTGTTCGTTGGCCAGCACGGTCTGGTCGACCGGATCCCAGTTGACCACCTGGGTCTTGCGGTAGGCGATGCCGCGTTCGAGCATCTGCAGGAACAGCCACTGGTTCCAGCGGTAGTACTGCGGGTCGCAGGCCGCGATCTCGCGGCTCCAGTCGATGGCCAGCCCCATCGCCTGCATCTGCTTCTTCATGTAGGCGATGTTGTCGTAGGTCCAGCGCGCCGGCGCCACGCCGTTCTTCATGGCGGCGTTCTCGGCCGGCAGGCCGAAGGCATCCCAGCCCATGGGCATCAGCACGTTGTAGCCCTGCATGCGCAGGTGGCGGTACATCACGTCGTTGATGGTGTAGTTGCGCACATGGCCCATGTGCAGCTTGCCGCTGGGGTAG